>DAIQOI010000005.1:0-185812 GCA_036787955.1 Cyclobacteriaceae bacterium
AATAAACCGTTTAAATGATGGTTATTTTCTATTTATTGATCCACCTTATTTTAAAAATTTAATAATTGTTAGTATTTTATTGTCGTGCACCTTCACATGCACACCTGAAATTGAAACTTTAAACAAAAATTACACTGATCCTGAATTAATTCACGTATTTAACTATTTAAATAAGAATTACAATAGCGATCTCTCCGTGAGCAATCAAACCAAACTATTCTTCAATTATGCCATATCTCACAAAAAGTTTTTTAATGTAAATAATGCTTTCAAAAAAATTAATGTCTTGTCTTCAGAAGCGGACAGTAAATCTGAATTAGATGAAATCACTATTCATGAAGTGGATTACATTAACTCTTATGTAATCCAGCATGGCTTAAATATAAAATCCATGGATTTCATAAGAGATTACAAAAAGCAACTTTTACAAAGCTATTATGAAAATCTTAGTTATTCTTCGTTAAAGAACATTTTATTTCATTTGTCCGCTCTGGAATTCTTAATTAATACATCTACTGGTAAAGCATACACCCAAAACATTAAAATCTATGTAGAGGAACAAATTAAATCTAACTCAAGTATTCTTTATAACTCCTCTTTTGCAGAGTGCGCTTTTTATCTTTCCATGGTTGGCTATTACACCTATTATTGCATGGCAACTCCCTGGCCTGCAAATGTTTTCCCTTATGCAGCATTAGCTTATTATCTCATAAAAGCTGCAAATTGTCAAGGTGGAGGAGGAACAAATCCCTGTAATGGGAGTAACAATCCTTGTTGTGGGATAAGTTGTATAATGGGATACGTCTGTTTTAATGGACAATGTGTTGCTGATCCATCCTATTCAACACCTACTTGCCCTGATGGTTGTTATTGGAGTAGCTTTGAATGTGTGTGCCCATGAAAAATTTTACAACCCATATTTTAGCATGCCTGTTGAGTGCCTCTCCGGTAATCGCCCAGAAACTTCTTGTCCTCTCGCACAACATGAAATCTTCAGAAAAACATAGAATCCTCATCAGCGAAGGCAGCCGGGTAAAGTGCAAACTCACCAATGGCAGCAAAGTTGCCGGTACGATGGAAAAGATTTTTACCGATACCATCCATATAGGCAGTCAGCCAGTAGCCATCCACGATATACAGGCCATTGCCAAACGCAGAAAGGGTGCCATGGCTGTTATCGCAAGCACGCAGATTATTCCTTTTGCAGTTATGATTGCCGCTTCCGAGAAGGGTAACTTTCCCCTTGAAGCGGGCAGTTTTGCCGTATTTGCCATCGGCTCCCATGTGTACGGGTACTACCTGTACGAGTACCCGTTAAGGAACGTGAAGAAAAACTGGGCGTTAACGGTACTTGAAAAAGCTAACTGATTTAACAGAGTTCTAACTTACAACATAACCTAAACAGCCATGACAATGAAAAGTATAACCATCTCTATCCTGTTTTTTTTCCTTATTCTTCCGGCATCGTCCCAGCAAATAAGCAGCGGGTTGAGAGCAGGTTTAAATTTTGCACAATGGAAGCAGGATGTCAAGATGACCTCAGGTGTAACTGGGCCTATTGGCGTTTCAACAACAACCGATACGCGTACGGGATATTTAATCGGATTTTATTACAGTTTTTTATTCTCCGATCAATTCGGTTTGCAGCCCGAATTACTTTACAACTCCATAGGCGCAAAAGTCGGATCTTCAACCATCAGTCTTAATTATGTTTCGATTCCTGTTTTTTTGCGTTACAATGCCACAGAACAATTACATTTTCTGGCCGCACCTCAACTCAGCTATTTGTTATCAGGAAAGGGTGAAACAACAAGTCCATCCGGAACTACATCAACAGATGTAAAGGACACCATAACGTCTGCGGATTTATCCCTGTCTGGCGGTCTGGGTGTGGATTTAAAAAACTTCAATATCGGCCTGCGATATGTTTTGGGGCTTAATAATATTGCCAAAAATCCATCCGGCAGTGCATCGGGCTTCGACTATGAATATAAACTGCGTAACCGTGGCTGGCAGATTGTGGCCGGATACCGGTTATCTGGTCGTTAACCGATGTTTTATTATCAATCCATTATCAATCCATCCGCTCAACAATCTCGCGGATATCAATGCGGATGCCATTCTCGCCTGCTACCGTTCAGATGCCGGTCAGTTCGCGTGCTTCCTTTTTGGTAAGTTTATGTCCCTCACTGGTGGCGATGGTTTCGTTGGTCTCGCGTAAGAATAATACTTCGCGGTATTTTTTATCGGGATAATCGGGACAGAGGATCAAAATAGTTTCTTCTGATCCACACCGATCGGGTAAAAAAGGTCGCTGTTCCGGCAGAAGCGCAGGGTACCATCGGCATTGGCGGGCATGATGTCGTTGGCATTCACCACCACCACCGAGCCCGGCTTTACTGACTTCACCAATCGCCTGCGGTTTTCAATGAAAAGCTTTTTGTTGATTTTTTCGTAACGCATAAGAAATCTTCTTTTCAAAGAGCAAAAAGTTTAGCGTTCTGCTACATCAGGATGAAGCAGGAAATCGGGAAGAACAGTTACAACAATCAGCCTTCGGAAGGCTCGTCCGTATCAATAAAGTTGATGAGGATGAAGGTTACCAGCAAACCGGAAAAAACGCCCTCGAGTGCCACAATAAAAGATGCGATGTAGGGATTGAGAAAACGGCCCATGGGCTCGTTTTCAATAAGATATTGCATAAAATCGCGATCAAGAAACGACACATAGATGAACAGAAATGCAGCGAATACCAGCGAACCAATCGCACCGGTAGCCACACCGGTAATAAGGGCGCGGAAATAGTGCAGGTGTTCGCCATGGGTGTGTTTAAATTTCTTCAGGGCAAAATACACTCCGGCAATCAGTATGAACAGGTTTAACAACCGCAGTTCGACCACATGCAAAAGACCGGCAAACTTCATCACCAGAAAATAAAGAATCAGGCCACCGGCAATGCGCAGGCCGTAGTTTACATGAACCAGGTTGGGATTGGCAAGTACATTCATAGCTGGTATGGGTTAATTGTTCCGAAGATTTAAAATTTAAAGCTGATTTTCAAATATTTTTTTATGAAAAAGAGTACCTTTATACCGGTTAACCCATCCGCTCATGATTAAAAAAATCCTGATGATTATTGCCGCACTGATCTTCGTGCTGGTGATAGTTGGTTTCATGCTTCCGCGAAAGATGACCGTTACCCACTCGTTGGTCATTGCTGCCCCTGATTCAGTTGTTTTTTATGAAGTAAACAACCTGGATCACCATCCGGCCTGGTCGTATTGGGATAGCCTGTATAAAGGCACTATGAAAGTTACCTACGGTGAAATCAAATCGGGTGTGGGCGCGGTGTATAAGTGGGAAGGTAAAGAATCGGGTAGCGGTAAAATGACGATTACCGAGAGCATTCCGTACAAAACGGTTAAAATGGATCTTGATTTTATGGAGCAAGGCACCGCTAAAACTTGGTACACGTTTGAGGCACAAGGCAGCAGCACCAAGGTGACCACCGGCATCGAGGCCGACATGGGCACGAACCCCATTATGCGCATACTGGCAGTGCTGTGGATGAAACCTGAAATGATGAAAGCATTTGACTATAACCTTAATCACCTTAAAAAGATTGCGGAAGGCAAAAAACCAGGCATAGAATGATTATTGGGACTGGCAGCATGCCCACCCCGTTTTGCTCTATATAAATCTTTCATTTTTCGCAAACCGGTAACAAAACAGTGCCAACCGGGGGCACGCAGGTTCGAAAGTTCTTTTTGGCTTTACTCACCGTTCAGAAAGCATAGTGCCGGCGTGTACAACCCGAGGCTTTCTGAAAAAGAAACTTCTTCGTACCAGCAGCGAGATGATGTGTATAACACCCTGTGAATGCCGTTCAATAATCTACCTCATGCTCCCGCACCTTCAGCCTGCCTTCCTTCCATTCGTCCAGCAGCTTTCTGCGCTGCTCCAGCTCCCGGGCTGTAGGCTTGTAATGCAGCAGCAACTGTACATCAGGCTGACCGGCATCAATCCATGCGCTGTACCACAGGTCTCCCAGCATTTTAATGGCCGCACGCATCTGGCGTTCTACCATGCCGTTCAGTGCCTGATGATAGGCTAGCGCAAACTCCCGGCTGTACACCCGTACCGTCTGGCGCCCGCGCGTTTCAAATGAATACTTCTGTTCACCAAATTTTTCCGATAGCCCACGCTCAATACGCAGCACCGAATCCACAGCCTGGTTTGCATGAACTATGGCATTCCACACCCGCTGTTTCACATTGCTTTCATATTTGGCCCTGCCAACCCAATAGTCGTATTGCCCCGACAGCAACTCGGGTATGCGCGACTCCCAGAAGGCATGGATACCCTCCTGCCCAGTCAGCTGGCCATTGTAATTTTTGGTGGTATGCAACGGCACATGTGCATCCGCAACATAATGCCCCAAATCTGCCGAAAGGCGAAGTATTGCTTCGGCATCGCGCACAAAAAATGCATCGCGCAGCCGGTAATACACAACCGGAACATGCCACGGCAATATCCCATAAGTCTTCAGCGTATCCTCACTATACAGGGCCACGGCATCCTCCCAGTTGCGGGGCATGGTACACACCGCGCTGTCGCCATAATGATCAATGTCAATGTAATGCCGGGCTGCTTCATCGGGTACGGCAAAACGTCTCCGGTCGGCATTAACCGATGCTTCCGTTATATATTCGATATGCTTTTTGTAGAATTGTATCAGGGGCGAAGGCAGGGTAAATACCGCCAGGCGGTTAATCTGCCGGTGGGCATGAAAGCCCCAGCCACCCAGCAAAACAAAACAACCAGTGCCTATAAAAATTATTGCTGCCCGTTTCACACCGTGTAATTTACAATCAAATTGTTTAGGTATGCTGCTCCGTATTCTCTTCGTACTAACAGGATTTCTTCATGCTGCGCTGGCTGCCGATAATTATCCGCGTAACGAAGCTGTTGACATTAAGCGTTACATCTTCCGGCTGGAACTGAACGACACCACCAATCGCATTGCCGGTCAGGCCACTGTAAAATTTGTTGTAAAAAAAGCCCTACGCGATATTGAGCTTGACCTGATTGAAGAATCGCAGCACACAGGCATGCAGGTAGATGAAGTACGGATGAACAACCGGCAACTGATTTACAACCACCGGAGCGGACGATTAAAAATTTTATTCCCTGCTGAACTACAGGCCGGTCAGGAAGCAGAAGTTACCATCAGGTATGCCGGCATACCGGCCGATGGGCTCATCATCTCCAAAAACCGTTATGGCGAGCGCACCTTCTTTGCCGACAACTGGCCCGACCGGGCACGGCACTGGCTGCCCTGCATCGATCACCCATACGATAAGTCAGCCGTTGAATTTATCGTAATCGCACCTTTACATTATCAGGTAGTAGCCAACGGCATCCGTGTGGAAGAAAGCTACCTCTCGCCCAATCAGAAACTCACACATTGGCGCGAAGAGGTGGACCTGCCCACAAAAGTCATGGTAATTGGTGTGGCACGCTTTGCTACTGCTTATCTGGGTTCGGTTTATCACATCCCCGTTGAAGCATGGGTCTATCCGCAAAACCGTGCCGAAGGTTTTGCCGACTATGCACCGGCCGTGAAGGTACTGGACTTCTTTCACCGCTTCATTGCACCCTACCCTTATCAGAAACTCGCCAACGTACAGTCAACAACCCGTTATGGCGGCATGGAAAACGCCAACACAATTTTTTACTTCGAACGATCAGTAACCGGCAAGGGCCAGGTGGAAAATCTTATCGCACACGAAATCGCTCACCAGTGGTTTGGCAATTCGGCATCGGAAAAAGACTGGCACCACGTGTGGCTGAGCGAAGGGTTTGCCACCTACTTCACACACGTGTACCTGGAACATACCTACGGGCCGGAAAGAAGAAAGGAAGGCATGCTGCGCGACCGGCAGCAAGTTATTCGTCATTGTGCAAAATCGCCCGCACCCGTTGTGAATTCCACCATCAGCAACTACAACGAACTGCTGTCACCGCATGTATATGAAAGAGCCTCCTGGGTGTTGCACATGCTGCGCCGGCAACTGGGCGACTCTGTTTTTTTTCAAGGCGTACGCACTTACTACAACCGCTACCGGGGAAGCAACGCCCTGACGGAAGATTTCCGAAACGTGATGGAAGAAGTTTCGGGGCAGAAGCTGGAAACCTTTTTTCGCCAGTGGTTGTACGAAACCGCCATACCCCGTCTTCAGATCTCCTGGCAATACCAGAGCGGAAACACGGAAATTACCGTAACCCAGGCCCAGTCAGGCCCGGTGTTTATGCTCAACCTGGAAGCGGATATAGAAATGCCCGATAATACAAAACACAGAAAACTTATGCAGTTGACGGGCAAATCCCACACCTTCCGGTTCCCGGGCGCAGTGCGCCCTGTCCGGGTAACGTTTGACCCCGATGTGAACCTGCTTTACGAAGAGGTAAAAGGCCATTGAAGAGAATTTGGCAAATCGGCAGGCAGCACTTACTTTTGCAGTCCTTTTTAATACAACTATCGTATGGCAAACCACAAATCGGCCGAAAAACGCATTCGTTCCAGCGAAGCCCGCCGGCAGCGCAACCGCTACCAGCACAAAACTACCCGTACTTTCATAAAAAAACTAAAAGCCACAACCTCCAAAACCGAAGCCGAAGAGTTACTTAAGAAGGTAAGCAGCATGCTGGATAAACTGGCCAAGAAAAACATCATCCACTGGAAAAAGGCCGCCAACCAGAAATCGCGCCTGGCTACTTTTGTAAACTCACTGAAGTAATCGCTTAAATTCCTCTTTACTATACTTTCCCGGAAGCCTGGCTGGCCGGGAATTTTTATTTTTAGCCATGGACAAATCCAATCCGGGCTTCCTGAACATAAAAAAATGGGCTGAAGAAGACCGCCCCCGCGAAAAACTGCTCATGAAGGGTAAATCATCCCTATCGGATGCCGAACTTATCGCTGTTTTAATCGGCACCGGCACGGCATCGCAAAGCGCAGTGGACCTGGCCAAGCAGATTTTACTTTCTGTGAATAACAACCTGGATGAACTGGCCCGGCTTTCTGTAGCTGACCTGATGAAGATTAAGGGGATTGGTGAAGCCAAAGCCATCGCCATCGTCAGTGCCCTGGAACTGGGACGCAGAAGAAAGGATACTGCGAAGCAGGAAAAACCAAAAATCAACAATTCATCACTGGCCTTTGAAGAAGTAAAAGCCGACCTACTCGACCAACCACAGGAAGAGTTCTGGATACTGCTGCTGAACCGCACCACACAACTCATCCGGAAACACAAAGTAAGCCTGGGAGGCATTCACGCCACCTATGTAGACCCTAAAATCATTTTCAAATATGCGCTCGAAGCCGGTGCGGCTAACATCATCCTTGCCCACAACCACCCCTCGGGCAATGCCACTCCCAGCCAGGCCGACCTGGATTTAACCCGCAAACTGAAAGAAGGCGGCAAACTGCTCGACATCCAGCTGCTCGATCATATTATTGTGGCAGGTAAAAGTTATCTTAGCTTTGCCGATGAAGGATGGTTATGAAAAAAATTATTTGGTTGGTAACAGGCCTTGCAGCACTTGCCATTTTGTTATACGCCCTGTGGGGCGGAACAGAAACGGATGAAGACTATATCCGCACCGTAGAAAAACACCGCGCAGAAAAAGACCACCAGTTCAGAACCGATCCCACATCGCCCGTGGCGGGCGACAGCGCCTTCAAAGGATTAAATTATTTTCCCGTTGACCCTAAGTACCGCATTCGTGCCCGTTTTATTCCATCCGTCCAGAAACACATCATCACCCTGCCCACCAGCGACGGGAAAGAAAAGCACTACCGCGAATACGGCCATGCGGAGTTTAAACTGCACGGAAAAGAAAACCGACTGCTCATCCTCGAAATCATAGACAGGGGCCCTTACCGCGGCACACTATTTCTGGCCTTTGGCGATGAAACAAGCGCACATGAGACCTACGGTGCCGGACGCTACCTGGATGTAAAAAAAGAGAAAGGCGCTTCCACCATCCTGCTCGACTTCAACCTTGCTTACAATCCCTATTGTGCTTACAACGATAACTACTCCTGCCCCCTTCCACCACCCGAAAACCTTTTAACCATTCCTATCCGCGCCGGTGAGATGAACTATAAAAAATAATTTGCAGCAGCCCCTGCAGCACCCCGGCAGTATTACAATATGTATTACCTTAAGCTGCAGCAAATACCGAATGTCTGTGTTTGTGTATTTTTGGCCTTGAACCCGTTATGACCATATCCTACAACTGGCTGAAAGAATACATCCACCTGCCCGAACCACCCGAAGAAGTGGCGCGCATATTAACCAGCACCGGCCTGGAAGTAGAAGGCATCGAGCCTTTTCACACCATCAAAGGCAATCTCGAAGGACTGGTGATTGGCCAGGTGCTTACCTGTGTTAAACATCCCAATGCCGATAAACTTTCGCTCACTACCGTAGATGCCGGTACCGGCAAGCCCCTGCACATTGTATGTGGCGCTCCCAATGTGGCGGCCGGCCAAAAAGTTGTTGTTGCCCTTCCGGGTACAACCCTGCATCCCTTCAAAGGTGAACCCTTCACCATCAGAACCGCCAAAATACGCGGTGAAATATCGGAAGGAATGATTTGTGCCGAAGATGAAATCGGTTTATCGGACAACCACCAGGGCATCATGGTGCTGAACACCACCCTGCCCAACGGCACACCCGTGGCCCAATTGTTCAAGCCGTATTCGGACTTTCGCATTGAAATCGGGCTTACCCCCAACCGGGCCGATGCCGCCTCCCACATCGGTGTGGCGCGCGACCTGAAAGCCGTTCTTAATCGCGACCTGCTGTGGCCATCGGTCGATGCCTTTGCAGTTGATAATGAATCTTATCCCATTCGGATAACCATTCAAAACCCGCAGGCATGCATCCGCTATTCGGGCGTAACCATCAGCGATGTAAAGGTTAGCGAATCGCCCGACTGGCTGAAAAACAAACTGCTAGCCATCGGCCTTACACCCATCAACAACATTGTTGATATCACCAACTTTGTGCTGCACGAAACCGGCCAGCCCTTACATGCCTTCGATGCCGGTGCCATTGCCGGAAAGCACATCATCGTTAAAACCCTGAAGGAAGGAACACCGTTCGTTACCCTTGACGGGAAAGAGCGTAGGCTCACCGCCAACGACCTGATGATATGCGATGAAGAAAAAGGTCTTTGCATAGCAGGCGTATTTGGCGGCAAGCACTCAGGCATTACCGAAACCACCACCCATGTATTTCTGGAAAGTGCCTGCTTCTCGCCTGCGTACGTGCGCAAAACCGTTATGCACCACGGCCTGAAAACCGATGCTGCCTTCCGCTTCGAACGCGGCACCGATCCGAACATCACCGTGTATGCCCTGAAACGCGCAGCCATGCTGATAAAAGAAATTGCAGGCGGCACCATCTCGTCCGAAATCACCGATGTGTATCCGCATCCCGTTCCGAACCGCATCATCCCCGTTAAAGACAAAAACGTTAACCGCCTCATCGGCAAAGTAATTCCCCGCGAAGAAGCGTTTGCCATCTTAAAACGACTGGATATCGACATTACAGAAGCTGCATCAGAAAGTTATACTGTAAGCATACCACCTTACCGCGTAGATGTACTACAGGAAGCCGATGTAATAGAAGAGATACTGCGCATCCATGGCTTCGACAACATTGCGCTGAAGGCGCATACCTCCAGCGGCTACCTGTCGGAATTTCCGGTTAACAGTCCCGACAAATTCCGGAAGGCGATTGGCGAAATGCTGGCCGGTAATGGCTTTTATGAAATATGGACCAACTCGCTTACGCAGATAGCCTGGCAGCAGAAGCTCAATCTGGATTTTGGCAGCGAGCCCGTGGAGATCCTCAACAAACTCAGTGAAGACCAGGGCATTCTTCGGCAGACCCTGCTTTTTACCGGCCTGGAAGTGTGTGCCTACAACATCAACCGCAAGCAGAAAGACCTCAAACTGTTTGAGTTCGGAAAAATTTATGGTAAAAAGGCCGGTAAGTACTTCGAGGAAGAGCGGCTTGCGCTGTACCTCACCGGCCTTACCGAAGCAGAGAACTGGCAGCGGCCACCGCGCATGGCAAGCTGGTACGATCTGGCTCAGCACGTTCACGATGTACTTGAAAAAATCGGGGTTCGTGAGGTGCGCCAGCGTGAAATCAATGACGCACGTTTTGAATACGGCATTGAGTTATCCACAAAACATGCACCCTTGGGCGTTGCCGGCAAGGTAAACCCGGCTATCTTAAAATATTTGGGTATTAAACAGCCAGTACTTTATGCCGAACTGAATAGCGCCTTGCTTTTCCGGCATGCAAATCCTATGTTCGTGTTCAGGGAGGTGCCCCGCTTCCCCGAAGTAAGGCGCGACCTGTCGCTGGTACTTGATAAGCACGTGAAGTTTGAAGCGATTCAGGACCTTATTTTCGGCACCGAAAACCGGCTGATAAAAGAAATACTGGTTTTTGACGTGTACGAGGGCGAAAAAATTCCGCAAGGGAAAAAGGCTTACGCGCTCGGTTTCATTCTGCAGGATGAAACCAAAACCCTGACGGACGAAGAAATAGACCAAACCATGCAGCGCCTGATGCATGCCTGCGAGCAGCAACTGGGCGCTGTAATTCGAAAATAAAAACCGCATGGATCAGGAAATTATAAAAACCCACTTTACCGCGCTGGAACGGAAGATAGCGGTACTGGTTAACGAACATAAACGCCTGAAGGACGAAATACGCCGGCTAAAGACCGAGAACCTGGAGCTGCGCCATTTGCTGGGCAGCCGGGAAGAACAACTGGAGTATTTCAGAAATCAGGCAAAAATCGCTAAACTTGTCGACAATTTACGTTCGGAAGACGGAAGCACTTCGGAATTAAAGAAAAAAGTTGACGACTATATCAGGGAAATCGACAGATGTATAGCGTATTTAAGCCGATAAACCTGTAAGCCGAAAAGATGGAAGAATTGTCCATACGTATAAAAATAGCCGACCGCGAGTACCCTATGAAGGTTAAACCTCAGGATGAAGAAAAGGTTAGACTGGCGGGCCGGCTAATCAACGAACGCATAGCAGCTTACAGAAACCAGTTCGGCATAGAAGATAAACAGGACTTACTGGCCATGGTGGCCTTCGACAGCCTGGTAGAAAAAATGACTTCCGAAGAGAAGCAGCATGCATTCGACCAGGCGCTCATGGAAAAAGTAAACCACCTGAGCAACCTCGTTTCCCAGTCCATTCTTTAATCCGCCTCCGCCCGTTCCGGACAAGTGTTTCACTTTAAACGCTTTGTGATATGGGCGAACACAGTTTGATATGGGTAGTTACCGGCATAGCCGCCATGGCTACCACCGGATTAAGCTTTCTTTTCGGACACCTTCTTTATAAACGCAAACTGAAGCGCCGGCAGCAGGAACTGGAACAAAAAGCCCAGCTCATCCTGAAGGAAGCCGAAATTGCTGCCGAAAACCTGAAGAAGGACAAAATTCTTGAGGCCAAGGAGAAAATCCTCAAAATGAAAACCGAGTTTGAGGAAGAGGCCAACCGCAAAAAAAACCTCATCATCAGCAACGAGCAAAAGGTAAAGCAGCGCGAACAGCAGGTAAGCCGCGAACTGGAGCAGGTAAAACGCAAGGAAGCCGAGCTGAACGAATTGCAGCAAAACCTGCAGCAACAACTGGAAATCGTAAAGAAACGCAGGGAAGAGCAGGAAAAATTCAACCAGCAGAAAATACAGATACTGGAAAACATTTCGCGCCTCACAGCCGAAGAGGCGCGCGAGCAGCTCATTGCCTCGCTGAAGGAAGAAGCACAGGCGCGGGCTTCTGCCTACATTAAAGACATCATGGAGCAGGCCAAGATCACCGCCACCAAAGAGGCAAAGAAGATTGTGGTGGAGGCCATCCAGCGCACCGCCACCGAACACGCCATCGAAAACTGTGTGTCGGTGTTTAACCTGGAAAGCGATGACATCAAAGGAAAAATCATAGGCCGGGAAGGGCGCAACATCCGCACCCTCGAAGCCGCCACCGGTGTAGAGCTGATTGTAGACGATACCCCCGAAGCCATCATCATCTCGGGCTTTGACCCGGTGAGGCGCGAAATTGCCCGGCTCTCGTTGCACCGCCTCGTACAGGACGGCCGCATACACCCTGCGCGCATTGAAGAAATCGTGGCCAAGACCACCAAAAACATCGAAGACGAAATTGTGGAGATTGGCGAGCGCACCGTTATTGAACTGGGCATCCACGGCATGCACCCCGAACTGGTGAAACTGGTAGGCCGCATGCGCTACCGCTCCTCGTACGGGCAAAACCTGTTGCAGCACTCGCGCGAAGTGGCCAACCTGTGCGCCATCATGGCGGCCGAACTGGGCCTGAACGTAAAGCAAGCCAAACGCGCCGGGTTGCTACACGACATCGGCAAAGTATGGCCCGAAGAACTGGAAAAGCCCCATGCGCTGGTGGGCATGGAACTGGCCCAGAAATACAAAGAACACCCCGTGGTGTGCAACGCCATAGGCGCCCACCACGATGAAATAGAAATGACCAGCCTCATCGCGCCCATCGTGCAGGCATGCGATGCCGTGAGCGGTGCACGACCAGGGGCAAGACGCGAGGTGATTGAGCAATACATCAAGCGGCTGAAAGACCTGGAGGAACTGGGCATGAGTTTCGAAGGTGTGGAGAAGTGCTATGCCATTCAGGCCGGCCGCGAGCTGCGCGTAATACTGGATGCCGAAAAGGTAAGCGATGAGCGCGCCAGCCAGCTGAGTTTTGAAATCTCACAGAAAATTGAACGCGACATGCAGTACCCGGGGCAGATAAAGGTTACCGTTATCCGCGAGAAGCGCAGTGTGGCTTATGCCAAATGACATGGAGCGCCCCGCGATGGTCAGGGCTATGAACAATAGTCGTTATTACGATATGGACCGACCGGGCGACCCTGGCTATTTTTTGGCCTTGAAGGGGTTTAAGCTGGAGAGATATTGAAAATATTGAATCAGTAAAGACCACGCCATAAACAGTGTCCTTCAGTTACAGGCTATCTGGCCGCTAACGAAGTTTTCGTTAATCCATCAGTTCAACAATCTCCCGGTCATCAATACGGATATCATCTTCACCTACCTCATCAAACGGATGCTCAAGATGATCCTGGATGTTGTCCAGACTCACAAGGATAAAGCTGTACAGCACCGGCATAACATACTCCAACTGGGCCGAGTAATCATCGAACGTGCTGGCAAAGTAAGGTCCGTAGATTATCGGAAAAATGTAAATAAACACCTTGCTGTAAGCGCGCAGGGTTACAGGCGTGCGGTAGGCATGAATGATCTTCAGGTTATCGAAGGCGATGATCATTTTGCTTACATACTGGCTCACCCGCGATATCTCCCCGCTTTGCACCCCGAAGTAGCGCAACTCCATGGTAAGTTTCGACAACTCGGAAAACAACCTGTAGATCTCACTTTCATTTTTTTGCCAGGCCGTGCGCTGGGTGGATAAAAACATCGTACGCATCAGTTGCGTAAGGTCGGCTATAAGTTTGCGTGCACGCTGCGGCAGGTCGTTGCTCTTGTCGGCTGTCCAGTCGCGTGTTGCGTAATATAACGCGATAGCATGTCCTTTGAAATCCGAGAGGCGCTGCAGGGCCGTTTCCCTGCGGTTGTAAGCCGAGCCGATGGAAAACACTACGGGAAACACAATGGCCACGCCTACCAGCATATCGGGAAACTTAGCCGTGAGGCCGAAATGAAAGCATACATACGTAGAAACTACTGAAAGCACAGTAACGATAAGGGTTTTGTAATTGATGATGAGAAAAAAACTGGACAGCACCCGTTTCATGGCCGGAAGTTTTGGCCGAATATGGCGAAACGGGGCATATTAACAAATGATGAAGCGCAGATTAACGGAATATTATGCTAATCTTCCAGCACTTCCACCTCTACCCGTACGTTTCTGCGCGCATGAACACCGTGTCGGTCGTACAGCGGCCGCCTGCCACCCCAGGCTTTGATTTCAATCCGATCGCCGGAAATACCGTTGGCCATCAGGTATTCTTTGATGGTTTGAGCCCTTTCATAGGAAAGATCTTTGGCTGATCCTATTCTTTCACGCGCACCGGCCAGTGAAAAGAAATTTTTATCCGGTCCGAGGTATATGATTTTGCCGTGATAATTTCCGTTGGTATGCCCATGCAGCCGGATGCGGTAACGCGGGTTCTCCTTCATCATCTCCAGTAACTGTGTGAGCTCATATTTAGACTCCGGCATCATAATAGCTGCATCGTTGAAAAAATATACGTTGTATAACGTTGCCACATCACCTTTGCGGTAGCGCACCATATCAAATAAAACCGCAAGGGTGGTTCCCATCAAATCAATATGTGGCTTTACGGTATCTTTCAGGGGAAGCGGATAGTTAATCTCAACCTGTTGTTTGCGGTATCCGAATACTTCGGCTATGAGCGTCAACCGGCCAGACTGTGTTTTCGGATCGGGCAACATCAGGTACTCATTGCCCTTTACTTTTGTAATAAGGCGGTTGCGTTCGGTGTCTATCACCTGTACTTCTCCGTCAATCACCCGGTTTGTAGTGGCATCAAAAAGACTGATAAACACTTCGGTATTGCCCAAAGTCATCACAGGGTGCTGAATGATTTTTTCTTCCCTTTCTTCAAGGGCAGGTACTTCTTCCGGTTCAGGTTTAACAGCCTTGTCTTCAGCAGCAGGAATTTCTTCCGGTTCAGGTTGTGCCAAAGGTTGCGGCTTTTGTACGAGCTGCGGACTTACTGCCGGTTGGCTGGACGGCCCCGGCTGTGGCGCAATTACACCGGATACCACCCGAACCCATGCATCGGTAAACCTTCCCTGGTCGCGCACTTTTTTCATCTCTACCAGCGAAGACCTTAAATCGGTGTGGTAACTCAGGTAAACAAAGTAAAGATTTTTTTGTGTGTTAAATCCGTATTGTGCCGTAAACCCGGTGTCTTGTAATTGCTTTGTAAAACGGCTGGCATAATCTTCCCTGGTTGCAGCATACGCTGCCACCACTACATAATAACCAGGTTCCAGTTCCGATCCGTTTGCCGGTTGCGAATAGCCGTCCATGGCCGCCCATGCCAGAAATAAAGCCAGCAACAAGACAGATTTCATGAAAGATTTGGTTCAGGTTTTGGTCAATATTGAACAAAAAAATGGTAAAATCAAAATAATCAGCGGGTTTTGACTGCTTATCCCCTTCTGTTTAAGATGTAAGATTTAACCCATTCCGTTAGAAAGCCATAGCCGTAACCCGTAAGCTGAACAAGGGTTGCCGGCACGGAGAGCAATGCAACCGCCAAACTAGAAGTTGTGGTAAAAGCTTTCCATGCCACGGTTATCAGAAACATCATCAGCAAAATGAAAGCAATTGCAAACAGGGCTCTATCGAAGATCAGCATCACCAGCATGCCGGTTAGTCCGGCCAGAAACAGAGCAGGCAGCCAGTGTACAGCTTTTATCGCTCCGGCATGGGCAACTGCTACCTGCACACGGCCCCTGCCAAAGTTGGCCACCTGCCTGAAAAACTGACTCAGTGTTGTTCTGCGCTTATGATAAACGAAAGCATCTTTTATTAACGCTATCCGGAAACCTGCCTTGCGCATACGAATGCTCAGCTCTATGTCTTCGGCCAACCGCGAAAACCGGAAGCCACCTGTTGCTTCCCACACCTTGCGCGAAATGCCCATGTTAAAGCTGCGGGGCTGGAAGTTTTCTTCATGCCCACTGCCCCGTATACCACCTGTGGTAACACCTGCCGACATGGTAAAGGCCATGGCCTGCTGCAGCGGTGTAAATGACGGATGCCCCTGATCAGGACCACCCCAGGCATCAAACGGATCTTTATGCAGGGCCTGGTTTACCACCTCCAGATAATGGGCAGGCACTATGCAATCGGAATCAAACACCACAAAATATTCTCCGCGTGCATGCTCAAAGCCCAGATTACGGCTTGGCCCGGGACCCGAGTTGGGTTTAAACAAATACTGTATGTGCAACTTGTCGCTGAACTGCTGCACCACCTCATCGCTGCGCACCGTTGAGCCGTCGTCTACCACCAGCACTTCAAAGTTGGTATAGGTTTGCCGGGCGAGGCTTTCCAGCAATTCGCGCAACTCTTCCGGCCGGTTGTATACAGGGATGATGATGGAAAACTTTGGCACAGGCTGCATGCGCAAATGTAAGCAGGATGAATGGTTTCGCTGATGTGGCAGGATTTGCTACCTTCCGCGCAAAATAACCGCCATGAAGAGATTACTCTATCTGCTGCCCGTTTTTATTTTATCGGCTCGTGCACAGTCGCCTTATCAGGCCGATGTGCAGTCGGTTGATGCCATTATCAGTGCCCTTTATGGCGTCATTTCCGGTGGCCCGGGCGAAACCCGCAACTGGGAACGGTTTAAATTTTTGTTTGCGCCCGAGGCCCGGCTTATTCCCACGGTTAAAAATCAACAAGGACAACCTGCACTACGCACCCTAAGCCCGGAACAATATGTTGAGTTGTTCGGCAGCCGCGTACCCACAGGTTTTTATGAACGCGAGTTGCACCGTGTAACCGAACAGTTTGGTACGGTTACGCATTTGTTCAGCACCTACGAAACCCGCGACACAGCCGATGGCCCCGTAACCAACCGGGGCATCAACAGCATCCAGTTGTTTTACGATGGCTCGCGTTATTACATCGTAACCATATTCTGGTGTGCCGAAAGCATGGGATTTATTTTGCCTGAGAAGTATTTGAAAACCGTTAAAAAATGATGACACGATTTCTGTTCTTTCACACGTTGCTGGTATTCGCCCTTGTTGCCTCTGCCCAGAAAAAACAACCCTCGCTCGATGAGATTGCCACAAAACATGCAGTGCAGTCGTTTAAATTATTTTACGACCTGCTGAGCCTGCCCAATGATGCGCACTATCCGGAGGACATAGAAAAGAACGTACAATGGTGCGAAGCGGCTTTTAAAAATCGCGGATTCACTACACAACGGCTCAACACCCCCACCGTTCCGCTGCTGCTGGCCCAACGGCCTGCAAAAAAAGCCACAAAAACTGTGTTGATATACCTGCAACTGGACGGACAACCTGTTGACCCTTCAAAATGGAACCAGGAGAGCCCATGGAAGCCTGTGCTTAAGGAAAAAGATGAACAAGACAACTGGAAAATCATCCCCTACGAACTGCTGTATGAAGGTTACCGGCCCGACTGGCGCATATTTGCCCGCGCGACATCGGATGCCAAGGGACCCGTGGCGGCCTTTCTGGCTGCGCTCGATGCCTTGCAGGAAATGAAAGCCGAGCCCAATTACAACCTCAAAGTGATCATGGATTTTGAGGAAGAGCTCGGTTCACCGCATCTGCCGGAAGCAGTAAAAAAATACCGGAATGAACTGGCCGCAGACATGCTCATCATTTTTGACGGACCACGGCATTTTTCCAACGAGCCTACTTTAAGTTTTGGTGCGCGCGGCATTTGTGAGATGACCCTGACGGTGTACGGACCGCGCCAACCTGTACACAGCGGCAACTATGGCAACTACACCCCCAACCCGGCCATGCGCCTGGCACAACTCCTGGCTTCGATGAAGGATGCAGACGGACGGGTAACGATACCCGGATACTATGATGGTGTGAAACTTACCCAGGAAGAAAAAGCCATCCTGAGACAGGTACCCGATGATGAGCAGGTGATCAAAAAATTTCTGGGCATAGCCGAACCGGATAAAATTGGTGATAACTTTCAGGAATCCTTACAATATCCCACGCTCAACATACGCGGGATGAATGCGCTCTACATCGGCAACGAAGCACGCACGCTCATCCCCGATAAAGCGGTGGCTGAAATGGATATTCGTCTGGTTCCCTCCAGCGATGCCGAACGGCTGATAGGATTAATAAAAAATCATATCATTCAACAGGGTTACTACTTGATTGACCGCGAGCCTACGGAAGAAGAGCGACTTCAATATAACCGCATTGCTGCTATCCGGTATAATGTGGCTTATGGTCCCTTTCAAACCCCCTTTGATTCAGAAACCGGAAAATGGCTGACCCGTGCTATGGTTCGCGCATTCGGCAAGGAACCGGTACGTATCCGCATGACGGGCGGATCCATCCCCATATCTCCGTTTGTCATTACACTGGGTATTCCTGCGGTGGCTGTTCCAACGGTCAACCCCGACAACAACCAGCATGCCGAAAACGAGAACATCAGGGTTGGAAATTATGTGGAAGCAGTCAAAACCTTTTTGGCGATACTTACTGAAAAACTTTAACCTTATTTTACAAATGGCAATGGTATCTTATCTTTGATAGCAGGCGTTTTCTTAAACAAGTGCAATGTACCGCAGGTCGCGCTGGATTTCCATTTTACTAGGACCCCCCCCCATTACCTCACACCTGGAGTATAAAACAGCAGTTTTAAGGGGCGGGTTGGCCTTGCTGGCTATGGTAGTGGGTTTGTTTTACATAACCATCGACCAGATTACCGGCATCCGCGGAAACGAAGTATATTACCTACTGGCAATAGGAGGTGGCGCACTGACCCTGCTGCTGAACCGCCTCAGAAAGTTTTGTGCCGCAAGTATAGTGTTTATGGTGATTATAAATGCCACCATTTTCCTTTTTGCCGACAACGACCCGCACTATACCGGTATTTATACTTACTTCATCTGCACCAGCCTGACAGCCTTTGCTCTTTTTGGCTATCGCTTCAGGTTTATGGCCCTGGTGTTCACCCTTATCAGCCTTGCGCTTTTTCTGATAGCCTATTGGACCGATACATCGTTGGTAAAACGAGAGGTAGTGCCTGCAGAAATGGCCCATCTCTACCTTACCATCAACGTTACAATATCATTTATTACCTGTGTATCCATCATTTACTTTCTTATCAAAGTAAATTTTCGTTCAGAACAACTGCTCACGCAGCAAAACGAACAACTTTCACAAGCCAATGCCGAACTCGACCAGTTTGCCTACAGTGTTTCGCACGATCTGCGCGCACCGCTTAGCTCCATTCTTGGCCTGATTAATGTATATGATCTCTCGAAAAATGAAGAAGAGAAGACACACATCATTTCACTGATTAAGAACCGCGTGAAGAAGCTCGATGAGTTTATCCGCGACATCCTTAATCACTCGCGCAACATGCGCCTGCAGGTAAGCTACGAAACGGTGTATCCTTGCCTGTTGGTTCAGGAAGTACTCGCCCAGCTGAATCACATGAAAGATTTCGGCAAACAGAAAATTGAAAACCTTATACCCGAAAGTTTTACAATTGAAACCGACCGGAACCGCTTGCAGATTATCTTGTCTAATCTCATCAGCAATGCCGTTAAATATTATGATCCGGCAAAGCCTGAGCCCTACATTCGCATTGAAGCAGATAAAAATAAAACACACTGGACTTTAACTGTTGCCGACAACGGCATCGGTATTGAAGACGACCATGTAAAAAATCTTTTTACCATGTTTTACCGTGCGCATGCGCATGGCGAAGGTTCAGGGCTTGGTTTATACATTGTTCATGAGATATGCCGGAAAATGGGCGGCAAAGTGTCGGTGAAATCGCAATACGGTGAAGGCAGTGAATTTACCGTAACCCTGCCGTTAAATAACCTCAAGCAACGCGAATGATATTTTCTTTTTCGGTAAAACCGGCTTTCTCGGCAACGAGATAATCTTTTTTGGAAAGCGATTGCCGGGTAATAAGCTCGGCCAGGAAGCCGGTAACAAATAGCTGCACACCTATGATGACGGCTACCAGAGCGAGATAAAACAATGGTTGTTCGGTAATATCGCGTCTGAGGGGTGTACCCGAGAAGTAAATGGCGTATATTTTATCCCAAAACAACTTAGCCGTAAACAAAAAACCCACCAGAAATGACAGAATACCCAGTGTACCAAAGAAGTGCATGGGGCGCATGGCAAAGCGACCTACAAACATAATGGTGAGCAGATCCAGAAAGCCACGCACAAAGCGCTCGAAACCAAACTTGCTGTATCCGTATTTGCGCTCGTAGTGCTTCACTTCCTTCTCGGCAATTTTATGAAAGCCGGCCCATTTGGCAATAACCGGGATATAGCGATGCATCTCGCCATACACCGAAATGCTTTTCACCACTTCGCTGCGGTATGCCTTAAGTCCACAGTTAAAATCATGAATAGGAATACCCGATATTTTGCGGGTTACAAAATTGAAAAACCGCGAAGGGATAGTTTTACTTATCGGATCTTTTCGCTTTTTCTTCCAGCCTGAAACCAGGTGGTACCCTTCTTCGGTAATCATGCGGTATAGCGCAGGTATCTCATCGGGGCTGTCCTGCAGATCGGCATCAAGCGTAACAACCACCCTGCCTGTAGCTGCGCGAAAACCCGTCTGCAACGCTGCCGATTTACCATAATTGCGGCTGAAACGTATACCCTTTAGTCGGCCATCACTTTCACTGAGACTTTTAATCTCCTCCCACGAGCTATCTGTTGAGCCATCATCTACAAATATCACCTCATACGTAAAACCGTGTGGCTGCAATGCGCGGCTTATCCATTCGCTCAACTCGCGCAAAGATTCGGCTTCGTTGTAAACCGGTATGATGATGGAAAGCTGCGTCATGCCACCTTAACCTGTATGCAAATCTGATAAAAGTTACGGTTATGCTAAAACGGGGGTGCCGGATTCCTCTTTTGTGTAAAAATAGATACGATCAGCGACAGTATCAGGCCGCCTACAACACCTCCGATCACATAAAATACCCAGAACAGTTTCCTTGTCCACTCAATGGCAATATCAATCTGCTCATCTGGTGTATTGCGCTCTTCCATTTGCATGCGCTGTGCTTCGAAGAAATTTTCCATGGTAGCCGGATCAATAATATTGGCATATACGTAAGTAAAAAGCCCGGCAACGACCGTTGCAACCACGCTCATCCAGAAACCAATGCCTACTCCCTGGCCATAGGTCATAAAGCCATCGCCCTGGTCTTTAAAAGCTTTATGTGCCAGCACCAGCAGTACAATGGTGAAACCGGATCCAATCCACCCCCACTTGTTATCAAAGGCATTGAGCCCGGCAATAACCAGAACGATGAAAAAAGCAATCGAAACAAGTGCGTTGACAACGCCCCACCTGATGCCTACCGACATAACCGTGGGTGCTGATTTTGTTTGTTCTTCCATATGATTTCAGGTTTTAGATGGTTTTCTGAGAATCACCGCCATGACAACTCCCACCAACAGGCCGATAACCAGGCTTTGTGCCAGGTACAGCGATGCCAGTTGTGCTGCATTAGTCGCAGGAAGCAGCTCCAGATTACGTTCATAAACATCCTTTCCGATGCGCTGAATATCTTCTTCGGGGAAACTTTTCAGGTATTCCATGGTTTTCTGAACGTATTGAACCACAAAGTTTCCTTGCAGATGTGCAAAAAGCCACAGTGCTGCCGCACCGATCAGGGCTGCCCACAGCACCAATAAGGTACTGCCTGCCATGCCCTGTACAAAATAAAGCACCCCTCCCTGCTGGTAGTCGCGAAACTCGCGCAGAGCAAAAAAGATAAATATGGCGTATAGCGGTATGCGAACATCAAGAAAAGGCGAAACAAGCAGCGGGTGGCGGCCCAGGTAATACATGCCGATGAGAAAGGACAAACCCAGCAAGGCTGTGAGTACCCCGTATTTGAATGTTATGATAACCAGGCTGCGAAACATTTAATCAAAAACACGATAACGGCCATTGTTAAAAACTGCCACTGCTCTGCCTTTCAGCTTCTTGCCCCACCAGGGCGAGTTCTTTGATTTGCTTTTATTGGTTTTTTCATCCAGCACCCATTCGGCATGGGGATCGAACAGCGTTAGGTTTGCTTTTTCACCAGGCTGTATGACGGGTTGCGGAAGTCCTAAAATTTTTCGCGGATTGACAGCAATTTTTTCAATCAACAACTCCCAGGCCACCTCGGATGCCATTACAGCAAGATTACTTCCGGTTGTTTGCAAGCTAATGATGCCGGGCTCAGCATGATCGAACTCCACCTGCTTGCTCTCTTCGTCCTGCGGCACATGGCCCGAACAGATTACATCAATGGTCCCATCCTGCAGTCCGCGAATCAACGCATCTTTGTCCCGCTTCCCGCGTAATGGCGGATATACCTTGTAGTTGGTGTCAAACGTCTCAAGCAAGGTATGATCCAGGATGGGCTGGTAAGCCGCCACATCACAGGATACCGGAAGGCTCTTTCGCGCAGCACGTAACAGGCTCACTGCCCGGGCAGTAGAGATGCGGGATACATGCAGCCGCCCTCCGCAATAGTTCAGTAGTTTTATATTTCGGCTCAGGGCAATCTCCTCGGCCAGCGCGGGCATGCCTTTTAACCCCAACCGGGCACTAACAGGGCTTTCGTCCATCTGCCCGTACAAATTCAGCCAGATGTCTTCCGGATGGTCTATGAGCAGACCATTAAAGGCCTGGAGGTATTGCAATGTTTTAAGAAAGATATCTGTGTTCCAGATGGTTTTCAGGCCATCCGTAAATCCGACTGCTCCTGCATAATGCAGGTCCATCATATCGGTAAACTCCTCTCCTTTGGTGTTGCGTGTTACGGCTGCCAGTACGTGCAACTGCACCAGCCTCCCGGCATTGCCCCGCAGAAAGTAATTCACATCGGCTTTGGTCTGAACCACCGGTTGAGTATTCGGCAAGACAGCCAGCTCGGTAAAACCCCCGGCCATGGCGGCCTGGGTCAGCGATTCAAGGTCTTCTTTTTGTTCAGCTCCCGGCTCACCCGACTGTACGCCCAGGTCAAACCATCCCGGGCTGAGTATCATCCCTTCCGCTTCAATGACCCGGTCGGCCTCGTATGTTCTGGTGCTTATTTCTGTGATGCGGCCACTTTCAATCAACACATTTTTAACCTTTTGATGTGCTTCAGAGTTGGGATCAAGTATTTTGGCCGACTGAATGAGAATCTTCATAGGCTTGCACAGGCAAAGAAACAACTTTTTTCATGAACTGCCTTTCATGGCCAGAAACGGACAAGCAATATTTCCGTCAGCAGAAAAATCAGGGACAAAGCAAGTGCATACCTCCACAACGGCTTGCCCAAATACTGAGCCCGAAAAGCTTTTCCGAAGTCCACGGTGGTGGTACCCGCAATAAACCGCACGTGCGGTGGATTACCCAGCTCTTTCTTCAGTGATGTTTCGTTGTGTTGTTCCAGTTCGGATTCCCGCTTATCAGGATTAAAGGCAAGTAAAGCAAGCGTATCGGTAGGATGCAAGGCATAGTAAAAACCGGGGGTCAGTACAAAGCGCGGTAATTCCAGCATAACCCTGTTGGCCTGCATGTATTGATCGGGTATAAACTCCCGTTCCCCTGTTAATCGGATGGTCGCTGTTTCAGCCATGTCGTCAGTACGCAACGTAACACGCGTTTCCGAAAGTGTGTAGTAAAGTTTCAGCTGTGTTTTTTTGCCCGAAACAGCCATGCGGTACATAACCGGGAGAAATAAAAAGTGTGTACCGAAATCGGTGTAATCGGGTTGGAGCGATGTGGCCAGCAAAAACAGCTGACCACTACCCTGACGAAAGCGCGAAAGCAAGGGCATATCGTTTTTCAGTTTCAGTAAGGCCGCGCGGTCGCTGCCCCAGTCCAGTATCCGCTTTGCCTGAAATAATACCAGCCGGTTGTTGCCATCTTCAACAATGCTGCGAAAAAACGGACTCCGAAAATCGGGCATCTGTATTTCCAGCTTCTCGTTATCTGCAACTGTTGTCAGTGGCCTGTCGGTAAGGGCAAGCAAAGGCTCAGGTACCTGCCGGGGCGAAGGTATAATCAGCAGGGTGCCTCCGCCACGCACATAGGTGCGCAACGCCTGGATAAGCAAAGCCGAAGGATTGGTCACTTCATTAAGCACAACCATGTCGGCCGACTGTATCGCTGCAAAATTCAGATTGGCTGTGGCAAAGGATTGAAACAAAAAAACATCTGCGTTACCAAAAACCGTTGAGACATATCGCGTGGCATTGTTTTCCCTGATCTCAGCTACGCGGATGCGTTCCGAGCTGTTAAGTGCGGTAAATAACTGGTTATCGAATGTGGCCGGATAGTCGTTAAAACGAATTTCAGCCCGGCTGAAGGCAGTCAGTGCCGATGGGAGGTTAAAAGTTACCTGAACTGACCCGTGGGCAGGAATTGTAACCAGTGTGGTACCCGACTGCACGTCGTTAACCAGCAGCTTTACCGACAGTTGTTCAGCTGTCCGATTTCCGGTATTGCGTATCCGTACATGCAGTGCGTTGCGCTCGCCCTCTATAATAAAAGGATTGTCCAGCCAGGCAGTATCTACATACACATTGTTAACCGATTCCAGCGGCAGCAACATCATATACACATTGCGGGTTGTGTCGGCAAACACATCAGGGCCCGTCTCACCGGTGGTAGATTTCTGAAAATCGGAGAAAAGGTAATAATCGCCCGTTGCGCCTGCATCCTGCATGCGCCGGACAACTTCTTTCAGCGAGCGGCTTACCGGCGACAGCCGGATGCCGGCCAGTAAATCGGTAAACTCTGCTTTCGATTTTGCCGTGTTGGAAAAAGGCGCGAAATCGTTGGTGAACAACCGGTACCGTGTATCGGGCGGAAACACATCGGCAAGCTGGCGCGCATACTGAATGGCTGCATCAAGTGCCCTTTCTTTTTCGCTCACAGGTACCGACATGCTCAGCGAGTTGTCGATATAAACCGAAACAGATCGCATATCCGACACCTGCTGTTCCGCTGGAATGAAGGGCTGCGCAAAGGCCATCACCAAAAAGAAAAGAAACAGCAACCGCGATGCAAGGATCAGCAGGTGTTTAAGTCTTTGCCGTGAAGCGGTAGCCTGTTGTACCTGCCGCAAAAAACGATTGGAAGAAAAGTACACCCGCTGTGTCCGGCGGAAACTGAACAGATGTACGATAACCGGAATGGCCAGAGCAGCCAAAGCCCACAAAAATGCCGGGTTTGCAAAACTCATAGGCGCAAGGTACAAAGGCAGTGCTAACCAGCCGAAATAATAAGGATAAACGGACTTTTACACCGGGCAGGTTGAACTGCCAGAAAAAATTTTGTAAAAAAAAAGAACCCTCCCCCTGCGGGGAGGGTTGCCCTCCGTAAGCCCCATTGCCTCAAAGCCCTGTTGCTAAGGAAGGCCTGGCTGGTAGGGTTTGGTTACGCATCATAATCACTGTCTTAAATCGTAGCCGATAATTGTGTTATCGGATTTCAGGAAGTAGAATACTCCGAAGTCTTCATCGACTAAATATTCTGGTTTTTTGTCTTTGGTTACAATCTCACCATCGGGCTTACCGGTGTCCTTATTCAGCCGTACCAGTCCAACGCCTTCATCCAACGAGGTCTGAATGTACAAATTGTTTTTCGTTGCCGTTGTTGCACTAAAACGCTGGTTCATAGCACTTGCGGCACTGCCGGCTACTCCCATAAACGACTTAGCATTACTTGCGGCACGCTTTTCTTCGTCTTCGGCATAAAAGGGTGTAGCGCCCTGCATCATGCCCGCTTTTGCAGCATTGGCTGCTCCGGCAGTTACGCTGGCGGCCATTACGGCACCAGCCAGTATTTTGCCAGCTATACTTGTTCCCGGGGCCTTGTAAAATACATTGTATTTCACATTACCATCATAATCAACCAGCATGGCATTCTGATTCGATGACAGCAGAATGCCGCTTTGGCGGAATTCGATTTTAGATGGATTTTCATCGCCTTTAAAGGCGATGTCGCACACTTTTTTAATGGTGCCATCGCGCGTAATAAAAAACAATTCGTTACCGGTGCTTACCACAAACCGGTCGTTTTGCTTATCGAAGCCGGTTATCATCTGCTCTACTTTTCTGAATTTTGCGGGTTCTTTTACAAATCCTCCGTCTTTCAGGTTCACTATACCCATTTTGTTAAAGGTGAGGTAAAACAGACTGCCATCGGGATTAAGGGCGAATATGCGATAGGGAGCTCCCACATCAATATTTTTGGTCAGTTTCAGCGTACCGTTGTGTAGCAAGGTATTTACTTCACCGGTTGAAGTACCAAACACAACACCTTCGGGTTGAAAGATGAACTCGCGGATACCGCCTTTATCGGAATACGGCTTCTTCCACAGTTTTTGTGCCGTACCCGGATCGAACAGGTTTACTTCAAACGATTTTTCTTCTTCAGCATACACCCATAATCCCTCCTTGATTATCTCTATGCGTTTTACGGCTCCGTCCAGGCTAATGGGCTTGGACCACATCATTGAACCATCTTTGGCATTGATTTTATAAATCTTGGCTTTTAAAAAAGGACTGTAGGCATACACTACCTGGTTGGCTTCGTCAAACAGGTATTTCAGGGTACCGTTTGAATTGTTGAGTTTGGTGGTAAACCATTCTATTGCGTTGGTTCGCAGATTAACCACTGCAACGCTTTTGGTGGTGGTCATGATAAACCGGTCGTCTTCTACCACCATGCTTGTTGGCAGGCCTCCACCGGTTAATTTTTTGTCTTTCAGATCGATGAGCGCCAGTTCTTTGTTCAATCCCAGATCGTATATGCCGATACAGCCGGTTGATTTGAGTTTATTGTTAGCCCCCCAGATCACCAGCTTGGCTTCATCGGTAACAAAGTAGTAACCGGCCGGTCCGGTCCAATCCTGTTTCTGGCTTTCAAATACCGGCTTACCGGTAAAATAATCTAACACTACGTAGGATGGCATCTTGCCTACGGCTGCATTTTTGAGTACTACCCAGGGCAACCCTTCAATCAAATCCATTTCATTGAGTTTGATCTTGCCCAGCGCGGTGTAATCGTACAGCAATTGATTATTGTGCGCTTCGATGGCAGTAAAGCCCTTTGAATGCCCTACCAGCAATATCCCCCCGGGCGCCAGGGTCCAGGCTTCCCACTTGTTGGGTAGGGTGTAGGTGTACTTTGGCTGAATGGTGTTTTGCGCCCACACCGGGGTGCAGAGCACCCATAAGAGAAATAGTTTTTTCATGGCTTTGAGGTTTTAAATTTTCAAAGCCAAGTTGAGCGAAACCTTGGGACAATGCCTTCTGTAAAAAGCAGGATTTTATTACCGGAAAAAAGGTAAAATCAATCCAGCAGACCTTCGGTAATGGCCATGCGTATCAGTTCGGCCGAGTTGCGGGCATTGAGTTTCTTGAGCAGGTTTTTACGATGGGTTTCAACAGTACCTGGCGACAGGTGCAACCGGTCGGCTATTTCCTTGCTCGATATTCCTTCGGCTATCAGTTGCAACACTTCGCGCTCGCGCTGGCTGAGCAGCGCCAGCAGCTTTACATTGGATTCTTTCTTCACCGCCAGGGGGGTCACCTCCAGCATGTTTTCGGTTAACTGGCTGGAATAAAATTTATTACCCTGTTTAATCATCTGCAGGCCGGTGAGAAATTCCTGTCGTGGAGCATTTTTCATGATGTATCCGGCAACGCCCAGCCTTACCATCTTTTGTACCAGTGCCTTTTCGTGATGAAAGGTGAGGATAACGATTCGGTACTTGGGGTCCATGGCCAGCAATTTCTCCGTACACTGCAGGCCGTTCATGCGCGGCATCTCCAGATCCATGAGGATAATGTCGGGTTTCAGAATGGGTATTTTCTTTAAAGCCTCCTCGCCCGAATTGGCATAACCGATTACCTCCCACTCTCCGCTGCCCTCAACCAGCGAGATGATGCCATCAATTACCAACTGATGATCGTCAACCAGGTATAATGTGCTTTTGCTCATGCATTTATTGCTGATGTTACGATTGGCACGGTTACTGTTACCAGGGTGCCAGCGTTTTCATTTCGTTCGAATAATACGGATCCATTAACCCCTTCCACACGGCTTCGGATGTTCATCAGCCCATACCCGTTGTGGGCGGTTTCTGCATCAAAACCTACCCCGTTATCTTCTATAGTAAGCCGAAGTTTATCCTTCATCCGCAGCAGATTAACGGTTACCTGAGTTGCCCTGGCGTGGCGGATGATGTTGTTAATCAATTCCTGCACCACACGAAAGAGCGTAAGTTCGGTTTTCTGATCAAAACGATCGGACGCCTGATGATGCTGGAATGTGCATTGCACAGCGGTATTGGCAAAGGTGCGGTTCAGCAGGTCGCTGATGGCCGGCACCAGGCCTGCCTCGGTAAGCGAGCGGGGCATCATCTGGTGCGATAGCGTACGCACCTCGGTAGAGGTCTTTCTCAGGTTATCAGACAACGATTGGATCTTTGCTTTCAAATATTCATCGCTTCCATTGTGCAAAACTGATTCCAGTTGCAGGATAGCGCCACTGAGTTGTTGTCCGATGCCATCGTGCAGGTCGCGTGCAATGCGCTGGCGTTCCTCCTCGGTAGCCTGCATTACGGCATCCAGGCGAAGCTGCTTCTCATGAAGAAGAAGCTGCTGTTCACGGGCCTTCTGCCGCGACCGTAAATAAAGAAAAGCAATTACCGTTAGCAGAATCAGTATGATGACAATTGCCAAAAGGACCAGGTTCTGGTTACGTTGTTTTGCCAGCATCAGGTTATTGTGCTCGATAACCAGTTGCTGATCCAGTATCTGACGTTCTTTTTCGGCTGTTTCGTATTTTATTTCCATCTCCGCAACGCTTTCGGCATTGCGCTTTGAAAAGCGTTGTTCAAGCACTTCTTTTTGCTTGTCTCCGTAATACCGGCCCTTCTGTGCATTGCCGGTCATGTAATAATACGATGAAGCATAACGGTAAACATCGGAAGCGTAGAATTCGAGTTCAGGCTTTTGCTCGATTAAGTCGAAACACCACTGCAGCAACGAAAACGCCAGATTCGGCTTGCCTAAGTTCAGATAAATACCGGCTGCGGCCGATCTGATGTTCATCAGAAACTTTTCCGGCAACTTAACCGAAGGATCGTGGTTGAGCACTTCCATATTAAACCGTTGTGCCTCCTCATAACGATTCATGGCAGCCAGTGCATTGGCGATGTTTCCGGCCAGATCGTAATACTGACGCAGGAATTTATGTTCGCGTGCAAGCTGAAGACCTTTGCGGTAAGCCTCCTCCGCTTCGGCATACTTTTTCTGATGATACAGGCAGATGCCGATATTGTTGTAGGAAGTTGCTGCCTGCGCCAGCAGCGAAGGTTCGCGCAACCTGATTTCCAGTGCTTGCCGGTGATATTCCAGCGCCTTATCGTAAAGCCCCAGCTCCTGATAAATTAACCCGATATTATTTAAAGGTGTGCTTTGCGAAATTTGTTTGGACTTTTCCAGCTGGCGGTTGCGTTCATTGACCTGCAGAAATAAATTCAATGCAGTCTGATAATATCCGCGGTTCCAGTTGTTCAGCCCCAGCCCGTTAAGGAATTTTACTTCCAAATCTGCGTACCGGTGGGTACGACTTGCATCCAATCCTTTTTCAAAATAAAACCGGGCCGAATCGGTTGCTCCGGTAACATCGTAGTAAACAGCCGTGACATACGTGGCATGTGCCGAGAGGTAGGTTTTATTTTTTCGGGCAAGCAACTGCTGCACTTCCGTGAGTTGCTGCCAGGCAGCTTTCGAATCGTTGAAAATAGACTGGAAGGCAAGTTGAAGCAGTGCTGATATTTTTACTGAGTCGTCAGTTGAGGTCAGTGCCAGTTGCTTCAGGCTATCGGTTTTAGCTCCCTGTGCGGCTACAGAAAAGACAATACCTGCTGCCAGAACTGCACTAATAATCCAACGCAGCCGATTCATACCAGCCAGTTTTTTAGGTTACGGCAATTTAAAAAATCTTTTACGATGCCCTAAAAAATCACGCACCGGATGTTTCGGCAAAGGCTATTCCGTACGACTTTAATTCTTCGAGAATAGGATTGTACAGTTCTGCCTGAACCGGTATAACAACACCCCGGATTTTAATCCGTCCCTCAATCAGCAAGCGAGCGGCCATACCCATTGGCAGTCCTACGGTTTTGGCCATGGCCGTATGTACAGAGTCGGTACCTGTTACCACCAATGACGATTGCAGTTCGCCCGCCTGGCCATTCTTTTCATACCGAAAGCGGTGCCACATTACAATCATGTCTTTGTCATCCGGCTTCAGCACCCAGCGCTTGTTCAGGATATGTTCGGTAATCTGTGCAGGCGTTCCTTGTTTTAATCCTACGGGTTCATCGCTGAAGAATCCACTCCAGCGCAGGCGTTGCATCTCCGAGCCTTGCAGGGATAATCCGAACAGAGCTGCAAGGCGTTCTTCGGTCGGGTTTTCCCCGCAAGGAAGAAACAGGTCTGTAAAATCGCGATGTGTAAATCCTTCACAATTCAGCATGTAAGTGTCATCGCATGCTCCCAGCTGTACCAGAATATGCCAGGCAGCACAAAAGCCACGGTTGCGCAACGTACCTCTTAACAGGGTATAAACATTATCAAGACCGTAAACTTCCTTGTACTGCAAGGAGTCGCGATTGGCATAGCCTTCGAAGGCGCCATAGCCCGGCACATGCACCGGAGTAGTTCTTCTGAACAACTGGCTGTAGGGAATGAATTTTAATTTCCCATTTTCCAGATAACGGGCTGTGCCCTGTCCGGCCATTACCACGTTGCGCGGGTTCCAGGTAAATTTGTACCGCCAGGGATTTTCCGGATCGGTATCGGGCGCAATCAATCCGCCGGTAAAGGACTCGAAGGAAGTTATACTTCCACCCTCACGCCGGATGCGGTGTATAACCTCCATGGCGCTCATGTGATCAATACCCGGATCCAGCCCGCATTCGTTCAGAAACAACAGGTCATTATCCAAGGCCTGCCGGTGCAACGACTTCATTTCCTGAGAAACATAACTGGCCGTGATGAGGTGCTTCTTATGTGCCAGGCAGTGCTGTGCAACACGCACATGCAGATGAGCCGGCAGCAATGATACCACCACATCGCTGAGGCTGATGATCCGGGCACTAAGACCAGGCTCTTCAATATTAAAGTAAATACCTTCGCCTCTCCCCGAATCACCTATACGCTGACGCGCCAGCTCTTCATTCACATCGCCAACCATTATGCGCCAATTGTGCAATACGGCTTTCTCCAGCAAATAATCAATAAGGGCAGAAGACGATCGCCCGGCACCCAGTACAAGAATCGTTTGCATATCAGAAAACTAACGGACGCAAGTTGAAAATTTTTTAACTTTCTCAAACCAATGCGCCCGTTATGAAAGAACCGGAACTCTACAATCAGGTGGACGACCTCGACCAGGAGTCGCGTTACCTCATCCACAAAGCCAAAGAAGCTGCCAGCCATGCACATGCCAGCTATTCGAAATTCTGCGTGGGCGCTGCACTCATGCTGGAAGACGGCACCGTAATTACAGGGGCCAATTACGAGAATGCGTCCTACCCGCTGAGTATGTGTGCCGAGCGGGTGGCTCTTTACGCGGCTGCCGCTCAACATCCCGACAAGCGCATTACCAAACTGGTGGTGGTAGCCAAGAAAAAGGGCGGCAAAGAACTGTTGCCTGCCACTTCCTGTGGTGGCTGCCGCCAGGTAATGCTGGAGTTTGAAGGCAATCAGAAAAGACCTTTTGCAGTAGTGATGCAGACCGAAGACCATAAATGGATAATACTGCCCTCGGCACAGGCGTTGCTGCCCTATGCCTTCTCGCGCCACAATGTGGAAGGAGCAAAATAAATAATCCGGTAAATGAGCCCGGCAAGCTGTTGCAGTATTTTCATTAAACTTGCCGGGATGAAACGGGCTTTTAGTCTTACCCTGCGCCAGGCGGCATGGTTCATTGCCTTGCTCCTTTTTGTGCTCATCGGGTTGCAGGCATTTTGGCTCAATCATCTTCATCAGCAGGTGCTCGGTATCCACCGGCAGATTGACGCCCTGCGCCAGCAACAGTTTCGTTTTCATGAACTGACCCGGGCTAAATTGCCCGAATCGGCCCGGCAGGTGCGTATCAAGCAAATTGAACAGGCTTTTTCAATTTTAGAGAAAGGCGGAATTATGCCTCTCACGCATCAGGAAATCCCTGCAGTGCAATCCACACCGGCAATTACGCTGAAGTCATTAAAAAACGACTGGCAACTATTTACCGGCAGCACCGACAGCATTTCCAGGCACACGCATGCCATACTGGTTGCCGGCTCGCTGGATGCCCTGATACGCGATCTGCAACGCAAAGAAGAAAAAGAAACACAGGTTTATACTTATGTGCTTGCCGGTAACCTGGTATTTGCAGGCATCATCATTCTTGCACTGGTCAGAACTTTTCAACGTAAGGTGATTCAGCCCCTGCATAAATTAGCGGATAATACCAGGCAGCACGTGCACTCTAACGGAATGCCGGACAACGAACTGGGAAAGGTAGCGAAATACATCAACGAAGTAGTAGAAAACCTGCGCGATGCCTCAGATTTTGTAGCAGCCATCGGTGAGGGAAACCTGTCAAAAGATTACCGCGAACTCGAACCCGATTACGTGCCGGGTAAAAACAAACTGGCCGATGCGCTCATAGCCATGCAGGAAAAATTAAGGCTTATTAATGAAGAAGAACAAAAACGAAAATGGGCCAATGAAGGCCTGACTAAATTTGTAGATATCCTTCGATCCTCCCAAAATAATCTGCAGCAACTGGGCGACCGGATTATCGCCACACTGGTACAATACACCCAATCCAACCAGGGCGGTTTGTATGTACTCAATGAAGATGACCCGCAACATCCTCATCTCGAATTGTTATCGCTTTATGCTTTCAATATCAAGAAACACCTTCAGCAGAAAGTAAAACCGGGCGAAGGATTACTCGGACAAACCTTTCTTGAAAAGCAGTCGGTCTATCTGAAAGAACTCCCCGAAGAGTACGTGCGCATCACATCCGGCCTTGGCGATGCCGCACCGCGCACCTTGCTAATCGTGCCCCTGAAGGTTGAAGACAAGGTTTATGGCATGGTTGAGCTGGCCTCTTTCAGGGAATACCAGCCGCATGAAATTGCCTTCGTTGAAAAACTTGGCGAAACCATTGCTTCTACATTGGCTACCGTCCGAAACAATCAGCGCACAGAGCGGCTTCTTCAGGAAAGCCGCGTGGCAGCCGAATCCATGCGCGCGCAGGAAGAAGAGATGCGCCAGAACATGGAAGAACTTACCGCTACACAGGAGGAAATGCAGCGCATATTGCGCGAATCACAACAAAAGGAAACTTACCTGAACAACCTGATGGATGCCACTAACGATGCCTTTGTGGCCATAGACCGATCTTACCGTGTGGCCTTGCGCAACAACGCCCCGCTATTTGAACAGTTTATTAAAGCAGGGATCCCGTATGAAAAAGGATATTATGTGCTGAGCCTGTTTAAAGCCGAAGAACTGGATTACCACAAATCCATTTACGATCGCGTATTCAATGGCGAAAGTATCAGCGTCATTAAAAATTACTTCGGCCGCGATTATTCCGTGAACTACAAACCGCTTCGCGCACCCGGCGGGGAGATTATAGGTGCCGCCATCTATGCCCACGACCTTACCGATCAACAACAACAGGAAAGACGCATCAAAGAACTGGAAGAACAACTGGCCGGGCAAGCCACCGATGCAGTTCTGGCGGAACTGGAAAAAACACTCCGCATAAACCTGGAAGCACTGGACATTACCCGAAAGGCCCTGGAAAAGCAGCGCTAAAGGCTCCAGGCTACCCATGCAGCCTTCTATTGAAGGTAATTCACTAAATTTCAAAGTTTTAACAGAACACCGGGCAAGCCAACGCAGTAAAACAGGTTGCGCATGTAAGATTTTGCACCCGTTTTTCCCGTTGCTCTGAGCCGGCACATGTATTTTTGAACCCCTGATTAAAGACCCTCATCATGCAGGAAATAGACATAGCGGATCTGAGGCGGATTTCAGAGTTGATCTACCAGAAGTACAACTACGACTTCCGCAACTATGCCATGTCTTCTTTCAAACGAAGGGTACAGCGCATTCTCGAACTAAAGAAACTCACGGTCGATACCCTCATCCGCAAACTAAACGAGCAACCCCTCTTCATTCACGAGTTTCTGGATGAGCTTACCGTAAATGTTACGGAAATGTTCCGCGACCCGGGCTTCTGGCGGGTTATGCGCGAGGAAATTATTCCTGCCATCCTGCTCAACCATAAACAGTTCAAAATCTGGCATGCCGGCTGTTCATCGGGCGAGGAAGTTCTGTCCATGGCCATCCTGCTCAAGGAAATGGGTATCCATCAGAATGTACAGATATATGCTACCGACCTGGACGTAAACATTCTGGAAAAAGCCAAAACTGCCACCTACCCGCTTAAAAACATGGACCTGAATGAAAAGAACTATATCCGATTTCAGGGAGCGGGCAGCCTGAAGGATTACTACCGTGAAGAAAACGGCATGGCCGTATTTAACCGTGACCTGCTCAGCACCGTTACCTTCAGAAAACACGACCTGGTACTGGGTGAAGTGTTCAACAAATTCGATCTAATACTTTGCCGCAACGTGATGATTTACTTCAACCAGACCCTGCAAAATGAGGTGCTGAAAAAATTTCATGAAAGCTTATTCAAATACGGTTACCTGGCCATCGGCTCCAAAGAATCGCTCATTTGGTGCGATTATGCCAACCGTTTTATTGTGGTTAACAACGAGGAGAAAATTTATAAGAAAATAAAGGATTAACACGCTGCCATCGGCCCATGAACAAGTTCAACCTAAATAACAGCTATAAAGCCGTTGTTATCGGTGGGTCGGCCGGTAGCTTTCAGGGTGTGGTTAAAATCCTCTCGCAACTGCCAAAGGGTTTTCCGCTACCTATCATTATGTGCCTGCATCGCCTCAAGCACGTACGCCATGGCTTTGTGGAAGCACTCTCGCTGAAGAGCGTTGTGCAGGTAACTGAACCCTACGATAAGGAACCGATAAAAAAAGGTGGTGTTTATCTGGCACCGGCCAATTATCACCTTTCGGTTGAGCTGGGCCATTATTTTGCCCTCTCCACAGAAGAAATGGTGAATAACTCACGGCCGGCTATTGATATTACCCTGGGCACCTGCGCATATGTATTCAAAGACAAACTCATCGGCATCCTGTTGTCAGGCGCCAACAAAGACGGAGCCATGGGTATGAAACAAATCAAAGACCGTGGCGGACTAACCATTGTGCAGGACCCGGCCGAGTGCATGATCGATACCATGCCTAAAGCAGCCCTTGCCGCAACAAAAATTGATCACATAATGAAAATTGATCAGATTGTGGAGTTTTTCAAAGAACTGAATAAGCTTTACCGCACATGAAGAAACTGAACCTGAATTCTCTTGCCCTTTTGCTTGCACTTATTTTTCTGGTCTCTGGTGCAGGTGCCCTATTAACCCTGCTGCTTTCTTCGGCTTCAGGTATTCCTTCGTCCTTTTATTACTATTTAACTGCTTCATTACTTGCCGGTTCAGGTGCTTTAATCATTGCACTCACAGCAAAAAACGAAGTCATTGTGTATCGCGAAAAAACAGCACAGCAGCAGGCCGACGATCAGGCACGACACGACCACACCGCCTCACTTAATCTGAATGCCCTCACTGATGCCTTAAGTAAGACACGCACAAGCACCGAAGCAATACAGCGATTCCTGCAATCAGTAGCCAGTGAATTGCAGGCTGGCGCAGGTGCCTTTTACCGTGTACATGTACAGAATGGCACGCGCACAGCCGTGCTCGAAGCAGGTTACGCTTTACCGGTGAGCGAAAAAAACCAGATTGCCTACGATGCAGGAGACGGCCTTATAGGCCAACTGATTGTTACCGGTAAACCGCTATACCTTGATGAAATACCAGACGGTTATATTAAAATCATTTCCGGTCTGGGCAGTGCCTCACCGCGCTTTGTTTTTATGTGTCCCGTACTGAACAACAACGAAGTTGCCGGAGTGCTGGAACTGGCTTCGTTTACACCACTCTCGCCAGCGCAGCGCAAACAAGTGGAAGAAGCCTGCCAGTTGATTGCAGAAAAAATTCAAGCTCCTTAAACCGGATCGACTATGTGGAAGAAAATTCGGATTAGCACCAAAATTTCATTGCTTATTCTTGGCCTCACCCTTTTTGGCGTAACTGCCATAGGTTTGTTTACTTTCGGATACCTCCAAAAGGCCAACCGCGATAAATTCATGTACAGCCTGGAGGCCATTGCCCATGCAAAAGCCGACCAGACTGAAATATTTTTTGAATACCAGAAAAACCGCGTCAGCACCCTGGCCAACCATCTGAAAAGTTCTACCACACCGTTGTCTGGTCAGGCCCTGCCAACTCATGATACTGCCTGCATCATTACAACGTCAGGACACATCCTCTTTTCCAACCACCCCGACTTTCCGGAGGGAAAAGTGCTGACCGACCCGGACGGTTCCGGTTTTGCATCGGCCCGGCAGGAAGTCACTTTCAGTACCGCACTGAAAGAAGGTAGGGATTATTTTACATTTGGGATAGCGCCCATCTCGCCCGACAGTCTGCTGGTGGTAAAAATAAAGCTCAATCCGCTGTACCGCCAATTCGCCAAAGTGCAGGGACTGGGAAAAACCGGTGAAATCCTGCTGGTAAAAAAAGACGAATCCGCCAAACGCATATTCCTGCTTAGCCCGCTGCGCCATGAGCCGGATGCTGCCATCAAAGTTTTTCCTGCCGATGACCCTAAAGTACGGGGCATAGCCGCCGTGCTGAGCGGCACACCCGGCTATACCGCTTCATCCGACTACCGCGGAGAACCGGTGCTGTGCACCGGTCGTTCGCTCGGCATGCCGGGCTGGGCCGTGATAGCCAAAATGGACACGGAAGAAGCCAATGGCGATCAGACAGCCCTGTTGCGTACCATCATCCTGGCAGGTCTTTGTGCGCTGATGCTGGCCTTCCTCGTCAGCCTCATGCTTACACGCTCACTGACCCGCCCGCTAAGATTCATGCGCAACATCCTTGGCATGGTTGAACAGGGCATACTTCCCGAACGAATTGAAGTAAACAGCAAAGATGAGTTCGGGCAGATGACCGAAAAAGTAAACAACCTGGTAGCTTCCCTGAAAAACAACGCCCGTTTTGCACAACTTATTGGCGAGGGCAAATACGATACCGCATTCAAGCCTGCCTCGGAAAACGACCAGCTGGGCATGTCGCTCATTACCATGCGCAACAACCTGGTTGAAAATGAAAAGCGCGAAACCGAACGAAACTGGATTGTACGCGGTGTAGCCCAGATCAGTGAAATCCTGCGCATGCACGATTCCATTGACACCATGGGCGATGATGTGATCAAATTTATCCTCGAAAAAATCGGAGCTGTACAAGGCGCCTTTTACGTGGTCAATGACGAAGCAGGGCCGGAACCCATCATCGAAATGCGCGCCAGCTATGCTTATGGCCGGAAAAAATATCTGCAAAAACAGTTCCGCTTTGCTGAAGGGCTGGTCGGGCAGGCCGCCATTGAAAAAGATACCGTGTTGCGCACCGAAATACCACCCGATTACGTGACCATCACCTCAGGTATTTTAGGAGAGCAGCGCCCCACCTGCATTCTCATCGTTCCGCTGATTACCAATGAAGAGGTATATGGCGTACTGGAATTTGCCGGTTTAAGGAAATTCACCCCATCACAGATAAAGTTTGTTGAAGAACTGAGTCTTATACTGGCACGTACCATCTTCAACATCAAAGTTAACGAGCGCACGCGCAGACTATTGGAAGAGTCGCAGGCCATGAGTAACGAACTGAAGGAAAAGCAGGAGGTGCTGCGCCAGAATGCCGAAGAAATGCAGGCCACGCAGGAAGAACTGGAGCGCACCAACCGTGAACTGGCCAAACAGATTGAAGAAGTAAACCGTACGCAGAAGCGCATGCAGCTGCTGCTGGAAAATGCTTCCGAGGTCATCACCATCTACGAAGAAGACGAAACCATTCGCTACATGTCGCCATCGGTAGAAACCATTCTGGGTTACGGCCAGAAAGAACTGGTTGGTAAAAGCGATATGTACCTGGTGCATCCGGATTACCGGGAAGTGTATGAGGATCTTTTCCGCAAAATGAAAGCCCGGCCGGACGAGAAGGTTACCGCTCAGTTCGAATACAAAACCAAAGACGGCAACTACATATGGGTAGAAGCCACCGGCACCAACTGCATGAAAAACCCGGCCATTCACGGCTACATCATCAACATGCGCGACATTACCGAACGCAGGCGTGCCGAACAGGAACAACGCATGCGCAGCAAAATGCAGGCCCTGTCGGAAAATTCACCCGACCTCATCACCAGGCTGGAAGACGAAATCATCTCCTACATCAACCCGGTTATCGAAAGCTATACCGGCAAAAGCCCGCAGTGGTTTATCAACCGCAAGGTGAAGGAAGCCGAGCTCGACCACTCCATCCTGAACACCTGGTTAAAAATTGTGGAACAGGTAAACGCCACTCAGGAAACGGTAGCTACCGAAATGGATTTCCCCAGCCAACTGGGCAAACGCGTTATGCAGGTCAATGCCATCCCGGAGTTTGATGAAAACAACAAACTCGAATCGGTACTGGTGGTTTCGCACGACATCACCGAACGGAAATTGATTGAGCTGGAAATCCAGAACAAAAACAAAAAAATTACCGAGAGCATTAACTACGCCAAGCGCATCCAGTCGGCTATCCTGCCCAACACCCGCGTCATCAGCCGCACCCTGCCCGACTCATTCATTCTGTACAAGCCGCGCGATGTGGTAAGCGGTGATTTCCCCTGGTACATGCAACTGAAAGATGATGTATTCATTGCCGCAGTGGATTGTACCGGTCATGGTGTACCAGGTGCCTTGCTGTCGCTTATCGGCTACTTCCTGCTCAACGACATCGTGCGCAGCCGCAAGGTTACCGAACCGGGCATCATTCTGGACCTGCTTGACGAAGGTGTTACCAAAACCCTGCGCCAGGATGAAGACGCCACTACCAAGGATGGCATGGACATAGCCCTGTGCAAAATTAACCTCAACACGCGCGAAGTAGAATATGCCGGTGCTCACCGGCCCCTGTATGTGATGCGGAATGGCGTGATGGAAGAAATCAAAGGCAACAAATTCCCCATCGGGGGCGGTATCTTTAAAAACCAGACCAACTTTACCACCACCAAACTGCAACTTAACAAAGGCGACTCGATATACTTCAGTTCCGATGGCTACCCCGACCAGTTTGGCGGGCCGGAAGGCCGGAAGTTCGGCCCCAAAAAGGTACGCGAAATTATTGAGCGGGTACACACCCTGTCGATGCGCGAAGCCTCCATTGTATTCGACAGCGAGTGGGAAGCCTGGCGGGGCGACACCAAGCAAACCGATGATGTACTCTTAATCGGCATTAAATTTTAACATGTATGAAAATCGTTCATTTTGAATATTTTAACAGCCCGATTTTCAACCAAACCTTCTAAATTCGAACTTTCAAATTCCAAACGAAATGGATTTTATCTACAACCTACACCGAACCATGCTGAGCCAGAAGCTGATACTGGTGTATCAGGGTGATTTTACCCAGGAAACCACCAAATCCATACTGGCTATGGCCGAACGCAACCTCGATTCTTCAGGTGAAGAATCGTCCATCAAACGCAAAGTATTCAACGTGATGGTCGAGGCTCTGCAAAATATTGTCAAGCACAGCGATGAACTGATTGACGGTGAACTGCGCAGCCATGCCGCCATTTTCCTGATCGGAAAGGAAGCCAACCGCTATTCCATCATGACGGGCAACCCGATTCGAAAAACAAATGTTGAAAAACTTAGCCAGTCGCTTACCCACATCAACAGCCTCGACAAGGATGGACTGAAGGAACTTTACAAGGAAATCATCAAAAACACCACCATATCAGAAAAAGGTGGTGCAGGCCTGGGCTTTGTTGACATGGCCCGTAAATCGGGTGAGAAGTTGGAGTTTGCTTTTCCGGAAATGAACAGCGAATACTGCTTCTTCTGCCTGAAGGTGAATGTGCCGCGCGAGGGCATTGACTAAGATAGCTGATATAAAACCTTTAAACGAAAAATTTTTACAACCATGGAAATACTGCATCTGGAAGGAACGGAGGACACCCCGAAAATCATTCTCGACAAAAAGAACGGCATCTTCGAAATCTCCGGCCGTTCGCTGCCCGAAGATTCGGCCGAATTTTACAGGCCCGTACTGGAATGGATTAAGCAGTACAGCGCTGATCCCAACCCCACTACTGACTTTGTGTTTAAGCTGGAGTATTTTAACACGGCCTCTTCCAAGCTAATTCTTGATATACTCTATGCCCTGGAAGACATTAAGGGCATGACAATTCTGTGGTACTACCACGAAGATGATGAAGACATGCAGGAGGCCGGTCAGGAATTTTCCGAACTGGTGGAAATACCGTTTGAGTTTAAAACTTACTGAGAAATTTTTCATACCTCATCACCCGACCGCAACCCTGAAGCATGAGCGAGGAAATACTCAAAGCGCTTACCCAACTGTTTGCCATCATCACCAAACAGGATAGTGGCGTAAGCGACAATGAGCGGCAGTATGTAATCAACTTTTTCCGCACCGAACTCGACCAGGATTCGGTAAAAGAATACCTCGCTCTTTACGATGAACAGTCGGGATATGGCAAAGCAACCGATACTGGCGGGGTAAAACTTACTTCCGTAAAAGAGTCGGTACGCGTGCTGGGCATCTGCAAAAAAATCAACAAAACCCTTACCCAGAAGCAAAAAGTAGTTGTACTGATAAAAATCCTGGAGCTGGTGGCCGTTGACAAAAATTTTTCGCCCCAGCGCATGGAAATCATCAACACCATTTCCACGGTATTCAACATCAGCCCGGAAGAATACAAACTCATTGAAGATTTTATTACCGCCACCGATCCGCACACATTAAACCATCCCGACATATTGCTGGGCAACAGCGGAGAAAAAGAAACCGGCAAGCTTCATAAGCACATCCAAATCCACATCCAGGGCAACCTGGTATGCATGCGGGTGCGCAGCGTGGACATGTATTTTGTGAAATATGCAGGCGAAGAATCAACGCTGCTCAACGGCTTCATCATGCAGCCCAACCGGGTGTATTTGTTTTCGCACGGCAGCACCATCAAAACACAGTCGGGCGATGCGCTGTACTACAGCGACATTGTAGCCGACTTTAATGAAGAAATCAAAACCACCAAGCTGTCGTTCAATGCCGTGATAGAAGAGTACCGTTTCCCCAACGGCACCATCGGCCTGCGCGACATTCAGGTATCGGAAGGGCCCGGCAAGCTTATCGGTATCATGGGTGCCAGCGGTGCCGGCAAAACCACCTTGCTCAATGTGCTGGCCGGCCTGGCCAAACCCTCCAAGGGTTATATCCGCATCAATGGCTTCGACATCTTCGAAGAAAAAGACAAAATCCACGGTGTAATTGGATATGTATCGCAGGATGACCTGCTGATTGAAGAGCTGACCGTGTACCAAAATCTTTATTACAACGCCAAACTGTGCTTTGCCAATTTTACAGAAGAACAAATCCACAAGCGGGTGATGGAGGTGCTGGAAGACCTGGGCCTTGATCAGCGCAAAGATCTGAAAGTAGGCAATCCGTTGCAGAAGACCATCAGCGGCGGGCAGCGCAAGCGCCTCAACATTGCGCTGGAACTGATACGCGAGCCGGCTATCTTATTTCTGGATGAGCCCACCTCCGGCCTCTCTTCACGCGATTCGGAAAACGTTATTGACCTGCTGAAGGAATTGTCCATGAAGGGCAAACTGATTTTTGTGGTTATCCACCAGCCCTCGTCCGACATCTACAAGATGTTCGACAAGATGATCATCATGGACACCGGTGGTTATCCGGCCTACTACGGCCCTCCGGTTGAAGCTGTTACCTACTTCAAAAAATCTACCCTGCAGGTTGACAGTAACCGCGGGCAGTGCGAAACCTGCGGCAACGTGAACCCCGAACAGATTTTCAACATCATCGAAGCCAAGGTGGTTGATGAGTACGGTCAGCCCACACCCAAGCGCAAAATCAACCCCGCTCAATGGTATGAATGGTACCGCGAGCGCTTCAGAATACATAAAGTGGAGGATGTGCGCGAGGAACCGCCCCGCTCGCTGAACCTGCCCAACCGGCTGAAGCAAACGATCATCTTCACCACACGCGACACGCTGGCAAAGCTCAGCAACAAGCAATACCTGCTCATCAACCTGTTAGAGGCCCCGCTGCTCGCCTTTATACTTGCCTTCATCATCAAATACCGCAGTGCTCCGGGAGGTAAGGAATACATGTTCCGCTTTAACGACAACTTCCCCGCATTTATCTTAATGAGCATTATCGTGGCATTGTTCATGGGGTTGACCGTAAGTGCCGAAGAAATTATCCGCGACCGCAAAATCCTGAAACGTGAATCTTTTCTTAACCTGAGCTGGAACAGCTACCTGCTATCAAAAATCATCATCCTGTTCACCCTGTCGGCCGTTCAAACATTGTCCTTCGTGCTTATTGGTCATTACATCCTGGAAGTGGAGTGGCGCATGATATTGCCTTACTGGCTTATGCTGTTCACCGTTTCGTGTATGGCCAATGTGCTGGGGCTGAATATCTCATCTGCATTCAACTCGGCCGTAACCGTATATGTCATGATTCCGCTGTTGCTGATTCCGCAGATGATTCTGAGCGGACTATTGTTCCGTTTTGATAAACTCAATGAAATCATTAGCACCAAAGGCAAAGTGCCGCTGGTAGCCGACTTTATGGCCTCGCGCTGGGCATTCGAGGGCCTGGCTGTTTATTCGTTTGTAAATAATTCTTATCAAAAGCCCTACTATACCTATGAAAAAATCGAATCGCAGGCCGACTTCCGTTCCTCGTTCCTTGTAGATGAACTTGAGAAAAGACGCAAGTTTATTGCTGATAACATTGGCAATACCTCTGATTCCGTGAGGCGCTTAGTGCAAAAAGATCTGGAAATTATCCGAAAGTCGCTCAAAGATGATTATTATAAAAAGGGCCTGGAGAAACTGAATTTCAATGAACCGTGGTCGCTCAACATGTTTACCGAAGCATTTAACCACCAGCTTGAAGAGTTTCTTCATAACTACCGGAGGTTCTACCAGGATGTTTACAACAAGGCCGTGGCGCATCGCGAAAAGTTAATCTACGAGCGCGAAAATGCAAAAGGTTCAACCTACAATCTCAACGAATATAAAAACCGGTACTTCAACGAAAGCCTGGCCGACCTGGTTAAAAATGTATCGGCCAAAAACCGGATTGAAGAATACAACGGTGAGCTCATTCAAAATATCAATCCGGTATTCCTGGATCCCACACCCAAGGGAATACTGGACTACCGCACCCATTTTTATGCTCCGGTTAAAAACCTGCTCGGCATGCGTCTTAATACCTACGCCTTTAATTTGCTGGTCATCTGGTTTATGGCCCTTGTATTTTATATTACCTTGTATTTTGAACTGCTGAAAAAAGCCATGGATCTTACCGGCAAGGTAACCGTTACTGCCAAAAAGTAAGGGCGCGCAAGCTGTAAGGGAAATGAACAACGGTTGCCAAATGAGCATTCTGCCGTAAAAACAACACGATTGTAAGTTTTTTGGTCAGGATGACCGAATTTATAACTTTGTGAACCTTTAATTTTGGGCTTATGAAAAAGCTGCTGATTGCGCTTGTTGCGCTTACCATAGCCTGTGGCTCGGAGAAGAAAAACGAAGAGCAGGCTTTCATGGAAGAGCTGAATAACACCGAAGAAAACAGTGGTCCCACCGTATCGGAAGCCGTTATCGGGGATATCCTCCAGCAAATTCCCAGTCCGCTGGAAATAGCGGTATTATTAAAGGAGTCGGGCAAGAAATACAATGCCTCCCTCCTGAATTCGCCCGATAACCTGCCCAAGTACAACAGCAACTATAAAAAAGCACTTAACCTTGGAATTTACGGTGCCGATTTGGGATACACCAACATCTACGAACAGAACCAGGACGGTATTAAATACATCTCGACCATAAAATCGCTGGCGGATGGCCTGAATATCGGCCAGTTTTTTGACATTGAAACCATCGGCCGGCTGGCTACCAACAGTAAAAATCTGGACTCACTTTTGCTTATTACAACCCAAAACTTTAATGCCATCAATCATTACCTGCAAACCCAGAACCGGGCTAACCTGAGTGTGCTGTTGCTTACCGGCGGCTGGATTGAAGCCGTACATATTATGTGCAGCGTGGCGGCTCAGGACCCTAATAATAAAGTGTTGCAGGAAAAAATTGGCGAACAGAAAGTAATACTGGAAAACATTATGCTGCTGCTTTCTTTCTATAAAGAAAAAGACCAAAATATGGCTACCCTGCTGGAAGACATGCAGGAACTGAAAAAAATATTTGACCGGGTTAACATTACCTACACCTACAAGGAATCTACCTTTGAAGTGGTAAATGGTGTGATGGTTATTAAAGACAACAGCACCACCACCATCGATATTACTCCACAGGATGTAATGGATATTCGTAATACAACTTTAAATATTCGTAACAAGATTATCAGTTAGCAACTATGAAAAGAATCGCGATTTTTGTTTGGACGCTCGTAGTGCTCAGTGCACCTGATGCCACTGCCCAGTGCAATTCAGAAGCGCTGTCCAATCAGTGTATTCCCAAGCTGGCTTCCGGGTTCAATTTTTTGAAAAGCTACAAGATTGACGGTGAAGGCGGTGCGAAAGATAAAGTTGAATACTCGTACGTGTTTACCAAAGGCACGCAGTACATGATTAACATCTGCGCACCCAACCAGCCCACTGATGGCATAGTGGTTACCTTGTACGACTCCAACCGCAACAAAGTGGCTACCAGCAAAGTCAATGGTCAGTACATTTCGGCTATTGCCTACCCTTGCAACGCCACAGGTATCTACTACATCCAGTATACGTTCGATGGTTCGTCAACCTACTGTGGAGGTAGTGCATTGGGTTTTAAACGGTAACTACCCAATGCTTTCAGTATAGCAAACCCGGTTATGCCGGGTTTTTTTGTTTTATCCGAACACCACCTAACGGCACGTTTCTCAACTTACTTTTACAAACCACAGCGTTACCGCTGTGTAAAAATATTTTAAATTTATTTTTACTGTGCTTTAAAATGCCTCCCTAACTTATAACGAAGAATTTAAAGCCTGCTCAAATTGCTGTAATATCCTGCACTTACCTTGGCGCGCAAAAGCTGTGAAGCATGCAGGACAACCGCCAATTTACCTTCACCATCTTTTTCCTGGTTGTCTTCGTTCTTTTCATTGCTAACTTGTTCATTCCTTTTGGCAATGACATCCTGCTTATCAATGGACATCACCACGTATGGCTGGACCTGATTAGTCCGTGGATTACGGAGCTGGGAAACGGCCTGTTCTATCTCCCATTTTTTATCTTAATGTTATTCCACCGCTTCCGCTGGGCTTTCGCTATTTCATTAGCGGGTATATTGCATGGTGCAGTAGTGCTGGTGTTTAAACGCCTGTTATTTCCCGGTGCATTGCGTCCTGCCGGATTACTGAATAACCCATTGCTTCATTTTGTGCCTGGCATTGAAGTGCATACTACCTTCAGTTTTCCCTCAGGTCATACCGCTACCGCGTTCGCCTTCCTGCTCACCATTTCACTTTACCTTAACAATCGCTGGTTCACATTGATATTTGCCGCACTGGCGTTACTAACCGGTTTATCAAGAGTGTATCTCCTTCAGCATTTCCTGATAGATGTAGCTGCGGGCGCTGCCATTGGCACAATCTCGGCATGGACTGCCTGGCAAATTATAAAAAATAAAAGATGGCCTTGGCTGGATTGGCGCCTGACTTTCTCGGTACAAAAGGCTAATGAACTTCAGGGCTCGGCTCCGGCACAAGGATAACGGTTTCACTTTTCTCCATTAAATCACGTTGCCGAAAGATTATCTTAAACCGGCGCTCCTGCATGATTTCGTTTAGCGCAGAGGCACGGGTGAATAGGATGCTGTTCGGATTTTTATCAACATACTTAAGCAATGACCCGATATCGCTAAACCGGGGTACTACGGTTTTGTATTCGAACACAAAGGCAGGATTAAAAACGCCATAAGCAACGGGTTTGTGATGAGCATACTGCTTTCGTACCCCTTCGCTCATCCGAACCGGATTCCGGCTATCGGCAATCGGAAAAATCAGATAAAAAAACACCAGGCTGAAAAACACCCAACCGGCCACAACCGCTGTGAACGATGCCTTCAGGTTTCCGCACAAAAAGAAGTACCCACCCAAACCAAAAGCCACCGGCAGCAGCAGGGAAAACCAAACAACATCGTGCGCATCCGAAAAATCAGGCAGAAAACTGACTGTGTACAGCAGGCCACCGGCAAGGATGATGCCTGCCAACAAGGTTACAGGCACAACCCACCACCACTTACGAGACCACCGAAAGCTGCTTGCGAGATACTTACCCAGCACCACAGCAAGGAATGGAATCGCGGGGCTGACATATCCGGGTAAAAACGTTTTGGAAAGCATGAAAAATATCACCGGTACCAGGGCAGCTGTCAATGCAAATAAGGCAAGTCCTTTCTCCCGCCACGCTTCACGTACGGCCGGTGCAATGAAAAGCGAGAACGGAAACACGGCAAGCAATAAAACCAAAGGAGGTACAACAAAATAACCGCGGTGTCCTTCCAGGGTACTTGTAAACCGTTCGATGTTGTGCCGAAGAAAAAAGCCCCTTAGCCATTCCCCTTCGGTCTCCACTCCTACTGCCACATACCACGACAGGGCAATTGGAAAGAAAATGAGCAGTCCCTGCAAGGGCCTTAACTGCCTGATGGTGGAGAGATTCAGGCTTTTGGTCATCATCAGATAAACCAACGCAACCAACCCCGGCAACACTACGGCAATCGGACCTTTGGTAAGGAACCCAAAACCTGCACCAATATATATCCATTTCCACGCCCTTGAGTTGCCTTGCAGAAAATCATAAAGTGAAAACAGCGTTAGTGTAAGCCAGCCGATAAGAAACGGATCGGGCACGGCCAGATGAAACTGTACATGTAACTGAAAAGAACTCAATATTATAAGCGAGGTAACTAGGGCCGACCGCGCGTTAACCCTTGATTTCAAATACCTGTAGATGAATACCACCAGCAGAACTCCGGCCAGCGACTGAAATATGCGGGCAGTGAAAGGATTAACACCTCCTGTTGTGTAAGCGAGCATCATGAAGTAGTAATGAAGTGGAGGCTTATCGGTGCGCAGCTCTCCATTAAAAGTGGGAACCACCCAGTCTGAACGTTGCAGCATCTCCCTTGCACAGGATGCATTTTTTGCCTCATCCAGCACATAAACGGATATACCCCAGATATTGGATGTATAAACAAGTATGCCGAGCAGCAAAATGAAAAACAGATTTTGATCTGTTCGTTGGTTCATCGGGCAGCAAATTTGAGCAGGCGTTTTATTGTCAGCCGGATGAGCATGTTAAGATTTTGTAAAATAGTTAACATCCGCCAAAGGCAGGCTTCATAATTCGTAAACATTCTTTTCACGGGCAGTCAAAGCCGGCTGCGTTACTTTGTTTCATGGAATTGTCGGTGGTCATCACGTTGTACAATGAGGAAGGTAACATCCACCCGTTGCTGCAGCGCATCCGTCAGGCCCTTCATTTCATGGATTATGAAATCATTCTGGTTGATGACGGATCTACCGACCATACCGTAGAAGAAATCCGGAAATATTTTGAATCCGATATCCGGCTTATCGTGCTCAACCGCAACTACGGGCAGACAGCCGCAATGGCTGCAGGTATAGCACATGCCCGTGGCAAATACATTGCCACGATGGATGGCGACCTGCAAAACGACCCGAACGATATTCCGCTGATGCTGGACAAACTGAAGTCAGGAAGATGGGATGTGGTGGCAGGTAACCGGGCGAACCGAAAGGATAATCTGCTCTGGCGAAAGATCCCCAGCCGTATGGCCAATGCCCTCATCCGCAAACTATCGGGCGTTACCGTTCATGATTATGGCTGCACATTGAAGGTATTTCGAAGTGAACTGGCCCGCAATTTGGGCTTGTATGGAGAGCTGCACCGTTTTATACCCATTCTTGCGGTGATGCAGGGAGCCCGGATAACCGAGATGGACGTACGGCATCATCCGCGCCTGCATGGTAAATCCAAATATGGCATGGCCAGAACCTTTAAGGTGATAAGCGACCTGCTGCTGCTGCTGTTCTTTCAGAAATACTTCCGCAGACCCATACATTTTTTCGGGCCACTGGGATTGTTATGCTTTGGCACCGGCTCGCTGATAAGTCTGTATCTGCTGGTATTAAAAATTATGGGACAGGATATATGGGGCCGGCCTTTGTTGCTACTGGGCGTGTCGCTGGCGCTCGCGGGCATCCAGTTTCTTACCCTGGGCATTTTAGCCGAACTATTAATGCGCACCTACTACGAAGCGCAGAACAAAAAAACCTACGGCATCCGTGAAATTGTCTCTTCGCAACTTGTGGAAACAACAGCCGGTGAAGCTGTTGATTAAAATACTGGTAAGTGCCCTGGCACTCTGGCTCGTTTACCAGCGTGTGCACGTACATAAGGTGTTAACCCAAATCGTCAAGACCCCAGCAGGTTGTACGCTGTTGGCACTCGGACTATTCAATTTGTCGCAAATTGTAAGCGCAGCAAGGCTTCAACTGTTCCTGCGGCAGGAAAATATTCAGATTCCTTTTGCCGAAAACCTTAAGCTCTATTATCAGGGCATGTATTATAACCTTTTGCTGCCGGGGGGCATTGGGGGCGATGGATACAAAGTTTATCGCTTTAAAACTGCCCTGAACATTCCGGTTAAAAAAAGTGTGCGCGCCTTGCTTGCCGATCGCATAAATGGAGCAACAGCGCTGATGGCTCTGGCCGGAATATTGGCGCTGTTTGTTCCGCTGCAATTCCGAATTTACATGAAAATCTGGATTGCACTCGGAATAATTCTCTTGCTCTTTCTGGCTGCACTCACCCTTATTGAATTTTTTACCTGCTACATTCCTGTATGGTGGCACTCGTTACTCTATTCATTCATCGTACAATGCTTGCAAATAGCCGCTGCCATGGCCTTGCTTATTGGTTTAAAAGTTCCGCTCAACGAACAGGTGGTTTACCTGCTTGTTTTTATGGCGGGATCGCTTGCCTCAGTTATACCAGTAACCATTGGGGGCCTGGGAGCACGCGAACTGATATTTTTGTTTTCAGCAAAATATTTTGCACTCAATCCCGAAAGCGCAGTAACCCTGTCGGCTTTGTTTTTTGCACTTACTGTTGTCAGTGCCCTTCCGGGTGCTTTTTTGCGCGCCAACATAACAGCTGAACAAAATATTGGTGTACTCACTTAGTAATTCCTTACTGTTACCCTAGCCCTACTAAGTACTACGAGCAAAACTTTTGGCTGCGCATCTAGCTCAGTAAATCCACACAAACCCCGAAGAGCGGCTGATGCCCCGTTAATTCTGCATAAAATCCGGAAGAACCGAATTACCGAAAGTATAAATCACAACAGTAAAAATGGTAGCCCATACAGCACCGCTGATAAACATGTAAATGAGGATGCGATCTTTCGGGCTGCCAAATGCCACTGCCAGTACGGTACCGCCAATAGGAGTAAGCAGCAGGGGAGTAAAAAAAGCCACACCGCCCAGGCCATATTTTTTCCATATCTGCACAAACCTTCGGTTGTTGGGAGTAAACCTTTTGCGATTGCTGAAAAAACGGCTAATGATTTTATCACGCAGCCAGTTACCGAAAAAGGTAAAGGCTACCACGCTGCCCATCATGCCGGCAACCGTGGCAATAATGGTAGTGATGAGATGCAAACCCACCGCATATCCTCCCAGCGGACCCAGAATGAACTTCAGGCTGGCAGAAAAAGCTACCGGAAGCGCCCTTAGTATTTCTTCCCACATAAAGCCAACTGCTTACTGCTTATATCTTTTCTCCGAAACATAAGTCACCGGCATCTCCAAGTCCGGGCACAATATAATATTCATTGTTTAACCTGTCGTCCATTGCCCACAGCCAGATGTCGTGTGGCAAAGGAAAGTTTTTTTGCAGGTATTCCACCCCTTCCGGGGCACCGATCAGTGCAGCAACATGCACGTGCGCCGGGACACCTTGTTTCATCATGGCGTGGGCAGCACGAACAAATGATTTTCCGGTAGCCAGCATGGGGTCAATCAGCAAAACGGTTTTTCCTTCCAGCGAAGGTGTGGCTATATACGACAACTGAATGTCCACTTCATCGGTGTTTTCTTTCCGATATGCACCAATAAAACCGGCCGGTGCATGAGGGAACATGCGCTGAAAGCCTTCATAATACGGAAGCCCCGCGCGCAGTACTGCCACTAGAACAGGTTGTTTGCCCGGTAAATAAGCATCGGCAAGGGCCAGGGGGGTTTGCACCTTTCTGTGTTCATAAACAAGTTGCCTGGAAATTTCATACGCCATCAGCTCGCCCAGCCGCACCACATTATTGCGGAAATGTTCCCGATCGGTCTGCAGGTGCACATCCCGAAGGGCATGCAAAAAAGCGTGAGCCAGCGATGGTTGTTTCCCCAGGTTATGTATCATAATTTTTATTTCCTGAAAATTTACGATAAAGTTGCACATGCCCGCGACCAGAAAAAATAAAGCTGAAGGTTTTGATATACAGCTACTCAAAACCCTTTGTAAAATCCATGCTCCTTCAGGGGAAGAACACCGCATGAAAGATTTTTTACTGGATTACATGCGCAAAAACCAGCGGTTATGGAAAGTACAACCCGAAATTATTCAGGGCGAAGACTTTCAGGACTGCCTGCTGGTGCGGTTTGGCAAGCCGCGCACCGCCTTGTTTGCCCACATGGATACCATCGGGTTTACGGTACGTTATTTCAACCAGCTTCTGCCCATTGGAAGTCCCGAAGCCGAAGCCGGCACCAAACTGACCGGCCGCGACAGCCTGGGTGAAATTGAATGCGAACTGGATTACGACCATGAGCATCACGCACTGTACCGCTTCGGAAGAAGCATTGAACGCGGAACTTCGCTGGTCTATAAGGTTGATTTTAAGGACGACCGCCATTTCATTCAATCGGCATATCTGGACAACCGGCTTGGTGTGCTCAATGCCCTTGCCGTTGCCGAAACGCTCACCAACGGTATGTTGGTTTTTTCCTGCTGGGAAGAACACGGTGGTGGATCGGTTGGTTATCTGGCCCGCTACCTGTATGAAGAATGGAAAATACGTCAGGCACTTATCTCCGACATCACCTGGTGCTCGGATGGCGTGGAGCCGGGCAAAGGTGTGGTTATTTCGATGCGCGACCGCAACATTCCACGCAAATCTTTTATCGACCGGGTAATCGGCATTGCCCGGAAACACCGGATACCACACCAACTTGAAGTAGAGGGAGAAGGTTCGAGCGATGGTGGTGAACTGCAACGATCGCCTTACCCGCTCGACTGGTGTTTTGTAGGTGCACCACAACAGTTTGCCCATACACCACATGAAAAAGTACATAAGGACGATATCCGCAGTATGCTGGCTCTATATCGGATCTTAATGAAAGAACTGTAACCTCAGAATCTGAATGCACGATTAAGCAGTTTTACAAGGCAGCTCATGTTGATAACTCTCACACTCCCGGAAGATGCCGTGATGTCAGGGGCTGACGTACAACCCGGGGAGGCACCATCCCATTGTACAAAAATTTTCATCAGCCAACTTTCTGTTATTTTTGCCGCCCTATGAAGATTCAGGATCTGGAATTTGAGTTATTTATATCTGCAGCACAAATTCACGATAAAGTACAGCAACTGGCCGCACAAATACGGCAGGATTACCAGCAAAAAACCCCGTTGTTTCTTCCCGTGCTCAACGGCTCATTTATTTTTGCAGCCGACCTGACCCGGGCCGTGAATATACCCTGCCGCGTATCTTTTGTAAAACACTCCTCCTATCACGGAACCATCAGCTCAGGTAAACTGAAAACACTGATTGGCCTGAGTGAAAGCCTGTTTAATCAGGATATTCTGATAGTTGAAGACATTATGGATACAGGCTTAACCTTAAGCAAGGTAGTAGAAGAATTGCGCAGCCTGGGCACACGATCCGTTGAAATCGTTACGCTCATCCGCAAGGAAAAAGCAAGGCAACATGCCGTACAGCCTCGCTATGTGGGCTTCGACATGAACGATGAATTTGTGGTGGGCTATGGCCTGGACTACGAAGGATTTGGCCGCAACCTGCCCGATATTTACCGGAAAAAATAAGTATCTGAAGAAACCACAAATGATCCCGAAGCTCGCTGCCGGAAGCCTTAGCTAAATAAGAACAAAAATGCGCCTGGTGCCTGCAACATGACAGTCCACAGCCCGAAATTCAGATTCAGTCAATATCCTCCCTTATTTATATCTTAGCCACCTTTAATAACCAACCTTAAGCCGATACATGAAAAATCTTGTAATCTTTGGCCCGCCCGGGGCTGGTAAAGGCACACAAAGCGAAAAGCTGATTCAGAAATATGGCTTTGTGCATATCTCAACAGGCGACTTATTCCGGTGGCACACCAAAAACGATACGCCACTGGGAAAGCAAGTAAAAGAAATTATGAACAGCGGGGCGCTGGTTCCTGATGAAATTACCATCGCCATGCTGCGCGAAGAAGTAAAAAAACATCCGGATGCAAGTGGTTTTTTATTCGATGGCTTTCCGCGCACGGTAGCCCAGGCCGAAGCACTCGATGCACTGATGCAGGAGCTGGGCACTGCCATACACCATGTAGTTGCTCTGGAGGTTGACGAAGCCGAACTGCGCCAGCGCATTGCCAAACGCAAAGCCATAGAAAACCGCGCTGACGATGAAGAGGAGAAACTCAACAAGCGCATCACCGAATACTTCAGCAAAACCATTCATGTGTTGCCATTCTACGAAAAACAGGGAAGGCTGGTACGCATTAACGGTGTGGGGAAAATTGAAGATATCTTTGCAGCAATCTGCGCCAAATTAGAAGATAAGCAGTGACGATTGTTTTCCGAAAGAAACCGGAAATGAACTTGCCAAAGAGCAGGAAAATGAAATGAAACGGATTTTAGATTGATTTCTTCTTACCGTTACTATACTCGCTTTAATTTTCCGGCTGTCAATTAGCCTATGTCCTCGCCTAATTTCATTGATTACGTTAAATTCTGCTCGCGCTCAGGCGCTGGCGGGGCAGGGTGCGTGCACTTTCACCGCGAAAAATACGTACCCAAGGGCGGACCAGACGGAGGCGATGGCGGCCGGGGTGGCCATGTGATCCTGAGAGGCAATGCCCAGCTGTGGACTTTGCTCCATTTAAAATACCGCAAGCATGTGATTGCCGGCAATGGCCAGCCGGGTGGCGCACAAAACTGCACGGGTGCCAATGGCAAAGATGAGATTATTGAGGTACCCCTGGGCACCGTGGCAAGGCGTGCCGACACCAATGAAGTCATTGCCGAAATTACAGCAGATGGCCAGGAATTTATCCTGACACCTGGTGGCCGCGGTGGCAAGGGAAACCTGTTCTTTGCCACCTCCACCCGCCAGGCACCGAACTTTGCCCAGCCCGGTGAGCCCGGCAAAGAGGAATGGATTATACTGGAGCTGAAACTATTGGCCGACGTGGGATTGGTCGGTTTCCCAAACGCGGGCAAGTCAACCCTGCTGTCGGTGGTGTCAGCTGCCAAACCCAAAATTGCCGACTACCCATTTACCACACTTACACCCAATCTGGGCGTAGTGGCCTACCGCGATGATAAATCGTTTGTGATGGCCGATATACCCGGCATCATCGAAGGCGCTGCCGAAGGACGTGGCCTGGGCCTGCGCTTCCTGCGCCACATCGAGCGCAACTCCGTGCTGCTTTTCCTCATACCAGCCGATACCCGGCACATCGGAAAAGAATACAACATTCTGCTGAACGAACTTAAAAAATATAACCCGGAATTGCTGGATAAAAAACGACTGCTGGCCGTTTCCAAATGCGACCTGCTGGACGATGACCTGCTGGATCAGTTACGCAGCGAACTGCCGCCCCATATTCCCGCAGTCTTCATTTCAGCCGTTACCGGAAAAGGCCTCACCGAGCTGAAAGACCTTATCTGGAAAACCCTGCACACTTAAACATGTGCCATTGTGGCATAAAAAGGACTTTTGGCAGAATAATTGACTTATTTTTGCGCGACTTGTAACCGAAGTGTACTGTGTCTATGGAGAACCACTCAAACGACAATACTTTGCCGGAAAACGAGCTGCAAACAGCCGAAGGCGCGGAGATGAGCGACACGCCCACGGCTTACGATACCCAGGGTGGCACCGACCAGCCTGTAACAGAGGCTGAACTCAGCCGAATAAAAGACGAATTGGCAGAAATGAAAGACAAATACCTGCGCCTGTACTCTGACTTTGAGAACTTCAGGCGAAGAACAGCCCGCGAAAAACTGGAGCTCATTCAGACGGCCAACGAGAGCACGCTGAAACAGATGCTCCCGGTAATGGACGATTTTGAGCGGGCCGAAAAATCGTTCCAGAACAGCAACTCCAAAGACCTGGAAGGATTGCAACTCATCAGCAACAAGTTCAGGAAAATACTGGAGCAAAACGGCGTAAAGCCCATGGAACTCAGCAGCGGTTCCGACTTCAACCCCGAGCTGCACGAAGCCATCAGCCAGGTACCTGCCCCCAGCGAAGAGCTGAAGGGCAAGGTGGTGGAAGTGGTGGAAAAAGGATATTTACTCAATGACAAAATTATTCGCCACGCCAAAGTGGTAATCGGAAGCTAAGCCTATGGCAAAACGCGACTACTACGAAATATTAGGTGTTGACCGCAACGCCACGGCCGAAGAAATAAAAAAAGCCTACCGCAAGGTGGCCTTAAAATACCACCCCGACAAAAATCCGGGCGACAAGGAGGCCGAGGAGAAATTTAAAGAGGCAGCCGAAGCCTATGAGGTACTAAGCGATGAAAACAAACGCGCCCAGTATGACCGCTTCGGGCACACCCGCGGCAATGGCGGTTTTGGCGGTACCCACCACATGGACATCGAGGATATATTCAGCCAGTTTGGCGATATCTTCGGTGGACATAGTGCCTTTGACTCCTTCTTTGGTGGCGGCAGCACACGCAGGCGCCAGCGCAAGGGTACAAACCTGCGCATCAAACTCAAGCTTACCTTAAGCGAAATTGCCCAGGGCGTTGAAAAGAAAATCAAGGTAAACCGGCTGGTGCGGGCCGATGGTGTAACTTTCAAAACCTGTACTACCTGCCAGGGAAGCGGCCAGGTACGCAAAGTAGTAAACACAATGTTGGGACAGATGGTATCCACCAGCCTGTGCCCGCAATGTGAGGGTGCCGGACAGGTTATTGACAAACGCCCTCCCGGAGTGGATAGCTCCGGCCTGGTGCACAAAGAAGAAATTATAACTGTAAAAATTCCTGCCGGTGTATCCGATGGCATGCAGCTGTCTATGTCGGGCAAAGGCAATGAAGCCCCGGGCGGTGGTATTCCGGGCGACCTGATCATCGTGATCGAAGAGGTAGAGGACCCGAAGCTGAAGCGCGAAGGAAACAACATTATTTACGACCTCCACATCAGCTTCATTGACGCTGCGCTTGGCACTACCCTGGAAGTACCCACCATTACCGGCAAGGTGAAAATAAAAATAGAACCCGGCACACAGCCCGGTAAAATACTGAGGCTGCGCGGCAAAGGGCTGCGCGATGTAAACGGCTACGAAACTGGCGACCAGCTTATCTATGTCAATGTATGGGTGCCCAAACGCCTTACCCCCGAAGAAAGAGCCAGGCTGGAAAGCCTTCGGCACTCACCCAACTTCATTCCTCAACCCGATTCGGGCGACAAGTCTTTTTTTGAACGAATGAAGGAGTTCTTCGGTTAAGGCAACTCCAGCTACTTCCGTGTTTAGAAAAAAGTCTTTTTTTTGCGCTTTTTGGCCGATAATCTTACATGGCGTAACCTTGGCGCAATGATTTCGTAATTAGTGAGCATGCAGCGTTATTATGCATTGATGGTCATGGGTTTAGCCCTGCCGTTTACACTTGCGGGGCAGATCAAGAAGCAGTTCAGCGTGGATGACCATCCGCACTGTAAAACGGTGCACCTCCGCCTCAAGGCCAACGCAGGCACCTGCTTTATTAAACCAAGCGACAGCCCGGAGTTGCTCAGTATGTACAGCAATCAGGATCCGGGTGCCTACGCCCATCAGTTTGTGAAAGAGATCAAAGGAACCCGCTGCGATGTGTTAATTGCCATTGAAGAAAGCAATAAGGGTGGTTTTGGGCAAACTATCTCCACTCAGTTTTTTGGTGCCGAAAAATCAGCCCACGAAACCTTCTGGAAAGTTTACCTGAGCCAGCACAAACCCTACCGCCTTTCACTCAACTATGCACTGGGACAAGCCAATATTGATCTAAGCGGGCTTTCCATCGAAAATTTCCGCCTGCTTTCAGGAAGCTCCAACGTTCAGGTGGGCTACCCCACCGGCATGGAAAACAAAGTATCCATGGACACCTTTTATGTAAAAGTTGAATTAGGCTCAGTAGCCGTAAACAACCTGAGCCTGTCGCGGGCAAGGCATGTGATTGCCGATGTGGGTTTTGGAAACCTGACACTCGACCTGAGCAGCAAGCCGACTATATCCCAGGTTGTTCACGGCAGTGTAGGGGCCGGCAACCTGACTATTATCCTTCCCGATGAAACCGCTCCGGTGATGGTTAAAATCAAAGACTCCTGGCTCTGCAGCGTTAAAATGCTCAGGCATTTAAAGAAGACGGGAGATGGAGTCTTTACCTCAGCAGCCTACACCCCCGATGCTCCCAATGCGCTGGTATTCGACCTGGACGTATCCATGGGCAACATCATCTTTCGCGAAAACAAGCAGAACTAACTCCTGCCATTTCGGCTTTATGTAATTTGGCCTTATCTTTTGCCACTAATTCAGGTAAATACTCAATCCTGCATTATGGCAACAGCCGTTTCAGCCCGGCAGATCACCAAGCGGTACACCAACCACCTGGCTCTTGACGCCATATCCCTTTCTATTCCTGAAAAGAGCATTTTTGGTTTGCTGGGTCCCAATGGTGCCGGTAAAACCACCTTTATCCGCATTCTGAATCAGATTATTCAGGCCGACAGCGGCACCATTGAGATTTTTGGAGAGCAGCTTCAGCCTGAACACGTTCATCTCATCGGATACCTTCCCGAAGAACGTGGCCTTTATAAAAAACTGAAAGTTGGTGAGCAACTTCTATACCTGGCCCAGTTGAAGGGCCTGAACCGCAAACAGGCATTGGATCGGATCAAATTCTGGTTCGAAAAATTCGATATCAAAGACTGGTGGAGTAAGAAAGTGGAAGACCTCTCCAAGGGCATGGCACAGAAAATTCAGTTTATCTCCACCGTGTTGCACGAGCCGCGGCTGATTATTCTGGACGAACCCTTTTCCGGTTTCGACCCGGTTAATGCCCAGCTCATTACTGAAAACATTCTTGAACTGCGCGACCGCGGCAGCACCATCATCTTTTCCACACACCGCATGGAAACCGTGGAGTCGCTGTGCGACCACATTGCATTAATTAACAAAGCAAAGGTAATACTGGAAGGATCCAAAAAAGAGGTGAAAGCACGCTTCCGTTCCAACACGTTCCTGGTTGAGCACTCGGGCAATTCACTTCAGCTTCCCGCCGATCGCTACCAGATTGTTGAACAAAAGCCTTTGCCTGACAACCTCTACGAAACCCTGATACGCGCAGCGGGCGATGTGAAAGGCAACGAGCTGATACGCGAGCTGGTAGAACAAACCGAAGTGCACCGATTTGAAGAAAAGCTGCCCACCATGGCCGATATTTTTATATCGCTTGTGAAAGGCGAAGGTGATGAAGCTTTGAAAAAGCACCTGAAAGAAGTTTAATCTGCTTGGCACATGAATAAGATCTGGCTCATTATTCAACGTGAAGTACTGAACCGCGTTCAGAAAAAATCTTTCCTACTTACCACGGTGCTGGTACCCCTCATCTTTCCGGCTATCATCGGTGTGCTCATCTTTATCATGGTAAAGGAAATGGAATCTGCCAGGCCCGATACGGTACTGGTGGTAGATGAAAGCGGCAAGTGCAACCTCGACAGCACCCGCAGGTTTCGCTTTGTGCCTTTGAACCTTCCGCTGGATGAGGCCAAGCGCGTCTATCAGCAAAGCGAAAATTTTGCCCTGCTGTATATTCCTGCCTTCAACCTCGACAAACCCGAAGGATTTGCGATTTATACACGCGAAAACCCCAGCATTGAAAAAATCGAATCGCTTCGTTCCATCCTGAAAGACCGCATCCACGATCTTAAACTGGAAGCTTACAACATTGACAAAGAAGTTCTGAAAAAACTGAAGGACAACATCAGCCTGAGTCAGTACAACCTCACCGAAACCGGAGAGGAAAAGTCGAGCAACTCGGGCATCCTGTATGCAGCAGGGTTTATTCTGGGTATCCTTATTTACATGTTTGTGCTCATCTACGGCATTCAGATTATGCAGGGTGTGATCGATGAAAAGAGTTCCCGCATAGTGGAAGTCATCGTATCGTCTGTAAAGCCTTTCCAGCTCATGATGGGCAAAATCATCGGCATTGCTTCGGTAGGCCTGCTGCAATTTATTATCTGGATTGTGCTGATAAGTGTTCTTTCTTCGGCTGTATTTGCCTACTTCGGCATGAACCTGCCACAGCAGGAACTGATGGAACAGGTAACCGTGCAAATGGGCGATGAAGAGGTGCAGCAGGCCATGCAGATGCAGAGTCCGGAAATGATGAAATTGCTTCAACAGGTAAATCAGTTGCCCTTCGGCAAGATTACGCTGGTATTTATTTTTTACTTCCTGGGCGGTTACCTGCTGTATGGTGCACTCTTTGCAGCTGTTGGGTCGGCTGTTGATTCCATTCAGGAATCACAACAGTTTCAGTTCCCGATAACCCTGCCGTTGCTCATCGGTTATCTGGGTTTGTTTTTATTCATCCTGCGCGATCCGCACGGCCCGGTAAGTTTCTGGCTCTCCATCATTCCCCTCACCTCTCCTGTGGCTATGGTCGGGCGTATCGCATTTGGCGTACCCGACTGGCAACTGGTGCTGTCCATGGTATTGCTTGTCGGAGGTTTTATTCTTACCACCTGGATTGCAGGACGGATCTACCGCATCGGCATTTTAATGACCGGCACCAAGGTGAATTATAAAGTGCTGGCCCGCTGGTTTATGATGAAGGGCTGAAGATTTTTACCAACTTTACCGGACTATGGCCCGTCCGGAACAATACACCGTTAAAAGCCATGCCAAATGGATTGTGCTGGGCGCTTCTGTACTGATAAGCGTGGGCTCCATATGGTACACCGATGTGCTGGTTAAACAACTTAAAGAACGCGAACGGCAACAGGTAGAATTATTTGCCCGGGCATTGGAGTATACACTGGCCGGACAACCCGATGAAAATATGCTGTTTGTTACAGAAGAGATCATTCTTAAAAACAAATCCATACCTGTTATCTGGATAACCCGTGAAGGGGAATATCAGTACCGCAATATTGATGTGGAAGAGACCTGGAGCGCCTCCCAGAAACGCCAGGCCCTCGATAAAGAACTGCAGCGCATGAAAGCCCTCTATGAACCCATACCTATAACCTACCGCAATGAATATGGCGAAGTAGAGGAATACGGGCAGGTGTATTACCGGAACTCTTTTCTGCTTACCCAGCTCACTTACTACCCGTTCATTCAGCTATCCGTCATCGCCATCTTCGGATTTATTTCATACCTGGCATTTAACTACTCCAAAGTAGCCGAGCAAAATCAGGTATGGGTAGGCCTGGCCAAAGAAACAGCCCATCAGCTTGGCACACCCCTTTCTTCGCTTATGGCCTGGATTGAAATGCTGCGTGAAGACCCCGGCCTGAAAAACAAAGAAATTATATCCGAGCTGGAAAAAGACATCCGAAAACTAAAGGTTGTAACCGAGCGCTTCTCCAGCATTGGCTCCGTACCGGCACTGAAGCCCGAAAACATCGTAGCACTGATCAACAACGTGGTAAACTACCTTCGGCCGCGCATCTCATCGCGCATCAACCTGGAGGTGTACAGCCTTTCCGATGCACTCATGGTAAGGGTTAATGCACCGCTCTTTGAGTGGGTTATCGAAAACCTATGCAAAAATGCCGTAGATGCCATAGGATCATCCGGGAGCATTGCGATTAAAATTCTGCGCGGCAGCAATAACAAAATTTTCATTGATATCACCGACACCGGAAAAGGCATATCGCGCAGTAATCTGCCACTGGTGTTTAAACCCGGCTTCACCACCAAAAAAAGAGGATGGGGTCTGGGACTGGCCCTGGCCAAACGAATCATTGAAAATTACCACAACGGCCGAATTTTCGTCAAGTCGTCCGAAGAAAATCAGGGCACAACTTTCCGTATTTCGCTGCCCGCAGAACCTTTGGCTAACCGACAATAATCAGTTTCATAATATTGGCTAAACCGGCCAATCCTGCTACTTTTGCCACGCCAAAGCGTGACCCCTCACGCCCCGGCTGTAATAACCCATCTAACCCTACAATATTCATGGCGAACATAGGCAAGATTACCCAGGTTATCGGTCCCGTGGTTGACGTGGCATTCGATGAACCCGGATCCAAAATTCCCAACATTCTCGACTCACTTGAAGTAACCAAGCCCGATGGTACCCGCATTGTGCTGGAATGCCAGCAGCACCTGGGCGAAGACCGCGTGCGCACCATTGCCATGGATGGCACCGAAGGACTGGTGCGCGGCATGAAGGTGGTTGACACCGGCATGCCCATCCGCATGCCCATAGGCGAAGACATTAAAGGCCGGCTGTTCAATGTGGTGGGCGAAGCCATTGACGGCATCAAACAACCCAAAGGCGAAAAGTACCTGCCTATTCACCGCCCCGCCCCTGCTTATGAAGAACTCTCCACCACGGCCGAGGTACTGTATACCGGTATCAAAGTAATTGACCTTATTGAACCCTACGCCAAAGGTGGTAAGATTGGCTTGTTTGGCGGTGCCGGTGTAGGCAAAACCGTGTTAATCCAGGAACTTATCAACAACATTGCCAAAGCCTATTCCGGTTTGTCGGTATTTGCCGGTGTGGGCGAACGCACCCGCGAAGGCAACGACCTGCTCCGCGAAATGATTGAAGCTGGTATCGTAAACTATGGCCCTGAGTTTTTAAAGTCCATGCATGCCGGCGGATGGGACCTCTCCAAAGTTTCGGAAGAAGCCTTAAAAGATTCCAAGGCCACTTTCGTATTCGGCCAAATGAATGAACCGCCCGGTGCACGCGCACGCGTAGCCCTGTCCGGGCTAACCATTGCCGAGTATTTCCGCGATGGGGATGGCCAGGGCAAAGGCCGCGACATCCTGTTCTTCATTGATAACATCTTCCGCTTTACTCAGGCCGGATCCGAAGTATCGGCCCTGCTGGGCCGTATGCCTTCGGCTGTGGGTTATCAACCTACGCTGGCTACCGAAATGGGCGCCATGCAGGAACGCATCACATCCACCAAAAACGGTTCCATCACTTCCGTACAGGCGGTTTATGTACCCGCTGACGACCTGACCGACCCCGCACCGGCCACCACCTTCGCACATCTTGATGCAACCACTGTGTTGAGCCGTAAGATTGCTGAATTAGGTATTTATCCGGCCGTTGATCCGCTCGATTCTACTTCACGCATCCTCCGTGCCGATATCGTAGGCGAAGAGCACTACCGCTGCGCCCAACGCGTCAAGGCCATCCTGCAGCGCTACAAGGAACTGCAGGACATCATCGCCATCCTGGGTATGGACGAGCTGAGCGATGAGGACAAACTGGTGGTGCACCGCGCCAGACGCGTGCAGCGCTTCCTGTCACAGCCCTTCCACGTGGCCGAAGCCTTCACCGGCCTGAAAGGCGCCCTGGTAGATATCAAAGACACCATCAAGGGCTTCAACATGATTATGGATGGCGAACTCGACCACCTGCCCGAAATGGCCTTCAACCTGGTGGGTAACATTGAACAGGCCATTGAAAAAGGTGAACGGATGATTGCCGAAGCTAAAGGCTGATGTTATGCACCTGGAAATACTTACACCGGAAAAGAAAATTTTCGAAGGCGAAGTGAGCATTGCCACCCTGCCGGGTGCCGATGGATCTTTTCAGGTGCTGGATAACCATGCACCGCTCATCAGCCTGCTGAAAGAAGGCACCATTGAATACAAAGACAAAACATCGCGCCACACCGTGCGCATAACGGGAGGCGTTGTAGAGGTGTTGTCGAATAAAGTGATGGTGCTCGCTGACGGCACGATTGATTAACACCTGAAATACTGAAAACCAGACCGCTGACCCGTTTAGGCAGCGGTTTTTTTATTGCCGGTGGTTGCCGTTTTTTTTACCAAACAACCGCTTGAAAAACCTTTTCTCGAACTCCCAGAAAAACCTGAACTGCCCAAATACGGCACCGTAAATCAGCAGAAAAACATTGTACACCGGCAAAATAAGAACATAGTAAGTAATACTGGCCCATAACGGACGCACGCCATCGGGGAAAAGCCAGCCGAACAACGGGCGCTTGAGCAACAATACGGTGGTTCCGGTGCAGGCAAACACTGCCAGCACAATCATTACCTGTAAGGTATTGCTTAACCCCCAGCGGCTTTTGAGTCTGTCAATCCAGCGGGCCATGTTGAAGATTTGAGCCCTTAAAGTAATTCCATATTTCTTCATCCGGTAACGGAGCACGGATTATTAATTCCGACTTTTTAACCGGGTGAATAAACGACAGAGAAAAGGCATGCAGATGTATGCGGCCGTCCGGATTCCCCTGCGGGAATCCGTATTTTACATCACCGGCAATGGCACAACCCATGGCCGCAAGCTGAGCGCGAATCTGATGGGGCCGTCCGGTGAGCGGCTCTACTTCCAGTAAATGATAGCCCTGTGCTCCGGCCAGGTGGCGGTAGGTAAGCTCACAGCGCAGCGCTCCCGGGGTTTCGCGGGTGTAAAGAATGGCTTTGTTTTTTTCTTCCGATTTTTTGAGCCAGTGAACAAGTGTTCCCTCCTTTTGCACAGGTTCGTTTTTCACCACTGCCAGGTAAATTTTTTTCGTTTGCCGGCTGCGGAACAAGGCATTCATGCGGCTCAGCGCTTTCGATGTGCGCGCAAACACCACTACCCCGCTCACGGGCCGGTCAAGCCGGTGCACCACGCCCAGAAAAACTTTACCCGGCTTGTGGTATTTTTCTTTAACATACTGTTTTGCTGTTTCAGCCAATGGCTCATCGCCGGTGCGATCGCCCTGCACCAGCACACCAGCCGGCTTGTTCAGCACCAGCAAATGGTTATCTTCGTACAAAACCTGTAGAGCGGATACAGCCATTGTTTACTAAAACCTTGTCAAGATAAGCTATCTGCTTTATACTTGAATTTGATTCCGGAAATATGCCACGAACCTTTTTATATCTCTTATCCGGATGGCTGCTGTTTTCGTGCACGGCAAAAAAATCCCTTCCTCAGCTTGAGCATGAACTGCGCAGCCATTTTGCCGCTCAGCAGGGAACATTTGCTGTTGCCTTCAAAGACTTAACCACCGGTGCAACGCTGTTTATCAACGAAAACGAGGTATTTCACGCGGCCAGTACCATGAAAGTGCCGGTGATGATCGAAGTATTTAAGCAGGCAGCCGAGGGGCGGTGGCAACTAACCGACTCGCTAACCGTGATTAATGAATTTACCAGCATTGCCGATGGCAGCAAATACAGTCTTAGTCCGGAAGACGACAGCGAAAAAGAATTGTACCACCTGGTGGGCAGGAAACGCACCGTGTATGATTTGGTTTACGACATGATTATTGTAAGCAGCAACCTGGCCACCAACATTGTGATTGAATATGTAGACGCCAAAAAAGTAACCCAAACCATGCGCAACCTGGGTGCGCCCACCATTCAGGTATTACGCGGTGTGGAAGACAACAAAGCCTACCAACTGGGCATGAACAATACCACCACAGCCTACGACCTGATGGTGCTATTTGAAAAACTTGCAACCGGCCAGGCAGTAAGTGAAGAAGCCTCGGCACAAATGATTGATATTTTACTGGATCAGAAATTCAACGAAATTATTCCGGCTCATCTGCCCAAAGAAGTAAAGGTAGCGCACAAAACAGGCATGATTACCGGTGTGCACCACGACTCGGGCATCGTTCTGTTGCCGGATGGAAGAAAATATGTGTTGGTGTTGTTGTCAAAAAACATAACCGACATGGAAGCCGGCACGGCTTTACTCGCCCAAGTATCAAAGATGATTTATGATTACGTTACAGGAAATAATCCTTAATTCCGGGAATGGCCCTATCGCGGCAAAAATACCTCTGTCTTATCTGCCTGCAACCTTTAAAAATTTGTTAACCCCAAATGTTTTCTCTTTTTTCAAAACAAACCTTGCAATCAACGCACTGCACAGGCTGAGCAAACCTCCGCACAGCATGGCAGCGCCCGGAAAATAAACCGGTGCATCGGGTCGGGTAAATGTGGCAAACAATATGGTATTCATCAGAAAGGGTCCGATAATAGCCGACAGGCTGGCTATGCTGGTAAAGCCCCCTTGCAACTCACCCTGCTCGTTGGATGGCACCGTATTCGACATCACACCCTGAAGTGCAGGACCAGCTATACCGCCCAGGCAGTAAATGATGGTAATGGCGTACATCATCCATCCTTCAGCAGCAAATGCATACAACACATAGCCTGCGGCATAGAAAAACAAACCGGCATATACGCTGCGCTGCTGTCCGAATGCCGGTATCAGCCTGCGTATCAGCACTCCCTGCACCAGCGCCACACAAATACCTACCACTCCCAGCGAAAATCCGATATCCCTTTCCGTCCATTTGAATTTTTCCATGGTGTAGTACGACCAGTTGCCCTGTACTGCATGGGAAGCGATGTACAAAAGTGCAAGCGACAAAAACAATCCACCCAGCTTAGGATAACGCATCAAGTTGCGTAAGGTGCCTACGGGATTCGCCCGCTTCCAGTTCAATGGTCTGCGGTTTTCAGGCGCCAGCGACTCGGGCAAAATAAAAAAACCATACAGCCAGTTGAGCAGGCAAAGCCCTGCTGTAACCATAAACGGTACACGTGTACCGAAACCGCCCAGCAGTCCGCCCAGCACCGGACCGATAATAAAGCCCAGCCCGAAGGCGGCCCCGATTAACCCGAAGTTCTGTGCCCGCTTTTCCGGTGGGCTCACATCAGCAATATAGGCACCGGCCGTTGTAAAGCTGGCCCCCATTATTCCGGAAATCATCCTTCCAACAAACAACCAACTAAGAGTAGGTGCATAAGCCATCAGCAGAAAGTCAATGCCAAATCCAAAAAGCGAAGCCAGCAAAACGGGCCTGCGGCCAAAGCGGTCGCTCAGAGCCCCCACCAGGGGCGCACACAAAAACTGCATGACAGCGTACGTACTGATAAGCCAGCCCCCGTAACGCGAAGCATCGCTCAGTGTGCCTCCAGACAGCTCTTGAATGAGTTGGGGCATAACCGGAATAATAATGCCCCAACCAGTTACGTCAATCAGCAGGGTAATGAAGATAAAGCCCAGCGCAGGCCTGCGTTGTGATGCCATAAGCCAGTAAAGTAACAGAAAATTCCTCTGCCCCCGCACAAAACATCGCAGCTATAGTACGGCTTGGATTTTCAGGCATCATCCGGTTACTAATTCTCGGCCACCGGCTGGCAAAACACTTCGGCTGACTTAAAACGATGCAGATGGTTCAGAAATGATTCCTTGTTTCGCAAAGGCACGCTGACTTCGATACGAGCCAACGACCCCTCATAATCCTGCCCAAGAATCTGCACATGAAAGCGACTCAGCGCTTTCATGAGTTGCGACAATGCATCATAGGAACAGGTGAGGGAATATTTTGCCAACACATCGCACGTAACCACAGTTGCCCGACTCAGCGCATCGGCAGCAGCCTGGCGATAAGCAGCAGCGAGGCCACCTGTGCCCAGTTTAATCCCGCCAAAATACCGCACTACTACAACCAGTACGAAGGTAAGCTGTCGCGATTGTATCTGTCCCAATATGGGCTCACCGGCTGTATGGCGCGGCTCACCGTCATCCGCTGCTCTCCACTTTTTACCATCAGCGCCCAGCACCCATGCATAACAGACGTGGCGGGCATCGTGATATTCTTTGCGCAGTTGCGTAATGCGATGGCTGATTTCTTCTTCTGACCGGGCAGGCATGGCGAAAGCAAGAAACCGGCTTCCTTTTTCACGATAATATCCCTCTGATGGCACTGCCAGGGTTTTATAGGTCAAGGGGTAGCCCATATGCAAAAATAAATGAACAACCGTGCAACTTTTGTCTAATGGTTTCAGTCTTAACCATTAAAACCACCCCTGTCTATGAAACACCTCCTCATCTGCCTGTTTTTCTGCCTGATTACTGTTTCGGTTTTTGGGCAAACCACCCGCAGTTTTAATGTCGGTTCATTTTCTGAGATTTCTTTAAGCATTCCCGGAAAAGCCTATGTGCGGCAGGGAAACACAAGTTCCGTTGAGCTGGAAGGCCCGGCTGACCTGCTAAGTGAAATTGAAGTGGTAAACGAAGGCGACAAGCTGATTATACGCACCAAAGACAAGTGGTTTAAGTGGGACTGGCGGGATGCCAAAGACATCACAGCGCATATAACTACCAAGGAAATTGCCGCCCTGCATGTAAGCGGTTCCGGCGAAATGCTGGTGATGACGCGCGTGAAGACCGACAACCTGAAGTTGAAGGTTAGCGGCTCGGGTACGCTGAAAGTTGAAGCCGATGCCGGTGATGTAACTGCCGATATAAGCGGGTCTGGCGATATTACCCTTCGTGGTAATCTGAAAAACGTAAAGAGTACCATCAGCGGTTCGGGCAAGCTCAATCTGCAGGCCTCTGTGGCAGGTCTTGCCTCTTTCAACATTTCCGGTTCGGGCGATGCGCTGGCCCGCGGCTCGGCCAGCGAGGTGGAAGCGCGTATTTCTGGATCGGGTAAGGTTCTTGCAGCTGCACTCGAAACCAAATCCTGCAAAGTACGCATCAGCGGATCGGGCTCGGTTGAGGTGAACGTAAGCGATGAACTCGATGCCACCATTTCAGGCAGCGGTGACGTACACTATGCCGGCAATCCCTCGCGATTGAATGTGCACAGCAGCGGAAGCGGCAAAATTAAGAAAATGAGTAGTTAAACCGTTTCAGGTTCATGCCGCAATACACCTGTTACCAGTGAATACTGGGCTGCAATATATGTCAGCATAATCCAGAAGCCGGCCATGCTAACAGGTTGAACAAATTTATTGAATGCCAGCATCGAATCAGAAAGCATAAACAAAACCGATCCCGCAAATACATAGCCAAAACTTGCATTGTTTGTATAGCCATAACGCACCAGGGCCTGCAGCACCATCCAGCATAAAACCCCTGCATAAAGCAAAACCGGTATTTTCATATTGTCCAGGTGCGGTATCAGCACCGTAACCATACCAGCACCATAGAGAATAACCGGAAAAGCCATCCGGATACGATGCAGGGTGCTAAGCGCATGCTGGCCGTTAGCATTGCGGTGTTTTCGCCAGGTTACAATATACCCCAGGTGGCTGATCAGAAATGCAAGCAACCCCAGCACAAAAAACTTTTCCTGCAACAGCAGCACATCACCTGCCCAACTAAAAAAAAGTGCTATCAGAAAAATAAGACACAAAGATTTGTCTCCGCGCGAAAAAACGTAATATCCGATAAGTGCCGGAATAATAAACGGCTTTGTAAAAGTGCTTAACAGTTGGTGGTTTAGCAACTGGGCAACTAACTGTGCACCAGAAAAAAGAACGAAAAGAATAAAAAAATACTTTCTCATAACTGATCAATTTCTGACCCGTGCACCTGTACCGACTGCGCAGCATGCTGAACAGCCGGTGGCCTGGCAAAAAGCAAATATAGAAAAGCCGCGCCACCCAGTGCGGAGCAGGTAAAAAATGTAACCGGAAAATTGGCCGGACGATTACTGTACAACCAGCCGCTCAGCAGGGCACCAAGACCAATGCCCAGCTCCATAAATATGTACAGACTGGAGATACCACGACCCTTATGTCGCTCATCGCTTAAATCGGTAGCCCAGGCGAATAACGTGGGCGATGTCATACCCTGGGCAAAGCCATAGAGGGTTACCCCTATCATCAGTTCGTGTTGGGTTTGTGCGAAGCCCAGTACCAGCATCGATGCAACCCCAAGGGCTGTAGATACCAGCAATACCTGGCGCCTGCCAAACCGATCAGATGCCTTGCCGGCAATAAGTCGAACCGAAAGCGAAGCAACGGTAAAGAAAGTAAACAATAAACCCTTGTTGCGGATGCCGGTGTGCTCACCAAAATCGGGAATAATGGTATAGAGCGTTCCATACGAATAGGCCGTGAGCACCATCACCACACAGGTTACCAGCACACGGGGTTCAAGCAAATCGCGTTTGTGGATTTTCAGCACCTCGTGCGAAAAGCGGTTACGGTGTTGCAGGGTTTCCCGAATGCCTGACAAAATAACTATTGAAAGCAAGGCAAATGCAGATGAGGTGTAAAACAGAAAATTTAAACCCAGGTTATTAGCCACCGCCCCTCCCACTGCCGGTCCGGCTGCCATACCTACCGTACCAGCTGTGCCCAGGAGCCCCATAGCCTCACCCCGCTTGCGCACCGGTATGATATCGGATAAATAGGCTGTTAAACCTGTTGGTGTAAAGCCGGTTGAAAAGCCATGCACCAGTCGCAGGAGCAGAAATCCGGCCACCGATGAAACCACAGGATATAACAGCGAAGTAACCACGCACACCGAAGTGCCGATAGCCATAACGGGTATGCGCCCCACTTTATCTGCTATTTTTCCGCTGAAAGGACGCGATAACATGGCTGTGAGCGTGAAAAGCGATATAATGAGCCCTTTGTATTCGGCTCCTCCCAGGCTTGTAAGGTAAGCGGGCAGTTCGGGTATGATCATGTTGAAGCTCGCAAAAAACAACAGCGAACTGAGACACAACATCCAGAACTGACGGGTATAGACTTTTTCAGATGATTTCAATTCTCTTCGTTAAGCAGACGTTCTATTTCCTCAAAAATATTGGCATCGCTGGGTCGCGCTGCCTTTAACTGAACAAAATTTCCCTTTTTATCAACCAATACATAGCGCGGTATGGAATTGACATCCAGAAGTTTGGCGGCATCGGAGTCCGGACCTATGCGGAAATGCTGCGTGAATGGCGGACGATCAAGATTAAACCTGCGGATGGCGTTTCTCCATGCCTCCGGATCATGATCAAGCGACAGAAAGACAAAAGAAATCTTACCCCGGTATTTCTCCACCAGCTGCATGGAATGCGGCATCTCTTTTATGCACGGCCCGCACCAGCTCGCCCAGAAATCAATGTACACAGGCCGGTAACCCCGTACCGACTCCAGGTATTTGTTAAACTTCTCTTCATCTTCTGCACCGCTCTCATAACGAAACAGCTCTGTTTTATTGGCTTCGGCAAACTGACTCTTTAGCGACATCTGCCTTTCCAGATCGGCTACTATTTTTTCTTCCAGCGGAGTGGCTTTAAGAATGTTGTAGTTATCCCAAAACACCGAGTCATACTTTAACCTGAGTAACTCTACCCGGCTTGGCTCTTTGCCTTTAAAAGGCTCTATATTTTTCGCCTGAATATCGGTAGTAATCAACTCCAGGTGGTAAATGTGATTGAACGAATCCTTTCTCTGAAAGCTTCTTCCCTCTTCCATGGCATGATACAGATAGTATTTGTTGTTAAACTTTCGGTAAACAGCCATGGCTTCTATTTCAGCATAAGAACTTTCCGATCGATAGTTGGATTTTAATATGGCATAATCTCCTGATGAAATGTATAAAGTACCTTTCTCTTTGCCGTATAGCAGGCTTAACAAACTTATTATTGTACTGTCATGTGGTGGGTTTATTTCATAATGAATGATATACACTTCACGTCCATCGTATTCAGTAAGTCCTTCCAGGGTAAACCTGGCCTTGTCCATGCTTTTTCGCAAATGACTTACCTTATATGGACCAACCGAAAAAAATGAAGAAGCCTTGCTTCGGGCCTGATAACCCACCAGGTCGTTGGCCATCACCGAGTACAGTGCAATGGGCGCATGGGCGGCCGATACCCGCGTGTTGTCGTAACTTCTGCGCAACTGATTAACCCTTACTTCATCCTTCCATCCCGGAAAGGGCTGTTGCACCTTATATCCTTTCCGTTTGTAAATGTCCACAGCCGCCTCAATCAGGCGGCCATACACGGAATCGTCTTTACAATAGTGCCGGTAAAATGACTGGTAGATAAATGGTTTGGTGTTGTAGTTACGCGGTATGTTTCGAAACGCACGCCTGACGATGCTTTTCGGATTAAGGTCTTTGCCTACAATCAATACATCCTTCAGCACGGTTTTCGACTGTTTCATTTCGACATGAAGGACAGTTGAAGGATTGACAATGACTGCTGTTTCATATCCTACGCAGGAAATCCTGATGCCGACACCATCTTTCTGCAGCGAGGCCGGTATGCGCAGTATAAAATAGCCGTCTGCGTTCGAACTGGTGCCAACGGCCGTGCCTGCAATGCCCACCGATGCGTAGGCTACCGGTTCGCCTGTTGCTGCATCCGTAAGACGCCCTTCGATAATAAGCGGTGGTGTGGTCTGGGCCCTCAGTATTGCAGCCAGAAGAACACAACAGCAGGTTAACGTGGCTATACGCATTTATCCTATCTGGTTACTGCATCTTCCTGTAATTGCAGCAGGTAGGCTTTCATAAAGTCATCCAGGTCGCCATCCAGCACATTCTGTGCATCGGTGCGTTCCACACCGGTGCGGGCATCTTTTACCAACTTGTAAGGATGCAGCACGTAGTTGCGTATTTGCGAGCCAAAATCAATTTTCATTTTTCCGGCTTCAATGCGGTCGCGCTCGGCATTGCGCTTTTCCATTTCAAGCTGATACAACCGCGATTTAAGCATCTGCATGGCCCGCTCACGGTTGGCGTGCTGCGAACGCTCAACCTGACACACAATTACAATACCCGTAGGCTTGTGGGTGAGCTGCACCTTGGTTTCTACCTTATTTACATTTTGTCCGCCTGCACCGCCCGACCGGGAAGTTTGTATTTCAATATCGGCCGGATTGATTTCAATGTTGATGGAGTCGTCCACTTTCGGATAAACAAACACCGAAGCAAACGAAGTATGCCTGCGCTGATTGGCATCGAAGGGAGAAATGCGAACGAGCCGATGTACGCCAATTTCTGATTTGAGGCGGCCGTAGGCAAAAGGTCCTTCGAACTCCAGCGTAGCCGACTTGATGCCGGCTACTTCGCCGGGCTGGTAATCCACCTGGGTAACCTTGTACCCGTTTTTTTCGCCCCACATAATGTACATGCGGTTCAGCATGTCGGCCCAGTCGTTGCTTTCTGTACCTCCTGCACCCGGGTTGATCTCCATCACCGCACTGAGCTGGTCTTCTTCGCGGCTCAGCATCTTTTTAAACTCCAGCTCCTCTACCAGCCTGGCGGTTTTTTCGTATTCACGGTGCAGCTCTTCCTCGCCTGCTTCACCGGCTTGGTGAAACTCATTCAGCACTTCCAGGTCTTCCAATGCCTTGTGCACCTTTTCAAAAGCATCGGTCCATACCTTTTTGGATCGGATGCTCTTCAGAACCTGTTCGGCCTGTTTGGGATTGTTCCAGAAATCGGGTTGTTGGGTAATGGCCTCCTCATCTTTTACTTCGGCCAGCTTGCGGTCGTAGTCAAAGATACCTCCTCAGGGCCGTAACGCGGCTCCTCAAGTCTTTCAATTGTTCGGTAGTCATGGTGGCAAATATACGACTTTAGTTATTGGTTAATGGCCGGGCTTTGTGCTGGATTGTGAAAACAAAACGGCTAATTGCGGGCACGCCTTACTTCCTGTCCTTTATACAGTTCATATTCCAGCAACCGGCAATCGAGCTTGGCCGAATAAAATTCAACCTTGCGGGATGTGCGCAGACCAATCTTTTTGGCCAGCTCCGAACTGGCCGTAAATACATAACCGGTGTAACCTGCACATCGCTGTTTAAGAAAATCACCTATGCGCTTATAAACCGTTTCCAACTGGCTGACCTCCCCCAGACGTTCGCCATATTCGGGATTAAAATACACCACCCCATTAGCGCCAGAGGGGATGGTCGTCTCTGAAAAATCGCATACTTCAAAACGGATTAGATTTTCCACACCGGCCTGCAGTGCATTAGCCCGTGCTTCGGCAACGGCCTCCCTGCGGATGTCGCTTGCAATAATGAGCGGTAGATTCTGCGAAACAACCTTTTCTCTGAGTTGCGCCAGCTCATATTCATAATATGCTGCGTCATAACCCACCACGTATTTAAACGCATAATCCCGGCGCAGCAGGCCGGGCATGCGATGTGAGGCAATGAGGGCCGCCTCTATGGCCAGCGTTCCCGAGCCGCACATCGGGTTAATAAACGGTGATTTTTTATCCCACTTTCCGGCTATAATGGTGGCAGCGGCCAGCGCCTCCAGCATAGGTGCTTTACCGGGTTGCCTGCGGTAGCCATGGCGTGCCAGCGAAGGTCCTGTGGTGTCCAGATAGAGTGATGCGTGGTTATCCTTCCAGTACAGGTGAATAACCACTCCGGATAGGTCTGCGCCTGAGTCGGGCCGTCTGCCGGTTTGTTCCCTGAACCGGTCGGCTATGGCATCTTTTACCCGGACATTTACATACAAGTTGTTATGAATGGTGGGATTGGAAACCGTACTGGTGACGGAAAAATATCCATAGAAAGGGATAACCACCTCCCAAGGAAAGTTTTTTACCTGCCGGTACACATCATCGGCACTTCGTGCCTGAAATTCACGCAACAAATAAAGCACCTGACTGGCGCAGCGAAGATTAAGATTGAGCCGGATACAATCATTAACTGTTCCGTGCAGTTCAACACCGGTGGTAAAAACGCGATCGGGCACATATCCCGAATCTGTTATCTCCTTCTTTACCCAGGGTGCAAGACGGCTGAGACAGGTAACAACAATGCGCGATTTGTTGCGGGAAACATCCATTTAACTTCAAACATAGTATATACCGGTGAATAGCCGGGCTACCAGCTTACTGCAAGCACCCTCTTTTTTCTGCCTACTGTAAAGTAGTTGTTGTTTACAAACTGCATGACAATGCCCGAAGCTGTAAGTAAAGCGCATGATATAAGCACACCGCGATGCAGGGTATATTTTTCATCGCGCACCACTGTGGTGTTCAGGGCATCGCCTGCAAAAAACAAAATACCGCCTGCAATAAAGGTTTTGCCCATGGTTGCCGTTTTAAATCCGGAGTTTGGTAAGCCAGTCAAATCAATTTTATGAACCTGGCTTAAAAGCGTTGTGTCCTCAGCTACCCGAAAGGCATTGCTGTAGATGCCGTGAATAAATCCGGCATTGAAGTGATTGCGGTCGGTGCGTTTAAAACGGATGTATTCGGTTTCACGGAATGAATAGACCTGCTTATTGCCTTTTACCAGCAGCAAACGATATTGTGCCTGTGCAGGGCCCAACAAAAAAAGCAACCCGGTAAACAGGGTTGCTTTCTTAACTTGATTACTCAACCACTTCATTTTACATGCGTACAACCCAGTTGAACGGATCCTGCTTCAGGCCACGCTTTATACCATCCAGTTCTTCCAGTATGCGGTTGCCGTACTTCCGTTCGCTTACCGGTGGCAAGATATAATCTTTTTCTCCATATCCAATCAGCTCGATAGGTGCAATGGTAGCGGCTGTGCCCATACCAAAAGCCTCCGTTACGGTTCCTTTCTCCAGCCCGTCAATCAGTTCGCGCACCGAAATCTTTCTCTCCTCTACCTTCCAGCCCCATGATCTGGCTAGCTTCAATACGCTGTCGCGTGTAATTCCGGCAAGAATGGTGTCGGTAAGTGCAGGTGTAACCAACGTGTCGTTTATAATAAATGCCACATTCATCGTGCCCGACTCTTCAATATATTCATGTGTTTTGCCATCGGTCCAAATCAGTTGATGATAACCTTTATCCTGGGCAAGCTTGGCCGGGTAAATAGCCCCACCATAGTTACCACCAGCCTTAACATAGCCGGTACCGCCTTCGATGGCGCGGGTATAATGCGTTTCGATACGCACCTTTACCGGAGTGGAATAATAAGCTCCCACGGGGCAAAGAATTATCATGAAGGTAAAATCACTGGATGCCTTGATGCCGATGTACTCATCAGCCGAAAACATGAAAGGTCGGATGTATAAAGATGCACCCGGTGTGGATGGTATCCATGCGCGATCAAGGTCAATCAGGGTTGACAGGCTCTCCATGAACAATTCTTCGGGAATATGCGGCATGCACATGCGCTCGCCCGAAATGTTCATGCGCATCCAATTGTCGTGCGGACGAAACACCAATGCCTCTCCTTCGGGTCCGCGATAGGCCTTCATACCTTCAAATATCGCCTGACCATAATGTAGTGCCGGTGTAGCCGGACTAACAGGAATGTATCCGTAGGGAATAATGCGGAAGTTGCGCCACTCTCCGCCCCGGTAGTCGGCAATAAACATGTGGTCCGAATAAATTTTTCCGAAGGGAATGTTGGCAAAATCTACCTCGCGCAGGCGCGACTCCTTCACCCGGCTGATTGTGATGGTTTGCGTGGCAAGCATATACCTTGATTTTTTTGCAAGATAAAAGAAATCCGGTAAAAGCTAACGGATGTTAGGATAAATGGTTGTTCTCTTTTTGAAGAATTGGCTAAAAATTAACTTTCAATCCATGCGCGGTTTCCAGGGTGTCTCAACGGCCTGTAATTCCTGCGCCATCAGACGTGACAACACAAACAGGTAATCGGAGAGGCGGTTCAGGTATTTAATGATGAGTGCATTGACCGGCTCGGCCGCATGCAGCGCAATAACCAGCCGCTCGGCCCTGCGGCATACGGTGCGGGTTATATGACAACAGGAAACCGATGGATGCCCGCCCGGAAGCACAAATGCCCGCATCGGTGGAAGTTGCGCATCCATGTTATCTATTTCTTTTTCCAGATACTTCACATCTTCTTCAAGCAAGGACGGCGTTTTTACTTTGGTGTTGCCTGGCTCCGTAGCAAGCAGTGAGCCAATGGTGAACAACCGATCCTGAATTTCGATAAGCACCGACTGGCGCTTTTCATTAACCGGCTGGTCGCGCACCAAACCAATCCATGAGTTGAGTTCATCAACCGTTCCGTAAGTTTCAATGCGCAAATCGGCTTTGGACACGCGTTTTCCGCCAAACAACGAGGTAGTGCCCGTATCACCGGTTTTGGTGTAAATTTTCATGCCAGCAAAGATGTGACTTTCCGTGCTGGCATTCAACCAACCGACTCGGCAACCGGCTTGCCGCGGGTAATGTGCTCGTTTTTGCGATCCCACTCTATCAGGCCATCGCGCAGGCGCACGATGCGGTGGGCATAATGGGCAATGTCATCCTCATGGGTAACCATGATGATGGTATTCCCTTTATCATGCAATTCCTGGAAAAGGTTCATGATATCGTAAGAAGTCTTGGAGTCCAGGTTGCCGGTGGGTTCATCGGCCAGGATAATGGACGGATTGTTGACCAGCGCCCGTGCAATAGCCACGCGCTGGCGTTGGCCGCCCGACAGCTCGTTGGGTTTATGGTGCCAGCGGTCGCCCAATCCTACACTTTCCAGCACCTCCATGGCGCGATCTTCACGCTCACTGCGGCTGTAGCCGGCATAAATGAGAGGTAATGCCACATTTTCCAATGCTGTAGCTCTTGGCAACAGGTTGAAGGTCTGAAACACAAACCCGATTTCCTTGTTGCGCACTTCGGCCAGTTCGTTTTCGGTCATCTCGCTCACTACATGGTTATTCAGAATGTAAGTGCCGCTGGTAGGTGTGTCCAGGCAACCAATGATGTTCATCAGTGTAGATTTGCCCGAGCCGGAAGGCCCCATAAAAGCCACGTATTCGCCTTTATTGATGGTGATGGAAATGGACTGCAGGGCGCGGACTTCGTTGTTCCCCATGCGGTAAACCTTGGCAATGTTGTGTGTTTCAATGATTTTCATATAATTCGCTTAAACCCGACACCGCTGATTAGTGTTTTCGGTTCGGCTGAAATTACATTTCTGCCGGACTTTTTACCCCGTACTGTTGATAAATTCCACTACCCTGTTAATCACCTTATTGTCTTTCAGGATGCGCGTATGCCCCAGCCCCGAAGTAAGCATGAGCTGGGCTGACGGATACAGTTCCTTCAGCCGCAGGGCGTGAGCAGGCGTCACTTCAATGTCATCTTCGTCATAAATCAACAGCAAATCAACCGGATGCTTCAGATGCTGAATGGCATATGATGCAGTAAACTCATCAAATGATCTGCCATAGGTTCGTGGTACATATTGTTTAAACCAAACTTTGGTTTTTTCGCTGCCGTTTATGGCCCGCAGGTAGGTATCAATAATCCAATCGCCAACGGTAGGCGTGGCGATGGCCACCAGCTTAGTAACCGGCAACCCGTGATGTGCCGCATAGATAACGGCAGCACCACCAAACGAGTGGCCGATGATGGCGTGCGGCTGGCCTTTCACTTCGTAAAGTTTTGTGAGCGCGTCTTCAAACTCGCGGATGTTGGTTTGTTTGCCCTGCGACTGACCGTGGGCAGGGCCATCAAACCCTACAACGCTGTACCCCTGCTCCAACAGGGGCTTGATAAACCGCCTGAACTGGGTGGCTCTGCCTGCCCAGCCGTGCACTACCAGCACATATTTTTCAGCCTCGCCCCATTGATAACCCTGGATTTTTTTACCGGCAGCAGTAAAGCGAAACAGGCGGGCAAAGCGGATGGCCTTTTTTTCCTTATCGGGATAGGGATAGGAAAGTGGTGTGAAAAAAACTTTCACAAACAGCCTGTTGGCCATGGGCGGAGCCCAGCGTTCCAATCGCGGAAATAACCACCGGATAAACCGCAACGCCAGCGGGGTTTTGTCCTTTTTTTTACTCATCAGACCGGCTTAAGTGTGTTGAATAGTAAATTCAAAATGAGAGTCGTGGTGTTCCAGCGAAGGCACATCAAAGATGCGTTCTGTAAAACTTACTTTGTTATCATAATCAATGGTAATAATTGTTGAGCAACGAGAACCATAGTCCGGACTTTTAATGAACATGGCCGAAAGGATACGTTCGCGCTCGATGCCTACACCGGTGTCGGGTAGCAGTTCATCGGGTGCCTGTTCATCGTTGTATAAAAACTCCAGCAGATCGCGGTGGGTAAATTTTGATGTGATGATTTCTTCAAAAACTTTTTTTCCACGTTCTACTTTCGGCCAGGGGGTATTGAGCAAATGATTGCTCAGTCCGTAAATACCGGGCATGAGTTGCTGCGGTTCAGGCCTGATGTTGGAGTAATAAATCATTTCATGCACCGTTCCGGCTATCAGGTTAAAGCCATTGTAGTCAGGAGCCCGGCTAAGTATATTGCACACATAGGGATATGGCTTTTCACCATTGGCAAGAAAATCCGACACCAATATTCCCCTTGAAGGTGCCCGCGGTTTCAGGTTGCGCAAATCGCGGTAATTGGTAACCATGGCTATTTTTCCCTGTAGCGTAATGCCCATCCATGTGCCGCCGGCTTCGAGGTCGCGTCCGGCCAGGATATGCGGAAAGTCTTCCCAGAAGTGTGCGGGTGCTGTCTTCCGTTTGTAAAATTCATCCCGGTTGGCGGCCACAATGAGCCGGTACTGCGGATGATTATTCAGGGAAAGAAAAATCAGACACATCTCTCAACAAACCAATTTATAGTTATTTGGGTTCACCGGCCAGCCTGTTTACCAGGCACGGTGTTATGCTTCGTCAACCGATGCCGGAAACTTTAATTCCAGCTGAGCCGGCAACAGTTGAAAAGTTTTACGGTGCAGCGGTGTAACACCCAACCGCCTTATGCCTTCGCGGTGCTGTGTGGTAGGGTAACCCATATTCGTTTCCCAGCCATACCCGGGAAACGCTGCTGCCATCCTTATCATCAACTCATCGCGGTAGGTCTTTGCCAGTATGCTGGCTGCAGCTATCGACAGGTAGGTGGCATCACCTCGCACAACACAATGATAGGGCAAATCTTCGTATGGTTTGAAGCGGTTGCCGTCAATCAGCAAAAGATGGGGTTTGACAGCGAGCCGCTCAACAGCCCGGTGCATGGCTTTAAACGAAGCATTTAAAATATTCAGGGCATCTATCTCTTCGTTGCTTGCTTCGGCAACAGCCCAGGCAATTGCATCGCGCACAATCTCCTCCCGCAGCTTAAACCGCTCATCTGCCAAAAGCTTTTTGGAATCATTTAGCCGTTCGTTTTGATAACCGTGCGGCAGTATGACGGCAGCAGCCACCACCGGTCCCGCAAGGCAGCCGCGGCCGGCTTCATCGCAGCCGGCTTCCAGCACATCGTAATTTCCTGAATAGGACGAAAGCAGCACGCTCAAAATTCAGGATTCAAAATTCAAAATTCAAGACGACAGGTACAAAACCAAAAATTTAAATCCGCCAATCATCCAGAAATCGTTAATCTTGGGTTTCAAACCTCAAGTCGTTGAACGAAATGAACCCCTGGACTACACTATCATCTCGGACGGTGTACAGCAACAAATGGATTGAACTCACTGAAAACGAGGTAATCAATCCTTCGGGCGGAAAAGGCATTTATGGTAAAGTTCACTTTAAAAACAAAGCCATCGGCATAGTGCCCGTTGACCGGCACAACAACACCTGGCTGGTGGGGCAATTTCGCTATACGCTCAATGCCTACTCATGGGAAATACCGGAGGGCGGTGGCCCGCTGGACGAGTCACCGCTTGCGGCAGCACAACGCGAACTGGAAGAAGAAACAGGCCTGCGTGCTGACCAATGGACGGAACTGATGCGCATTCACACCTCCAACTCGGTAACCGATGAGGAAGGGATTATTTATTTGGCCGAACAGCTTACCGAAGGGCCTAATAGGCCCGAAGAAACCGAAGGCGACCTGGTTGTAAAAAAGTTGCCGCTGGCAGAGGCAATCGCCATGGTGATGCGCGGAGAAATAACCGACAGCATGAGCGTAGCAGCCCTGCTAAAAATCGGAAGGCTAAAGAACATCTGAAGCATCATGCAAATCAGGCAACATATTCGTGTTAACTTGCTGCTTGCCGGGCCGGTTATGCTCAGCATGCTGGGACAGGTTATGACCGGTGTGGCCGACAGTGTGATGATTGGCTGGACGGGCGCCACGCCACTGGCTGCTGCTTCGCTGGCTAATGTAGTGTTTACCCTGTTACTAACCTTCGGCATCGGCATATCGTACGCCATCACACCCCTGGTAGCCGAAGCGCACGGGCGCCAGAGCAGGCAGGAAGTAAGCGACCTACTGCGGCATGGTTTACTCATCGGGACTGTTTCAGGTATTGTGCTGGTAGGCATCGGACTGGCCGCAACACCGCTCATGCATCACATCAATCAACCCGCAGAGGTGGTTCGGCTGGCGCTTCCTTATCAACACATTATTCTTGTTTCCATCTTTCCCACCATGCTGTTCCAAACCGGCCGTCAGTTTGCCGAAGGGCTTCATCAGACCTTCCAGGCCATGGTGGTGGTAATTACATGCAACCTCATCAACATCGCGCTGAACTACCTGTTGATCTTTGGCAAAATGGGGTTTCCTGCCTTAGGCCTGAATGGCGCAGGCTGGGCTACGCTTATCGCCCGCACCATCATGGGTATATGGATGATAGCATATGTTTATTCCAGCCGGAGGTTTTCCTCTTTCCGCTCGGGCTTTGCCGTTGGCAATTATTCAGGTACCCTTATCAGCAAAATGCTGCACATTGGCATACCGGCAGGGATTCAGTTTATTTTTGAAGTAAGTGCCTTCGGCTTCTCGGCCATCATGATGGGCTGGCTGGGCACTACCGCACTTGCCGCCCACCAGATTGCCATCAACCTGGCCACCATCAGCTACATGATGACGTCCGGTCTGGGTGCCGCTGCCACCATCCGCGTGGGCAATTATCTGGGCCAGCGCAATTTCCGGTTGCTGCGCGAAGCCGCCTTTACCCTGCTGGGCATGGGTGCAGGTATCATGATGTTATGGGGCATTGTATTTCTTTTCGGCAGATACTATCTGCCTTCGCTTTACATCAGCGAAGAAGAAGTAATACACACCGCTGCTCCGTTGCTGGTGATTGCTGCCTTGTTTCAGTTATGGGATGGCCTGCAGGTGGTATGCGCAGGTGCACTGCGCGGGCTGCAGGATGTAAAGATTCCTTCCCTGCTGATTTTTATTGCCTACTGGATTATCGGTTTGCCCATGGGATATGTGCTTGGTTTTAAACTGAACTGGGGACCTGGCGGTATATGGATTGGTTTGCTTATCGGATTATTCGTTACGGCCTCTGCGATGGTGTGGCGTTTTAATCGCTTAAGCCGGCAACTGATGGCCCGGCTACAGGAAGGTTTTGTATCTTCCGAAAAAATCATACCCTCATGATAGCCGAAGCTCTTCCTGTACGCTACTCGCAAACCACGCTTACTGAACTGATGATACCTGCCTATGCCAACTTTGGCGGAAAAATTCACGGTGGCATTCTGCTTTCACTAATGGACAAGGTAGCTTATGCCTGTGCCAGTAAGCATGCAGGTACGTACTGCGTAACCGTATCCGTAAACCGTGTTGAATTTCTTCAACCCGTTGAGGTAGGCGAACTGGTATCCATGCATGCCTCGGTTAATTACGTGGGCAACACCTCCATGATCGTAGGAATACGCGTGGAAGCGATGAATGTAAAAACCAAGCAGGTAAAACACACCAATTCATCTTTCTTCACCATGGTAGCCAAAGGCGATGATGATAAGCCGACACCCGTGCCCAAACTGATACTGGAAACGCAGGAAGACGTAAAACGCTTTATCGAAGGTATGCGCCTGCGAAAAATCATCAGCGATGTACATAAGCAAATGGATGACGCCCGAACGCAAATTGATATGGGCCAGGCCGAAGAATTGCTGATGAATGAACGTTGTGTGCTGGCCTACGGAAAAGTTTAATCAGACAAATGCCCTTCATGCTGCCATGCTTATCTTCGCAACTTTAAAAACAAATGCTTTGGCACATGCAACTTGTTTTGATACTCTTTTTAACAATTTTTTTATGTGTTCACAAACAGGTGTTTGCGCAACTGGGCAGCGCTGAGCCGTCCGATATTTTCAAAGCCGAAGTGCGGCCTTTCATTACCGACGATGCCCGCGTTGTGGGTGGCCACCTCGCGCAACTGGAAAGCTGGATTCGCATTGATAAAGAAAGTGGCCAGCATTGGTTTCTAACTGCCTACGGCCCGACAGAAAAATGGGAACTGACATTGGGTGGTGTGTTGGGCTATGAAGTTGAACAACAGGATAAACGAAGTTTTTCCTATGCCTTGCCCCTGCTGCAAGCCAAATTTCTGGCCCGGGAATATAAACCCAACGAACTGCCGGGTGTGGCTATCGTGGCCGGAACTTTTTTGCCGGGCGGACGCGGGGGCTTTCAGCCCCCCGGTTATGGTGCTTTTGCTTTCGGAATCATCACCCAAAGCCTGGGCGAACGCGATAAAATTTTGATTCATGGAAACCTGGGTATTAATCACCTATGGCTCGCAGCGGATTATTCGATAATGACCTGGGGACTGGGCAGCCAGTTCAGGGTGAAAGGTGGATTTCACGGTGTGGTGGAGCTATTCAGTGGCGATCCCTACATACCCGGCACCGGCACAGCCTACCAGGTTGGTTTCCGGCACTTTTTCTCCGACCTGTTCCAGATAGACATGACCTACGGAAAAGGCATTGGCGGTGAAGTAGTTCTCCCGCACTGGTTTAGTGCCGGCATAAGACTGGTTACGGAAAAATTTCTGAAAAACCGGCCGGTCAGGTAAAATAACTTATCACCACAACCAACTTCCTTCTATCTTCTGCCCTTCAAAAAAATGTACCATGAAGAAGTATGCAGTCCTTTTCTCAGTTGTTTTTACAATCACCGGCTACGCCCAATATCCCGTCATCCTGTCGCAACGCGAGCAGGCCAAAATAATAGATGAGCTGCTCGAAGACCGTATCCGCACGGTGCTGCCCACCCTGATGCGCAGAGAAGGCTTTGACATGTGGGTGATCATCAGCAGCGAATACAACGAAGACCCGGTTATACGTACCTTTCTTCCGGCCACCTGGTTTGCCGCACGCCGCACTACCATGCTGGTGATATACGACAAAGGCTCGGGCGAGGATCTGGAATGCCTGGCCGTATCGCGCTACGATGTAGGGAAAATTTTTAAACGCGCCTGGGACCCCGACACCCAGCCCGACCAGTGGGCTCAGCTCGCACGCATCATAACCGACCGCAATCCGAAAAAAATTGGGGTGAACACATCCGATTACTACGGCCATGCGGATGGATTAACGTGGTCGCATCAGCGTAAATTCATCCATGCCTTACCCAAAAACCTGCAACAACGTGTAACATCGGCCGAGAAACTGGCAGTAGCCTGGCTGGAAACACGTACCGACCGTGAAATGGTAATCTACCGCCAGATTGTGCGCATTGCCCACGACATCATCCGCGAAGGTTTTTCGGAAAAGGTCATTCACCCCGGCATCACCACCACCGATGACGTGGTGTGGTGGTACCGCGAAAAAATCAAAGAGCTGAAGCTCGACACCTGGTTCCAGCCGTCTGTCTCCATTCAGCGCAACGAGCCCGAAGCCATCATGGCCCGCAGGCCACAACCCCTGGTTATTATGCCCGGTGACCTGCTGCATGTGGATTTCGGAATAACCTATCTGCGACTAAACACCGACACCCAACAACACGCCTATGTATTGCGCCCTGGCGAAACCGATGCCCCGGAATACCTGAAAAAGGCGCTGGCCACCGGCAACGAGCTACAGGATATTCTGACTAATAATTTCAAGGCCGGTAAAACGGGCAATCAGATACTGGCCGAAAGCCGCAAACAGGCCATCGAACGAGGCATTACACCTTCTATTTACACACATCCCATTGGCTTTCATGGCCATGCAGCAGGAACAACCATCGGCATGTGGGATATGCAGGGCGGGGTACCTTACACAGGCGATTATCCCTTGCATTACCGCACCGCCTATTCCATTGAGCTGAATTGTACGGTTACTATTCCGGAGTGGAAAAAGGACATCCGCATACAGCTGGAAGAGGACGGCTATTTCGATGAACAGGGATTTCGGTATATTGACGGGCGCCAGCGCGAACTGATACTCATCGGTTCGGCTGCGGGCGTGAACCGTGACTGAAATCATGCGATTGTTGAGGTACCTCTATACCGGTTATGCGCTGACCCTGTTTGGTTTATCATTCATCATTTTTTTTGTGCTGCTGCTCATCCCCATCATCTGGCGGAAACAGCACAAACTGGTCGGTATTTTCAACCGCTGGTGGGCCCGCCTATTGTTTTTTTTATGCGCCATTCCGGTAAAACTTGAATGGCGCTTTCAGCGCGACCCGAAGCAGCAATACATTTTCTGCCCCAACCACTTTTCCTACCTCGACATTCCGGTCATGGGGCTGAATCCGCACAATACCATTTTTGTCGGGAAAAACGACATGGAAAAAATTCCGCTTTTCGGCTTTATGTACCGCAAACTGCACATTACGGTAAATCGAAAGAAACTGAAGAGCAAATTTGAAACCTTTGTGAAATCCTGCCGCGCCATTGATGAAGGCAAAAGCCTGGTAATCTTCCCCGAGGGGGGCATCATATCAGAATACGAGCCCGTGCTGGCACCCTTGAAGGATGGCGCCTTTCGCGTAGCCATCGAAAAACAAATTCCGCTGGTACCGGTTACGCTTCCGTACAATCGGTTAATTTTACCGGCACATACTTTTTTGCTGAACTGGGGGAAGGTAAAGGCCATTTTTCATGAACCTATTCCAACCGAAGGGCTGACATTAAACGACCTTGACGCACTGAAGCAAAGGATGTATGATGTCATTCAATATGAGCTAGACAAGCATTATGCAGGTAGATAAAGCACATATTCTGAAACTTGCACACCTGGCTAAGCTGGAACTATCCGATGACGAAACAAACCGGCTGCAGCACGACCTGACCCGCATACTAACCTGGGTTGAAAAGCTGAACGAAATAAATACCGATGGCATTGAACCGCTGGTTTCACCGGTTGAGGCAGTGCAGGCCTGGAGGGAAGACATGCCCGGCCAACACCTGCAACGCGAAAAAGCCCTGGGTAATGCACCGCTGGCAGATGACCAGTTTATTCTTGTTCCCAAAATAATCAGCTGATCCCCCTTACCCGGTATTTTACGTTAAACTGCCCGTTGTGAATACGAATGACTCTGCGGCATTCATCGGAATAGGCCAGCAGTTCGAATGAACCGGTAAGTTGATTTGTTGTTTCGTCCAGGTAATCAATCATCAGCATTCCCTGATAATATTCATCGGTGGAAAAAAGGCATGCTGCATGTGGATGAGTAACATACACATAACCTGCGGAAGGATTATCCAGGACATAACAACCAGGAATTAGATTACCTGAAAACTGAAAAGCCAGCCTATCGGAATTGGTACTGCTGTACAGGTAAATGGTCGTATGGCGTTCATAGCGGATAACCTCGGCAGTCAGGGAGTCGGCTTCCCAAAGTTTGTTATCAAACAGGCACCGGAAGGAATTCTCCTTCAATGGTATATCCATTCGGTTGCGAAGCCGGTGTGCCGAGGTGGTGAAGTCGCCCGACCATTGGTGGGCCAGTAATAACCCGATAAGCAAGGCGACTGGAGCAGTAAGACGAACAAGCATGAACAAAGTTACCTCTTCGTTGAAAGGAGAGCTTGCGCGGTGTGTAAAGTTTTATTTAGGGATTTATTAATGATTTAAAATTTGCTTAACACGGGGCTACTGAACTTTTTTTTCAAACTTTGCGCCATGGACGAAATCCGATTCTGGAAAGATTGGCCGCCGGCACATCGCGTGATCCTGTTCTCCGGCTTGGCCACATTATGCCTGGCTGTCATTTACCTGTTTACAGGGTATGTGGGGGGCTCTTCAGCCACAACCAGCTGGGAAGTACGCTATGCGCAACACACTACCGAAACAGAGATAACTTCATTTAGCATAGGTGAGTTTCAGTTTACCGTTCCCGCCGATCTTTACCTGACGTACGCCTACTTTCAAGGTTCAGCCATCCAGCCCCGGTCTCTTGCTGGCTCCATCTTCATCATGGGCCTGATGCTAAGCATTACCCTGGTGGTTGCCATCGTCACCACACTGCCGCGCTTCTGGTTTTTTGCAGGCATGGGGTTATTGATCGTTTTTGTGATAACCCTGCGCCTGGAGGTGCTGTATCTGTTTGAAGTGCACGGCAGAACGGTTCCTGTTATCCTGCTGGCACTGCTCATTGCCCTTGCATTTTATTTTAATGTGCTGCGGCCGCAAACCAGCTTACTCACACGGGTTGTGGTTATTGCTGCATGTATTGCAGGTGTCATGGTGTTAATTGCTCTTTATGCCGGGGTTACCTATCCTGGTTTTCACATGGCCGTAACAGGATACTGGCCCGCACTGATTATCTCCCTGATTTTCTTCTTAATGATTGCCCATGAAATTCCTGCTTCATTTGTATATCTGACCGGCCAGGCCGGTGGCGGAACACGAAATGCCCTGCATTTTACAGTCATCATGTTATTATACATACTGTACCTGTTCATTCTTTACTTCGATGAAGCTGGTATAGTATCCCTTCATCTGTCTGAAATTTCAGTGTACCTGTTATTGATCATCTCGACCGTACTGGGGCTGTGGGGCTTCCGCCAACGTGAACATTTGTATGAAAATATATTTCCCTTCAACCCGGTTGGAGCCCTCTTATATGTTGCCCTTGCCGCTATTGCACTTTTCACAACAGGTTTTTTGCTGTCATCTTACAATGATGCGGCCCTGAAAGTAATACGGGAGGTGATTCTGTTCAGTCATCTGGGTTATGGAATTATCTTTTTCACGTACGTGGTGTCCAACTTTATGGCTGTAATGGCCCGCAACCTGCCCGCTCATAAAATATTATACAAACCAAACCGGATGCCTTACTTCACTTTCCGGCTTGCCGGCCTCATTGCCACCCTGGCGTTCGTGTTCTACATGAACTGGAAAGAATATGTGTATCACGCCATGGGCGGGTATTACAACAATTTGGGCGATCTGCACCAATTGCTCGACAAACCGGCCATGGCCGAGGTGTTTTACCTGCAGGTAAAATCATATGCCTTTCAAAATAACCGCGCCAATTACCAACTGGCAGTTACTGAGGCAAGGCGCTTTAACCGCGAACAAGCTGCCTATTTGTATGAACTGGCCAATGCAAAACGACCTACGGTTTATTCGCTGGTTAATCACGGCAACCTTTATGCCCGCACAGGAAGCTGGTTTGAAGCGATCAGGCTCTACCGAAAAGGCCTTGAAAAATTTGACGATCCCCACCTGGCGCTGAACCTTGGTTATGCCTATGCACAGGTGCATAAAACAGACTCGGCACTGTATTTTTTCGAGCAGGCCCGCAAAACAAAGAGCACAAAAGGAATGGCCGAAAGTAATTTCTTGGCACTCATCGGGCAGGAATACATTCCTGTTCAGGTTGATTCAGTAATCGCGGGGCTGACCAATTCTTCAGCGCTGCAGGCCAATGCCCTGGTTCTTGCCGCACAGCGCAGGCAGCAATCCGAAATCATCCCCGATGATTTTCCCGATAACACACCACTTGAAGTGGCAACCGCAACCCTGCTGCACAATTACCTGATTACCCGTGTTGGCAGACACGACACTGCCTTTTTGCATAAAGTACTTCAGCTTGCAGCAGATTCGGTGAATGAAGACTACAGCGAGGCGCTGAAAGCAGCACTGGCTTATGCACACTACTACCAGTTGCAGCCGGCCAAAGCACTGGATTTGTTATCGGAAATAAGTTTTACGAGCCAGTCGTATGAAGGCCGCTATCAGTACCTTGCGGGCCTTTGGACGCTGGAGCAGCAAGCACCCGAGCAGGCTGTGCATCATTTTGAAAGGGCCTCTGCCACAGGCTACAAAGATGCGACCCAGTATCTGGCAATAGCTCAGGCAGAAGCTGGCTTCAAAGAAGGGGCTCTTCAAGCCGCTCGATCCTTGTTGCAACACGCAGATTCTGCGGTTCGCCAGCTTGGCAGTCGCCTCGTTCATGTTCTTACCGTCCAACCCGACCGGCTAACAAATGACGCGGATCGCTATCTGTTTTGCCGTTACCGCATTCAGGTAAACGATGCAGCGTTGTTTGAACAGGTGCTGAAACAGTTTATAAATCCCAACTATCGGGCATTGGCACTGCTGGATATGAGCAGCCGGCAACTCAGAGCAGGAAACACCAAACAGTCTGCAGACTACGCCGGACGAATCTCAGGCTTACCCGTATCAGATTATGGCGTTCTACAAAAGATTCGGCAGCACCAACTACTGTTGTATGCCACAACTGGAGATGTAACTGCTTTGAAAGAAAGCCTGACATCCGATCTGCCTTTTTCGGGCTTTGCAAAACAACAATTGATGCTATACCGCGCACTCCTGGCCGAACACGCTGGCGATACAGCACAGGCAACCGTGTTGTTTAGCCAGTTAAGTCGGGATAATCCTTTTTTTGAAGAGGGTATGCTCGAAGCAGTGCACTATTTTTCCAGGCAGGGTATAGATGACATGATAATTTACAACCTGCTGGCCGATGCCATACACCGCAACCGCTACTCATACCGGTTGTTGCGCATCTATGCAGAAGTCGCTTCCCGGCTGGGCTTCGACACTTATGCCAGAGGGGCAATAGAACGTGCCGATGCGTTAAAGAAAAGAATGTAGCTTACTTTTTCTTGTGCGAATCCAGGCGTTTGGCTGTTCTGCGCTTATACTGTCTGGTTTTTTTTCCTTTTTTCTTCTTCAGCCGCTCTTCCTTTTTAGCCAGCTTCAGGTTTTCACGTATTACTTTCCAGTAATCCGGGCCGTAATCCACCAATATTTCCGAGCCTGCCGGAATATCCCTGGTCGCCTCAATAAAGGCGCGAAGTCCTTCGGTTACATACTCGCAGTTGTTTTTAACACCCTTAACGCGCGACAAACCCCGTGCATCGTTGGCATAGCGCGCCAGGTGCTGGGGTGTTTTCCAGGCATCGATCACATGATACCGCTTTACATAAAATATGTAGGCATTCTTCCCGTCCTCATCCTCCACTTCTTTCCAGGTGGTGATTTTACCTTTGTATTCTACAATGCGGGTACCTTTCGGAATGAACACTTTGGTAAATAATCCTTTGCCTGCATTGGGCAGGGTTGACTTCTTTACGTACAGATACTTTTCAAGCAGGGCCATGTTGAAAAAATAAACGGGCGTGAAGATAGAAGAATTGAATTACCTGAAAAATGGCTTTTCACCTATAGACGAATACACAGGTAATGACAGCCTCTGCATTTGCCATCCGTTTCCCGGTGCGAAGATTTTCAAAACAAAAAGCCTGACTACCAAATGTCAGGCCCAAGTATTGTCGGGGTGAGTGGATTCGAACCACCGACCTCTACGTCCCGAACGTAGCGCACTAACCGGGCTGTGCTACACCCCGAAGGTTTTCTCAAAGGACTGCAAAGGTAATTACTTGACGGCAATCTTGCATGCTTCTGCCATTTTTCAATGTTTTGCCGGACCAGGGGGTTTACTTGCAGTTGACCAGAATCCGGCCTTAAATACTTCCTTCATACCTGCCTTTCTTTGTTACATTTGCACTTTTATAAAAATTCTATGTCTATTCGTCAGATTCCCCTCCATCAGCTGCATGTCGGGCTGGGTGCCAAAATGATTCCTTTTGCCGGCTTTGAAATGCCCGTGCGCTATTCATCCGATATTGAAGAACATCTTACCGTGCGCAGGGCCGTTGGCGTATTCGATGTGTCGCACATGGGTGAATTTATATTGAAAGGCGAGGGCGCCTTGCCGCTTATTCAATACGTTACTTCAAACGATGCCTCAAAACTGAACATCGGCCAGGCACAGTATTCATGCCTGCCCAACGAAACCGGGGGCATTGTAGATGACCTCCTGGTGTACCGCCTTGCTGAACAGGAATATATGCTGGTGGTAAATGCCTCGAACATTGAAAAAGACTGGAACTGGATAAGCCGCTTTAACTCGTTCGGGGCTGTTATGGAAAATATTTCTGACCATACCTGCCTGTTTGCCGTCCAGGGACCGCTTGCGCTCAACACGCTTCAGAAAATAACACCTGTTAATCTCAGCGGTATTCCTTATTACAATTTCCGGGTTGGTGAGCTGGCCGGGGTACCCGACATCCTGCTCTCCCATACCGGTTATACGGGTGCGGGTGGATTTGAAGTTTACGTACCCAGGCAACATGCCGAAAAAATATGGCACGCCATTTTTGAGGCAGGCGCTGAGTTCGGCATTAAACCCATCGGGCTGGGAGCGCGTGATACGTTGCGCCTTGAGATGGGCTTTTGTTTGTACGGAAATGACATTGACGACACCACCTCACCGCTCGAAGCCGGTCTGGGCTGGATAACCAAATTCACCAAAAATTTTATCAACAGCGAAGCGCTGAAAAAGCAAAAAGAAGAAGGAATAAAACGAAAACTCGTTGGATTCAAGATGCTTGAGCGCGGCATACCGCGCCATGGCTACGCCATCCTGGACGAACAGGGTAATAAAATAGGTGTCGTAACCTCCGGCACGCAGTCACCTTCACTGAACACAGGAATAGGCATGGGCTATGTGCCGTCAGAGTTTTCGGCCCCGGGAAAAGAAATCTTTATCGAAATACGGGGCAAGGGCACTAAAGCAATGATCCACAAGCCACCCTTTATCGAAACCAGATAGCATGAAATCGCTGGATGTGTGCCTGAGTCCTGAGCTGATGCACCTGTTTGATGTGCAAGGCAAAACCGTTGTAGTAGCCGATATTCTCCGCGCCACTTCGTGCATGGTAACTGCTTTTGCACACGGTGTTAAAGCCATTAAACCTTATGCCGACCTGGAAAGCTGCCGCGCCAGCAAAGCCCCTGAAATTTTTATAGCCGGTGAGCGCAATGGCGAAAAAGTAGCGGGTTTTGATCTGGGCAATTCTCCTTTCGAATACATGGCCCCTGAGTTGTCCGGAAAGGTTATTCACATGACCACCACCAATGGCACGCAGGCCATTGCACGTTCAAAGGCTGCGGCAAAGGTTTATATCGGTGCATTCCTTAACCTGAGCGCGCTGGCTGCTGCCGTGCAACACGAAAACCGCGACCTGCTGATTGTTTGTGCCGGATGGAAGGGAAAAGTAAATCTGGAAGACACCCTGTTTGCCGGTGCACTAACCCATTTGTTGAGATCACAATTCAACTTCGCCTGCGATGCCCCGCTGCTAGCTGAAGCATTGTATCTTCAATCTAAAAACGACCTGACTGAGGCGGTGAGCCATGCTTCGCACGCCCGGCGTCTGAACCGCCTGAATATCTTTAAAGATATCTCCTTCTGTCTCACCCCCGACCAGTATACAGTAGTTCCTTTTCTGCAGGACGGGATTTTGCGCATCTGACCTCATTTAATGCGTATATCAGACAATTTCATTTCACGGATTGAACCGTAACGTTTAAGGTCATCCAAATTCATCCGTTTTTTGTCGCCTAAAACAGCATAGCTGACTGGCTTGTCCTTGATATAAGTAATCCAGGTTGACACAATGTGATCAAAGGTGATTTGCGGATAGCGTTCAAACCAGATGGCGTTGGGGTCTTTGGAATACCCCTGTTCTCTCCAGTTGTACACCGAAACACCCAAACGCCTCATTGGCGGTCGTGCCAGCGCAGCCGCTTGTGTCAGTGATTTCTTTATATCCTGTATACGTTCCGGCTTGTGCGGCATGTATCGCATCAGGCTATCCATAACCTGTATGGCTTCAACGGTTTTATCTCCCTGACAGCCGATATAAGCCGTAAGATGGGCCGGATTACCACTCACGGATCCATTATAGAGGCGTGCACTGGTTGCATAGGCCAGTGACCGAAACTCACGTATTTCCTGAAATACCAAACCAGACATGCCGCTTCCAAAGTATTGATTAAAGGCATCCAGTTCCGGTTGCTTGTTGTTGTCCCTGCTGACACCACTGTTGACAAAGAAATTAATCTGACTCTGCACAGCTTTTTTATCATGCATAAACAACAACTCAGGCGATTCCATTTTGCGAATGGGCCGGGCATCTTTCTTTCTCTCCTGTGTTGGCGGAATGCCTGTTAAATATTTTTCGACCCATTGTTTTATCTCCTCAGCCGAACGGTTGCCGGTGTAGAAAATATTTATTTCGTATCCACGTGTTTTATCAAGTGCCTGCCTGAGTTCATCAAACGAAAGTTTCTTCATATCCTTCAACGACATTCGTTTCAGATAAGCCGAATGCTCACCATATACCTGAAACTCGGCCAGCATCATGTCTTTAAAATCCACATCCTTATCGCTGATTCTGCGATCGAACCGTTCAGACGACAAAGCATTTTTCTTGCCTTTTTTATTGAAAACCGGATTATCGAGGAGTTCTCCTGTAAGCTTCAGACTTTCTTCCAGTTTGTCGTCAAATCCCTGCAGACGCACAATAAAGTGCAAGTCTCTTGCAGTAAAACTATAGGTTGTTCCCAGCCGGCTGAAGGCAGTCTTTAAATCATCACGCGTTCGCTTATCAGTACCGGCATACGCAAGCATACTGGCCAGTATTGAAAGCCGAGAATCTGAAAGGCGTCCTTGACCATACTGTATATCCAAAGAAAAGATATCATTCACAGGATTGGCCTCTTTGTAGATGGTTATCAGGGGACTTACCTGCACGACTTCTACCTCTTTATCTACCTCAACAAACTTTGGACGCGGTTCGGAATCAGGTATTTTTCTGAAATTTTCTGCATAGGCCGAAGATTTACCCTTGGCAACAACGGGCGCAAAAGGTGGTTTGTCCAGTTTGGTTTTTTTCGGAAATCCCATCCGCGAATAGAGCACCAGCCGGTTTTCACCGAAATAACGGTTGGCTATGCGGATTATGTCCTCCCTGGTTACAGCTGCAATTTTCCTTTCACGTTCCAGTATATCTTCCCAACTACGGCCGCTTACAAAGGCTTCGGCCATCAACAGGGCTTTGTCAAAGTTTTCTTCGTAATCCAGTTGTATGGTGCGCATTAAATTCTTTTTCACCGACTCAAGGAAATCTTCATCAAACTCACCTTTCTTGATTTTTTCCAACTCATTCATAACAAGCCGCTCTGCTTTTTTCAAAGACTGTCCGATTATTTTAGGCACAAAAAACAACTGGGTTCTCCCGTAATCAACCTGCATATCCGATTCCAAGCCGGCAAACATCAGTTTATTGTCAAGGCTCAGCTTATCCCATAAACCGGTCTGGTTATCGTTGCTGAGCAGTTCATTAATCACGCGCAGAACAGGTTCATCGGCATGACCAAGCGGCACGGTGCGATAGCCTACAAATCCAACTTTAACGGGTAGATAGCGGCCGCGAATTATTTCTTTGCCGTTAAAATCTTTTTCTTCATACACTTTTTTGGGCGGCAGCTCGCGGTATTGCCAGGCTGAAAATTTTTGTTCAATCAGTGGCTTTATCTCCCCGGTATTAAAATCACCGCTCAGGATGAGCGCCATATTATTGGGCACGTACCACGTATTAAAGTAATTATACATGGTTATGAGAGAAGGATTTTTCAGGTGTTCCACCTCGCCTAACACGTTACGCTGGCCATAGGGATGATTCTTGTAAAATGCTTTATTATAATCATTGAATAACTTGCTTCCCATGCCATCTATTTCGCGGTTTTTTTCCTCGTACACGGTTTCGAGTTCAGCCTGAAACATCCGGAACACCGGATTGATAAAACGATGGCTGTACAATTCCAGCCATTTTTCAATCTGATGGGACGGAAAAAAATTGTAATACACCACCATATCGTGCGTGGTGAAAGCATTGATGCTGCGACCGCCGATGGAAGTGAGCAGGCTGTTAAGCTCATTGGCAACGGCATATTCTGCAGCTTTGATGCTTTGCTGATTTATGGCCGCTTGTATAGCCTTTCTTTTTTCGGGATCCGTGGTTTTGCCAAGTTCTTCATACAGTGAATCTATCTTATCCAGATAAACCTTTTCTTTTTCATAGTCGGTGGTACCCAGCTCGCGTGTCCCTTTGAATAACATGTGCTCCAGGTAATGGGCCATGCCGGTAGCGTGGGCTTCGTCCAGCTTGGCACCTCCGTTCACCACCACACAGCCGAAGATTTCGGGCTTGTTGTGGTCTTCATGCAACCACACCTGCAATCCGTTGGAAAGGGTAAACCGATGTACGACAAGGTTGGACTGAGCAAAAATTCTGATGGTGAGTGCTGTCAGAATAAAAAACAGAAGAACTGATCTTTTCATAAGACAACGAGTTGTTTAACCAAAATAATGAGCAGAATAATAATATTCAAGAAGATAAACGCTGTTTCCGATAATCGTACTTCAGCAGTCGCCAGGCGGAAAAGATGTTAACGGGATGTTCGGTCAAAGACCGTTTTCCCGCCAACAACCGTACGTATTACTGAAACTGCACGGATTTCTTCGGGCGGTATCTCAAAAATATTTTTCTCCAGTATCACATAGTCGGCCAGCTTGCCGGCCTCTAGGCTGCCTTTTTTCTGCTCTTCAAAACTGGCATAAGCCGCATAAATGGTGTACGCCTTTAGTGCTTCTTCAACCGAAATTTTCTGCCCGGGTATCCATCCGTCCGGATTTTTATCATCCAGCGTTCTGCGTGTAACGGCTGCATAGATGCCGTACAGCGGAACAGGCGGTGCCACGAACCAGTCGCTGCCGAAGGCAACGGTAGCACCAGCATCTATCAGGCTGCGGAATGCATACGTGGTTTTGCACCGCTCGTACCCGATAACTTTTTCGGCCCAGCGCCCATCATCAATGGCATGATAGGGCTGCATGCTGGCTATCACCCTGAGTGCGGCAAAGCGGCTTATATCATGCGGATGAATATGCTGGGCATGTTCCACACGAAATCTTCGATCGCGTTCGCCATTTTCGCGGGCAACGCGCTCATAAATATTCAGCAAAACATGTATGGCCTTATCGCCTATGGCGTGGGTCATTACCTGCAACCCGGCACTGTCGGCTGATTTTATCCTGCGATACAGTTCATCTTCGGCTATTACAAAAAATCCGGAATCCGTGGGTGCATCGGTGTAGGGTTTAAAGAATGCTGCAGTATGCGAGCCCAGCGAGCCGTCAACAAATTCCTTCAGTGCACCGATGCGCAACCAGTCATCGCCCCTGCCCTGCCGGTTTATTTTCTCAACCAGTTTTTTCCAGTCGGCCAGCATCATACCTGCGTAAACACGGGTTTTCAGCCTGCCATTCCGGTGGGCTCGCTCAAATGCGTCTATGTAACCGCTCATGTTGTGTACGGAAGTTACACCATGCGATGCCACATAATCCATTGCTGCCTGCAGTGCTGCATCTTCCTGTTGCGCAGTGGGTGGAGGCACACGCACCAGGCTCATGGCGTTGTCTTTGAAAATACCGGTGAGCCGGCCCTTATTGTCGCGCACAATTGTACCCCCCGGTACATCCCTAACCCTATCCGATATTCCCGATGCTATCAGTGCCGCTGTGTTGGCCAGGGCCATGTGGCCGTCCATGCGGTTTATCCAAACAGGGTGTTGGGCCGTTACGGAGTCTATCCAGAACCGTGTAGGCAGTTCACCGCCCCAGTTTTCGTGGTCCCAGTCGCCATTGGTAATCCAGGTTCCTTTCGGCTGTGAGCGGGCAAAGGCGGCAATGCGTTGGATAAACTCCTGCGGTGTACGTGCATCGCGCAGTTGCACCGAAGCCAGGGCGAAACCACCGTCCACAAAATGGGTGTGGCAGTCGATGAAGCCGGGGACAATCAGGTTTTCGCTTTTTACCTCAGTGAGGCGTGTATTTTTTCCGGCATACTTTAACACATTGCTGCGCATTCCCACAGCCAGTATGGTGTCAGCGGCAATGGCCATGGCTTCGGCCCAGGGTTGGTTATCGTTACCCGTCCATATTTTTCCGATAACCACTTCATCGGCCTGCGGATAGTGGGTGCAGGCCGTAAACAAAAGCAATGCGGCAATCAATACAGGCAGCTGTTTCATTGCAGTTTCGAGTTTTGCTGATGACGTGCGTGGTCGCGTTGTGTCTTCTTCTCCATATTTTTCTGAAAAGCCTCCGCCAGGTTCACACCTGTCTGGTTGGCCAGGCAGATGAGCACCCACAGCACATCGGCCATTTCATCGGCAAGGTCTTTGGTTTTGTCGCTTTCCTTTTCCGATTGTTCGCCATACCGGCGTGCGATGATGCGGGCCAGTTCGCCCACTTCTTCGGTGAGCAACGCCATGTTGGTCAATTCGCTGAAATAGCGCACACCGTGGGTTTTAATCCAGGTATCAACCTGTTGCTGGGCTTGTTGTATTGTCATAAATAATTTTTTAATCCTGATTGCTTCAGCAAAATAAATATCCGGAATGTGGCACGAAGGTTACTTTTTATCAGTTCTTCTCCAGTTCCTCAAACGCAATATCGAGTATTTCAAACTTTTCCCATCCTGTAAAATCGAAGTGCCACCACTCCGAGGCATTTACCTTAAAACCGTGTTTGTGCATAACCGAGATAAGCAGGTCGCGGTTTTTGCGTACCAACGGATCGTTCACCGGTGTGGAGGGCCAGGCATCGCGCGTAAAGGCATCGTAAGCCGTGGGCATTTTCAATTCATTACCTGTGTTTAAGTCAACCAGGGTCATATCAATAGCGCAGCCGCGGTTGTGGCGTGAGCCCTTGTAGGGCGAAGCCACATAGGTGGTGTCGCGATACACTTCATAGAATTTTACCGTAGCGCGGTAGGGCCTGTAGGCATCATAAATTTTTATGCCCACACCATGGCGGGCAAATTCTTTCTGAGCGCGTTTCAGTGCTTCGGCTACGGGTTTGCGGGCATAGGCGCGGGGCAGGTTGTAAATCTGCTCGCCGGTAAAATTATTGGTAGTGGCATAGCGGATGTCGAGCACAATGCCGGGAATAAATTTTTCCAGATCAACGAGCTCCTTATCCGGGTTCTTCTTCACCTGTTCCTGATAGTCGGCATAGGTGGCCGGTGTAAGCCCGTAACGATACTGGGCGCAAACAGCCGTGGTTATGCCAATTAGCAGATAAGCAGGGTATTTCATGAGCATAGCAGCGTGCGGTATATTTCTGCGTTTTCTTTATCAAAACAACAGAAAATTACCCGTTTCGGAAACTCGTTTTGCTCAAGAAATTCCTTTGCTGTACGAATGGCTACCCGCGCTGCCTCTTCTTTCGGATAACCGTATATGCCGGTACTGATGTTGGGAAAGGCAACAGCCTCCAACTGATGAGTGGCTGCGAGTCTCAGGCTGTTGCGGTAGGCACCGGCAAGCAGCGTTTCTTCGCGGCTATTTCCTCCCTGCCATACCGGTCCAACAGCGTGTATAACATATCTGGCCTTGAGATTGCCTCCTGACGTGAGTACTGCATGTCCTGTTTCGCAGTAACCTATCTGCCGGCAGGCTTCAGCCAGGGCCGGGCCGGCCGCCCGGTGGATAGCCCCGCAAACGCCACCGCCAGGCAACAGTTCATTGTTGGCTGCATTCACTATAGCATCCGCATCCAACTGAGTGATATCGCCTTCCACTACCTGTATACGCTCAGTCATACTTTATTCTTGGTATCAATAACAATGGTAACGGGCCCATCATTGACCAGGTGTACCTTCATATCGGCACCGAATATACCGGTCTGCACGGTTTTACCCAGTTCCACCTCCAATGCCCGGACAAATTTTTCATAGCAGGGAATGGCCTTCTCAGGCCTGGCCGCCTTGATGTAGGATGGCCGGTTTCCTTTTTTTGTACTCGCATGAAGGGTGAACTGACTTACCACCAGTATATCTCCTCCATCATCTTTTACGCTCACGTTCATCACGCCATCTGCATCATTAAAGATGCGCAGGTTCACAATTTTTTTCGACAACCAATCAATATCTTCATCGCCATCGGCATCTTCAATACCCACCAGCACCAGCAAGCCCTTGCCTATGGATGCGGTTGACTGCTGATTGATCTCAACTGAAGCAGTGCTGACACGCTGAATAACAACTATCATACAGCAAATGATTGCATTTCATCCGACTCGTGAATAAATACACCTTTTTGCGGCTGGCGGGCATAATGCACCATGGCACGCGCAACGGTCTGTGCATGGATGGCTTTGTAACGCAACGGTATGAGCCATCCGAAAACTCTGTAAAACCATTTGGCAGCATCTTCGGCCGTGCGATGCTCCGTGCGCGGGCCCAGCAACAGCGAAGGGCGGAAAATGTGCAGGGTTGGAAAACCAACGTTGCGGATAGCCTCCTCCACTTCGCCTTTTACCCGGTTGTAAAAAATACGGGATGATGCATCGGCACCCAGCGCAGTAACAAGCAGAAATTTTTGAGAACCATTTTGTGATGTAAGCTGAGCTAGTTTTAAGGGATATTCAAAATCTACTTTACGAAATGCCGGCTGCGAGCCGGCTTTGCGAATGGTAGTGCCCAGGCAGCAAAACACATCATCCACATTGAGGTGCGGGGCAATTTCCTCAAGCCCATCAAAATCGGTTACAATGTTCTGAAGTTTGTTGTGCTGAATATTTAGTGGTTTTCGGGTAATGGCCGTAACGATTGCATAATTTTCATTACTGAGCAGTTGCTCAAGTACATAACTGCCCACCAGACCAGTAGCACCGGCTATCAGTGCGCGTTTCATGGTCAGAAGGTTTGCTGAATTTCCTGTTTTAGCTGTTCAATGGCATGCATAATGGCATCCGGCTTGGCCAGGCATCGCTCAAATATTTTACGCGACAGGTCCATGCTCGTGGCTTCCTCATTCAGTTCGGCTGCCGACTCGTTGATGGTAAGTACCAGGTCTTCTTTGGCACTGCGGATGAGTTCCCACACCCGCGAACTCATGAAAACCTGCTGGGAAACATTGTGGTTGTACTCGTTGCGTATTTCACTAAGCAGCAGTTGCTGAAATTCGCGTGCCGGAATACTTCCGGGGTTCAGGCGCACCAGCAGGTTATTCGGATGAATGCGCTCGAGGAAGAGCGTCATGCGTTCATAGGCCTGCAGGCGCAACGGCAAAACTGTTTCTATGCTTTTGTTTCGTATTTCCAGTCGTTTCAGTTCGAGTTCGCGCACAACAAAGGCGCGCACCAGCAGGTAGGCTGCATACACCACCAGCGCAGCAGGTACCAGTATTTTCAGCAATTCAATCCAGGGTTCCATGGTAAACCAATCGGTTCGCAAAGGTGTTGAATTTTAGCCTAATTTTGATGCGCATGGATACATCTGCTTTTATTCCCGTTACCCTTTCAGCGCGGGCAGTTGAAGAAATCAAAGCCATCATGCAACGGAAAGCCATACCCGACGGATATGGTTTACGTGTAGGTGTGCGCGGTGGCGGCTGCGGTGTATCATTTATTATCGGATTTGACAAGCCCAAAGAGAACGATCTGGTTTATCATGTTCAGGATATACCGGTGTATATTGATAAAAAACACACCCTTTTTCTGGTGGGCAAAATGGTAGATTTTATTGAAAGTGAAGAAGGCCGCGGCTTTACCTTCCTGGAAGAAAATCAGGCAGCATCCCCGCACTGACACAATTTGTCAAAACCGTTCCGCACCTTTACCTTGTCAAAACAACGATGTCATGCGAACGGTAACAACTTCACGAGCCCCTCTGAGGCTGAGAAAAAAAACACCTGCATACCAAACTACCGAACTGTGGTTCACCATCGTGCCCCCACCGCACATCTGCAGCGATGTATCGGTGTTGCGCGATGATATTCAATACCTTATTGGCCACGGATTTGACGGACAGCGCTCCATGCCCGTCATCTCGCTTTTCCGGTACAAGGGCGAATACGCGCAGGACTTACTGGATATTCTGGAAGAGCGCGCCCGAGGCTGGCAGCCGTTTAACGTATTTCTGAAGGATTTCGGTTATACCGTGCAGGGCAACAACAACCGCACCATCTACATGGACATCATCAATCGCTATGCATTAACCGATTTAGTTGAACACCTGACCGGTGAAAGCGAAGGCATCTATCCGTACATTCCGCTGGCCCAAAATCTTCAACCAGCCGATTTTCTGAAATGCTGGCCTTACCTGAAAGGCCTGAATTACGGCAACCAGCACTTTCCCTGTACGGACATCGCAGTATTTAAAAGGGAAAACGGAAAGTGGGTAAAGGCTAAAACAATTTCTTTTACGTAATCAATGAACTAATACTTCAGTTTTTCAACCATTTCATCAGCCAGTTCATCATGATAAGTTCCGTAACTGTTCACCAGCAAACCTTTTACGTTTCTGGTGTCAGACGATATGGCGTACAAGATGGCCTGGTCAGCGGGATCAGAATCGACATCAAACCGGAATACTTTATCAATGTGAAATTCATTTGGGAACAGCCGGTAAACACCCTTGCTGCACTCAATGCAATCGTTTTTCAGCCGGAAGTCTTCTGCATAACCCTGTCTCTTTAAATCTTCGATAGCTTCTTTCAGTGATGAATAGCCTTCCATACCCGACTTTTATCTTACAAACAGTATTTTTCCCTTGCAAGTTCAGGAGCAAGGTATGGGTCAAGCTCGCGGGAAATTACTTGTCGTTGATGAATTTTATTTCTTTCAGCTCAATTGAAAAGTTGAGTTTCATGGCAACAATGAGCCGGTGAGCACCGGGCTGAAAGATAACTTCTTTGCCTCCCGGCACACTATTCAGTTTTCGCGTGCGCAGTTGTATTGATCTACCATTGGCCTGAACCGGGAAACCGGTATATGCCGGGTCGGCGTGAAATGTTATCTCTTCGCCATCCATAATCATCAGCGTAAAACGGTCGTTTGGCTTTTCTGTTTCCGAAAAATTTTTGGCACTCACAAATACGGTTGAAAAATCGGTGTACTTTAAATACGTTCCGTCTTTAAAATAGTTCAAATACACATAGGATTGCTCAAGGCATGCCGAGCAAAGCTCAATAAGGCCGGTGCTGTTTAGTGGTTCGCTTATATCCCACCGTAAAGCCACGGGAAATTCGGCTGCACCTGGATAGTCATATTGCATCAGGGTAATGACAAAATCATATTGACTGCCATCGGGGTAGGTTACCACATAGCGCAGTTCATCTCCCTTTGCAGGTGTATATCCGTACAGGCCGTCATCACCCCGGGCCAGCCGCGTATTTTGTAAAACTGCCGTTTGCGCTGCAATTGTGTTGTAAAAGGGTTCAATGCACAATAACCCAACCATGTTCAGGATAAGGCATAAAAAGCGAATCATAACAATAAGGTGAGTTGTGTGGTGTTGAAATTAGCATTGAATTAAGGAATTTGGATATCAGAAAAGTGGTATTATAATACCTAGATTCTGGTAGTATCCCTATGACATGCTATACCTAATTTTAAGAAAAGAAAATTCTATGCACTTCATAACGTTGTTTTTTGTCCTGGTACTGTTTGTGCAATCTTCAGCCCAGCCCGACAAATCCGATTATGACAAGTTCCTGGGCTTTGTTGAGACCAATTCGCCTTACTTCGGCAAGTTGCTTTCGGCCACGCCAGCTTATGTTGATTATGACCATTTTCTGACAAAAATGATACAGTCGGCTTCGCGGGACAGAGTAACAGAATTTATCAAAATTGCTTCGCGCCTGGCCACGCATGATGCTGCAAAACTTCAGCAGGTACTAAAAGACAGCGAACAGTTTGCTTTAAGACAAAGCGATTTCTGGTGGGCACACTACCTTAAATTCATTGCGGCCATAAAGGCAGAAGATAAGCAACTGTTTGAAAAATATTTCAATGAGTTGATGACTAAAAAGCCCGACAGCCCGCAGGCATGGATGGAAGCTTTCTATATTTTGCGTACTATGAAAATGTACGACCATTTGCCCGGCCAACTGCAAGAATGTGTACAGGCTTTTCCGAATTATGCCCCCGCTCATTACGAACTGGGTGTTATCTATATGAATGACGGTAAAAACGACCAGGCCATGGAATACTTCCAGAACAGCCTACGTATTAATCCTCAGCTTAAGGAAGCCTACAATAATATAGGTTCCATTTATCTGTCTCAAAATGAGATAACAAAAGCCGTTGAAGCATTTAACAAGGCCTTGGATATCGACAACAAGTTCAGCAAAGCATGGAATAACCGAGGTTTTGCAAGTTACCTGTCCGGTTCTTTCAATGAAGCAGTAAATGACTTTAACAAGGCCATAGAAATTGAACCAGACTACGGCTATGCTTTTTATGGCCGCGGGCTGGCACGCATTGAATTAAATGATAAAAATGGTGGATGTGGAGACATAAAGCGGGCCCTGGATTTAGGGCTTACCGGTGCTCAGGCTGCTTTTGCCATGTATTGTAAATGATTACTCTCCGGTAAGCACAAAAGCACCCCAGTAGAAAGGATGATTGTATTTTTTACGAATGAATGCCTTGGCTTCGTCCAGAGCATCGTGGTTGTTCTTTCCGGAGAGGTATGCTTTGTAAAAAGTAATCATCATTTCCATGGTGGCCTCATCCGATACTGGCCAAAGGCTCATGAGCACAGCACGGGCACCGGCCTGGCTGAAGCTGCGCTGCAGGCCATATACCCCTTCGCCATTCATAATTTCTCCCAGGCCGGTTTCGCAGGCCGACAGTATCACCAGTGAAGTGTTTTCAAGCGAAAGCACGGGGACCTCGGCTGCATACAGTATGCCGTCCTCACCTGCTGTTAATAGGCCCTTAAAGCCATCCTCGGCATGAGCCAGCACCAGTCCGCTGCGCCTCAACGGATTTTGCACAATGCGCTCACTGCGCACATTATCCATTGATTCATCTATTGGCCAGAAAAATCCATGTGTGGCGATGTGCAATATATCTGTTGCAGGTAACTGCTTGATATTTTCTTCGCTGGCATTTTTTCCGGTGAAGATTTTTACTTGAGCCCCAGCGGTTTTAACCATAGTGGCAATATTGTTCACCTCAGTTAGCGTTCCTTTCAGAACAGAAATAGTGCCGGTGGTTTCGTCCCAGAATCGTGAAGATTTTCTTTCCGTTTCACCAAAAGATTCCTGCGCAGCCGTTTTAGTTTTGCTGCCTGAATAATCAGGATATCCAAACAAACTGACCTTCAGTTGTGCGATAGGTTTATGCTTTTCAGTTCCTGCAGTTTGGTTTTGAACGATATCGGCTGCATTTCCGAGTAGCCTGATCTTCAGCTCATCGGCCACATACTTTTCTGTGTCTGGATTATACAGGGTTTCAAGGTTAATCTGGTGATAGAGTCCGTCAGGAACGAAGTAAACCAGACGGCATCCGGCCACAGCCTGGCTTATCGGTTTCCATAATGCTGCATAGGAACGATAATCTATTCGCCCGGATGTAATGGTTTTGATGATGCCATCGCGGTAAAAAGCCAATGACTGTGCTTCCATTTTTTTTCCTTCGGGCAACAAAACGATTTCGGGTTGCGGTGCTGATGGTTTAATCACAATTGCTATATAGAGGACCGAATCGCGAAAACCATGTAGAGGTTCGCGATAGCGTATGCGCACTACATCCACGAGTGCCTCATCGGTTTTCAACCTGCTGCGTATATCGGCAGTAGTTAGGGTTTTACCTATAATTTCGTTGCTAAAAGCCCCTGAACGCAGCGCCAGTTCTTTCTCCAGCCGGCTGACCTGGTGCGTCAGTAATTCGTAATCAATTCCCTCTTTTTTTACTTCATCCGGCGTGCGTGTTTCAGCCCGTAGCAATAACTTTTTTGCGTTTACCCACTCCTGATAAAGTTTAATCAGATTTTTATCGCCCGAACTACGAATGTGCTTACCGAGGCTTTGATAGGATTTCAGTAACAATCCTTTCGTTACAATGGTATTACGGAAAGCCCAGTCGATTAATTCAGGAATACGGTTATGGTATTTTAATGCAAACGAATAGAAAGATTCAAAATAAAAAGAAAGCTGACGATAAAAAGTTTCTCTTTCGTTTTCAGACAGGTAGGAAAAATTGTGCTGTGCATGATACATGGCTGCCTCACCCGCCTCACGCAAAAAAACATAAGCCTGATCAGGATTTCCGTTAATTTCGTGCAGGTCGGCCATATTAATGGCTGCCCGGATGTATTCAGGGTGTCTTTTACCAAAAGCCTGCTTAAATATCAGCAATGCTTCATCGAGCAGCAGTTTTGCCGCCTCTGTTTTCCCCATCTTAAAATAAAGCGCTGCAAGGTTATTACAGGATGAAGCGTAGAGGGGATGTTGCTTGCCAAAAATCTTTTCGCGGATATTTTTTGCTTCCACAAATGCTGCTTCGGCCTTCGGCCAGTCGTTCATAACCTGATAGAGCATGGCCATGTTATTCAGGCTGTTGGCATAATCGGGGTGGTCTTTGCCCAGTGCTTTTTCGCGGTTGTTCAGTGCCCTTACCAGCAAAGCCGTGGCCATTATATATTGGCCCTTGCGGTAATACAGAGCTCCAAGATTATTACACGCCAGTCCATAGCCTGGGTGATCGCGGCCGATGACGGATTCGAAAATGCGCTTGGCTTCGAGATAGTATTTTTCAGCCTGGCGGTCCTGTCCGTATTCGTAGTACAGCGTAGCCAGGTTGTTAACCATCATGGCATATTCTTCATTTCCTGAGCCGGCAGCAGTCTGGTACATTATTCGTGCGCGCAGATACAGAGGTTCGGCTTTGTAAAAGTTTCCCTGTTGTTGATAAAGCCTGGCCAGGTTATTGAGTGCAACAGCACTTTGCACACTTGTTTCACCGTAAACGTTCGCGGTTACGGTGATAACTTCATTGAACAACACCTCAGCGCGGTCAGGGTCATCGCTCTGTAAAACCAGATTGGCTAGAAGTGAAAGCAATTCTGCATATTGAGGGTCATCTTTTCCGTAAACTTTGGCATAGGAAGCAACCGACTTTTCCAATTGCTGTATGGCCTGGCTTAACTCATTTTGCTGAAGATAAAGCTGTGCCTGTTGTTGGTACACTCTCCAGTCCTGTGCATAGCCGGACTTCAACCAAAGCAGCAGAAAGAACATCCGTAAACCACTTTTGCCCATACAACAGTTTGGTGATCACCGTATGGTGGCATATTCAATGAGAAACTGGTCATAGCGCACACCGGAACGGTCGGCAAGGGCTTTGGTGTCCTGGCATCCCTTGGTGTCAATCAGATAATTGGACTCCGAATAACCCCTGAAGTTTCGCTGCATTTTCAGCTCACGTGCCTTACCCACCAGTTGGCTTTCGGATGCATAGCCACTCTGATCGGTTACCTGTACAAAGAAAAGAAAGCGCGAGGTCCGGGCGGCACCAAAACTGGTCTCGGTTTTATCCAACACCAGTGTTACGCAATACACCTTTTGCGAGCCTCCCGAGGCCGATGGCGTATAGCCACCAGAAGCACCTTTCATCTTCCGATTGTACTCGTTGCCCTGCTTATCCACACGTGCTGTGTATTGGTTCGTTTCCACATAAGCATAACCATCTGAGTCAAACAACCCGATATCCACGTACTGAATCGGGACAACGAGTTTTCCTTCCTGATTTACAAATCCCCATAATCCACCCTTCATCAGCGCCCCCATCCCGTTGGTGAAGTGCCGGGCGCTGTCGTATTCAAGGGGCACAATTAACTGGCCATACTTATTCATATATCCATATTTACCGTTTTTCTTCACTGCCACCATGCCTTCGTTGAAAACATCCATGTAGTCGTATTGTGGTTCAACGATGAATATGCCGTCCTCATCCACAAGTCCCCATTTACCATTTGATGCCCGGAACTTTCTGCCTTCGCGCTTTACATACTGCAAACATGAGTTATCGGTCATTATTTCACCATTCAGATTGAAGAGGGCCAGTTCCAGCGAGTTGTATTTTTTTACAAAAGTGTACTGGTCGATGGTATTAAATATGATTTCAGAATAGGGAGTTATAGGCGATATAGGTTCCCACTCAAATTCTGTGAGTTGTTTGCCTTCTTTATTAAAGAATGCAGCTCCGCGCAGGTATTCCTTCTTTATCCAAAAACCACCGGGAGCAGGTTGAATATAGGCGTACTCGGCAGGCAGTAGAATTTTACCGGTAACCGTCATAAGCCCTTCACGGGCATTATTCTGAACAGGTTGCTTGATTTTTACCGTATTCCCGTGATATAAAACTGATTCTATTCTGTAATCTGCAGTGAGCTTGACGGTTAACAAACCTTTTTTGTCCATGATGCCATGTTTTTCAACACCCGATGAATTATCGGTTACATGGAAATAATTATCTGAGAGATACCGCAGCTTATAAGGTGTTTCCAGTATTTTGTTTTGTTTTTTATCGGTAACTGCGGTCATGCCCATTTTTCTGCTGATGTTGTAGGTTTTATTCTCGATGATGGAATGGGTTATAGTCCAGTCAAAATTATTTTGCATCTCTTCCGGGAAAATGGCATTGCCTTTTTTATCAATCAGACCCCTTACCCTTGCTTCCGTTGTTACTTCCGCCCATCCGTTTCGAAATGGCGATGCAATGGTATAGACAGGTTCAATGACCCATTCACAACGGTTATTGATAAAGCCATATTTTCCTTTCTGTGAGACCAGCGCAAGGCCCTCTTTAAATTCATATACATAATTAAAATCGCGTTCACACAGCCGCTGACCTGTTGAGTCCATCAGGTAATACACGTTGTCATCGCGAATAGCGAATACACCTTCTGAATAATCGTTGATCATGGTGTATCGTTTATCGGTTATGATCTTTCCTTTTCTGTTAAGGATAACATAGCGAATGGAAGACTTGGTATTCGGATCTCCATATCCTGCTACGGCAAACCCGTTTTTAAACGGTCGGGCCAGATCAAATTCAAAAGCAGTTATCGAATTACCTGCAGTGTTGATGTAGGCAATTTTTTTGTTTTTACGCACTGCAGCAAATCCTTCACTGAAAAACGCGGCTACTTCATATTGCGGATCAATAACAACATTACCCTGCTGATCGCGGTAACCCCACAACTTTCCGCAGCGAAAAGGAATTAAGTGCTGTTGCGACCACGCCGCGCTGAACGAAAAAAGCAATACTGTAAAAATAATATTCGGTTGTTTCATACCGGATAATTTTAGTTTACCACATACTCTTTGCCTGACGAGTCCATGTAGAAGTATTGATTGTCTCTTCTTACCTTAATAAAATTATATACTCTGCTGAATTCGTCTATCTCATCATAGGGCTGATTGATGATTTCTCCTTTTTCATTTACTGCATACCATTTATGGTCGCTTACTTTTTTAAGAAAAATCAGCTTGTCAAAATTTATATAAGAACCGTATTCAGCTGGAAGAAGCTGTGCACCATATTTACTGAAAAGCATGCGTTTTTTCGATGGGTCGTCATAGGAAATTAGTCCATTTTCATGAATGAACAAAAACTTTACATTGCTAAATGTCGCAAGGAAACGACCATCTCTTTCGAAGAGATAACAGTTATTATCCTTTTCTGCCCAGATGTACAGCTCGTGATAGTTATAAGGATTTCCGCCTATGGTTCCATAATCCATCCAATATTCAAAAGGTACAATAGTCTTTCCGTGAATACTTACAACTCCCCATCCTGTTTTCTTCAGACAAACAAAGCAATCTTTATAGCAGGTTTTCACGTCCTTACAAAGCGGCTCAAACACCACCTCCAGGTTTTTATTCATCAGTCCGAAAGCCATTCCTTCGGACGTAAGCGAGGCAAAAAAGAAATAACCCGGCTGCGCAGAACGGATATCCAAGTAGTTATCTTCAAGCAGTACATCACCTTTTTCGTCTATAAGGCCCCATTTACTTTCCACCTTTACAGCAAATAACCCGTCTCTCAGATAACGTATTTCCTTAAATCGGACAGGTATAATTTCTTTTCCACCTGCCCCGACCATACCGTAATTTTTCAGCTCAACACCTGCATCGCTCAATGAGCGGTTCATAACAATAAATTTTCCGATCTCTGCCGCTTCCAGAGATATTTCATCATACAGGCAGGGGAGATAAAATTTTCCGGTGCTGTCAATGATACCTGCTTTTTCGGTTTTTCGATCATACACCTTCATAAACCCCCGATGTGGCTGACCTTCAAAGTAATGTGTAGCCGGTATCAGCTCTTTTCCTTCTTTATTCACAGCCTGTGGATGACTGGTAAACTGGAATACCCTGGCTACACCCCAGCTGAATCCATCCACACTATAATATTTTACAGGGGTAATAGCCTGACCATTCAGCCGCAGAAAACCTTTTGAATTACCTCTTCTTACTGTAAGTACGCTGTCTCTTGCATTCACCCAAATATCATCATAGGCAGGCTTTACTATCCAGTTTCCTTTCTCGTCAATTGTACCGTATTTACCATTTTGCTTTACAACCCCAACACCACCCACAAAAACATCGGCGCTTTCAAAGGATGGGGAGAGCACAACCAGACCGTGCTCATTGACATATCCAAATATTCCGTCTTTGTTAAAGGGAATAAGTATTTGCTGGGCTTGAACAGCAATAGAAAAAAATACCAACCCGAAAATCAGCCTGCGCATAACAAAACCATAGCCCCAATTTACGGGTTCATAAAAATTTTGCTGTCCCTGAAATCGGGTTGACAATTACCGGTTACCGGGTAATTTTTTCTTTCAGCGCCAGTTCATAAGCCTGCCGGTAATATCCGATAAGGTGCTGCCAATCGAACAGGGTCGAACGTATCTCCACCTGATTGCGCTGCATGATGCGCTCACGCCTGCTTTGTTTTAAAAACTGATACATCACATCGGCCAGCTGGTTGGCCGACCAATCGAATGAGCGCCTGCTTCGCTCCACAACAAATATGCCCGCCTGTTCGGGCTGCGGCATGTGACGCATGGCATAATCGCCAAAACCCGAAAGGTCGCTGGTAACAGCCGGCACTCCACTGGCTATACATTCCAGTGGCGTATAACCCCATGGCTCATAATAACTGGGAAACACTCCCAGGTGGCACCCCCGCACAAACTGGCCATAGTCCATGCCAAACAACGGACTGGTAGCCGTGATAAATTCCGGATGATACACGAATTTTACTTTGTCGTCCGGATGGTTAAGCAGATTGTTCCGGTACAGATAGGCCACAATTTCATCACTTTCTTCATTTTCCAGCTTATGCGTATAAACCAACGGCAGCTTTTTCGACTTCCACGATTGCACCGTTCTACGGTAGCGAAGTTTCCAGTATTCATCGACAAATTCATTTAAATCGGGGAGGCGATGATCATTCCGCGTAGTGCTGGCATAGAACAGCCGCCTGCCCACCTGCTTTTCAATTGCCTCGCAGGTTTGTCGTATTTCCTCCATCATCACCCGCGACTGCAGTACTTCGGGTTTTATGCTGTAATATTCCCGCTTGGTTACAAAGAACATAACCACCGTAACGTCCATGCGCTCCTCCTTCATTACGCGGTTCAGCCGATTCAGCGCCTCAAGCGTTAAATCAAAACCCTTGTTCTTGAACTCATACCTGCCCGAAGTAAAAAAGTAAATGGTTTTGTCCAGATCCCACGAATACGACTGAAAGAAATGCCCCATCACAAACTGATGAATCTCTTCCTTATACGTGGCATGTAAATTCTGCACTTCATGTCCGGCCACAAAACGCTCAATATTTAATCCATTGGGTACAATTACATCCGGTTTGCGCTTTAAAAGATATTCACATTCACGGGCAGTTACCTCACTTACCGTGGTAAATACATCGGCATCGCGCGAACAGGCATATTCTATACTCGCCTCTGTTTTTATGCCAAATCTGGGTGCTTCCGTTTCCCAGTTGAAAAATGCCAGATGATCATAGAACTGTGGCGAATTGATCGCCAGGTGGCGGCCCAGCTGGGTAGCATGCGTGGTAAATACCGTGCGCATGGGCACTTTTTTTCTCTTCAAATAAAGAATCGGCAGCCCAGACATCCACTCGTGGAAATGCCCTATCACCGGAATGTCTTTTTCAGCAAGCGACATATACAACTCAAGAAAACGTGTAACCAGATGAGCAAATGAAACCACCTGATTGATGAGCGTGTTATCAGGAGGGGTTTCTATCCCGAAATCTTTCCACAACAGATATTTAATTACGTTAAGCTGCTCGCCCGCAACACTTGCAGGGTTCAACAACACCACGCGCGGCCTGCCCGTAATAAGCCATTCGGCATAATAAGCCTCAACGCCTTCCTCTCTTAATTTCTTCACGGCAAGGCCGGCCGCATCACTGAAATCCTCAAGCAGGTCTACCTCCGCCATAACCTGCTGCGATACGTAAGGCCCCACCATAAAGTAAGGCCCGGATTTATGGCGCATCACTGCCGGCACCTTGCTGCGAATTACCGTATAAATGCCCCCAAGCTGATTACACACTTCCCAGGAAACTTCGATCAGCGTGGCTACGGGAAACCGGTTCATATTCCCAGAGTACTCGTTTGTCATAAGTAAGTCAAATTGGCGGTTTTAAGGTGTTTAAATCTAAGACTTTAATGACAAAAATGCCGGATTTTCATGTGGATTATCTTTTGATGAACAAGATGCAAAAAATATTAAGAGACTAAGGTGTTATGAACTTCGATAAATTCACTATCAAATCGCAGGAAGCCTTGCAGAAGTCGGCCGAAATAGCCACCGGCCTGCAACAGCAGGCTATTGAGCCGGCCCACATACTGAAGGCCATCCTGGAAACAGACGAGAATGTTTCCGGGTATCTGTTGAAGAAAATGGGTGTCAACACCGCCCTCCTCGCTACACGCGTGGCAGAGCTGCTGAACACCTACCCCCGTGTTTCCGGTCAGCAGCCCTATCTTTCTGCTGCCACAAACACCCTGCTGCAACAGGCCGATAAGGAAGCGCGTGATCTGAAAGACGAATTCATTGCTGTAGAGCACCTGTTGCTGGCCATGCTGGTTGTGAAAGACAAAACCACCACATTGCTTCGCGATGCCGGTGTGGATCGCAACGCCCTGCTGAAGGCCATACACGAACTGCGTGGCGGCAACAAAGTAACCGATCCCAATGCCGAGGCAAAATACAAGTCGCTGGAGCGTTACTCCAAAAACCTGAACGAACTGGCCCGGCAGGGTAAAATTGACCCCGTTATAGGACGCGATGAAGAAATCAGACGGGTGTTGCAAATTCTTTCGCGCAGAACCAAAAACAACCCCATTCTTCTGGGCGAACCCGGCGTTGGTAAAACGGCCATTGTAGAGGGTATGGCACAACGCATTGTAAATGGCGATGTGCCGGAAAACCTGAAAGATAAAATCGTGGTATCGCTCGACATGGGACTGCTGGTGGCTGGAGCCAAATACAAAGGCGAATTTGAAGAGCGGCTGAAGGCAGTCATTAAAGAAGTAACCGACTCCAACGGCCAGATAATCCTTTTTATTGATGAGATTCACACGCTCATCGGTGCAGGGGGCGGAGGCGAAGGCGCCATGGATGCGGCCAACCTACTGAAACCCGCCCTTGCCCGTGGCGAACTGCACGCCATCGGTGCCACCACACTTAAAGAATACCAAAAGTACATCGAAAAAGACAAAGCATTGGAGCGCAGGTTCCAGGCTGTAATGGTAGATGAACCTTCGGTGGAAGATTCCATCTCCATCTTGCGGGGCATTAAGGAAAAATATGAACTGCATCATGGTGTTCGTATTAAAGACGATGCCGTGATTGCTGCGGTAGAACTGTCGCATCGTTATATCACCGATCGCTTCCTGCCCGACAAAGCCATTGACCTGATGGACGAGGCCGCTGCCAAACTGCGGCTGGAAATGGACTCGCTGCCCGAAGAACTCGATGAGCTGAATCGCAAGATCATGCAGCTGGAGATTGAGCGCGAAGCCATCCGCAGAGAAAAAGATAAAGACAAGGAAGCACAACTGAGCCGTGAAATAGCCGAGCTTTCCGAACAGCGCAATATATTGAAGTCACGCTGGGAAAGCGAAAAGGAAGTAATTCACGGCATTCAGAAAATTAAAGAAACCATTGACCGGCTGAAGTTTGAAGCCGAGCAGGCCGAAAAGGCAGGCGATTACGGCAAGGTGGCTGAAATACGCTATGGTAAAATTACCGAAGCCGAGCGCAAGCTCAACGAACTGCAACAAAAGATGAAGGAAATGCAGGGCGAAAAATCGCTGCTGAAGGAAGAAGTGGACAGCGAAGATATTGCCGAAGTAGTGGCACGCTGGACCGGTATACCGGTATCCAAGATGCTGCAGAGTGAGCGTGAAAAGCTACTCCACCTGGAAGAAGAACTGAGCAAGCGCGTGGCCGGTCAGGAAGAAGCCATCCGCGCACTGAGCGATGCCGTGCGCAGAAGCCGTGCCGGCCTGCAGGACCCTAAGCGACCCATCGGCTCGTTTATCTTTATGGGTACCACCGGTGTGGGTAAGACCGAACTGTCGAAAGCACTGGCCGAGTACCTGTTCAATGACGAGCATGCCATGGTGCGCATTGACATGAGCGAATACCAGGAACGCCACAGCGTGAGCCGGTTAATTGGTGCACCCCCGGGCTATGTAGGCTATGATGAGGGTGGCCAGCTTACCGAAGCCATCCGCAGAAGACCTTATTCGGTTATTTTGCTGGATGAAATAGAAAAAGCGCACCCGGATGTGTTTAACATTCTGTTGCAGGTGCTGGATGATGGCCGGCTTACCGATAACAAAGGCCGGGTGGCTAATTTCAAAAACACCATCATCATCATGACCACCAACATCGGCTCGCACATCATCCAGGAACGGTTTGAGCACATTACGCCCGAAAACTATTTCGAAGTGATGGAAAACACGCGCGAAGAGGTAATTGCGCTGCTTAAGAAAACCGTGCGTCCGGAATTCATCAACCGCATTGATGAAATCATCATGTTCCGCCCGTTGTCGGACAAGGACATCCGGAAGATTGTGGATATTCAGGTTGGCCTGATTGCCGGTCGGCTGAAAGATTCCGGCATTGCACTGGAAGTTACCGATGCCGCCCGCAACCGGCTTGCCAAGCTTGGCTACGACCCGCAGTTTGGTGCGCGCCCGCTGAAGCGCGTGCTGCAGCGTGAAATTCTGAACGAGTTGTCCAAACAGATACTGGCCGGCACGGTTCAGAAAGACTCAACCATCGTAATTGACGTGAAAAATGATGTCGAATTCACGTTCGAGAACCTTACGGACGTAGAAGTTGTTAATTAATCAGGTTTAAGGATTGGTTACTCTCCGTAAGCGGCCTTCCTGTGTGCCAACCGCAGGTGGCCCGATGCCCCTCGCGGAGAACACTCCGGATCCCCTCCGGAGGGAATGAGGGTTTGGTTTGAGGGGTTAATCAGAGTGCCTCACTTCCGCCAGGAAGTGGGGCATTCTCGTTTGTGCCCACCCGGTACTTACCCGCCCGTTATCCTTTTAGCATATTCTCGTAAATTCCTCCATTTTCGCTGCGTATGAAAAAATTAACGCTCTACGTTTTTTTGTTCGGCATGCTACCGGCCGGCACCATCCTGGCACAACACCCCGACAACGCAATACCTTACTTTACATTTGGCAAGGGGGTCGGTATCATATCTCCCGACAGCCTCTTTCTGCTTAACATACGTTTCCGCATGCAAAACCGGCTGGGGCTGCAGTCGGTAAGCGAAAGCAACCTCGATATCCGGCAGGTAGAGGCCCGTGTTCGCAGGCTCAGAATTCGCTTTGACGGCTATGTTTACTCCCCTAAACTCACTTACATCCTGCAGCTTTCGTTCACACGTGCCGATATGGATTTTGATGATACAGGGTTCCCCAACATTATTCGCGATGCTTACCTGATTTATAGTTTTAGTCCGCGATTTGCTATCGGCCTGGGTCAAACCAAACTTCCCGGCAACCGGCAACGCGTGGTTTCTTCAGGCGACCTGCAGTTTCCCGACCGGTCTATAGTCAACGCTCGTTTCAACGTAGACCGTGACTTCGGGCTGCAGGCATATTACAACAACCGCTTCGGAGGCTGGTACTACATTCTGCGCGGAGCCATTACTTCCGGTGAAGGGCGCAACGCCACGGCATCGGATCGGGGGCTGGCTTACACCGGCCGGGTAGAAATGTATCCGCTGGGACCCTTTACGGCCAACGGGGATTACTTTGAAGGAGACTTAGTTCGAGAACCCAGGCCTAAAGTTTCAGTTGCTGTTTCCTATTCGGCCAATTTTAACACGCTGCGCACCGGTGGGCAACTGGGAAAATTTTTGTACGAACCGCGCGACATTCAGACTGCCATGCTCGACTTTCTTTTTAAACATCGGGGCTGGGCGCTTGCAGCCGAGTACCTGCAGCGACAAACCATCAATCCCATCACTTCCGATACATCGGGTAATGTTCGCTACGTGTATGCAGGACGTGGTCAAAACATTCAGCTAAGCAAGCTGATGAGGAAAAATTTTGAAGTTGTGCTGCGATACTCCCAGGTGCGCCCCGCCTCTGAAATACAGCTGCTCGAGCCCCACACACGCCAGTATACTATCGGGGCCAATCATTACCTGCGCGGGCACCGTGTTAAATTACAAACCGACCTTACCTTTGAAGAAAATACCTGGCTACAAAATGCACGTCCTGATACTCAAAACTGGCAGCTTCGTTTTCAGGTAGAAGTTGGGATATGAGATGTGTTCACTCAGACAAGCTCCAGCCCAAGCCCGGGTTTATCTGAGCAAAACATCACTCCGTTTTTCAGCAAAAAACCTCCTTGCACCACATCATTGGCCAGATCAAGGCTGCCATCCAAATCGATGTACCTGGTGTTGGCGCAGGCAAAAGCGGTATGCAGGGCAGCCGTTATGCTTACGGCACTTTCATCGTTGCAACCCCAGAATAAATCAATGCCCTCGTGCAGGGCAATGTCGGCAATTTTCAAAGCCTGACTTACACCACCGCATTTCATCAGTTTGATATTAAAAATACCGGCCGCACGTGGTGGCTTAACCAGTTCAAGTGCATCGGCGGGCGTGATGAGCGACTCATCGGCAGCCAGGGTAGCCCTTACTTCATCGGGAAGCCGTTTCATTTCAGCTACCGATTTTGCCGGGAGGGGCTGCTCAATGAGTTCGATGTGCAGGTTGCGTGTGCGCTGATAAAAGCTGATGGTTTGTTCGGCTGTATAGCCCTGATTGGCGTCAATACGAATCGTAAAATAGTTACCGTATTTTTCACGCAGCTTTACCAGCCGCTCTACATCTTCTTCAAGGTTTTTTCCCAGCTTTACTTTCAGTACCGTGAAGCCTTTACCCCGGTATTCCTCCGCTTCAGCCAGTGTTTCTTCAACGCTTTTAATGCCGATGGTGATGGAAGTGGGCAATGATTCAATTTTCTGACCCAGGTATTTTACCAAAGGTACACCCAGGAACTTTGCAAAGGTGTCGAACAGCGCTATATCGAGTGCGGCCCGTGCAGCCGGATTCTTCGGAAAGCGCTTCCACACTTCCCAGGTAAGCTGGTTGATTTCCCGGATGTCGCGCCCTACCAGAAAATCGAGGTTATTTTCCTGTAAGGCTTCGATGGTCTGGCTCAGGTTTTCACCTACTACATATTCGCTCGGATTTCCCGAACCGATACCGGTAATGCCGTTGGCCAACTTAATTTCAACAAAGGCATTCCGCACTTCGTCAACGGTTTTGAAAGCTATGGTGTAGGGGCGGGTGTTGCCCAGGTCGGCATGCCAGGTTCGGATGGATTGAATTTTCATGAAACAAATTATTTGCGTTTGTTGCGGATCATGTTTTCAAATACAGGTATCAGCCTGTTCACACCTTCTTCCAGCGGCAATACCACCGGAATGTTCAGTTCCGACTCCTTTTGTATGGCCCATGCTTTTGCCTCTTCTACTGTCATCTTCATGGTGTTTACGGTAACAGCCACTGTGGGTGCACCGTAAATTTTTATCAAATCGATTTCATCCTTCACATCCGGAATATAGGCCGGATAATATTCCAGATCTTTATACTGCTTGCGTGCCGGATTATGCTGTAGCACCACTGCATCCGCATCGGCCGATACTATCCATTCTGCACCGGCAGGGCCGCTCGGATTGCGCAGGGAAGATTGTCCTTCGATAAAGATGATATCGGGGTTTTCGTTTTTAAAACATTCCCACACAGCATGCTCCATCTCACCTGAAATAAAATCATTCAATGTAGAATCGAATATGAAGCCATACTTTGCCCCCTGCATCCAGCCGGTCTGGCCGGTATAAATCATTTCGGCTTTGTAGCCGGCCTTGCGCATGGCTTCCATAAGAAAACGCGTGGTAGTGCGCTTGCCAAGCGCGCAGTCAGTACCAAGCACCGCTACCTTTGCACAGGTTACTTCCTTGATTTTGCCGTTCCAGAAGTGCAGGTCTTTGAATTTCTTTGGCTTGCGCACATCTATAATCTCCAATCCGCGTTCACGTGCCAGTGCAGCCAGGTCTTCATGGTCAGAAACATAATCATGCAGGCCATTTACTATGCCCAGGTTATTTTCCAGCGCCTGCCGCAGCAAAGCGCGCAGCGAATCAGGGATTACACCTCCCTTGGTAGCCACCCCCACGATACAGTATTTGGCTTTTTCAGATGATTTTTGAACAAACTCCGCTATGCTCGCATATACCGGAATGTTGCGTCTTTTTCCGTCCAGCACTTCTCCGGCATCTTTGCCGGCATGTTTTGAGTCAATCACACCCAAAATGCGGAAGCGCTCTGTGCCGCGCAACAGCCCATGAGCGGTTTTTGCGTTAATGGTATCGAGGTAGCCTTCGGTGAGGATGATAGCATTGTTCATAGCCTGAAAAATGAAGCGCGAAATTTACGCGAAAATGCATGGTTTACTCAAACCGTCCGGCCCTGAAATTTTTAACTTTATCACAGCTGGGTTGTCGTACCTTTGCCAACAGATGAATTGCCATGGACGCAGTAGCCGAAAAACCCGTTTTAAAAGACATTCGCAAGCTTAGCCTTGCCGAATTGGAAGCTTTTTTCACTGCCCATGATGAAAAGCCTTTTCGTGCAAAACAGGTCTATGAGTGGTTATGGAAAAAGTCGGCTAAAGATTTCGACCAGATGACCAACCTGTCGCTGGAACTGCGCCAGCTGCTGAAACAGCACTTTACCATTAACCCCATAAAAGTTGATCGCATGCAGCGCAGCACAGACGGCACTATAAAAAATGCCGTACGGCTGCACGACGGATTGATAGTTGAGTCGGTACTCATTCCCACCCCCGATCGGATCACCGCCTGTGTTTCTTCGCAGGTAGGCTGCAGCCTCGACTGCACCTTCTGTGCCACGGCACGCCTAAAGCGCATGCGCAACCTGTCGGCCGATGAAATTTATGATCAGGTGGTGGTAATCCGCGAACAGGCAGAACAATATTTCGGAAGGCCGCTTACCAATATTGTTTTTATGGGAATGGGCGAACCTTTACTCAACTACAACAATGTGCTTGCAGCCATTGAAAAAATCACCTCGCCGGAAGGACTCAATATGGCTCCACGCAGAATAACCGTTTCAACTGTGGGCATTGTCAAGATGATAAAAAAACTAGCCGATGACGAGGTGAAATTCAACCTGGCTATATCACTGCACGATGCCCTCAACGAAACCCGATCCCGCCTGATGCCTATTAACAAAACCAATTCACTGGAAGATCTGGCCGAATCGCTGAAATATTGGTACAAAAAAACCAAACGTAAAGTTACCTATGAATATGTGGTATGGAAGGGTATTAACGACACGCGCGAGCACGTGCAGGCGCTGGTGAAATTCTGTAAACTCATTCCCTGCAAAGTAAACCTGATTGAATACAACCCGATTGATGACGGGCCCTATCAACAGGCCTCACCCGAAGCGGTTAAAATGTACCAGGACACCCTGCATGCCTATGGCATTATTGCGCGCATACGTAAAAGCCGTGGCCGCGATATTGATGCAGCCTGCGGACAGCTGGCCAATAAATTCTGATGATTCACTGTGCGCGCGCTATCCATCATTCTGATCTTCACCACCATCGGCTGTAGCGCCCAGGCTCAGTGGCAGAAATACAGCGGCTATGTAACCGACTCGGCCACTATGACCCCGCTTGGCGGTGTCCATGTACGCACCAAACACAGTTTAACAGGTACCATTACTTCGGATAATGGATTTTTTGCCATAGAGGCAAAGCGCACCGACACGCTTGTTTTTACACGAACCGGTTATATACTTTTCGAGCTGCCTCTTTTTTTTGAAGAAAACGTGCTTTTTATGCGCCTGCGCGAAAAGGTCACCTACCTGGATGAAGTACAGATTACTGGGGCCCGTATTACTGAAGGCGTACGACCTGCCAGGCCTTTACCGAAACCGCTGCCCGTATCATCTGCTTTCAGCTCACCCATTGAGTACTTTTCCCGTTATCAGCGCGAACGCAGACAGTTGTTGCGCCTGGTAGAAGAAAACAACAAAGTATATGTGTACAATCAGGTTATCAACGATGAGCATCTGCGCAGGGAACTCATGGAAGAATATGGCCTGCCGGAAGAATCTTACTACAAGCTGCTCACAAAATTCAACCAGCAATACCGGCAGGTTCAGTATATTTCAGAACGCGAAAAAATTATTGAAGTATTACGTCAGTTTCTTCAACAGCAAACCCGATGAACACGCCCAATCAGGAACAACACTTTCAGTCGTCCGAAAAAGTTCGGGACTTTGTTATTGGTATGAGCGATGGCTTGACCGTGCCTTTTGCGCTGGCAGCAGGCCTGAGTGGTGCAGTCGACAGCAACGCCATTGTGATTACTGCCGGCCTGGCTGAAATCGCAGCCGGGTCCATTGCCATGGGCCTGGGCGGCTACCTGGCCGGGCGCACCGAAATTGAGCATTATGAATCGGAAGAAAAGCGCGAATACGATGAAATCGAAAACCTGTATCAGGTAGAGATACAGGAAACCAAAGACATCTTTGCACAGTACGGTGTGCCGGAAGACCTGCAGGAAAAAGTGGCACTCGCCATTGCTCAGGACAAGAAAAAATGGGTGGACTTTATGATGCGCTTTGAGCTGGGTCTCGATCGCCCCGACAAGAACCGCGCTTTGCAAAGCGCGTTCATCATCGGTATTTCGTATGTAATAGGCGGACTTATCCCATTGACGGCTTATTTCTTCACCATTACACCCGTACAGGGACTTGTGTATTCCACGGTTATCACCTTATTGTGCCTGGTTGTATTTGGTATTATCAAAAGCAAACTTACCGGACAGCCTTTGTTTAAAGGGGCTCTGCGCGTAACGCTGGTTGGTGCTGCAGCCGCAACCGCTGCATTTCTTATCGCACGATTAATTTCATAACCTACAACCCAAATAATACAGTAAATTGAATGTGTTCCGGCTTTACTTTCTGCTGGCCCTGAACAACTTTTCTTTCTCTTCGCGTGTCAGGCTGTCGTAACCGCCTTCCGATATCTTGTCGAGGATGGCATCTATTTCTTCCTGGGGAACTTTATCAGCCGCATCAGACGAGCTGCGTTGCTTTTTTGCAGAACTGCGGTAGGTTACTTTTACTTTGTTTTTTGGTTTGAACAGATCCCTGAACCAGTAAATGGTTTCCGTAATCCACCCGCCCCAGTTTACACCAGCCTGCAGTTGTTTCATGTAAATAAATCCTATCAATGCACCACCCAGGTGCGCAATGTTTCCTCCGATATTCACCCCATGCCGCACGTAGATTACCGATATAATAATGTAGAATAAGGCGATGTACTTAATTCGTACCGGCCCGAAGAACAAAAGATAGAACGTATAGTTTGGCAACATCGCAGCCGTAGCTACTACCACAGCATAGATAGCCCCTGAGGCCCCCACCATTTCGGCACGGCCAAAAAATTCAGGATTCAGGTTATACAGTAAAAGATAAGCTATGCCTCCGGTTAATCCGCCCAGTATATACAATGCAATCAGCTTATCCCCACCCAGGTATTCCACAAACAGCCTTCCGAACCAGTAGAGCACCAGCATATTGAACAGAATGTGAAAGACATCGCGCAGGCTGTGTGCAAACATGTACGTAATGAGCGTCCAGGGGCGGGAGAAAAATTCACTGTACCCGGAAGGGATGCTGAACTGCCGGTAGATTACGTCAAACACTGCCCCGGCACCCGCCAGCCAGGTGATCAGATCGAGCATGAGCAGCCCCAGAAAAACTGCCACATTGATAAGAATCAGCTGAACGTGTGCATAGTTCGGTCGGCTAAAGGCATTTTTGAATTCTTCCAACATATGCGCAACATGAACCGGGTTACCAGTAAGTTCCTTTACTGCGCCAGAATTTAATCAAAATCCAGGCTACAACAATGCCGCCCAGGTGTGCAAAGTGCGCCACGCTGCCGCTTCTGTCCATGAGAAATGTGATTCCCCCCAACACAAAAACCAGATACTTGGCCTTTATCGGTACAGGCGGGATGAGCAGCATCACTTCCAGGTTAGGAAACAACATACCAAAGCCCATCAGTACACCATATATCGCACCGGAAGCGCCGAGCATGGCGCCCGCACCGCCACCGGTAAGAAAGTCAATTATTACGCTAAACACCGCAGCACCTACACCGGTTATCAGATAAAACTGCAGAAAACGGTTGGACCCCCAGAAAGTTTCAAGCACCGGTGCCGTAAAAGCCAGCATGAGCATATTGAAGAAGAGGTGTACAAACCCACCATGTGCAAACATGTAGGTAAATAGCTGATACGGCTTAAACAGTGGTGTATTTACATTGTACAGCGAGAGATAACCTGTTACCTCAGGAATAAACATCTGCAGGATAAATACGCCCGAGTTGATGATAATGAGATTTTTTACAGTAGGTGTGAGATTAAACATAAAGTTTGTTAAGAACGGCCAAAATACGCGGCTATTTTTTCTTCTTCCAAATGAAACATCGTGATTTGCCCTGACGGACTGTACTGCGGTGTTTTACAGCGCATTAATTGCTCCACCATGCGTTGCATTTCTTCGGTGTGCAGCGGCTCGCCCGCTTTAATTGCCGACCTTCGCGCCAGTGCCCTTGACAGGCGGTCGGTAACCGGCAGCGATAAGTCAGATTGATTTTTGAACTGCTCCAGGGTTCCTTCCAGCAGCATCTTGCCTTCAGCTGCTTTCAGCCCCGCCGGTATGCCCGTAACCAACAGTGTATTTTTTCCGAATGGCTCCAGCCGGAAACCCAGGGCCTCAAGCTCGGGCATCATTTCTGAAACCAGTACATAATCGCCCGCAGGCAGCGTAACGCTCTGCGGAAACAAAACCTGCTGGCTTTCGCCTTTGCGCAACCGGATAGCCTCCTGAAATTTTTCAAACAGAATGCGTTCGTGCGCGGGCTGCTGATCTATAATTAGCAATCCCTTTTCTGAAGGCTGCACAATAAACCGGCCCGCTACCTGAAATACAGGTGCATTCCGTACGGGTGCTTTATCCTCTTCTGTCAATAGCTGCATGGACTCAGGCTGGCCCGTAGCTGGTACCGGTGGTGTAGCAAGGTCCGGAAAGAGCTCTTTCCAGTGTTGATTTCCCGAGGTGTGAAATCTTTCTTCAATAAAAACTTCCTGCGAAGATTGCCCGCCCGACTGCAACTTGTTTATCAGGTTCACATCCACGCCAAAATCAAGCGATGGCGCCAGATGATGAATACCCAGGGACTGCCTTACGGCAGCACGCACAACATTATAAAGGGTACGCTCATCATCAAACTTGATTTCGGTTTTGCTGGGATGCACATTCACATCAATATGTTTGGGATCAAGCTCCAGAAACAATACATAAAATGGAAAACTTTGCTCAGGCAGCAGGCCTTCGTAAGCACTCATTACGGCATGGTGCAGATAATTGCTGCGGATAAAGCGGTTGTTTACGAAAAAAAATTGCTCGCCCCGTGTTTTGCGGGCAAATTCGGGCTTGCCTACATAGCCGGTAATGCGTACATATTCTGTTTCTTCCTTACATGGTATTAGCTGCAATTCAAAGTTTCTTCCAAATAAATTAATTATGCGATGACTTAGCTTGGAAGGATGCAAGTCGTAAACCCTTTCATCACCCTGAAACAACGTGAAAGCCACCGAAGGAAAAGCCAGTGCCAGCCGCTGAAATTCATCCAGCACATGTTTCATCTCTACCGCATTGGATTTCAGAAAATTTCTGCGTGCCGGCACGTTAAAGAAAAGGTTTTTCACACTGATGCTGGTGCCTTTTTCACAGGCCACCGGCTCCTGGGTCTTTACTTCCGAGGCTTCCACCACCAGCCGCGTGCCCAATTCGCGATCAGCCAGGCGTGTCTTCATCTCCATCTGCGACACAGCGGCAATGGCAGCGAGCGCCTCACCGCGAAAACCCATCGTGTGCAAGGCAAACAAGTCTTCAGCCTTGCGGATTTTAGATGTAGCGTGCCGTTCCAGGCTCATCCGGGCATCGGTTTCGCTCATGCCACTGCCATTATCAATTACCTGTATCAGCGTTTTTCCTCCGTCCTTTACAATCAGCGTAATGGCTGTTGCACCGGCATCCAGCGAGTTTTCCATCAGTTCCTTTACAGCCGAGGACGGACGCTGCACCACCTCTCCGGCAGCAATCTGGTTGGCAATGGCCTCAGGCAGCAATTGAATAATATCGGCCATGATTATCCTTTCCTGAAGCGCATAAAGAAATAAAGCGGTACCAGCACCAGCAGCAGATACAACGCTGATGCGCCAAACTCAATATATGCCATTAATATCAGCACCAGAAGCAGCAAAACAACCAGGCGCAACATGGCTGCCGATGTATCGGTCTGTGCCGGTGTACGCCTGCGTGAAGAACGAAACGAACCGGCTATGCGCTGTCGGTATCCTCCATCGGATAAACCATTTTCTGTACGATCGGTTTCTATTTCTTTATGCAACCGTTCCTCGCGTTGTTTGCGTTCCTCCTCCTTGGGGTCGTAGTAACGCGGTAGGAAGCTGAATTGCTTGTGCCGGGGGGTTTTAAAAAACAATGATGGAAATTTCATAGAGCAGGATTACCGATGCGTTGTATATTGGACGGTACAAAAATGATGGGATTGAGCCTGAATTACAACCTGATCAACAAATCAGTCCGGATAAAAGTTGGCCTGATAACCGGGCTGATTTTGCATATTTTCACTTCACTAAGTGCACAACCCGATAAAGCGCGCTGGGTTGACAGCGTGTTTTCAACCTTAACACTGGAACAGAAAATCGGGCAGCTTTTCTTTATTTCGGTGAACCCCGGCGATGATGAAAACAAGCGCGAACGCGACCTGGAATGGATCCGAAACCATGGTGTGGGCGGAGTGATGCTGACCGGCGGGGGACCCGAAGGGGCGCGCAGATGGCTCAACCGCCTGCAGCAGGAAGCAGAAATTCCGCTGCTGGTTGGTGTAAATGCCGAAGAGGGCTTAGGCACCACACTGGACAGTGCAATGCTGTTTCCTCCCACGCTCTCACTGGGCAGTATTACCAACGATTCAGCATTATACTTTCTCGGCAATGAAGTAGCCCGGCAATGCCGTTTACTGGGCATTCATTTCAATCTGGCACCCACCACGGCATCAGCCGATTTGTTTCAGGATGCTGATTTGTATTACCATTCCTGGGGTGATGATCCGGGTCGTTTTGCAGGTCTGGCAGCCTGGTATGCACGGGGCATGCGCAGCGGTGGGGTTTTGCCGGTCATCAAGTATTTTCCGCGCAATGGCGCAGGAACTACCGAGACCCGCATAGCCGGCATCAGTCCTGAATCGGCTGCCCATGTCGGCCCTTTATTCCGGCAACTACGAACAGTTTGCTCCGGAGTCATCATTGCCTATTCTCACAATCCGGATTTCATCAGCGGTAGTATCAGAGCCAGGACCACCGAGTCGGCCTACCCTTTGATTTTTTCTGCCGAATGGCTGAAACAACACACCGACTTCAGGGGATTGACTTTTGCCTACCTCCCCGATTTGCGGGAGGCGCTTCAAAAATCACGTGCAGGCGATGCCGAATGGTATGCCTTGCTTACGGGGAATGACGTTTTGGTAGAACCACAATCCTTGCCGGTAACACTCCGCAGAATTCGTAACCGCATCATAAGATCACCGCAACAACTGAAACGTTTGAATGAAAGTGTGCGCAAAATACTGGAAATGAAATTTGACGCAGGACTGGCCCATTACAAACCTGCTGCTCCCTTTCAGTTTGAAACGCTCAACGCTGTCGAAGCCAAAATTCTGAAAAGAAAACTCACCGAACAATCGCTCGTACTGCTTGCCGGCAACGATTTGATCCCTGTAAATCAACTGGATCAAAAAGCTATTGCAGTAATAAACATAGGCGAAAAGCAACACACGCCATTTTCTGAAAGAATATCTGCTTACACCGGTGCCACCTCTTTCTCTTTGAAGCTTCCCGGTGATACAACGGGGCTGGCGGAGCAATTAGTTAAATACAATGTTATAATTGCCGCCTTATATCCGTATGCAAAGCCTGTACTGGATGTCCTGCCCGGCCTGCTTGAACGAAATCTCGGCAAGAACAAAATCATCCTGTGCAATTTTACCACCCCGGAACTGCTTCCCTCGCCCGGAAAAGTGCATGCACTGATTCAGGCGTGGAACGACACTCAGGAAGCGCAGCGGGCAGCGGCAGGCGCTCTTTTTGGTGGTCTTTCCTGCTCAGGACGACTTCCGGTTCAGGCAGCCGGCTATGCAGCAGGCAGCGGATTAAACAGTGCCACTTTAGATGTACTGCAATTTGGCGAGCCGGAAGAAGCTGAAATGAGCCGTGAGGTGTTGCAGCAAATCGACCGCATTGCGCGGGAAGCCATCGATCAAAAAGCTACTCCGGGTTGCCAGGTAGTGGTTGCAAGAAAAGGCAAGGTGGTGTACCACCGCGCTTTTGGCTGGCTTACCTACGACAACACTGCACCGGTTAACGACCAAACGATTTATGATCTGGCTTCCGTAACCAAAGTTGCAGCTACCCTGCAGGCGGTGATGTTTCTTTACGAAAAAGGGCTGATTGACTTAAACAAAAAGGTGTCGGCTTATCTGCCGGAAATGCAGATGACAAACAAAAAAGACATTATTCTCAAAGATGTGCTCACCCACCAGGCAGGACTGGTACCCTTTGAGCCCTGGTATCCGCTTACTATGAAAGACACCCTGTTACTGCCTCATTACTATAGCCGAGTAAAATCACCGCAATATCCGCTTCAGGTGGCACCGAATTTATATGCCGCCAGGCATATCCGTGATTCGGTATGGAAATGGACGCTACAGTCGCGCATGCTCAATAAGCCTGACCGCACCCCTTATCCGTTCCGGTACAGCGACCTGAGCTTCATCATCCTGCACCGGCTTGCTGAAAAATTGCTCAACCAGCCGTTGGAAGATTTTCTGAAACAAAACCTGTATGACCCGCTGGGTGCAGCTTCGCTTGGATACAACCCACTTACGTGGGCCGATCCGAACAATATTGCTCCCACTGAGTATGATAGGATTTTCCGCAAGCAATGGATTGCCGGCACCGTACATGATGAGCGTGCCGCCATGCTGGGAGGAGTTTCCGGTCATGCGGGTCTGTTTGGCAACGCCATTGATCTGGCCAAACTGGGGCAGATGTTGCTGCAAAAAGGAAGTTATGGTGGAGTTCGTTATTATAAACCGGAAACCATCGAACTGTTCAGCACCCGGCAATTTGAAACCAGCCGCAGGGGGCTGGGGTGGGATAAACCCATGCTGAGCGACTTTACCAGCCCTACGTCTTACTACGCCTCCTTCAGAACCTACGGGCATACCGGCTTCACCGGAACCTGCATCTGGATTGACCCGGAATTCGAATTGGTATATGTTTTTCTGTCAAACCGCACCTACCCCGATCGCAGCAATAAACTTATTAGTCTTAATATTCGTTCTCGCATACAAGACGTCATCTATCGGTCCATTTTTGAATACTGTTCAGCCCCCAATCCATTACCATGGAACGCATTAAAATAGGTATCGTATGCTATCCCACCTTTGGCGGAAGTGGCGTGGTAGCCACCGAGCTGGGCAAAGCCCTGGCCAAGGAAGGACATCAGGTTCATTTTATTACATACTCCCAGCCCAGCCGGCTCGATTTTCTCAATGAAAATCTTTTTTACCACGAAGTGGATTTCCGCACCTATCCGCTGTTTGAATACCCGCCTTATGAGTTGGCTCTCTCCAGTAAATTGGTTGATGTGGCGCTGAATGAAAAGCTCGATCTGCTGCATGTACACTACGCCATACCCCATGCCTCAGCCGCTTACATGGCTCGGCAGATCCTCCTTACCCGTGGCATCTATCTTCCTGTAATAACCACACTGCACGGAACAGATATTACACTGGTGGGCCGTGACCCGTCCTATGAACCTGTTGTTACCTTCAGCATCAACCAGTCGGATGGTGTAACGGCCGTGTCCGAAGATTTAAAGAGAGAAACACTTGCATATTTCAACATAGTCCGCCCCATTGAAGTAATTCCAAACTTTATTGACCTGGCACGCTTTAAGAAGCAGAAAAAGGAACATTTTAAAAAAGCCATCTGTCCCAACGGTGAAGTCCTGATCGTCCATACTTCCAACTTCCGCAAAGTAAAACGCATTGATGACGTTATCCGGGTATTCAACAACATCCGCAAGGTAACACCGGCCAAGTTGCTGCTGATTGGTGACGGTCCCGAACGCGTAACGGCCGAAACCCTGTGCAGGGAGCTGGGTATCTGCGAAGATGCGCGTTTCCTCGGCAAACTCGAGGCCGTGGAAGAAGTGCTTTCCGTGGCCGACCTGTTTTTAATGCCTTCCGAGAAAGAAAGCTTCGGACTGGCCGCACTCGAAGCCATGGCCTGCGAAGTACCCGTTATTTCGTCAACAGCCGGTGGACTTCCAGAGTTGATGATAGATGGTGTTACCGGCTTCATGTGCCCGGTAGGGGATGTGGAATGTATGACGCAAAAAGCCCTTTTTGTGCTGGATCAAGCCAATCTGCCGAGCTTCAAAGAAAATGCGCTGAACCGCGCACGCGAATTTGACATCAGCAGGATATTGCCCCGCTACGAAGCTTTCTATGGAAGCATCATTGAAAAATCAAAAACTGCCACTGCAGCATCCTAGCCACCTGCCCTGCATGAGGAATGAGGTACCCTTGTGTATTTACTGAAAAAACGAAACTTTATAATTTTGCAAACCGTTAAGTGCAGTTGTATGGCAGAGATTAAACCGCAGAATAAAGGAACCCGGCAGTTGTTTAAAAATCCCGTACTGGAACGCCTTTCCCGCACCCATATCGCAGTGCCTCTGATAATATTCTTCGGTTACGCAGCCGGACTGCTGTACTGGAGCGTTACACACACCAGCCTCTCTGCGTGGGTAACGGTTGCCCTTTTTTTTACAGGTTGGCTTGCTTTTACCTGGGTCGAGTATCAGGTACATCGCCACGTATTCCACATGGCTACCTATACAAAATGGCGTGAAAAACTGCAGTACACCATGCATGGTGTGCACCATGAGTTCCCCAAAGACAAAGACCGGCTGGCGATGCCTCCGCTCTTAAGCGTAACGATTGCTACCATTTTGTTGCTTCTGCTTCGCCTTGTCCTGGGCGATTTTGTGTTCGCCTTCCTGCCGGGCTTTCTGGTAGGATACGCCTCCTACCTGGGTGTGCACTACATGGTGCATGTATATCAGCCGCCCAAAAACTTCCTGAAGGCTTTGTGGATCAATCATGGCATTCACCATTACAAAAACGGTGAGATCGTTTTTGGGGTGTCCTCTCCGCTGTGGGACTACATCTACGGAACCATGAAAGAAAGCACCGGTCGCAGTTAATCGTGCTTAGCTATTTTTTCCAATAAAAGAAGGCGATAGCTTTTGTACTTCTTAAAATTTTCCGGGCTGCGCTGTCCGGTAAAATGTTTTATCCTGTTTTTTTCAATCTTCTTCCGGAATTTCCAGCGCAGGAACTTGTACAGCAGCGGATAGCGCGACATCAGAAATTCATCAAGTAACAGCAGGGAAGGATAAACAACCTTCATGGTGAGCTGGTTAACCAACTCCATGGTTGGAGCCGTTGCATCAGTGATATCATTGTCAACCCTTATTTGATAAGGCTGTTTGCTAAGCAGTTCACAGAAATCTTTCAGGCGGTGCCCTCCGCCCAGCGGACTTTTACCGGGAGTTTCCGTTTGGAAAAAATCGGCAAGCAAAATAAACTCACCCGGATTTAATAACTCATTACACTGCTGAAAAGTCTTCTCCATGGGAATGTACTGATAGCTCTCGCAGAATAAGACGAGGTCAAACTTTTGTTGAATCTTCAGATCTTCAAAACAAACGGCATGAACCTCAGACTTACCAGCCAGCCGGTCGGCAGCCATTTCGGTAAGTTTGCCGGGAGGTGAAACACAGGTAACCTGATATCCTTTTTCTATTAGTTCTTCAGCTACTTTTCCGGTTCCGCAGCCCACATCCAGGATGCTGACAACATGAGGCGGAATATGTTTAAGCAAATACGCTACAAAAGCCGACTGGGCCTGTTTAAAGTTAGGTGCTTTAACCTCCAGTCCGGGTGTCCAATATCCATAGTGAAGATAATCTGAATCAAAGAAAAATTTGAATAGATTAACCTGAATTTCAAGTCCAAGTTTTTTAGAATCCATTCGGTAAAGAAACTAAATTTAGGCAAGATTTATTTAACCCATGTTCATCATCATTGGCGCAGGCTTCTCAGGTCTTGCAGCTGCGCGCATCTTGCACAAAGCCGGTAAAGACTTCCTGGTCATGGAAGCGCGCAACCGCCCGGGCGGGCGGGTGCATACCCTGCGTTATGCTGACGACCGCTATCTGGATCTGGGTGGTCAATGGATAGGCCCCGGACAGCACCGCATGTACGAGCTGGCCACCGAATATAAACTGGAGTGGTTCGATACTTACAACTCCGGCAAGAATATCATTGATCTGAAAAGAAAGATCCGGACCTATACCGGCCTTATTCCCGGCATAGGTTTGCCTTCGCTGCTCAACATCCGGTATGTAATTTCACAACTGGATCGCTACGCTGCCGGAATTCAAACGCGTACACCCTGGCAACATAATCGGGCCGCTTTTTACGACAGCATATCGCTGGATTGCTTTGTCCGTAAAAACTGTCTCACCCGAAACGCATATCAGGTGCTGCGCACCGGCCTGGAAACGGTTTTTGCCTGCAACCTGAATGAGATATCGCTGCTGCATGCACTTTTCTACATCAAATCAGGAAATAACCTGAATACCCTGCTTAGCATTGAAAAGGGTGCACAACAACACCGCATAAAGGGCGGCATGCAGCTGCTGGCCGAACACATGGCCCAACCTTTCCGCGAACGAATCCGCTATAACCATGCTGTAAAAAAAATTATTCAGAATGAACATGAAGTTGTCGTATCAGGCGAAGGCTTTTCGTACCGGGCCAATCGTATCATCATTGCTATTCCACCAGTGCTTATCCGGGACATACGTTTTGAACCAGCCTTACCGTTTCAGAAACAACAACTGCTACAAAAGTTATCTATGGGCACGGTAGGCAAGGTATTCGGTGTGTATCCTTCACCTTTCTGGAGGAAAGCCGGCTTCAGTGGTCAGGTGGTAACCGATAACAACCAACCGTTTCAGGTATTTTTCGATTCCTCTCCTGCCGATGCCGGTTATGGGGTATTGCTGGCTTTCTGTATTGCTGACCGGGCACGACATTTTTTTTCGCTTCAGGAAGCCCAGCGAAAAAACCTTGCCCTTCAAAACTTTGCCCGCTACTTCGGCCGTCAGGCCCTTCAGCCTGATCACTATACCGATCATTGCTGGGCCGATGAACCATGGAGCGGAGGATGTTACGCGGCACTCTACCCCACCGGAGCATGGACTTCCTTTCAGGACGAGCTTTCCAAACCTTTTCAAAACATTCATTGGGCCGGAACCGAAACGGCCACAGAATGGTATGGCTATATTGAGGGCGCTGTACGCGCAGGCGAACGTGCCGCTGGAGAAATACTTTCAAAAGCATGAAACTGAAACACTATCTCATACTTGCATCCGGATCGGCTGTTATTACCTGGTTTATGTGGTCGCATGCCGGACGGCACTATACACCACCCCGGCCCGAAACAGCCCTGGACGTAATTGAAACAGTTGAACTCGATACCCCATGTTCCCGAAACGTAGTGGCTATTCAACCACACATGAAACCCGAAGATTACAGAAGCGAGGACCACTTCTATGAAAAACTGAATGCCTATTTCAGTGTAGCATTAAATGCCGGTCTCTTCAGGAAAAATACTACCGTATTACTTCCTGAGTACCTGGGAGTATGGCTGGTAATTGCCGGAGAAAAACGTCTGGTGTCTGAAACCAGCGACCTGAATACGGGCATGACCGTCATGGCACTCACCAACTTCTTTTCCTTCCTTCGTCACTGGTTTCTGTTCAACCCGGAAAACCAGAACGAAGCCGTGCTGTTCAGAATGAAAGCATCGCAAATGGCGCACATCTACTCATCTGTCTTTCGCAAACTGGCAAAAAAATACCGCATAACGATTGTGGCCGGTTCCATCATTCTTCCCGATCCGGCAGTGTTCCGGAACGAAATCACCCTACATCTTACCGGTGAATTACTCAACTGTGCTTTCATATTTTATCCGGACGGAAGCATTGACCCGCGCATTGTAAAGAAGTCTTTTCCGGTGGCCGATGAACAGAAATTTATGGCCGCCTGCCCCGTAAGCGATTTACCGGTTTTCGACCTTGGAATTGGTAAAACGGTGGTTATGATTTGTGCCGATTCGTGGTATCCGGAAACCTATGCCGAGGCTGAACGAAAAAACGCGCAGATTATACTGGTACCTTCCTATGCCCAGGGCAATGGAAAAATGCAACAACCCTGGGAAGGCTATGATGGGTACCACCCACCTGACGATGTCGATCGAAACCATGTCCTGTCGATTTCAGAATCCGAAGCCTGGAAAAAGTATGCACTACCCGGCCGCTTCCCGAAAAATGCTGTGCTCGGCGTAAATGTGTTTCTGCGCGGTGATTTTTGGAATTTGGGCAGTGACGGAAGAACACTGATTGTATATAAAGAAAATCTTATCGAGGTTCAGCAATCGGAACGCGCCGGAATCTGGAATATATGTTTTTAACCCGATGCCACGGTATGCTGCCGGAACTAACCTTGAATAAGATTGCTATGCATGAACATAACATCTGTATTTGGGGTTATATTGCTGTTCTGCCATGAAAGGGTTTCGTTTCCGAAAATACATTCCGCCATCCGTTTCTGAAAAGTCAGATTTTGCGCGTTTGCTGCCTGTCTTCCTTAAATTGTTGCTTATTACTTCGGGCGATGCCAATGAAGCACTGCAGTGGCTTACCGAGGCCGACCGGCAATACAAACTCACCTCGGACAACTATGGTATTGGCGATTTTATTGAAGACCTGAAGCGCAGGGGCTATCTTGCAGAAGACCTGCAGACAGGAAAATTTTATGTAACGGCCAAAACAGAGCAGCACATCAGGAAGTCGGCCCTGGAAGAAATTTTCGGTCGTCTGAAAAAATCAAGACGTGGCGATCACAACACCTTACACACAGGCAAAGGCGATGAGCCAACAGCCGACCGCAGGGCCTACAGTTTTGGCGACAGCCCGGAACAGATCGCCATAACTGACTCGCTGAAAAATGCCCAGATTAACCACGGCACGGAAGACTTCCGCCTTACCGAAGACGACCTGGAAATCATTGAACAGGAGTTCAAAGCGCAAACATCCACTGTTTTACTGATCGACATCTCTCATTCCATGATTCTGTATGGTGAAGACCGCATTACACCTGCCAAACAAGTAGCACTTGCCCTTGCCGAACTTATCCGAAGAAAATATCCGAAAGACACCCTGGACTTCGTTGCTTTTGGCGATGATGCAAAGCCGATCGAACTGAAGGATATTCCTTACCTGCAGGCAGGACCATATCACACCAACACCGTAGCTGCGCTTGAAATGGCCATGGACATACTCAGACGCAGAAGAAATCCGAATAAACAAATTTTCATGATAACCGATGGCAAGCCCACCTGTATCAAACAAGGTATTCAGTACTATAAAAATCCGTTTGGCCTGGACAAAAAAATCATAAACCGCACCCTGGCCCTGGCCGCCCAGTTGCGTAAACTCAAGATACCCGTAACCACTTTTATGATAGCTTCAGATCCCTACCTGAAGACCTTTGTACGCGAATTCACCCGCATTAACAATGGTAACGCCTATTACAGCAGCCTGGAAGGCCTTGGGCATCTGGTTTTTGAAGACTTCCGAAAAAACCGCGTCAAACATTTTTAAAGCATGGAAATCAGCCAAATCAAAACACTGGGCCAGTTGCGCCAGTCGGGGTACCAGCCAAAATCTGTGAAGGATGAACTGCGCAGCAACCTGATTAAAAAACTTCAGAACAAAGAAACCGTATTCGAAGGGATTTACGGATACGATGAAACGGTCATCCCCGATTTACAACGCGCCATCCTGGCACGTCACAATATCAACCTGTTAGGGCTGCGCGGCCAGGCTAAAACCCGGCTGGCCCGTTTACTGATAAACCTGCTCGATGAATACGTACCTGTTATTGAAGGCTCGGAACTGAACGATGATCCGTTATGCCCCATATCGCGTTACGGAAAAGATCGGGTTAAAGAACTGGGCGACAACACCCCCATAGCCTGGCTGCATCGCAGCGATCGCTACACCGAAAAACTGGCCACCCCCGATGTGTCGGTGGCCGACCTGCTGGGCGATGTGGATCCTATCAAAGCGGCTGCACTCAAGCTGCCATACTCCGATGAGCGCGTGATTCACTTCGGCCTTATACCACGGGCACACCGTGGCATTTTTGTGATCAACGAATTGCCCGACCTGCAGGCACGCATCCAGGTGGCCCTGTTCAATATACTGGAAGAAGGCGACATTCAGATACGCGGCTTTAAAATCCGGCTGCCACTCGATATTCAATTTGTATTCACCGCCAATCCTGAAGATTACACCAACCGCGGCAGCATCGTTACCCCGCTGAAAGACCGCATCGGCAGCCAAATACTTACGCATTATCCGATTCATCTTGCCGATGCCAGGCGAATAACACAACAGGAAGCACAGTTCACGCCCGAACAGAAAGCCTCGGTGCGCATCCCTGAAATTGCCCGCGACCTGATTGAAGAAATTGCCTTTGAAGCCCGTCACAGCGAATATGTGGATCGCAAAAGCGGTGTTTCGGCCCGGCTCACCATCTCGGCCCTGGAAAACCTCATTGCCGCAGCCGAACGCAGGCGACTGCTGAACCATGAGCCGCAAACCTTCGTGCGCATAACCGACTTTCAGGGCATCATACCCGCTATAACCGGCAAGGTGGAGTTAGTTTACGAAGGTGAGCAGGAAGGGCCCGCCATCGTGGCACAGAATTTAATAGGCAGGGCTATCCGTAAACAATTCCTCAACTACTTTCCCAACCCCGACAAATTCCGTAAACAAAAGGAAGCAAGCCCCTACAAAACCATCACCGACTGGTTCAACGAAGGGCATACGCTCGATTTACTCAACGACATGAGCCAGTCCGAATATCAGCGCCTGCTTCATACCGTACCCGGATTGTATGAGCTGGTAACACGCCACCATCCGAATGTTGAAAAAGAACTACAATGGTTTTTGATGGAATTCGTTTTATTTGGGCTGACCGAACACAGCCTGCTGAGCCGGCATCCGCTGACCAGCGGCTTCCAGTTCAGGGATTTAATGAGCTCCATGTTCAGTCTCCCGGAAGATGATGACCAGTCGGATGAAGAAAACATGCAGTTTTAAGGAAGAACAATACTATTCATCGCGGTTACAGGAATTACGATTTCAGGTTGCCGGAGGCGAAGGCTTGCACCTGGAATTTAAGCGCAAGGCTTCCGATCCGGAAAAAATTGTGCGCGAACTGGTGGCTTTTGCCAATACAGAAGGGGGTACCCTGCTGGTTGGTGTAGCCGATGATGGCAGTATTCCGGGAATAAAATATCCTGAAGAAGAGTCATTCGTTATCCGGCAGGCCATTCTGAAGCAGGTACGGCCAATGTTGCGGTTTTCCGAAGAAGTGATTGCAGTTGCCCCCGCCCGCTATGTGCTAGCCTACCACATTCAAGCAGGGAAAAGGCTGCCCTATCAGATAAAGCAGACAAACGGCCTTGTTTGTTACGTGCGGATAAACGACCAAAGCATTAAAGCCAGCGCAGAGATGAGAGCCGTGTTAAGGCAGCGCCACCGCAGGCACAACAGGCTGATTCGCTATGGCGAGCACGAACAGCTGCTCATGCAACATCTGGCCCGTAACCATACCATAACCCTTCAGGATTTTGCTAACCTTACAAAACTGTCGCGTAAAAAAGCATCGCGTAAACTGGTCCATCTGGTACTCGCCAACCTGCTGAAACTGACACCTACCGGCAAAGGTGACGTGTACTCCCTGGCCTTTGTTGCATAGCAAGGAAGGTAAAATTATCAAAAAAATAATCCATTTGCACACTATCATTTTCACAAAGGTTTTTGTTCCTTTCAATTACTTTTTCATTACGCTATGGCAAAATCTCGGAAGGAGAAAAAAATCTTTGTGCTCGACACATCCGTCATTATTTACGAACACAATTCCATTCTCAACTTCGCCGAACACGACATCGGAATTCCGATAACCGTGCTGGAAGAACTGGACAACTTCAAGAAAGGCAACGACACAAAAAATTTCGAAGCACGCGAATTCATCCGACTCATAGACAAGCTGGCCAAAGACCAGATGCTACACCAGTGGAATCCGCTGAACGGACGCGACAAAGGAAATTTCAAAGTACTAATGGACACCGGTGGCAACGGCATTTTGGATGCCAACAAAGTGTTTAACGAAGATAAGCCCGATCACCGCATCCTGAATGCTGCCCTTCGGTTACAAAAGGAAGAGAAGGGAAGAAAAGTGATACTGGTATCAAAAGACGTAAACCTGCGGCTGAAAGCCAAGGCACTCGGTCTTCAAGCTGAAGACTACACTACCGGAAAAGTCAAAAACATATCCAGCCTGTATAGCGGGCGCACCATTCTGGAAGATGTAGATGCCGATGCCATCAACCTGATTTATGACAAGGGATACTGCCCGCCCGAGGAAGTACTGGGCGATACGGCTCCGCAGAAAAATCATTACTACATTTTGCGCAGTGGCAAGAAATCCGTGCTTGCTTACTTCAACCCATTCAACGGCATGGTGGAGCACGTGGAAAAGCGGGCGGTGTACGGCATCAAGCCGCGCAATGCCGAACAGGCCTTTGCTATACATGCTGTATTGAAGCCTGAAATCCGCCTGGTATCGCTGCAGGGCATTGCCGGCACCGGAAAAACACTTATCGCCCTTGCTGCTGCCTTGGAACAGAAGCGCGAATTCCGGCAGATTTACCTGGCACGTCCCATTGTGCCGCTCAGTAACAAAGATATTGGTTACCTGCCGGGCGACATTAAATCGAAACTTAATCCTTATATGGAGCCGCTATGGGACAACCTGAAGTTTATTCAGAATCAGTACAGCGAAACCGATAAGGAATACACCAAGATAACGGAGATGGTCAACCAGGAAAAACTGGTCATTACGCCACTCGCTTACATCCGCGGCCGCAGCCTGTCCAACATTTGTTTTATAGTAGATGAAGCCCAGAACCTCACACCTCATGAAGTAAAGACCATCATTACCCGCGCAGGCGAAAACACCAAAATTATCTTCACCGGAGATATTCATCAGATAGACACCCCCTATCTCGATTCCCAGTCAAACGGATTGTCGTACCTGATAGACCGGCTGAAAGACCAGGACCTGTACGCACACGTTACCCTGGAAAAGGGCGAGCGATCGGAACTGGCCAACCTGGCCAATGAACTATTGTAAAGTTTTTTTACGATGCAAGATTTTCAAGCAGATCTCTAAAAATCTGCAAACGGAAGCCCCTTTCCGACCTATCAACAGGTTTTCTCAGCCAAATCCGGATGTAAGAAGATGACCCGTAGTAACAACAAAGAAGCCTTTTCTGAAAAAATCAGCCTAAAACCAATGCACCCCGCAAATCGGGGTATTATCCAGCCTGATTGGTAATGCGTTAATTTGACAGGCGAAACTAAGGTGAAAAAAAGATGAACGCGGTTAAACGCTGGTTATTCCGGTGGATGTCCAATCAGCAAAAACTCAGGTTTTTACTGGATGAAGGCACCATGCTGGGCATGCGCAACAAAAACGGCCGCACGGCCTATCTGTACATGCTACATAACTGGTGTGCAGAGGTAATTTTCCGGGATGACATGCCCGAAAATGAGGCAGAAAAAATTTTTGTTTTTCGCAGCGTCAAACAATTCAACCAGTATCTCGAGCAGGAGTTGCGGAAAAGCCTTTAAAAAAAGAAAATGCTTTGCATACTACCCGATTTGGACCGGGTTGTCCTGCCCGGTGCAGGCTGTCGGTAACGCAGGAAAAAACTAACCCAGTACTTTTCGCACCGTTTCACCGATATCGGCAGGCGACTCGACCACGTGAAGGCCGCATTCGCGCATGATTTTCATTTTTGCAGCAGCGGTATCTTCTGCACCGCCTATAATAGCCCCGGCATGCCCCATGCGTCTGCCCGGAGGTGCAGTCTGGCCGGCAATAAAACCCACCACCGGCTTTTTGTTTCCGGTTTCCTTAATCCAGCGCGCAGCAACCGGCTCATAGTTACCGCCTATCTCGCCAATCATTACAATGGCATCTGTTTCCGGGTCGTTCATCAGCATTTCAACGGCTTCTTTCGTTGGTGTTCCGATGATGGGGTCTCCGCCTATACCAATAGCAGTTGAAATACCAAGGCCTGCCTTTACAATCTGATCGGCCGCTTCATAGGTAAGTGTTCCCGATTTGGATACCACACCCACCCTTCCTTTTTTAAACACAAATCCCGGCATGATGCCAACCTTCGCCTCACCCGGCGTGATAACTCCCGGACAATTCGGGCCGATTAATATAGTCTTACGCTGCTGGATGTATTTTTTAGCAATCATCATATCTTTCACGGGTATTCCTTCGGTTATGGCTACAATAACCTGAATACCGGCATCTGCCGCTTCCATGATGGCATCGGCAGCAAAGGCAGGGGGCACAAAGATGATGGATACATCCGCCCCGGTTTTTTGAACTGCCTCTTTAACTGTATCAAAAACGGGCCGGCCCAGGTGTTCGGAACCTCCTTTTCCGGGTGTAACGCCACCCACTACATTGGTTCCGTATTCTATCATCTGACCTGCATGGAAAGTGCCTTCCGAGCCGGTAAAACCCTGTACCAGAACCCGGGAGTTTTTGTTCACCAATACACTCATGAAAATGGCATTTGAAGCGTACAAAAATAGAAGAATATACCGGGCATCAAAAAAATAAAGGCCCTTGGGAGGGCCTTTAACACAGATTCTTTGCGGATTTCTCAGTTCTTGCTTACCAAGCCCAGGCGTTGCAAAAATCTTGCATACTCTTCTTTGTACAAATCCACATCTGGTGCCATTTCAATAGCCTGCTGGTAGGCAGTGAGGGCATCGGAAAGCAACAGGTGGCTTTCAAAGAAACCAGCCTGCAGATACTTTTCCAGGGCGGTGCCATCAGAAACAGCCGACATAAATTCATTCCATTCTTTTTCTATTTCAGCTCTCTTGCTGCCCTGCAGGCGCTTGACCGAAGTATTGCCCGATTGAAAACCATCGGCCGTTACCACTTTAATGAGCAGGTTCGGTTCAGCCGCCAGTTTCGGGTCGGCAAGGTTCAGTTTAAAGCTGGTGCCTTCAACCTTGTATTTGGCCAACTCATCTTCAGCAAGATTCATTACCACAACTTCAGCCTGTGAAGATTTACCGGGTGAGTACCAGCTCAGATAAACTTCATTGCCCAGGTGGTAGGAGGTTCTGGGCATGTAGAGGATGACCGGCGCTTTCAGATCGCGATGAACAGCCCCGGTGGCTGCCAGTTTGTTTTTCTTTTCCTCCTCGCTGCTCAGAATAAACTCGGTGTATTTACTCATCACCGATGAGCCCTTCGATATTTTTGAAGCTACATCAGCAAGTTTGTGCGGACCGGCCTCTTTAATTTCAACAGGCTTGCCACTGACATGCATCAAACCCAGATAGGAGTTCTCAGCAATATTGACTTCGTCAGAGGCAGAGAGATTAGCGCCTACTTTAATTGAGGCCCAGGCATCACCATTCCTTACCTCCGTTTTGCCTTTGCTTACCAGTACTTTGAAGTCATAGCTTTGGGCAAGTAGCGCACTGATGGAAAACATTAAGAAGCAAACGACAAACCAACGATTGAATTGCATAGTTTGTAAGGTTTATTGTTGAGTATTTTTTAATCCGGTTCGTATCAGGAAGTTATTGTAGGCTTCCTTAAAGAAATCCACATCGGGAGCAAGCCTTATGGCTTCTTCATAGGCTGCGATCGCATCTATTATCAGGTTTTTGTTTTCGTAAAAGCCTGCTATCAGAAATTTATTCATGGCATTTACCTCAGCTACATCAGCGGCAATTTCGTTCCAGGCTTTTTTAATCTGTTCCTGTTCAACAGGTGTCAGTCGCTTAATGGTGTACTGGGGCGAAGCAATTTTTGGATTTGCTTTATCGCTCACTTCAACGAATAATGAGCCCAGCTCAGAAAATTGCTTATCGTTCAGATCCAGCACAATGCTGTTGGAAGTGGTCTCCATCCGCGCAACAGGATCGCCAAATATGTTGGTTATGTTAACCACAAAAGGACCCTTTGTTTTCTGGCTCTCCCAGCGAATCACCACCAATGAACTGTAAACGGCCGTATTCATACCGGGTGTGGACGGCAGCAGCACATTAATATCTTCTTTCGTGCCTCGATGCACGGCCCCGGTAGCGCTCAGTTTATTTTTCTTTTCATCGGCGTTGCTGCTCAGAATAAAGTCAGCGTATTTATTCAGCACGCTGGGCCCACCCCCAATCTGCTTTTCGAGTTGGGCTACGGCATAGGTACCGGGTTTGTTCAGCTCAATTGGTTTACCACTGGAATGAAAAAGTCCAACATAGGCATTGTCTCCCACTTTCAGTTCGTCAGCAGGTTTAAGGATAGAGCCGGTTTTAAGGGGTTGCCAGGTTCCTGCGGTCTTCACTTCGGTAGCCCCTTTACTGGCCACAACCTTAAAGGCATACCCTGCGGCCTGCCCGTAGAGCCATGCCGGAACAAAAAACAAGGCCATGCCAATAGTTAAAATTCTGATTATCATGCTGATACTTAAATTTAAGAAGTCTAATTTACACAATTTCCATCATCCACGGGCATTAATACGATGCATCCCCTTCTGGTAAATCTTTTCTTGCAGACCGTCTTGAAAACCAGCGGGAAAGCACCTTCCCGTAAAGCCATTCATTCAGCACTTTCTGGTAAATCTCAAAACTTGTGCCAACCACCGCTACCACAGCCAGCGCCCAGGTAATATCCAGTTTAAATGCAAACCAGTTAAAGAAGTATATCATGAGGAATGACAATAAAACAATTTCAGCGATTTGAATGGTAATGCTGACAATGTCAAACCAGTCTTTCCGTTTTTCATCCCACTCAATCCACACAAAGAACATGATATTCAGAAAGCAGAGCATAACGGCAATTAAAATCTCCTGCCATTCTGCCAGAACGTCAATGTAATCTTCATTCAGTATCATGGAAATAATATTGGCATGCACCACCACTCCGTACATGTCGGGGCGGGCTTTGCCGGCATATTTCTTATTCAGGGGTGTAAAGAATTTATCGTCCCAGGAGGTATCGCGCAGATCTGAGCCTAAAAAACCAAACAATACGATTTTGTCTCTGAACATTTCTCCAACGAATTGGGTAGTATCAAGTGCCTGGTCCCAGTCCAACACAATGTATCTGCCTGCATAATTTGAAGCTCCGTGCCAGTCGACAATATTACCGCGGTAATTGATCACTTCACGATAATTATCCCGTGCCAGAAACCGGTTGGTCTTGACCGAGTCATAGAGCATTGCTATCATCACTGAAAAAGCCAGTTCGCGTTTTCCATTTACTTCCATCTTGGGATTGAAGGTCCGGCATGATTTAAGGTCTTCCTGGTGCGCTGCTTCGGTTTCCAGGTTAACAAAACCCTCATAAGCTCCCGGCATGAGGGCCCAGTAGGTGTGTTCAATTGAATCATACAGATCAATGTCGCCAAACTGTTTAATCAACTTTTGGGTTTGCTGAAGTTTATGCGCCATTACAACCGATCCGCTTTCAGAGGCCTTTTGGATAGCATATGCAAAATACTGATTGCTGAGGGTATCGAAGGCCTGCGGGCACAGAATTGAATCGCCTGTCCAGTCGCAACTGAAAATAATGTCCAGCCCTATTACCCTGGGCCTGTGCTTGACAACATTGAGTATTTGCTGTGCTATCTCCCTTCTTGACAGGTATCCGATGTTCACTATCACCACATTTGTATCCATGGGCGGATCTTCACGAATCTGTGAGAAGGTAATATCGGTAAGCTCCATGTCGCTCAACGCCTGACCGAGCGGGTCAAATGCATCGAATATCTTGAGTTGTGTAAAGCCATATAAGCCAACGAGCACAACAAAAACAAATGTTGATGCCAGAACAGAGTGAAGCCAGAATTTGGGTTCGCGAAATATCCGTTTCTTTTTCGTAGGCGCCATGTAGAGGTTTTTTATTTAAGTAAATTTAGAAATTTGACAGGCAAAACACAGAGAATTTACTTCATGACCCCCGAATTTAGCCATCTGAAAACAGCTTGTCAGTTGCTTAATGAAGCCCACAAAAAAAATCAGTCGCGATTTTTAACGCTCGCTTTATTGTATGTTTTATTTTGCCTGACGGGCTGCTCGGAAAAAAAAGCGCCTGAAAAGAATCCGATAAACAGTTATACTAACATTCAGTATGCCAAAGGTTTTGACATAAAATATGCAGCCGATGGAAGTATTGAAGTTACTGTAAAAAAACCTTATCCGGGCGCAAAGGAACCCCTGGTATATTTGCTCGTTCCTGACTCTGTTCACCCTCCGGAAAACCCACACACTGCTATTATACCTATACCGGTTAAAAGAATTGTCTGCACCAGCACCACGCATATTCCGCTGCTGGATTATCTGGATCAAACAAATGCATTGGTGGGATTTCCGGGACTTGATTATATCAGTTCGCCTGCTATGCGAAAACGTATTCAAAAAAAAGAAGTAACAGAACTGGGTGTTGACAAAAACATGGACCTGGAACGCCTGATAACGCTGAAGCCTGATATGGTGATGGCCTATTTGGTGGCCGCCGATTTTGGACAGTTCCGAAAGGTGGAAGAGTTGGGTATTCCAGTGGTGATCAACGCAGAGTATCTGGAGCCACATCCGCTGGGGCGTGCTGAATGGATCAAATTCATGGCCTTGTTTTTTGGTCTTCGCCATAAGGCCGACTCCGTGTTTAGGCACATTGAGTCTGAATATGTTGTTACCCGGCAACTTGCCATGGGTGCTTCTTCCCGGCCTGTGGTAATGAGCGGCATCATGTACCGCGATACCTGGTTTGCTCCGGGTGGTAAAAACCACGGTGCCCGATTGCTGGCCGATGCCGGCTGCACTTATGTATGGGAAGAAAACGATTCGGAAGAGATTTTGGAATTAAGCTATGAAGCCATGCTGGAGAAGGCCCATCAATCCGATTTATGGATTGGTACCGGCAGCTTTCAGAGTCTGGAAGAAATGGCAAAAGCCGATGCCCGCTATACGCGGTTTAAACCTTTTGTCACTAAACAGGTGTATACCTACAATGCACGAATTGGCCCGACGGGCGGAAGTGAGTACCTGGAGCTTGGCTATCTAAGACCTGATATTATACTGAAAGACCTCGTTAAAATAGCACATCCCGAGCTGATGCCGGGGTATACACTCTATTTCCACGCCAGATTAAAATAAAAAAGCCGGACATATCCGGCTGCTTGTTGCAGGCACAGGCAAAACCTTACCTACACCTTAATTTCTACATCCACCCCACTGGGCAACTCCAGTTTCATCAGGGCATCCACGGTTTTAGCGCTGTTGGAGTAGATATCCACCAGTCGCTTGTACGTGCAAAGCTGAAACTGCTCGCGCGACTTTTTATTCACATGGGGTGAACGGAGGACCGTAAAAATTTCGCGCTCGGTAGGCAAGGGTATAGGACCACTTACCACGGCACCGGTTGCTTTTACAGCACGGACAATCTTCTCGGATGATTTATCCACCAGATTGTGGTCGTACGACTTTAGTTTAATTCGGATTTTCTGATTCATAATCTAAACGTCTTTTAGATTGGTTATTTAGCGGCCACTGCCCCTTTCACTTCTTCAATTACCTTGTCGGCAAGGTTTTTAGGTACCGGTGCGTAGTGCGAGAAGGTGAGCGTTGCCGAAGCGCGGCCCGAAGTTATCGTACGCAGATCGGTTACGTAACCAAAGAGCTCTTTCAGCGGCACATCTGCCTTGATTACCTGTGCACCTCCGCGGGTGTCCATACCTTTCAATAAACCTCTTCTTCTGTTCAGGTCGCCGGTTACCGCACCGGTAAATTCATCCGGAGTAAGCACTTCAACGCTCATGATGGGCTCGAGCAGCTGGGGGTTGCATTTTGCAGCAGCTTCTTTGAAGCCGATTCGCGCAGCCAGCTCGAACGATAACGAATCAGAGTCCACATCGTGGTACGAACCGTGAAACAACCTGACTTTCATGCCATCGAGCGGATAGCCCGCCAGCGGGCCATTGGCCATGGCCTGGGCAAAGCCCTTTTCAACAGCCGGAATAAATTCTTTCGGTATTACACCACCCACGATGTCATTGATAAACAGGAGTCCCTCTTTGCCGTCATCACGGGGTCCTATTTCAAAGACAATATCTGCAAACTTACCCCGACCACCGGTTTGTTTCTTATACACCTCTTTATGTTCAACGGTTGTTGTGAGGGCTTCTTTGTAGGCCACCTGCGGAGCGCCCTGGTTCACTTCCACTTTAAACTCCCTGCGCAGGCGGTCAATGATGATTTCCAGGTGCAACTCACCCATTCCGCGAAGAATGGTTTGTCCGGTTTCCTGGTCAGTATGAACACGCAACGTAGGATCTTCTTCAACCAGTTTTGCGATGGCCATGCCGAGGCGGTCCACATCAGCTTGTTTTTTCGGCTCAATGGCATAGCCTATTACAGGCTCGGGGAATACCATGGATTCAAGAACTACTTTGCGCTTCTCATCGCAAAGGGTATCTCCGGTTTTTATGTCTTTAAAACCAACCACAGCACCGATATCTCCGGCCATGAGCCGTTCAATCTGATTCTGTTTGTTGGCGTGCATCTGGAATACGCGCGATATCCGTTCTTTCTGGCCCGACCGGGTGTTGTATACATAAGACCCCGACTCCAGCACACCGGAATAGGCGCGGATGTAACACAACCGGCCAACAAAGGGATCGGTGGCAATTTTAAATGCCAGGGCAACAAAAGGCTCTTTATCGTCAGGTCTTATTACAACTTCCTGATTGGTGTCCGGATCGGTACCTATGATGTTGTCTTTATCCAAAGGCGAGGGCAGCAACTCCATGACATAATCGAGCATGGTTTGTACGCCTTTGTTTTTAAAGGATGCACCGCACAGCATCGGCACAATTTTCATGCTGATGGTAGCCTGCCGCAGCGCTTTCAGAATTTCGGCCTCGGTTATGGACTCTGGGTTTTCGAAATACTTTTCAATCAGGGTTTCGTCAACCTCGGCTACTGCTTCGAGCAACTTTTCGCGGTATTCTTTTGCATCTTCTTTCAGCTCATCGGGTATGGGCACTACTTCAAAGGTCATGCCTTTATCGTGCTCATTCCAAATGATTCCCCGGTTATTTACCAGGTCAACTACCCCTCTGAAATTATCTTCGGTGCCTATGGGCAATTGAAGGGGAACTGCTTTGGAGCCAAGCTTTTCCTTTACCTGCTTGCAAACGTTGAGGAAGTCAGCACCGGCACGGTCCATTTTGTTTACAAAGCCGATACGAGGCACCTTATAATTATCGGCAAGCCGCCAGTTGGTTTCAGACTGGGGCTCTACGCCATCCACGGCGCTGAACAAAAACACCAACCCATCGAGTACGCGCAAAGAACGATTCACCTCCACGGTAAAGTCTACGTGACCTGGTGTATCAATAATGTTTACATGGTATTTATTGCCCCGGTAATTCCAGTAAACAGTTGTGGCGGCTGAAGTAATGGTAATACCGCGCTCCTGTTCCTGTTCCATCCAGTCCATCGTAGCGGTGCCTTCATGAACTTCACCGATTTTATAGTTCACTCCGGCATAGTAGAGGATGCGTTCGGTTGTAGTGGTTTTACCTGCGTCAATGTGCGCAGCGATTCCTATATTCCGCGTAAAACGTAAATCACGTGCCATGCGCTCTATTAAAAATTATCAGAAACGGAAATGAGAAAATGCTTTATTAGCCTCGGCCATACGGTGTGTGTCGTCTTTCTTTTTGATAGCGGCTCCTTCGCCTTTGGCCGCAGCAATAATTTCACCGGCCAGCTTGTCCATCATGGTTTTTTCATTGCGCTGGCGAGCATAGTCAATTAACCATTTAATGCTCAGGTTAATTCTTCGCTCCGGCCGTATCTCAACGGGCACCTGGAAGGTGGCACCGCCCACCCTGCGACTTTTTACCTCTACTGATGGCATCACGTTGTTCATGGCGCGCTTCCACACCTCGATGCCGTTTTCGCCTGACTTCTTTTCCACAATGTCAATGGCATTGTAGAATATTTTATAGGCAAGGCTTTTCTTTCCGCGCTCCATCAGATAATTGACAAACTTGGTTACCAGCGGATCCTGAAACTTGGGATCAGCAGGCAAGTATCTCTTTTTAGGTTTTGACTTTCTCATGGCAATTATTTTTTAGCTGCGGCTTTTCCGGCTGGGGCTGCACCGGCTTTAGGACGTTTTGCCCCATACTTGGATCGTCCCTGAAGACGTCCGTTTACGCCCGCTGTATCCAGGGCACCACGAATTATATGATACCGTACACCGGGAAGATCTTTCACCCGACCTCCACGGATTAACACAATGGAGTGCTCCTGAAGGTTATGTCCTTCTCCCGGAATATAAGCATTGACTTCTTTTTGATTGGTTAAGCGCACCCGTGCTACTTTGCGCATTGCTGAGTTTGGTTTTTTGGGGGTGGTGGTATATACCCGGGTGCATACGCCCCTGCGCTGCGGGCAGGCATCCAGCGAGGGCGACTTGGACTTGGAAGTCAGTTTCTTTCTTCCCTTCCGTACAAGCTGTTGAATCGTTGGCATTGATTACGGTTTACAGTTTTTTGGTAGCCTTTTTTTTGGGACTGCAAAGGTATCATAAAGAAAGAAAGGATACAAAAACCCGTTGTAAAGTTTTTGTATCCGTGCAATCTTGTGAAAACCCCCGGATTTGGCGGTTTTTCAGGCTTCGCCTACGGCCCCGCCAAAATTCATCGGGAAGCCCGGCATATCGTTGGTTTGGTTAATGGGGCCAAACGTGCGCTCGTATTTTTCAATATTATCCTGCAGGGCAGCCAGCAGCCTTCGGGCATGCTCGGGCGTAATAATGATACGCGCCTTTACTCTGGCCTTGGGAACCCCGGGCATCAGCCGGATAAAATCGATGACAAATTCGCTGTTGGAATGGGCAATCATTGCCAGGTTGGAATAAATGCCCTCAGCTATGTCTTCAGTCAGTTCAATATTTATCTGGTTCTGAACCGGCTTTTCTTTGTTTTTATCCTCTGCCATATTCTATTGCTGGAGTTCCTTCTCTTTGCCTTTCTTTTTGTCGGCAGCTGCTGAAGTGCCCTTTAGCATGGCCTCGTATTCATCTTTATGGGTAACCAGAAGTTTTTCAAATCGGCGCTGACCTGTACCTCCCGGTATGAGGTGACCTACGATTACGTTTTCCTTCATGCCCATCAGATAATCCACTTTTCCGCGGATGGCGGCTTCGCTCAGTACTTTGGTAGTTTCCTGGAAGGAAGCAGCCGAGAGCCAGCTTTCGGTTTTCAGCGATGCCTGTGTTATACCCTGCAGAGTGGGCCTGGATACTGCAGCAAGGGCATCGCGTACCTCCACCAGCTTGAGGTCTTTCCGGCGCAACACAGAGTTCTCATCACGAAGCTCCCGGGTGGTGATAATCTGTCCCGGCTTAAAGCGCTCCGAGTCTCCGGCATCTACCACTACTTTCTTGTCGAGAATCTTATCGTTCTCTTCCCGGAACACGAACTTATCCACATATTCGCCAGGCAGGAAACTGGTGTCGCCCGGATCAATAATTTCCACCTTCTGCATCATCTGGCTCACGATGGCTTCGATGTGCTTATCGTTAATCTTTACCCCCTGCAGGCGATATACTTCCTGGATTTCGTTTACCAGATATTCCTGCACAGCGGTAGGTCCTTTGATAGCCAGGATGTCGGAAGGTGATATGGCCCCATCGGATAATGGTTGTCCGGCTTTTACGAAGTCATTATCCTGAACAAGAATATGTTTGGACAACGGTACGAGATAGCGCTTCTGCACGCCATCGCGCGATTCGATAAATATTTCGCGGTTACCGCGTTTTATACCTCCATAGGTCACCACGCCGTCTATTTCGCTAACCACCGCGGGGTTGGACGGGTTGCGCGCCTCAAAGAGTTCGGTAACACGCGGTAAACCACCGGTAATATCGCGCGACTTGCCGATTGCCCGTGGTATCTTGGCCAGTACCTGACCGGCCTTGATCTTTTCACCCCGTTCAACAGCAAGGTGGGCACCTACCGGAATATTGTACGATTTGGTTTCGGATTTTCCTTGAACAATAACGGCCGGGTTTTTGGTCTTGTCTCTTGTTTCGATAATTACTTTTTCACGGTGGCCGGTTTGCTCGTCCGATTCTTCCTTATAGGTTACACCTTCAATAATCGATTCGTACTCAATTTCACCGTCAAACTCCGAGAGGATAACGGCATTGTAGGGATCCCAATAGCACAATTCATCGCCTTTTTCAACCGCCTGCCCTTCTTTCACCCGAAGGAATGATCCATACGGAACGTGGTTGGAAATGAGTACGCGCTTGCGCTCCTTATCCATAATACGGATTTCGCCCGAGCGTGCCATCACTACCCGAACCGGGTTGCCTTCGCGGTCGGTGGTATCGATGAAGCGGATGCCTTCGAACTCAATTATGCCCGGGAATTTGGCCTTGATGTTGGCTTCAACGGCAATGTTAGAGGCTGTACCACCCACGTGGAAGGTACGCAAGGTAAGCTGCGTACCGGGTTCGCCAATGGATTGGGCGGCAATCACACCCACAGCCTCACCCACTTCAACCATTTTTCCGGTTGCCAGGTTGCGGCCATAGCATTTGGCACATCCGCCCAGGCGGGACTCGCAGGTAAGCAGGGATCGGATTTCAACTTCTTCGATGCTGGTAGCCTCAATCTTCCGGGCAATTTCATCGGTAATTTCGGTATTGGCCGGGCAGATGAGTTCATCGGTCAGCGGATCGTATATATCATGCACCGACACGCGGCCCAGTATGCGCTCGGAGAGCGGCTCAACGATGTCTTCGTTGTCTTTCAGAGCAGTTACTTTCAGTCCCCTCAACGTGCCGCAATCCTCTTCCGTAATTACCAGGTCGTGTGCCACATCAACGAGCCTGCGGGTCAGGTAGCCGGCATCGGCTGTTTTAAGTGCTGTATCGGCCAGTCCTTTCCGGGCACCGTGTGTGGAGATGAAGTATTCCAGTACATCGAGCCCTTCCTTAAAGTTGGAAAGAATGGGGTTTTCGATGATGGAACCCACGGAGCCAGCCAGGTTTTTCTGGGGTTTGGCCATCAGGCCACGCATACCACCCAACTGGCGCACCTGTTCGCGCGAACCGCGGGCACCCGAATGCATCATCATAAATATCGGGTTGAAGCCCTGGTTGTCATCCTCGAGCTGACGCATCAGGTAATTGGTAAGCATGGTGTTGGTGCGCGTCCAGATATCAATAACCTGGTTGTACCGCTCGTTATCGGTAATCAGACCCATCATGTAGTTATTCCATACGGACTCTACTTCTTTCTGGGCCTCGGCTACAAGCTTTTCTTTTTCTGCGGGCACGCGCACATCGTCAAGCCCCATGGATATACCGCCCCTATACGCCATGCGGAAACCAAGTTCTTTGATGTCGTCCAGGAACTTGGCCGTTTTCGACATGCCCGCCAGGCGGTACACATCGGCAATAATGGTCTGCAGTTTTTTCTTGGTCAGCAGTTCATCAACAAAGCCCACCTCTTCGGGCACGTACTGGTTGAAGAGCACCCTGCCGGCAACCGTGTCAATGATCTTTGTTTCGAACTGGTTGGTGTCTTTGTTTCTGATCTTTACACGCACTTTGATGTGGGCGTGCTTGGAAATTTTTCCTTCGTTGTAGGCAATGATTACCTCCTCGGCCGAATAGAACATTTTGCCCTCACCCGGCACAGGGTGCTCCGGTGTGCTTTTTCTGCCTTTGGTGAGATAATACAAGCCCAGCACCATATCCTGCGAAGGAACGGCAATGGGCGCGCCATTGGCCGGGTTCAGAATATTGTGCGATGAGAGCATCAGGATGGATGCCTCCAGTATGGCCTCGTGGCTGAGTGGTACATGCACGGCCATCTGGTCGCCATCGAAGTCGGCATTGAATGCCGTACATACCAGCGGATGAAGCTGAATGGCCTTGCCTTCGATGAGCTTGGGTTGGAACGCCTGAATGCCCAAACGGTGCAGTGTGGGGGCACGGTTGAGCAGTACAGGATGCCCTTTCAGCACATTTTCAAGGATATCCCATACCACAGGGTCTTTGCGGTCAACGATTTTTTTAGCCGATTTAACGGTTTTGACGATGCCTCTTTCAATCAGCTTGCGGATAATGAACGGCTTGAACAACTCAGCAGCCATATCCTTCGGCAGTCCGCACTCGTGCAGTTTCAGTTCAGGGCCTACCACAATTACCGAGCGTCCGGAATAGTCAACACGCTTACCGAGCAGGTTCTGACGGAAGCGACCCTGCTTGCCTTTGAGCATATCGCTGAGCGACTTTAACGCGCGGTTGCCCTCCGAGCGAACTGCATTTACTTTGCGCGAGTTATCGAACAGCGAGTCCACAGCTTCCTGAAGCATGCGTTTTTCATTGCGGAGAATCACTTCAGGTGCCTTGATGTCGATCAGGCGCTTCAAACGGTTGTTGCGGATGATTACCCTGCGGTACAGGTCATTGAGGTCAGAGGTGGCGAAGCGGCCGCCATCCAGCGGAACCAGTGGACGAAGTTCGGGCGGGATAACCGGCACCATCTTTATAATCATCCACTCCGGCCTGTTTTCAATGCGGCTGTTGGCTTCGCGGAATGCCTCCACTACTTTCAGGCGTTTAAGCGCTTCGGCTTTCCGCTGCTGCGATGTATCGGTGGCGGCCTGATGGCGCAGCTCGTAGGATAGCGCATCAAGGTCAAGACGGGCCAGCAGCATTTCAAGCGCCTCCGCTCCCATTTTGGCGATGAATTTCTTCGGGTCGTTATCGTCCAGGAGTTGGTTTTCGCGTGGCAGCTTGTCGATGATATCCAGATATTCCTCTTCGGTGAGGAAGTCCATTTTATTGATTCCGTCTTCTTCCTTAATACCCGGCTGAATTACCACGTAGCGTTCGTAGTAAATGATCTGATCGAGTTTTTTGGTGGGTAACCCCAGCAGGTAGCCGATCTTGTTGGGCAGTGAACGGAAGTACCAGATATGCGCCACGGGCACAACCAGTTCGATGTGGCCCATGCGTTCGCGCCTTACTTTCTTTTCAGTAACCTCCACACCGCAGCGGTCGCATATGATGCCCTTGTAGCGGATTCGCTTGTATTTACCGCAGTGGCATTCCCAGTCTTTAACCGGACCAAATATGCGTTCGCAAAATAATCCGCCCATTTCCGGCTTGTAAGTCCGGTAATTAATGGTTTCGGGCTGTGTCACCTCGCCATTCGAGCTCTCCAGTATGGATTCAGGAGAAGCCAGGCTGATGGTGATTTTCGAGAAATCGCTGCTGATTTTTTTATTTTTTCGGAACGACATGTTGTGTTGTTTGAGGTATGAAAACTCGTTTTCCGTTTATGTTTATTCCATGGTGATTTCCAGCGCCAGCCCACGAAGCTCGTGCACCAGCACGTTAAACGACTCCGGTATGTTGGGTTTGCGCATGTTTTCACCTTTTACGATCGACTCGTACGCCTTGGCCCGGCCGATCACATCATCCGATTTCACAGTGAGGATCTCCTGCAGGATGTGTGCGGCACCGAATGCCTCAAGGGCCCACACTTCCATCTCACCGAAGCGCTGACCGCCAAACTGTGCCTTGCCGCCAAGCGGCTGCTGGGTAATGAGGGAGTAGGGGCCAATGGATCGGGCGTGCATTTTATCGTCAACAAGGTGACCCAACTTGAGCATATAAGCCACCCCAACCGTTACCGGTTGTTCGAAGCGTTCACCGGTAAGGCCATCGTACAGGTAGGTACGACCTGATTCCGGCAGACCGGCTTCGCGAAGTTCTTTCTGCACTTCCTCCAGCGTAGCACCGTCAAATATTGGGGTAGCATATCTGCGTCCCAGTTTATAACCTGCCCAGCCCAGCGCTGCTTCGTACAATTGTCCGAGGTTCATCCGCGAAGGCACCCCCAGCGGATTCAGACAGATGTCCACGGGTGTACCATCTTCCAGGAACGGCATATCTTCCTCGCGGACAATCTTGGCCACCACGCCTTTATTGCCGTGGCGACCCGCCATTTTATCGCCAACTTTCAGTTTGCGTTTCTTGGCGATGTACACTTTAGCCAGCTGAACGATGCCGGTGGGCAGTTCGTCACCTACCTCTAGAGTAAAGCGCTCGCGCTTAAACTCTCCGGCATAGGTATTGCGCTTCAGCAGATAGTTTTTCACCAACTGCGCTACCAGTTCGTTGGTGTGCTCATCGGTAGTCCAGTTATCGAGCGAAACATCGGCTATCAGGTTTACCTCTTCAGGTACCGCATAGTTGCTTTCATCGCGGTAAATGTTTTTATCGGGGAAGAGGTTGGCTTCAATGACTTTGGCCGAGAACTTCACGCCTTTGGCAATCAGTTCATCGCCAAACTTATGGCGCACTCCATTGCTTACCTTGCCCGACAGAAGCGTGGTAAGTTTTTTGATGGCTTCGGCACGCAGTTCGCTCAACTGCTTACTATACCGTGCTTTAAGCGCATCGAGTTCTTTTTTAGAACGGTTGCGCACATCCTTGTCGCGTTTTGGCCGGGAGAATAGTTTAGTATCCACCACTACACCCCGCAGGGACGGAGGCGCTTTGAGCGATGCGTCTTTTACATCACCGGCTTTATCGCCAAAGATGGCGCGCAGCAGTTTTTCTTCCGGTGTAGGATCGGTTTCTCCCTTCGGAGTAATTTTACCAATCAGGATATCGCCTTCTTTTACTTCGGCCCCAACCCGTATTATACCGTTTTCATCCAGGTGTTTAACGGCTTCCTCGCTCACGTTCGGAATTTCCGAAGTCAACTCTTCTTCTCCGCGTTTGGTGTCGCGTACTTCCAGTTCAAACTCTTCAATGTGTATGGAAGTGTAAATGTCATCGCGCACCACACGTTCGGATATCACGATGGCATCTTCAAAGTTGTAGCCCTGCCATGGCATGTAGGCTACCAGCAGGTTGCGGCCCAGGGCAAGTTCGCCTTTGCTTGTTGCGTACCCTTCAACCAGCGGCTGCCCCTTCTTTACACGTTCGCCCTTGCGCACAATGGGCATGTGGTTAATGCAGGTATCCTGGTTGGTGCGGCGGAACTTGATGAGGTTATAGGTTTTAACCTCCGTGTCGAAATTCACCAGGCGCTGCTCATCGGTTAAGTCATAGCGGATCACGATACGGCGGGCGTCCACATATTCCACAACACCATCGCCCTCTGCGGTAATTAAAGCCCGCGAATCTATGGCTACGCGTTCTTCAAGGCCGGTACCAACAATGGGTGCTTCCGGACGCATTAAGGGCACGGCCTGACGCTGCATATTTGAACCCATCAGTGCCCGGTTAGCATCGTCATGTTCGAGGAAAGGAATGAGTGAGGCCGCTATTGAAACTATCTGATTGGGGGCCACATCCATGTAATGCACCTCCTTGGGATCCACCATCGGGAAGTCGCCCTCGAAACGAACTTTTACTTTTTCTTCGGCCAGTTCGCCATTGGGTTTGAGCTGGGTATTGGCCCTTGCTATATTATGGGTGTCTTCTTCTTCGGCAGTAAGGTATACCAGTTCCTTCGATTTCACTTTACCGTTTTCCACCTTGCGGTAAGGCGTTTCAATAAAGCCCATCTTATTGACTTTGGCATGGACGCAGAGCGATGAAATAAGCCCGATATTGGGTCCTTCCGGTGTTTCGATGGTGCACAGGCGACCGTAATGGGTGTAATGCACATCGCGCACTTCGAAACCCGCCCGTTCGCGCGACAACCCACCGGGTCCCAGTGCCGACATTCTGCGCTTATGCGTAATCTCAGCCAGCGGATTGGTCTGATCCATAAACTGGCTCAGCTGGTTGGTACCAAAGAAGGAGTTTATTACCGATGAGAGCGTGCGTGCATTGATCAGATCTACCGGCTTGAAGTCTTCGTTGTCGCGCACGTTCATTCTTTCCTTGATGGTACGTGCCATGCGGGCCAGGCCCACTCCAAACTGTGCGTAGAGCTGCTCGCCTACGGTCCGAACCCTTCGGTTGCTCAGGTGGTCAATGTCATCAACCACGGCTTTGGAGTTTACCAGGCCAATGAGGTATTTCACAATCAGGATGATATCCTCCTTGGTCAGTACGCGCTGGTCGAAGCTGTGATCCAGGCCTAGCTTTTTATTTATCCGGTAGCGTCCTACTTCACCCAGGTCATAGCGCTTTTCGCTGAAGAAAAGGCTGTTGATAATATCCCGGGCAGTTTGTTCGTCAGGGGCCTCGGTGTTGCGCAACTGGCGGTAGATTTGTTCTACGGCCTCTTTTTCTGAGTTGGAGTTGTCCTTGGCCAGGGTATTGAAGATGATGGCGTAATCCGCCACGTTCACGTCATCCCGGTGCAGGATAACGGATTTGACACCCGAATCAAGGATGGTATCAATATCTTCCTCGGTAAGGATGTGGTCGCGTTCGAGCAATACTTCGTTGCGGTCGATCGAAACCACCTCACCGGTATCTTCGTCTACAAAATCTTCCGTCCATGTGCGCAGTACACGGGCGGCCAGCTTGCGGCCTACGGCTTTTTTCAGGGCATTTTTAGATGCCTCAATTTCTTCTGAGAGGCCAAAAAGGTCGAGAATGTCTTTATCGGTGCCGTACCCAATGGCCCTTAACAGGGTGGTTACGGGAAATTTCTTTTTTCGGTCGATGTACGCATACATCACTGCGTTAACATCGGTGGCGAATTCGATCCAGGAACCTTTGAACGGGATGATGCGCGCAGAGTAGAGCTTGGTTCCGTTGGTATGCTTGCTCATGGCGAAGAAAACACCGGGTGAGCGGTGAAGCTGGGAAACGATTACCCGCTCTGCGCCATTGATTATGAACGACCCCTTTTCGGTCATGTAGGGGATATTGCCCAGGAACACCTCCTGTTCAATGGTTTGAAAATCTTCGTTGTCCTCGTCATTGCAGGTAAGGCGCAACTTGGCCTTCAGCGGAACGGAGTAGGTCAATCCGCGGTCTATACATTCATCCACGCTGTATTTGGGCGGATCGATGGTGTAGTCAACGAATTCCAGTACAAAGTTTTCGCGCGAGTCGGTGATGGGAAAATTTTCTGCAAAAACCTTGTAAAGTCCTTCGTTCTGACGCTTTTCGGCCGGCGTGTCGATCTGCAGAAAATCCCGGAAGGATTGGAGCTGCACATCCAGAAAATCGGGATAATCGATGACACGTTCTGTTTTTGAAAAGTCGATTCTGCCGGTGTTGGTTAGTTTTGCCAAGGCGATACGTAATTTAAGTGAACCAGATGGGATGATGTATTTTTAAATATACAAACGGAAATAGACCTTGCTCCCATCCTTAAGCAAAAGATGAGGAGCGAGGTCTGTTCCGTGCAGCGAGGTGAAGCCCAAAGTAAGAACCTGCCGTGATTACTTCAGTTCCACTTCGGCTCCGGCCTCTACAAGTTGCTTTTTCAGGTTTTCGGCTTCGTCTTTCGGTAAACCTTCCTTGATGGTTTTGGGAGCGCCATCAACTACGTCTTTGGCCTCTTTCAGGCCTAAACCGGTAAGTTCTTTTACCAGTTTTACAATCTGCAGTTTGTTGGGCCCGGGCGATTTGAGTACCACATCAAAGTTGGTTTTTTCAGCGGCAGGTGCAGCAGCTCCGCCACCTGCAGCAGGTCCGGCTACTGCAACGGCCGCAGCGGCCGGCTCAATGCCGTAGGTTTCTTTCAGGTAAGCAGCCAGTTCGTTTACTTCTTTAACGGTGAGTTCAACGAGTTGATCTCCTAATGATTTAATGTCAGCCATGAGTAATGAAATTTAAATGATTGTACAATCGGTTTAGTTGTTGTTGCGTTCTTCCAATGCTTTAACCAACCCGGCAATTTTGTGTTTGCCGCTAAGCAGCGCAGAGAGCACATTCTTTGCGGGCGATTGAAGCAGTGTTACGATTTCGCCAATAAGCTCCTGCTTGCTCTTCAGTTCAGCAAGCGTATTGAGCTGGTCATCTCCGATAAAAAACTCGGAGTCAATCGAGGCAGCTTTGAGTACCGGTTTGCCCTCCAGCTTCTGACGGAATTCCTTAATTACCCGTGCAGGTGCATTGCCTGCTTCTTTGGAAAAGATAATTCCTGAGAAGCCGTGCAGCACCTGAAACAGGGGGCTGTAGTCTACATCTTTTCTGCGTTCCAATGCTTTGCGGATAAGTGTGTTTTTATACACTCCGTATTCCACTCCAGCCTTGAAACACAACCGGCGGAAGCCGTTTACCTGTTCAACGGTAAGGCCACCGGCATCAGTAATGTAGAAGTGCTGGTGTTCAGCAAACTTCTTCTCCAACTCCTCGATAATCTGTGCCTTTTCTTCTCTGGTCATGTTCGGATTTTTTAAATACCCGTAATTGAGTTGGTGTCAATCCGAATACCCGGGCTCATCGTAGTCGAGATACTGATACTTTTAAAGTACGTACCTTTGGCCGATGCGGGCTTCAGTTTGGCAATGGTCTGAATCATTTCCATGGCATTTTCCCTGATTTTTTCAGGGGGGAAGGAAGCTTTCCCGATGCTGGTATGGATGATTCCGGCCTTATCAATTTTAAAGTCGATTTTGCCGGCTTTTACTTCTTTTACGGCTTTACCGACTTCGAGCGTAACAGTTCCTGATTTGGGGTTCGGCATCAAACCGCGGGGGCCCAGCACTTTACCCAGCTTACCTACCTTGGCCATCACCGTGGGGGTGCAGATGATCACATCCACATCTGTCCAGCCGCTTTCAATTTTCTGAATATATTCGTCCAGTCCTACATAATCAGCTCCGGCCTCTTTTGCCTCTTTTTCCTTATCGGGTGTGCATAGTACCAGCACGCGAACCGTTTTGCCTACACCATGAGGCAGCGTAACCACACCGCGTACCATCTGATCGGATTTTTTCGGATCCACTCCCAGCCGCACGTCCAGGTCAACCGAGGCATCAAACTTGGTGAATGTTATATCCTTCAGCATGTTTGCCGCCTCATCGAGCGTGTACGATTTGGTTAAATCGTACTTGCTCATCACTGCTTTTCTGTTTTTGGTTATTCTGCGTGGCATAATTCAAATACTGTTCGGGTATTCAGTTAAAATTCTTTGGCTTACTGTTGCCAGGGGGGTGTTCCGGTTACGGTTACACCCATGCTGCGGGCTGTGCCGGCAATCATTTTCATGGCCGATTCTATTGTGAATGCATTCAGGTCGGGCATTTTGATTTCGGCTATTTTACGTACCTGATCCCAGGTGAGGGAACCAATTTTGTTGCGGTTGGGCTCGGCCGAACCTTTTTGCTTTTTAATGGTCTCCAGAATAAGGTTTGCAGCCGGGGGTGTTTTGATTACAAAGTCAAACGACTTATCGTTATAAATGGTGATAAGAACCGGCAGCAACTGACCTGGTTTATCCTGGGTGCGGGCATTGAACTGCTTGCAAAAGTCCATGATGTTCAGACCCTTGCTACCCAAAGCAGGCCCGATGGGCGGTGCAGGGTTTGCCGATGCACCTTTTACTTGTAATTTCAAATAGCCTACTACTTCTTTTGCCATAAGATTTAATCCAGTTTTTCAACCTGCATATAGTTAAGTTCCAGCGGTGTATTCCGGCCGAAAATCTTAACCATAACATTCAGTTTCTTTTTCTCTTCAAATATTTCTTCAACTGTTCCGGTAAAGCCACTAAAGGGTCCATCCATCACTTTTACCGTTTCACCCTTGATAAACGGCCTTTCCAGCTTTTCATCGGAAGATTCAATTTCATCCACCTTGCCGAGGATGCGGTTAACTTCCGAAGGGCGCAGGGGTACGGGATCTTTTGATGACCCGGAACTCCCGCCCAGAAATCCGAGCACACCCGGAATTTTATTCACCGCATCGAATGCTTTGTTATTCGACAAGTCGGCAGAAATCAATACATAGCCGGGTAAAAAATTGCGCTCGCGCAGCTTCTTTTTGCCACCCCGCATTTCGTACACCTTTTCCGATGGAATGAGTACCTGGGGAATGAAATCCCGGAGTTTTTCCCGTTCAATTTCATTGTCCAGGTAGGTTTTTACCTTTTTTTCCTGGCCGCTGATAACGCGCAAAACATACCACTTTAGTTCACCCATAGCAGCCGGAATTAAAATTCACGGTAAAACCATTCCAAACTTTTATTGAACACCCAATCCATGGCGCCTATTACAATTGCGAAAATGAAAGAGGCCACCAACACCAGGATGGCACTGCTTTGCAATTCTTTATAACTGGTCCAGGACACCTTGTTACGGATTTCTTCCCAGGATTCAGCGATATATTTTTTAAAGCGCTCCATGAAACAGGTGTTTATGGCCTTTATTGGGGTTTGCTTCTGTAACCTCGGCACGGTAAGAGCCCCTCTTTCAGCGGCCTGAGAGCCTTTTTTAAAGGCGAGCCCGGCTGCCGTTCTCAGGCTTTTGGGCTTCATTCCCAGGTACCCGCGCTTCCATCCGGACGGAAAGGCCTGAATACTGACTTTTCTATCAGCATCCTGACAACCGCCCTAGCGGTACGTCAGGAATTGCGGCTTTCCGCCTGCATTGCTCGCACGGGTGGAGAGACTCGAACTCCCAGCCTGCGGTTTTGGAGACCGCTGCTCTGCCAATTGAGCTACACCCGTTTATGTACTGGTTTCACATCAGAGCTTGCGGTACTCACAACCTCTTGAGAGCCACCAGATTACCCATTAAAAACCTCGCGAATCCCAAAAGGACTGCAAAGGTAGAAATAGGCTGAAAGAAAACAAAGGCGTTTCTAAAAAATTCAGAAACGCCTTATGGATTCTTATTTTGACCGGCTATACCGGAAATCCGGATTAATCCAGAATTTCAGTTACCTGGCCGGAACCCACGGTACGGCCGCCTTCGCGGATAGCAAAGCGCAGACCTTTTTCCATGGCGATTTTGTTAATCAACTCCACTTCAATGGATACATTGTCTCCCGGCATCACCATTTCTACGCCGGCCGGCAGTTTGATTTCACCGGTAACATCGGTGGTACGGAAGTAGAATTGCGGGCGGTACTTATTAAAGAACGGAGTATGACGGCCTCCTTCTTCTTTGGAGAGAACGTATACCTCGGCCTTGAATTTGGCATGGGGAGTCACTGAGCCCGGCTTGCAGATTACCATGCCTCTGCGGATTTGGTTCTTTTCAATACCGCGCAGCAATAAACCTACGTTATCACCGGCTTCACCGCGATCGAGGATTTTGCGGAACATTTCAACACCGGTAACAACTGAGGTAAGGTTTTCAGCGCCCATCCCCAAAATTTCAACCGGATCGCCGGTTTTGATTACACCGCGCTCAATGCGGCCGGTAGCCACAGTACCGCGACCTGTAATAGAGAACACATCTTCGATGGGCATGAGGAAATCTTTATCAATGAGACGAACGGGCAGCGGGATGTACTCATCCACCGCTTTCATCAGTTCCTCTACTTTTTCTACCCACTTTGGTTCTCCGTTCAGGGCACCCAGTGCCGAACCGCGGATCACCGGAATCTTATCGCCAGGGAAGTCATAGGAAGAAAGAAGCTCGCGTACTTCCATTTCCACCAGGTCAAGCAGTTCGGGGTCGTCCACCAGGTCTACCTTGTTCATAAACACAACCAGAGCCGGCACACCCACCTGACGGGCCAGCAGGATATGTTCGCGGGTTTGCGGCATGGGTCCATCGGTAGCTGCCACCACCAGGATGGCACCATCCATCTGGGCAGCACCGGTCACCATGTTTTTCACATAGTCGGCGTGGCCGGGGCAGTCAACGTGCGCGTAGTGGCGTTTTTCCGTCTGATACTCCACGTGCGAGGTATTGATGGTAATACCGCGCTCTTTTTCTTCAGGAGCGTTGTCGATAGACGAGAAATCGCGTTCCTGTGCCAGGCCTTTTTTAGCCAGCACTTTGGTGATAGCCGCAGTAAGCGTAGTTTTTCCGTGGTCAACGTGACCGATAGTTCCAACGTTTACGTGAGGCTTCGAACGATCAAAGGTTTCCTTAGCCATAGTAGTAAGTCAAGTTTAAAGTGTATAATTTAGTTTAATAGTTTACGGTTTTAATTTCCGCTTACGCGGTGTACACCTTAAACATGATAAGCCTGTCGAATAAGGTTTGCGGACCGTGGGGACTCTTTAACGATGTTTGCTAGGCATCTGAATCCTTGCGGTCGAAAATAAATTTTCCGGGGTGCCGGCTGAGCCGTTGATGAGAATTGAACTCACGACCTCTTCCTTACCAAGGAAGTGCTCTACCACTGAGCTACAACGGCTTGCGTTCCGAACCAAGCCGGAAACCAGCACCTCTTACTCATTCCGGAACTGCTCACCGGAATTTTGAGCGGGAGACGAGGCTCGAACCCGCGACCTGCAGCTTGGAAGGCTGCCGCTCTACCAACTGAGCTACTCCCGCCTGTTTTTTTTCTTTCCTGCTCACCCGCGACCTGTCCCGCCCTAGGCGGGACCGCTCTACCTACTGTGCTACTCCCGCCTCGGGTTCCCATCTGTGGGGGAACTAGGATTCGAACCTAGGAAGTCATAAGACAGCAGATTTACAGTCTGCCCCAGTTGGCCACTTTGGTATTCCCCCAATCTTCCAAAGACCTTACGTTCCCCGGCCTTCAACCCCGGACCTTCGTACCGGCTTCAAAAGGAGTGCAAAAATATCAGCTTTTTTTGTTTAGGCAAACCAGGCCCCTTAACAAGAAAAGAAATCACCTCACGGTAATGTCGGTAATTACTTCCCTTCCGAATTTCTCCTGAAAAAGCTCAAGAATGCGTTGTTTGTGCAACAAAAAATCGTTCTTCATTGCGGATGAATTCAATTCAACGAAGAGAACTTTATTCTGAATGTAAACTTTACGCGTGCGTTTGGCCACAGCGGGCCCCACTATTTCCGGCCACGAAGCCAGCAAGGCCGCTTCATCAAACCGGGATTCCAGGTGGTAAGCACGAAGCAAGTCGCGAATAGCCTCTCCCACCTGTTGTATTTCGCCCTTGTGCTTTTTACCGTCTGTCATTGTTGTGGTTTTTGCAGGTTTCTGTCGAGTTCAACTATTTCGAAATCCAGGCCTGCCTTTGTCAAAGCCTGCCGCGTTCGCTCCCCGCGCGCATCGGTAATAAAAACCTGACCCTCGCTTTCAGTGGCTACAAGCTTGAGTAACTGGTTTACGCGAACATCGTCCAATTTATCGAATAAATCGTCCATCAGCAAAACCGGAGGGAAGCCGTTGTGCAGCCTGATACGAGCAAACTGGGCCAGTTTCAATGCAACAATGAATGATTTTTGTTGTCCCTGCGAGCCGGTTTTCCGCAGGTCATGGCCATCTAACCGGAAAATTATGTCATCGCGATGCGGACCAACTGTTGTGCGCTGCAGGGCGCGGTCGCGCGAGCGGCAGCTCAGTAACTGCAAGGCAAAATCATGGCCAGCAATCTCGGACCGGTAAAGTACCTCTACCCTTTCGCGGCCAGACAATTTTTCATAAGACTGGTTCACAAGCAGCTGAAAATCTGCAGCAAATGATGCCCTTCGCTGTACTATCCGGGTACCGGAATCAATCAGTTTTTCATCGTAGGCGAGCAGCAAATCTTCGTCCCATGTTTGGGTGTGATGAAAGTGACTCAGCAGACTATTGCGCTGCTGCAGGGTATGCTGATACACGATCAAATCCTGCAGATAGGAGGCATCAACCTGGCTGATAACCTGATCTAAAAATTTTCTGCGCACCTCGCTGCCCCCGGTGATGAGCTCCATGTTGTGCGGAGCAATAAGCACCACAGGATACTTACCTACGTGCTCGCTGAGGCGCTCATAAGGCTTACCGTTTACGGAAATAACCTTTCCCTCGCCTGCCCGAAACTGACAGAACAGTACGTGCCTGGCTTCATTGCGGGTAACCTCACCACGGATAGAAAAGAAATCCGTGCCATGCCGCAGGTGGTGCTGGTCGGCATGCAATAAAAAACTGCGCAAAGCCGACAAATAATGGATGGCATCGAGCAGGTTGGTTTTTCCGCTTCCGTTCAGACCGGTGAAAGCCGTGACCTGACGGCAAAAACCAAATGCTGCCTCGGCATAATTCCGGAAATTAACCAGTTGAATGGTATGCAAATACACCCTGTATCCTGTTTTACTTGGGTATTGGTCTTTTACACATTAATTTGCAGGCTGCTCAAAGTTAGAGATTTACAGATATGGCAACCTCCACCAAAGAAGCCGTTAAACCTGCCGGTAAGGCAGCAAAATCAGAGTTTTCAAAAGAAACTTACCTGTTCTGGTTTGAAAGCATGCTGCTGATGCGCAGGTTCGAAGAAAAGGCCGGACAGTTGTACGGCATGCAGAAAATCAAAGGCTTCTGTCATTTATATATTGGTCAGGAAGCCTGTGCTGCGGGTGCAGCTACTGCCCTGACCAAAGGCGATAAATGGATTACCGCCTACCGCGATCATGCCCACCCGCTGGCTTTGGGCACCAGCCCCAATGTGGTAATGGCTGAGTTGTTCGGTAAAGCTACCGGATGTTCAAAAGGCAAGGGTGGTTCTATGCACATCTTCGATAAGTCGGTGAACTTTATGGGCGGTCATGGCATAGTAGGCGGCCAGATTCCCTTAGGCGCAGGAATAGCATTTGCCGAGAAGTACAACAAAACCGGCAATGTGTGTATTTGCTACATGGGCGATGGAGCCGTACGCCAGGGTGCTTTTCATGAAGCACTGAACCTGGCCATGTTGTGGAAGCTGCCGGTAATTTTTGTTATCGAAAACAACGGCTATGCCATGGGTACCTCTGTGCAGCGCACTTCCAATGTTACCGATCTGTATAAACTGGGCGAAGCCTATGACATGCCCAGCGAGCCGGTAGATGCCATGAAGGTAGAAGAGGTGCATCAGGCGGTTGCCCGTGCGGCCATACGCGCCCGGACAGGCGAAGGACCTACGTTGCTGGAGTTCCGAACCTACCGCTATAAAGGGCATTCCATGTCTGACCCGCAGAAATACCGCACCAAAGAAGAAGTGGAACAATACAAACAACGCGACCCGATTGAGCAAGTCAGAAAAACCATTCTGGAAAAAAAGCTAGCTACCGAGCAAGAACTTGAAGCCATCGAGGCACGGGTACAACAAAAGGTGGAAGAAAGTGTGAAATTTGCCGAAGAATCGCCTTTCCCCGATCCCTCTGAAGCGCTGACCGATATTTACACCCAACCTGATTACCCATTCATCACCGATTAAGCGATGTTGATGTTACCGGGGGTTATTTGTACTTTTGCCCGCCAATTTTAGTCCTGCTCTTTACATAAATAGAGGGCTGGGGCTAACAAAACTTTATGTGTACATGGCCAAAAAAGAAGAACCCGTTGATTTGTTAACCAAGTCGGATGAGGTGCTTTCCGAGAAACTGGAAAGTGCCGAAGCCTGGCTGGAGAAAAATCCGAAGCTGCTGGCAGGCATCGGTGTTGTGCTTGCGCTTGCTGTTGGCGGATACTTTGCGTTTACTTATTATAAAAGCAACCTGGAAGAAGAAGCCCAGCGGCAGATGTTTCAGGCCATCTTTTATTTTGAAGCCGACAGCCTGAGCCTGGCATTGAATGGTGACGGTAACAACCTTGGTTTTATTGGCATCATTGATGAATACAGTATTACCAAAGCCGCAAACCTGGCACACTTTTATGCAGGGGTTTCTTTCCTCAAGCAGGGTAAATATGAAGCTGCCCGCTTGTACCTGGAAGATTTTAAATCGAACGATTTGCTCATTCAGGCCCGTGCCTACAGCCTGATTGGCGATACTTACATGGAAGAACAGAAATATGCCGATGCTGCACGCTTCTACGAGAAGGCGGCTAACTATAAACCCAACAAATACTTCACACCGGCCTACCTGATGAAAGCAGCATTGGCTTATGAAAAAGCCGAACAACGCGAGAAAGCCATTAAGGCTTACGATGAGGTTATCAACAAGTATTGGGAATCGGCCGAATACCAGAATGCCCGCAAGCTGAAAGCCCGGCTGGAAACCAACTCTTAAAAAATTTAACCAACATCAACAGGGATGGCTGAGCCATCCCTTTTTAATTTACCGAATATGCCCGGCCAACTGAAAAGCGGAAAAGTAAAATCCGGTACTTCACTAAAGAAAAAAACATTTGCCATTGTGGTGAGTGAATGGAATGAGGAAATCACCGAGGCCCTGTACAACGGGGCTGTTTCTGCCCTGCATGCCCACGGCGTTAATGCCAGGCAAATCGTCCGTAAAAACGTACCGGGAAGCTTTGAATTATCATTGGGTGCCTTACGGATGGCTGAGCGGAAAGACATAGACGCGGTGATATGCCTGGGTTGTGTAATTAAAGGCGAAACACCCCATTTTGATTACATCTGTCAGGCAGTGGCATACGGTTTGACTGAGGTAAGCCTTAAAACCCGGAAGCCCGTTGTGTTCGGTGTATTAACAACACTGAACAAACAACAGGCCTACGACCGTGCAGGAGGTAAATACGGCAACAAGGGCGAGGAGGCGGCACTTACGGCCATCAAGATGCTTGGCTTTTAATCCACTATCTTAAATTCTTTTTTAGCCAGCACTTGCAACGCCTCCAGCGGATCGGAAGTATTCAGTTGCCGGTAAATTGATTTCAACTGCGATTCTACTTCTTTTTTATCTACCTTCTCCGTGCGGGTGATATCTTCCGGTTTTAGGCCTTCGGCTGCCATCTGCAACCACCTGAGTGTTTGTGCTCGTATAATAATTGCCATAAATAGCCCTTCGTGCTGAAGTAAAACTACCAACAGGTCTTGTCAATCTCTGACCATGTGGCAAAGTTCTAATCGGGCAGATGCCAATTCATACCGATTTTTGGGTATTTTCACTACCCCATTTCTATGAGAGGCCTTTGTTATACGAATTTCAAGGGGAAAAAATAATCCCCACAACCATGGCTGTGGGGATGAGAAAGTAGCGGAAAAACATTTCCTACATATTCTTCACCACTTCCCGAGCAAACTCAGAGCATTTCAGTAAAGTAGCCCCCTCCATCAGCCGGTGAAAGTCGTAGGTAACGCGTTTGGATGAAATGGTTTTTTCGAGTGCCTGGTTAATCAGATCGGCCGCTTCCTGCCAGCCCATATATTCCAGCATCATCACACCGGAAAGAATCACCGACCCGGGATTCACCTTATCCTGACCAGCATACTTGGGAGCGGTTCCGTGGGTAGCTTCAAATATGGCATGACCGGTGATGTAGTTGATGTTTGCACCAGGGGCGATGCCAATACCGCCCACCTGAGCAGCCAGGGCATCGCTCAGGTAATCTCCATTGAGGTTCAGTGTGGCAATCACATCAAAATCTTCCGGACGCGTAAGCACCTGTTGCAGGGTAATGTCGGCAATCGAATCCTTAATAAGGATTTTACCTGCAGCAAGGGCAGCTTTCTGTTCGGCATTGGCGGCTTCTTCGCCTTTTTCTTTTTTGGTTTTCTCCCACTGCTTCCAGGTGTACACCTTGTCGCCAAAATACTGCTCAGCTATGGCATAGCCCCATTCCATAAAGGAACCTTCGGTAAACTTCATGATGTTGCCCTTGTGCACCATTGTTACCGACTTCCGCTTGTGTTTTATGGCATAAGCAATGGCACTGTGTATGAGGCGCACACTGCCGCTCCAGCTCACTGGTTTTATTCCAATACCTACCTGTACATCTGTTTTAACATGGGGTGCGCCCACCAGCTTCCAAAAGGCTTCGGATTTTTCTTTCGTATTAAACCGGATTTTGTTGTATTCTTTTGGAAATTCTTTTGCCAGAAAGTCCAATACCTTCTGCGCATCGGGTGAACCTGCGGCAAACTCGATTCCGGCATAAATATCTTCGGTGTTCTCTCTGAAAATAACCATATTCACAGCACCCGGATTTTTCACCGGTGAAGGAACACCCTGATACCACCGCACCGGCCGCAGACATACATACAGGTCGAGCATCTGGCGCAAAGCCACGTTCAGTGAGCGTATGCCACCTCCTACCGGCGTAGTAAGTGGCCCTTTTATTCCGACAAGGTATTCGTTAAAAGCGGCCAGCGTTTCATCGGGCAGCCAATTGCCCACTTTGTTAAAAGCTTTCTCTCCGGCCAGCACCTCTTTCCATTGGATTTTTCGTTTTCCCCCATAGGCTTTCTCCACGGCTTTGTCCAGCACAAACTGTGCAGCCGGCCAAATATCCACACCGGTGCCATCGCCTTCAATGTAGGGAATCACGGGTTGGTCGGGCACATTCAGCGTACCTTCCCTGATGGTGATTTTCTGTTCATTCATGTTCAGTAAAGTTTAATATAACAAAGAGGCCTAAATTAGGAAATTTCCCCATCTGGATGTACTTTAAACATGGTGCAAACGTTCGACCAGCATGATAAAAACAGGAATTTTTCTAATCGGTGTTGTGCTATCGACCGCTGTTATTGATTTTCAACCAGCCAGCTGCCTGACGGCCGATGAGCGCAAACTTTATGAGTTAATCAACGACTACCGCAAATCCAAGCGGCTGCCGGTTATTCCTTTATCGCCAAATCTTACGCGCGTGGCACAGCTCCATGCCCGTGACCTTTCGGAAAATAACCCTGCCACCGGCCCATGCAACCTGCACAGCTGGTCGGACAAAGGCAACTGGAAGCCTTGTTGCTACACCAGCGACCACAAGCAAGCAGAATGCATGTGGAATAAACCGCGGGAGTTATCGCGTTACAAAGGCAACGGTTATGAGATTGCCTATTTTCATTCGGCCGGGGTAAAAGCTGAAGATGCCCTGGAAGGCTGGAAGAAAAGCCCGGGCCACCACAGCGTGATAATGAGCCGCGGTAAGTGGGAGCGCGCCACCTGGAAAGCCATGGGCGTTGGCATCCATGGTTCGTACTGTGTTGTATGGTTTGGATTGGAAAAGGATGATGAAAAATGCAAATGAATTTCCCGGCTGATTAAGATCAAATCAGGTAAACAGCCGGTTCTTTTCCCAGTACTACCTGTACATGGTCGTTGATGGTAGTAGCTAACTCCAGGCCGGAGTAACGTGGATATACCGGAAAGGAAGTATGGCTGCGGTTAACTAATACCGCTATCTCCAGTTTTTTTATTTCCGTTTCCAGAAAGGGCTTCATGGCATAAGCCAGCGTACGACCCGTGTTGAGGACGTCATCTACCAGTACGGTGCTTTTCTTTTTTACTTTACGTATATCGCAATCCAGTTTTACTCCGTGGTGCTGTGGTTCCGACTTATCGAGCATTACTTTTACCACCAGCACCTGAATGGATGCAATTGTTTCCAGCTCTTTGGCAATCAGTTTAGCCAGGGTATAGCCCTGTCCGTCAATACCGGCAATAACTACAGACTTTTCCTTAAAATTCTCTTCAAAAATCTGATAGGCAATCCTTCGGATCTTTTGTTTTACCTGGCCGGCATCGAGGATGCGTGTCTTTTCGGCTGTCATACATCAGTCCGGGATAGGAAGCACTTTACTTTCCTTAAAGGTCGACAAAATAACCATGGTCTGCAGGCTGTCCACTACTTCAATGTTGGAAACTTTTTCCAGAATAAGTTGCTGATAAGAGGCGATATCAGCACTTACGATTTTTAAAATAAAATCGCCTGCTCCGGTGATGTGATGGCACTCTATTACTTCATCTATGTTTTCAATGGCTTTCACAAATTTTTCAATGTTCTCCTTATTATGTCCTTTCAACGAACACATGACAAATGTGCTCACACCCAGACCAACAGCAGCTGGATTGATGGAAGCATGATAACTGCGTATAACGTGGTTATCTTCCAGTTTTTTTACGCGCTCCAATGTGGGTGCAGGCGACAGGCCGATTTCCTTGGCCAGCTGGGCATTGGTAATATTGGAATTTTGCTGAAGCAAGGTCAGTATTTTTCGGTCGGTGGCATCCAATTTAATTTTTTTCATGGAGTTGGGTTGGTTTCTAAAACGGGCTTAAAAATAATGAAAATGCGGAGACCTGTTCAGTGAAACTGCTTATTGAATTACCTGTATCCGGAATGAAAACGACTGTCCGCCCACCTGTACACGTACCAGATAAAGGCCCTCCTGCAGCCTGGAAGTATTGAGCAAAATGGAGTTATAGCCCTGCACAGATAATACCGTTTCGGATAACACCTCCTGCCCGCTCAGGGTGTACAGCCGGATCATAGCGTTCCCTTCCGATGCTGCTACCCAGGAAACAGTAAGTTGCTCTTGTCGGCTAACCGGATTGGGAAACGGCTGGACAACACGCCATGTGTTTTCGAGGCCGGCACAATAACGATTATCGGCTGGTGTTCCATCGTCTAATACAACGGTAGCACACAGATAGGACGCAGCGTTCAAAACCGGCAACTGGATGGACGAAACGTGACGGTAAGAGGCGTTGGGTGCAAGGGTTACCGGCAGCACCTCACGAACCACCGACATCCCCGACAGATCGTAATCCACAACCGGATTGGCAACAGGAATGTTGCTGCGATTCAGCAGCGTAACAGCCGGGGTTATACCTCCCGTGCCGCTCAGCAGCTCCAGCAATGAAAGGCGTACATCGAGTACCGGCACCACAACATGAATGGTGCGCACGGCTCTGGACTGGCAGGCCAACGCATTAAAAGCCGTCAACTCGGCTGTAAAAGTACCCAGCTCGGTGTACGTAAATTGAGGAGATACCGCTGTTGATGTAGTGCCGGCATTATCGCCAAAGCTCCAAAGATAGGACGTAGCAGCGGTAGAGGTGTTGGTGAAATGCACCGTAAGCGGCACGCCCCCTGCATCAGCCGAAACAGTAAACGATGCAACGGGGGCAGCGCTGATGGTAACAGTCTTCGTTCGCGAGTATGAACACCCGGTTTGTGTGATAACAGTAAGACTTACCGAGGGGTTTCCGGTAGTGGCAAATGTAGCCGTGGCAGGGTTACCCGATGCGGAACCGGCCGTACCGAAGTTCCAGTTAAAGGTGGTAATCGGGTCGGCTGCATCGTTTGTCAGGCTGGTAAATATAGTTTGCTGATTGGTACATGTGCGCTCGGCCATGAAATCGGGTACCAGTACATTGGGTACGGTAATGTTCAGGGTTTTGGTTCCCACGCAACCATTGGTTGCGGTAACGGTAAGTGCTACGCTTTTTATTCCCGATGTGTTGAATGTGTGGGTGGGGTTTGGCGCGGTATAAAAAGAACTTTCGATTTGCCAGAGTCTTGACTGAATGCTGCCGGGTGTTACATCGTTAAACTGCACCGGTACGGAACGACAGGGAGGCGAATGGGTAAATGCCGGCACCGGTGATGGCAGTATCTGTACATCTTTGGTAATTGTGGATGCACACCCAAAGTTGGTTGTTGCTGTAAGCGAAACCCGGTAAGTTGACGCATTCGCATAGGTATGTTGCGGGTTTCTTAGAGTTGAACTTGCCCCTGCATCGTCAAAGTCCCAGAGCCACGATGCCAGGTTGCTGTCGGTTGGGTTGGGTGTGAGGTCGGTAAACTGCGTGGGGGAGCCGCTGCAGGAAAAGGGCGGCAGGGCTACGGAAAAATCGGTTTGGGGCCTGGAATAAATGGTAAGAGGCCGGGCTACAGTGTTGGCGCAGCCAGCTGCATTGGTGGCGGTAAGCCGAACATGAAACAGGCCAGGCGAAGTAAAGACATGAACAGGGTTTTCTTCACTTGATGTAAAACCATCATCAAAATCCCAGAGAAATGCCGTGACACTGCCCGATGTGGTGTTGGTAAAGTTTACCGGATCCTGTTGGCAATGTCCTGCCGAAGTAAAGTCCACCACCGGGCCTTCGGCCAGTGTTGTAATGTTTTTAATGACCTCACTTGAACATCCGGGAATGGCCGCAATAAGTTTGATCTCTTGAGGTGATGTGCTGGTAAATGTAAATTCCAGATGCTGGTTTTCGGAAACATTGACCGAGTTAACCTGCCAGCTCCATGATATAGTACTACCCGCATCAAAAACAGAGGTATTATTAAACAGATATGCCTGATTGGTGCAATAAGGTGACGCGGAGGGAAGCTGAAAATCGGCTACCGGAGGATTGAACACGTTAATATTTGTGCGGGTCCTGTTGGTGCAACCGTTATCAGCCATAACCTCCAGGTTAACAGTGTAAGATCCGGCTGAAGAATAAATATGTGATGGATTTGGAAGGGCAGAAGAACCGGTATCGCCAAATTGCCAGTTATAGGAAATCAGGTTGCCGGAATTGTTCAGGTTCATAAAATGAATCTGGTGGTTGGCACACTCGTTTTGATGCGAAATTTCTATATCCGGTGCTGCTGCAGAACTGACTGTTACAGTAGTTACAGACAATTTGGTATTACCGGCCGGATCAATTACTTCCAGCCCAATTCGTTGAGAACCGGATGAGCTGTAGTAAACAGCCGGTGGATTCTGTCCCGTGTAAACGGGCAGGCTTGCCGTACACGATGTCGGAAGGCGATACCTGAGTAAACGCCTGTTGGTTAAGTCAATAGAGAAACCCGTCCAGTCGGAACCGGATTTTATCCATTCGCAGGCAAAATTTTCTGATGTTCCGAAGCTGCCAAGATTCACTCCGGTTCCTGTTTTATCAATAATGCTGCTTCCAAAGCTTAGCCTGTACAAAGGCCCCACTGCCGACTGGATATAGGCAAAGTACTCTCCTCCGTCTGCAAGCAATTTTACTGATGCAGGAAAATTATAGGCCGTAAAAAAAGTGATCTCTCCTGTAACCGGCGGTTGCAACAATCCGTTGTTGAAATCCAGCCAGAAAACCTTGTTATTGCCAAACGACAGTGCCAGGCCAAACCACCGGTCACATTCCTTTATCAAGGCTATGCCACGCAGCGTGGCTGAACCAGCAACATTGAAAGAAGTGGCTGCAGGTGTGTACTGAATGGACAATCCAAAATCAAGTCTGGTTATTTTCGATTCACCTCCGTTGGTTACAAATGCAGTGAGCTGGTTGTTTTCATTTATCAGAACAATGCCGTTGGGTGTGCTTAGTTCACCGAATGAGCCCAGGTTCTGCGCTACAGGTGTTGAGGTAATATCTGAGCCAAATGAATAGCGTATAATATTGTTTCCTCCTGAATTTGCCACCAGTGCATACCAACTTCCTGCTTCATAGTACATCTGAAAATCAAAGGCACTGTTCAATAGCCCTCCAGGATTGCCCAAATCGACTACAGCAGGCGTATTGAGAAGGTTGTTTCCGAAATCAAATCGGATTAATCTGTAAGGACTATTCGACTGTTCGATGGTGAAGCCGTACCAGTTTCCCAGATGATTTACTATTCGAATCGATCGGGTGCGGAAAAGCAATGAATTACTAACAGCTATTTCGGCAACCGGATTAAGGGCATGGTCGCCCGAGCAAAAATCCCAACTATAAAGATGATCGGGAAGGGCATTATGCGAAACATATAAATTTTCCTCTCTGCAGGCTGAGGTGTTGACTGCAAAGGACGCATCAGGACATTGCGCCAGCACCGCAATATTGCACATAAATAAGAGCCATGAAAGAATCCTGAACATGGTTTTTTTAATCAAATTTTTCCGCCAATTGTAACCTCTGATTTAACCGGATGGCCAAGTAAGCTGCTGTAAATATTGCGCATCTTCTGAATGGATTGTTCCGGCTCAAATTTTTTCATTACATACTTCTGCCCTTCGGCAGCCAACTGAAGCCTTAACTCCTCATGGGTGGCAAGTTGAACAATGGCCTCGGCCATGGCATCCGTATTGCCGACAGGTACCAGCAAACCTGTTTTGCCGTGTATCACCATCTCACCGGGGCCACCGCATTCGGTAGCGATCACAGGCCTACCACAAGTCATAGCCTCAAGGCAGGTTCGGGAAAAGGATTCTGATTCAGAAAAGTTCAGAAATATGTCGCACGCTTTTATAAGTTGTTGTGCATCCTCAACGAATTCATGAAGATGAATATATCCTTCTGCACCATTCGACCGAACCATTTCTTCAAGATATTTTTTGAATTTCAAATTTTTATCAGAGTCGAACACACCTCCTGCCATAATCATTTTCAGGTTTTTGATTTTTTCATGCGCTTTTAATACAGCCCGAATCGCAAATTCGTGTCCCTTTCCCTTCGTGTAATTGGCAAGGTAGAGCAATGTTATATGGCCAGACCTCTTCGGTTTGTCGTCCGGCTGGTTATAATCCGCGGCCCGAATAAACCCATAAATCAACTGGCTATTGAGATTATATCTGTTTTTCAAAGTACTTTGAACGGCCTCCGATACGGCTATCACTTCATCGGCAAATTTTTTGACAAAGAAGACGTAAAGCGAATAAAGATTTCTGATATAACTGTCAGGCAACAAGCGCACATGGTATATCAGGTGTAAATCAGGATTTAAAAATTTCAGTACAACCCCGCAAAGGTTATATACATCATTAACATGAACCACCGATATCCGGTGTTTGCGAATATACCTCAGCAACCTAAAAGAATTTACTATCAGCACCGGGAGATAGAAAATAGATCTGAAGCTTTTGGACAATTCAAGGTAGGGTAAAGGGTATACCCGGATGCCATCCTTATTGAGCTTACCAATTAACAAAGAGTCGGAAGGGATTGAGAAATGAAATTCAAAATCATGGATAGCCGAAGAAAGTAAATAAATTGATGTGAATGCACCGGTCGGAAACCTGGAGTTATCGATAATTAAAATCTTTGGTTTTTGCATGAACTGGAAATTAAATGTTTCTTACACAGCACTTTTCGATAACCGTAATCCAACAATCAGCAACCTTTTCGGGCGCAAAATCTTTGCATCGCTCAATTGCCCGCATTGAATAGTATTCGCGTAAATCTTTTTCAGCTAAAAGCCGGATAAGTGCTTTCTTCCAGGCATGGTGGGCATAAGGATTTTGCCAGGGCCGAACCAGCACTCCATAATCGGTCCAGTTAACCAGTTCATCTGTTAACACGCCTCCCTGAGAAAGCACCTCGCGTGGAGCATAGGGACAATCGGAAGCTACAACCGGCAAACCACAGGCCAGTGCTTCGAGCAATGCGTTACTCATTCCTTCATGCATAGAAGGCAACGCATAAACCGAAGCACGTGCCAGATAACAAAAGGGATTAGGCTGATAACCAAGGAAGAAAATACGCATATTGTCAGCTGGCTGTTCATGTAACGCTTCGTGCCACACAGGAATGCTCAATTTTTCAGCATGACGGATCAAATCCATGCGGTCAGGGCCATCGCCCAAAATGAAGTAACGAAAACTAATTCCTTCATGCAGCAGCTGCCCCAACACGGTAATAAGTTCTCTGTATCCTTTTTCTGCCGCCAGTCGCCCATGACTCATAATTATATTTTCACGGTTTAGCGCGAAGAATTCATGCCACTTTCCCGGCAGTTTTTCTGATTTTGCCTGCTGAATATTTTTCGTGAGGATGGCATTATAAACTGTGAAAGAGGGTCGCTTTAACCGGTAACGGGTTATGAGTTCTGATTTAATACCATTACTTACAACTGTTATCGCATCAGCCTGATTAAAGACCCAGGGCAGTAAAAGTCGGTGCCGAAGGTAACCGGTTATTCCTGAAATATTCTGATCGTAATACTTCGACCCGCGTACACTTATAATGATTGATTCATTTACCCGCGAAAGAACATTTACATAATCTGCTCCTTCCAGAAAACTTATAGACAAATCAACATTGTATTGTTGTTTAATCTTCCGGACTTTTTTTATTCGTCTTAAAAAATTTAAAATTTTCAGCAATCTGTTATCTGCCGAAGATACATCCAGGCTTATAAGCTTCTCATTAAATTCATAAGGCCCCATGTTATGGGTGTTGAAGACAACGTTTATAACATGGTATTTTTTTGCCAGCTCATTGCTCAACCAGGCAAAAGCCTGTTGTGCCCCGCCATAATCGAGGTTAGGAATTAACATTAAAACATTCTTCACGCTGCTCATTGCCGAAACCGACTCTCATGCCACATCATTAATCCCAATAACTTCCAAAGCACTACCATATTAAGTTCACGATGAATTTTTTTGCTGTGATTGTAGATGGCTAGTTGCTGTTTAACCCAATCGTAATTGATTTGAGGCCATGCCCTGGTAAACGATGACCTTTCAAGATAAATATTAAACAATTTATCAAGGTCTTTTTTAAACCAATTGAAAAGTGGTATACTGAAACCCATTTTGGGCCGCTCGAGATAAGCAGGTGGTATATAACGTGCAAGAACCTTGCGCAGCAAATATTTGGTTTGTCCGTTTCGGATTTTATAATGAAGTGGCAACCGCAAACAAAACTGCACCAATTTGTGATCCAGAAAGGGTTCGCGGTTTTCAATACTGTGATGCATGGTAGCCCTGTCAACCTTAACAAGGAAATCATCCGGAATAAGATATTTGATATCCCATAGCATGAATAATTCTATGGGATGAAGATTTTTAGATATGGCCAGTCCATGTATTATCGGATGATTTTCCTGCGGTTTGATGCCGGTAATATACCTGTCTGTTCTTCGGCGATCGAACGTAGTTATGCTGGTCAAGTAATAAGCAAGCCAGTCTTTTTGTTCAAGCAAGTTCGACAACTTCAGCAACTTGTTACCTGCTGCCGGAATAGATAATGTATTGTTTACCAAATGAAGAAACCCTCCAGCCCATTTTCGCAAGGCATGCGGCATACCAAGTATGAGCCTTCCGTTTTTATAATATTGCTGATAGGACGGGTAACCACCAAACAATTCATCCCCGCCTTCCGATGAAAGAACTACTTTCATGCCATGACTGGCGGCCAGTTCGCTAACAAGTGAAGTTGGTATCCCTGAGCTGTCGTAAAACGGTTCATCGTAAATTTTATAAAATTGATCAAAGCGGTTTTGTGCCTCATGAATGGTGAGTATTTTTTCTGTATGACGGGTATTAAAATATCCGGCTATGGTTCGGGCATAAGGTGTTTCATCGAAGGCAGGATCATCAAAACCTATGGTGAAGGTATTTATTTGGCCGAAGTGTTTGGACAATAGTGCAACCAGTGCAGTACTATCCACACCCCCGCTGAAAAAGATGCCAACCGGCACATCTGAAATCATCCGGTACCGGAAGGATGAAATGAGCAATTCTTCAAGCTGATCGGCCAGATTCTCTTCAGCATCGTCTGCAATCGGATCACCCGCATAGTCTTCAGGCCTCCAGTAGGCATGAAGCGCAAGCTTGTTGTTTTTGTAATGGAGATAATGACCCGGCGGAAGTTTATAAACATCCGCGTAAATAGAGTTTTGGCCGATGGTATAGCCAAAACTCAGATAATCAATAAGCCCTGCAGTGCTGATTTCCCTGCTTTTAAGCAAGGGCTCCAAAGCTTTCAGCTCACTGGCAAACAGCAAAGCTCCCTGTTGCCTAACGTAATACAGCGGTTTTACACCCAGCCTATCTCTGAAAATATAAAGTTCCTCCGTTTCGCAGTTGTACACAGCAAATACAAACATCCCTGTAAGGCAATGAACCACTTCCACACCATAGCAGTCAAAACCTTTGATAAGAACTTCGGTGTCAGAATTCGTAGTAAAGTCGTAACCTTTTGATTCAAGTTTTTTTCGCAGTTCGGCAAAATTATATATCTCTCCATTGTAAACCATCACCCACTGTCTGAACCGAAATGGCTGGTTGGCCAGGTCCGACAAATCAATTATTGAGAGACGGTTGTGAACAAGCCCTGTTTGCTTATCATGATAAACACCCTGTACATCAGGGCCGCGATGAAACAGCTTCTTTTGTAAAATTTCCAGCTGACTACTATACGAGTTGCTGCCGGTAAATCCTGCGATACCGCACATATTTATTTAATTAATCTGCGTTCTAAAATCTTAACAATTCGAACTGCACTATCACCTTTCCCAAAAGGATTTTTCACTTTTGACATCTGTTTGTACAAACTGCTGTCTTCGAGTAACTGAACTGCAGCCTTAACGATTTTATTTTTTGAAGTGCCCACCAGCCTGCTGCACCCTGCTTCAATTGCTTCTCTTCGCTCGGTGGTTGTGCGCATAACAAGTACCGGCTTACCCAGCGAGGGCGCTTCTTCCTGTATGCCACCCGAATCGGTAAGAATGAAATAACTTTTCATCATCAGATACACCATATCTCCATAGGGAACCGGATTGATGAGATGAATATTGGGAATTTTACCCATCATAGAAAAAACTGTTTTTCTTACATTGGGATTCAGATGAACAGGGTAAAGAAACGACACGGAAGGATATTGTTTAGCCAGGGTCAGCAAAGCCTCACAAATGTTTCTAAAACCTTCACCAAAACTTTCTCTTCTGTGGCCCGTGATAAGAATCATTTTATCAAAACCGAGCAGAAAATTCTGATAACGCTCCTTATATATTTTTTCGTTAAGCTGAACCATCTTTTTTGCAGCCATCAGACTGTCTATTACCGTGTTACCCGTAACCGAATAAATCCCTGCCGCATGTTCGCTTTTTAATACTTTGATAGCCTGTGGAGTTGGTGCAAAATGAAAAGTAGCTACGGAGCTTATGATTTTGCGGTTAGCTTCTTCAGGAAAAGGTGCCTGAAGATTGTATGACCGCAGTCCGGCCTCTACATGTGCAACCGGTATCTTCAGGTAGAATGAAGCCAGGGCAGCTGCCATGGCCGTGGTGGTATCGCCTTGTACCATAACCAGATCGGGCCGGGTTGTGCTAAACAGCTGCTGGCAGGATTTTAATACACGACTGGCAAGTTCAGGAAGCGACTGGTTGCGTTGCATAAGCCTTAAATCCATGTCGGGCTTTACCTGAAAAAAATCAAATATCTGCTGAAGCATCTCCCGGTGCTGACCGGTGGACAATAAAATTGGCTTAAAGTGTTTCGATTTTTTCAACTGAGCATATACCGGAATCATCTTAATTGCTTCCGGACGTGTACCCACTATTAATAGTACCTTCATCATCTGCATTTTTGTAATAATTCCGCAAAGGTACGGATACCCGCTTCCATGATTGACTCCTGTTTATTTACTTCCTCGCTAATCAAGTTTCTACTATGATCAAGCCGTTCAAGTTGCAATCGTATCGTGCTCAGTAATTGATCTGCATGAACCGGATAACTTATCAGCTTCGATGAATCCTTAAACCAATCAAAAACAACTTCCAGCTTTGGCTCAATAGCCAATCCAACTAAAGGAATTCCCATACATGCCGGAATAATCGCGCCATGAGCCCTGCTGGTTATTATCAGGTTGCAGGATGCTATTTTTTTTAAAAAATCATTCATGGTAAGCTTTTCGGGCTGCCAGATGGCGGGCTCAAATGCTGAAAAAAAATCGGCATACGCTTTATCGCTGGCATCGAACGAAAAAAACATTATCCGGTGGCCTTCTGCTTCAAGTAATTCTGCCACCTGCTTCACCGCCTTAAAATTCTGCTCATTTCCATAAAACCAGTCGCGCAGAATAAACCCTATACATGGCGCGGATGAAGGAGAATGAAAAGGGTCCGGCATCCAATATTTGCGAAGAAAGGCAATATCTGACGCAACAACTACCGGGCATTTTATGCCCATTTCTTCCACATGCTGAGCGCTTGCATTATCGCGAACCATTAGAAAAGTGTAGCTGGCCATTTTAGCCACATCGGCAAAATACCTGCGCGAAGTACGGGTGTAGGTACCCACTCCGATTCCCCAGCCTGCCCGTTTTTTTGACCGCAACCCGGTATTACCTTTGGCATGCTGGTAAAGTTGCAGCATTTTGCTCCACCGTTCGGCACCAATCAGCGAAACAAATTTATTTACAGCAGCATGTAGCACGCTTCCAGGTGTAAAATCAAAATATACCCCGCCTCCGCCGTCTATTATCCAGTCAAATTCTGCTTTCGCATCATCTTTGATTAAGCCAACTGTTTTGCCTGTTAAAGGCGGTATGTAATGTCGGTGGTCGCCATTGGCGCAAATGGTAATTTCAGCTCCCGGAAAAAGTTCATCAATAAGATGACAGGAAATCTTCATCAGCAAATCATCGCCAAGATTTCCAAAACCATAATAGCCATTAAGCAGTACTCTTTGTGGCATCTAATATTTCTTTAATCCATTTTTCAAGTTTACCGGCATTAACCGATGCAGCATAATCGCCAATTGCATTCTGTGTTCCAGGTGAAAAACTTCCGGCTGTTTGGCCCATGACGATCTGTTTCAGAAAGCACGGCAGTTCATTTATATTTTCCGGGCAAAAACACTTTCCGATTTTTCCTTCAACAATTTCATAAGTTGTGCTGCCCCTGCGTGCTATGGCCAGCACCGGCCTTCCGGCTGCCATATAGTCGAGCAGTTTGGAAGGAAAAAATAAATCATAGCGCTCGTCCGCCTCCAGCGCATCAACCGAAAGCAGAACGGAAGCCTTTTTCTGAAGTTCCAACGCCTGTTTACCGGAAACAGCACCCTGAATTACGATATTTTTCAGGTTTGACATTTTGATGCGTTGTTGATTTTCCTCATCAAAAAAACCGGCCAGTATAATTTCAGATTTCTCCTCCCATTCTTTATGGGCGCGTGCCACCTGTTCGGCCGCTTCCAGAAAGGGATGAATTTTCCGGTTTCCATACAACCTGCCTGTAAAAACAAATCTTATTTTATCCTCTGGCCCATTATCTGGCGCAAGCAATTGTTCATCGTCATAAACATTGGGAAGGAGGCGAAATTTGTGAGTCAGTAAGGGATACTTTTTTTGAAACCAGTTTATTGTTTTGATCGAGGTAAGCGTTACCAAATTGGCTGCCTCTATACATGATTTTTCCAGCTTTTGGTTTTTTCTGTGCTGATTTTTGTTAAAACGGGAAAATGGATTATCGGCCCATGGATCGCTGAGGTGCATGATCCATGGTGCGTTCCACGCTTTACTTAGCTGCAAAGCAAGCAAGGCAGAACTGAACGGTGCGGAACGTGAAATAATAATGTCTGGTTTATCACCGATTTCATCAGCCACGTGTCTGTATTTTTTCTGCAGGTAAAAATATTCATCCGGTATAAGAAGTGAAGGAAAGAAAACCCTGATGAAATCCACTAATTTCCTTGGCCAGAGTTTTAGAGAAATAGTCTTGTGAATGTTATTCAGGTAATCAAGCAGCGTTTCATCAACAGGTTCCCATCCCCCTGGTGATTCTGCGGTTACTAAGGTTACTTTATGTTTTCCGGCCAGGTATTTAATATACCTACCCGTCTGAAGGCTCTCCGGAGAATTTCTGGGAGGGGCTGAAATGCTGACAACCAAAATTTTCATAGAGGTAATTTCCGGTATATGCAGGCATGGTGCGTGATTTTTAATCGCCTGTTAAACCGGTCAAATTTATGCACGAATCCGCTATCGGGCAGTGAAACCGGAATTATTTCATAATACTTGCCTACTGACGAATCCTCCAGGCAGAAATTACTGTTATAAATAACCATAATTCCGCCGGGTATAAGACATTCTGAAAGTTGCGCAACTGTTCTATCAAATTTTTCAAACGGATAAACAGCTGAGCAATCGTCCAGATCTTTGGTGTCTTCCCACCGGCACAACACCGACAAACAAAAAATAATGTGGTAGGGTCCGTGTTGCCTAATGTTCTCTTCATTGCTGTAAAAGAATTGAATATCCGGATCGGAATTAGCCCTTGTTGCCATCAGCAAATTGAGTCGGTTTATATCTGTACCGTAAATTTTTGCGTGTGGAAAATACCTTCGCAAGGTAAAACACTCTTCCCCGGTCGAACAACCAAAAGAAAGAATGCTGACACGGCCGAAACCCCGGGTGGTAATATAGTTTCTGGCAGCATCGAACAACTCCGGATAGCGATCGTAAGAAGTTGTGCTGGTAAGCTGATGTTGCTTAACATTAAAACTCCTAATCCATTTGTATATTCTGATAAAAAGTGCCTTAATCAGATTTTGTGATGCCCTGAAAAAGTCTCCCATCTTCTTCACAGTCATAAATTTTTTATTCCGCTCTTTTAATGCAGTTTAATTGCAACAAAGATCAGTATAATCAGCAATGTTGTAACTATGTGCACCGTCATACGTTGCTGGTTCAGGCCGGCTATCCGTCCTGCTGCAAAAAGATAAACCCCATAACATAAAAATGAAGCACCCGTATAATAAATAACCAATTGCAGCATATCTCCCGACAGCGCACCTATCCACAGGGCAGCCCCTTTTAGCGCAATGAAGAAGATTTGCAAAAAAAAATTAATCCGCTCTTTATTTAAAACACGAAAAAGCACCGAAAGCGGCTGAGCAGGCACTGCCGGAATAAAACTTAGAGCAAGGAAACTAGCATACGTGCCAGCCGTCTTCCATTGTTCACCCAGCAATAAGGTGAAAATCACTTCACTCAATAATGCTAAAACAACAAGACCGACAAAAGCAAAGAAAAAAAGACGCTTATAAAGTTTTTCTGCCAGAGCCGAGAGGCCTGCCGGGTTTGCAATATGTAGCTCGGCTGATTTTTGCAGGAAAACCGTTGACGAAGAAGCAATGACCACATTCATCGGCACGCTAACAAGGCCATTGGCCATGGCAAATAAACCCGTTGCTGCGGGATCAAACCAGTATGAAATGAAGTAAACCGGCAGCTGTACTTTCAGATTACTCACCACTATACCTGACGTAACATACAGCGGGTAGGCCCTGTATTTTTTAAAAAGCCCGAATGTATTTTGCAGTGAAGTAACCAACATCTCCTTACATTCCTTGCGCATGGCCATTCCAAAACGCACAAGTCCTTCTACCGGATACATCAACCCGTTGCCAATTATTAAGCCAAGCGAATAAGATCCCTTCCAGCTTCCCAGCAGAATCGTAATGGTTTTGCTGAAAATCGTAGATATCAACCTTCCGGTAGCGGCCCTCCTGAATTGTTTGAGTCGGATATTCCAGCCGTGAATAATCTGGTCAAAACCCATCAGCAGCAGGTAAACGGGGAGAAATACTACTTCTTTTCTTATATCATGCCACGAAAAATATTCAACCACTTTCTCAGCCGCAGAAAGAATAATCAGGCAGGATAGACCAGAAAAAATTATAACCAAAATGAAGGTTATCTTCAGAATTTGGTAAAATTCGGTTTGGTCGGAAATAGTTACGTAGCCCGAAGGAAACTGAAAGGTGATAACCGTGCTGATTAGACCGGCCACCGCCATGAACAGGGCAAATGAACCATAAGCCTCAGGACCGTAAACCCTGGCAATAAAGGGTGTAAACAAAAAACCGATAATGAGCGACAAGGCGTTTCCCGAAAAAGTTATGGCAAAATCGTGCGCAAAATTCCCTTCCTTAAAGTAGGGTTTAATACGTTGCTGCCAACTCCTTATGCCCGGCTTGCTCATATAGCTTTCAAACATCGCAAAAATTTCGATTTGTTTAGTTTGTAACTTTGCCCACATTTTTATGAAGTGCAAACCGGCCTATACTTCTAACCCTGTCCATACATGGCATTGCAATGGCACTGATATCGCTTCATTTGTCAGGGATGATGAAGAAAACATTCACCATAAAACTGTTCGCTCATTTGGCGAAGAATGGACAATTTTTCATTCCTTTTCAGAAGATGAAATACAAAGTATTGGCAATGATTATTTTGATTTGCTGGATTTTGACACCAGCTCGTTTATTGTTCTTGACGTGGGATGCGGAAGCGGCCGATGGTCGAAATATCTTTCACCACGCGTTGCCTGGATCGAGGCCATTGACCCCAGCGTAGCTGTGTGTGCAGCAGCGCACACCTTGAAATACTGCAACAATGTACGAATAAGCCAGGCTGGCGTAAACAATATCCCCTTTCCTGATAATGCTTTCGACCTGGTGTTTAGTCTGGGTGTACTCCATCATGTACCCGATACAGCGGGTGCGATTGTTCATTGTTATAATAAAGTTAAACCCGGAGGATTCTTTTTGCTTTATCTGTATTATAACCTGGATAGCCACAGTCGTTTCTATCGCACGCTTTTTTTCATCACAAACTACCTACGTCTTATCATTTCAAAACTACCCCTGCGGGTCAAAAGAATTTTGTGCGATTCAATCGCTTTAATGATCTATCTTCCGTTAGCCCGGCTGGCCAAATTAATCAGCCGATTTTCTGAAAACACAGCAAAAAAAATTCCCTTGTCCTATTACCGAAAAACAAGTTTCTATGTGATGCGCAACGATGCATTCGACCGCTTTGGTACACCGCTGGAGCAACGATTTTCCAAAACGCAAATTGCTGAAATGCTTGCCAAGGCGGGATTTACAGATATACGTTTTTCAAACCGTGAACCCTACTGGCATGTCATTGCGCGAAAGCCTTAAAATAATCATACTGACACCGTATCCTGAAGACACTGCACCCGGGCAAAGATTTCGTTTTGAGCAGTATATCGGATTCTTAAGGCACAAGGGTCATGTTGTCAGGTATTATTCCTTCCTTACGCACAGTGCTTACGCCAATTTTTACCAGCTTACAGGGTACCGGAAATTGCTTGCAGTTATATCCGGATATATCCGCACGGTCTTTCATGTGTTCAAATCAATTCGTGCTGATTTTGTTTTCATCTATCGTGAGGCAACACTTGGCGGCCCGCCGGTTTTTGAATTTCTGCTGGCCAAAGTATTCGGGAGAAAAATTATTTACGACTTTGACGATGCCATCTGGCTTACCGATAACGAAGCCGAGGGCCGGCTGGAGCGGTGGTTGCGTTGGCGATCAAAAGTAAAGCACATTTGCCGCTGGAGCTATCGAATTAGCTGCGGCAACAATTACCTGGCCAACTATGCCCGTCAGTTCAATGCCTCAGTGGTTGTAAACCCAACAACTATAGATACTGAAAACCTCCACAACCCTGTGCGTATTAATTGTAATCGTCAACCAGAACAGCTGATCATCGGCTGGACCGGCTCGCATTCAACACTTAAATACCTGAATCAATTGCTGCCTGTATTGCAACAAATAGAACACGAGTTTTATTATGTTAAATTTCTGGTTATTGCCAATCGCGATCCAAAACTTCAGCTGCCACGTTACTTCTTTGTTCCCTGGCAAAAAGAAACAGAGGCAGACGATTTGGCCTGTATAGATATTGGCATCATGCCGCTGCCCGATGATGAATGGACACGGGGAAAATGCGGATTCAAGGCACTGCAGTATATGGCCATGGAAATACCGTGCATAGCTTCACCGGTTGGGGTTAATTCGGAAATAATTGAACACGGAAAAAATGGGTTTCTTGCTGCATCGGCCGGGGATTGGATAAAGTACCTTCGCCTGCTGATTACCGATGAGTCCCTTCGAAAAAAAATCGGTAAAGCCGGCAGGGAAACAGTGATCAGTCGTTATTCGGTAAAAGCCAATTCCGATTTATTCCTTTCTCTGTTTTCGTAATACAAAAAAATCAGCCCCAGTAAATAGTAAGGTATGAGTGGTATTTTGTAGCGCGCCAGGGTACCAAAGTTAAAGGTGCTTACCCCCACTGCAAAGGCAAACGTTATGCTAAAAACCAGGCAAAAAAGCACGGTAGGATTTCCCAAACCACGCACGAAAGTAAGACGACTCCGCGCAGCTATCCACACCGTGAGCAGCAGCAAGGACAGGCTTTCCAGGGCCGATAACAACATCAGCGGATTTTTCACTTCCCAGAGGTACGGCCTGAAAAGTGAAACATTAACAGCCTGTGGAAATTTCTCTATCAGGTTACTGAAAGTCCCGTCCAGCTCGCCCAGGCTGTAGGTGCTGCCGGCATCTCTGCCTGTATAAAAACCTATGTCGTAAGCTGTAATCTGTGCGGTAATGGCAATTTTATCAAGTGCATACCTCGGATCATCCTTTCCTATCAAAACTACTGCATAATACCCGCTTGCTACCAGCAGCACCGTAATAACAGGCACCACCATAACTCTGAGTATCACCGATTTTATACTTGCCACACGCGAAGCGTACATCCACAAAAGCAGAGCAGGCAGAAAGCAAAGCAGAATATACTTCTTCACCGTATAGATGATCCACACTGACAAGACCAGCAAAATAATTTTACTGATTTTTACGCTGCGTTGGATAAGCACTGCGTGTGCAGCGTACGTCAGCATACCCAGTGCCCCAAGCGTAAGGGTATCTTTCAAAATACCCGACCCCCAGAAGATCACAGACGGCACAAACAAAATAGCTGCAGCCAGCCAGCCGTGCGCCTGCGGCATCAGGCGGTAAAAAGTTAAAAACATCAGCCAGCATCCGATAAAACTAAAGAAAGCAAAAAAAACAGCGGTAGCACTATACGTTGAAAAAGTAAACAAATCCAAAAAAGCAGCTACCCGCACCACAAAAAACGATGATGGATCGTAATAAAACGGAATGCGCGAATAATACTTTACCGCCCCCGGAATATACTCGCCCGATGATGTTAACAGGCGCCAGCCAAGTTCTGGCGAATCCCAAAACGCCTCCCAGATAATCCGGCTGCCCCGCGTATGAAAGTTAAAGGTATCACCCCCACCGTAGTAATATTGATACAATAACCCCAATGCAACGGCCCCGAATATCTTCAATGCGAGTGCCGGAAAATAATACCGGCTGGTAACCTCATCTGTCATGCGCCTGCGCAGCACATAGGCCACCGCACAAACCAGCATAATCACAACAGGCGTAACAACCAGGTCGCGGATTTCCATGAAATGAATTTTTTAGTAAAGGTAAATGCTTTGGAGATTTGGTGGATTAGTCCATGGTTAATCGGTTTATCAGTCCATGGTTAATCGGTCCATGGTTAATGGTTAAATAGTCCATGGTTAATGGTTAAATAGTCCATGGTTAATGGTTAAATAGTCCATAGTTAATCGGTTAATCAGTCCATGGTTAAATGGTTCATCGGGTCCGCATCTAATCCTTCCTGTCTAGGTTCTTTAGTCTGCGTTTTGCCTCTTTAAATGCTTCGTCCTTGCGGCCGGCCTTTTTGCGCACCTGAGTAAAATATTTCTTCGCATCTGCCTTGTTACCCTGCTTTTCGGCAATCTCGCCCAGAGCAATGAGCGAGTACAGGTAGTAACCCGAATCTTCCATGCCCAGTTTTTCGGCATAATCCACACACAATTGGTAATATTTGCGCGACTCTTCCAGTTGCCTGCGCGCTTCATAAATCTGGCCCAGAAAAAAGGCAGCATACCTTCCGGTATTAAATTCGTAACCGATCATGCCGCTGTCAATGCGCGCCAGTATTTCCTTACAAACCGGCTCGGCCTGGGCAAATTTCCCCATGGCATACAGCATGCGTGCATAGTAGCGATGAAAGAATGGATTATCCGGATAAGTCTGATACAGGTATTCGCTGATCTGAAAAGCCCTCAGGTTATCATTTTCATAGTTGTTCAGAATCCGCATCAGCCACACCATGGCCTCAGTACGGGTATAAAAAGCGTTGTACGACACTTCCTTTAATTGCTGAAGCCCCAGCTTCTTATCGCCTTTCGGGAAAAACCACAATATCGGCTTCAAGGCCGGGTAATTTTCAGGAACCCACACGGAAAAATAATTATACAACGCATCGCCAAACAACAGCTCCGGACTTAAATGCTGACTTTGCTTGCACACCTCCAGATAATCCAGGGCACTCTTTCCGGCAACAGCCGCCTTGCGCCACTGCCTTCGGTACTCATCTGAATACAGCCGTCCTTTAAACCCATAAGCCGCAGCCAGAAAAAAGGCAGCTTCTATCTTATAGGGCGGATATTTTTTATACAGATTTTCAGCAACGCGGATGGTGCTGTCCATGTATGCCAGAAATATCTCATCGTGCTGTTCGTTTTTTGTATTGGGCATGATCTTCCACCACTCAATAAGTCCCATGAGAAAATACGGCAACGGATGCCACCGATATTTATACCGAAGGTAGCGGAACTGGGCTTCCGCTTTATCAAACTTGAAATTATATAAATCATTCAATGCCTGCGTGCACTCGAGCTGGATGGCCAGGTCGGACAGCAGTATAATAGTTGTATCTTTTTTTGCATCCGGCTGTGCCCGAACCGCTATCTTACCGACAAATAGCGTTGCACTAAGCCAACCCGCAAAAAGTAGGAATCTTGTTTTTAGTTGTCTTGCCGTCATGACACCGAGCCACGAAGCTAACGCATTATTTACGGCCGACAAACGGCTTTTGTTTCTGTTGCTGTGCCTCTGCTCCTTCCTGCTGCTGTTTGTGCGGCAGTCGTTTATTGAAAGCCAGACAGCCGCGTTCGAGTTCCTTCAGGACCGGCCGGAAGGTTTTGTGTTACGCATCGTTCAGGCGTTGCAATGGCTGGCCATACCGGTTGTTTACCTGTGGAAGCTTACTGTAGTTGCCTTTCTGCTTTGGGTAGGATGCTTCACCCTCGGATACCGCGTAAACTACAGCCAATGCTGGTCAGTAGCGCTGGGCGCTGAGTTTGTTTTTCTTATTCCTGATTTGATAAAAGTGGTGTGGTTTTTCTTTTTTGTACCCGACCCGCGCTATGCCGAAATCGGGTCGTTCTATCCGCTCTCGCTGCTCTCTTTTTTTGACTATGTTGAAATTGACCGGAAGTGGGCTTACCCGCTGCGTGCGTTGAACGTATTCGAATTTTTTTACTGGCTTGCGCTTGTCAGCGGATTACAACTTTATACACGTAAGCCGGCAGCCATTGCCTGGCGTATTGTGGGTTTCTTTTACGTTACCATCTTTTTGTTGTGGCTGGGTTTTTATGTGATTGTGTATAAATAACCGGCCGTATCGGCTTAATTCTGTATTTTCGCCCCTTTGTCGGACGAATATAATCGTATGAATTTTCAGAAGATAAATAACCTTACCGGGTGGGTCATTTTCACCGTTGCACTCGCTGCGTACTGGATAACCATGGAAGAAACCGCCAGCTATTGGGACTGCGGTGAGTTCATTGCGGTTTCTTACAAGCTGCAGGTGCCGCATCCCCCGGGGGCTCCGTTATTTCTGCTGCTGGGCCGCCTGTTTTCATTCTTATCGTTTGGCGATGTTACGCACGTGGCTTATTGGATTAACTTTATCAGCGTACTGGCAGGTGCCTTTGCCTCGCTGTTTACTTTCTGGTCCATTACCTTATTTGGCCGCAAGCTGCTGAAACTAAAAGACCATGAACTCCCTGCTGATAAAATTATTTTGCTGATGGGGGCCGGTGTCGTTGGCGCGCTGGCCATGACCTTTGCCGATTCGATCTGGTTTTCGGCGGTTGAAGCAGAGGTGTATTCCATGTCCATGTTCTTCACTGCCTTTGTGGTATGGGCCATGTTGAAGTGGGACGGCATGGAAGATGAAGCCCAGGCCAATCGCTGGATAGTGCTCATCT
>DAIQOI010000006.1:0-185043 GCA_036787955.1 Cyclobacteriaceae bacterium
ACAATGAATAAATTTTCTAATTTAGAACTGTCCTAAAAATGGGGAGCTTACAGAACGAACTATTTTCCCGCAGTTTGCCGAGTTGGAATTTAGTGTGGCGTCAAAAACTGCCATATTTTCTTTCATAACAGCTTTCGGCATAGCAAAAGCAGTAGCAAACTATTACACGGGACGACTTGCCAATAACTTTGGACGCAGAAATTTGCTTTTATTCGGTTGGATTCTGGCCATTCCTGTTCCTTTTATGCTCATATATGCTTCAAGCTGGAACCTGATCATTTTTGCAAATGTGCTCCTGGGAATTAGCCAGGGGCTAACCTGGAGCAGTACCGTGGTTATGAAAATTGACCTTGTTGGTGAGAAATACCGTGGCCTTGCAATGGGATTAAACGAGTTTGCAGGCTATTTTGCCGTGGGTTTAGTTGCTTTTCTAACAGGCTATGTGGCTAATAAGTATGGTGTAACCCCTTATCCATTTTACATAGGAATTTTTATTTCTGTTACAGGTTTTATTTTGACGGCATTATGGGTAAAAGACACCGGAGTTTTTGTTCATAAAGAAAGCACCACTGACAAGACCGCTCTTCTTGACAATGTTTTTTTAGAAACCACATTTAAAAACAAAACATTAAGCTCAGTTACACAAGCAGGACTTGTAAATAATTTGAATGACGGAATGATTTGGGGGTTACTTCCAATCGTTCTGTTTTCTTTGAATTTCAACAACGAAAGTATTGGCATCATTACCGCCATTTATCCTACAGTTTGGGGTATAGGACAACTTTTTACCGGGAAAATGTCTGACCATTATTCAAAAAAAGCCATGCTGTTCTGGGGTATGCTTTTGCAAGGTTTGGCTATACTACTTATACCATTCAGCAGCAACTTTTATATTTTAGCTTTTCTCTCTGCAATTTTAGGCCTGGGAACAGCTTTGGTGTATCCAACTTTTTTGTCAACCATTGCACAGACAACAAGCCCCAAACAACGTGCCGAAAGCATTGGAACTTTCAGACTTTGGAGAGATTTGGGTTATGCTTTTGGTGCAGTAATTTCAGGCGTTACAGCAGATTTATTCGGTGTTGAAAATGCCATTTTTCTCATAGGCGGACTAACAATTCTATCTTCACTCATCATCAAATTCCGTATGCCCGGTAGAAATCAAACAAGAAAAGAATGCCATGAAGTGAGCGAAGTAAAAAAAGCTTTGAAATCGAATAAAAAAATCAGATTCTTGACATAAGAAACAAAGAAGAATATGAACAAGGTCATATTCAAAATGCTTTAAATATATCATTTCAAAACTTAAAGAACGGCATTTCAACACTTGACAAAAGTGTTCTGTTTGTTACAGTTTGCGGAAAAGATGGCAAGCGAACAGCTGACAAGGTTAAAACTTTTAAAAGAGTTCGAACTAAATGCAAATTAACTTTGTAGTGGGACAAATAAATGGTTAAATAGAAATGAATAACAAAAGCCCAAATAACCAACAACTGTTTTGCTTATTAAAGCGCAGGCACAATACTGCTGAATCAAGCATCAAAGGGTAGCGCCAAATAAAAACAAATCCAAAGATAAAAACCCAAGTATGACAAAATTTAAATTAATTTTAATTGCAACAATCCTGGTCACGCTTCAAGCAAATTGTTCTTATGCACAAGGCTGCAGTGACGCAGGCTTTTGTACCATCAATAGTTTTAAACCTAATAGTACCGATAGTACAGGAGTATCGAATAACCAATTCAAAATTGGTGCTTTCTATGGAAAGGCAGACCATTCTATATCTGTTTACGGCAATTATTTAGAGTATAACCAAAAGTTGAATGAGAAATTTGGGCTTGATGCTAAATTGACAACACTTGCTCAAAATGGAAATGGAATATCTGTCTATGGTTTTTCCGACATTTTTGTAAATGCCAATTATAAAGCAAATGAAAGAGTAAAAGTTACGTTAGGTGCAAAAATACCATTATCGAAGGCAAACAAAACCTATGACAACCTCCCCCTTCCAATGGACTATCAAGCCAGCTTGGGAACTTTTGACTTAATATTTGGAGTTGGGTATGAAATGAAAAAATTCCAGTTCATAGCTGCTATTCAACAACCATTAACACAAAACAACAATCAATTTTTCGCAACGAATTATCCGAATAATTCTGAATTAAGAACATTCCAGTCAACCAACAAATTTAAAAGAGGTGGCGATGTTTTATTGCGAGTATCATATCCGATAAATGTAAACCCTAAGCTTAAATTGACACCTAGCATTCTGCCTATCTATCATTTAACGGAAGATAAATACACGGATGAATTTAATGTTCAACAAGAAATAAAAGGATCACAAGGCCTCACGCTTAATGGAAACGTTTATCTAGATTATGAAATAAGCAGAAAAAATATTATTCAATTAAATGTGGGAGTGCCTTTTATTGTGAGAGAAACCAGACCAGATGGTTTGACAAGAAGTTTTATTGTAAATATTGAATACAGAATAAAATTTTAATTACCACTAACGTATCTGACAAAAGTGGCGGTTCAGCGCCCGGTAACTATATTTATTGTTAACCAAAGTTTCAGCATTACCATTTGTGGCAAAAATAGTAACTTCGCTAAGTTTCAAAATCATTACATGCCAATCCATATTTCAACGCTGCCGCCGGCAAAGACACGCTTGCAGTAATGGAAACCTTCAGCTTTGCAATGTTTCCTGACTAAGCCTGTCCTTATTTAAAAGGAGGTAAATCCAGCCTCTTAGATATGCGAAATGCTGCGTTAATCAATCCTACATGGCTGTACGTTTGCGGAAAGTTGCCCCACTGCGAACCATCCAGCCCTACATCTTCACTGAAAATACCCAGGTGATTGGCATAAGGCAAAATACCATCTAAAGTTCGGATGGCATCCTCTACCCTTCCCACACATGCCAATGCATCGACATACCAAAAAGCGCAAACTAAAAAAGTAGCTGCAGGCTTCCCAAAATCATCAGGATGTACGTAGCGATAGAAAAGACCTTGATGGGTTTTGAGTTTGGCTTCCAGTTGTTTTAAATGTTCATGTGTTTTAAGCCACCTTGGATCGAGGTAGTTCATTGTGATCAGCTTCAGCGTACTCGCATCCAGATTGGGCGAGCCAATCGCCTGGGTGTACACCTGCTGCTGCGAATCGTAGCAACGCTCGATGCGATCAATTGCCAATGCTTCGATTTGCAATGCTCGTGCACAAAGATCCGCATTTCCGGTTACCCTGCCGATTTTGACAGCAGCTTTGCTGCCTGCCCAATGAAACAACAAGGTATAACAATGCACCTGCCTGACATTTCTGAACTCCCACAATCCTGCATCCGGTTCGTCTATGGTTTTTTCAATAGAGGTAAGCAGCCTGTCAATCAGTTGGGTATAATCTTTTTTATGCGAAATGGAGAGTCGTTTATCGATAAACAACGGAAGCAAACTTACCAACACCTGCCCATAAACATCATTTTGAACTTGAATATATGCTTTGTTACCTATGCGAACCGGTTGATTCCCCATATAGCCCTCCAGGTTGATATGTATTTCTTCCAGATCCTTCCTGCCGGTGATGCTGTACAAGGGCTGAATACGGTCGTGTTCCGTAATCAGAATATTCTGAATGTATTCGAAGTAGCGTTCCAGTTCATCAAAGTGACCGATCTCGTTGAATGCCTTCAGGGTGTAATACGCATCACGAAACCAGCAATAGCGATAATCCCAGGTGCGTGAGCTGCCATGATATTCGGGCAGGCTCGTAGTGCCCGATGCAATAATGCCCCCGGTATCTTCATATTGATGCAGCTTTAATACAAGGGCCGAACGAATAATCTGTTCCTGATAGATATCGGGAAGGTATGTGCTTTTTATCCAGCCCTGCCAATAGCGAACGGTTTTGTTAATGAAATCTTCGGCTGTGGGTTTCAGCGCTGCTTCCAGGGGTTCGCCATAGGTAAAAACCAGATACCGGTTCTGATCTAACACAAACGCCTGATCCTCAACGATATGCGAGAGAGACACATCAGTGGTTAGCCGTACCTGCATGGAGAAATTCAAAAACCGCAAATGGTTACTGCCCTGCACAACATCAGGTAAAGTATGACCGTAGTTAGTAACCGGCCTACATCGTACCTTAACTTGCGGGGTGCCCTCCATCAACTCAATTTTTCGTACCAACATCAGTGGCTTAAAGTAACGTTCATATTGAGAAAACCGCGGTGCACAATCAATCACCCTGAATTTTCCGTTGGCACATTCAAATTCCGTGCACAATACGTTGGTATTGGGAATATAATATTGGCGACTTTTGTAAGTCCCTACAGGCGTAACCGAGAATTCACCACCTTTTCTGGAATCCAGCAAACTTCCAAACACAAAATCGCTGTCGAACCGGGGCATGCACATCCACCTCACATTGGCTGATGTATCGATGTAAGCAAGGTAGGAGCAATTCCCTACAATGCCCATATTGTATTTATGAATACTCATCTGCTCAATTGGGTTAGTAATTCCACAACTTCTTTTTGTGTGGGCAACACATATTGTGCCCGGGTAATACCTGCCCCTACTTTTATAGTTATAGCCGAGTGCTCAAGTGCCTGAAACATATCTTCATCGGTTTTATCATCACCTATTGCCAATACAAAATCAGCCGGCTTTTGTCTGAGCACCTTGCAGGCGGCCGCGCCTTTGTCGATACCGGCTATGCGCACCTCAATTACCTTGTTGCCATCAATAACCTGCAGTTGTGTGTTATGAATAAGATGAAAGAGATTATCGAGCAGCTCGCGCGACCGCACAAAACCCAATTCAGCCTCTACGTTTCGATAGTGCCATGCCAGTGTGCGATTTTTTTCTTCTACAAACGATCCCGGACAACGCTGTACAAACCAGTCAAAATTGGGTCGGATAAGTGGTTTCCATGTTTGATCGACTGTGTATTCATGAACCCACGGTTCGCCCTTCATTCGAATGGATGCACCATGCTCAGCCACCAGGTTTAGTGGCAAATCACCAAACCATGATTCCAGTACATCGCTGTTCCGCCCGCTGATAATGGTGATTTCCGTATGTTTATCTGTGGTCAGCCTTTTCAACAATGTTATTAGTTTTTCATCGGGGCGCGCTTCGCCCGGATGCCGTGCAAACGGAACCAGCGTTCCGTCATAATCCAGAAAAAGATGGCGGTGTTTCGCACTTAAAAAACCGGACAAAATTTTTTTTCGAATCGCATCATTAATCAGCTTCCGCTTGTCTTTTTCCTGTAGCACCTTCACTTCGCTTAGCTCATCCAGAAAATCTTTTACCCAGTCGACAACGGTGTAATGGTTCAATCGTTTTTGCATGCGTGCCATGCGTTCGCGTTGCTCCTCCAGCGGCATGGTAAGTGCCGTATTAATAGAGGTCGCAACCTCGTCTATATCCAACGGGTTTACCAGTATTGCTTCGCTCAATTCGCTTGCTGCACCGGCCAGTTCACTTAAAATCAAAACTCCTCGTTGCGGTACCCTGCTGGCCACATACTCTTTAGCCACCAGGTTCATTCCATCACGAAGCGGGGTTATGAGTCCTACTTCAGCAGCCTGATACATGGCACATAGTTCGTCAAAAGGCATGTGCCCGTACCGGTATATCACAGGTTGCCAGTCGAGCGTTGACCACTTTCCGTTAATGTGCCCCACCTGCTCTTCAATCAGGTTTTTACGTTCGTTGTACTTTGAGATAATTTCTCGTGACGGAACAACCACCAAAACAAACACCACTTTTTTGTGCCATTCGGCATGAAGTGCAAGAAACCTCTCGTAGCCGCTCAGGCGGTTTGTAACACCTTTTGTATAATCCAGCCGATCGACAGAAAAGATTATTTTTTTTCCGGCAAAATTTTTCAGTATGGCATTTTTCTTTTCAATGATCTTTTCATCTTGTGTGGCACGGTGAAATTTATCGTAGTCTATACCCAGAGGAAACAGATCGGCTCTAACAATCCGATCGCCCATGTTGATGGTGCGGAACTGGTGATCATAACCGGCAACCATGCGAACAACCTTCAGAAAGTGCTGAACGTACTCGTATGTATGAAATCCGATCAGATCGGCACCCAGCATACCCCCGATAATTTTTTCCTTCCAGGTACGATGAAGCAACCTGAAAATTTCATACGAAGGAAACGGAATATGCAGGAAAAATCCGATGGAAATTTCAGGGAATCTTTCACGGATCATTCCCGGCAGCAACAACAACTGGTAGTCATGTATCCATACAACATCGCCAGGCTGAATGATGGCAGCCATTTGTTCTGCGAACACATTATTAACTCCTTCGTATGCTTCAAAGAAAGCGCTATCGAACTTGGCATAAGAAGGAAAGTAATGAAATAGGGGCCATAGGGTAGCATTAGAAAAGCCGTTGTAGTAGCGACTGTAAAGGCTGGCCTCTATAAAAACCGGCTCAACCTGAAAAGAGTGTATTTGCAGCTGCGGCTGGTTAATGTATTTCTCCCACCGCTTTACGGGAAAATCAGCACTACCCAACCATATTTTTTCTGAAAAACCGGTGTCAATGGCATGTCTTTCGAAAAAGCTTTTTAACGCTGTTACCAACCCGCCATCACTGGATTGCAGAACAATTTTACCATTCCGCTCAATAAGTTTAAACGGCAACCTGTTGGATACCAATATCAATCGCTTACCCGGGTTTGACTCCATTTATAACAGGTAGTTTGTTAAAAAGCACATACAAAAATCGGCAATTATTCAATAGGAATCAAGAAATGATCAACCAACGGCTTCTGTCGCAAAGCAAATGCAATTTTGAGAAGCATTCTTGCACCTTCGGTTGTCTTGCTGGGATCTTAAAATCACCAAGATCAAATCTTCGATGTTGTTGCAAAAATGAGTGAAAAGTCCTTGTACGGCCCGTCCATCACCTATCAAAAAATCATTTTAGTTGCCAGAGAAATTTTTAACCGCACATGGATACAAACATTCCAGCTACATACACCCGCACCGGCACGCGCTGGATTGTCTGCACTTCAGCAATCTTCTAAACAAGACAAGAAAAGTTCAGACATCAACAATGCGGATAAAGCAGCAAAGCCCGGCTGCAGTATTCTCTTAATAAGTCCCAGTCGAAAATATTGATCGCAAAGGCAGTTATATTTTCATCACCACCCCTACCGGACAATGGTCTGAGCCCATGTATTCGTTATATATTTCGGCCTGGGTAATACGCGGTAAAAAGTCCTGGCTCACCAGCACATAATCAATGCGCCAGCCTACGTTCCGGGCGCGGGCGTTGAACATATAATTCCAATAAGTATATTTTACCGTGTCCGGGTGAAAATGCCTGAATGTATCCACAAACCCCGCATCCAGCAAACGCTGAAAGCCGTCAATTTCCTGTTGTGTGTAGCCGGCCGACTTATTGTAGTTTTCCTTCGGGCGGGCAATATCAATTTCCTTGTGTGCTACGTTAAAATCACCGCACGCTACCACAGGTTTCTTGCTTTTTAGTTTTACAAGATAATTCCGGAATTCTTCATCCCAGCGTGCGCGATAATCCAAGCGCTTCAAGCCTTCGCCTGAGTTGGGTGTATATACCGTTACCAGATAAAAATCCGGATACTCTGCCGTAATTACCCTCCCCTCCTGATCGTGCTCGGGTACATTCATATCGTATTGCACATCCAGGGGCTTAGTTTTGCTGAGTATGGCCGTACCCGAATATCCCTGTCGAGCTTTAGACGAATTGACATAGATGTTGTATTCAGGGAAAAGCGATAGCGCGGTCTTTACCTCTTCAACAGCAGCTTTCGTTTCCTGCAAACAAAGAAAGTCGGGGTTGAGCTGACGGATATCGCTGACAAAATTCTTCTTAAGGATGGAACGTATGCCATTCACATTCCAGCAAATCAGGCGCATGGACATATTCAAATGTTTCGATCAAAAATAAAAAATCCTGGCTCTGCCAGGATTAACATCATCGCAGGAAACAGCATTTAGGCTTTAGCTTCCTTTTTTGCCTTAAACTCTTCCTTGATTTTTTCAACATCCACGTTTTTTATCACCGGCTTGAAGTTTTGCAGTTTCAGCGTGAGCCTGCGCACGGCAGCCTGTGAGCGGACTTTCCGGTTCTTGCGTTTCAGTCGGGTTACAGCCATGACAATGCGATTTTGAGGGCGCAAAAATGTAGAGGATTTTGCGGATTTACAAACTTTCTTGAAGGTAGCCAATTCCTGTTTAGTTTTGGGCAGTTTATGGAAAAACCTTCAATACCCAAAGGTACGCGCGATTTCGGGCCTCAGGTTATGGCCCGCAGGCTATATCTGATTTCCGTTATCCGCAACGTATTTGAGAAGTATGGTTTCCAGCCACTGGAAACCCCTGCTATGGAAAACCTCACCACCCTGCTCGGAAAGTATGGCGAGGAGGGCGACCAGTTGCTTTTCCGCATCCTGAACAACGGCGACTACCTGAAAACCGTGCCCGATGAAGCACTTACATCGCGCGACCTGAAAAAAGTTTCTGCCCTCATTGCAGAAAAAGGTTTGCGCTACGACCTCACAGTACCCTTTGCCCGGTATGTGGTAATGCACCGCAACGAAATACCATTGCCATTCAGACGCTATCAAATACAACCGGTGTGGCGGGCCGACAGGCCACAGAAGGGACGATACCGCGAATTTTATCAATGCGATGCCGATGTGGTGGGCACCGACTCATTGCTGTGCGAAACCGAAATCGTGCTGATGATTGACGAAGTTTTTTCACGGCTGGGTATTGACGACTACGTTATAAAAATCAATCACCGGGATTTACTGAACAGCATAGCAGGACTTGCCGGTGCTGCCGGACGTGAAACCGATCTGTTTGTGGCCCTGGATAAACTGGACAAAATAGGCAAAAACGGAGTGCTGGATGAACTGCAGCAACGCGGCTTCAGTGACTTTACCGGTCAAAAACTTTTTGAAATCATAGACGCCTCCCATCACACAAACGGGCTTGCCAGATTGCGTGAAATAATTCCCGACTGCCGCGGCCTGAATGAATTAAGCAAAGTTTTCGAAATGCTTGCACAGGCAGGCAACAACGCACTGCACGTATATTTTGACGCCTCTCTTGCGCGGGGACTCAGCTACTATACCGGCTGTATATTTGAAGTAAAGATCAACAACGTTGCCGTGGGCAGTGTATGCGGTGGTGGCCGGTACGATAATTTAACGCAGGCATTCGGATCGAAGGAAAAACTGTCGGGTGTGGGTATTTCGTTTGGTATTGACCGCATCTACGATGCATTGCACGAGCTTGACCTGTTCCCGCCCAAGGCTCAGGCAGGTGTACAGGTGCTGGTATGCCATGTGGATGATGCGACCTTTCAGGAGGGACTCCGTATTGTGCAATGCTTGCGCAATGCCAAGATTGCCGCTGAGCTATATCCCGATGGTTCCAAACTCAAAAAACAACTTGACTATGCCAACAAAAAGCAAATACCCATGGCCGTGGTGCTCGGACCGGAAGAAATGAAGCGCGGATTATTGGTATGCAAAAACATGCAAACCGGAGAACAGGAAGCCATTACCCTGCAACAACTTTTAGAAAAATTAAAGTCGTGAACTTCACTTTAGGCCTTCAACCGATTACCCTCAGTGACCTCGCTGCCCTGACGGAAGGCAACATTACCCTTGCGCTCGATGAGGAAATATGGCAGCGGGTGCGCAGATGCCGCACCTACCTGGATGAAAAGCTCAGATACTCTTCTGGACCGGTTTACGGAGTTAATACCGGGTTCGGTTCATTGTACAATAAACACATCGCTCCCGAACAACTGGAAAAGCTGCAGGAAAACCTGGTGAAATCGCATGCCTGCGGTACTGGTCCTGAAGTTCCGAAGAACATAGTGCGGTTGATGTTGTTATTAAAAATTCGTTCGCTGGCCTACGGGCATTCGGGTGTACAGGAAGTTACTCTGCAGCGCCTGCTGGACTTCTACAACAACGGTATTACTCCTGTGGTGTATGAAATGGGTTCGCTCGGTGCTTCGGGCGATTTGGCACCTCTGGCCCATTTAAGTTTGCCGCTGATTGGCGAAGGTAATGCACACTGGCAAGGCAACCTGCACCCTGCAAAAGAAATCCTGAAAAAATTTAACTGGGATCCCATACACTTTAAACCCAAAGAAGGGCTGGCACTGCTCAACGGCACACAGTTTATGCTGGCATATGCCGTATATGCCGTTCATCATGCGCACAGACTGTTTAGACTGGCTAACACCATCAGTGCACTTTCGCTCGATGCGTTCGATGGAAGGATTGAGCCTTTCCGGCCGGAGGTACACCAGCTTCGCCCGTTTAAAGGGCAGATTGAAACAGCTCGTTTCATTTACGAACTGCTTCAGGGCAGTGAACTTATCAGGCAACCCAAACAACATGTTCAGGACCCCTACTCTTTCCGCTGCATTCCGCAGGTACACGGTGCCAGTGCAGATGCTCTTGATTATGCAACACAGGTTGTTTTAACCGAAGTAAACAGTGTTACCGACAACCCGAATATTTTTCCGGAAAAAGACACCATCATTTCGGCAGGCAATTTTCATGGCCAGCCACTGGCACTTGCTCTCGATTTCCTGGCCATTGCCCTGGCTGAACTGGGCAACATATCCGAGCGCAGAACCTATCAGCTCATTTCGGGCGCGCGCGGATTACCCAATTACCTGGTGGCGCATCCCGGTATCAATTCCGGACTGATGATACCTCAATACACAGCTGCTTCGCTGGTAAGTCAGAATAAGCAATTGTGCACCCCTGCATCCGTTGACTCCATTGTTTCGTCCAACGGACAGGAGGACCATGTAAGCATGGGTGCAAACGCCGCATTAAAAGTATATCGGATTGTAAACAATCTCTATAGCATACTGGCCATCGAATTGTTTACAGCCGCACAAGCTATGGAGTTCAGAAAGCCACTGCGCACATCGCCTGTATTGGAAAATTTGCTGCATACTTTCCGCAACCATGTGACGTTTGTAGATGAAGACCGTTTGTTGTACAACGACCTGAAAGCATCGGAAGAATTTTTACGCAAATGGAACGCAGGTTGAAAGCATGGATAATTACCACAGCAATGGCGCTTCCACAGGCGCTGTCCGCACAATACGTAAGCCAGGGTGGCCGATTTGAAGTAGATAACCGCAAAGGCTGCGCCTCACTTACCGTTACCATTACCAATGCCAACCTCGTGACTACCGGCTTTTGTACCGGACTGAATCCCTGCGAAATGAACTGGGGCGATGGCACACCTGTGCAAACCAACGTATTTACCCACACCTATACTCAGCCCGGCACCTACACCCTGAGCGTGCTATACCAAACACTGGGCCCTGACCAGATAATCATAACCGTGCGACCCAATCAACCACCGGTATTTGAGTTATATACCTGCAGCGGCAACCAGGTACAGGTGCGTGTAACCGACACCTTTTACGATGCCTATATCATCAACTACAACGATGCCTCGCCCGAAGTGCAGGTTCCAAAAGGAAGCATGGCAGTGGATAACCATACCTTCGGAACGCCCGGCTCAAAAACCATTTCGGTGCGTGGTAAGGATGTAAACGCGGCCGACAACTGCACCTCTGCCGGTCAGGCATTTACAGCAGTACCGGTTTTACCCACGCCATTCATTAATGAACTGCGCGTTGTGAGCAATGCTTCGGTTGAACAGGATTTTACTTCATCTGCCAATGTGGCTTACCGCCTTGAAATTGCTTCCAACAATAACACCACCTTTCAGCTTCTGCAAAATGTGTACAACCAGCCTTCTGTATCGGTCAGCAACCTTCGCACTGACGACAATTACTATTGTTTCAGACTGGGCGCTTTCGACAGGTGTGCCGGTTCGGTTACTTCGTATTCCAACATCGTGTGCAGTGCCGATCTGGATTTGACATTACAAAGCCTTGAGAACCGGCTCACATGGACTACACATCCTTCGGGTATCGCCAACTTTACCATTCAGCGCAACAGCGCCCTGCTTACCACTGTCCCCTCTTCACCCTATTCTGACACAGATGTAAGCTGCCGGACAACCTACTGTTATCGTGTTACTTCCAACTACTCCAATGGCAGCCGAAGCATTTCAGCCGAAAAATGCGGGGAAACCTTTTCAGCCCTGGTACCCACCGCCATCCAGAACACCACTGCGGTAGTGGGTATGGGCGAAGTGCAACTCACATGGCAGCAGGACCCGGCCTTTTCACCGGAAAGCTATACGTTATTCAAAAGACCCGCCAGCGGGATGTTCAGTCCCCTTGGCAACACAACTACCGCAACTTTTACCGACATTAATTACACCGGCACGGAGTCTTTCTGTTATCGCATCAATTACCGCGATGTATGTGGTAATAACTCCGATCCAGGTCTGGATGTGTGCCCCATGGTCCTTACCGGAACCTTGAATTCCGATAACTCCATCAACCTGAACTGGACTGCCTACGAAGGCTGGCTGAACGGAGTGAATCATTACGAGGTAGATAAATACAATGCCACAGGCACTTTGGTTCAAACCTTCAACACAGGTACAGCCACCAGCCTGCTCGATGATGTTACGGATTTAACCAATCAGATATACCGGTATGTAGTGCGGGCCATAGCCAACGATGCCGGCCTGGGAACAGCCATAAGCAATCAGATTGAGATAATCAAGGAACCAAAACTGTACTATCCTACTGCCTTCACACCCGATGGGCAGGGTCCGGCCGAAAATGAGGTTTTCAAAGTGTTTGGACAGTACCTTGCCTCTCTTGAATTGCGCATTTTTAACCGGTGGGGAGAACTACTGTTTGTAACTACAGATATGGATCAGGGATGGGACGGGCGCTTCAGGGGGCGCGAACAGCCGGAAGGCACCTATGCCTTTGTGGCACGCATAACCGATTTAGCCGGCCGAACCTTCAACCGTTCGGGGTCAGTTGTGCTCCTGCGCAAAAAATAAATATTCGCTTCCTGCATAAAACGTTACTTTTGTACTATGCTGGACATGATGAAAATGATGGGCCGCATGAAAGAACTGCAGGCCCGCTTGCAACAGGCACAAAAAAATCTGATAAACATAAAAGCCACAGGCGAGGCAGGTGGCGGTATGGTGAAGGCGACCGTTAACGGAAAAAAACAGTTGTTGAGCGTTGAGATTGATGATGCCTTGATGAAACCTTCCGACAGGACCGTATTACAAGACCTGGTAGTGGCTGCGGTAAATAAAGCCCTGGAAGATGCCGAACTGCTGGCAAAGGAAGAACTTCGCAAAAGCACCGAAGGTATTTTACCCGATATACCAGGACTCGATCTGGGCAGCATGATGCGTTAACAACACCACCTCTTGCCTGTGACATCCACCGCAGTTGTCATCCTGAATTATAACGGAGCTCACCTGTTGCAGCAGTTTCTTCCGGGAGTTATTAAACACTCTCCACAGGCACAGATAGTAGTAGCCGACAATGCATCCACCGATGAATCGCGCGAGGTTGTACTAAAAAATTTCCCCGCGGTGAAACTTATTGCACTGGACAAAAACTACGGATTTAGCGGTGGCTACAACCGTGCCCTGCAACAGATTGATGCAACCTACTGCGTGCTGCTGAACTCCGATGTAGATGTTACAGAAGGTTGGTTGCAACCGATGGTTGAGCTGCTGGATAAACACCCGGATATAGCAGCGGTGCAACCCAAAATCCTGGCCTGCAACAACCGGGAATTTTTTGAATATGCAGGCGCGGGTGGTGGTTTTCTCGATGCACTGGGCTATCCGTTTTGCCGCGGGCGGTTATTTGATTACCTGGAAAAAGATACAGGCCAATACAATGATACCCGTCAGGTATTCTGGACCAGTGGCGCCTGCATGATGGTGCGAACATCGGTTTACAAAGACCTCGGCGGACTGGATGAAGATTTTTTCGCACACATGGAGGAAATTGACCTTTGCTGGCGTATCATGCGCGCCAATAAGAAAGCCTACTACACCGGATCATCTGTCGTGTATCACGTTGGCGCCGGAACACTGGCCTACGGCCACCCGCGTAAAATATACCTTAACTTTCTGAACAACCTGCGGCTGCTTGTTTACCATTTACCAACCTGCGAACTGGCCTGGAAGTTGCCCATGCGAATAACGCTCGACTGGGTTGCTGCTCTGCGCTTTCTTTTTCAGGGAAAAACTGGTGCTTTTGCCGCGGTATTCAAAGCCCATGGCAACCTGGCAAAACATTTTAAATCAGTTTTAAGGAAACGACAACACTGGAAGACCCGCCTGCCCTTTCGGGCTGAAATGATGTACAAAGGGCTGATTGTATGGGATTACTTCATCCGAAATAAAACCCGTATTATGCGATAAAACCTGTTCAATAATCCCACACCGGATTACGCCTGCGGAGGTATTTGCGAAGGTTAAGAAAAAAAGCTAAAAACAGGTAGATGAGCACCGGGCTGCCAAAAGTGAGAAAAGAGGCGTAAATAAAAAATAACCGGATTGTAGAGGTAGCTACACCCAGTTTTTCGCCTATCCAGGTGCAAACCCCAAAGGCATGGCCTTCAAAAAAATACTGTATCTGCCTTATCCATTGAACCATAAAACCCAACTGTTAGACCTTTGCAAACAGCAATTTAACGATATTATCAGCCATACAAATATAGGGACGGCATACCTAACCGGGCAAAAGCGCCCAACTTTAATTTTTAACTATAATTGCAAAAAAAAGCCGATAAGCGTAGTTTTGGCACTCATTTTCAAAAACCCTAAATACCAAGTCCGATGAGAAAATTAGTTTACGCATTTGTTATCACCGGTTTAATTACCCTTGGAGGGTGTACCCTGCCCAAGATGGTAAAAATGGCCAAGGAACAGCAGCTAACCGTAACCCCGAACCCGCTGGAAGTACATAAGGATACGGTAACCTTTTCCATGGCTGCCAACCTGCCGGTTAAAATGTTGAAAAAGGGCACCACCTACACCGTCAACACTTTTTACAAGTATGGTGATCAGGAAACTGCATTGGAACCCATTGTATTTAATGCCAACGACTATCCCAATGCGGCAACCGAACAACCCCGCGTATCAAAAGAATTTTCATTTGCCTACAAGCCTGCCATGAAATCGGGTGTGCTGCAGGTTGAAGGCGTTGCAGCAAAAGGCAGCAAGTCGAAAGCCACACCCCGCATGGATGTAGCCGTAGGGGTAATTGCCACTTCCAAACTTGTTAAACCGGTTGCCTACCCCGTGTTCGCAGCCCATGGTTACAACGATCAGGAAGAAATTATCCCCATCGTTATTCCTGACTTCATTTTCGAACAGGGTAAATCGGTGTTGCGTAAATCTGAAATCAATAGTGAAAAAGGAAAAAAACTCGATGCCTTTATCGCCTCGAAAAACGTTACCAAAACTGTAACCATTACCGGTACCCACTCACCCGAAGGTGCCGAGCGCATCAATAGCCGCCTGTCGCCCGATCGTGCCAAAGCCATTGAAAAGTATTACCGCGATCAAATGAAGAAATATGACTATAAAGATCAGGCGAAAGACATACAGTTTGTTCTCAAACCCATCATCAGAGACTGGACTGAATTCAAAACTGCATTGGCCAATTACAATGGCATCTCTTCCGAAGAAAAAGCTGAATACCTGAACATCATCAACTCGGGTGGCACTTTTGAAGAGCAGGAAAAACGCATGAAAAAACTTCCTACCTACAAAAAGGTATTTAAAGATGTGTACCCGGGCCTGCGCACTGCCAAAACCGAAATCCTCACTGTAAAAGACAAAAAGACTCCGGAGGAAATATTAGTGCTGGCCAAGCAAATTACTTCTGGTTCACTATCAGCCGATACACTTTCTTTCGAAGAGTTGATGTATGCCGGAACTCTTACTCCGGATAACAAAGAGAAGGAAGCGATTTACCTGGCTGCTACCAAAAAAGGCACCAACTGGAACGCCCATAACAACCTGGCTGCTGCGTACATAGCCCAGGCCATCGAAAACCCCTCAAACGCTGCATCGCTGGCCGAAAAAGCAAAAACTCAACTGGATATAGCAGTCCGCATCAATGCAGCCCCCGAAGTACACGCCAACCTTGCATCAGTAGCCATGCTGCAGGGCAATCCCTATGCCGCTTACTCGCATGCCAGCCGGGCATCAGGCCTTCGTGGCGATAATGCTGCCGGACTGAACGGCGTGAAAGCTGCTGCTGCCATTTACATTGCCCGCTACAGCGAAGCAGTGAGTGCAGCATCTGCTGCCTCCAACACTGCCGACAACCTTTTCAACAAAGGCCTGGCGCAGGTGCTCAACAAAGACTATCAAAACGCTTTGAACTCCTTTGCCGAAGCCACACGCCTTAACAGCAATCATGCCCTGGCATGGTATGGAGCTGCAGTGGCAAGCGCCCGCTTAGGCAATGCTGATGGCGTGGTAAACAATCTGACCAACGCCGTAAAAGCCGATCCTTCGCTGAAGGAAATGGCCTTAACCGACCTGGAATTTGCCAGGTTTAACACCACTGAAGCATTCCGCAATGCATTGAAGTAAACGTAATCTCATTGGGACCCACCAAGCCCTGGCAGCAATGCCAGGGCTTGTTTTTTATACCTTTTCAGAAAAAGTAATTGAGTGGTTGTAAACCATCCTTTTCCCAATGTATTTTTACGCTTCGTAATTAAAATGCTATGCGTGTAATCCAGTTCCGCGAAGCCCTGCGTGAAGCCATGAGCGAAGAAATGCGCAGGGATCCCAGCGTATTCCTCATGGGCGAAGAAGTTGCTGAATACAATGGCGCCTACAAGGTCAGTCAGGGTATGCTGGATGAATTCGGACCGGAACGAGTAATAGACACCCCTATTTCTGAGCTGGGTTTTGCCGGTGTCGGAGTTGGAGCAGCCATGAATGGACTAAGGCCTATCATCGAATTCATGACGTTTAACTTCTCGCTTGTAGCCATAGATCAGGTTATTAACTCAGCCGCCAAAATGTATTCCATGTCGGGCGGACAGTATAATATTCCTATTGTATTCCGCGGCCCTACCGGAAACGCCGGGCAACTGGCTGCCCAGCACTCGCAGAATTTCGAAAACTGGTACGCCAACTGCCCCGGCCTTAAAGTGGTGGTTCCCTCTACCCCTTACGATGCCAAAGGCCTGCTTAAAACAGCTATCCGCGATAACGACCCGGTAATCTTCATGGAAAGCGAACTGATGTATAGCGACAAGGGTGAGGTCCCTGAAGAAGAATATCTCATACCCATTGGCGTAGCCGATATCAAACGCCCGGGCAATGATGTAACCATCGTTTCGTTTGGTAAAATCATTAAAGTAGCACTCGCTGCAGCGCAGGAACTGGAAAAAGAGGGTATTTCAGCAGAGGTAATTGATTTGCGCACTGTCAGGCCTATTGATTATGCCGCAGTGGTGGAGTCGGTTAAAAAAACAAACCGGCTGGTAATAGTAGAAGAAGCCTGGCCCCTGGCCTCTATCTCATCCGAGGTTGCCTATCACATTCAAAAACATGCATTCGATTATCTGGACGCACCCATTCACCGCATAACCAGTGCCGATGCACCCCTGCCCTACGCCCCTACGTTAATTCAAGCCATACTACCCAACGTTGAAAGAACAATAAAGGCAGTTAAAGCAGTGCTGTATAGGGATTAAGTGGTCCGTGGTTAATTAGTCCATAGTTGGTTAGTCCATGGTTCATTGGTCCATGGTTTAGGGGTTTAGGGGTTTAGGGCCAATACCTCCCAGGCTCTTTCTATTTCACCTTTTACAAGCAGTTCTTTGGCCTTGCGGTGGTGTTCCGGACTGGTTGAAAAATTTTTATCCCGAAGGTGAACCGGCACTTCGGTTATACCAGCAAGCAATGCCAGGTCGCTGCCAGTTAATATGTTGCTTGCACGTATTGCTTCCGGTAAACGGTCAATGCCAATGCCCAACCGGTTGGCAGGCTGGGGAAGCCGGAACAAGGCATCACCATTAGCCCGACAGTACCAGTCTCCCCCCATGCGCGCTACGGCATCTACTTTGCGCGGATCTATTTTTCCTTCTTCATCCAGAACTTCGTCCTTGATGTGCAGCAGCAGCACTTCACATATCACCAGATTGCCGGCTCCGCCAGCGCTGCCAAGCTCCACAACCTGGTTTACACGGCACTCCATGCTGATAGGCGACTCGGCTACACGTGGCGGTTTCACTAACTCAGAAGGTGTTGCTGTAAAACCTGCTTTTTCAAATTCATTAATCCCGCGCGGGTACTCTGCGCTGGCCAATGATGCCTGATGTACCATATCATAGCTTACAATACTTACCACTGCCTCTGGCACTTCCAGTACATTCAGGTAGGTGTCTTTCACCGTGTTGTCTCGCCCTTTACGGGCAGGTGAAAATATCAATATTGGTGGATTGGCGCTAAAAACATTAAAGAAGCTAAAAGGACTTAGATTAACCCTGCCCTCCTTGTCTACCGTGCTGACAAATGCAATAGGTCTTGGCGATACACTGCCCAGCAGGTAGGCGTGCATCTGTGGTGTTGATACTTCTTTAGGATAAACTTTCATAATTAAGAAACTATTTTCCCATAGCAGGTTCCAAACCCTATTCGCACACCATCTTTTTCTGCATAGCCCCGAAAGGTTACCGTGTCACCATCTTCCAGAAAAGTCCGCTTAATACCGCCCTCCAGTTCAAGGGGTTTTGTTCCATTCCAGGTTAACTCCAGCAACGAGCCATATGAGCCTGCCGATGGTCCGCTGATAGTACCAGAGGCCATCATATCGCCTGGCTGTACATTGCATCCATTAACAGTATGATGTGCCAGTTGTTGCGCCATATTCCAATACATAAACCGGAAGTTGGTTCGTGCAATAACGCAGGGCGAACTTCCTTCCGGCTGAAGTACAACCTCAAGGTTAATATCAAAATTTTTTTCGCCCTCAGTTCTGAGATAAGACAAAACTTCAGGTTTTTGCTCCGGGCCCTTTACCCGAAAGGGCTCCAGCGCATCCAGGGTAACAATCCAGGGCGATATGGTAGATGCGAAATTTTTTGACAGAAAAGGACCCAACGGCACATATTCCCATTGCTGGATATCGCGGGCTGACCAGTCGTTAAATAATACCAGACCGAAAATATAATCTTCCGCTATTTCAACAGGTACCGGTTCACCCAGCCTGGTTTCGCCACCAATAATGAAAGCCACTTCCAGTTCAAAGTCAAGTTTGCGGGTGGGCGAAAACACCGGTGCGTTAGAATCGGGTAATTTTATCTGTCCTTTCGGGCGGTGAATAGCTGTTCCGGACACCACGATAGAGGAAGCACGCCCGTGATAAGCCACCGGAAGGTGGCGCCAATTGGGTAACAATGGATTGTCGGGATCGCGGAACATGGCACCGACATTTGAGGCGTGCTCTATGCTGCTGTAAAAATCGGTATAGTTAGGCACGCGTACCGGCATGAGCATCTGCACCTCCTGCATGGGTATCAGTGCTATTTCCCGTGCTGCGGTATTATCGCGCAGTTCTTCATTATCGTGGCGCAAAAGTTCAGAAATCCTGTTGCGTACCTTACGGGCGTGTTTCCGGCCAAGTGCGATAAAGTCGTTGAGGTACCGCTGATTGAATATGCCGGGCGGGAGCCCCAGTCCGTCCAGAAAACCATGTTCATGCAAATACACCAGATCCAGAACATAATTACCTATTGCCACACCTGCTACTGGCGATAAATACCTGGTTTTAAATACCCCAAAAGGCAGATTCTGAATAGGAAAATCAGAACCCGCAGGCACTTCAACCCAGCTTTTCAGCTTCGGATCATTGGCTTTTATCTGCATGCCCCAAAAGTAATGAAGACCCTTGTTTTACACATCATACTTTTGTCACATAGCAGCTAACTTGGGCACATGCAACTTCCTGCCGCTTTTACTACCTACATGCAACACCTCCTTGCCGGTGAATATGGTTTATTCATGGATAGCATGACCAGCGATGCGCCGGTAAGTGTGCGGCTGCATCCCTTAAAAAAGTCAGTCTTGCAGGGTTCAGCAATACCGTGGTGCAACACCGGAAGGTATCTGGATGAGCGGCCGGTATTTACCTTGGATCCCCTCTTTCATGCCGGATCCTATTACGTACAGGAAGCCAGTTCAATGTTTCTTGAGCAAATAATCACCCAGCTGGGCTTGCACCGCAGGCCTGTACGTATACTCGATGCAGCGGCAGCCCCCGGAGGAAAATCCACTCACCTGCTCTCGCTTATTCATCCGGAAAGTCTGCTGGTTGCCAACGAAGTAATCCACAGCCGGGCGTGTGTACTCATGGAAAATATTATTAAATGGGGTTATCCGAATGTGGTTGTTACCAACAACGACCCTTCATACCTTGCTTCGCTTACCGGGTTTTTCGATGTTGTAGTGCTGGATGCGCCCTGTTCGGGCGAGGGTATGTTTCGTAAAGATCCGCAGGCTGTAAACCACTGGTCGCCCGAAAATATCTTGCTGTGTTCGCGCAGGCAGCGGCGCATACTCAGCAACCTGTGGCCCACATTAAAAGAGGGCGGATTGTTGATCTACAGCACCTGCACTTTTAATACAATAGAAAATGAAGAAAATATCCTGTGGCTCATTACCGAAAAAAAAGCACGTTTTGTATCCATTAATATCCCGGCAGGATGGGGCATTGTTTCATCTGGTGATGTTCCGGGTTATCGCTTTTATCCGCACCGCCTGAAAGGTGAAGGATTTTTTATGGCAATTGTTCAAAAAACAACTACTGAACCTCCTGTGCAAAGCAAAGGCCATGTACAACAAATTTCGCAGCAACATAGCGGGCTCATCAAGAATTATGTGCAGGCTCCATTTGAACCAATTTTTTTCGGGCAAAACGGAAAAATCTCATTTGCACCAGCCGCAATTGGCCAGGACATAGCCCGAATCAATAAATTATTACGGGTAATGCGGGCAGGAACTTCAATTGCCGAGATCAAACAGGGTAAGGTAGTACCGCAGCACGACCTGGCCGTGTCGGTTTACCTTAATGCCGGTGCATTTCCTTCTGTTCAACTCCACAAAGATGAGGCACTGGCTTATCTGAGAAAAGAAACGATCGCCAAATCGGTTGCCTCAAAAGGTTTTCACCTGGCAGCATTTCAGGCGCTTCCGCTCGGCTGGCTGAACATACTTCCCGGCCGAATCAATAACCTGTACCCTTCGGCCTGGCGTATCCGCAATTTGTAGCAGAAGCGGAGAGAGTGGATTTCTTTCTAATTTTGATGCTCAATTTTTTAGCCGATGCCGATTTCAGCCAAATACAACCCTGCCGATACCGAAGCAAAATGGTACAAGCGCTGGATGGAAAAGGGTTTTTTCAGGGGTCGTTTCAACCCCGACAAGGAGCCCTACTGCATTGTAATACCACCACCCAACGTAACCGGCGTGCTGCACATGGGCCACATGCTGAACAATACCATTCAGGATGTGCTGGTGCGCAGGGCGCGCATGCAGGGCAAGGAAACCTGCTGGGTTCCCGGTACCGACCACGCCTCTATTGCCACCGAAGCACGCGTGGTGGCTATGCTGCGCGATAAGGGCATCCGCAAAAGCGATCTTACCCGCGAAGAATTTTTAAAGTACGCCTGGGAATGGAAGGAAAAATACGGTGGCATTATCCTGGAACAGCTTAAAAAACTGGGGGCGTCCTGTGATTGGGATCGTACCAAATTCACCATGGATCCCGATTATTACGAAGCCGTAATAGATGTATTCATTGATCTGTTCAACAAAGGCTACATTTACCGCGGTCTGCGGATGGTGAACTGGGATCCGGTTGGAAAAACCGCTCTCTCAGATGATGAAGTGTTTTACCGGGATGTACCTTCCAAACTTTACTACATCAAATATCCGATTGAGGGAAGCAGTGATTACATCACTATCGCTACCGTGCGCCCAGAAACCATCATGGCCGATACAGCCGTATGCATTCATCCGCAAGATTCGCGTTACGCACATCTGAAGGGTAAGCGTGCGCTTATCCCGCTTATTAACCGTTCGGTTCCCATTATCGAAGATGAATATGTTTCGATGGAATTCGGGACGGGTTGCCTGAAAGTTACGCCCGCCCACGATGCCAACGACTATGAACTGGGTATTAAGCATAATCTGGAAATCATAGACATCCTGAATGAAGACGGTACGCTGAATGAAAAAGCCATCCTGTTTGTTGGCGAAGACCGTTTCGAGGCTCGGAAAAAAATAGCGAAGAAGCTGGAGAACGAAGGCTTTCTGGTTAAAACAGAAGACTATACCAGCAATGTCGGTTTCAGCGAACGCACTGACGCAGTGATCGAGCCGCGCCTGTCTATGCAGTGGTTTGTAAGAATGAAAGCCCTTACAGGTCCGGCTTTGGAAAATGTGCTCAACGATAACATTCAGCTTATACCCGCAAAATTTAAAAACACCTACCGCCACTGGATGGAAAACGTGCGCGATTGGTGTATTTCACGTCAGTTGTGGTGGGGGCACCGCATACCGGCCTGGTACACCGAAAACGGTGAATATGTAGTGGCCAAAACACGCGAAGAAGCCGAATTGTTGTTCCGCAACAGGAACATAGCATTTACTGAGATACGACAGGATGAAGATGTACTTGATACCTGGTTTTCGAGCTGGCTGTGGCCGATTGCCGTATTCGATTGTTCTGTTTTTAAAGATGGTAACAGGGGCAATGCCGACCTGAACTATTTTTATCCTACCAACGACCTGGTAACTGCACCCGAAATTTTATTTTTCTGGGTGGCCCGCATGATCATGGCCGGTTACGAATACCGCCATGAAAAACCGTTTAAAAACGTGTACCTCACCGGTATCGTTCGCGATAAGCTGGGGCGCAAGATGTCGAAATCGCTTGGCAACTCACCCGATCCGCTGGAACTGATGGCCAAATACGGAGCCGATGGCGTACGCACCGGCATGCTGTTCAGTTCACCGGCCGGTAATGATTTGTTATTTGATGAAAAGTTGTGCGAACAGGGCCGCAACTTTGCCAACAAAATATGGAATGCATTCAGGCTGGTGAAGGGCTGGAGCACAGCACAAAGCCAACAACCGGAAGAGTGCCGCATTGCCTGTAAGTGGTTCGAAAGCCGATTAAACCAGGCAGTTGATGAGCTGGATGATCTGTTTGCAAAATTCCGGATATCCGATGCACTGATGACGGTTTATACCTTGATATGGGAGGATTTCTGTTCGTGGTTCCTTGAAATCGTAAAGCCGGAATATGGTAAACCTGTTGATGAACAAACGCACCTAACAACCCTGGCATTTTTCGAAACCCAGCTTAAACTTTTGCACCCATTTATGCCATTCATCACCGAAGAGTTGTGGCATGCCTTAAAGAACCGGGATGAAAAGGATTACCTCATAGTGGCTGAGTGGCCAAAAAGCGGGAATACGGATATGCAAATCCTTACAGAAGCGCGTTTTGCTTTTCAGACCATCAGCGAGCTGCGTAACCTCCGCAACACGAAAGGTATTCCGCCCAAACAACCCCTTACAATTTACTTAGCCGGTGAAAGCGAGATGCCTGCCGGCAGTTTTATTCCGGTTATTAAAAAACTTGGATTTATCGAAGCAATTCTTCAGGGCGCACCGGATGAAAAACAAGGTGTCCTGTCCATGCTGGTTGACACCACGAAATTCATCATACCCGTAAATGGGCAGATAAACCGCGATGCCGAGCGCGAAGCCATTCAGAAAGAGCTGGATTATCAGCGCGGCTTCCTGGAAAGCGTGAACAAAAAACTGAACAATGAGCGGTTTGTTAACGGTGCCCCCCCATCCGTTGTGGAAAATGAGCGCAAGAAAAAAGCCGATGCCGAAGCGCGCATTAAGGCGCTGGAAGAACAACTTAGCCAGCTTTAATCCGATGGCTTATTCAGATAGTAGTTGTAGTAGTCGAACACCATGCGCAGGGATGACGCTTTATTGATATTGACCTGATTTTTTTTCATGAAATCCTTCATCTCTTTCTGATGCTTATGGAATAGCTCTTCCAGCTGTTTTTTACTCTTGATCCTGAAAACCTGGTCGCCTGAGGCATAGTAATAATTGCTTTTCTGAACAAGGCGGATGTCGCGCGAGCCCACATTGAGTGCCGGGTTAAAATCGGGTTCCAGCACTTCTATGTACGATAAGCTTAAAAGCGGGATGGCACCGTCTGACAGCACCTCAAAAAAGCCTTTCATAGGAACCCCGTCTTCCTTAAAGTCGCTGGCATTAATCAGGTAGCGCAGTTGCCGTGTCAGGGAATCGGCCCATACCACCGTTTTTACTTTGCTGCCGGGCAGAACCCTCACCCCGTTGGAAAAACGGATATCGAACTCATTGCGGTAGATGTCGAACTTCACAGCAAGTCCTTCCAGAATTTGTTCGTCAGCATACAGCATGATGCTTGCTTTATTCCAGTAAGGAACCAGGTAAATGTCGCCTTTTACTTCAGGAGGCAGGTGCGCAAGGCCTACATTTGGCATGGAAGTAAGAGGGCGGGACAGCAAATCCATTGCCCTGACCATCCGAACGGGTTCCGGAAGCACGCGTTGTTGTGCAAATGCACCTTCTGCCATACAGAAAACCGAAAGCAGGATCAGCCTGCCTGAAGATTTTACTATAGCTTTCATGTTACTTACCAATGGGTCTAACCACCTTATTACTAAATACGAGCTGCCATCAGCAGTTCAATATTTTTAAATTTCATACCAAATCTACGGGCAATATGTTCGTTAGTCAAGCTGCCTTTGTAGGTATAAACACCTTTCATGAACCATTTATGGGAAAAAATCATTTGTTCAACGCCTCCTTCTTCGGCTGCACGCAGTATGGTGGGTGTAAAAATATTACTCAGGGCGGTGGCAGCCGTGTGCGCCACACGTGAGGCAACGTTGGGCACACAATAATGAATAACATCGTACTTACGGAAAACCGGCTTATCTAAAGTAGTTATTTCAGATGTTTCAACACATCCACCCTGGTCAATACTCAGGTCAATAATCAGCGAATCGGGCTTCATTTTGCTCACCATTTCTTCGGTTACCACCACGCGTGCCCTGCCCTTTTCGGCCCGCAAAGCGCCAATTACCACATCGGCTGTTTTGAGCGACTCACTCAGCGTGAGGGTGTCGATGGTGGACGTATAAACCTGCTGCCCCAGCAGGTGCTTGATGCGCCTGAGCTTGTAGAGGTGGTTGTCGAAAATCTGCACCTCAGCGCCCATACCCAATGCGGCACGTGCTGAGTACTCGGCAACTGTTCCCGCACCTATTATCACAACCTTCGTAGGAGGCACACCGGTTATACCACCCAGAATAATTCCTTTGCCCTGGTGCGCAGTACTAAGGTACTCAGCCGCAATAAGCATAACCGTGCTGCCGGCAATTTCGCTCATGGCCCGGATAATGGGCATGCCGCCCACCTTATCTTCAATAAATTCAAAGGCCAGTGCAATAACCTTTTTTCTCAACAAGGCCTGTATGTATTCGGGCTGCAGGTGTCCAAGTTGAATAGCCGAAATGAGGGTCTGCCCGGGTCGCATTAAATCAATTTCCTCCTGGGTAGGGGGCTCGATCTTCAGAATCACGTCAGCTTTATATACCTCCTGAGGGGAATAAACGATAGTGGCTCCTGCCTCGGAGTACTGCTGATCGGAAAACTTAGAGCCTAAACCGGCCTTGGTTTCTACCCATACCTGGTGCCCGTTATTGACCAACAACGCCACGGCATCGGGTGTCAAGGTGATGCGGTTTTCCTGTAAGGATATTTCCCTGGGTAATCCGATAAAAAAAGTACCCTTTTTTTTCTTCACTTCCAGCAACTGTTCCTGCGGTACCATGCTGGTCTGTGCAAGGGCAGCAAAACCTGTTTTCTTCTTTTCAGCCATGTAATTGCACTTCTATAGTTCGGTGTTCTTTATCATCGGCTATAATTCGCAGCTCAAGATACTTGTCTGGTAAAAGATGAACGACTTTTTCCGGCCACTCCACAAAACAAAAGGCCCCGGAATAAAAATATTCCTCCGCTCCTATTTCCACGGCTTCACGCACATCCTTAATGCGGTAAAAATCGAAGTGATAAAACTTTTCTCCTTTATCATTCTGATATTCATTAACAAACGAAAAGGTAGGGCTGCTCATACTGCCGGTTACTCCCAGGTGCCTGCAAAAAGCTTTGATTAAGGTTGTCTTACCGGCTCCCATCTGACCATAAAATGTATAAACCCGGACATCAGGGAATTCGCTGAGTATTTCTGCAACTACCTCATCTAAATCACCCACGGTGACTTCCCTGAATAAATAAAACATGGTCTTATCCTGCATTCTTCGAAGATAGGAAAATAATAGGGATTATCATCTCTTCCATACTGATGCCTCCGTGTTGAAACGTATCGCGATAGAGGTTTACATAATAATTGTAGTTATTGGGATACGCAAAGAAATAGTCTTCTATTGCAAAGGCATAGGTAGTTGAAACATTGGCTTTGGGCAGAAACAGTTTTTCCGGACGGGCAACATGATACAATTTATCCTTATCGCCCTCAATACCCAGATTTTTACCCTGTTTATAGCGCAGGTTGGTATTTACCGATCGGTCGCCCACAATTTTAAATGGCCGCTTTACGCGGATGGTTCCGTGGTCGGTGGTGATTATCACCCGCGCTCTTCGCTCGCTGATGCTCTTCAGTATATCGAACAAGGGGCTGTGCATGAACCAGGAACGCGTAATAGACCGGTAGGCCGACTCATCGGGGGCAAGCTCGCGGATCATAGCCATGTCGGTGCGTGCATGCGAAAGCATATCAACAAAGTTGTAAACAATAACGTTGAGCTGATGCTGAAATAAATTCGGCACCATACCTGCCAGATCCCTGCCCTCATCCAGATTCTTGATTTTATGGTAGGTAAACTTTATCTGCAGATTATGCTTTTGCAACTGTTTCTCCAGGAAGGCATCCTCAAAATTATTTTTGCCTTCCTCCTCGTCCTCGCCAACCCACAAATCCGGATAAACCCTTGCCATATCCGAAGGCAGCATACCCGAGAATATGGCATTGCGGGCATAGCCCGTAGTGGTAGGAAGTATCGAATAATAGGTGTCTTCTTTGCCTATTGTAAAATACTCGGCCAGCACTGGCTCCAGCATTTTCCACTGGTCATACCGAAGATTATCTATCAATACAAGAAAAACAGGTACGCCTGCCGCGAGCTCGGGAAATATTTTTCTCTTCAGCAATTGATGGGACATTAAGGGTCTGTCTGCGTTGGGATCGTTCAACCACTTTTCATAGTTGCGAACGACAAACCTGGCAAAATTGGCATTGGCCTCCGACTTCTGTGTTTCCAGTACTTCGGCCATTTCTTCATTGCCGGCCATATCGAGCTGCAGCTCCCAGAACACCAGCTTTTCATATAAATCGGCCCAGGCTTCATGCGTAAGGTCGTCCATGAATGCCATACTGATTTTACGAAACTCCTGCTGGTAACTCAGGTTGGTCTTTTCCAGCACCAATCGTTTGTTATCCAGAATTTTTTTTACCGAAAGTAGAATCTGACTAGGATTGAGCGGTTTAATCAGGTAGTCGGCTATCTGCGAGCCGATGGCTTCTTCCATGATGTGTTCCTCTTCATTCTTGGTTATCATCACCACCGGAAGATTGGGTTTTGTTGTTTTAATCTGCGTGAGCACTTCCAGCCCGGATAATCCGGGCATGTTTTCATCGAGAAAAACAACATCAAAATTTTTTTCCTGACACAGCTCAATGGCATCTGAGCCGTTATTCACCGGGGTGATATCATATCCGCGTTGTTCCAAAAAGAGGATATGCGGCTTCAGCAGGTCAATTTCGTCATCGGCCCACAAAATACTATATCTTTGCATGCGCTGAACTTTTTACCAAGTTACATAATCTTGCGGCAATCAAAATCCAAAAAAAAGAAAATCATAAACGATCCGGTGTATGGATTTATACGCATACCTCCCGGACTTACCGAAGATATTATTTCGCACCGCTGGTTTCAGCGCCTGCGCAATATCAAGCAACTGGGGCTCACGGATCTGGTTTACCCCGGTGCCCGGCATTCGCGTTTTCAGCATGCCCTGGGCGCTATGCATCTAATGATGCGCGTACTGGATACGTTGCGCAGCAAAGGCGTAGAAATTTCGGATAAGGAGTACCAGGCATCGGTAATTGCCATTTTGCTTCACGACATCGGGCACGGGCCGCTTTCGCACGCACTGGAAGAAACCTTGCTGCCGGGCGTGCCCCATGAAACTATTTCGTACAAATTCATGCAGGAACTGAACCGCCAGTTTCATGGCGCACTGGAATTGACCCTTCACATCTTCCGCAACAGCTATCCGCGCAGGTTTTTTCATCAGCTCGTATCCAGCCAGCTGGATATTGACCGCCTGGACTACCTTCACCGTGATTGTTTTTTCACCGGAGTAACGGAAGGGGCCATCGGTGTAAACAGAATTGTGGAGGTGCTGGGAGTGCACAACGACCAGCTGGTGGTCGAAGAAAAAGGATTGTACAGCATTGAAAATTTTCTGCATGCACGCAGGCTCATGTACTGGCAGGTTTATCTGCACAAGACCACGCTAAGCGCCGAACGCATGGTGGTCAACCTTATCCGTCGTGCCCGTGCGCTGGCACGTGCGGGCGAACCTTTGCCGGCAAGCGATGCATTGCTATATTTTCTGAAGAATTCGCACAGCAGCGAGAGCCTGATACAACTTCCTGATTTTCTGGATGCGTACGGTAGCCTGGACGACAACGACCTATTCGGAGCCATAAAACTGTGGGCTGGCAACAAAGATGTTATCTTGCGCACCCTTGCACGCATGCTTACCGAGCGCCAGCTCTTTCAAATCAACCTTCAGCAAGAACCCATACGCAAAGCACAAATCGAACTGGTAAGAAACGGCATCATTCGGCAATATAAAACCCTGCGGGCCGATGCCTCCTATCTGTTTTCGACCGGTGTGGTAACCAACGAAGCCTATGCCGAGGGACAGAAAATCAACATTCTTACAGCCGAAGGCCAACCGGTTGACATCGCGCAGGCTTCTGACCTGCCCACAATTAAAGCCTTGTCCAAAATCGTGAAAAAAAACTACCTGTGCTGGCCCAAAAACGTATCTTTGTAAATGGCTGGCATTCAACACCAAACTCAAATCTACCCCATCGTAACCTGATATGGAATTTACTGTAAACCAGATTGCTTCGATGCTGGGCGGAACCGTGGAAGGAAACGGAGAAGCCAAAATCAACATGCTTGCAAAGATTCAGGAAGCAAAACCCGGCCACATCGCATTCCTGTCCAACCCACGGTATGAAAACTACATCTATACCACCGGAGCTTCGGCTGTAATTGTGAGCAAACAGTTCGTACCCCGCAAACAGTTAACCACCACACTTATACGGGTTGATGACCCGTACAGCAGTTTTACCCTGCTGCTGGAAGAATATCACAAACTCATCAGCTTTCAGAAAACCGGAATTGAAGAGCCCAGCTATATCGGTACAAACTGTGTTGTGGGAAAAAACATTTACCGCGGTGCTTTCAGCTACATCGGCAACAATGTGGTTATAGGCGATAATGTAAAAATCTACCCGCAAACTTTTGTGGGAGATAATTCAGTGATAGGGAATAATGTGATTCTGCATCCCGGTGTAAAACTGTATGCAGGCACCCGTATAGGCAACAACTGTGTTATTCATGCAGGCACCGTAATTGGCAGCGATGGCTTTGGTTTCGCACCGCAGCCCGATGGCACCTATAAAACCATCCCGCAACTGGGTAATGTGGTTATTGAAGACGATGTGGTTATAGGCGCCAACACGGTAATAGACTGTGCCACACTAATGGGCGACTCCACCATCATCCGCAAAGGCGTTAAGCTGGACAACCTTATTCAGGTTGCACACAATGTGGAAATCGGCAGGAATACCGTTATCGCAGCCCAAACCGGAATATCCGGATCAACCAAAATCGGCGAAAACAATGTTATTGCCGGGCAGGTGGGTATTGCAGGTCATCTGGTTATTGCAAATAATACCAGCATCGGGGCGCAGTCAGGTATATCCAAATCTATCAAAGAAGAAGGACAGAAGATTCTGGGTTATCCAGCCTTCGACATTAAGGAATATTTCAGGGCCTACTCGGTATTTAAAAAGTTGCCCAGCCTGAGTTACCGGCTTAAGCAACTGGAAGAAGTTGTTTATGGCCGAAAGCCGGCACCGGTATCCGATGCCAATCACGAAGAAAACCACGATGCATAGCCGGTTTGCAATATCCGGCCGAAAGGGCGAAATTTGCCCACTTTTATTTCCGGCATGCTGAACATCAAGCAACAAACCATTCATAAATCCGTTTCCCTGTCGGGTGTTGGGCTTCACACAGGGGCCAAAACCACCATGACCTTCCTTCCGGCCAAGCCCAACCACGGAATCAAATTTCAACGGATTGACCTGCCTGGTTCTCCATTTGTGGATGCCGACTGCGACAATGTGGTAGATGTTTCGCGGGGTACCACCATTGAGCAGAGCGGTGCCCGCGTAAGCACCATTGAACACACGCTGGCTGCGCTCGTAGGCCTGGAAATAGACAATGTTATCATCCAGCTTGACGGCCCGGAATGTCCGATAATGGATGGCAGCTCGATTCAGTTTGTGGAAATACTGAAGCAGGCCGGAACCGAAGAACAAAATGCTTTGCGAGATTTTTTTGAAGTACAGGAACCAATTTTTTACCGGGAAGCCGCCCGCAATGTTGAGATCGCTGCGCTTCCTCTGGACGATTACCGGGTAACGGTAATGATTGATTACAACTCGCCCGTGCTGGGCAGCCAGCACGCCTCGCTCAACGACATCAGACAGTTCGAAAAAGAAATTGCCAGTTGCCGGACCTTCTGCTTTCTGCACGAACTGGAAATGTTGTATAAAAACAACCTGATACGCGGTGGCGATCTGAACAATGCCATCGTAATTGTGGACCGTGTGGTGCAGGAAGATGAACTGGAAAACATTGCGCGGATGCTCAACAAACCCAAAGTGGAAGTAAAGCACGAAGGCATTTTAAACAATGTAGAACTGCGCTACAAAAATGAACCTGCCCGCCACAAACTGCTGGATATGGTGGGCGACCTGGCGCTGGCAGGCCGGCCACTGAAAGCCCAGGTGCTGGCTGCACGACCCGGACATGCTGCCAACGTGGCGTTTGCTAAAAAACTAAAGAAAGCCATGGCCGAAGCCGACCGAAAGGGACGCCCGAAATACAACCCCAACCTCCCGCCGGTCATGGACATCAACAAAATTGCACAGATACTACCACACCGATACCCGTTCCTGCTCATTGATAAAATTATCTACCTGGATAATGAAAGCGTAGCCGGAGTTAAAAACGTAACCATGAATGAGCACTTCTTTCTCGGTCATTTTCCTGGAAACCCTGTTTTTCCGGGCGTGCTTCAGGTTGAGGCCATGGCCCAGGTTGGAGGAATACTGGTATTGAATACCGTGCCCGATCCGGAAAATTACTGGACTTATTTTTTAGGTATAGAAAACTTCCGCTTCAGGAAAATGGTTCTGCCGGGAGATACACTGGTTATCCAGTGCGATCTGGTTGCGCCCATCAAACGCGGCATTGCAAAAATGTACGGACGGGCATTTGTTGGCAATAACCTGGTGTGCGAAGGAACCATGACCGCAAGCATAGTACGTAAAGATTCATGAACAACTACCCTCTTGCCAACATACACCCCGATGCCAAAATCGGCAACAACGTTATCATAGAGCCATTTGCCACCATTCAGGCCGATGTGGTAATTAATGACAACTGCTGGATTGGTCCAGGTGCGATAATCTGGGACGGTGCACGCCTGGGTAAAAATGTTAAAGTGTATCCGGGAGCATCTGTTTCATCCATACCCCAGGATCTGAAATTTGCTGGCGAAAAGACCGAAACCATCATCGGCGACAACACCGTGATTCGCGAATGCGTAACCATCAGCCGCGGCACATCGGATAAATGGAAAACCGTGATCGGGAAGAACTGCCTGTTAATGGCATACGTGCACGTTGCCCACGATTGCATAATAGGCGACAACTGCATTTTGGTTAATGCCGTTCAGGTTGCCGGACATGTGACCATTGACGACTGGGCAATTATTGGCGGGGCCAGTGCCCTGCACCAGTTTGTAAAAGTAGGTGCGCACGTGATGATATCCGGAGGGTCGCTGGTGCGAAAAGACGTTCCGCCCTATACCAAAGCTGCGCGCGAACCCCTGGCCTATGCCGGAATTAATTCCGTAGGTCTGCGCAGAAGAGGTTTTTCATCGGAAAAGATTGCAGAAATACAGGAAATATACCGCTACATTTTTCAGAAAGGCCTGAACAACCTCAAGGCGCTGGATGTGATAAAAACCAACCTCCCCCCCAGCCCAGAACGCGACTACATCATCCGGTTTATTGAAACCTCCGAGCGTGGCATTATGAAAGGTTATGGTGCCGGCAATTAAGCGGTTGTCGTCATGGATATTCAGCTTACCGCACACAACCTGGGAAAAAGATTTCAAACGGAATGGGTTTTTCGTAACCTTAACTTCAGTTTTACAGCAGGCAACACATACGCCATCACCGGCCCGAATGGCTCGGGTAAATCCACGCTTCTCCAGATGCTTTCCGGGTATTTACCGCCCTCTGAGGGCAGCATTTCCCTGATGATAAACCAGGCCCCGGTGGAGAGCGATGACATATACTCGTACATCAGCTTCACGGCACCCTATATGGAGCTGATTGATGAAATGACCCTGATGGAGCAGATCCTCTTCCATTTGCGTTTAAAACCTGCCCTTCAGGGGTTCTCTCCGGAACGCATCATCGAAGAGTTGTACCTGACCGATGCCACAAACACATTCATCGGCAATTTTTCCAGCGGCATGAAACAACGCCTGAAACTTGGGCTTTGCTTCTTCACCGGCTGCCCCATCATGTTATTGGACGAGCCCTCATCCAATCTGGATGAAAAGGCCATACAATGGTACCGCGACTACCTGGTAAAATACGGATCCGGCAGGCTGGTTATCATTGCCGGCAACAACCGGCTGGAGTTCCCGCCGGAAACCCACCACCTTGCCATACAAGCATATAAACCCGCTAAAAAGCCGGTTACATAAGCTACCTATACACCATAAAGCATCGTATATATGGCTTACTTGCTTAAATTTGCTTAAACTTGACACAACTAAAAGAATCTGCAATGAGATCGTACCTGACTAAAATTACTGCACCGGCTGTTTTACTGCTTTCTGCCCTGCTTCTTTTTGATTGCGGCAAGGACAATCCGGCACCGGCCAAAGAACAAGTTCAGCTGGATAAGTTAAAAAAATCCTGGACCCTGGTTTCCGTAACACTGGACGGAGCCGATAAAAAAGCGCCTGCTGGTCAGATTCAAACGGGTTTTACCCTTACCATTTCAGGTACTTTTAATGCTTCCAATCCAAAAGGCCCTTACAACTATACTGTGTCAGGAACCGAAGCCCCGAGTCCCTGGCCGGTTTCAGGCACCTGGTTGTTTGGCGATGATGCGGAGTCTCAGATTATCCGGCAAAATGATAATGTAGCCATCAACTATACTCTGTCTCCTTCCGGACAGCTAACGCTTACCTTTGTTTGCAGCGGATGCAATTATCCGGGTGCACGCTCCGAAACCGTAGACGGCACCTGGGTGTTTGTGTTGCAATAAACTCAATAACCATTCTCAGGTTTTTTATTGTCCGCTGCCGGCATACTTTTTTATTTCAGCACCACAACGGTTATACCTGCACCACCCTGTTCAACGTGTTCATCGGCCAGAGACGCAACCTGGGGGTAGGTCTTTAATTTTTCACGTATTGCCTTGCGCAAAATACCCTCTCCCTTTCCATGCAGGATCTTAACTTCAGCCTGGCCCAGCAAGATGGCGGTATCAATAAATTGCTCTACCATGGGCAAAGCCTCCTTCACGCGCTTTCCGCGAACATCGATCAAATTGTTGAAAAGCAGGCGCTTTTCATGGATAGGAATGACACTGGGTGCTGATAACGGCTTATTACTAATCACCGTACGCGAGGTTTTTTTCAATCGGGATACATCCAGCCGGATTTTGAACTCACCAAATTGAACCAAAGCCGTTTTGCCGTCAGTTTCGATAACCTCTCCGCTGCCTTGCTGGCCCTCCAGTTGTACGAAATCGCCGGGCCGGATACTTTCCTTGCCTGCTGTGTCCGGTGCATGCCCTGAAACACTGTCTTCTGCCTTACGGGCTATCTGCCTGAGTTTATCCCGGACTTTGCGTGTCTCTGATTTCTGAGCCTGGTTTTCACGTATGTGCCGGATGGTTTTTTCTATTTCGCGGTTGGCCTCCTGCAGCAGCCTGCGCGCCTCGGCCTTTGCTTCATCTATTATACGTTTTCTGTTAAATTCAATCGATTCAATTTCCTGCTGCAACTTTGTTCTTTGCTGGCTCAGGTGCCTGGATGTTTGCTCTGCTTCGGCCAGCATTTGCTCCAATTGCGCACTATCGGACTGCAGTTGGCGCAGCAACCGGTCGAAGTTCAACAATGCGTTTCCGGCCAATGCTTTGGCTTCGCTCAATACTTCGGGAGGAATACCGGTTTTTTCGGCAATCTCCATAGCAAAGGAGCTACCCGGCTTTCCGATATCCAACACGTAAGCTGGCTTTAATGTAGCTTCATTAAAGCGCATGGCACCGTTGCGTATGCCCGGTGTTTTTTCGGCAAATACCTTCAGGTTGTAATAATGTGTTGTTGCAATACACCAAACGCGGTTTCGGAGCAAGGCATGAAGCACGGCCTGCGCTATGGCGCCCCCAAAGTTGGGGTCGGTACCCGAACCCAGCTCGTCAATGAGTATCAATGAGTCTTCTTTGGCGCTGGAAATAAACAACGCCATGTTTTGCAGGTGGCTGCTGTACGTACTCAGATCGTTTTCGATGGATTGCTGATCGCCTATGTCAATCAATATATCTGCAAAAATGCCAAACTTCGAGTCAGGCGATACGGGCACCAGCAAACCGCACTGCAACATGTATTGCAGCAGCCCTACCGTCTTCAGGCAAACCGATTTACCACCTGCATTCGGACCGGATATGAGCAAAGTCCGTTCATTTTCTGTCAGCTCAATATCCAATGGTACAACACTGGATTTGTCTTTCAGCGTGTATATCAAAGCGGGATGACGCGCCCGGAACCAGCGAAGAAACGGCTGATTAACCACTTCGGGCAAAGAACCGTCCAGTTCATTTGCCAGGCGGGCCTTGGCCTGCAAAAAGTCCAGCTTCGCCATGAAACGAAACAACTGAGTGAGCATGGGCAGTGCTTCATGCAGGGTTGCAGTAATTGCGGTAAGTATCCGTATCTCCTCGCGTCTTTCGGCCAGCTCCAGTTCACGAACCTGATTCGCAATTTCCACCACTTCGGCTGGCTCAATAAATGCGGTCTGACCTGTTGAAGATTCATCTTGTATAATACCTCTGAGCAAGCGTTTGTTGGCTGCATGTACCGGTATGGTGAACCTTCCGTTGCGGAGCGTAGGCTGAGCTCCTTCAGGTACCCAGCCCTGCTGCAACGCATGGCGGTAAATACGCTGCAGCGTGCTGCGCAAACGCTGATGCGCCTCTGCCAGGCTTTTTCTTATGTCTGATAATTCAGGGCTTGCGGTGCTCCTAACTTTGCCCTCTTCATCCACTGCCTGCATCAGGAGGGATGTGAATTTTTTGTCAACAGGAACATCGGCAAGTAAAGTGGATAGCCCTGGCGTTGACTCTTTTTGTTTTTCCAGGAAGGTTCGGTTCTGATAAAGCACCGTTAAGGCCCTCGCAAGCCGAAGCACGTCAGGTGCTTCCAGATAGGCGCCTTTCAGCGATATGGTTTTCAGCAGAGGCTCGTCATCAAGAAAGTGTGTCGTGTCATACAATTCACCCTCCCGAAGCAACCTCAAAACCTCATTTACCTGTTGTAAATCGTTGATTAAACCCGAGTAGTTGACCGAAAATGAAATTGCATCTACAAGCCGCCTGGCCGGGCCAGCCACACAAAACGACTTCAAACGGTCACGGATCTTATCAAAACCAAGTCGTTGTTCAAAATCCTCAGGGTGTATCATAGCCGGGCGAAAAGACAGGGGTACGCTGCTCGCGCAGGCTGAGCGAGTCAACCAGTATGCCAAAAACCTTATCCAGCTTTTCCGGATGTTGCGTGTAATATTCCATGGACTTCAGGTAAACCGAATCCGGCACGCCCAGTCGCTGAAGTACGCGTTTGCGGATCAAAGGCGAAATTTTTGTTACGGAGTCATAAGGAATGGAGGCACGGGAAATTTTTTCATCACCAATATACAGCTCAAGCAGGATTCGCGCCATCTCGGGTTCGGACAAAACCTGTTCGGGCTGCTCTTTGCGGCACCCGGATAATGCCATACCGAACCATAACACTGCAAAAACACTCAATCGTATCACGCCTGCAAAGTACGTACAAATCTCTATTTTTACGGGCCCGATGAAAGAGCTGTTCAAGAAACTGCGCAACTACGAAATACGGATACGGAAAGCCATAAACAGCCACATGCAGGGCGACTTCCGGTCGGTATTCAAGGGCACGGGACTGGAATTTGATGACGTACGGCCTTATCAATATGGCGATGACATCCGTGCCATAGACTGGAATGTAACGGCAAAAGGCCACGGCACTTTTATCAAAACCTTTCGCGAAGAGAAAGAACAAACCGTATATTTTATTATCGATGTAAGCGCCTCGCAGTTCATTGGTTCTGCCCTGCAAACCAAGCTCAGCCTTGCCACCGAACTCTGCGGAGTGCTGGCGCTCTCTGCCGTGAAAGAATCCAGCCATGTGGGCCTTATTTGCTTTTCGGATGAACGCGAATTGTTCATTAAACCTGCCAAGGGCATCACACAGGCCTACGGGATAATCCATGCCCTTGCCAATCTTAAGCCGCGATCAGAAAAAACCAGCCTCAGCAAAGCGCTTACCTTTGCCCTCAGCACCATCCACCGAAGAAGCATCATCATTCTGATTTCTGATTTTATTGATACAGACTTTGAACGTCAATTGAAAGCCCTGGCAAGAGTACACGATGTAATATGCATTCGGGTGGCCGATGCAAGGGAAAACACATTGCCCAAACTTGGTATAGTGCCTGTGATGGATCCCGAAGCCCGGACCACGTATTGGGTGAACACTTCGTTTGGAAAATTCCCGGCAAGACTGCGGGAAATTTTTATCAACAGAGGGACATCCCTTACCTTACTTTGCCGTAAACACCAGATAAACTTCATTTCGGTTAAAACCGGTGAAGACTTTGTCCCTCATCTGCTGCAGTTATTCAAAACGCGGAACCGAACCGTTAAGAAGTCATAAGCGCAGGATGAAACTTTTTACTTTTCATATCGCACTGTTTTTCGTTTGGCAAACAAATGCCCAGGGAGTAAGGGTCGAAAACGGGTTTTTAAATGATTCGGTAAAAGTCGGCCAGCCGGTACAGTTTTACCTCACAGCCCGCTACCCCGCTCATCTAGATATTATTTTTCCGGATTCAACTTATAACTTCAGTCCGTTCGAACTGCTTCAAAAAAAATATTTCACCACCCGCACGGTAAACCAGATCAGTTACGACAGTGCAGTATACGAACTAACCACCTTTGAAATCGGTGAAAAGTTTACCCTTTCGCTCCCTGTATTTCTTGTCCGCGCAGCCGATACCACCAAATATTATGCCCGGGCCGATACCATAGCCTTACAACACCTTGTAAAGGCCACCCCGCCCGATACCATACCGCTGCAAAAACTGCCGCTGAAAACCAACACGCAGCAACAGGAACTACCCATCCATTTCAACTATGTGATTGCCGGGTTTATAATCATGGTGCTTGCAGCAGTGCTTTTGCTGTGCTGGGTGCTGTTTGGAAAACGGATAAAAGCATATTTCACAGCCCGCCGGCTGAAAAAAAATTATGCCCGCTTCAGTGCCGAATTTGATAACCTTTTGCAGCAACTGCACCAACAGTTTCGTACGGCAACAGCCGAAGCTGCAACAGCGTTGTGGAAGAAGTACGTAGAATCACTAACCGGAAAGCCACTGACCAGGCTCACCACCAAAGAAATTTATGAGATGCTGAAGAATGACAGCATTCACGATGCACTCCGGCAAATAGACCGAAGCATTTACGGTTTTGAACACCGGGTTACGGAGCCGCTGGAATCTTTGAAACAGCAGGCCAGCCGTTTTTTTCATGAAAAACTTCAACAAGTTGAGCATGGCCGAGTCGCTTGATTTTCCGTGGTATTCGCTTCAGTGGTTTTATCCGTCCGTGGCCGGTTCTTTCACCTATGCACAACCGGAATGGCTGTACGGCTTGGCGGCCATCCCTGCTATTTTTATTCTACGCTGGCTATGGTTCAGGCGTTTCGGAAATAAACTGAGTCTGGCATTGACCGATAACGACTGGAAGGCGACCTCCGGGAACAACCGGCTGTGGCTGCTTCAGCCCTTGCTGTTGCTGCTTACCCTTTCGTTAATTCTTGTGGCACTCGCCCGGCCCCAGCGCACCAGCGAAAAGGTAGAGCAATGGACCGAAGGGATCGACATTATGCTGGCGGTGGATATCTCGCGATCCATGCAAATTGAAGATCTTTCCCCCAACCGGCTGGAAGCAGCCAAACGCGTGGCCATTGACTTCGTTAACGGCCGGTTTCAGGACCGTATCGGCATTGTGGTTTTTTCGGGCGATGCCTATTCGCTCGCCCCCCTCACCACCGATTATGATTTACTGCGCACCTATATCAGAAGCATGGACTTCAGCCTCATCGACATCAAAGGAACCGCCATAGGCAGCGCACTGGCAGTGGTGCTCAACCGCATGGAGGAATCGAAAGCACGCTCCAAAATATGCATTCTGCTGAGCGATGGCGACAGCAATGCCGGCAACATTGATCCGCATACCGCTGCCGAACTGGCCGCCTCTTACGGTGTAAAAGTTTATACCATCATCATCGGAAAAGAGGGCCGCGTACCTTTCGGAAAGGATTTTTTTGGCCGAACCCAGTACCTGGAAAACACAGTGGATGAATCTACCATGCGCGAAATTGCTGCCATTACCGGAGGACGATTTTACCGCGCTACCGACAACCGTGCCTTGCAACAGGTGTTTGACGAAATCGATATCCTTGAAAAGAGTGAAATCAAAGAAAGCCGGTATCTCAATACTGCTGATTATTACTTTATCTATCTGCGCTGGGCAATCTTGATTTTTCTTATCTGGCTGCTCAGCAAATCTTCTTTCCTGAATAATTTTTTGCAGGACTAGGGCTGCGGATAAACTGAGGTGAAATCCCTGCTGACATTGTTGATAAAGGCCCGCCAGTCTTCCAGCTGCTTGGTTTTCATAACCCGTGGAAACTTATTTTGGCCGCCTATTTTTCCTTTGGCTTTCATGTAGTCGTAAAAAACATGAACCGGCAAAACTTCCACATAAATTTCCTTCAGTGCAGCACTGCGCTCAACGGCATAATCATCATTCAGTGCCATTAAATGTTGATCCAGGTGCTGGCGAACCACTTTTGCATCAACGTGCCGATCTGCACCCACATACCAGTAATGCGCAAACAACGAACCATGCGGAACGCCCGCCACAGTAAATTCAGGAAGTGCAACATTTAAATCCTGCGATACCAGCTCAATGGCCCGGTTCATGTTTTCAACCGAAAGGTGCTCACCACACAAACTGAGAAAATGCTTGGTGCGCCCGGTTATTACAATTTCAGACTCTTCCAGCGAAGTAAACTTAATCACATCGCCAATCAGGTAACGCCATGCCCCCGCACAGGTTGAAAGCAACAGCGCATACTCCTTCCCTTCTTCCACTTCATCAATCAGCAGCGTTTGGGCATCGGGTTTAATATCGCCCTGTGCGTCAAAGTTATCTTCTACAAAGGGTACAAACTCGTAAAATATCCCGTTGTTCAGCACCAGTCGCATGGACTTGCGGTTCGGATAAGCCTGAAAGGCAATAAAACCTTCGGAAGCCAGGTAGGTTTCGATGTAATAAATGGGCCGACCCAGCAGTTTTTCAAATCCCTTGCGATAGGGATCAAATGACACACCACCATGCACATATACCCGAAGATTGGGCCACACCTGGTGGATGTTTTCAACTTTGTAGTAATCAATAATTTTCTCAAGCAGAATCTGCAGCCAGGCGGGTACTCCCACAATGATGCCAATGTTCCAGTCGGCAGCTTTTCTGGTAATTTCATTCAGTTTCTGATCCCAGTTACGGGTTTTAGCAATCTTTTTTCCGGGCTTGTAAAAGTGCTGGAACCAGAAAGGCAGCTTAGCCGCCTGTATGCCACTCAAATCGCCTTCAAAGTAATTGCCACGTTTATGGAGGTGCGTACTCCCGCCCAGCATCAGAATTCCGCTCGTAAAAAAGTCAGACGGCAGGTCGTATTTCGATAGTGTAAGAATTTGCCTGACGCTGGTTTTCTGGATAGCGCGGGTCATATCTTTCGTTACCGGAATGTGTTTGGATGAAGATTCGGAAGTGCCCGAACTCAGTGCAAAGTATTTTATCCTTCCCGGCCAACATACGTTTTTATGACCTGCCAGTGAAAGTTTCCACCATTCGTTGAAGATTTTATTATAGGTATGAATGGGAACGTTCTGGCGGTAGCGGTTGTAAAACTCCCGCGGCCCCTTCCGAAAGGCGCTGAGGATGTCGGCAAAGTTATAGTACTTGCCAAATTCTGTCTGGCTGGCGGCCATCAGCAGCTCCTTCAGTTCTTTTTTCTGCAAATCAAATGGCGCGGTGTACTCCTGCTCCATCATTTCGCGCAGGCGTATTCCTTTTTTCAACAAGTTTCCAAGTATGGCCACGTGTATGTGCTGTTCGGTGGTATTTTTGGGCAGCCAAAAATAAACAATGGATATTAAAAAGAGGATTGAGCAGATAAAAGCTTTCCTGCCGGCACATGTACGCCTGGTAGCTGTGAGCAAAAATCACTCTGTTGAGCGGATATGCGAAGCCCTGGAAGCCGGGCAGCTGGCCTTCGGCGAGAACCGGGTACAGGAACTGGTGCCCAAAGCCCGGGCCCTGCCTCAGGCCGAATGGCATATGATTGGCCACCTGCAAACCAACAAGGTTAAATACATTGTGCCCTTTATCCATCTGATTCAATCGGTTGACAGCCTGAAGCTACTGATGGAAATAAATAAACAGGCACAACGTATTAATCGCATCGTATCGTGCTTGCTTCAGGTTCATATTGCGCAGGAAGAAACCAAGTATGGCTTTTCGCAGGCTGAGATTGAAAATCTGATCGCCACAAAAGAAGTCAGTTCTCTTTCGCACATCAGGATTCTTGGTTTAATGGGCATGGCCACTTTTACTTCGGACGAACAGCAAATCCGAAGAGAATTTAAATCTTTGCGTCAGTTATTTGAATCATTAAAAAGTTCAAACCTTCCGGAGCAGATGCACATGGAAATACTTTCCATGGGCATGAGCCACGACTACCGGATAGCTATTGAAGAAGGCAGCACCATGGTACGCATAGGAACTGCTATTTTTGGCGAAAGAAAATGAACACAACCCGGATTTTCCAAGCTGCCGCATTACTGGGCGCATTGGCTGTAGCGCTGGGCGCCTTTGGTGCACATGCTCTCAGAGACACGCTCGCGCACAACCAGCGGATCGACACCTATGAGCTTGCCGTGCGCTATCAGTTTTATCACGTATTTGCTTTGGCACTTACGGCCATCCTTTCGGCTCACTACTACCCTAAAAGGTTATATGCGGCAGCATGGCTGTTCATTGCAGGCATTCTTCTTTTCAGCGGAAGCCTGTATGTTTTAAGTTTAACCGGCATCCGGCAGGCGGCATGGTTCACGCCTTTTGGCGGTGCAAGTCTTATTGCCGGCTGGCTGGCGCTGTTCAGTGCGCTGAACAAAAAAAACTGATCCCACACCAGGGTCAGTTTTGATGGCAGGTATCTTGAATTCGTCAGGTGTTATTGCGGGTTCTTCGGCAACACATTCGTAGTGAATGTAATAACCGGATCGTTGATGGCATTGGAAATAATGGGCAATGATTTGGTCTGAATACCCATTTTACCGGCACTGTTAAAACCTACCCTGATTTCGCCCTTTCCGCCTGGCATGATTGGTTCCTTGGGCCATTTGGGCTGGGTGCATCCGCATGTAATGCGGATGTCCTGAATAATGAGCGGCTCATTGCCCGTATTGGTAAATTCAAAAACATGCTCTACTACATCACCCTGGCGGATATCGCCAAAGTCGTGGGTGGTTTGCTTGAGCGTAAGCACCGGCCCGGATGCCGGTTTGGAGGGCTGCTGTTGGGCAAAAACCCCGGCAACTGCACTTAAAATAAGTCCGCTGAACAATATAACTCGCTTCATAAATTGTTGGTTGTTCAAAATTAACTTATTAACAAGAATGGTATAGAAATTATTGTGCCAAAAGTATTTTTGGTACCTCGGGTTAAATAATTCACTTTTTAAAGAGGTAACCCCGGATGGAAGAACAGGTTATTAGCGCGTACGGAAACCGCCTCAGGGTAAGGGCAAGCGGATTGTGCTGGATTGATAACCGGTTATTACTGGTTAATCATGCCGGACTGGGGCGACCGTCTTTCTGGGCGCCCCCCGGAGGCGAAATATTGTTCGGACAAACAGCCGGCCAGACTGTTGAGCGGGAATTCCTGGAGGAAACGGGCCTTGTGGTGCATACCATCCGCTACCTGTTTGCCGGTGAATTTATAGCCCCGCCATTGCATGCAGTAGAGTTGTTTTTTGAAGTTCAGTATGAATCCGGAAGCCTGCGTACGGGCTGGGATCCGGAAACAGAAAGTCAGGTTATCCGGGAGGTACGTTTTTTATCGTGGAATGAAATAGCCACCATACCACCCCAGGAGAAGCACGGAATGTTTAGGTTCTGCCAGCTTGCCGGTGACCTCAAGAATCTAACCGGTTTTTATCGTTTTTAGTCCTTTCGCACAGGTTTTACCTTGTATTATACCTGTCAAAATCCCTATACTTGTAGCCTTAAACCTTAACGCAATGAACCTGACTAAAATCATAGCCTTTGTATTGTTTATCGTGGCTGTTGCCATGGGCTATTATTTGTACAACAGCATCGCCAAAACCATCGAATTTACGGAGAATATTAAAGTTACAGAGAAGCAAATCATCGATAAACTGGCCGTGATACGCGAAGCCGAAAAGGTGTTCCTTGAACAATACGGACGCTACACCAGCAACTGGGACTCGCTGATTAATTTTATTGAAAACGGACAGGTGCCCATTATCCAGCGCAGGGAGGTGATCAAACCTGCAGCTTATGGTGTAGACTGTGTAAAGGTGTTCTTTGATACGCTTGGCTTTATGTCAGCCAAAGATAAAATCTTTAAAAAGACCTATTCAGTTAACGCTTCCGGCAACGGTGAATTTGTCAGGTTTTATGTACAGGTAGGCGACCTGGTGGTAAAAGGGAAAAAGGCCTATGCATTTAAGCGTGATGGAAATGAAAGGATAGAAGATGTATCTTTCCTGGATAAAGGGACCGTAAGCAGCTTAGCCGATGTGAAACCGGGGGATAAAATAAAACAAGGTCAGAACCTAATCACGTTCTGGGACTATCAGATTAATCCCAATGTTGACATCAAAAACCTGAGCATTGTTCCGGGTTCCGGTAAAACATTCGACATTTATACCGGCCAGATTGACCGTAATGGTTTAAAGGTTTGGGTTATTGAGGTTAAAGACCCTGCGCCCATTAACCCCGACAGGAAAGAAACCAACGAAGCAAAAAACCGCAAGCCGCTTCGGTTTGGCTCGCGCACCGATGTAACCACCAGCGGTAACTGGGAATAATGTGCAGCTAATCACCACGCCATACCGGCTGCTGAAAAAAATCCGGGATGAACAATTTGATGAAGATCAGATTGGTAACTACAACCTTGCCCTGCTCACCGGCCGTCACGACTTGCAAGTATTGGTCTATGACGAAACTTTGCACAGGGCGTTGTGGCTTGAGGATTACGTTTTCCCTTCCTCGAAAAATGATGAGGATTGGCTTGCCGCACTTCAGGAGGTTTTTGACCGGCATCCTTTTTTAACAGCAGGATTCTGGAAGAACATTCGGGTGGGTATAAAAACCGGTTCTTTTGTGCAGATACCGTTGAGCCTGTTCGAACCTGCATTTGCAGCCCAATACCTGCACTGCAACGCCAGCATCCACCCATCCGAAGATGTTCTGTTTTACCGGCATACGGAAAGTGGCCTGGCAACCGCATTTGCCCTGCCGGCAACCATCAGAAACTGGCTGCTCTCCGTTTATCCCCAGAATAATCCGGTGTTTATCCACCAGTCTTGCGCCCTGATAGAAGGAACGTTAAACGAAACCAGTGCTTATCCTGATAACCCGTTGTATATTTTTGTAGACAGGTTCCGGCTGCATATTCTTTCGGCCGAAGAGGGCAAACTGCGCTACTACAACCAGTTTCCCATTCACAGTTTTGACGACTACATCCGGTGTATCATGCTGGTCATGCACTCATTGGGCATGGATCAGCGCAAGGGGAAGGTTATTCTGTGGGGATTTGTCGGAAAAAATTCTCCGCATTACCAGGAATTTTATAAATACATTCAAACTATCACTTACGGCAAGCGGCCTGATGTTATGCGGTTTGGTTATGTATTTGATGAAATCCAGGATCATCAGTATTTTGATGTGATAAATATGTCCAGGCTGTTCCGGTCCTGAAAACAACTGTTACATGAAACGCATCGCCTTGTTTCCGGGTACTTTTGATCCTTTCACCAAAGGGCATGAGGACATTGTTTTGCGCGGATTAAAGCTGTTTGATGAAATCATCATTGCCATCGGATACAACAGCGGAAAAAGCATCCGGTACTTTGACATTGATCTGATGGTGGATCGTATAAAAAGTACCTTTAAAGATTATCCGGCCATTACGGTTACCACCTATGCCGAACTGACCGCAGCCTTTGCCAGAAAACATCAGGCGCGATACCTTTTGCGCGGATTGCGCAACACCACCGACTTTGAATACGAAAACAGCATTTCACAGGTTAACCGCAAACTGAATGAAGAGCTGGAATCTGTTTTTTTAATCACCAGCCCGCAGTTTGCCTGGATAAGCTCTTCCATTATACGGGAAGTACATCGCTATGGGGGCGATGTATCGGCTTTTCTGCCCTATAAACTTTAACGAGCCACCTCAATCAGCTCGTAGTATCGCTCAAACACGTAACTGATGGACTTGTAAGAGTGTTCCAGCGCATGGTATACTTCTTTCGGGTTCATCCAACGAATTTCTTCTATATCTTCCTCACCGCTGGGCTTCATTTTCGAATCATCTATCAGATCCATCACATACCACCGTGTTTTCTTCAGCATGGGTTTGCGGTTCATGGTGTACGTATGCCAGGTGGTACAGATTTTGGCGCCTGCCTTTACGCTAATGTTGCATTCCTCTTCCACCTCGCGTACCGCAGTATCGCGATATCTTTCGCCCCTCTCCTTCTTTCCTTTGGGCAAATCCCATTTTTTCAGCCGGTATATCATCAAAAACTTATCTTTTTTACGAACCAGGCCCCCCGCTGCCTTTACCAGGCTGAATTTACTTCGGAGATAGTTCTTGATGTGGTCGTAATCCGAAACAGTTAAATGGAGCGACCATAAGCCAAAGGGGACCTTGGAATTGAGAATAGCCAGAATTTCATCCAGCTGCTTTTCTTCCACGTTTTGTACCCATACATGATGCACCAGCTTTGCCTGGGTTATCGGTTCGGTGCGGGCATCCAAAACATAATTATAACGGCCGGCCTGCGGTGCTTCGTCAACCTTATAAATACGCATCAGGATGTCGTTGACGAACAAATTCATACAGCGGGAATACAAATGTGCATAGCTGCAAAACAAAAAAATATTCGATTGTACACAAGAGGTGGTGTAAGTTTTTATGATTTTTAGTGCTTTATTGATTTGTAATCCGGTTTGTATCAATTTAGGGCAAATTAAACCATGAGCTTTGTACAAATTTACCCGCCTTCGGCGCAGGAAGTGGCCGCCCTGTTGCTCGATATTGGCGCCATTAAAGTCAACCCGGAAAAACCCTTTACCTGGGCTTCCGGCTGGAAGTCGCCCATCTATTGCGATAACCGCCTTTCGCTGTCGTATCCGTCAGTGCGGACGGCCATCAAAAACCATTTGATCGAAGCTTTGAACCGCAATTTTTCCGCTGCAGATGTCGTTGCCGGTGTTGCCACAGCCGGCATACCCCAGGCCGCACTTATTGCCGATGCCCTGCAGAAACCGCTCGTCTATGTACGAACTGCACCCAAAGACCACGGCCTCGAAAACCTGATAGAAGGGAAAATAACTGCGGGCCAGCGTGTAGTAGTGGTGGAAGACCTTGTCTCCACAGGGGGCAGTTCACTGAAAACCGTTTCAGCGCTGCGTTCGGCAGGCGCTGAAGTAGTGGGTATGTTGTCTGTATTTACTTATGGACTGGACGTAGCCGAAAAGCAGTTTACAGAACAAAAAGTAAAACTGATTAGCCTGAGCGATTATCACCACCTGCTTCTGGTGGCTCAAGCAAAAAACCTAATCGCACAGAAACACCTCACCTTGCTAAAGGCCTGGCATTATGATCCGCCGGCATGGCAACCACACCACTGAGATACGTGAGATGAAAGCTTTTTTGTACCTTTAAATACTTTTTCTGAGAGCTTGAACATCAGCATGATTCTGCGCCCTTTTATCCTTTTTGCTTTTCTGCCCGTATTGTTCAGTGCAGCAGCATGCCCTGCAAACTTCCGTGAAACCGCTAAACACCCTACCGATAACCCGCAGTATGCGGAGGCAAAGCCCATACCCAAGTTAACCTTGCCTCTCCACGCTTCCGAAACCTGTCCGGAATCAACGTGCTGCAACACTGCCTGCCCTTGTTCGCACTCCTGCATGTGTTGTGCTGTGCTGTTGGCCGAAAACTATGGGTTGTTCATTAACGAACCAATGAAACACACAGGTGGTTATCAGATCACCGCCTCTTCGAACGCGCAGTTCCACGTCTGGGTGCCTCCCGAGGCCATAATGCAGGTAAGGAGATACAGAAGTGTTCCGTATCTTTTTCACGCTTACAATATATCATCTGTCTAACCCAAATATTCAAAACCCATGAAAATCCTCACTTTAATTACAGCATGGCTGATAACCTTATCTTCTTTAGCAAGCGATCATCCGCTTAAAAAAGTGGTTTTAAGTTATATGGCCCTGAAAGATGCCCTTGTAAAAGCAGATGGAAGCCTTGCTGCTGCCCGGGCAAAAGACCTGGTGGCCGCCCTTCAGGAGGTGACTGACGCGCAGCTTCCGGCATCAGCGGCAGGCAACTGGAAAAAACTTAAGGCCGACCTGTTGTTCGATGCCGGTCATATTGAAGAAACCACCGACATCGGGCACCAGCGCGATCATTTTGTAACGCTGTCGGTCAATATGTATGCTTTGCTCAAAAGCGCCGGAGCAGGACAAACCATTTATTACCAACACTGCCCCATGGCAAATAACGGCAAGGGTGCTTATTGGCTAAGCCTGGACAGCCAGGTGAAAAACCCGTATTATGGTGCGCAGATGTTGTCGTGCGGAACCACTAAAGAAGTGATCCGGTAAATGCTGTTTTTTTGAGCCGTTGTTTAACCGCCTGTATGCCAACAGGCGGTTTTTTTTTACAAGGATATGGAAATCCTATTCTGAGAAACTGCCCCTTCGTGCCCTGCACAACCATTTGCAGGTACCAGGCGGGCAGCCCGCAACGGATGGGCCTGCACAGATGAAATAGAAAAAGGTGCCTTACCGCACCTTTTTCGCGTAGCCCGTAGGGGAATCGAACCCCTGTTACCAGAATGAAAATCTGATGTCCTAACCCCTAGACGAACGGGCCTTTAAAAAAGTGTCGCAAAGATAAGGCCACAACCTTTTTTTACAAACTTCACCTGAAAAAAAGTACTTTTCCTGAAAAGGATTTCAGAATTTCGGGCTGTTTTTTTATGGGCAACACTTATAGTGCTGATATCTTTTTCAACCACCTGGCTCAGACCTCCGACTCGCCCTACCTGCTTGAAGTAGAACGGGCAAAGGGTATCTATCTGTATGCACCTGATGGCAAACGCTACATGGACCTGATTTCGGGAATTGGCGTGAGTAACCTCGGACACGGACACCCGAAAATTATTGAAGCCATCAAAGCCCAGGCTGACAGGCACCTTCATGTAATGGTGTACGGTGAATTTATTCAGGCCACACCCAACAACCTTGCCGAAAAACTCGTTAGCCTGCTGCCTCCATCACTCAACTGCTGTTATTTGGTTAACTCCGGCACCGAAGCCAACGAGGGCGCACTGAAGCTGGCCAAGCGATATACGGGCCGGACGGAGATCGTTTCTTTTTACAAGTCCTATCACGGCAGCACACATGGCTCGCTGAGTGTTTCGGGCAATGAACGGAAAAAATATGCCTTCCGGCCGTTATTGCCCGATGTGCGTTTCATCCGTTTCAATGAACCCGCTGATCTTGTCCAAATCACCCGGCGCACAGCGGCTGTAATCATGGAAACCATTCAGGGCGATGCGGGTGTGCGCATCCCCTCTGCTGAATTTATGAAAGCCCTGTGCCAACGGTGCAATGAAACAGGGGCACTGCTTATCCTGGACGAAATACAGTGCGGTATGGGACGCACCGGAAAACTTTTCGCATTTGAACACTACGGCATTGTGCCCGATGTGCTCACCATCGGCAAAGCATTTGGTGGCGGGCTTCCGATTGGTGCCTTCATTGCCGATAAAAAAATCATGAAAGTCCTCACCCATGATCCTCCACTGGGCCACATCACCACGTTTGGCGGTAACCCGGTGTGCTGTGCATCGGCTCTGGCTGTGCTGCAGGTGATGGAAGAAGAAAACATCCTGGCGGACGTGGAAAGAAAAGGAAAATTGTTCGAAGAGCTGCTCAGGCACAAAGATATCCGTGAGATAAGACGCATCGGGTTAATGTTTGCGATTGACTTCGATACAGCGGAAAGAGTAAACCGCATTGTGCTACGTGCCAAAGAAAAAGGGGTTATCGGCTACTGGTTTTTATCGCATCCGCATAGCTTCCGTATAGCACCACCGCTTACAATCAGTGATGATGAAATACAGGAAGCCTGTTCACGCATCATAGAGGCGATAGAGGAAACTTCCGGGTGAAGTTAACCCAACTTTTCGATGGTAAAATTGTGATTGGTGTAAATGCAGATATCGGCAGCTATCTGAAGACTTTCACGCACAATATCTTCGGCAGTTAAATGCGGAGCGTGTTTTTTAAGCGCCAACGCAGCTGCCTGGGCATACATAGCTCCTGAGCCGATGGCAGCCACATCGCTGTCGGGTTCGAGCACATCTCCGTTACCAGAAATAACCAGCAGGTCATCTTTTGCAATTACCACCAGCATGGATTCAAGCCTGCGCAGATAACGATCCATGCGCCAGTCCTTGGCCAGCTCAATAGCAGCGCGCTTAACGTTGCCCCCGTAGCCGTTCAGCTTTTCCTCAAACCTTTCCAGCAAAGTAAAGGCATCGGCAGTAGAGCCGGCAAAGCCGGCAATTACTTTGCCCTCGAGCAACTTGCGTATTTTTTTTACGTTGCGCTTCACCACGTAAGCGTTCATGGTAGCCTGCCCGTCAGCACCGATGGCCAGTGCATTGTTATGCCTTACTGCTATGACGGTTGTGGAGTGAACCTTATTCATGATTTTTTCAATGCGTTACAACAAATCCTGTTCTGGCCGTGCTTGCGGGCACTTACGGTTTGCAATTATCCATCAAACCAGTATCCGAACCGGGTCTTCCAGCAGGCTCTTCAGTGTTTTGAGAAATGCAGCACCAACCGCGCCATCCACAGCACGGTGATCGCACGACAAGGTTACTTTCATTACATGGCCGGGCACCAGCTGACCATCCTTCACCACTGCCGTTTCCTTGATTCCGCCTACAGCCAGAATGCACGCATCGGGCGGGTTGATAATGGCAGTAAATTCCTCAATACCGAACATGCCCAGGTTGGATATGGTAAAGGTGCTGCCCTCCCAGTCAGCAGGCTGCAGTTTTTTATCGTGCGCTTTTTGTGCCAGCTCCTTCACTTCGGCAGCAATGTGCGAGAGCGACTTGCTGTCGGCAAAACGCACCACAGGCACAACAAGACCATCTTTTACCGCTACTGCCACGCCTATATGAATGTGGTGGTTTTTCCGGATTTTATCGCCCAGCCAGCTAACATTTACATCCGGATGCTGGCGCAGGGCAGCAGCCACGGCTTTGATTACCAGGTCATTGAACGAAACTTTAACGGGGCTTATTTCATTGATGCTTTTACGCGCCTCGATGGCCTTATCCATGTTGATTTCCATGGTGAGATAGAAGTGCGGGGCGGTAAACATGCTCTCCGACAACCTGCGCGCAATGGTTTTGCGCATTTGCGACACAGGTATTTCTTCAAAGCTCTCCTTACCCACTACCTGCGGCAATACCAGGCCTGCTGCCAGGCCTTTGGTTGGTGTTTCAGCTTCGGGCCTGTAGTTCTCCACATCTCGTTTGGTGATGCGCCCATGGTCGCCAGTGCCTTTTATCTTGCGCAAATCATATCCGAGCTCGCGGGCCATCTTACGCGCCAGCGGTGAGGCCTTAATGCGGCCATCCTTGTCAGCCTCTTCCTTACTTACTTTGCTTTCGGCAGCAGGTGTTGCATCGGGCTGAACTTTTGCCTCCTGTTTTGACGATGAAGATGAGGTGGCGCCCTCTGCCTTGGCCTGATGGGCCTTCAGCAATGCCTGCCAGTCGGCATTGGGCTCTCCGATGATGGCCAACACCCCGTTTACCGGAACTGACTTGCCGACTTCGGCACCGATATACAACAATGTTCCCGTGTTGTACGACTCATATTCCATGGTGGCCTTGTCGGTTTCGATCTCGGCCAGTAATTCGCCCGACTTAACAGTATCGCCTACCTTTTTGTGCCAGGCTGCTATCACGCCCTCGGTCATCGTGTCGCTCAACTTGGGCATGATCACAATCTCGGCTTTAATGCCTGTGGTTTCGGCTACCTCCCCAACCTTTGCCGGTTGCTCAGGTTTAACTGCTTGGGCTTTGATCCCGCCTGTTTCACTTGACTGTTTGGCGCTTTCAAGCAGGGCCTTGTAATCTTCGCCTTTCTTACCGATGATGGCCAGTACATCATCCACTTTCACAGTTTCCCCTTCCTTGGCGCCCAGGTAAAGAATGGTGCCTTCGTTATACGATTCGTAATCCATCGTGGCTTTGTCGGTTTCAATTTCGGCCATCAGCTCACCGGCCTTTACCTGGTCGCCCACCTTCTTATGCCATTTGGCGATAACGCCTTCGGTCATCGTATCGCTCATCTTGGGCATGCGGATAATTTCTGCCATGGTTTTCTTCGATTGAATATCAGCGAGTTAAAATTAAGTCAGCAAACTAAGCGAGTTTCAAAAATAGGGGTAAATCGAACATCATCAAATCGAAAAAATATCAAAAGCCAAGGGTACCTATAAGCAATTCAACCGAGGTGGTGCGGGCGGGTAATAAGCCATAACTGTACCTCACGCCAATGTCGAGTTGCGGCAGAAAACGCAGGATATTGATGTCAAATTTTGTTTCAACACCTGCCGACAGGTAGGTGGTTGAGCGGAAATTAGTGGCCGAGAATGTACTTGTGCCATAGGCATAGTCCAAGAAACCATTCAGGCGCAGTCGCTGGATATTAAGCAGCGGGCCAATTGCGATATCGGGATACCATACTGGCAGGGTGTAATTTGCCGACATGGTATAGAATTTCTGGTCGCGAAACACACTGATACCGCGTGGAACAGGCACCTGATTAGGAAAAATGTAGGAATGATTGTCGGATACGGGCGCTGAAGGTGAAGTGCGCCTGAGTAACTCAATTTTTGTTTGCTGATAGCCCCAATAGCCCCACAGCGAATGGTGCCTGAACAAGCCCGGGAAATACAACAAAGTATAAAAAGAAAACTGATTCCCGGTGTAATCCGATTGCCTGAATGGGGTACCGTAGCCATGCATATAAAAAGCCTGACCCCACCTGCTGTTGATGTCCCTTCTGCTTCGTTTCAGCAGGCGGTAAGCCGACATGGAGAAATGGTTGTATAACAAAGTACCGTTACCCGGGTAACTGCGCAGCCAGTACACGGGTAGTTCGGGTGTGATGATTCGGCCGGTGCCGGTTATGGAATTGGTAAAGTCGGTTACCTGGGTATAGCCGATATAATTGCTTGCCGTAAAATTTCCGAGATAACGAGAACTGGTGGTAAGGAGCGGAATACGAAGACCCGCTTCAACAGTTTTTTCTTTCCACTTAAAAGTAAGCTCATCGGAAGTAAGCAACGTGTCGGTTCCTTCGATCCGGTAATACGATATGGTACCCTCATTAAGCTGACGTGGCCCAAACAGTACGTTTACATCTACAATCGGAAACCAGTTCTGATAGCTCAACCCCACCCGCCACATGCCTGTCTGATCGGGGATATTGTAGAGATAACCGGCCCGCCACGACACCGTGCTGAGCACATCCTGCGAAACAATACCGATGTCGGCCTGTGTAAGTTCGGTGTTGAAGTAAGCGCCCCAACTATAGGGATTAAAGATGCCGGAAATTTTTCGGTAAGGCTTTGCCGGAAAATTGTTTTGTGGAACATCGCCCAGCAGGTTGGGATTGCCTTCCTGTTCGACCAGGTATTGGAAATAGGATCTCACTTCGGGTGCCGGCTCATGGCGCTGCCACGTTTCCGGATTGAAAGGGACAGACACAACGTTTAGTCCATCGCGCGATTGCTCATTGTAATAAATAGTTGATCCGTCGGGCGATACAGCGGGGTTATAGGCACCGTGCCGGCTTACGGTAACCCGGTAGCGTGTCCGGTCGGGCAAATGCAGGGCATAGATATTGTCTGTTCCTCCGTCGGGAGAGTTGAACAACAACCAGGACTTATACAATACCGGATGGCCGATGTTTTCGCGGGTTTCCGGAATGATGGTCTCTTCCAATCCCTTCTGTACATCGAATAGCACAACCGAACGACCTCGTTTGGTGGTTTTCAAAACAACAATTTTCTTACCATCCTCACTCCAGCGCGGCATGGAATAAAATGCATCCGAAGTTGTTGCCAGTTTTTGCAGTACATTGCCGCGGGTATCGAGAATAACCACCGACACCGAATAGTCAGTTGCTGACTCCACCGCTACAATCTTTGTGGTATCAGGCGACAGGGCAGGCGCAGCATAACGGGCATGGTGTGTTACCCGTTTCAGTTTGCGTGTGTGCAAATCGTACAGCTTAATATCTGAGTAGGTTTCCCTGCGCCAGCGCGGATGAAAAGTATATTCACTCCACACTATCCGCGTGCCCGATGCGGATAACATACCGTTATCTACAATAATACCGGGCGTGAATACATGCTCATCTTTATTGCGATCAACCAAAACAAACTCATCAATATGCCCGATGCCCCTTTTCCATACGAGTATGCTTCCATCGGATAAAACCTGAGGGTATTTGTAATCGGTATAACCTGTTCTTCGCTGATGCTGTGCTTCCGAATAGGAAGATATGTTTTGATTTGCGGCCAGCGAATCCCACTCTTTTTTCAAATCTGCAGCCATTGCTTTGTACAACTGGGTTACATGCAGACCGGTCTCTTTGCGGATGGCCTGCGAAAAAGCAAACGGCATAAACGGAAACTTCCAGGCACGCTGAGTTACCTTGTCCCATATCAGCGGATCGTTGGTGCGCTTGCGCAGGTAGCTCACCATATGATAGCCCAGCACATAGTGGTCGGGAATAAAGTGTTTGTACGATCTGAGATATTGCTTGTGGTAGTTGAACACCCGGCCTTCGGTAAGGTTGGTGCGCATAACCAGGGCAAACTGCGGAATGCGCCCGCGCCCGCTGGATGTAAAGGCTGTTTCAATGGCCACGGCATCCCCTTCCCAGAACCAGAGCGGTGCCGACATCTGTGCCAGGCCGGCCAGTGTGGCAGGACCAAACGCATAGTAGGCCAGCTTGTTGAGGCCCGTGCGTGCGCGGTCAAACTGCACCATGTGGCGGTATTCATGCACGGCAAGCTGATCGAGCCAATCGACCAGTCCGGTAAAATTGTAATCCTGAGGCGGCATGGTAAAAAATTCCGATCTGCGCGGCAGCAGACTTACAAAGCCATTGGATATGGCCGTGCGGTTTTGTAATACAACGGTAAAACGATGAGGTGGCCTGCGCAGGGATTGTGATTCGGGAATACGGATATGTTCCAGTGTGTTGGCCACACGAAGGGCGGTTGTCTCAAAACCAGCGGGATAGAGAACCCGGAAGCCGGGTGTGCGGATTTGCTGAAAGCGGATGGAAGGCCGGTTATTGTCCAATATCTCGGTGGGCTGGCCTGATGAGGGGAAAAACAAAATAAAAGTGAGAAAAAAAATTGTCCCTGTTCGCATAGTAAAGCAGTAATTTTGCAACGGTTAATGCAAAAAAACAAGCACCTGAGTGTTATGTTTAAAAAACTTAAGGAACTCTATAAAACCTACGAGCCTTACATAAGGGTTGATTTGATTATGTATGGCGTAATGATAGTGATGATTATTGTCTACTTGGTTTTCTTTAGTTAAGAAAAAAACCACCCTTTTCAGGGTGGTTTTTCCCAAAATAGAGATCAGGTTAAAACTTATAGCTAAGTTGAACCTGAAACATCGTGCCCAGCTGACTGAAGTGAGAGCCGTCATAGGTTACCACCGGATACCTTCCGTTAAAGGTAATGTTGTTAATCTGGTCACGAACCTGTACAGGGTCGTTCAGAATAGCCTCACCGGCAGCATTTTCGGCAAGGATCTCGTATTTCGGAAATACGTTGAGTATATTCTGAAGAGTAACACCGGCATTCAGTTTCTGGGTGATGTTATACATAACACTCAAATCGGTTACAACCTTGGGAATAAACCTAATCTTGAGGTTTTCATCCAGATCGGCATTGTTAAATTCCGTAGGACCGAACAACGTATTGTTCAGATTGAACAAGAATTTTCCGAGAGAATAATCAATGCCCAGAATGGCCTTATACTTCGGGCGGCTCGTGGTGAGAAGTGACTCCTGGGTCTGGTTGTAAATGTCATACCCAAAATCGGCATTTAGTTTTTCCCATCCACCTACCAGCTCATTTTTCAGCATGTAGTTGGCTGCAAGGTTGGCAGCAACTTTTCCGGTGCCCAGGGAGAGGTTACGCACACTGGCCACTACATCAAAACCTGACGTCCTGGTTTCGGCAGCGTTAATGAAAAAACTGATGTTATCAATAGGTATCCCATTAATGTTGTCCGATACTTCGTTGCTGTAAATAATCCGGTCACGAATCCGGACGTAGAAATAATCCACAGTCAGGGAAAAATTGGTGTTGGGATTAAGGCCAATTCCTACGGCCAGGTTATTTGCTCTTTCAGCTTTTAACCTTGGCACACCCAGCAATCGAGCTTCACGGCTTAGGTTATTGGCCAGGCCAGTATTCACAATATCACCGCCAACAAATGAGGCCTGTGTAAGCGAGAGATATTTCTGATGCAGAGTAGGCGCACGGAAACCGGTGGATACAGAGCCGCGCAGCGTCAGCTTATCAGCTATTTTGTAGCGAGATGTAATCTTATAAACATTGGCTGATCCAAAATCAGAATAGAGTTCCGACCGGAAGGTACCTCCGATTAAAAAAGCTTCGGATATATCCCAGGTCAGGTCAACATAGGCGCCAAGGTTAAACCGATTGGCCTTGATGGCATTACTTTGAGGAAAACCAGGGAAAGAGTTGGCTCCTTCGCTGTAATAGGAAGCTGTATCACCATGTATCAACTCCCAGTTTTCCGAACGAAACTCTGACCCCAGGGCTACAAACAATTTTTCAGCCACTGGTCTGGAAAAATCTATATTTCCGACCAGATGATTAAAAGCAAAGCCACCTGGTTTAAACGCTATTGGGCTGTTTTTTACCATTGCCCTGTTTACGGTATTTTCGACAGTGAAAAGCATTTTGTTGCCCCCTACTGTTAAGCTGATATCCTGTTTCCAGCCTCCCAGGTCAGCAGATCGTAACCCAATGGTAGCGTTATAATCGGTGAGGTCTCCGTCAAAAGTAGGCTGATAGCCAATGTATCCTTCATATAAACCCGCTGCTTTATCGGCTGCAAAGGCTGCCTGTACGGCAGCTCCGTTTGGGCCTCCCGTGTAGTCATCCCCTGTATAATCCGGTGCCCCCGGAATTCTTTTATGCAATAAGCCTTGGTCAATGCGCCAGTAGGGCTGGCGATAGTTGGCAAAGCTGTTGGTTTTTCGGTACACGTAGGCTGCGTTTCCATATACCTCAGTATTGTCATTCAGGGGAAGAATGGAATTGATTAAAAACCGTGCAGTAGTATTTTCCGGTGTTCCATTTTTGTTTAACCCGTCCGGGAATCTGGCCAGAAAGGCATTCACGCCGTTCCGGGCATTCAGCGAGCCATCAGTCAGGTCGATAAAATCACGGTCCGGATCAATTTTATCCTTCCGGTTGGTCAGCTCCTGATGCTGAAAAGATGCGTGGTAGTTAATAAATCCCCTGGTTCCGACATTACCCCCGCTGTTATAACTTACACCGTATCCGAAACCACCGTATTTCAATGTTGATCCGGTATTAACCGATACCGAAGTTCCTTCATATCGATCTTTTAAAATAACATTCATTACGCCGGCTATTGCATCAGAACCGTATTGTGCTGATGCACCGTCCCGAAGTATTTCAACCCGTTTAATTGCATCTATGGGTATAGCTGTCAAATCGGCACCGGTTTCACCGCGGCCTGGTGAGGTCTGGGTGTAAACCAATGCTGTAAGATTTTTGCGCTTTCCGTTTATCAGAATAAGGGTGCGGCTTGGCCCCAGGTTCCTTATTTCGTAAGGATCAAAAAGAGATGTTGCATCGTTTACCGGAGTGTTCACGGTATTGAATGAAGGCACACGGTACTGAAGTGTTTTATCAAAGGTAATCTGGCCCGTAGAAGTCAAATCACGAATGTTCAGATTATCAACCGGCAGAGGGGTGTCGGTAATGGTTCGCTGCGGGCCACGACTACCAACGGCAATAACCACTTCCTGAAGCTCACTTGCAGAAGGTACAAGACTAACAGCAACAAAATTTCCGGCAGGAATTTGAACCTCCTGTGTGGTGTACCCAACAAAAGATATTATCAGCGTGTTTGCTGTATTCGGCACATCAATGGTAAATCTTCCGTTGGTGTCGGTTGAGGTACCAAGATTGGTGCCCTTGACCACAATATTAACTCCGGCCAGCGGATTGCCGTCAGATTGATCGGATACCATCCCGGAAACCGATCGGGTTTGGGCAAAGCCTGCAAATGCTATACAGACCACACCCATAAGTAGTAGTAATCGTCTCATAGAGTAATTGGTTTAGGTGGGTCGAATATAAAAAAAGTAATTTGCCTGACAACCTACCTGCTATTGAAAACTTCCTGAATATTATCCTTTATCTTCACTGCCAGCTCATCGGTAGGTAAATCATTCACGTCTTTGCCAAAAGGTTCTTCTATTTCTTCGGATATCAGCTCAACACTCAGCAAAACGAAAGTTATTAACAAGACAGCCAGGATAGTTATGTATTTAAACGTTGTTACAAAGCCGAAAGGCAGGGTTATAATGTAAGTAAAGATGAACTTTTTAATGTACATGCTGTAGGAATACGGAATGGGTGTATTTTTTATGCGTTCGCATGCACCAATAATGTCAATGAAATCCTTTAATTCCTTATCCAGCACAAAAAACTGCTCACCCGTGAGTTTACCTTGCTTATACAACCGGTTTACCCTGTCATACATCATGCCGGCAATGGCATTGGGTTTATGCTGCGCAGCCAACAGTTTTTTTTCTGCTTCTTTATCCGGTATCTCCAGTTCATCTAAGTTTATGCCGTTTCGCAAATGTTCCTTCGATGCAAAAACAAAATTGGGAATCATCCGCGCAAACCATTCGCGGTTTTCCAAATCACCGGCATCCAGGTAAGCACTGAGCTTCAAGGCAAAATTACGCGTGCTGTTCACCATGCTCCCCCAAAGTTTTCTTCCTTCCCACCAGCGATCATAGGCACTGTTAATCCGGAAGACCAGAAACAAACCTAGTACAACACCGAGCAAAGAATGCAAGGCGGTAGTACTGGTAAACTCTTCCTTGTCAGGATGAATGACTTCGAGTATGATGTAACAAACTATAAAAGTAAAGAAAGCCATGAATACCAGAGAAGGCAGGAGCGTACGCATAACAAAGCGGCTGTAGGAATGGAATATCAGCGAAAACCAGGCTTTGGGGTTATATTTTATCATGAAACTTTTAAATTAATGGATAAATAAAATCCTTTCTGGTTTTATCTACAACTGCGCTAAATTGCGTTACCAAATTTATATGGAAAGAATATTTTTTTATTGCCTCATATTTTGGGGTTTTATTTGCTCAGCATCCGCACAACAGGATTTCCTGGTAACCCTGAAAGGTGACACCCTTTACGGAACAGTTTTTTGTACGTGGATCGGTCAGTCGCAACGTATTGAGTACAGCACCGGAAAGAAAAAACAGTTCTTCACTCCGGTGCAGATCCGACACTTCCGATCCGGAAACGAAAACTATTTTCCTGTGCGCACCGCCAACGGTTATCAGATCATGAAACTCTTAAAGCCGGGCTACCTCAGCCTCTATGCTTTCCAACTGGAAAATCAGATTTCATGGGACGGGTTGTATCTGCTTAAGAAGGACGGTACTGGCATGGAATATTCCGGGCTGCTTTTTAAAAAGAGGGTGTCTAAGTTTCTGGAAGACTGCCCCGTTGTAAGCCAGCAGGTTGAAGAAAAGGAGTTGAAACGCAGTGATCTTGACGAAATTATTGACCTGTATAACCAGTGCATCGAACAGCGAACACAGGAGCAGACCACCACATCGCAAATGCTGTTGCGCTGGGAAGAATTAGAGCAAAAGATAATGGCTAAACCCGATTTTGAAGGCCGGACAGATGCGCTGGATATGATCCGGGAAATTAAAAGGAAAGTTGACAACAAGGAACCTGTACCGAAGTTTCTTCGTGAAAGCCTGCGCACGCTTCTGAAACCCCACGCAGATCTATCCGAGTTGCTGGAACAACTGCTTACGAAAATATAGCCTGTTAAGTAACATGAAGGTAAGCCTGGCTTTATCTGCGCTTTTTTTGTTGCTGAACCTTTCTTGCGCCCCAAAGGCAGTTCGTGATGAAAAAAAGCCTGAGCCCGCCGACACAGCCGCCACGCTTTATCAGCAGGAAGATGTATCCTACCAGGCAATCTATGGCATGTATCAACATGAAAGCAATAGTGCAGGATTCTTTGCTGAAATTGAAATTAACCCCATGGGCAACGACCTGCAGTTTGCCCTCACTTTAAAACAACCGGGATGCGATTGGGAGTTACAGGGCACCCTGGCTATGATGTACCACCTTAAAAACGAGCATGCGGGGTTTTACAACAGCGAAACCTGCCGGCTGGTATTTACTTTCTTTCCGGCATCCAATCAGCTACGCCTCGATGAAGCCGGTATATGCGTGGCTCTGCCGGCAGGCTGCAGTTTAGGAGGAATTTACCGGAAAGCAAGCGAACTTAAGTAAGCAAATCGTGCAACTCCCAGCTTTTACCGGCATCATACCGGATCATTCCGGCATCGGCATGCAGGGGCGAAGGAAAATTATTTTCATAAATCTGACCCGTTCCAAGTCCGTGTGCACAGGTAACAGGGTATTGAGCCGTAAACTGACAAATTGCATTTAAGCCGATACTCGACTCAAGTGCAGAGGTTATCCACCAGCCTATGTTGTGTTGTTCGGCCAGGGAAATCCAGCTGGCGCACCCGCTGAGGCCCCCATGAAGAGATGGCTTCAGAATTAGATAGGCAGGTTTTAGTTTGCGCAGTAAATTTCTTTTTAGCGTTTCATCAGCAATGCCAATCAGCTCTTCATCCAGTGCCACCGGTATTGGCGATTCACGACAAATTTCTTCCATAACATCCAGTTTGGGCGCAACGGGTTGCTCTATGGAGTGAATCCGGAAGCGGGACAACTCTTTCAGTTTAAGCAACGCTTCAGCGGGCTTGAACGCCCCGTTGGCATCGAGGCGTATCACCGGATTTTCGCGGTAATACCTTCTGCGGATGTACTCCAGTATTTCACACTCTCTTTCAAAATCCAGCCCGCCAACTTTTATTTTTAAAACGGTATATCCCTGGGCAATCTTTTCCGCCACCTGTCGCAGCATAAAATCCAAATCGCCCATCCAAATCAGTCCGTTAATCGGAATGGGCTTCCCGCTGATGAAGGCATTATCAAAAATCAGCCGCCTGCCGCCATGCCGATAATCCAGCCAGGCGGTTTCCAGGGCAAACCGCACCGCACTCCATTCGGGAGGAACTAACCCGTTAATTGCTTGATCCGAAAATTCACGCTGGTTGTTTAGCTTACTCAGTATGTCTTCGAGTATCTGTTCTATCTTGTCGGGTGACTCAATGCTCAGTCCGGCAAGCGGGCCACATTCGCCAATGCCGGCAACCGAGGGATTGCCGGTGTGGCGCAGCACAACAAACCACGATGTTTTATGCGGCATCCTTCCCCGCGATGTGCGCGCATCAAAGCGAAAGTGAAAAGTTTTTCGAACAACGCTAAACTGCAGGCCCATAAGCACTGGCGAAAATAACAATTAAATTTGCCGGCTCATGATCCGCCCGGAAGATTATACCTATCCGCTACCCGAAGAACGAATCGCCCTGTATCCGTTGGAAGAGCGCGATGCCTCGCAGTTACTGGTATACAACAAAGGAAAAATTTCTCATACCCGGTTTTTTCACCTTGCCGATCACCTGCCCGACAATGCTTTGCTTGTATTCAATGATACAAAAGTTATTCAGGCGCGTTTGCTTTTTGTAAAACCAACCGGTGCGGTTATTGAGATTTTTTTGCTAAGCCCCGAAGAGCCGTCAAAAGAACTGAATCGGGCCATGCAGGCCAAAACATCGTGCGTTTGGAAATGCACCATCGGAAATCTGAAAAGATGGAAAGACAACCGGCTATCCATGCGATCAGAAGAGTTCGAATTGCACGCCCACCTGCTGGACAAGAACTCGGGCACAGTGAAACTAAGCTGGAAGCCAGGCCACTATACGTTTGCGGAAATCCTGCATCATTTTGGCAAAATTCCGTTGCCCCCCTATCTTCACAGACCCGCTGAAAAGCTGGATGAAAACCGCTATCAGACCGTTTATTCACGACACGAAGGCGCAGTGGCCGCTCCGACTGCCGGTTTGCATTTCACGGATAAAGTTTTTGAATCACTGAAAAAGAAAGGTATTGAATGGGATTTCCTTACCCTGCATGTAAGCGCAGGCACCTTTCAACCCATCAAAACATCCGATGCGCTTCAACATATCATGCACGAAGAGCAGATAATTATCAGCCGAAAAAACCTTGAGAAGCTGACAACACCCGGGAAACTGGTGGTAGCTGTGGGAACCACCTCCATGCGCACGCTCGAAAGCATCTACTGGTATGGTGTGAAGCTGCTGAAAAATCCCGAAGCAGATTTTTTTATTTCTCAGGATGACCCGTACATACAAACTGAAAATTTACCCGAATTGCCAAAGTCCTTGCAGGCAGTCATGAGCCGCATGAATGAACTTCAGACCGATTCCCTCGCAGGCAGCACCTCTATTTACATTTACCCCGGATACCGCTTTCGGGTGTGCCGAGGATTAATCACAAATTTCCACCTGCCCGGCTCAACACTTATTTTACTGGTTGCCGCACTGGTGGGTAACGACTGGAAAAAAATTTATGACGAAGCGCTTAGCAACAACTACCGCTTTCTGAGCTATGGCGACAGTTCGCTGCTGATTCCGTAATCTTCAGCAGGCAAGGATGTGCTTTACAGGGTGTTCAGATCCACGATGCGTACTTCTACCCTGCGCCCCTCTTCCTTCGAGGTTTCGGTTTTGGTGGCTCCGTATCCTTTCGCCACAATGCGCCTGCGCACAACGCCCCGATGATTCAGGTAATTCAACACCTCGATGGCTCGTCTATTGGACAGTTCGCGGTTGAGCTGTTCCGAACCTTCCTGGGATGCAAAACCGGAAATTTCCACGCCCAGCTCCGGATGTTTGTTCAGTGCTGCCAGCACCTCATTCAGCGAAGCATGGTATTGGGGCTTCAAGTCGCTTTTGCCGGCATCGAAGTAAATTTTAATGATTTTATTTAGCAGCGCCTTGTCGTAGCCGGTTGTGGTGAGCAAAGGTTTTTCTTTTTGCAACTTAGCCTCGCGGGTTACTTCAAAAGTGGGCAGCGACAGAATGGTTTTGTCGCCCACATTCTTTTTCTCAAATTTGCTTTCATCGCTTTCGTCATAATAATAAACCCTTGTTGCTTTTTCCAACTTTGAATTTGTATCAGAAAAATCAATATTATCAACTGAGTTCATGGCACGTATCAGCTCCAGGCAGTAGCTTACACCCTCATCATCACCGGCAGCAATAAGTTCAAACATCAAATCATACACATCTACCTGGCCAGATTTTGCCATCTGCACTTCGTGCGACTTCCGCAGTTCAGCCTTTGCATCGCGGTTGGCATCATAAAAAGCATTGCGCACTTCCACTTCCTGCCCCACCACCACATCAAACTGCCGAATGGGTTTTAACTTGATTTGCTGGTAAAGTTCATAGAAATAATCCTGATTGGGTACGTTAACATTTACCGTGTAGGGCAGAAACTCATCCGACTCCACCACAATGTCATAATTACCTGCCGGAGGCAAAATAATGAGGTAGCTTCCGGTTTCAGGATCAGGATCATAAACAAAATCAAGGCGTTTGTTGGTTTTATTATCAATTACATAAATTTTGGTGGGGATGGGCTTACCGGTTTCGCCATTGATAATTTTACCTTTTATCATTGTTAGCGGAATACCGGCTGCATTGGGTGGCATGTCCATGTAGTAAATATCCTGTGCACCATACCCTCCTTTGCGGTCGCTGGAAAAGTAGGCCCTCGAGCCGTCAGCTATCAATGTAAAGTAATTGTCGTTGGCAGTGGTATTTATAGGATACCCCATGTTCTCGGGTTTGGTCCATTTTCCGTTGATGAGTTTTGTCATGAAGATATCACGACCGCCCATGGTATTGTGGCCGTTGGAGGTAAAATACAAGGTTTTCATGTCCGGGTGAATGAATGGAGCATCTTCATCATCAGGAGTGTTAACGGGTTCACCCAGATTTACAGGGGCGCTCCAGGTACCGTTGGGTAGCAGTTCCGTTCGATAAATATCCAGACCACCTTTCCCGCCCGGCCGGTTGCTGGCAAAATAAATCGTCTTGCCATCGGGTGTGATGCTGGCCGTAGTTTCCAGATACTTGCTGTTAATGCTTGCCGAAAGGATAGAAGGCTTGGACCAGGACTGCCCGGATCGGGTTATCTGGTAAAGATTGCCGGGATCATCAACACCACCCATAAAAATCATCATTTTTTGCCCATCGGCCGACAGGCCTGCCGTACCTACATTTTTATCGGGCGCTATGGGAATAGGCACGGGCTCTGTCCAGGTGCCTGAGGGGTTGTAAGAAATGTAAACCTCCTCAATGAACTTGTCGGCTGTCCGCGTTTTGCCGGTATTGGGGCGAAGTGCCGTGAAGGCCATTACGCTCTCATCGGCTGAGACCACCGGATTGTATTCCGTGTACTGCGTATTGACTACGGTGCTGAAGTTAAACACCTTCACATCACGGGGCACCGACATGAAAGCAGCCGCATTGTGGCACATGGCTATGGCTTTATCGGCCCTGGCCACTGCGGCTTTGTCGTTCCCGGATAAATCGCGGTAAAGACTGAACGACTCGATGGCGCGTTGCAAGTCTTCGTTTCTCAGGTACAATTCCCCTAGCTCATAATGTGCACTGGCAGGAACAGGAGCCTTGTTTTTAATGGCAAACACATAATAACCAATGGCTTTGAGCTGGTCCTGCAAGGCAGGCATATTGCGATAACACACCCCGGTTTTATAGTGTACCATCGGATCGCGCTCACCCGACCGGATGGCTTCGAGAAAAAGTGGCAGGGCCTGCTCATAATTCTTTACATTGAAAAACCGCTCAGCTTCGGTGAGCAAACGGTTGGTCTGGGCAGCGCCCGCTATACAGCCCAGGTTAATAAGTACGAGGAAGAGTCTTTTCATAAAACATCAGCATATGCCAAAACAACTGCAAGTTTAAACGGACCAACCATCAAAAAAACAGCAATTTGAATATCAATCTTACGTACGGCAGGGACTTGCAGGGGGAAGGGGTGCCAGTTAAAGCACTTAAAGCTTTATTTGAATCGAGCGGGTTTTATAAGGTTGGCTTTTAATTTTTTGCAAATGGATTGGATTTGCACGTAAATCTGGCGAATTTTAAGTTTACTTAGCCCCCGAAATCCATGTTCCGCCGGCTTATTATCCGATTGTTCGACCTCGAACCCGGGGAAGAGGGCCGCGTGGCCCTGCTGCTGGTGATGAGTTTTTTCATGGGGTCCTTTCTGGCCACCTTTTCGGTAGCTGCCCAAACCCTGTTTCTCAACAACCACGATGCCATCCGGGATCTTCCCCTGGCATTTGCTGTTTCAGGCGCCTTTGGTGTGCTGGCCACAGTTATTTACAATGCGTTGCAACTGCGCGTGTCTTTCCGGTCACTGGGCATCATGAGCCTGACAGTTATTACTGCGATCACTTCATTTATAGAATTTGGCGACAACTTACTGGGCGGTTCGGAGCTTATTTACTATTTCTCGTTCACCCAGCTTGCCCCGTTCACGCTTATCGTGCTGCTCATATTTTGGGGTTCTTTTAACCGCATGTTTAACGTGCGGCAAAACAAGCGGCTGTTTGGCAGTGTTGACCAGGGTGCGTTAATTGCCTCGCTCATTTCATTTTTTGCTATTCCGGTAGTTCTGCCCCTCCTGCCATCGCTGGAAAGCCTTTACACCATAAGTCTGGCCAGCATCATTATTTTCTCAACCTTATTCATCATTCTGTCAAAGAAATTTGGCGGGGAGCGGTGGTCGCTGAAAAAAGAGCAAGAAATAAACCGAAAGGTTTCCATAAGGGAATTTGTGAAAAACCGGTACGCGCTATCACTCAGCCTGCTGATTATAACCGGTATGATTGTACTGAAGTTTGTTGATTACCTGTTTTTGAACGTCTCCACCCAACAGTTTAACCAAGATCAACTGGCCACTTTTCTGGCTTTGTTCGAAGCTACGGTGGTTATATTCAGCTTCCTTTTTCAGGCTTTTGCTGCCGACCGGGTTATTGCTGATTATGGATTACGGATTGCTATTCTGATTAATCCGGTGTTGGTGGGCCTGTTTGTAATTTCTGCTGTTGTTATCGGATTGATCTTTGGATACTCGGCAGGCAGCCCCACCTTCCTGTTCTTTTTCATCATGATTGCCATGAGTCAGCTTTTTGTGCTGTCGGTCAAGGAATCGATTGACGAACCTGCGCTTAAACTGTATGAACTCCCGTTTGAAAGCAACATCAAAATCGATCTGCAAACCAAGCTGGAAGGAATAGTAGCCGGCTTTGCCATGATGGCAGCGGGAGGATTGATTCACCTCTTTAATCAGTTTGAGTTTCACAACCTGCTCTATACAACCGCTTTTACAATTCCTGCCGTAGGCATGTGGTACCTGGTTGGCAACCGCATTTACCGGCATTACCGCAAAACACTACAGGAAACGCTGATAAAGAATAAAAGCAAAGTAGTGGGCAACGTAGAAAGGGAGTACACGGTTGATAAAGTGCTGGTGAAAGAGGTAGGGAGCACCGCCGAAGACAAAGTGTTGTACGGATTAAAGCTCATGGAAAAACTGGAGCCGGCACTCTTCGAACACACCATTATCCGATTGTCAGAAAGCAGCAACCCGCGCATCCGGCAATATGCGCGCGAACGCATGCAGGCACTCGCCCTGGAATGGAGCCCGGAAAGCGACAGCACCCTGCAACAACTGGCCCGAACTGCACTGCACACTGCCGAAGACAGCGATTTGCTTTCCATCTCGCCGGACCGACTACAGCGATTGGGTAAATCGGTAAAGGCGGATGACCGCATCCTGGCTGCACGGCTGCTGAGAAAAATCAACACCGAAGGTTCCATCTTTATTCTGCTGGAACTGCTGCGCGATGCCGACCCCCGTGTGCGCAGCGAAGCAATTACCACAGCCCGAAAGACCGGAAGGCCGGAAACCTTTCAGGTGCTCATTGACCTGCTGGACCACCCCCTGTTCGGGCACCAGGCAGCAGCTGCCCTTACTGAAGCCGGTGAAAAAGCACTAACCGCGCTGGAATCCGCCTTTCATCGTTCGGGCCAGTCTGACTATGTCATGTTTCGGATTGTGCAAATCATGGGGCGCATCGGAGGACCCAAGGCGCTGGAATTGCTCTGGCAAAAAGTCGATTATCCGGATAAGCGCATCGTCAGGCAAATTCTTTACTCACTGCGGTATATTAATTATCGGGCCACCGGGAGGCACGCCCAACAGGTAATGGACCTGCTCGATGCAGAGATTGGAAAAACATTATGGAACCTTGCCGCCCTGCATGAACTGCCTGACACAGACGTGTATCGCCTTTTGCGGGAAGCTTTGCGCGAGGAAATACGCACCAACTACCATCAACTTACTGTCCTGTTGTCCATCCTGTACGACCCTGAGGCCGTCCAGCTGGTTCGCGAAAACATTGAATCTGGCGATCCTGACGGAATTGCTTACGCCATCGAACTGATGGATTTATTTGTGGACCAGGACCTTAAACCCAAACTCTTTCCGCTGTTTGATGACATTTCCATGGACAAGAAGTTGGAGCAACTTCAGATCTACTATCCGCGGGAAAAGTACAACCCCATTCAGGTAATAAACTACATCCTCAACCGCGACTTCAATCAGAATAACCGTTGGACAAAAGCCTGTGCCATATATACAGCCGCACAAATTCCGGACTTTAGAGTGAGCCGCGGACTTATCGCACAAATGTTTAACCAGGACAGATTGCTGCAGGAAGCCGCAGCTTGGGTAATTTACAATAAAGACCGCAACATATATCAAACCATCAGTCAACGATTACCTGTTCGCGATAAAAAATTTCTGGATTCAGCCATAGAAAATAACCGGTTACTTGATGGACTGGATGACGGATTTTTTCTGGGTATTGAAATGATTCTGTACCTGCGTAAACTTCACTACTTCAAAGGCATTAACGGTGTTTATCTGGCCGACCTGTTTGATGCTATTGTACCTTATGACCTTGCTAAAAAAGAAAAGATTTCCTGGGCATCCGAAACCCTGGCACCTGTACTGATAGTGGCACATGGTTCCGTTCAACTGACAAATGAACAAGGTGACGCGCACAGGCTGAGGGAAGGCGATGTTTTCGGTCCAGTATTTTCAGTTTACCCGGATGAGTTCTCGTTTACCGGGCTGGAGGCTGTTGAACGTTCCGTTATTTTCCGGATTAACTTATCCGACTTCTATTTTGTGATTGCCAGCCACCATGAACTGGTGGAGGGATTGATTAAAAACGTAACTACCGAACAAACACTTAAAAAAACACCCAACCATGACCTTTGAAATTGATGTACTGATAATTTTTTCTGAAGCAGATAACACCCAGAAAGAAGGTTCCTGGGTTACCCAGTTCAAAAGATTTCTGGATATTATGCTTACCCAGGTGCTGGGTGAGCAAGCCAATATTCAGGTGAAATCGGAAACCGATAACATGATTGCACCAACCCTGAACAATGTTGCAGTGCTGGTTCCTGTATTATCGGAAAATTTTATTCGTTCCGGGCAGTGCCTCGATAACCTGGAGATGTTCTGCAAAGCCACTGAACAACAAAACTCACCCTACAACCGTGTTTTCAAAGTCTTTAAAAGTCCGCTAACCTGGCTTCAGCAGCCTCCCCGTATCCGCGAATTGCTGGGCTATGAAATGTATCAGATCGACAACGATACCGGAGAAGTACGCGAATATTCCGATTATTTCAGCTCGGAGGCCGAACGCCAGTATTGGATGAAGATGGTTGATCTGGCTTACGATGTAGCCGACATTTTGCTCGTATTAAGAGGACATGAAAAGCCTGAAATAAAGAAATTGTACGGCCGTAAAACCATCTACCTTGCCGAAACCGGGCATGATCTCACCGTGCAGCGCAACATTATCAGGCGGGAACTTCAGCGCCTCGGATTTTTAGTGCTCCCTTCTAAAACACTGCCATCGGAATATCATGAATTTGAACGGGTGGTGCGGCAAAATCTGGAAGAATCCGACATGTCCATCCACCTGTTTGGCAGTGCCTATGGCGAAATCCCCGAGGGATCCGACCGGTCGTCCATGTACTTGCAAAACGAGTTTGCCGCCCAGAAAAGCGAACGCGTAGGAAAAGACAACTTCCCCCGACTTATTTGGATTTCGCCCAGTTTGGTCAATGTAAGCGAGCGGCAGCGTGCATTTTTAGAGATGCTAAAGCGCGATACCACCCTGCAGAGTGGTGCCGAAATCCTTCAAACACCATTGGAAGACTTCAAAAACATCATCCGGGCTGAGCTGCTCGAAAAAAACGAGCACCGTCCACAAATCAGCACCGGTGAACGTACCGTATATTTTGTTCATGATAAGGTGGACCAGGATGAGGTTCGGCCCGTTATTGAAACCCTTAAACAAAAAGGATACACCGTCCTCACCCCCGATTTTGAGGGAGAGCTGATGCGCGTGCGTTCCACCCACATCAACAACCTTCGTTCGTTCGATACGGCAATCATTTATAAAGGAAAAGTAAATGAACAATGGGTTCGTATGAAAATCCTGGATTTACTGAAGGCGCCGGGGCTGGGCCGCAACAAGCCCATCAAAGGCAAGGCGGTTATTACCCGCGCCGGCTCGCCCCTGAACCTGGAAGCCTTTAAGAAACATAACATCCGGGTTGTTGAAACAGATTCGGGCAATGCGTCCCATACTGTCTTACAACTGCTCAACGAGTTTGACCATGAATAAAGAAAACGCCTGCGGGCCGGTTTAAAACAACAACCATTATGCGCAATACGACCGAAAGCGTGATTTCTGCGCTAAATCCTTTTCCGGGACTTAGGCCCTTTAAGATGGAAGAAAGCCATCTGTTTTTCGGGCGCGAAGGCCAGAGTGATGAAGTACTGCTTAAACTCTCCCGCCATCGCTTTGTGAGCATTATCGGTCCCTCTGGCAGCGGTAAGTCTTCGTTTATTTATTGTGGCGTACTCCCCATTCTGTACGGTGGCTTTCTCACCGACACCACACCCAACTGGGAAGTAGTGGTAACACGCCCCGGCGGTGGACCTATTGAAAATCTGGCCGAGGCTCTGCTGAAAGCACAACCGGATTATCTAAACGCCGATAGCAGCGACCAGAAAATAAAACGCACCATTTTTACCACGTTGTTGCGCAGCAGTTCGCTCGGCCTGGTGGAGGCTATCCTGCAATCGCGAAAATCCACCGATGTTAACCACCTCATCCTCGTTGACCAGTTTGAAGAGTTATTCCGGTTTAAGGACAGCACCGACCCGAATTCAATAAACGACACGCTCACCTTCATCAACCTGCTCATTGAAGCAGTGAATTACCCGGACGCATCCATTTATGTGGCCATCACCATGCGGTCGGATTTTATCGGTGAATGCGCACAATTTCCTGAGCTTACCCGAAAAATAAACGACAGCCATTATCTCATTCCCCAGCTCACGCGCGAACAGAAAAGAAGAGCCATAGAAGGGCCCGTAGCCGTTGGCGGTGCAACTATCACACAGCGTTTGGTTCAACAACTGTTAAATGATTTAGGCGACAATCCCGACCAGTTGCCCATCCTTCAGCATGCCCTCATGCGCACCTGGAATTACTGGTCGGCTTACCGCGACCACGATGATGAACCGCTCGATCTGAAACACTACGAAGCCATTGGCACCATGCGCGAAGCGCTGAGCATGCATGCCAACGAAGCTTACGATGAACTGACCGAAGAGCAACAGCGGATATGCGAGGTGATGTTCAAAGCCATCACCGAAAAACGCGGAGAAAACTTCGGCATACGAAGGCCAACCCGCTTAAGCGAAATAGCTGCCATTGCCGACTGCACCGAAGAAGAGCTGATCGAAGTGATCGAAAAATTCCGCGAGCCGGGACGTTCCCTGCTTACTCCGGCCCACGGAACACCCCTCACCTCCAAATCCATCATTGATATATCGCATGAAAGCCTCATGCGAATATGGACAAGATTGAAAAACTGGGTTGATGATGAAGCCGATGCCGTACAGATGTACCTGCGCCTGGCTGAGGCAGCCTCCATGTACCAGGTTGGCAAAGCCGGACTCTGGCGTCCGCCCGACTTGCAACTGGCGCTGAACTGGCAAGCCAAACACAAGCCTACCCTTGTATGGGGGCAACGATATCATCCGGCTTTTGAGCGCACCATGGTATTCCTTGAATACTCGCGCAAGGAATACGAAACTGAGCAACGCATTCGCGAACTGGAACAAAAACGCAAGCTGCAGCGCATTCGCAGAACGGCCATTGTGTTTGCCGTTCTAACAATCGTTGCACTGCTCTTCCTCGTATATGCCTTCATACAGCAAACCATAGCCGAGGAAAACTATAAGCTTGCCGAGCAAAGACGACTGGAAGCCGAGGACCTGCGTGCACAAGCCGAAGCTGCCCGCGACTCAGCTCGCGTGGAACGAGATAACGCCCTTGCCGCCCGCGCTGCCGAAGCCGAACAACGCCAACGCGCTGAAGCTGCCCAGCGACAGGCCGAAGAAAATGCAGCCGAAGCCCGCCGGCAAAAAGATGAGGCCGACAGGCAACGGATACGCGCTCAGGAAAATGAGCGGCAAGCCATTGCAAACGAAGCCAAAGCACTTGAACAGGAAAAACTTGCCAAACAAAATGCGGCCGAAGCACTCAGGCAACGCTACCTGGCACAGGCACGCGCCATGGCCCTCAAATCGCTTGAACTGGGCAGTGAGCCGGAACTGGAAGGGCTGTTGGCCCAGCAAGCCTACAATTTCAACACTGCCCACGGTGGCGAGCCCTACGACAACGACATCTACAACGGCCTTTTCTACGCCCTTCGCAATTTTAACCACCCCCTCACAGAAAGTTTGAGAGGACATGTGTATGGTGCGGCCCGGGCGCTGGTTACCCGACTTAAGGATGGAACCATTTATTCAGGCGGAAGCGATGGCAAAATTATCAGATGGGAGGAGTCTAATGGCTTGTGGAAAGGCACAGAAATGGTAGGCAGAAGATCGGACTACCAGATCTACGCCATGGACCTCAGCCCTGACGAAACCCGACTGGCAGCAGCAGGCCTGAATTACACCAACGACTTAAACAACTACATCGAACTGTATGAACTCAACAACATGAACAACCCGAAAAAAATACCGGGCTTCACCAAGGCAGTGGAAAACATTCAGTTCACTCCCGATGGTAAAGGATTATACGCAAGGGATAACGGTGGAAGAAGCATTAAATACACCGATTTTTCCGTTACCCGAAGTGTAATAACCCCACCAATTAAAATCAATGCCATCGAGCTCAGTTCAGACGGAACCAAACTGGCAGGAGCAGGCGACAACGGCTCATTGTACATATGGGATGTTACCCGAAATTACAGCGTAACCGAATTAAAGTTGGGTAGCGCACCCCTTACAGCACTGACCTGGCATCCTTCCATTAATCAACTTGTTGTAGGCAACGCAACCGGACAAGTACGCATCATCCGCGATGGAGTGGTTATCCGGACACTCTCAGGCCACAAAGGGCCTATTGAGCAAATCCGGTATAATCACCAGGCCACCTTTTTTGCCACGGCAAGTAAAGACAAGACCGTTCGGTTGTGGAATGTAAATAAGCTTACCATACCGCCTATCGAATTGCGCGACCACCTAGATTGGGTATGGAGCCTTACCTTCTCGCCGGATGACAAACAAATAATGGTAGGATTGCACAGTACACAACAAACCATCCGGCAGGACGAACTGAAAAACGAAGAAAGCATACGTGCTTACCCGACTGTAATAGCACAAATGGCAACCATACTTTGCAGTGAGCCCTACATAAAAAGAAACATGAACAACGAAGAATGGGACCTGTACAGCGGTGGGTTGAACTATGAAAAGACCTGTCCGAATTATCCGGCCAATAACAACTGAATATGAAAAGATTGTACTGCCGTATAACATTACTTTTCTTAACAGTAAACCTCTACAACGCCCTGGCACAGGAGTGTGCTCAGGCCATCCGGCTGGCACGTGCCATCTACGATCAGGGCCGGCTTCAGGAAGTAGAAACCTACTTGAAACCCTGCTTTACCGGAAACTCAGCAACCGATCAGAAAACACTGCTGGTTGAGGCCTACAAACTTTTGTGCCTAAGCCACATATACCTCGAAGAACCCGAAAAAGCCGATGAAGATATGCTGAACATCAAACGAACCGATCCCTATTACCGGCCCAATGAAGGAGTTGACCCGGCCGAATATGTGGCGTTGTATAAAACATTCAGAGAAAACCCTGTATTCCGCTATGGCGCTCGCATAGGCATCAATGCTTCCCGCCCCAACATACGCTCACTGAATACAGCCGTACAACTGGATGAAGGCAGTTCGGTAAAACAAGGTTTGGCATTTTATTTTGGATTGAGTGCCGACATCCCCTTAAAATCCAGACTTACCCTGCACAACAACATTTTATTCAATCCTTATCGGTTTAACATTACAGAAAACGTAAGGGTATATGATCCGCTAACCGACCAGGAAAGACGTAATCAGTTTCGCGGCACCGAAAATCAGACCTGGCTAACCATTGGCTCTCAGGCAGAGTATGCCCTGTTTCCCACTGCCTCAAATTTTAGCCAAAAACTAAGTCCTTATGTAGCAGGCGGTGGTAGCCTGGGATATTTGCTGAATGCCGACATGACGGCAGAAAGGCTGCGTGAAGGCCAGTCGGCCGTGCCCGAGGCCAACATCGATATTTACCGAACCCGAATGAATGTTGGTCTGACAGCAGCCGCCGGTATTAAACCAAAAGTAGGAACAGGAAAACTGGTCATTGAAATTCGTTTCACCTATGGTATAACACCAGTAAACACACAAGACAAAGCCTATAAAAACGAAAGGCTGCTGATGGACTATTACTATGCCGATCCCATCTTTACCATGAACTCTCTTTCATTTTCGGTAGCTTATATGCAAGATAAATTTGCACCTAAAAAATTAACACGAAGTACAAAATGAAAAGATGCTGTTACATATTGTTATGCATTGTTGTGCTGACTTCGTGCAATAATCTCGACAATGCCACACCATCAAACAGAAAAACTTTCCTGAAGTTCTACGAAGGACCTTACAACCTGTCGGCTGCAGCCGTTGAACTTACCCCTACTGGCTACGTGGTATTGGGCAATATGTCTGTAAATGTAACCGATACATCCTTTACCCAGGCAGCATTGTTAAACATCCGCCAGGATGGCACACTTGCCGAAGACATTCACTACTATCCTGGCGGGAACGGAAAATCATTTAAACCGCTGTTTGATGGTTCGGCAGTAAACGGCTACATCATGGTTGGCGACAGCGTGTTTGTAGATCCTTTTGCCGAACAAGCGGCTAATGTGGAAGTGTATTCCATGCGCATTTTACTTTTAGACAACAACTTCAATACAGTCAATAAACTTTTAATCTCAGATAATACGGCTACCGGTAATCAGGTAAAAGTAGACTTCTCGGCTGAAACAATAGGTGTGTCGGCAGACGGAAAAGTAGTAATACTTGGAACGCGTAAAGCCAATTTAACTGCTCCGGCCGAACCCCTCCTTTTGGGAACTTCTGCCGACCTGAGTTCTTCCTGGTATGTGCCCTATCCGCTCATTCCCGGAAGAACAGGCATCAACGGACGCAGCATCCTCTATATAGGCGAAAAAATTTTCTGGACAAGGTCACTATCTGAGGTACAGGGACCATTTATTAACAGTTGGATCAGTTTACCGGTGGTACAGGAAAGAGCTGCATTTATTAACGACAGCGCAGTAGGCGAATACGCCCAGGGGGGTCAATACTTCATAAGTCATGATATAACCACGGCAAGCAATCCCGACTTTGGTTTTGGCATAACGGGCACCTTCAGTAAATCAACGGATGGATCCAAAGGAAATATCTTTTTCATTCAGGCTCGTTCAAACGGCACCTTTATTCCCGAAAGTCTGCGCTTTTTTGATATGGTCCTATCGGCCGATGGCACACCGCTCTCCGATAGCACACAATCCGTAACCATCGATGAAGGAAGAGCCATTACCTCCACCCGCGATGGCGGATTTGTAATTGCAGGAACCATCATCACCGTACCCGGCGTGCTGGGTAAGGGTGGTAAAGACCTGGTTCTAATAAAATTAAGTGCTGCCGGAAATATGCTGTGGTATCGGTTACTGGGTGGATCGGGTGATGATGTACCAGCAGCAATCAAGGAAACACCGGATGGTGACCTGATAATTGTTGGCACGCACACGTTAGGTAATTATTCAACCATCTTTCTGGCCAAAACTGACAAAAACGGAGAATTAAAAAATTAAGCCATGTCACGCAATCATTACCTCATGTTGATTTTTTGGCTGACATTCAACTGGACTGCCAGCAAAGTCTCCGCACAACCCGAGCCTTCTAATCACGTTACCGGCTTTACTGTTACCGCTATGGGTTCTTCCGTTATTGAACTCACGTGGACAGATGCTACGGGCGGGACCCTGCCTGATTTCTACCTGATTGTGGGACGAGTTGTACCTACAGGATCTTTCGTGCCGGTAGCAGACGGACCGGAGATCCCTGCCGACCCTGATTGGAGTGACGGCAACTTTGCTGCTATCGTGCCGCACGGCGGAGGAGGAATCCTTTCGGTAACTGGCCTCGATCCGGAAACACAATACGAGTTCGCCATCTATCCTTATAGAGAAGCTGCCGGAAACGCAAATTATAAAACCTCGCCAGCACCAACACCCAACTCTGCATTCACGTTTTCCGTGCAACCCGGCGGGCACTCACCAACCTTTACAGCTACGCTGTCGGGCAGCACCAATATAATCTTATCGTTTGATGCAGCCAGCACCCTGGCCGATGCCGACGGTTACGTTATTTATCGGAGAGAAGGCAGCCCGGCCCTGCTTACGGGTTTAAATGATGGATCGGCTCCCCCTGCAATGCTGAGTGGCTCTACCGTACGGGTGACCATTACCGGCAACACAGAAACCAGCTATACCGACACAGGACTTGAGGGTGGTAAAACTTACCATTATGTACTGGTGCCTTACAACTACGATGGCCTTAACAATGCCACCTACAACTATCTTACAGATGGAGCTGAGCCACGGGCCAATGCCACCACCACCTTAATTATCACACTTGCCCAGGTAACCGGAGGCGTAGCGCCCAGTCCGTTAACCGGCGGAAGCACCAACCAGGCTATTCTGGGATTTTCTATAACCACCAATGGTCCGGTAACCTTTAACGGGCTAAATGTAAATCTTACATCCACACCAATAGGCAAGTTCTTATCGCCGCGCATATTCAGTTCAACAAACAATGTTTTTGATTTGGCTGATGTATCGATAAGCTCCGGAACCTTATCGGTAAGTGAGTTACAGTTCAGCGGTATAGGCCAAACTTTATCTGCTGCCGGAACCTACTACTATTTTGTAGTAGTAAACGTAGCCGCAACGGTCAATGCATCCACTCCTGCAATTCAGCCCTCATTTTCAGAGGCCAACATAGCTTTTACCAGTCCTTCTGCTACAGCCCAGCCTGCTACTCTTACCGGCATCGACTACTCATTTGCTGACGTTTCTCCTCCATCTGTAACCAGCACCACCCCGCCCGATAATGCTACCGGGGTTTCCGTAACACTAAACACGTTGCAGGTTACTTTTGATGAAAACGTTATTTATGATGGCGACAATACCACCACCAGTGAACAGATAAGAATACGGAACGTTACTTCGGGCACATTTATAGAAACAATAAACCCGCTGAATGTAAATGTTTCCGGCAACAACGTTACCTTTACTTTCAGCACTTCATTATCGCCGGGAACAATTTATGCGATTTATATCGGAAATTCCGTTTTTAAAGATGCAGAAAACAATTATTTCCCGGGTATTAACAACGACACCGACTGGAACTTTCAAACTGAATTTCCCCCTGACATCACCGGATATTCATCTGACCCGACCTGTATGGGCGAAACCATTAATATTTTCGGAACCGGTTTTGGCAGCACCACACCATCGGTAACAATCAACGGTATTGCAGTAACGCCCAGTGCATCATCCCCCACATCCATTACAGTAACCATCCCCTCAACTGTTACAGGCGATGCCACGGTGGTAGTAACAAATACCACCAATGGCCTGAGCGCCTCAGATAATACTTTAACTTTAAAAATGCTATTGCTGCCAGCCTCCCCCTCTACTCCACTCCAACTGTTCCGGTTGTTAACCAGAATTATCAGATTTCGGTAGACAACACGCAAACCGGTGTGAATTACAGGCTGCGCGAAATTCCCAACCCCTTTACAGGCGGAGGAACAGCCGGCACGGGGGGCACCATTACTTTTTCTACCATTTTTAATAAATCGACTGCAGGCACTTATCAATATGAAGTACAAGCCCAGTCAACAGGTTGCACCTCACGGGTCTACGGGCCCCTGAATGTAACCATCATTGAGCTCCGGGCTAATGCCGGAAACGATACCACCATATGTGCAGGCAGCAACGTACGTTTGGGTGGCTCTCCTACTGCTGAAGGTGGTACGGGATTCTACTCCATCACATGGAGTGCTTCACCTGCCGACCCATCGCTGGCAGGGCAAGCCAATGCGTCCAATCCGGTTGTATCGCCAACCCAAACCACCACCTACACGGTAGTGGTAGATGACAGTTCACCGGCAACGCCCGCTACCGATCAGATTGTTGTTACGGTAAACCAACCCGCAGATCCGGCCAACATCGAAATTGTTCTGTCGCCCGACAGCTCGGCTTATAATGCCAATTCAGGGCCGGTGAATTTAAGTTACAATCTTACAGGCGGAGTTACCGGAACGGGGGTATTCAGCGGCAATGGCGTTAATAGCTCTAACAACAAGTTTTATCCTGGTGCGGCAAACATTGGCCCAAATACCATCACCCTTACCTTTACCAATTCAGCCGGATGCGTAACTACCAAAACCCGTGTTGTAAATGTATTCAGCCCTGATGCCTATTTACCGGAACTTGAAGCAAAGTACTGTATTAACCACGGCAACGAAACCGTTACTGTTCAGGAACTGCCCAATGAAACATTTCAGGATATAGTTTATTTGTACAAGCACTCAACAGGCGAGTTCTTACCTTATAATGCAGGCATGGGCTGGAATTTCGATGCTTTAACGAATCAAATTACCTTCAACACCACGTTGTTGGGCGAAAGCACGTACACTTTTTACCTGTATTACTACAGAAGTCAGACCTGCTACAGGACAATTTTTATTTATGACCCGACGTGCTTGTGTTTTAGACCTATAATACAGGCATATGATTGTTCTTATTACTATTACGCCACGGTTACATTTGACATTGTCCCCCTGCCCGTATTGTTACTTGAAACAGAAACTGCAGTCTGTATTAATTCCAACAACCCACTTATCCGAATCAATCCAACCGGAGGCAACCTAAGCGTGAACGGTGGCACCAATGGCCTGATTTTAAGTGGTGGAGAATATTACCTGGACATTGACCATCCCGACCTTTACACTACCGGTGAGCCACCGGGTGTTAATACGTTGTATTACACATACACTGATCAAAACAATTGTACCAACACCACCAGCTTAAACGTTACTATATTCGATGTACCTATTCCTTATTTTGACAACACTTCGGTTTGCGATGGCGAAACCAAGAACTTTGCACTCTTTCCGGGCACAATCATCCCCCCCGGTGTTACGATAGACCGATACATCTGGAACCTGGGCGATGGCTTTACCTATTCCTCCACCGATATCAACGAAGTCTTCCCCTACACCTACCGTAACCCGGATAATTACAATGTGCAACTCACCATGCTTACCACCGATAATTGCAGCAGCTCAACTAATCGTATCGTAACAGTTGCCCCTGTGCCGGTTGTTGGTTTTACCTGGGAAAATGTCTGCCACAACCAGGCTACGCAGTTTTATGGAAACGTTTCGCTACCCGACACTCAGATCAATTCGTTTGAGTGGGATTTCGGTGACGGAGTAGTGATTACAAGAAATCCTCCCCGAACCAGTGTTGTGAGCGAACCGAATACAACAGGCACGGTAATTGCCCCCCTTCACAGTTTCACTTTGTCCGACAGCGCTCAGGCACAGATTTTTAATGTGTCGTTCAGGGTTACCTCCAATTTCAATTGCTCAAGCGACACGGTAATTCAGATCTATAAAGTTCCCAATATTAAAGTTACGGGATCAGGGAGCTTTACCAAGCACCTTTCCGATTTTGACGGCACGCTGGTACAATGGGTAAGTGGCGGGATTAACAATTCGTGGCAGTTAGGCCTTCCTTCCGGCACCTTAATCAACCGGGATGCCTCCGGCAGCGGAAAAGCATGGGTTACCAACCTTTCCGGACCGTATAATCCAAACGAAAAATCATGGGTACACAGCCCATGTTTCGACTTGGAAAAACTGAACTTGCCGGTGCTAAGCTTCGACAGGAGGCTATTGACCGGATCAGAAGATGGCGTGGTTCTGCAGCTGAACACCACCAACACTACGCAGGGCAATTTAAACTGGCAGGTTGTCGGTTCGGTGGGCGAAGGCCTCAACTGGTACAACAGCGTAGCCATTCTCGGACAGCCGGGGGGCCAGGTGGCTGTTGGCTGGGAAGGATCACCTGCTGCCGACTCGATCGGATGGCGTAAAAGCTTAATTGCGCTGGATGATTACCTGCCTCCCCTGGGCAGTAGTGGACGAAAAAATGTGCGTTTTCGCTTTGCTTTTGGCAGTGACGGTGGCTTTGCCGAACGTGAAGGGTTTGCGTTTGATAATTTTGAAATTAATAAGAGAGGTAAAGTAATTCTGGTTGAACAGTTTACCAACAATGGCTCTTCCAATTCCGGTGCATCCGAAACCAATAAGGTGAGCAATGCACAGGTTAACAGTTTTATAGGTTTGCCTAAAACCACCAACGAAATTGTAAAGGTGCAATACCATGTTGGTTTTCCCGGACCTAATATTGACAAACTTTACATGGATAATACAGTCGATGCATCGGCACGTGCTGCTTATTACGGCATTACAACTACTCCTTATACTTTAATGAATGCCATAAGGCAGGCTGGTGATTTTTACAATCCTCCTGATCCGCCGGGAACAAGTTGGGCACCGAACCTCTTCAGTCAGCTTTCACTGGCCTCTCCAAAGATCAGGATTGATACCATTTTTACATCAAATGAAAATACCGATGGCATTGAAGATAGCCTCACCATAACTACACGCTTTACAGCTTTGGAAAACATACCACCTGGTCTGGCCATCCATGTAGTAGTGGTTGAACGTGAGATTGACGCGGTAACCGGAACAAACGGTGAAACCAATTTTACCTATGTTATGAAAAAGATGCTACCATCGGCGTTAGGCTATAGATACAGCTCAGCTATTACTCCCGGTTTCACTGATTTAATCAAAGTTCACTGGGTTCCACGTGCTTACAACCTGGATAGTCTTTCCGTTGTTGTTTTTGCCCAACAGGAAATCAGTAAAGAGGTTTATCAGGCAAAGTTTCTCCGCACTTTACAATACCTTCCCACTGCCAGTGTTGTCACCAGCACCGAAAACCCTCTTACTCCGAGCGCCATTCATGTATATCCCAACCCGGCCAACGACCTGCTTCATATTGAATTCAGCGAGGCACTTCAACAACCTGTACCTTTAACACTAACCGACATGCACGGACGAACCGTACTACAAACGCATATGGAGACCGGACAGCGATTCAAGGCAATCAATACTACCCACATTATGCCGGGTATGTATCTGCTGCAACTGTCGGCCGGACCACACCGGCTGCGAAAAAAAGTTGTAATTGTACACGAACAATAGCGCGATGCGAAATACAACCGTTCAAAACGATACCTGCCCGCTAATCCTGTAAAATCGCCTCTAAAATAGCCAGCCAACCGTTGCGCGTATGCCTGCCTTCTCCTATTTTTAAACCGCAAACAACCCCCGGATGGAAGTTTTTCTACATGCCGAAGCCTGGCTGGCATTGCTCACACTTACCTTTTTCGAGGTGGTGCTCGGCATTGACAACATTATATTCATCTCTATTATTTCCAACCGCCTGCCGGTTGAAATACGGGCGCGTACCCGCAACATGGGCCTGCTGCTTGCTATGGTGGTACGCATCCTGCTGTTGCTCAGCATTACCTGGGTCATCACTTTTACCGAGCCGCTGTTTACCCTGGGCGATTTACTTCCAGAATTTCTGCACAAATATGTGAACGCAGAACACGGCTTCAGCGGTCGCGACCTTATACTGGGCTTTGGAGGCCTGTTCCTTATCGCCAAAAGCACACGAGAAATTAACCACGAAATGGAGGGTGAAGACGAAGTGATCGAGGTAAATAAAGCCAAAGTGAATGTTGCCGGTGTGATTTTGCAAATTATTTTAATTGATATCATCTTCTCCTTCGATTCCATTTTAACAGCCGTGGGCCTCACCAATCAGGTCATCATCATGATTGTAGCTGTTGTCATCTCCATCGGCATCATGATGGCGTTCTCCGGAAAAATCAGCGACTTCATTCACCGGCATCCTTCCATGGAAGTTCTGGCACTGGGATTTCTTATATTGATTGGGTTCATGCTTTTTCTGGAAGGCCTGGAGTATGAAATCCCCAAAGGCTACATCTATTTTGCTGTAGCGTTTTCGCTACTGATTGAGATGGTCAACATCCGCGTGCGCGGCAGAAGAGAAAAGAAGCGCAAGCAGGTAGATAAAGTAGCCGAAGATGAAAGGCTGCAATCCGTTGAGCAACCGTGAGCCTCTCCTATAAACCGCCATTTTTTCTGGTCAACGGCCATTTCGAAACCATCTACCCTGCACTGTTTCGTTCCGTGGAATTTAAGCCCTATGAGCGCGAAAGAATAACGACCGATGATGGCGACTTTCTCGACCTGGACTGGCTCAAACAAGGCGCAGAAAACCTGGTTGTCCTTTCGCACGGCCTGGAAGGAAACACCCAGCGCGCCTATGTACGCGGCATGGCCCGGGCACTCGTTCTGGCAGGCTTTGACGTGCTTGCCTGGAACTACCGCGGGTGCAGCGAAGAAATGAACCGCCAGCTCAGATTTTATCACAGCGGTGCTACCGATGACCTTGACCGCGTTGTGCAACACGCCTCTCTGAAAGGCTATAAATCCATACGACTGGTTGGGTTTAGCCTGGGCGGTAACCTTACGCTGAAATACCTGGGTGAGGCGCGCGAACGACCGGATACTATACGGCAGGCCATCGCTTATTCCGTGCCACTGGATCTGTTTGCCAGTTGTAATACCATTTCAAAGCCTCAGAACCGAATCTATGCATTGAAGTTTCTTGTAAGCCTGAAAGAAAAAATCAGACGCAAGGCACAGGTCCGCAAGGAACTGGACACGCGACACCTCAATAAGATAAAAACCTTGCGCGAGTTTGACGATTACTACACTGCCCCGTTGCATGGTTTTAAAGATGCCCTTCATTATTATGACTCCTGCAGTGCTGTACGCTACGTGAAAAACATTCAAATACCTACCCGTATAGTCAATGCCAAAAATGATCCGTTTCTGAGCCCCGAGTGCTATCCGGTAGAAATCCTTGCTGATCATCCGTTTGTGCAACTGCTTTTACCTGAACGAGGTGGCCATGTAGGCTTCACGCAATTCAACTCAAATGGCGTATATTGGTCGGAATGGAAGGCCATTGAATTTTTCACGGGATGATTGACCGTTACAGTATTACCGCATCGGCAGAAGAAGTACGCAGGCGATTTCAGGCTGAGGTCCCTCAGCATTACAAGGCACGATACAACGCCACGCCAACGCAACTCCTTCCGGTTATCACAGCCGAAGGACCGCGTGGCCTGTCTACTTTTTACTGGGGCCGCCCCGAAACAATGGCAGGAAACAAATCGCTGAGCGAAAAACTTATCAACACACGGGTTGAAAACTTACTTGAGCGCCCCACTCTTGCTGCCAGCTTGCTGAAGCAGCGATGCATCATTCCTGCCGATGGTTTCTATGCCTGGAAAAAAGCCGGTAAAAAAACCGCTATACCCCATCGCTTCATCACCCAGGAAGGATTGTTTTCCATGGCAGGTGTGTGGGAGGAATTTGAAACCAACGAGGGCGAAACTGTACATACATTTTCCATTATAACAACCCTTGCCAACAGCCTGGTAAACAGTGTAACTGAGCGCATGCCCGTTATACTGGACAAAGAAAGTGAAGAGGTGTGGCTTTCTCAAACCGGTGACCTGGTTTTACTGATGGGCCAACTGGTAACCTACCCTGCTGAAAAAATGAGTTCTTATACGGTAAGTCCGAGAATTGCGGATTCAAAATTTGACTCACCTTTACTTATCCGGCCTATGCCACCTGCCGACCAGCATGGCAATCTTACGCTATTCGACTAAAATAACCCATGATGCGTAAGTTCCCGTTTTAAAACCCGTCTTCTTCCTCCTTGCGTACCGGTTGCCGGGCAGGTGCCTGTTTAGGTTGCTTCTTCTTCAGAAAATCAAAAAGCGATTTCTTTTTTGGTGTGGCTGCGGGCACTCCCGGTGGCACAGCCGATGCCGTATCGCGCGGTTTTTCCAGCTCATTAAAATCCACCTGGTATTCTTCCTCTTCGGTGCGAGGCCGTGGAGGCACTGAAAGTGAATCGGTTTTATCCTTCTTTTTCTTCTTAAAAAGTTTATTCAAAAATCCCCTTATGCCTTTCTTTTTTCTGGCTTCCTGCTTGGCGGCTTTTTCTGCCTGTTGTTGTGCAAGGCGTACATCCGGCAGTATCAGTACATCGCGCAGATACCACATGTAGTTATCCTGATCGATGTCGTAGCCGATGTGCACCACGTAATACCTGGGTTTTTCAGGAACATATTTTCCTGATGCAGGATCGTATTTTAAGCTGTCCGGAAAATTGTACTTCAGTACGCGTACCTCCCGATCTTTAGTAATTACATAAGTTTCCGGTTCTTTGGCAGTCGTATCGGCTGCGGGCTGGTTGGGAATAAACACAGAATCTATCACCGAGCGTGCAGCGGCATCCAGCTCGGCTTTAGTAACCTCGCTGTCTTCCTGCAGTGAGTCGGGAACTACCGGGTTCAGTGGCCTGGCCTGAACGGTGGCCTGCTGGCGTACCTTCTTCCTATAGCTTACAGGCTCTGCTATAAGATATTTGTTTTTACTGGCTGTCAGAACCTTGGGCGTTGAGTCTTCATTGAAATAGCTGAATCGTTTACGCAGCTCATCCTTATCATAAATAAATGCACTTTGATATGCCGGACACACCATCTTCTGCGTACAGGAAGCGGCCAGGATAATGAAGGCAGGCAAAAGGATGGGAAGCCAACGAACCATGAGGGCGCTTATCGGACAAAAATAACGATTTATGCGGGAAGATATTTCGCTTTTAATGGAAAGGTAACCAGCTGCAAATCAAATATGAAGCCCCTGACCTTTAAACAAGCTTGTACGCTGCGCCAACTTTAGTACCCAAATGCGCAGCGCTTCAGGATAACAAGAAGGCACACCAGAAACATGAGCATGGAGATTTTATTAATGGTGTGCATGGCTCTGAGATTAAAACCGGTAGGCCGGCTCGGGTCCTTTTTCCGGAAGAAATAGGTCAATACTTCATTCAGCTGAAAGAATTCACGCAGGCGACTACGACCCTGCCCTGATTGTCCGGATGGATTATTCATATATGGTTTGCTCTATGGCTTCCGGTTCTACCCAGTTGCCGTCTTCTTTTATGAGATTGATCAATTCATCAACAGCCTGCTCGGAAGGAACGTTCCGTTTCACTACTTCTTTTCCCCGATACAGGGTTATGCGCGAGGGGCCGCTCCCTACATACCCATAGTCGGCATCGGCCATTTCGCCGGGTCCGTTTACAATACAACCCATGATGCCGATTTTAATACCTTTCAGGTGATCGGTGCGTTTTCGAATCATGGCTGTTGTACTCTGCAAATCAAATAAAGTACGACCGCAGGAAGGACACGAAATGTATTCGGTTTTGGACATGCGCGTGCGCGTGGCCTGTAAAATACCAAAAGCGGTTTTATTGGCCACATCGGCTTTGCGCAATAAGGTTTCTTTATCACCGGCCGGTTCAAGACGCAGCATAATGCCGTCTCCCAATCCGTCAATAAACAAGCCACCGGCATCGGTAGCAGCATATAACCTGAAGCGATCTTCGTCTAAGTCATAACTTCGGCTTATTACAACCGGCACCTGAACCGCATGCTCTATAAATAAGAAAAACAGCCTGCGCAATTCAGCCATGGCGTGGGTGTTGGTGGTATAAATAACCGCAATGGCTGTTTTATCATTCTTTAATCTGATTAACAGGTCGTTATGAATCTCTTTAATTGAAAGTTTTACAAAGTTGATATACGGATGCTGTGCTGCCGCGCGCAGGTAGGCCTCAGCCGAAAACATGGGAAGTTTATTTTCCCTGTCATCCGACTGCAGCCACACTTCATAGTCACGGATTTCTTTTAAGCCGTTGGGCAACATAAATGGTATCGGGTTCCTTCCTGTGTAAACATAATCGGCTCCCTGATCATTCATGCGCCACTTATCCGGTTCAGGCAGATAGAAATGGCCGATGCATCGCAGGTCTTTGTAATCCGAAACCTGTATGTGGCTCAGATCGGCAATAACTCTGGGCACCTGATGCCCCCCGAAGTTTACCACTTCGTGTGTTTGCCTGCGGCAATAAACATACGGGTCAATGGGTATTGCGGCAATTGCCGGTATGGGTTCATGTTGTTCGCGATCAACGTACCGATCCACCAGCATACGGGCTACGGGTGCTTCAAACTCTGGTTCTTCGGTAAGCGATACCCGCACCGTGTCGCCCAGGCCATCTTCCAGCAAAGTACCTATACCGGCTGCTGATTTGATGCGGCCATCTTCGGCCTCTCCTGCTTCGGTAACTCCAAGATGGAGCGGATAGGGTTTCAGCCCTTCTTCGTCCAGTTTTTTTACCAGCAGGCGGTAAGCCTCCACCATCACCAAGGGATTGCTGGCTTTCATGGAAAGCACCACATTATAGTACTGCAGGTCTTCGCATATGCGCAGGAATTCCAAAGCCGATTCTACCATGCCCAGTGGGGTATCGCCATAGCGGCTCATGATGCGGTCGGACAGTGAACCGTGATTGGTGCCGATGCGCATGGCCGTGCCATACTCCTTACATATCTTCACCAAGGGTGCGAACTTTTGGCGGATTCGCTCAAGCTCGGCTTCGTAGGCATGGTCGGTATACTCAATAACCTCAAACCGCTTTTTGTCAGCGTAATTACCGGGATTGATGCGCACCTTTTCTACAATGCGTGCGGCCAGCTCGGCTGCGTTGGGGGTAAAATGAATGTCGGCTATCAGAGGAACCTGGTAGCCGCGCCTGCGCAACTCTTTCTTTATCTCGGCCAGGTTCTGTGCTTCCTTCAGGCTGGGGGCAGTTATCCGTACATAGTCACAACCTGCCTCTACCATGCGGATAACCTGTTCAACCGAACCCTGGGTATCCATGGTATCCACCGTAGTCATGGATTGAATACGTATGGGATGGTGGGCACCCAGGGGCACATCGCCAATTTTTACTTCTACAGACTTCCTGCGCCTGTATTGCACCAGACTTTCGCAATACTGCCGGAATTGATGAACAGATTGGCTCACAATTGTTTTATTATGCAAAATTAACCGTCCAAAAGGGCTTTTGTTCCGGCCTGTTGTAATTTCTTTTTCCGATAAGGGTGTCCGTCTTAAATATCACCCAGTTGCGGCCGTATCACTATTTCCTCCACCACACTTCTACCCGATATAGCCCAGGATGCATACACCATGTCGGCCACGTCTTCGGGCTTCATAAAGCGCTCATCGGGCAGATTTACCCCGTCCCAGCTGGCCGTGCGTGTGGCGCCCGGTAAAACAGCCGTAACCCGTATGCCCCACTCTTTCAGTTCTTCGCGCAGGCATTTTGACAGACCGAGGAGGGCAAATTTGGTGATGGCATACGAACCACCGTTGGCATAGGCCTTGATGCTGGCAATGGAACACATGTTAAAAATATGTCCGCTGCGGTTTTTTTTCATAGCCGGCAGTATGGCACGCGTAACATGATAGGCGCTGAACAGGTTGGCATTCATCATGTTTGCGAGCGTACCCTCCGGCTCTTCGGCAATGGAACCGGGCACAAAATAGCCTGCATTGTTTACCAGTACATCTATTGAACGATTGAGTGAATGAACAAAACCGGCAAATTTTTTCACCTCATCCGGTATGGATACATCGGCCACCTGATAATAAAACTTTCGGTCAGGGAACCGGCTGTTGAGTGCTTTTTCCAATGTAATCAATTCATCTTTTTTGCGGGCGCACGTTACCGCATCAAAGCCATTGGCCATAAACTTTTCAATTATAAAACGACCTATACCTTTGCTGCCTCCGGTAACAACAATGAGCTTATTCATGGTGGATTATTATTTTTGCTATCTTGAGCAAGATAGGTTAATTGAATGAAAGAAATCGGGCGGTACTTCATTTTTCTCGGCAACCTGCTGGTCAACCGCGAATCCTTCAAAACACATTATAAGCTCGTAGTTGATGAGTGTGTTCTCATCGGACTGGACTCAATTTTTCTGTTCATCCTTGTATCATCGTTTATGGGGGCTGTTTCCACCGTTCAAACTGCCTTTAACCTGGTAGCACCTTACATACCCCGGTATGTTATTTCGCAGGTTGTGCGGGAAATGACCGTGCTCGAGCTGGCCCCAACTGTAATGGCCATTATTTTTGCCGGCAAGGTCGGATCCAGCATGGCAGGCAACCTGGGCACAATGCGTATAACCGAGCAAATTGATGCGCTGGAAGTAATGGGTATTAACTCCATAAATTACCTGGTTCTTCCGAAAGTCATCGCATCGCTCATTATGTACCCCATGCTCGTTGTGGTGGCGGGCGTATGTGCCTTGCTGGGTGGTTACATTGTAGGAAACATAACCGGTATCCTCTCGCCCGATGAATATATCTATGGGATCCGATACATGTTCAATCCCTTCACTGTTACCTTTGCCTTAATCAAATCATTTGTTTTTGCTTTTCTGGTATCTTCCATCTCTTCCTTTAAGGGATATTACACGTATGGAGGCGCACTCGAAGTTGGCATTTCGAGTACCAAAGCAGTAACGACCAGCGTTATAGCCATTTTGCTGGCCGACTACCTGCTCGCTCAACTTTTACTTTCACCGGCATGATTGAGATTTATAACATCAGCAAATCGTTTGGCGATAAAAAAGTGCTGACCAACATCAGCGGTACTTTTGAAAAAGGAAAACCCAACCTGATTATCGGTGCCAGCGGCACAGGTAAAAGTGTATTACTGAAATGCATTGTCGAGTTAATTACTCCGGATGAAGGAAAGGTTTTTTTTGATGGTAGAAATTTTACGGATGCATCGCGCAAGGAAAAGATTGAGATTAGAAGAGAAATAGGTATGTTGTTTCAGGGTGGCGCCTTATTCGATTCAAAAACCGTGGAAGAAAATGTCCGTTTCCCGCTCGATATGCTGGCCAACATGCCCCGTGATGAAAAACAGGATCGCGTTAACCTGGTGCTTAACCGGGTTGGGTTGCAAGGCGCGAATAAAAAAATGCCATCCGAACTAAGCGGTGGCATGCGCAAACGAGTGGGCATTGCACGGGCTATTGTCAATAATCCCAAATACCTGTTTTGCGATGAGCCGAATTCAGGGCTCGACCCGCAGACTTCCATACTGATAGATGAACTCATTCGCGACCTTACCATGGATTACGATACCACCACGATTGTGGTAACTCACGATATGAATTCAGTAATGGGCATTGGCGATCGCATCATGTTTATTCATCAGGGCAGAAAGCTTTGGGAAGGAAGTAAAAACGACATAACCCACAGCGGTGTAAAAGAACTGGATGACTTTATTTTTGCCAATAAGGTCATGATGGCCATGAAGGAAAAAGGCCAGTTTTAAACCCCGGGCAGCCGGATAAAAAAGATGGTGCCGCGGCCTTTCTGCGATTCAAATCCGATCTCCCCTCCCATTTGTTCAATACCCTGCCGGGCTATGGCCAAACCAAGACCTGACCCGCTTTTGCGCGTGCTGAAATGCGGAAAGAAAATCTTATCACGGATAGCATCATCAATGCCACAGCCATTGTCCTCCACTTCAATTCTGTAACAACCGTTTTCCTGCCGCAATCTTACCTGAACAAGCACCGGCATATCCGGTCGTTCGGCCTGCAGTGCATTGAGTATCAGATTGGAAAAAATACGGCTCAACAGTCTTGCATCTCCGTTTACCCAGGCTTCTGCCTGCTCAGTAACCCATATTACATTGCCCGACTCACCGTGCAACCGAACCACCGCCTCCAACAATGGCACCAGATTAACCCGCTCCATCACCGGTTCGGGCATTTTGGCAAATGCACTGAACGAGGTTGCAATACCGTTCAGCACTTCAAGCTGCTCGAGTAAAACATCAACCGACTTCCGCAGGGCAGCATCTGTATAACCAACCTGTCGCTGCATCTGCTGAAGCGTAAGCTTCATGGGTGTAAGGGGGTTTTTTATTTCGTGTGCTACCTGCTGCGCTATCTCGCGCCAGGTACGTTCTCGCTGGGTCCTTTCCAGTTCGGCAATGCTTTGTTTTAATTTCACAAGCATGCGGTTATATTCCTGAACCAGCATACCAATCTCATCCCGGCTCATCCACCGCAGGGGCTGGTTATTCCCCCCAATCGAAACAGCACCCAGCTGCCGCGCAATAAGGTTCAGGGGCCGCACTATATATTGCGAAGCCACCAGAGATAGCACCGACAGCGCTGTGAGGAGAATGAGAAAAACCGTTAACACCTGTGCCAGTACACGGGTTTGCAATTCTTCAGCTACCCGCTGCGACTGGAAATAAGGTATCTCAATAAAGGCAGCAAGTCTGCGTTCATCACCAATAAAAACACCGGCATAAGCCGCATAAAACTGAAGTCTGCCTATTGTTTCATCGGCAATAAATGCAGGTTCTCCAACACCCAGTCTTCGTATCACTACCGGCTCAGCAACCGGTGCTTTGAGCTGATATTCAAATATGAGTGGCTGTGTGCTGGCCAGCAACCTTCCGGAAGCGCTGAATAAGTTGGCATCCATTCCGGTCAAACGCATTTTGCGCAGAAACTCATCACCAAGTTTTTCCAGCGAGGCCTCCTCGCCTTCATTTAACCAGGCAGCAAGTTCATTGGCAAGACTAACAGACCGGTTTTGAAAATCCTTGTTCAGTTGTTTCTGCAACGCTTGCGCAGTAACACCCAGCGTAACCGTACTAACGGTGATTAAGGCAATAAAAAACGCTGCTGTAAGCAGCAATTGCAATCGTGTAACAAGTGCAAGCGACCGGCCCGATCGATATTCGCGAATGCCATTGGATACCAGCATCAGAGCCGACATCCCCAGCCCCAGGATGAGCAGAAATGAAAAATCCGCGATTTTATAGGTTAATGACGGCACAGGCCTGGAAATAATTGCCAAGCGGCCACTGGCATCTTCCACACCTACATGGTGATAACCTTTTACGTCCACACCTTCGGTAAACAACTGTGATGTGCCCGACCAGTTAAACTGGTCGTATGAAAAGCCCCCGGAACTGATCAGAACCCTGCCCTGATAATAAACGGCATAGTCAACCGATTGCAACGGAAAACGCGGCTGATAGCGGTTGTCTACCAGCAATTCAGGATAAACCTTGTCTGGTATAAAACGCGGCAGCGATAATTTCATAGCTACAAAAGCCGACCGGCTGTCGGATTCTCTGCTCACCGGAATGATTACCAGGTAGTGGCCCGAAGGCTCATTGGGCTGGCGCTGAAAGTAAATACCTTCATATTCGGTGCGCTGTGCCGTGCTCTCTTGTTGCCTTAACCAGTCGCTGAAGTTAATTTGCATGTTTTCCTCCAGCGCCTCACCCGATGAAGAGAACAGATAAATATCGGCTTTATAGCGGGTGTGGTACCCGGCCAGGTAAATCTGCTTAATCTTCTGCTTTACCGCATCGCGGTTCAGAAAAGGACCGCTGAGCCTTGAACGGATAAAGGCATCCTGGCTTATTTTTTCGCGTACCTCATTCAGCAGGTACTCGGCAAGGTTATCGCGCTCAGCCAGAAAGTACTGCGCCAAACGCTTTCGTTGCTGTACATCGCCCTTCTGCGCATAACGCCGCACTCCGATAAAACTTACCGTGGAAAGCGCCACCAGCACAACCAGCAGGTAAACAGCCGACTGGTAAGTGGCCCTTGAGATAAATTTTGCCAGTGGCGATCGCAAAGCCACTGCCAGATATACTGAGCCAATCAGCGCAGCTTCGGCAAACGATTGACCTGTTAACAGGTTGATTGCGGAAAATATAAGCAAGCCGCCTAATGCAAAATTCAGCCGATCACCTGATGACGCAGTCATAAGCAGGCGGGTCCATACATGAACAAACTGAAAAGCACTTATCCAGGATGCGACCAGCACGGCATAGGCAATGATGCGCAGATAATCAAACGACAACGATTCGCTGATGCCGATCGGAATTGCAGAGTTATTGTAAATGGTTTGCACCACCACATAAGGATACAACCAACCGAAATACACGGCCACGGCAGAAAACAACAAAATCGGGAAGCGTGCAGTCTTGTGCTTCAATAATCTTAAGATGCCCCAAAACCGGTGATAGTATCGGAACAATATGGTAGAGGCCGTAAGCACAGCAATGGAGTTGAACAGCAAGTCGGCAAGGCTCGGATTGAAACGCGATGAGGCAAAGTACTTCGGATCAAAAACAGAACTATCTATATAGCCTGCCGGAAATCGAAATGCCAGCATCGCCCACCGGATGAGGAAAAGCAAAGCACACCATCCGATAAAAATATAGAGGGCAGGAATGCGTTGCTGGCGGTAAAAACTTACCCACAAACTCAATGCAAATACAATCAGGGCCAAACCTGTAACAACAATCAATGATGCGTGCAAATGTGTATAGCCTGAAAAAGGATACACATAAAATACAGGTCTGTTTTGCATTCTCACGGTCATGGACTGTGAGCCGGATTCGGCTAAGCTTACCTGATAACGGCCGAAAATCTGCCGGTTAAAACTCGGTTTGAGGTATTCGTTCTGAATGCGGTAGCTCCATTGAAGCGGAATTACCGCAACCAAAGCTGTATCGTCAAAAACATCAAAACGCTTGATGAGAAAATGTCCGGATGGTAAACGGTAATAAGTCCACAAGCTGTCGGCATAGGTTACCGGCCAGACGCGGTTATCCGACCACCAGATAACCTGACCATTGCGGATAAGAAAAAGGTGAGCGTCTTCCGATAAACCCGTGTTGTCCCAGTTGGGTTGATTGAGCACCCGGCTTATCAATAGTTGAACTTGTGCTTCGGTTCGCTTAACGGTCGCAACCAGATTTTTTTCTATGTAGCCAATAACAGCCTCAGAGCGTTGTTGCCTGCTGGTAAAATACAGTGCCACCAGCGAGCCGAAGAAAATAAGCGCTGCTGCAAGGTTCAGCCGGCTGGTTAAAAAGCGGTTCATTCAGAGTTTTGAAGCGTTGGCAAAATACCCGAAAATAACTAAGGTTCTTTGAAAATTTAACTACCTTCGCCAACAGGAAAACGGAATAACGACCTATTCAGTACCCGGTCTTTGAGGAATCGTACCGTTTGTTCATGTAGTTTCTTCACCACGTTGTATGCAAGAACATGTCTTATATGAATATTCCGATGGGAATGCCAATCTGTATATCCTTACTGCTTACCGCCTCCGGTATATTCCGGTAAAACCGGAAGATAGTTCAACAGGCTTTTACAGAGGAGGAGAGCCATTTGAAGTAATCCTCAGTAAGACGGAATACAACCAGTTAAAAGGTTTATTGGAGCAGGCTATCTGCGAGGCAGGCAGTCATATCTCCAGCCGGTTAAAAGGGAGTGGAAAAATTATGCGCCTCACGCCTTCCGACACCCTGTCTGTAATAATACGGCCGGACAAACCCATATTTTTGGCACTTGAAATGTATCTCAGAGAGCTCAAAAGAGCTGACTGAGATTTATCCTGTTCCTGAAACCGGTTAACTTTCAGCCCTAAAAGTTTTTGATTATGCCCTCAGGCACTTTCGCACCTTCTTTCTACGCTGCCTCTGAAAGAAATATTCAACCTTTTCACAGGGGTGCAAAGATTGCTGTGCTTGGTGCAGGTGCTTTTGGAGGTTGGACGGCCCTTTGGTTATTGCGCAATGGTTTCAGGGTAACGTTGGTTGATGCGTGGGGACCCGGTAACTCGCGTTCCAGCTCAGGTGACGAGACTCGTGTTATCCGCTCAACTTACGGATCCAACCGCCTGTATTTCGATATGAACGAAAGGGCCTATGAACTGTGGCAGGAGCATGAAAGGCATACCCATAAAAAATTTCTATTTAATACAGGCGTCTTGTGGCTTTGTTACAATAAATCCACACCACTGGTAGATGACTCGATCCCGTTTGCAAAAACACACGGCAGGGAATTTGTTTATCTCAGCGCTGAAGATTTACAGAATCATTATCCTGTGCTGAACACAACTGATTTGCATCACGCCTGGTACGACCCGAAAGGCGGATACCTGTTGGCACGTGAATCCACCGCCTCGGTGTGCGAACAATTCGTACACGAGGGTGGCTCCTACATTCGGGCCGAGGCTTGCGCACCCCGGCAAGAGAAGGATACATTAACCGACCTGCCGCTCTCATCTGGAAATGCATTGCGTGCTGATGCATACATCTTTGCCTGTGGTTCCTGGCTTGGAAAAATATTTCCGCAGTATCTCGGTAATTTTATTACCTGTACACGCCAGGAGGTTTTTTATTTCGGAGTGCCTGCCGGTAAAGCCGAGGTCTATGAAAATTTTCCCGTGTGGATAGATGTTGATGGAAAGGATTTTTACTACGGCATACCAGCCAACAAATTCAGAGGTTTTAAAATAGGCGTGGATATTCGGGGTCCCGAATTCGATCCGTCAACCGGAAACCGGCTGCCAGACCCGAATGTACTTGGTGGAGTGCGGAATTTTCTAAAAAAACGCTTTCCCGGGCTAAGCGGTGCCCCCTTGCTCGAAAGCCGTGTCTGTCCGTATGAAAATTCTCCCGATGGCAATTTCCTGTTCGACCGGCATCCTGTATGGGAAAATGTATTTTTCCTGGGAGGTGGCTCAGGGCATGGCTTTAAACATGCACCTGCCGTGGGCGAGCTGGTAGCCGCTGTGCTGACAGGAAAACAGCCCATTCCAGGCTGTTTTTTACTTAAAAACCGCAAATCCGCCACCAGCGGTTGACTTTTTCCTAAAAAATTATTGCTTTTGTATAACCATTCCCCACGGTGTGCTATGGAAATTTTACGCTTATTTATTACCGATTGCCTCCTCTTCAAAAGTCAGGCGCGGATTGATAAAATTCTGGGTTTCTTTAGTTGGGTAAGCATCCTGTTGTTTGTCTATTCAGTGGTGCAGATCATCCGGTTATGAGTTTCATCAGGCGGAGTAATGTTGCGCATGTACTGAAACACAAACCCAAAAAAGTAACGCAGCCTGAGCTGCAGGAGGTCTTCTTGGCATTGTGCGAAATAATCCGGCCCTACCAGAAGAACCTCGTTGTAAAAAGCAACACGCCGGTGCATTACGAGCTATGGACCAACCACCCCTACAGGGTCAGCAATCTTCAGAACAGAGGCAAAGTGCTGGGGCGTCAGACCAAATCGCGTACCGGTATTCAGTTTGCTGCAGCAGTACTGTTTAAAGAGTGGGTAAGCTTTTACCTCTATCCCCTGCATCTGAATCCTGAACTGGGCAGGGATTTGAGCAACCAACTCCGCGCGCTGTTCTACCGCAACAGTAAGTCATGCATGCACTTCACAACCTTAACCGATGAACTAAAAACTGAACTACGGCAGCTGGTTGAAAAGTGCTGGAATTTTTGTGTGGAGCAATACTGGGTTAAACCGCTTGAGTGACTTTCTCAGCACTCGGCTGGTAAGGCCTGTTCAAGTCGTCTACCAGTACAACCGTTGGCCTGAAGCTTTTTACTTCTTCTTCATTTAACTGAACATAACTGGCTATGATGAGCCGGTCACCAGCCTGCACAAGGCGTGCTGCGGCTCCGTTCAGGCTTATTTCACCTGGTGCCCCGTAAATTACATAAGTGGAAAAACGTGCACCGGTATTGATGTTATAAATATCCACTTTCTCAAACTCAACCAGGTTAGCCTCCCGGCACAAGGCAGTATCAATGGCAATCGAACCTTCGTAATTCAAATCTGAGCCGGTTACCGTGGCCCGGTGAATTTTTGATTTCAGCAACGTGCGATACATAATATTAATCGTTTTGATTCATCTGAAAAGCAATGCGAAGCCCGTCAAGCACGAGCGTTGGCACCATTGCATCGAAAAGCCGGGCATTTTCAAAAAGCCTTGAAAAACCACCGGTACCAATTACTACCGGAGGTTCTTCAGCAAAAGCTTCGCGCGTTATACCCTTAATCAGTTCGCGCACCATACCCACCTGTCCATGGTACAAACCAGATTGGATGCTTTCCACTGTCGATTTGCCAATAACGTGATCGACCTCTGCAATTTCAACCGCTGGCAGTTGGGCTGTTTCGCGCACCAGTGCCTCCATGGAAATGCGTACACCCGGAACAATTATACCGCCCAGGTATGCCCGGCTTTTACTGATAGCACAAAAGGTAGTGGCGGTACCAAAGTCGATCACTATGAGGTTCCTGTCAGGATATAGGTGCACTGCTCCGATTGCGTTGGCAATGCGGTCGGCACCCACCTCTACCGGATTACGGTATTTTACCATCAACCCGGTCTTAACCCCCGGGCGCAGGAAGAACGGTTCCAAACCCAGATACTTCTGACAGGCACCGCGAAGGGAATGGTTCACAGCCGGCACCACACTGCATACGGCAATACCGTTGATGAGCCTTGCATCTACATTATTTTCGCGTAAGACGCTTTTAAAAAATAGGCCAGCCTCATCAGCCGAAAAGTGCTGACGCGACATCTTCCGAAACTGCGTTATCAGTTCGTCATCGCGGTACACACCGCCATGTATGGTGGTATTGCCTACATCCAGACAAAGAATCATACTTCTCGTTTTATTTCTTCCAACGAAAAATTATCAATCAGTCTCACCTTGCCCAGGCGCACGGCACCAAACCTTCTGCCCCAGGCTTCTTCTACATAGTCAACAACAAAGCCGGCTTTCTTCAGCAGCTCTGCAGCCTCCTGCGGGGTGCCGGTAGTTTTCAGCAACTGTGGAAACAAAGCTGCTCTGGTTCGTTCTTCAGCCGATAACAAAACATTTCGCGAGGACAAAGCCAGGCCGTCCGTATCGCGCACCGTAGGGCAGGCAACGACCTCCAGCGGAAGGAACAATGCTTCAGCCATTTTTTTGACAAGCAGATATTGCTGGTAATCTTTCTCACCAAAATATGCGCGATCGGGAAGTATAATCGAAAACAGCTTCATTACAACCGTCAACACGCCATCGAAATGCCCCGGCCTGCTTGCGCCTTCCATTGCCTGGCTCACCTCAGTTTCCGAAATCCTGACGGTAAAGTTATCCGGGTACAAATCCCGGTAATCAGGCAGGAACACATACTGAACACCCAGATCCCTCAATAAACCAATGTCTTTTTCATCGTTGCGGGGATAATGTTCATAGTCAGACCGGTCATTAAACTGGGTGGGATTAACAAAAATGCTTACAGCTGTTTTATTATTTTCCCGTAAAGATCGTTCAATCAAGGATTGGTGGCCGGGATGAAGTGCACCCATGGTAGGTACAAAACCCAGCTTTTCGCCCGGCATAACCTGGCGAACTTTTTTCCACTCTTCAACCGTACGGATTACTGCAGTCATAGATAACTTTCCTTATCCGAAGGAAAATTTCCGTTTTTCACATCGGCATCAAAGCGCATGAGCGCATCTTTAATAAGCTCATAGCCATTCAGATACTTACGCAAAAATTTTGGAGAAAAATCTTTCGACATCCCCAGTAAATCCTGCAGCACCAACACCTGACCATCGGTATGAGGCCCTGCCCCGATACCAATAACCGGTATGCTGAGATTGCTGGTAACCTTATGCGCAAGGTCTGCCGGCACCATTTCCAGAACCAGGGCAAAAATGCCTGCTTGCTGCAATTGCTGGGCATCCTTAAAAAGTTTCTCCGCTGCTTCCGGCCGGGTGGCCTGCAGCTTATGTCCGCCCAATAGGTTAACGGACTGAGGTGTAAGTCCAAGGTGCCCCATCACCGGAACTCCCGACTGTACGATGTGGTGTATTTCTGAAACAACTTCGCTTCCGCCTTCAATCTTTATGGCGTGCGATCCTGCCTTCATCAGCTTGTCCACGCTTTCCATTAAATACGTCAAGCCTTTACGGTGTGCCAGAAAAGGCAGGTCGGCTATGATAAACCTTTCGGTTAGGGCGCGTGAAACGGCCGCAACGTGCCATACCATCATTTCAACACTGGCATGAATGGTTGAGGGGAAGCCGTGCATCACCATGGAAGCGCTGTCGCCTACCAGCACGGCATCAACCGGTGTTTCGCGGATAATGCAGGCCGACCAGTAGTCGTAACAGGTTGTAAGAGATATGCGCTCACCGTTTTGTTTCCGCTGCTGAAAGGCAACAACTGAAGTCATACCCGTAGTGTTTGATTAAACCCGAATAAGTGCGGACAAGACGATGGCACGGGTATCCGGCAAAGAAATAAGGGAATTACCAGTTGAAACTCCAGGTACCTGTCGCATGGATCAAGTCCGTTTTGTTGTGTTGCGATGCAATTCCGGTAAGTATCCTCGCGGATTACTTCCGGCTGCGAGGTCTCGAGCGGATTCGAACCGCTGTAGGAGCTTTTGCAGAGCTCAGCCTAGCCACTCGGCCACGAGACCTTACCTACCCGGCAAAACTATGAAAATTAGCCGGCAGAAAAAACAAAGGTGGCCCTGCTGCCACCTTTGTCAGAAATTCAATGATTACAATCAGTTGCTTTCCTTGCCCGAAGCGGAGTTATCCAGCTTTTGTTTCAGGGCAGAAAGGGCTTCCAGGTCGCCCAAAGTGGATTTCTCCACCTCCTGATTGATTTTTTCGATGGTCTTGCCTTTAGATGGTTGTTTGGCTTTTTTGGCAGCCGGTTTTTCTTCTTCGGCAGCCGAGTAAGTAGCCTTATGCGAAAGCACGATCTTGCGCTCATCTTTTAAAAACTCCAGCACCTTGAAATCGAGCGATTCACCCATTTCAGGTTTGGAACCATCGGCTTTCACAGCGTTCTTACCTGAGCAGAATCCTTCAATCCCATAAGGCAATTCAATAACCAGCCCTTTGTCGGTTTTATTGATAATTGTTCCCCTGTGTACGGAGCCCGGTGTGAAAATGGTTTCGAAAGTATCCCAGGGATTTTCCTCCAGGTGTTTGTGGCTCAGCGCCAGTCTGCGGTTGGCAACATCCAGTTCCAGCACAACCACATCCAGCTTTTCACCAACTTTTGTAAACTCTGAAGGATGTTTGATTTTACGCGTCCAGCTCAGGTCGGATACGTGAACCAGGCCGTCAATGCCCTCTTCGAGCTCAAGGAACAAACCGAAATTGGTAAGGTTGCGCACAATGCCGGTATGGCGGGTACCCACAGCGTATTTGGTCAGTACATCCTGGCGTGTCCAAGGATCTTCGGTAAGCTGTTTGAGTCCCAGCGACATTTTGCGTTCTTCGCGATCGATGGTCAGCACCACTGCTTCCACCTCATCGCCTACTTTCAGGAAATCCTGCGGGTTACGCAGATGTTGCGACCAGCTCATTTCGCTTACGTGAATAAGTCCTTCCACGCCGGGCTGCAGTTCAACAAATGCCCCGTAGTCGGCTACATTCACTACCCTTCCTTTTACACGGGATCCTACCTGAATATCGGGTGACAATGAGTCCCACGGATGAGGAGTCAGTTGTTTCATGCCAAGGCTGATGCGCTTCTTCTCCTCATCGAAGTCGAGCACCACCACCTTCACTACCTGATCCAGTTTCAGCACCTCCTCAGGATGGTTGATACGGCCCCAGGAGATATCAGTAATGTGCAACAGGCCATCCACGCCACCCAGATCGATGAACACACCAAAGTTGGTCATGTTTTTGATGGTACCTTCGAGTACCTGGCCCTTTTCGAGGTTGCGCAGGATGGCTGCCTTTTGCTCTTCGATGTCTTTCTCGATGAGCACCTTGTGCGACACCACTACGTTGTTGTTGGCGTAGTTAATTTTAACCACTTTCACCTCCATGGCCTTACCTACGTAGATATCGAAATCGCGGATGGGTTTTACATCAATCTGCGATCCGGGCAGGAAGGCTTCGATACCAAACACGTCCACTATCAGGCCACCCTTGGTTCTGCGTTTTACGAAGCCTTCAATAACCGCATCTTCATCCAGCGCCTGCTGTATTTTCTGCCATCCTTTGAAGAGGCGTGCTTTTCTGCGGCTCAGGATAAGCTGACCGATTTTATCCTCGCGTTCTTCAACAAACACTTCTACCTGGTCACCGATCTTTATATCCGGCTGATCTTTAAATTCAGCCAGAGGAACCAATCCATCCGATTTAAAACCGATGTTGAGAATTACATCGCGGTCGTTGATGCCCACAATGGTTCCGGTAACCACTTCACCGGATTTGATGTCGGCAATGGTTCCGGTGTAGAGCTTTTCCAGTTCAGCGCGCTTTTCAGGAGTGTAGTTAAAGCCTAGTCCTTTTTTGTTCACCGAGTCCCAGTCGAAATCGTCTGGGGTCTGGCGAGGCTTCAGGCCTTTTTTCAGCTCAGTTACCGGTATGGCTTCCGTATCTACTTCCTCGGCCACTTTTTTCAGGGCCCGCGCTTCTTCCAGCGGGTCCACATCGTCCGTGTCTGCGGCCGATTTTACCTTTTTCCGGGTGGCCTTCAGCTCTTCAACCAGTTCCTGTTCAGGAGAGTCTTTTTTCTTTTCTTTTTCTTTTGACATAAAAAATCGCCCGATTGTACATGCACGGGCCGGGCCAGCCGGTGCACATTTAAAGGTTACACATTGCATCCCTTTGCCGGGATGCCCTGCCCGACCGGACAGGGCTGCAAAGGTAGCAATTTCAGGGAAATTACCCTCTCTGCCTTGCGACCGATCAATAAACTATCGGATAGAGAATCACATCAACCCTGCGGTTCATGGCCATGCCTCTTCGGGTGGTGTTGCTGTACACCGGATTGTCGAGGCCCCAGTCCTTGACCGTTATTTTGTGTGGCGGAATGTTATACTGTACCAGAATTTGTTTTACGGCCTGGCTGCGCATGCGCGAAAGCCATTCGTTATACTCCCGCCCCCCGATGGGATCGGTATGGCTGATAAGGTGTATTTCATATCGCCTGAGCAAATCGGGAATGCTGTCGAGCCAATGCAGCAAACCGGCAGCCTGCTCTTCATCCACATAGTAACTTCCTCCACCGAAGTAAATGCTTTTGCGCAATTCTTCTGCATGCTGTGCCTTTACACAGTACCATGAAATGATAATCAAGCCTGCAGCCAGTCGCATCATCAAGCCCCGCCATAAGGCGGTGGTTCGGGTTTATTTTGAAGAATCTGTTCAATTTCTTCCATTACATCGGGTGTAAGGAGCATCTGTGCATCAAGTGCTTTCAGGTTTTCTCGAAGTTGTTCTTCTTTTGAGGCGCCCAGAATAACGGTGCTGACATGCGGATTCTTTAAACACCAGGCAATGGCCAGCACGGCCTGGGAAATACCCAGGCGGGAAGCAAGTTTTGACAATGCACGCGCTGCATTCAGATTTTTTTCTGCCAGGGCACTGTCTTTCAGCCACTCCATGCCCGGAATGCTAAGCCTGGTATCGGGGCGAAAGCCTTCGTTGTATTTTCCGGAAAGCACGCCACTTGCCAGAGGCGACCATATGGTGGTTCCCAGTCCGTAGGTTTTGTACAACCTGGCATACTCTATCTCCACGCGGTGGCGCTCCAGCATATTGTATTGCGGCTGTTCCATAACCGGTCCGATTAACCCGTAACGCTCAGCCACAGCATGAGCCTCCATAATTTCATGCGCGCTCCATTCGCTGGTTCCCCAGTACAACACCTTACCCTGAACAATCAGGTTGTGCATGGTCCATACCGTTTCTTCAATCGGCACTTCCTTGTCGGGGCGATGACAGAAGTAGAGGTCAAGGTATTCTACCTGCAACCGTTTCAGGGCCTGATGGCATGCCTCCACCACGTGCTTGCGGTGAAGACCCCGCTGGGTGGGCTTTGCTTCCTTACCAAGATAGCCAAAATACACCTTGGAAGATACGATATAACTGTCGCGCGGCCAGTCTTTGCGCTTTAATATTTCGCCCATCACCGTTTCCGAACGTCCGCGCGCGTAGATTTCGGCATTATCGAAAAAATTAATTCCGGCATCATAAGCGATACTCATCAGCTTATCGGCTGTGCTGTTGTCAATCTGCTTGCCAAACGTAAGCCATGTACCCAGCGACAAGGCACTGACAGGAAGACCAGTCTTTCCGAGTTTACGATATTCCATACTGTTAATATTTTAACCAGATAACACTTCCCGGCTTCCGAAGTTCTGTTACAGAAACAATAATAATATTTCCGTAATCCAAATCATCAAAAGTAGTATACTGCGAATCACCCGTGATGTAGTTCAGCAGTTGCGGCACGGTATTGGAATGTCCGCCGATGAACACCGTTTTGCCCTTATAAGCTGCAAAAATCTTATCTACCTCTTTTTCGTCGTTCACTGCATACTGTTGTATAGTCAGTTTTTTTCCTGCAGCAAGCGGCTCAACAGTCTGGCGCGTACGTTTAAACGGAGTGCTATATACTGCTGCGATTTCGGTCTTTTCAAACAACAGGGCCAGCCGCCTGGCTCGTGCATGGCCTTCGGCCGACAAGTCGGGGTCGGGAGTGCTTTGTGTCATATCTTTCTCTGCGTGGCGTACCAGAATAAAAGTAGTTACGGGTTGCTGTGCAAAGGACGAACATGCAACCAGCAACAACAAGGCAAAGGAAAGTGCACCGGATTTACCAACAGTTGGCATTTCGTTGTGATTTTCTGAAATTTGACAGTTTTGCGCAGGAACTCAATTGAAATTTACGCAAACGGATGTATTTTATAAACCGGAAACCTATGCGCCTATCTTATTTCCATGTTTGTTTAATCCTTGTACCCTTGCAAATGGTTGCACAAAACCGGATAACTGACAGTTTGAATTCTGTACTGGATACTGCCCGTAATGAGCGCAGGGTAAAAACACTGAACGAGTTGTTCAGGGCCTGGCTTCCATCCGATCCGGTTAAAGCCATTGGTTTTACCCGGGAAGCGTTAAATCTGGCAATTGAAATTAACGACAAGCGAGGTGTTGCTGCTGCTTACAACAATCTGGGTGTAGCCTATCGCAACCAGGGTGCCCTCGACAAGGCACTGCAATACTATATCAACGCCTTGCGCCTGTATGAGGAACTGGGCAACAAAGAAGGTATTGCCGGTACCAAAAGTAACATTGCCACCATTTATTCCATAAAAAAAGATTACGGGCTGGCCCTGAAGTATTATGAAGAATCGTACGCAACCTTTTCAGAGCTGAATGATAAACCCAAAATCATTGCCAGCATGAATAACCTGGGCAACCTGAACAGCGACATGCAGCTCTATGAAAAAGCCATGAAATATTTTTCGGAAGCGTGGCAGTTGAGCCTGCAAATCGGTAAACCCTTTGCCGACCCGCTCATTAATATCGGGAACGTTTATTTCCGCCAGGGTAACTACCAGCGTGCCATCGAAAATTATTTGAAAGCCCTTGAACTGGAGCGCCAGAACAACAACCGGCTGAGCATGCTGAACATCTTTGCCAACATCGGCATTGCCTATACCAAAGCCGGCCAGCCCAAAGCTGCACAACCTTATCTGGATGAAGCAGAAAAACTGGCCCGCGAACTACAGGCATATACCAGCCTGCCTGAGCTGCTGCGAAGCAAAGCCATCAACCAGTACCGCATTGGAAACCTGAAGGAAGCTTTTGAAATCATGCTGCGCTATGATTCGGTAAGGGAACGCATTTTTGGTGAAGAAAGCAGCCGTGCGATATCGCGGATGGAGCTCGCACTTGCCTTGAATGAGAAAGAAAAAGAATTTGAGATGCTCAAAAAACAAGCAGAAATCAATGCCCTGCAATTGCGCAACAGCCGCCTGTTCATCGTGCTGATGATCCTTGGGTTGCTTGTTGTTATTGCCGGTGTGAACTTCTACTTTATGAACAAACGCAAAGCGCTGATTAAGCCATGACGCGCAGCGAAGCCCGATCCATCCTGCATGAAATGACCCATGGTGAGTCGCTGTTGCGCCACATGCGCAGCGTGGAGTTGGTTATGGAGGCCTATGCCACAAAGTTCGGCGAAGATGCTGATCAATGGGCCATTGCGGGTATGCTGCACGATGCCGATTACGAAAAGTGGCCGGACAAGCATCCGCAAATAATAGTTGAAAGACTGAAGCAGCTGGGTGAAGATACCATTGCTCATGCCATAGCTGCCCACTACACCAAATGGAATGTGCCCTATAACAGCAGGCTAGACAAAGCCCTGCTCGCCTGCGATGAGCTGACCGGCTTCATCATAGCCTGTTGCCAGGTAAGACCCGATGGAATAATCAGCCTCGAGCCTCGATCGGTCATCAAAAAACTAAAAGATAAAAGCTTTGCTGCCAAAGTAGAGCGCGATGAAGTATACAAAGGTGCAGAACTGCTGGGCATTGACCTGCAGGAACATATACAGTTCATTATTCAGGTATTGCGACAAAATCGGGAAGAACTCAGGATTTAGGTAGTACTTGGAAGGGCCATAAAATGCTTATATTTGAGGCATTAAAACCAGCAACTATGTTTCAGCAATATGTAGGCTCAGGAGCAGATTTATTCATCCTTATTGTAGCAGTTATCATCGGTTTTGTAAATGCACTGGCTTATCTGGATTATAAAAAAACCAAAAAGGAGCAGCAAGAATCCTGAGGTCAATAAGGCGACTTGTAGGTTTTAAGCCAATCTTCCCATTTGACACCTTTTTTATAGTGGTCCTCCCCTATAAACAGGGCTATCGGATGAAATGATTTGGCATCGCGGTAGCCGGGTAAGGGTTGAATCATCCGGAATTCCTCATCCAGAAAAACAACGGTTGGATAACTCAGCTGATTGTTTAACAACGCGGCCGCAAGCTGGTGTGTGCCTTTATTTCCATAGGGGATGAATTTAAACGTGGTGCCGTTGAATACCACGTCCTCCCGCTGCTCGGCATTGAATTTTACCGGATAAAAATAGGTATTCAGCAGGTGGGCCACCTTAGGGTCACTGAATGTATTCTGATCCATTACCTTGCACCAGCCACACCAATCGGTGTAAACATCAATAAAGATTTTTCGTTTTTCAATTTTTGATTTTTCCACAGCCTGCTCAAAGGTAAGCCACTGCACGGCCGATCCGGGTTGGGCCGAACGCTGAAACGAAAGCAGGGTGAAGGCAAAAGCTGTGAGCAGGTAAGGATAAAGGCGTTTCATCAGCATAGAAACAAAATTACACTTATAAATGGTTCTATGGCAATAGATGATGCCGGCGGGCTAACGGTAACCTTCCTGATCGGCGCTGCGGTAAGACATGTAGTGCATCACGGTTTCCAGCGCCCGTTTAATGGCCTGGTTAATGGGTATCCTTTCCGCAGCAAGCACGGGATCGATGCCCTGAAGCTGCATGTAATAATCCCGCATAACTGGCACCTGCATAGTACCCCCTTGTATGGCTTCTTCCGTAGGCTGATAGGCAGGCAGGTCATGGATAATGCTGCAGGTAATCAGCTCGGCCCTGCCATATTTATTAAGCCGGGCGGCATAGCCAAAAAGCCGGCAGATAAGTCCGCGGTACCGGTAGGTACTGCACAATCCCTTACCCTGTTGCAACGGATTGAGGATAACGCATACTGGTGAAACATCCTCGCTCAGCTTTTGATGCCACATCGCTGCCTCACCGCATTGGTACATGTACCAGGCAAGGGGCAAAAACTCCAGCACGGTGGCTTCAATGTCGGGTTTAAAACAACACTTACCACAACCCACCGGGCAATACAGGCCCGAAACCTGCTGAAAACGGGCTATGGATAGGTCCAGCTCTGCAAAAAGCCGCTCAACAGCCGCAATTTTCTCTGGCAGCATCATGCCTGCAAAAGTAGCTTACACATTTTAAAGCGCTATACTTCTTGCATTCCAAACAATCCTTTTGCTTGCGCAGAGTTGCTTAACAGGGGCATAATCAGTATATTCACTTAACTAATCCAAATACCATGAAAACGTTATTTTCATTGATTTTAATGGTATTTGCAGCAACTGCAGTTACCCATGCACAAAAATTCACTACAGAATTTGGTTTAGGTTACACTTATATGGCGCCTTCAGGAAGCATGAAGAAGCATATACATGACGGCCATGGGATTACAGCCGATTATTACCTGATTCCGCTCGGAAAGCATTTTGCATTTGGGCTCGAATGGAGCCATACCCGGTATGGCAAGGAAAAGACGACTCAGTTGTATAGTTTCGAGGATGGCAGCACCGCACCCATGGACGTTATTGTGGACAACGGCATTATTTCCTGCGCTTTGGGAGCCCGCTATTTTCTTAGGAAAGAAGGATCATTGAAACCTTACCTTACCGGCAGGTTTGGCTATTCCTGGTTTCGCACCATGCTGAACATTTATGACCCCAATGATGCAGATCATTGCAAGCCTGTGGAGAGCAGCATATTGATGAAAGACGGAACTTTCTATTTTTCTGCCGGTGCGGGTATTCAATACGATATATCCCGCCTCTTTAATCGCGAACAATCCAATCGCCTTATCATCACATTCGGGCTGAATAAATTTCTTGGCGGAGAGGTGCGCTATATGAATTCCGATGCGCCCGAATATCCTCAGCACCAAACGGGCAATGAAGTAACTGCGCATTTTTTGAATACGCAGACCCAGGTTATACACAAACACCATGTAGGATATGTGTACACCAGCAGTGTCCAAATGACGGATTTCAGAGTTGGATTGATATTCCGGAAGTGAGAGGATGTGGCGGGCTCCGACAAGCTCGGCCCACCCATTTGCATTTCATTCGACCCGCGGTATTTTTGTCCGAATTACTTTTTACCTGGGTGTTTTTTCCCGATACTTAATTTCATCCAGAATGACTCACAAAGAACTCCTGTTAAGGAGTACTTTTTTGATTGTGCTTAACCAGCAATTTTAATTTCGCGTGGCTGAATGAAGAGCGGGAAACGGGGCTCGAACCCGCGACCTTCGGCTTGGGAAGCCAACGCTCTGCCAACTGAGCTATTCCCGCTTACTTGCGGTACGAATTTACTATTCCTGGAATGAAAATCAATCAGGCACTTTTCAGTTCGCTCTGGCGGTTTCGGTAATCCTGCAGCTCGCGCGACAGCTTGATCTGACGTTCCACGGCACTGTGGCGGTACCGGTCGTATTCATTATACAGATTCTCATACATTTTGCGGGCCTCGGCTGCAGCCTGAACATTGAGCCTGCCGGTGATGATTAATCCAATGATAACCAGCAAAAGTATTGCGGTAACGGATAAGGACAGCAGCCGGTAGGCCGACTTTTTCAAAGAGATGCCAAAAACAGAAAACGACTCCACAGCGCTGCTCAAAGCCTCTGAGCTTGCCCGTGCTTCCTGCAGTTGCCTCTCCAGGGCTGCAACCGATACTTTCAAGCCGTCTATATCCTGTTGCATTTTGCTACGCAGCTCCTCACCTGCCCGCAGCGAATCATTTACGGCCCTCCACAATTTTTCCACTTCCAGGGCACGCACCATCCGGTAGCCTTCAATAACCTCTACACCCTCCAAGAGCTGGCGGTATTGTTCGGTAAGAAGCACCCGCTGCTTGGCCGGTCCGCTGTTGGCCGCAGTTGTTAAAGCCAGGAAGACAAGGGGTATGCAGATGTGTTTCATGGTACGCCGTTTAATGCTGGATACAAGTTCTATATGTATGCTTAGGTTAATCAAGTCATTACGGATAGTAAGCCGATTAGAACGCCAAAAAGGAGATTAATTCAGATAAATGAAATGAATTGAACCTAAAACCATAAGTTTGATACGGCAATTAAAACCTAAGTCTGCTATGAAAGTCGGTATTCTTTCCGACACACACGGTTACCTCGATCCGAAGGTTTTTGAATACTTTGCCCCGTGCGATGAAATATGGCATGCCGGTGACATTGGCAGCCCGGACATCATCGTACAACTGCAGCGTTTTAAACCATTGGTAGCTGTGAGTGGCAACATTGACGACCGGAACATCCGGTCGCTCGTACCCGAAGAGCAATGGCTTGAACGAGAAGGACTGCACATTTGGATTACCCACATCGGTGGTTCGCCTCCCGGTTATAACCCACGGGTCAGAAAAAATTTGAGTGAGCGGCTGCCCCACATTTTTGTGTGCGGCCACTCGCACATCCTCAAAATCATGTGCGATCGCCAACGCAACAACATGTTGTTTATCAACCCGGGTGCGGCAGGTCAACAGGGTTTCCATACACACCGCACCATGGTTCGGATTGAGCTGCAGGATGGAAAAGTTGTGGGTGCTGAAGCAATTGAACTGGGCCGACGGGGAGCACTGACCTGATTTATACGTACTGGTTCAGCATAACCGGCATGACCAGCATCAGGATGTCTTCATTTTTATCCTGTTCCTCCGGCAGTATCACACCGGCTCTGTTGGGTGCCGACAGGTTGAAGGTTACACGGTCGCTGTCGAGGTTGGCAAGCATCTCCAGCAGGAAGCGCGCGTTAAACCCGATTTCTATATCCTCACCATCGTGATCGCACGCCAGGCGCTCATTGGCTTCGTTGCTGTACTCCAGGTCCTCGGCCGATACCTGAAGTTCGCTGCCCGTAATCTTCATACGCACCTGATGGGTGGTTTTATTGGCATAAATCGATATCCGCTTCAATGCTCCAACCAGTGCGGCACGGTCTATCGTCATCTTGATATGATTTTGCGTGGGAATAACATTTTCGTATTCCGGGAAGCGTTCATCAATCAACCGGCATATCATGCGGATGTTATCAAAACGGAAGAAGGCATTTGACATGTTGAAGTCGAGCGTTACCACGGTATTTTCCGATGGCAGGGTTGACTTCAGCAGGTTCAACGCCTTGCGCGGAATAATAATGGCATTGCCGTTGTCGGACCTTACGTCTTTTCTGCGGTAGCGCACAAGGCGGTGGCCGTCTGTGGAAACGAAAGTGGTATTTTTATCATTCAGGTTCACATACACACCCGTCATGGCCGGACGCAGTTCGTCATTGCTGGTTGCAAAAATGGTATTGTTGATGGCGCGCGCCAGCACTTCGGAAGAAATCTCTGCCGAGAAGTCATTGCTAACGGATGGAAGCTTTGGAAAATCGGTGGCGTTTTCTCCGGCAAGTTTATACCGGCCGTTGTCGGAAATAATCTCCACGCTGAAAGATGACTCGTCAATGGATATGGTAATGGGTTGTTCCGGCAGGTTTTTCAGCGTATCGAGCAGTATGCGGGCCGGAACAGCTATGTTTCCTCTTTCCTTCGACTCAACCTGAAGTTCGGCGATCATGGACGTCTGCAGGTCGGAAGCGGTAACGGTGAGCTTTCCTTTGTCCAGTTCAAACAGAAAATTCTCAAGAATGGGCACAACCGGATTGGTGGTGATAACTCCGTTTATATGTGCAAGCTGACGCAGCAAATAGGCCGAGTTAACAATAAACTTCATGAAGATTAGTGGTTTTGGTTGCAGGCGGTAAAGTTAGAAATAAAAAGCATTTCCCGAAATGAAGCAGTGCTACCGCTGGTTTTCTTTAAACCAGTTTCGCCTTCGCGTAAGCACTTGCGCTTTGCTGCCCGAAAGTACCGAGATCGGCAGGTGACCGGAAACACCCAGTAACCGTTCACCGGCCTGATAAACAGCGAGCGATAGGGTATCGCCCGAGACGGTGTACACCTGTATCCGGCTCAGGGGTACTTCGCGCGCAAGGCTGTCGGGCAATTCGTATGCAGGCAGGAAAGCGTCCGCTTGCAGCAGGCTGATTTCATCCAGGTAATTGTTTAAGCGTGCCGTATCTGTGGGCAGGCCTTTCACCGAGAAGAAGCGGCCGTTCAAGCTTACTTCAAAGTTATCCTCCGGACTGCCCGGAAATTCGGCAGTCAGCGATTTAAAGTTGCGCCAATTAAAGTTAAACAGGCGCCTGTCCAGCCATTCGGTTGCAGGCAGCATAAAAATTGCCGCCACATGCACGCGGTATCCGGGAATGATTACTTCAACCGGTACACCGTTATCCTGCCTGATAAAAGTTTTCATGTTGCGCTCGTTGCCGGTTACACAGAAGCTGAGCAGCCGTTTATCGTCCGTAAAAGCTTCAACCTGCACTCCGGCACTATCCAGCACGCGATTGATCGAATCGGATTGGCTGCGCGCTGCGCTTCTGCGGGCTGCACTTTGCTGCAAGGTGGCCAGCAACATGGTTATTCGGGTGGGATCAGCCGGCTTGTTGTGCACTTTCCATCCAGATGAAGATTTTACCAGCCTTATCGTGTCGTTCTTTTGATAAAGTATGACGCTGTCGGGGGGCTCGCTTAACCTGAATACCGGACCCGGCCTGAACTGACCTGATGAGGAAACCACCAGGTACAATATGGATGCCGAGGTGAGCAGCAGTAAAGTAATGAGTAATATCTTAATTCTTACAGCGTACATGCGGGTTGTCAGGTAAATTTTTTTCTCCTCATCCAGGCATAAAACCATCCCGACAAAATCAACAGTACGGCAGGAAGAACGACATTAATAACCTGCCACTTCAATTTGTGTTCTTGCAGGGATGCCCGGTTCAGGGGTCGTATTTTTACCACCTTGTTCTTTGTTTTTATCAATCCGTTTTCATCGGTAAGCCATGCTACCGCATTCAGCAGCAGCTCTTCGTTGGCAAAAGTATATTGTGTATAGGGGTCGAAGCCCAGCTGCACCGGTAAGCCGGTGCGTGGATTTATTTCATTGAGTGCAACATCGCCATCGCCTATAACCAGCACTTTGGCCGGTTTGCTCTGCTCCAGAAAATTATCCGAGGCAACGCCCTCGGGCAGAAATCTGTTTTTAAACAAAGAGGTAAAGGTTCCTTCCAACAGCCAGGCTACTGCAATTTGCCGTTCATTAAACTGTACCGGTGTGGTATTCCGAAGTTCATTTATACTCACGCGCACCGGTGCCCCCAGTTTACGCGAAAAGGCCGAGGTGAACAGCAAGGGGGTTTTACGCACACCTATTGCCTTCACGGTATCAACGCTGCTGGCAAACCGCAGCCTTACGGCATCGAGGTTGCGTGTAACGGGGTGGTCGGCCATGTGATTAATGAGCGGAAAGAAGGGCCAATCCATCAACTGCAAATCAGGTTTTGATCCCGATATACCCGTAACCACGGGGTAGAGCGCAGCCATACGGTCCTGCACCAGATCGTTATTAACACGAACGCCGTATTTAAAGAGCAGGTCATCGAGGTTTACCGGATACGGAAATGCAAAATAATCATCGCGGGAAGCGCTGTCGATGGTTGCATCCAGCTTATCCAGCAACACCAGCAACCGCCCGCCCTGCATCACAAACTGATCAAGTTTAAACTTATCGGCATCGGAAAAGGCAGTGGTAGGCTTAATCAGCAACAGTGCATCATACCCTGATAAAGAAGCTTTGCGTTTCAGATTTACCTTATACACATCATACAACTCCAGCAGGGCATTATTAAGGCTTGCCCAGCGCACGCTATCGGGCTGGCCGTGACCGAGCAATATACCGATGCGTTTCCGGTCGGTGTTGGCCAGTTTGTAGATGGCATTGGCCATTTCATATTCCAGGCCTTCGATGGCCTGGTTGATTTTTTCATCGCGGCTTCCGGATGCACTTCCTTTTAACAGGTTTACTGCAGTCTCCATGCCGCCATACGACACCAGGGCTGCCGGAAAAATGAGTTTTTCGGAAGTGGCGTTGCTGGTGCGTTCCACCACGCGTGTAGGAACAACACCTTTTTCCATCAGGCTGCGGATATATTCGTTGCGTGCCTTTTCTCCGGTAGCTGAATTGGGATCGCTGAAACTGTAGCGCACACGATTGCCGGAATAAACACGAAATTCTTCCAGTAATTCAACAACCGCTTTGCGCAACCTGCGGAAGGGGGCGTTCAGTTCGCCCTCCAGATACACTTCCACATATACTTCATCATCCAGCGACTGTAAAAGTTTACGGGTAGGCTCCTTCACCGAAAAACGCTTTTCTTCTGTAAGATCGATCCGAAAAAAATAATCGGACGAAAGCAGGTTGAGTAAAACAGCCAGGGCCACACCATTGGCAAGTATCAGGAGGTCGTATAGTTTTTTACTGTTCTTCATCACCAGGTTCTTGACGAAAGAATAGTTCGGGCCGAAAGCAGGAGCAAAGCAGTCAGGGAAATCATGTACACCACATCGCGGCTGTCAATTACTCCGCGGCCCATTGCTTCATAGTGATACAACAGGCCAAGTTGTTTAAGCCTGAGAGAGGCTTCCGACCACTGTACCAGTGCAGCGAGCGAGTCGAAGCCCGAAAACAGGAAGAAGCAAAAGAACGCCGCCAGCACAAAAGCAATTATCTGGTTGGCCGAAAGCAGGGATGCGAGCACACCCGAGGCACAAAACACCGAAGCAAGAAGCAGCAAACCGATATAGGAACCTGCCACACCGGGTGTGTCGATGTTGCCCGGAGGGTCGCCCAGCATATAAAGCGATGCATAATACACCAGTGTCGGGGCCAGGGAGGCGGTAACCAGCAGCCAGGCGGCAAGAAACTTGCTCAGCACAACCTGTGCATCGGTAAGCGGGCGGGTAATGAGCAGTTCCAGGGTTCCTGATTTTTTTTCCTCCGCAAAACTGCGCATGGTGATACCGGGTATGAGGAAAATAAAGAGATAGGGCGCCAGCGAAAACAGGGTATCCATGTCGGCATAGCCGTACTCCAGCACCGAGGTTTCAGGAAACACCCACATCAGCAAGCCGGTCATTACCAGAAAGCTGCCGATGACAAGAAAAGCAATGAGGCTATTGAAAAATGAGAAAAACTCTTTACGCAGAAGCACCCACATGTACATCCGAATTTAATGTAAGAACCCTGAACAAATCTTCCAGTGTATTGTCCTCCTGCCGCATCTCCAGCAAAGTCAGTTGCCTGTCGGCAGCAAACCGGAACACAGCCGGACGGATGTCGGCACCTGCCGAAACACCGAGCTGAAAAGTAAAACCTTCGATGTGACGGACATCGGAAACGCCCGGTATTGCCCTTATGCTTTCTGTGTCAACAGCTTGTCCAAATGTAACACGCACCACGGAACGCGTGGCAAAGCGGTTTTTCAGATCCTGCAAAGTACCATCGGCCACCAGCACACCCTGATTAATAACTATTACCCGGTCGCACAATGCTTCTACTTCCTGAAGTATATGTGTTGAAAATATTACCGTTTTGTCGCGACTTACTTCTTTAATGAGCTGACGTATTTCAATGATCTGATTGGGGTCAAGTCCGGAGGTGGGTTCATCAAGTATCAACACCTGGGGGTTGTGCAACAATGCCTGCGCCAGGCCCACCCGCTGGCGGTAGCCTTTGGAGAGGGCTTCAATTTTCTTGTGCTGTTCCCTTGTAAGGCCGCAACGTTCAATCATCGCATCCACTCCGGCACGCAACGTGCTGCCTTTCATTCCGTATAATCTGCCAGCGAAATAAAGGTATTCCTTCACGTACATATCGGTGTAAAGCGGGTTGTGTTCCGGCAGGTACCCGATGATGCGTTTTACCGCTACCGGCTCAGCGGCTACATCCAGCCCGCCTACAAAAGCCCTGCCAGACGTAGGCGCAATCACTCCGGTGAGGATTTTCATGGTGGTGGATTTACCTGCACCGTTTGGCCCCAGAAAGCCCGCAATTTCGCCCCGGCCTACCGAGAAGGTAAGCCCATCGATGGCCTTCTGCGAACCATACACCTTTATGAGTTGTTGAACCGATACCGACATGAGGCGCGCAAAGCTAAAAAAAGACAGGCAATTTAACGGAACACAAAACGGTTACACAACGCACCCTGTTGTGATTTACATATACCACAACAAAGTTTAATTTTACCCGTTGCAAAATTATTCATCCATGCGAAGCCTGATTAGTCTGTTGTTTTTACTTTATTCCATTCTGGCAGGGGCTCAAGGCAAAACAGGTTATGCCATCCGATGCACCATTCATGGGCTGAAGGATACCACAGTTTATCTGGGTTATTATTATGGCGAGAGCACCTTTGTGCGCGACACCGCCAGGGTTGATAAAAACGGAAAATTTGTGTTTGATGGCCCGAAGGCACTGCCTCAGGGTATTTACTTTGTGGTACTGGACAAGACCCGGCTTTTTGACCTGGCCATTGGACCCAACCAGCACTTCAGCATCGAAACCGATGCGAGCGATTACATCCGGAAAGCCGTTATTACCGGTGATGATGACAACAGGTTGTTTTTTGAGAACATGCGCTTCAACATGGAACGCAATAAAGAGGCTGAACCATTTGTAAAAATCCTGCAGGACACAACTATAATAGACGATAAAAGAAAGAAAGAAGCGCGCGAAGGATGGAGCAAAATCAACGAAAAGGTGCTGGCCTATCAAAAAGATATTATCGCGCGCTATCCGCATACCATGACCGCACGGCTGCTAAAAACCCAGCAGCGGATTGAAATTCCGGACCCACCTAAAAAACCCGACGGCACAATAGACTCAACCTTTCAGTTGCGTTACTACCGCCAGCACTTTTTCGACAACTTTGACCTCAGCGATGATGCGTTAATCCGGCTGCCTCAACCTTTGTATAGCAAAAAAGTCAATGAGTACCTCGACCAGTTGTTCGTGCCACAGGCCGACTCCCTGAAAAAACCTATTCGATGGCTGATTGACCAGGCCAAAAAAAATCAGGAAACCTACAAGTACATGGTTTGGCTAATAACCATCAAATACCAGAATCCGGAAATCATGGGGCTTGACGAGCTGTTTGTGTACATGTACGACACTTATTTTGCCACCGGTGAAATGGATTTCTGGATAAATGAAAAGCTGAAGAAGAATTTAAAAGATCATGCCAACCAGTTGCGCAAGAGCCTGATTGGCCGCACGGCACCCAACCTTATTATGCAGGATGCCAACATGCAGCCGCGCTCGCTGTACAACCTGAAAAACAAATACACCATCGTCTATTTCTTTGACCCCGACTGTGGGCACTGCAAGGTAGAAACACCCAAGCTGGTATCTTTCTATAACAAGAATAAACAGCGTTTTGACCTTGAAGTGTTTGCTGTAAGTGCCGATACGTCCATGCAAAAAATGCGGGATTACATCAAAGAGATGAAAATGACCTGGGTTACGGTTAATGGTCCGCGAACTTATACAGGGTCGTATCACGATTTGTACGATGCACAAACCACACCTACCATTTACGTGCTGGATGAGAAAAAGAAAATCATCGGCAAGAAGATCGGAGCCGAGCGCCTGGAAGACTTTCTGGCCAACTATGAAAGAATAAAGAAAAACCAGAGTAAGGCATCCGGTAGCTGACTCCGGCAGGCGATTCCTGTGGGGCAGGCTGGTAGCTGCTGCAAACGCACACGGGGTGTTCGTAACCGGACAATTAACCGGGCGTTCAAGGGTTAAATGAACCAGGTTTAATTACTTTACGTACAAATTCAGCCATTTGTAAAGCTTTTAGGCAAGCCGGCACCCTTTATGCAACTTTCCGGGTGTTTATTAGTATCTCATACAAAAGTACCCGCTATGAACTGGATTACCCGCCTCAGCCGCATCGGCAAACCCGCGCTGAAATCCCGATGCCCCATTACCAAAGAGCCCATCGAGCCCGGCTTTGGCTACCTGCTTACCACTGCCCAGGTTATCTCATCCCGAAGATTCTGGGATGTTATCATGACCGAGCCCGAGACCCTGTCGTACACCTTAGCACATTTCGGCAACGACACATCGGGCACGCACATGCGCAGCCTCATTTTCGAAAAACACAGCTCGGCACCAGGCCCGTGGTTGATTTCTGACACGTGTATCGGCTGGTTCGATATCGATAAAAAAAGTGCCCGCGAGATGGCCCGGCAGTGGTGGCACAGCGAAGGCAAATTTACCCCGGCCAACTCAGGCACTGCGGTTGAAACCCTTTCACCGGAACAGTTAAGTTACTGGAAATCGTATGCCATACTGGATGCCGGACGCGCATATGCAGAAAAGCAGGAAAAAGCACACTTCAAACCGGTCGCTCGATAGTAAACTGAACAAGTTGCTGGAGAGATGTTTTGTAGGCCGATGGTGGCACATCGGCTAAAAGCGAAAGCGCATCGGCATGGTAGGCATTCATTTGACGGGTGGCATATTCCAGTCCACCCGATTCTTTCACAAAGGCGATGATTTTCTGCACATATCCTTTTTCAGGGTTTTCGCTTTTTATCATACGCAGTATGCTTCGCTTCTCCATCCACCCTGCCTTATTGAGTGCATAAATGAGCGGTAGTGTCATTTTCTTTTCGCGTATATCAATGCCCCTGGGTTTCCCAATCTCCTGTTCGCCGTAATCGAACAAATCGTCTTTAATCTGAAAGGCCATGCCCACTTTTTCACCAAATAATCTGAACTTTTCCACACGTGCTTCATCGGCCGATGCTGCAGCTGCCCCCACCGCACAACAAGATGCTATGAGCGAGGCTGTCTTCTGACGAATGATATTCAGGTAATCTTCCTCGCTGATATCCAGTTTCCTTGCTTTTTCCATTTGCAGCAGTTCACCTTCACTCATTAGGCGTACCGCCTCGGTTACAATCTGGAGCAAATGGTATTCTTTATTTTCTACCGAAAGTATGAGTCCGCGCGACAACAGAAAATCGCCTACCAGCACGGCAATTTTGTTCTTCCACAGGGCGTTGAGGGAGAAAAAACCCCTTCGGTAATTGGCATCATCTACCACGTCATCGTGTACCAGGGTAGCGGTGTGGAGCAGTTCGATAAGAGCAGCTCCGCGGTAGGCCGACTCATTGATGGTGCCACAGCTGCCGGCGCTGAGAAATACAAACATGGGCCGCATCTGTTTGCCCTTTCGTTTCACTATGTAATTCATGATGCGGTCCAGCAGCATTACACGGGTTTGCATGGAGGCACGGAACTTGCGTTCAAATTCCTCCATTTCCCGGGCAATAGGGGCCTTGATATCTTGCAATTGCAGTGCCATGCGGCTACAATAATACAACGACCAGGTGGCTTAAAAAACCGGTGAACTGATCCGTGCGGCTATATTCCTGCAGATGCGTAAATTGGCGGAAAACGTGTGCATGCCCAACAAAAAAGAAGCCTTATCCACGCCTGTTGTCCCGGGTGAAATTCTCGAGCTCATCACCTATAACCACGCAGAATATGAACATCTCGATAACCTCAGCATTCAGGATTTGCTGAACGAAATAAAGCCGGATCGTGTCAACTGGTTGAATGTAGACGGCATTGATAATGAGGAGGTGGTGCTATTCATCCAACAGCATTTTAATCTTCATGCCCTGCTGATTGAAGACATATTGGATGACCAGCGCCCCAAAGCTGAGGAATATGACGACTACCTGTTCTTTACGCTCAAAATGCTGCACAGCATCAAAGCAGGTTATATTGATTATGAACAAATAAGTTTTGTCCTGGGTCCCAATTACCTCATCTCTTTTCAGGAAAAAGAAGGCGACTTGTTCGATGCTTTCCGCAACCGCATCCGGCTGGATCAGGGACGTGTTCGGAAAAAGGGGGCTGATTATCTTCTTTACCGTTTAATTGATATTATTGTGGATAATTACTATACCGTGCTCGATAATGTTGGTGAGCGGATTGAACGGATAGAAGACGAACTCTCAGAAGGAAAAACCAGTGAGTTTGCCTTTCAGCGCATTCAGCGCATTCGCAAAGAGCTGATCTACCTGCGCAAGGCTGTCTATCCGGTGCGCGATGCGTTGTCAAAGCTGGTTAAAGATGACTCGTCTTTTATTCAGCCCGAAACCACGCGTTTCTTCGCCGATGTATACGACCATGTGGTGCACCTGATTGACTCACTTGACACCTATCAAGACTTAACTACTTCGCTGCTGGACATTCACATTAACACACAGAACAACCAGCTCAACCAGATAATTAAAGTGCTCACCATCATCTCCACAATTTTTATCCCGCTTACCTTCATCGTGGGAATTTACGGCATGAACTTCGACTATATGCCGGAGTTGCGCTGGCGATACGGCTATCCGGTGGTGATGGCCGCTATGTTTGTACTGGCAGTATGCATGCTCATTTATTTTAAAATAAAAAAGTGGTTTTAACAATTTGCAACAATGATTCTAACTGTTTCACTCCTCCTGCTCGGTTTTGCGGTGCTGATAAAAGGTGCCGACTTTCTGGTAAGCGGGGCCTCTTCCATTGCCAAAAAAATGGGCATATCGACCCTTGCAATCGGTCTTACTGTGGTGGCCTTTGGCACATCAACCCCCGAACTGATTGTAAGTCTGCTCTCTGCCATAGATGGCAAGTCCGATGCGTCTTTCGGCAATATTATCGGCAGCAACAATTTCAACCTGTTGTTTATACTGGGCATATCGGGCATGATTTACCCCTTAGTGGTTCAGCGCAATACTATACGGTATGAAATACCCATATCCATCGTAGCTGTGATAGTGCTTTACCTGCTGGTAAATGATGTACTCTTGTGGCAGGCAAAAACCAATCAGCTAACCCGGGTGGACTCATTCATTCTGTTAGTCTTCTTTCTGATTTTTATGCTCTACATCTACCGCACCATGAAGTTGGAGTCCGAATATGAAGAAACGCCTGTAAAAATTTACACAACCTTTGTGTCGGTCCTGCTCACCATCATTGGCCTGATAATGCTTGTAGCAGGAGGAAAACTGGTGGTAAACAATGCCGTAGAATTAGCACGGCATTTCGGGTTGAGTGAAAAAATCATCGGGCTAACCATTCTTGCTGCCGGTACCTCCCTGCCCGAACTGGCCACATCGGCGGTAGCGGCTTACAAAAAGAACACCGACATTGCCATTGGCAATGTGGTGGGATCCAACATCTTCAATATCTTCTTTATTCTGGGTGTAACCGGCATGGTTCGTCCCATGCAGTTCAATGCAGCCATGAATTTTGATATGTATGTATTGGGCCTTAGCTCTTTTATTTTGATGATTTTTATGTTTACCCTGAATATGCGAAAACTGGATCGCTGGGAATCTTTCATTTTGCTAATCGGATACATTGTATACGTCATTTTCCTGATCGGCATGGAGCCAGGTACAGTTTAAATATTTAATAAAATGCACCGAAGGTTTTTTTATAACGTAAATCCCGGCTGTCTTTTACCGTATTGATAAAAACCCATATTTTAGCCTGTCAAACAAACCCGCATTCCATGCTGATATGGGTCTTTGTCCAGCTCATAGCCGGATTTATTATTCTGATTAAAGGAGCCGACCTCATGGTGAGCGGAGCTTCCTCCATGGCCAAAAAGCTTGGCATCTCCACCATTGCCATCGGCCTTACCGTTGTATCATTTGGCACCTCCGCGCCCGAACTGATTGTGAGCCTTCTGTCAGCCATTAACGGAAAAGCCGATGCATCATTCGGAAATGTAATCGGAAGCAATAATTTTAACGTGCTTTGTATCCTGGGGGTATCCGGCCTCATTTATCCACTGGTAGTACAACGGAACACGGTGCGGTTTGAAGTACCTATCTCAATCATGGCGATTATCATTTTATTTCTGTTGGTCAATGACCAGTGGCTGCAGGGCTCGGCTACCAATTCGTTGTCGCGTACAGATGCCATCATTCTCCTTATCTTCTTCACCTTCTTCATGCTGTACATTTACCGCACCATGAAAATTACTTCAGAATATGAAGAGGCACCAATTAAAATTTTCACCACACCTGTTTCCGTTGCTTTGGTTGTTGGTGGTATTGCCATGCTGGTGCTGGGCGGTAAACTGGTGGTAGATAATGCCGTTGTCATTGCCAATCGTTTCGGACTGAGTCAGAAAATTATCGGCTTAACGATTCTTGCAGTAGGAACCTCTCTCCCCGAACTGGCTACCTCGGCCGTTGCAGCTTTTAAAAAGAACACGGATATCGCCATTGGCAATGTGGTAGGGTCCAATATTTTCAATATACTTTTTATTCTGGGTATTACCGGTACCGTGCAACCATTGAACTACAATACGGCACTTAATTTCGATCTAAAAGTAATGTTTATTGCTTCGCTGGTGCTGATGATTTTTATGTTTACCCTAAATACGCGGAAACTGGATCGCTGGGAGGCCTTGCTTTTATTTATCGGTTACATTGTGTATAGCCTATTTCTTATTGGCATGGAAGAGGCTATTTAATCCATTTTCTTCTCCAGTTCACTGATTTTTTGTGCGGCTTCTTTTTTACCCAGGCTATATGCTTTCCTGTATAATTCGAGGGCTTCCCTCAGGGTTTCTTTCTTCTTCTTAGGTGCCAGTTTGGTTCGGTTTGCAGCTTCTTCGAGCGCCTGGGCACGGGCATAGGTAGCATCGGCTTCGCTTACCTTAGATTGGATCATAACCTGCTGAATACGCGACTCAAGCAGCGCCAGCTCCTGCTCCTTGGCGCGGATTTGCATTTCTTTATCGGCCAGTTGATCTTCCAGCATGGTTGCCAGATCGGAAAGATTGCGGTTTTCGTTGCGGTATTTTTCTACCTGTTCCTGCAGGGCAATAATTTCATTGGTTTTCGCTTCAAGGTCAGCTTTCAGTTTAGTTACCTGTTTGGCATAGGCCGATACTGAGCCGCGCGATTTTTTCAGGGCTTTTTCAAGCTCATCAATCTTTTTCTCGGTTTCTTTCACATATTTATTGATATCCCTCATCCGGGCTGTGTAGTTTTCATACGTGGTTCCTTCCACCATATTAATCCGCAGCAACTGCCGGCTGGCATCAATAGAATCCATCAGCTCACCCACCTCCATTAATGTACTGGCCAGCCGCTGGGAGGTTTCCAGTTCTACCTTGAGTGAGTCAACCTGTGCCTGTAATTCGGCCTTTTCGCGCGTACCGCAGGAGGCAAAAACCAGCAGGGAAACCAACAATGGGTAATGATTGTGTTTCATAACGAAATGAATTAGCCTTTCAAAAATAAACGGTTTTTTTCATTGGCTAACCCGCCGTATCAACAAATCCAGCATGAACCGGAATGTGATACAAAATTTTTAAAAACGATACGCTGGATTAAATTTGGGCGCGCTTATGCAAGTCAAAACCAACGCGCCCCAACCGGGGCTGGCCGATATCGGACTACCCAGAATTGTAGTGGTTGGCGGGGGTTTTGGCGGCCTGGAGCTGGTTAAAGCCCTGGCCAATGCCCCTTATCAAACCGTACTTATCGATAAATATAACCACCATACTTTTCAGCCCCTGTTGTACCAGGTAGCTACCTCGGGGCTGGAAACCAGCTCGATTGTTTTTCCTTTCCGGAAGCGATTCCAGAAAAAAAAGAGGGTATTCTTTCGCATGGGCGAAGTGATAGGTGTGCGGCCGGAAGAGCGTCAAATTGATACCTCTATTGGTAGCATAAAATACGATTACCTGGTCCTGGCCACGGGTGCAACTACCAATTACTGCGGTTTAAAAGATGTTGAACAGCATGCGCTCGGCATGAAGTCAATTGAAGATGCCATCCGGCTGCGCAACACCATCATCGGCAATTTCGAGCAGGCCCTGCTGACCACCGATGCCAGCCTGCGCAACAGCCTGATGGATTTTGTGATTGTAGGCGGTGGACCCACGGGCGTGGAACTGGCCGGTGCACTGGCAGAGCTGAAAAAACATGTATTTCCCAAAGATTACCCGGAACTGCGCCTGGAAGAAATGGACATTTACCTCATTGAAGCAGGACCCCGGCTGCTGAACGGTATGTCGGAACGGGCATCGGCCAGGGCGCTTGAGTACCTTACCGACCTTGGAGTAAAAGTCATGTTAAACGCTCCGGTAAAGTCGTATGACGGTGAAACAGTCGTATTGCAACACGGTGAGACGCTGGCGACCAGAACTTTAATCTGGACGGCCGGAGTAAAGGCCAATCCCGTGCCGGGTCTTTCGTCCTCCTGCCTGTTGCCCTCAGGGCGTATCCGGGTCGATGCATTCAACCGGGTTGTTGGCTATGACAACATTTTTGCCATTGGCGATGTGGCGGCCATGGAAGGAGATCCTGTCTGGCGAAACGGCCATCCGATGATGGCCCCGCCCGCTATGCAGCAAGGCCGCTGGCTGGCCAGAAATTTCAAAAGACTGGCTGCCGGAAAAAAACCTTTACCGTTTCGCTATTTCGACAAGGGAAGCATGGCAACTGTAGGACGAAACAAGGCAGTAGTCGATTTGCGCGGGATGCGTTTTCAGGGATTCTTTGCCTGGTACGTTTGGATGTTTGTACATCTGATGTACCTGATTGGCTTCCGCAATAAAATATTTGTCTTTATCAGCTGGCTGTGGAGCTATTTCAGCTACGACAAAAGCAACCGGCTGATCATTGGCAAACCGAAGTAATTTTTCCATAAAGTTTTTACCTTAGCCCCACACATGACCTCTTCAGAATCCAGCAGCTACAGCAAGTATTCCATCCCCTTATCGGCTGCCGGTGTACTCATTTCGCTGGGCATCATATATGGCGATATCGGCACTTCACCCTTGTATGTGTTCAAAGCCATTGCAGGGGATAACGTAATTTCCAAAGAGCTGATCTACGGCGGATTATCCTGTGTGTTCTGGACGCTCACACTCATTACTTCATTTAAATACGTGTACCTGGCACTGAATGCCGACAATAAAGGTGAAGGAGGTATCTTCGCCCTGTATGCGCTGGTGCGCAGGTACAAAGCTTCGTGGGTAGTATATCCGGCCATTATTGGATGTGCCACGCTCATCTCTGACGGATTTATCACGCCAGCCATCAGCGTCTCTTCTGCTGTAGAAGGTTTACGGTACTACAATCCCGATATACCGACCGTTCAGATTGTTATTGTCATCCTTATCGCCCTATTTGTATTTCAACAGTTTGGTACGGGGGTGGTGGGCTCAACCTTCGGTCCGGTAATGCTGCTGTGGTTCATTACCATCGGCACACTGGGTGCTTTACAAATCGTACAGCACCCGGAAGTAATTGAGGCCGTGAATCCCTGGTATGCCATCAACCTGTTAACCCAGTATCCCGGCGGCTTTTGGATACTGGGAGCCGTATTCCTGTGTACCACCGGTGCGGAAGCGTTGTACTCTGATCTGGGCCATGTGGGCAAAGGCAATATCAGGGTTGGTTGGAGTTTTGTTAAACTAGCGTTATTACTCAACTATTTCGGTCAGGCGGCCTGGCTGATGACTCAGAAGGGTGCAACATTGGGCAACCGCATCCCATTCTATTCCATTATGCCCGAATGGTTTCTGCCTTTCGGCATCATCATCGCCACCCTGGCAGCCATCATCGCAAGTCAGGCGTTGATCAGTGGTACTTTTACGTTGGTAAATGAGGCCATGAAACTGAAACTGTGGCCGATGACGCGCGTGCGTTATCCGGCGCAGACCAAAGGACAGATTTATATTCCTTCCATTAACTGGATACTTATGATAGGCTGTATTTTCATGGTGCTTTACTTCCGCGAATCAACAGCCATGGAAGGAGCCTATGGGTTGGCTATTACCATCGACATGCTGATGACTTCATCGTTGCTGGTTTATTACTTTTCCTTATCCAAAAAATCAACACTCCGGTCGGCCGCGCTGGGCATCATTTTCTTTTCCCTCGAGGGCATGTTTCTCGTTTCCAATCTCGACAAATTCGCACATGGAGGTTTTGTAACTTTTATTATTGCAGGATTCCTTTTCATCATTCTATACGTCCAGCTGCGCGCCCGTAAACTTCGTACACGCCATATTGAGTTCGTTGACCTGAAGCATTACGTAGAGATGATTAAAGACCTCCAGGCCGACACAACGGTTCCGAAAGAAGCAACACACCTGGTGTACCTGGCCGTGGCCGACAGCAAGCGATACATCGACTCAAACATTATCTATTCCATTTTCCGCAAGCGGCCCAAGCGTGCCGATGTGTACTGGTTTATTCACATTGATACAGTCGACAGCCCCTTTACAAGTAAGTACGCCGTTGATACCATCATACCGCGAAAATGTTTCTTCGTTCGGATTAAACTGGGTTTCAAAGCCGACCACCGGCTAAATCTTCTGTTTAACAAAATTATTCACGAAATGGCCGATGCAGGCGAAGTAGACCTGATAAGTCCCTACCCTTCTTTGCACAAATACAGCCAGATGGCCGACTTTAAATATATTATTATTCAGTCGTGGGCCTCGGCCGACAGCGAGATTTCGAATTTTGAGCGTATGATTATACAAGGCTATCGGTTGCTGAAAAAATTCAGCCTCTCCACCGAAGAGCACTACGGCATCGAAGCGGCCAATCTGGAAATTGAAAAAGCCCCCATACAGGTAGGACCTCCCGCCAAGGTTAAAATCAAGCGCGACCGCGATGATGAACGCTGAACAGGTTGCGTATCTTTTTTTCGGACATGACTTTTATCACAGAAGAGAGCCGTAATCTTTCCTACCTTTATCAGGATAAAAGCATTTAAATATGAGCACATTAAACCACATCGGACTGGATGCCGGTAAAAGCACGGAACTAGCTGAGCTGCTCAACAAACTGCTCGCCAACTATTCCGTATTCTACCAGAATGTGCGCGGCTACCATTGGAACATCCGCGGTGAAAAGTTTTTTGAACTGCACGCGAAATTCGAGGAGCTGTACAACGACCTGTTTATGAAAATTGATGAAGTAGCCGAACGCATCCTTACCTTGGGCCAGGCACCCAACCACAAATTCTCCGATTACCTGAGTGAATCGGCCGTGAAGGAAAGTCGTGAAGTGCATGATGGTTTTAAAGCGGTAGAAGAAATCCTGAAAGCTTTTCAGGAGATACTCAGGCAGCAGCGGCACATTCTTAACCTGTCGGCAGAAATCGGTGATGAAGGCACCAACGCATTAATGAGCGATTATATCCGGCAGCAGGAAAAACTGGTGTGGATGTATTCGGCCTACCTGAACAAAAGCTGATTCACCGGTGGCAAATCTGTTTGTATGCGCAATACTTGCAGGTTTCTAAGTTGGCTGTCTGCGAAAAAGGAATATCGCGGTTAAACAATTCGCCCACCATCTCTTTCAGCCGGGCTTCGAATTCATCCAGCATCGGGCGCACGTCACCTGCCAGCCCGAAATCAAAATTTTCACCAAAAATCTGCTTTCTGCCCATAATACCCGGCACTATACGATGTGCCCCATGGCCGGTGTAACTGCGCGCAAACAACAAGGCATAGAGCAATACCTGAAATTCGGCTTTTCCCTGGTGGCGGTCTCGTGCAAAGAGTTCTTCGAGACTTTTAAATTTCAACTCGTCCCTACCTGTTTTGTAATCGATTATCCGCACCGTATCATTCTTTTGATCAATGCGGTCAATCTTTCCGCCAACTTCGGCCTCCAGGTTGGTGTGAGGTACTTTAAACCGGTAACGGAAATCGCCCCGCTCCGTTCCCAGTATTTCAAAGGGAGCATAATCGCGATCAAGCTCAATAACCCTCTGCGCAAACCGGTTAATCACTTCCATCAAAATCAGCTGGCTGCCTTCGTATACAACCGCACCGGCAGCTGCCAGGCCGTAAGCCTTACGAAAAGCTTCATCAAGGGCTGCCCGCAGGCGACTGTCCGACTCCTTTAGATCTTCCGGTTCAACCAGGTTACTTCCCTTTTTTTCTGCCAGGCCCTTGTAAAAAAGCTCCATGGTATCGTGCAGCACGGTACCCGAAAGGCGGGCATCTATATCCTCTTCTATCTTGGCAGCTTCGCGTATGCCCAGTACATACCTGAAATAAAACTGCAGCCGACATGCCAGATAGGAAAACAGAGCGGTAGGAGTCAGGCCCTGGCCTTTCCAGTTGCCATTATGCCGTTCCATGAGTTGTTGCCACACTTCATCTGTTTTTTCAATACTGACCGGATAGACAGGATGAGGCTGAAGAGGATTGGTAACGATGACCGGCTGCGGCCGAACCGCTGATTCCAGCAACAGTTGTTGCAGGAAGCGGCTCATCTCGCCACGCCCCAGCTCGTCCGGCTCTGTGGTATACAACATGGTAACATGCGATGCACGCTGCATGAGCCGGTAAAACAAATATGCCGATATCGCCTCATCATGACCCGCTACCGGCAAACCGTAAGCTTTGCGCAACGAATAAGGCAGGTACGAACCGCTGTTTCTGAAAGGCGGAAGGGCACCTTCATTCACAGACAGTATGAACACATATTTAAAATCAAGATTGCGGGTTTCGAGCATCCCAATAACCGGAAGCCCCTGCAATGGCTCACCGGCAAAAGGGATACGGGTTTCGTTGATGAGCTGGCGGAAAATGAGCATAAAAGCATCCCATGAAGTAAATACTTCAGGAATTTCCACCAGTTCGAGCAACAGCCTCCGGGTCTGGGCGATATACTCACGGTCCAGTTGGCTGATCACATCCTGGCCAGCCAGCATTTGCAGTGTTTCGGACAAATAGCCGACAATCTCATCCGGCTGCACCGGACGGAAAATCTGTTGAATGATTGCAGAAGAACCGCGAAAGACACTTGCAGAAAGCCGGATGCAGTTATTTCTGGTAATTTCTTTTATAAAACCACGCTGTTCATCTGCACAGATGGCGCGCAAATAGGGATGCGACAATAACGCCAGCACCTGTTTAGTACCAAAGGTTTCTTTGCTATAGTGGGTATGCAGGCTTGCAATCTGTTCAACCAGCGAGACAACCGGTGTAAGTCGCAACGGATAGCTGACCGAAACATTAAGTTTCTTCACCTGATCGGAGATGGCATGCAACACCGGCAGCAACAATTTTTCATCGGGCAGTACAATCACGGCATCATCGGGATGCATACCATTTTGAAGGGCTTCGTGTAAAGCCTGCGCAAGGATTTTGGCTTGCCCGGTTGCCTGAGGAGCGCCAAATATTTTCAATTGCTTTGGCCTGCGGAAATGGGCGGGCACATCGGCAGGAAACGTGCGTGCCAGCACGGGATGGGCTTTGTATGTTCTGAAGAACAAACCCGCTTCCTGCCATTCCGAATGCACATAATATTCGTCAATATCCCAGAATATCAGGGCATTCCATTGGGTTATAGCATGGGTTATGATCTTTTCCTGTGCCGTTGTAAGGGCATTAAAGCCAACGAAAACAAGTTGTCGTGCTGGTGGTTGAAACGTGTGGATACGTTCTGCCACGTCGCGGTACAGGCGACCTTCATAGGTAAGGTGTTCATTCCTAAGGTTTTCCTGAAAGGCGTGATAAACGGCTGAAAGATGCCTCCATAGTTCAATAAAACGGGTGCGGTGGGCAGTGTGCGAGTCCGCAAAACCCGACCAGAAATTATTCAGAAACTTTTTCTGCTCATCGGTGAGATAATCAAAAGCGGCATCGAGCTCCTTTTGGTTCGATAAATCCTTAAAGATATGATCGGGATTAACCAGGTGTTTATCAATTTCATCAAAATCGCGCAGCAGCATGCTGCCCCAGTAATAGAACGAATCGAATGGCTCATCCCAGCCGGTTACTTTTACATACGCCTTATACAACCGGTACACCAGTTGCAGCCGTTCAGGTATCCGGGCCTGCACCAGGCCGGCAATGAAATCTTCCAGGGTGAGCAGCTCCGGCCCAAAGACAGGCTTGGTGAAAAAACCAGATAAATGTTTTCGAAAATAAAGCGCGCTGCGCCGGTTTGGAAACACAATCGTAAAGGCATCTGGATTTTTTCCTTGCTTCAGCAGCGCTTCAGCTACCTCGTGCAGAAAAGGTGCCGTATGGTTTTCCATCTTAAAAGCCCAGTGAAAGTTGATTGCCTTTGCCTTTCCTCTCCGTTGAAGGGAGCTTTACTTCCATATAGGTACCCGATTGGGTATAGAACACATACCCGCTTACCTGTACTTTACCCATGTCCAGCAGCAGTTGCATGTATTCGCGTACCTGTGCCTCATCGAAAGCAGGGTTGGGATTTCCGGTTTTAAAGTCAATAACAAGCGCTCTATTGTCCTGCAACAACAACCGGTCAATCCGCCTGTACTCCCCATCGGGTGCCAGCACGGGCACTTCGGTACGCACCTCCCACGAGCGGTCGAACCATGAGGCCACCAAGCTTTGGCCGAACCACTGTTTTATTTGCACCTCCAGTTGTTCCGCTTCCTGTCGGGTTAGTCTGCCTTCATCTACCAGGCGCCTCATCAGTTGGGGCAACTCATCGGCATAGCGCAGCAGGGAGAGGATGCCGTGCAAACGAATACCCGACTCGCGCAGCATTCCTGCTTCGGGCGGTGAGGCCGAACGGATTACCAGCCGTTGCCGCCATAAAAAGGTAGCGTATTTCGGCAGGCCGTCTTGTTTTGTTGTCCTTGCAACCGGTTGTGTATCCGGCAAAACACCCCAGGTTCGTTTATCACCCGTCCCTGCCAAATCAGGATGCTGATCCAACACTTTTATCAGCACCTTATTAACACTGTTGATATTCTCGGCATCTTCTTTGGTTTTGGTGTTCTCAGGGTGCGGTGCCATGATGAAAAGTCCATACTCAGCCCGTGTAAATGCCACATACATAATGTTAAGGTTATCCAGATAAAAGAGGGTTCGTTCGGCCTCGTAATCTTTTTTAAAGCAACTCTCCTGCAGGCTTCTGCTGTATTGCACGGGAAAGACACCCAGCGCGTCAAAGGGTTTGGTATCTGTTCGTACCCACAGCACATGTTCATTAACCTGGTCCAGGCTCCAGCTGCAGTAGGGTATAATGACATATTTAAACTGAAGCCCTTTTGACTTGTGGATGGTAAGCAATTGTATGGCATTGCTTTCGGATGCCGATTTGATGGTGGCTTTTTCGGTATCGCACACTTCATCCCACCAGTTTAAAAAAGCGCCTAACTCGTTTTGTTCGCGACTGGCAAAGTTGAGTACCAGGTCCTGAAAAGCCTGCATATAAGCTATCTCCCCCACCTGATCGGTTAGTTTAAAAATTCCGATTAATGTTTCGGTAAGTTCATACAGGGGCAGTCCACGCAGGTAGCCTTCCTGGCGCACAAATGCCTCGGGAAGCATCTTTTTGAATTTCTTTTCATAGGTTACCTGCATCACATGGGCCAACGGCTTCCCGGCATGAATGCGGTTATATTCAAATGCCAGCCCCGCCCGTGCCAGGTGGTCATCCGGGTTGTACAGGTAACGCATGGCATGCAGCAGCAAATTAACCGTTGCGGCATTATCAATGCGCAATGAGTCGTTGGAAACTACCTCATATCGAACACCGGGTTTGGCCTTTCCGGAATACTGGTAGTTTACCAGATGTGAAATAATTTCCTGTCCTTCTTTATTAGTGCGTACCAATATAGCAAGGTCGCCGGGTGGTACACCTCTTTGCTGCAGTTCTTCAATAACACTGCAGAGTTTGCTTTTAGCCTCCTCCTTCCAGTCATTGCTTCTCGACTTAGCCGGAACAAGTTCAATCTGCACATACCCCTCTTCTTCGCGCTGCTGGTGTTGTGCAACGTCATGAAAAGCTTCTGCCGGAATAGCCGCACCGGTTAAGCTGCTTATCAAGCGCGAAGCTGCCTGAAAGAAGGCATTGTTAAATGCAACAACCTGTCGTGCGCTGCGGTAATTGGTATCAAGCGGCTCGGTTTTAACCCGTTCTTTTCCCACCTGTTTCACCAGTTCTTCGTGCAACAACTTCAGATCGCCACCCCGCCAGCGGTAAATGGCCTGTTTCACATCGCCCACCACCATGCTTTCATAGCCCTGGTCCAGGCTGTTGATTACCAACGGACGCAGGTTATTCCACTGCAAGCCCGATGTATCCTGAAATTCATCAATCAAAAAATGGCGATAAAAGGAACCAACCTTTTCGTAGATAAAAGGAGTTTCGCTTTCGCTGATGATACTTTGCAGGAACGCCGGTGCTTCGGCCAGCAGCATGGCGCGGTGCTGATCGCGGTAATCCCGCAGCTTGCGGATTAAATCCTGCGTAAGGCCAAAAAGATAAAGGTTTTGTAATACTACCTCTGCTGTGAGCGCTTTGGCATAGTGCTGATCGCGATAGTCAAGTATGCGCTGAAGAAGCGCTATTCCTTTGGATTCAGCAAATTTTTGTATAATCTCTTTGTTCCCCGATTCCCTGGCAGGCCAATTATTAGCAGCCTGAAAATCTCTTCGGGCCCTAACACCAACTTCTTTTTCAGTGATATCGTAAACGCTCTTCAGTCCGGCTATTTTTTTTAACCAGCCAAATACCGAGCCCGAATTGCCATATTTGAAATCGCTCGCTTCCAGTCTGTTTTCTTCAAACCACCTTACTGCTTCGGCTGCAAATCCTCGGAGGGTGTTTAGAAAGCGGAAGCGAATCTCATTTAACTCATCACGAATTAACTTTAACTTTTCCGAATCAAAAGTTATCAACTGTCCCTCCACCAGTTTAAATTCTTCATTAAGCAAAAGGCCGGCAAACTTTTTCAGATCGGCCCGGATATCGAGTTTCTGTTCATTTTCAAGAGCGTGTAATGTGAATTCAACCAGCCAGCGGGTAAGTTGTTCATTGCGGCCTGCTTCGTCCAGCAGTTCACCCACCACTTCGTCCAGCACTTCGTTGTTATCTACAACCAGCCGGTAGTCGCCTGCCAATCCGGCCTCGCGGGTAAATGCACGTATTACGCGTTGAAAAAAAGCATCGATGGTGCTGATAGAAAAGTCGTTGTAGCGGTGCAGGATAAGCCGCAAAACCTCTTCGCTATGTTCACTGAAGGCGCGTTCATCACAACCCAGTAAACTCCGCATTTCGTCGGAGAGGTCGTTTTTAATACCCCGCGAAAACTCATCCAGGTATCTGACGATGCGATTTTTCATTTCCTGTGTGGCCTTGTTGGTAAAGGTTACCGCCAGTATATGGCGGAAGTAATCGGAGCGGTAGCGCAAGGCCAGCATCAGGTACACTTTGGCCAGGGTGCGGGTTTTACCCGAACCTGCCGAACTGCGGTATATGGTCAGGTAACTCACAACGTAAAATCAGGTGGTAAATAAGCAAAAACCCACTGACAATTTTTGACGTTTTTCACGACTGAAATAAAATTGTTCTATATTTTAGGAATAATTTATGCGCAGGCTCTATAATTTTCTGATTGCCCTGTTCTATTCGTTTCCTGTTCAATTGCTGCTCAACAACCTGAAGCGCAACCTGATTCTGGTATTGTGCTGGATTATTCTGTTTGCCATGGTAACCGGCAACTTCGGCAAATACCTCGGCATCCCTTACCTCTTTCTTGATCCGGAATATTTGAATTCGGTTGACTTTACCAGTTTCTTTATCATGGGCTGCGTTACTGCCGGTTTTACCACTGCGTTTCATATCACTACCTACATTATGGATGGGCACCGGTTTTCGTTTATTGGTACCCTGCCCCGTCCTTTTACCAAGTTTGCACTGAATAACAGCCTGATACCTGCCGCTTTTCTTCTGGTCTACATCTATCAGATAATTGTTTTCCAGGTCAACAGCCAGTACACCACCGGCCGGACAGTGATGGTTGACCTTGCCGGCCTGTTGGCTGGTTATATTGTAACAACTTTTGCTTTCTTCCTGTACTTCCGCCTCACCAACAAGGATATTTTCCGGTACATGGTTTGCCGTATTGACGAGAAGATAAAAAAGAACGTAGGTGTTACACGGGCAAGTGCGCTCAAAAAACTGAATATCGCCCGCAAGAACCAGGTAAGAGTAGATAACTACATTGATTTAAACCTTCGCATCCGCAAAGTGGAAGACACCGGCTTTTATGACCGTGCCACCGTGCTGCAGGTATTTGACCAGAACCATTTCAACCTGGTTGTCATTGAGATTTTCATTTTTATCGTTGTGTTGCTGCTCGGAATTTTCAAAGATTTTCCATCCTTTCAGCTACCTGCGGCTGCCAGCTTTACCATCTTTCTTACCATTTTCGTAATGCTGGCCGGGGCGTTCGAGTACTGGTTCGGAAACTGGGCTGCTACAGCAGGCTTTGCCATATTTCTGCTAATCAATCACCTGGCGGGTGAAGGTTTTTTTTCCAAACAATACCAGGCTTTCGGACTGAACTATCAGGCTGAGCCTGCTGAATATGATATCGAGAAGCTGCGCCAGATTAACGACAGCGCAGCCGTTGCTGCCGACCAGGCCCGGGTGCAGAAAATGCTCAACAACTGGCGAAACAAATTCACCCAACCAAATCCGCCTATGGTTTTGATTTGCGTAAGCGGAGGTGGAAAACGTGCCGCACTCTGGACTTTTGGAGCGTTGCAACACATGGATAGCCTTACGCAAGGCCAACTGATGAACCATGCCACGCTGATTACCGGTGCCTCGGGCGGACTGGTTGGGGCATCGTATTTCCGTGAACTGGTGCTGCAGCAGAAAACAGGAAAAGGAATCAATCCATACAGCACTGTTTACCGCAGACGCATATCAACAGATAACCTGAACCCATTGATATTCTCGCTGCTGGCAAACGATCTGTTTGTAGGTTTTACCTCATTCGAGTATGCCGGAAATCACTACCTCCGCGATCGCGCCTATACTTTTGAGGAACAACTTAATCAAACCACTGAAGGAATGCTCGATAAACCAATTTCGGCTTATGCCGATGCAGAAAGTAAGGCGCTGATACCGATGATTATTCTTTCACCTACCATCGTTAACGATGGCCGAAAACTGTACATTGCCTCACAACCTGTTTCGTTCATGAATCTTGATATGCATGCCTGGCCCGATTACACCGATACCAAAATTGGTGGCGTGGATCTTCACCGGCTGTTTAATCAATACGGATCTGCAAATCTGCGATTTCTTTCTGCTTTACGCATGTGTGCAACTTTTCCCTACATAACACCAAATACTTCACTGCCCACAAAGCCTCCGATTCAGATTATGGATGCCGGTATATCGGATAATTTCGGCATATCCGATGCTGTGCGGTTTATGTTTGCATTCCATACCTGGATAGAACAGAATACCTCCGGTGTGATTCTCATTTCCATACGTGACTCTCCCAAACTGGGATCCATACCCCCGCAACAGGATCAGTCAATTGTTGACGCAATCACCCAACCGATCAGCTCGGTGTACAATAATTTTGAAAATTTTCAGGACATCAACAGCGATTTATTGCTGGGCCATGCCGCAAAGTGGTTTTCTGCCCCATTGCACCGCATTGATATTCAGTATCAAACCGAAAGTTACCTACCAATTTTGCAGGGCATGGACAGCATTCGCCACACCAGCGTAAGGGCATCCCTGAGCTGGCGACTGACTGAACGGGAAAAGGAAAGTGTACTGGACAACTTAAACTCGCCTGCCAACAAAGCCCAGTTTGAAAAGTTAAAAAAACTCTTGCAATAACCCTTTGTGTTGAAAATATTTACATAGTGATAACACGCCCTGCAGTTATCGGACTGTTTGTGTTTGTAACCGCCTATTCACAGGTTCCGGTTGGGCGCAACTATCCGCATACGATTCCTGACAGCCTGAAAAGCTACCCGGCACAACAATTGCTGGAAAAAGCCGGGAAATTCTATGACACCAACTCGCTTCGTGCCCTGCAGTACAGCCTCGCGGCCGCCTATCAGGCTGAACGAAACAGTGATACGCTGAACCTTATCCGGTCTGAATTTCAGACAGCGCGTATTCTTCGAAGACAGGGAAACTTCTCCTCAGCGCTGGAATATACCCTGCAGGCCTTTGCGCTTCTCGAAAATATACCGGATACATCTCTTCTCATCAATGCCTACTTAACCCTCGGCAACATTTATTCTTCGCTTCGAAATTTTTCGGAAGCAGGCCAGCACCTCAAAACAGCGCTTGAACTGGCTGAAAAAACCAATGATCCCGCACTGACAAACTGCCTGGGTTTTCTGGGAATAAACTGCGTAAGAATTGGTCTTTATGACAGCGCCCTTGCCCTTCTGCGCAGATCGCGCGAAGTGGAACTGAGCAAACCACAGCCCGGCTTCGCCTTGCTTTATATCTACAATTACCTGGGTGAAGCCTATTCACGGATGCACCGATGGGAAGAGGCAACCTATTACTTTTCTCTGGCCAGCTCGCTGGCCGAAGAAAGAAAAAACCCTTTCGGCATGACCTTTACATTCCTTGGCTTTGCCGAATTGTACCTCATACAGGGGAAATACGCCAAAGCCCGTGAATACGCCCAAAGAGCTATTAAACTTGCAGAACAACACCACTTCCGCGACCGCGCCCGGCTGGGCTATGAAATATTGTATAAAACATATGAAGCCGAAAACGACTTCACAAATGCGTATCAATATCTCCGCATGTTTCATGCCCTGAATGACAGCATTTTTAATGAAGATAACATGTATTATACGGCTCGTATACGTCTGCGCTACGAGACAGATAAAATGATACGGGAAAACGAACTGCTCAAAAGGAGCTTAGAGCTGGAACAATCGCGTTATCAGAGCCGAATTTTTTTACTAATTAGCGTAAGTGTCACGCTTATTTCGGTGATCGTTGGTCTTGTCCTGTGGCAGAGAGCCCGCAGGCAGCGTCAACGGGTATTGGAAATCGCCAAAGCTTTCCGCCAAGGGGTAGAAAGTACGGTGCAAGCACGAACACGCGAACTGGACAGAGAGAACCGGCAACTGCAGCAATTCAATTATATCATCGCTCACAACCTCAAATCGCCCATTGCCCGCATGCGCGGACTCATAAGTCTGGTTGCCCTGCAGCACGGTAAATCGGAAGAGCTGGAAAAACTTGAACTGGCCATTCAGGAGCTGGAGCAAACTGTTACAGATCTTATGGACATCATCCGGCTTAAGTCGCTTCCGCCCGAATCGCACCGCGATATTGTGTTTGAAGAGCTGATTCAAAAAGTCACTTCACAGCTTCAGGATAAGCTGAGTGAAGCGGGTGGAGAAATTGCCTACGACCTGCAGGTAAACCAATGTTCAACCGTTCCGGCTTATCTGGAGAGCATCATGTTTAACCTAATCAGCAATTCCATTAAGTACCGTTCGGAAAAGAGACCCCTGAAAATTGAGATTCGTACACAAAAGCAAAACGGTTATTGTATCATCCGCGTAAGCGACAATGGCTCTGGCTTTGATGCCGAGGCAGTAAAAGAAAAATTATTTCAACCTTATCAGCGTTTTCACAACCAGGGCGAAGGTAAAGGCCTTGGCCTGTTCATGATAAAGACGCAGGTGGAAGCACTGGGCGGTTATCTGGAGGTTGAGAGCAAACCAGATGAAGGCGCAGTATTCATTGTACACCTGCCCATGGCTCATTCACCTGCCTAACCGGTGTTTAAGCAGTACTCCGTTTCGCGCACCGGTATGTTTTCCGTTTTCTGCTGTTATTACGCCATTCACTATCACATAAGAAAAACCGGCAGAATAGGCATGCGGTTTGTCGAACGTAGCGCGATCTCCCACTGTCTTTTCATCAAAAATCACCACATCGGCCGCATAACCCTGGCGCAGCAGGCCGCGATCGGCAAAGCCAAACCGGGTAGCCGGCAAAGAAGTCATTCTGCGGATGGCTTCTTCAAGCCGGATAATTTTCAGGTCGCGCACATAGGTTCCCAGTACCCTTGCATTGGTACCATAAGCCCGTGGGTGCGGCATACCGGCACCGTACTTATTGATTCCGGCATCAGAAGCAAACATGTTAAACGGATACTGCGCTATTCTGCGCAGATCCTCTTCGTTCATGCTGAAATACACCATTTGAACCCTATCGGTGGATGCCACCAGTTCCAGAATGGTTTCGGCCTCATCCTGCGGCCGAGGTTTGCAGCCTTTGAGCCGGTTTATTTCAGTAATGCTTTTTCCATTGTAGGTGCTGTCGGGCGCGTACCGTGCCACCACAGCATAGCTAAAGTTTTTCAGTTGTTTCTGGCGCAACATGTCGGTCATTTCGCTAATAATACGCTGGCGGGTTTTGCGATCCTGTAGCCTCCAAAGCAGCGAATCTCTTCCTCCGCCAAAGGCCCAACTGGGCATGGTTGTACCCAGGGTAGTGCTGCTGGCAATGTAGGGATATTGGTCAATGGTAACATCTATACCCTGTTTACGGGCTTCCTCTACCCTTTCGAGGGTCTGAACCGACCGGCCCCAGTTGGGTTTGTAGGTTACTTTAAAATGCGAAATCTGTACCGGCAGCCGTGCCAGCCGGCCTATGTTGATGGCTTCTTCAATGGCCTCCAGTACTTTGTCGCCTTCATCGCGGATATGTGAAGCATACACACCGTTGTGTTGTGCGGCCACTTGTGCAAGTGCCACCACTTCATCGGTCTTCGCATAGGTTCCGGGCACGTAGATAAGTCCGGTGGCCAGACCAACAGCACCGGCTTTCATACCTTTCTCCACCAGTTGCTGCATACGGGCAAGTTCATCAGGGGTCGGGTCGCGTTGTTCATCGCCCATCACCGCCCTGCGTACGCTGTTATGACCGATGAGGGTAGCCACATTCAGAGAAATCTTGACACTATCCAGCTGCCTCCAGAACTTTTCAATATCCACAGCCGAACTGCCGCAGTTTCCGGTAACTACCGAAGTAACACCATCCAGTACAAAATTGCCGGCAGTAGGTACCTCCAGCACGCTTCCCTCGATATGTGTGTGCACATCAATAAAACCAGGGCAAACTATTAAACCGGTGGCATCAATTACACGTGCGGCCTGTGCAGTGTCCAGTTTACCGATATGGGCAATCCGCCCGTCTTTTATTGCTACATCTGCATAAAACCAGGGATTACCGGTTCCGTCCACAACTTTGCCGTTGCGAATCAGCAGGTCGTAAGGTTGAGCGCCGGCCTGGCCGACCACCAGAATAAAGGTTAGGATGCGCAGCATATGAATAAGATGAAAACTCAAATAGAGCGGAAATTCATGAACCGGCAAGACTTTGGGGAGGAACGGCAGAAGAGCAAAATCCGGCGGCAGGCCTTCGGCCTGCCGCCGGAACTAACCAGAAAAACACTATGGTGCACAAAAGTGCCACTCGGCTTTGACAGCTTTTGTCGGTTTGCGTAGCTTACCCCCATGATTCCTCAGCAAAAAATCTTACGCGTTTTTCAGCTTATCGGATTGCTGAAAGCGGGCGGACGAACCATTGAACAACTGGGAAGGCAGATTGATGCTTCGCCCCGTACGGTGTACCGTTATTTCAAATTGCTTGAGGAATTAGGATTTGCCATCGACCAGGATTTTCACGGCCGTTATTTCATTCATCGGGAAGAAGGCGAAAACCCCGAGGATCGCTTTACCCTGGAAGAAGTGAGCATCTTGCGGCAGCTCATTCAGAGCGGAGCCACCGGCCACCCGCTAAAGGGCAGCCTGCTAAAAAAATTAGCGCTTCACTCAGAAGCCAAAGACCTGCCCGAGCAATTCCTGAAGCTGCGCGTTGCAAAAATGTTTCGCACACTGTCGGAAGCCAAGGAAAACAAGCGGCAGGTAATCCTGAAAAGCTACCACTCGGCCAACAGCCAGGAAATAACCGACCGCCTCGTAGAGCCTTTCCAGTTCGGAGAAGGTTTCCAGTCGGTACTTGCCCTCGACACCAAAGACAAACAATGTAAATATTTTAAGTTGGAACGTATTGGCGATGTGGTGTTGCTCGATAAGCCTTTTAAATATGAAAAGCTGCATCAAAAACGCAACACCGATATATTCGGTATAACGGGCAGAAAGGAAACCTGGGTTACACTCAGGCTAAGTTTGCGGGCCTATGTGCTGATGCGCGAAGAATTCCCTTTGTCGGTTCCTTACCTCGAAAAAGAAGAAGATAATGAGGGACGCAGGTATGTTTTCCACGGACCGGTGCTGAACTACAAAGGTGTAGGGCGGTTTGTGATGGGCCTTGCCGATGAAATTAAAATCATCGGCCCGCCCGATTTCAAAGCTTATATCAAAGAAAAAATCAAATCCAGCCAGCTGCTGAAATGAACTACCTACCGGCTGCCAGCCAAGGAGGGGGGGAAAGGTAAGTTTTTGATTTTCATATTATTTGGAATTAATCTAAATAAATATTGATTTTTATCCCCTCAATTCCTTTTTTTGCCCGAAAAACCACGAAAAAATGAAGACACTCCGCCACTTTTTTAGCATTGCCTCACTGCTTTTAGCATCGCTGATTTACTCTTCGTGCAACACCCAAAGCCGCAGCCAGCACGCTTCCACCGCGCTTAAAACCGGTGTGTTGCTGGTTAATCACGGCTCGCACTCACCTACCTGGCGGCAGGCACTGCTCAACCTGGAAACAGCCGTAAAAGACAGCCTGATGAATACCGGCATCATCCACGGCACGCGCACAGCTTTCATGGAATACACCGAGCCTTCTATTGCTACTCAGCTAAAGGCTTTCGATGCCGAAGGGTATTCGGATGTAATTATTGTGCCCGTTTTCCTTACGGTAAGCTCCCACTCCTTTGACGATATCCCTACCATCATCGGGCAAAAGGAAGACCCGCAGTCGCTGGAAACCCTGAAGATTGAAAAAATTGAACGCTACACTCCCAAAGCCCGTGTGCACATCACCCCACTGCTCGATTTCACGGATGTGCTCAAGCAAAACATTTTGCGCAGGGTTCGGGCCCTGTCGAAAAACCCTGAAGAGGAAGGCCTGGTGCTCATTGCGTACGGTGATGAAACCTACATGAAGGAATGGACCAACCTGATGCATGAGGCAGGCAATTATGTAAAAGAACATGCAGGAATAAATGCCTATTCGTATGGCTGGTGTGGCCATGTGGCCCGCTACAACCCCGACTCTACTACAATAGCTATTAACAGGGTACTGAGCCGGAAAAAACAGGCCCTTGTAGTACCCGTGCTGGTTGCACACGATGAAATGTTTCAGGTAAAAATCATTGGTGACGGAATCAATAAAACCGGTAAGGACAAAACACGTATAACCTACGTTCCCGACTCTATTCTGCCTGATCCATTGGTAGAAAAATGGGTAATTGATGTTGCTACAGAATACGCACGTAAAATTTACAAACCGGAAGTCGCACTTGCACAATGAACAAGGAGTTTGGCCGTAAACTGCGCAGACTCAACATCGTTACCCATCGCGATGTCGGATACTTTTTATCTGCTTTGATAATCATCTACTGCCTGTCCGGTATTGCATTAAATCACATTGACGACTGGAACCCGGATTTCATCATCATCAAAAAAGAAATCCGGGTAGCTCCGGCCGAAATCACCCCCCATCAAATTACCAAATGGAGTAAACTGGTCAATGAAGAAGACTATAAAGTGTACGATACACCTTCACCGGGAAAAATAAAAATTTACTACGACAATGCCTCACTGCTCATCGACCTTCACGATGGTACAGGACTTTATGAAAAAATATCCCGCAGGCCGTTGTTCTACCATGCCAACGTGCTGCACCGCAACAGTTTGAAGGGCTGGAAATGGGTAGCCGATATTTTTGGCGTGCTGCTCATCGTCATCAGCATAACCGGACTGTTCATTCTAAAAGGAAAAAACGGGCTTGGCGGCCGGGGAAAATGGTTTGTAAGCGCAGGCTTTTTATTACCCCTTATTGCTATACTTATTTTCGAGCTTGCACAATAGGTTGCTGAGCACGAAACAAGGAACCAGCGCCATCTCGCTGCATTAGCCTGTATCCGGCATAAATAAACAGAATGCCGGCCAGTTCGGTTACATACAACACTTCGGTGTGCCCAAACTTCGTAAACGAGCCCCCGATACCCGGCAACAAACCTCCTACCGCAATACAGATGTTGCCCCACATGCGCACGGCCGGGTATTTTTCCTGGGCATAACGATAAGCCGAGTAAGCCGCACCACCTACCAGAAAAACAAAGGCATACAGATTAATTACGGGGGTTATCCACCTTATTCCCTTCCACACGAGTACTTTTCCGGTAAGGCGCGTTGCCTCAACAAGGCTGTAATCAACGGGCGACAGCACCACTGCAACCGAAGCAATCACAATGAGTACTGCGATAACCAGCATGAGCCTAGTAGCTTTTTCGGGCCTGATAAAAAGGTAAACCGAGCCCTGGGCAAGCGGAAATCCGCCCAGCAGTGCACCCAGGATATACCAGGCTTTAAAAACCGGCTCGTTCCATCCCCAGATACCTACAATGCTCTCCATGAGCGTACCCAGGCCATAACAAAGTACTCCTGTTGTCCACCAGAACAGATAAACCGGGCGACCTTTGTTCAGCCAATGCCGCCTCAGTTGAAAAAAGAACACTGCCGAAAATACAGTGGTGAGGATTGGAATTTTATGAATAACGTCCATATACAACAAAAAGCCGGAGCACGTGGCCCCGGCTATTTTCACAACATACTAATTAAGCACCCTTCTTTACCAGCGCAAACTCAAACCGTGGCCGTCCGCGTTGCCCATCGGTGGTCAAGGCAGTAAACCTGAGTTTGTAGTAGTTGCCGTCAGCATCTTTCACTACGTAGAAGCGATCGGTACGTATAGACGGAGGACCGCCCGGTCCGCCCCCGCTGCGCCAGCTCGAACCTATCTTCAGCTGATTCTGTCCGGAGAAATCGGCCAAGGAAAGATTAGCTTCCGCAAACGCCTCGTAGGAAATGGTGCTGGTAAGCACCTGGGCGGTCTCTACACCATTAAGATTCTGAATGATGATATCCTGAAAATAGTACGGAACGTTGATGGTTCCAAGGTTTGTTGAGTTAAAGGGCGTGCTGCTGGTAAATCCGTTCCATGCTATGTCCCAACGTTGTACAGGAGGTTCTACATTAATGATTGCCCCGTTGCTCAGGCTTACATATACAAAACCAAATTGTGCGTCTTTGTTAATCTGTACTTCGCTAAAGGTTGTTGCACCAATATCGGCATATTGCAGCTTATAGCCATTTCCGTTGCGAAGGATTCTGATCTTCTTCCAGCCCAATGCCGGTGCCGGGCTGCCCGGGCCATTACCGCGATTTACTATATACACCTTGTTTTCAGAGGTTGTAGCCGAAACAGGATCGATGGCCGGATTGCCCAGCGGATCGGTGGGGCTGTCAATCCAGTTGATGGCTTCGGCCACCCACTCGGGCGTTGGGTTGACCAGAGCGGCAAATACAGCCGAAAGTGAGAGCCGGGCGCCCCAGCCCGTTGTGTCGGCTGCCGTAACCGCATTCAAATCTGTTTTGTTAAGGGCCCGTGCCATCATTCCATTGGAAGAATTGAGCAGTACTTTGAAATCGCTGCCGGTACTGAAAGCCAAATCCCAGCTGGTGCGCAGCACGGCTGTTTGGCGGTTAGCGCTTAAATCAATGAATACCCGGTTGGGGTAAGTAGAACCACCTCCGTTGATTTCCATTGAACCGGATAAAGCAACTATTTCAGAAAAAGAGACTGTAAGAACTGCCCTGGGGCCTATTACAAGCGATGATGGTGCCGAAGCTATGGTAAAAATAATTTTTTCATCACCATCAAACAATGCCGCTGTATTTTTCACAATGGTAAACTGAGCAATCAGTGAATTTGCCGGAATAGTAAGAACCAGGGAGTTTCCGGTTGCTGCCGGACTGGTGGTAAAGTCCAATCCGTAGGTTACGCCATCTGTTTCCATCTGAAGTGTTATCGAAAGATCTTCCGGTACGGCTCTGGATAAACTGATCTGTACGGTAACCTCTGTTTCATTTTCCCCTATTCCAAGAGTTTCCGACTGAAACTGCACCAGGTTTTCGGGTAACGCAACATCTTCCTTACAGGAATACAGCAGCATGCCAAAAACGAACATCAAAGAAACGAGACTGCCAAAAGTTAATTTACTCATGGTTGTTAAGTGTTTAATGGTTGAATGAATACGTAAGATTGATAAAATAAGAGCGCCCGTTGCCAACGGGTCGCGGTCCGGCAGAATTGTGTGCCCCACCGGTAACACCGCTGTTGTTCACAAAGACAACGTCAAACAGATTGCGCACCCCGCCCGACAACATAAAATGCTTTCCAAGCTGGCGACTAAGGGCTACATCTGCCCAATGAAACGAACCGATTTGAGCCAGTCGTGGAACCTGATTCCCATCACCATCGCTTACTATCTCATAATACGGTGTTTTGCCGGTAAACTTGTAGTACAACGATGCATTAAACTTTTTGTCGTTGCTGTAATAAACGACCGAACCGTTTATTTCGGGCGACCACACAAACTCAGGTATAGCAACATAATCTTCGCGCAGCTGGTTGTACCGGCCGGTAACTCCCCCACCCACGCCACATTCCAGCCGTGCTGAGGAAACCGTCTGACTAATGGTAAAACCGGTTGTTTTGAAGCGATCAATATTCAGATAGGTGGTTACCCGGCTGTTGCCAGGTTTCTGCCCGAATCCAATCATGTTGGTGATGGCATTGTAAAAAGTGCCAACACTAAGAGAAGCACGGTACTTTTTCAGGAAAAACTTCCGGTAACTCCACGAAGCATTGTAACTGTGCGACAGCTCAGGTTTAAGGTTGGTGTTGCCTTCTATGGCATGACTCGCATCGAAGAAATCGAAATACAGTTCGCGGAGGGAGGGCGCCCGGAAGCCCCGGCCATAAGCCAGGCGAAGATCAGACCTTTCATTCAAATCGATCCTGGCATTTAATGAAGGAATAAGAGGCGGTGCAGTATAAACCGTGTTGTACATACTGCGAATACCGGGACGAACCGATAACCAACCGCTAACTTTCCATTCGCCCGAGAGGAACAGTGCATAATCACCTATGGCCTGCGTGCCCTCCCGAATACGCCCCCCGCTGCCCGACTCAAGGTTAATGTCCGCACCCGGCTGCAAAGAAAGTTGGTTGCTGATTTTCCAGGTGGCCGTAGTACGCCAGGTTAAGCCGTTAAAACGGGTAACGTCCTGATGGCCATCGCCCAAGGACAATGAACGCGCACCGTTTGACTCATTAACAATAACTGATTGCGTTTGTCGCTCATATGCCGTATGGGCAACAGCCGAATTAAACATCCATTTTTCACCGGCACTCCAGTTGCCCTGAAGCTGCTGCATCAGCCGCGTGGTATAGTAATTCTGATCAAGTGCCTCACCACCCTGAAATTCGCCCGGGTTGTAGATATCCTCAAAAAGGAGGTCAGCACGATAATGAACCGATTGCTGCCCGCTACGGTAGCCTGTTAGTAAGCTGCTCATATACTGCTTTTTAGGATGCCACTGCATTTCCCGTCCGGTAGCAGAGCCTTTCCATCCCCTAAAATCGTTGTGGGTGAAATCCCCACGTATGTGAAAACGATTTTTAGCGTAACCCACGCTTGCCTGTTGCATGTGAATACCCGAATTCAGTCCATATTCCCTGCCGGCCGATTCTTCATGCACTTTAGCCATCACTTCAAGCCGATCTTCCTCTGTCTTTCTTGTAATAATGTTTATTACACCCGCCAGCGCATCGGCACCATATACCACCGACATAGGCCCTTCTATAATTTCTATGCGCTCAATAGACTGCAGGTTAAGCTGATTGATATTGATTTCATTGGAAGTGCCCTGCCTGCCCACTACGGGCATACCATCAATCAGCACTTTTACATTCTGTCCCGATAGGCCCTGAAGTGAGAGGTTTGAACCGCCAAGGGCAAGGTCCTGGCTGAAACGAATATTAAGTTGGGTATTGAGTACGTCTTGCAACCGTGTGGCACCCCGCTGCACAAATTGTTCCAGGGGGATGGTGCGCACCTGGTACACCGATTTGCGGGCAGACTGGGGCTCGAACTGTCCGGTTACAACCACCTCTTCCAGTTCAGTTCGTTTCAGGCTATCCGTTTCCTGAGCATGCACGGTAATAAAAAAGAACAGAAAAACACAGGTAAAAATGCGCATTGCCTGCTGTTTACGGGCCGCAAAAGTGAGGCAAGATGGTTATTAAAAATACCCTTAAAAGTAAAATAAATAACAGGTGACTAAAATCAGCAGTCAATTTACATTTAGCGGTATTATTCTGTTAAAAAGCGATATTTTTAGTCAAAAAAACGGAGTAATTTGGCAGTTTTATAAGCTATCCCATGATGGAAAAAATCACTCTTGCCGTAGAAAATAACCTTAAGTGGATAGATTTACTCAATGAGCCAAAGGTCGGTTTCAGCTGCCTTACCACGCCTGCAGGCTATATGCGCATGCCCTGTGTGCTGGGGCGTGGCCGTGTTCATTTTCTTTTCAACACCGATGCCCCGGTGATGCTTCAGTTCAGCCCCCACTACGCACGCGAACTGGCCCGCCAGAAACACTACCTGATCTATAACCCCGAGGCAGATGTTGCCTTTGAATTAAGCTGCACCGAAAAAACACGCCTGGTATGGCTTTCCATCGGACTTGATTACCTGCATGAACTTTTCGTTCATGAGCCGTTGCCTTTTCTGAAGCCGGAAAATATAAACCGGAAGTTTTATGAAGAAAAGGCTACTGTGCCCATGGTGCAGATGGTCATCAATCAGTTATTCAGTGTGCAGCTCAGCCCCCCCACCATGTCGCTGTTTGCACGCGGAAAAATGCTGGAATTGCTCAGTCTTTATTTTTCAGGTAAAACACCTGATACAGAAGCGTGTCCTTTTCTGAAAGATGAAGAAGTTATACGGAAAATAAAAGCCGCAAAAGATTACCTGCTGCAGCACATGGATAACCCGCCAACGATCCGGCAACTGGCACGTGAAAGCGGTTTAAATGAATACCAGCTCAAAACCGGCTTTAAAGAAATCTATGGTGACACCGTTTACGGGTACCTGCTCAATCACAGGCTCGATTACGCACGTCTTCTGCTCGACAAGGGAACGCTGCATGTCAACGAAGTTGCCTTTCAGATCGGCTATTCCAATCCCAGTCATTTTATTGCTGCGTTTAAGAAAAAGTTTGGCATTACACCCAAAAAATATCTGATGAGCCTGAGGATGAAATGAAAAATGCCTGCCAGGGGCAGGCATTTTTTGCTGTGCATGCAGCCTTAAGCTACGGCAATCTGACGCGCAGGTTTCAGCTTGGCTTCCTCGCGTTTCGGAACGGTGATGTACAGAATGCCGTCCTTATACTTAGCTGATATCTTGTCGCCATCTACCATGTTCTCAGGCAGGGCAAAGCTGCGCTGGAACGATTGATAGCTGAATTCCCTGCGGGTATAATTGCCGGCTTTGTCTTTCTCTTCCGATTTCTCTTCGCGTTCCGATGAAATGATGAGCGTGTTGTTATCCAGTTCAACTTTAAAGTCATCGCGCTTCATACCCGGCGCTGCCACTTCAATCTGAAAATCATCATTGGTTTCAATGATGTTCACAGCAGGCAGCGTGGAACCGGCTAAACGCCAGTTGCCCAATGACCAGTCGAACAGGTCCCTCATCCAGAAATCATCGAACAGCGAAGGAATAGAAGGAAACAGCGAACCATTAGTTTTTACCAGGCTTTTCATACTTAACCCTCCTTTCTATGTGTTTAGTACTGTTCTTTTGATTTTTGAACAGGCGCCTGTTGCATCCAATAACCAAGCAACCGTTGTGCCGGCCGTAAAATCACACAAATTAAGGGTCATATAATGACAAATTATCATGTAACTGACGCAGTAAAAAGTCATTTTTTCAGCTTTTCTGTCAGGTTCTTTTAAGCCCTCTCACCGGCATAGCTTTTGTGAAACTGCGGGTGAATCTGGTGTTAATGTTTTCATGGTTAACGAAAGGAGGAACTATGGAAAAGTTAGCAACAGGTTTAACCGCTCTCACCTTGGTTTACTCAGCGTTGGTGTTTATCACCTTGCTGGTAACCGGCTGGCTCGAAGCGCAGGAAGTGTCTGAACTGCTGAGGCCGGTAAGGTCGCTTATTCAAAACTTCCGGCAACGGAAATCCGGCCAGCCAACCTAATCAACTGAACATTTTTATTAACCTGCGCGTTGTGGTAGCTTTGCAGCTACTATGAAACAGTACATTATTTTTCTCGCTTTTATTATTCTGTCGTGCCGGCCCGACCACACTCCTTTGCAAACAGGGGTATGGCGCGGCACCCTTTCCATTCAGGATAAGGAGCTTCCTTTTAACTTCAGTATTTCCAAAGAACAGGATAAATACATTTTCACCATCCATAATGCATCGGAAAGAATCAGGTTGGATAGCCTGGTTTTTACCGATGACTCACTAAAAATCTTTTTCCCGGTATTCGATGCCTCCTTCCGGGTAGCTTATACCCCGAATTCCCTCAATGGAACCTTCACCATCCATTATGCTAATAACTACACGGTACCTTTTACCGCCGTGTACGGGCAATCGCACCGCTTCGTACCTGCCGATTCCGCTGCCCGAACGACTGACTTCTCCGGAACCTATGCTGTTGATTTTATAAATACGGCCAGCACCGTACCGGCTGTGTTTATTGTAAGTCAGCAAGGTAATTATGCAGAAGCCACTTTCCTTACACCTTATGGTGATTACCGCTATCTGGAGGGAAATGTAGTGAATGATACCCTTTGGCTAAGTGCATTTGACGGAAACCACCTCTATATTTTCAATGCAACATTAAAAGGCGACTCCATCAGCGGCACACACTGGTTGGGGCGTACACGCAAACGCCCATGGAAAGGGGTTAAAAATGAACTGGCAAAACTCCCCCCACCTGAATCGCTCACTTACCTGAAAAAGGGGTATGATAAGCTGGAGTTCACCTTTCCGGATATAACCGGCAAGCCGGTTTCGCTGCAGGACGAACAATTCCGCAACAAAGTTGTAATTGTGCAAATACTTGGAACCTGGTGCCCTAACTGTGTGGACGAAACCTCCTTTCTGGCCAACTGGTATCGAGCAAATAAACAACGTGGTGTTGAGATCATCGGGTTGGCCTATGAGCAAAAAGAGGATTTTGCGTATGCATCCGCCCGCGTGAAAGCTTTGCAAAAGAAACTGAATGTTACATACCCCATACTCATAGCAGGCGTGAGTGATAACGCAAAGGCAGCAGAAACACTCCCTGCCCTGAATGCTGTAATTGCCTTTCCCACCACCATCTTCATCGGCAGAGACGGAAAGGTTAAACACATTCATACCGGGTTCTCCGGTCCGGGCACTGGCAAATATTATAACGAACTCATTGATCAGTTCAATGAAATTATCAATACGCTGCTGAGCGAAACACCCCCGTCACTTCCATGAAGAAACGCGTTGTTGTCGGGCTTTCGGGTGGAGTTGATTCAAGTGTAGCAGCCCTGCTGCTAAAAGAGCAGGGGTATGAAGTGATCGGCATGTTCATGAAAAACTGGCATGATGATTCAGTAACCATCAGTAAGGAATGCCCCTGGCTGGATGATAGCAATGATGCCATGATTGTGGCGCAGCACCTGGACCTGCCTTTTCAGGCTATAGATTTGAGTAAAGAATACAAAGAGCGCATTGTTGATTACATGTTTGCCGAATATCAGTCCGGACGAACGCCCAATCCCGATGTACTCTGCAACCGTGAAATCAAATTCGACATTTTCCTGAAAGCTGCGCTGAAACTGGGCGCTGATTACGTGGCAACCGGGCATTATGCCCGAAAGGACGCGGTAGATGCAAATGGTAAAACCATCTACCGACTGCTTGCCGGAAGAGACCACAACAAAGACCAAAGTTACTTTTTGTGTCAGCTTACACAGGAACAACTCGCCAAGGCAATTTTTCCCATCGGCGAATTGCGCAAGCCAGAAGTCCGTGCATTGGCACGAAAAGCCGGGCTGGCCACAGCCGATAAAAAAGATTCGCAGGGCCTGTGCTTTGTGGGCAAAGTTCATCTTCCCGAATTTCTGCAACAACGCCTTGCACCGCGTATCGGAAAAGCCGTCCTCATTCCTGAAGATTCGCCGGCTTTTGCAAAATATGCAGATAGCATTGAAGAAATGTCGCAGCCTTACTATTACAATCCATCGCTGGGAAAGGTAATAGGTGAGCACCGCGGGGCACATTACTTTACCATTGGTCAGCGCAAAGGCCTTAACCTTGGTGGCCATCCGAAACCTTTGTTTGTAATCGGCACCGACACCAGGGAAAATATAATCTATCTGGGCATGGGCGAAGATCACCCCGGCCTGTTCCGGAAAGGCTTATTTATTCCGTCAAAAGATGAGCACTGGGTAAGGCCCGACAAAAAACTCTTACCAGGTGAAACAGCCCGGTTCGGGGTACGCATCCGCTATCGCCAACCTTTGGAAAACTGCACCTTGCACAAGAAAGAAGAGGGTCTTTATCTTATTTTCGACAGACCTCAAAAAGCCATAACGCCCGGCCAATTTGCCGTTTGGTACGATGGCGATGAGCTTATCGGGTCAGGTGTAATAAGTTGATATGCTCACTGTGCTTTTTTACTGCTGCGGTACCAAAAGTACCCGATAATAATTGCAGCCAGATAAGGAAAAGAAAGCAGGTACAATATACCCGTATTAATACCTGCAGCAATACCCGGCACACCCTGGCTCACATTATTCTCCAGCGTACTGCGACACATGGCACATTGTGCTGCGCAGGTTAACTGAGTAGCAGCAAAGACCACAATTAATATGAATCGCTTCATGGGTAGTAGGGACTTATCATCAAATACACCACTACACCGGTAACGGCCACATATAACCACACCGGATAAGCATAACGTACCACCAATTTATGCCGGCTAAACTGGCCAGTGATACCATATAAAAAGGCAAACAATACCAGTGGTACCACTGCAAGCGAAAGCAAAATATGGCTGATGAGCACGAAATAATATACATACCGCCACAAACCCACACCCCCATAAGGGGTAGATTCGCTGGTTATGTGATACAAAACATACATAACCAGAAAAGCAGCCGATAAAGCCATACAGGTTTTCATTAGCCGTTCGTGCATAATCCGGTTGCCCTGACGGATGTACCACAGTGCCATCAGCAATAAAACACTGGTAACACCATTAATAGTTGCATAAACGGGCGGTAAAAATGAAAAGTCATACCCCTGAATTTTAACCCTGAAAAGCAGGGCAACGACCAACGGAATAGCCACTGAAACAAAAATTACAATCCGGCGAAATTGCTTGTCTCTTTCCATGTTCAATATTTCTTTAAAATTATCGAAACTTCCATCAACAGCTTATCTGTCTCCTCGCGCGTACTGCCGTAATACCCACGTATGCGGGCTGTACTGTCAACAAGTACAGCATACTTTTGTTCGGGCAAAAAAAAGTAACAAGTGTTGTAGAAAAGAATACTGTCTTTTGGCATAACAATACGAGAGCTGGCCGGGACCGATTCAGTATTATCATCTGCGATCACAACCAACTTTACCTCCTTTTCGCTGAAAGCACCACTTAGCCGTTGCAAGAAATTACGTCCCGGTTTCCCTATATAGTAAAGAACCAAAGGTGCCTCACCCACCAACCCGAACCGGGTAAGCACTGCCGAAGGCAATTTGTATGGAATCTGAACTTCAGCCGGGCAGTAAGCAGGCCGGGCCGGAATCGAATCTTCAAACAAGGGCTTTACCTCAAATTCATTTTTGCCGAATATTTTAAGAAATAATAAAACAACCACTGGTATTACCAGTGCTGCAGTAAGCACAATCCATTTCAATGCTATCTTTTGCATTACAAAACAAAAAAGGCTTAAGCTGTGCTTAAGCCCCGTTTACATATCTAAAACAATTCACTGGCGCAATTCAAATATTGAAATACCCTCATACACAAAGGCTACCAGCATCCACACCACAAAAATCATGGGTATCAGAATGGACCAGAACAATACCTTTACTTCATAGCGAAGGTGCATAAACTCACCAACGATATATCCTGCTTTTACAATGGTCATCAGTATGAAAGTCCATATGCGCAAATCCTTGTACTCGTGCGGGATATTAAAAGCAACGGCAAACTCAGCCGCAGTAACCAGGGCAAGTATGCCGGCTACCCGCCACAATTTTTTAATCTTAGCCGTGTCGGGCGGAAGTACCTTTATCTGAGGGGTTTCTTCAGTATAAGCCATACAATTGTTGTTTATACAAGATAAAAGAAAGTAAATACAAATACCCAAACCAGATCCACAAAGTGCCAGTACAGACCTACTTTTTCCACCATTTCATAGTGACCGCGTCTGTCGTAAACACCCGTAACCGTGTTATAGTACACCAGAAAATTGAGCAATACACCACTGAACACGTGAAATCCGTGAAATCCGGTTATGAAGAAAAAGAATGCAGCAAAATCAGGAGGACCATACTGATTTATCCGAAGGTTGGCACCAAAAATTTTTGTGCCATCAGCCAGCGTGCTGCCTTCTTCGGTGCCGATAATAAAGTGAGTCCACTCCCAAGCCTGGCAGCTAAGGAAGGTAATCCCCCCCAGAATGGTCCACAACATCCATTTTTCCACCGCTTTACGATCCATACGATGGCCTGCCTCAACAGCCAGAACCATGGTAACCGAACTCATAATAAGGATAAAGGTCATCAAACCCACAAAAACAAGCGGTGCCTCCAAGCCGTGGAAGAACGGCACGGCATCGAATACTTTTTCAGGGATGGGCCAGTATTCCTGGGAAAAAACAAACTTATCCACCTCGCCCTCATAGGCAGGATGTGACGACCTTATCAGCCCGTAGGTAATGAGCAGCGCTGAGAAAGTAAATGCATCGGACAAGAGAAAAAACCACATCATCAGCTTTCCGTAGCTGGCATTCATCGGAGATACCCCGCCATCCCAGACGCTTCGACCGGGTGCAGGAACAGTTACTTGTGCAGGATTGGCCATGCGCTATATTACGTTTACAAGTTTAAGGATACAGCTTCAGAAAAACGAACAAATATAACCAAAGTCCGCCCAAAAAGTGCCAGTATGTGCTGCACATTTCAAGGCGAATCATGTTTTTTGAATGAACCCGGTACCGGAATGCGTCAACCAGCACTATCCCCAGAAAAATTATACCGCTTATCATATGCAAGCCATGCACACCGGTAAGCACATATATAAAACTATGCGACACGTTGCCACCTGTAAAATACTGATTCAATTGTACCAAATCACCATATCCCAGCAACTGTCCTGCAACGAATGCCAAACCAAGCAAAAAGGTTAGCACCAAACCTGCCTTCACCACGCTTAGATTATCTTTCCTGGCTGCGTAGTAGGCAACCAGCAGGCTTACACTACTTGCAACGATGATAATGGTATTGATAAGGAAGCGTTGGGGTAGAATTATTTCAACCCAGCCCGCGTCCGCACGTTTTACCAGATAAGCGCTTGTCCAGGCACCAAAAAGCATCATTACGCTAACCATAAAAAGCCATAAGGCAAATTTCTTGGGGTGCATGGAAAGCGGCTTCCTGGCCTCCTCCACAATTTTCAACTCCTTGAGTTCCATATTTCTCCTTTTCATTTACTGCACTTTATCCAGCAAATAGGCAATCTGAACGATGGGCAGGTACAAAAAAGAACCGAACATGATGCGCAATGCACTTTTCCGGCTGCCATCGTTCATCAGCGAAAAAGTCTGCGCCAGAAACAACACGCCACAAACCGTTGCAACTATAGCCGAATCTATCCCTGTTATGCCGAACTTGGCCGGCAACAAACCCAGTGGCAGCAAAAACAGGGTATATATCATAATCTGCACTGCTGTATTGAAATCTTTTTTGCCGCCAAATGGAAGCAGTTTGAAACCCGCCTTTTTATAGTCATCATCGGCCAGCCAGGCAATAGCCCAGAAATGCGGAAACTGCCAGATAAACTGTATGCCAAAAATTATCAACGCCTCATGCGTGATTTCTCCGCGTACGGCAGTCCAGCCCAACAAAGGCGGAAGCGCTCCAGGAATAGCTCCCACAAACACAGCTACTGAACCCACGCGCTTTAGGGGAGTATATACAAAACTGTATAACACCATGGAAAGCACAGAAAGCGTAACCGTGAGAAGATTGGTGCTGATAAACAAAATAAAAAGACTGACGATCAGAACGAATATTGCAAAAAACCAAGCTTCATCAGCCGACACGCGACCTGTAGGCAACGGACGGTGCATGGTGCGTGTCATTAGTTTGTCGTAATCTTTTTCAAGAATCTGATTGATAACTATGGAAGCTCCCGACAATAAAAAACCTCCGATAAAAACCATAATAAGTTTTGACCAGCTGATTTCAGCAGATGCCAGCACAAAGCCAAATGCACAAGAGAAAGCTACAAGCAGAGAGAGCCTGGCTTTGAGCAACTCGGCATAAGCCGTCAGTTTGGCGCGCAACAACACAAATGCTGATATGCTTTTGTCGGTAATCATACAGTTTTATAATGAACAGACGACACAGCAAAGGGTTTGTAATTGAGCCACAGCCCAAACTGCAATCCAAATAATAAGGTACCAAATAAAAGGTGCAATGGCTGAAGAAAAGGTGGTATGGAAAACCATGCCATACCTGCACCGGTCAGCAAAGCTCCGGCTGTAACGAGCAATAAATAAATCGCCTCCCGGTGCCCGCCCTCTTTAAAAAGCTTTCTCATAATAAACACATTGGCAAGTAACAACAACCAGGAAAAAGAGCGATGAATAAGATAGCCTGACCCCAGATATTCAATCCAGGTAGAGCGGTCGGGCACAAGCAAAGAAGTTTTGTCAACTGCCTCCCTGACCCGTGTTCCAAGAAAAACCTGAACAACCGTGAGTATGAGTGCCACACTCAACCAGTAGAAAAGGTTACTTTCCCGCTTCTCTGCGGCCTGTGATAAAAACCTGGCGGATACAAGAAGTGCCACTGTTACCAATGCCAGGGCCATGTGCAGCGTAACTGTCCACGGGGTAAGATTGGTTGACACCACTATGGAACCAAACCAGCCTGTAACCACCACGGTTAGCAAAGCCAGTCCTGCAGCCAAAGCAACGCGGCTATTCATTTTAATAAAGCGAAGGGAGCCTACAAATACAGCAACTACCAGCAGCCCTACAATTGCTCCAACCAGGCGGTTGATATATTCAGTCCAGGTTTTTACGGCATTAAAGTCGGCCTCTTCACGGATTGATTTATCATTCAGAAGTTGCTGCGCAGTTTTGCTCATACCCAACTTATTGAGGAAACCTGCAAATCGCTGATTTTTTTTATCGCGATAGCCGGAATAAATCTCCTTATAATCTGCAGGCAAGTCGTCAACGCTGGTTGGCGGCACCCATTGTCCAAAGCAGGTGGGCCAGTCGGGGCACCCCATGCCCGACCCGGTGCTGCGCACTATGCCACCAACCAGTATGAGAAAATAAACTGCCGCCAGGGTTATATTTATCAGCCTGCTGTAATGCATTGCTGTACCAGCAAATGAGCAGTCTTTAATGCTTTCCTTCCACCACTATGGCCGTGTGGCCATTGCCCTCCAGCTTAATCAAATCATTTTCATGTGGCAGATTTGATTCAGGTGTTTCAGAGAAGGGAACAGTCTGCGGGATGTAATCTTCCTTCGCACCTGGCTTGGAATAATCGTAGGGCCAGCGGTAAACAGCTGGAATTTCTCCCGGCCAGTTGCCGTGCTTCGGGAATCGCGGAGTAGTCCATTCAAGCGTAGTGGATCGCCATGGATTTGCCGGTGCCAGCCTGCCTCGAAACATGCTGTAAAAGAAATTGAACACAAAAATGAACTGGGCGGCCATGGTCACGATGGCGGCTATGCTCACCAGTGCATTTAAATCTGAAAATCCATTAAATGTTTCGAAATTGGTAAAAGCATAATACCTGCGCGGGAATCCGGCTATACCAATGTAGTGCATAGGGAAGAACACCAGGTTCACACCGATAAACGTCAGCCAGAAGTGGATATAGCCCAACTTTTCATCCATCATACGGCCAAACATCTTAGGAAACCAATGATAAACACCTGCCAGCATACCGAAGAAAGAAGCCGCTCCCATAACCAGGTGAAAATGCGCTACTACAAAATAGGTGTCGTGTAATTGAATGTCGATGGCGGCATTACCCAGGAAAATACCGGTAATTCCACCCGTCAGAAACATCGATACCAGCCCAATGGAAAACAACATGGCCGGAGTAAACCGAATATTTCCCTTCCACAGGGTGGTTACGTAATTGAATATTTTAACTGCAGAAGGTACGGCAATAATCAGCGTTAGCAGCATGAAAATGGTACCCAGAAACGGATTCATGCCGGTTACAAACATATGGTGAGCCCAAACAACAAATGATAATATGGCAATGAACAGCATGGACCCTACCATGGCCTTATACCCGAAAATCGGCTTCCGCGAGTTGGTGGCAATGATCTCCGAAGTAATACCTAAACCCGGCAGCAGCACAATATACACTTCCGGGTGTCCCAGGAACCAAAACAAATGTTGAAATAAAATAGCACTGCCACCGGTATGCGGCAATGCTTCTCCACCAATATAAATATCTGATAGGTAAAAACTCGTTCCAAAGCTTCTGTCAAAAATCAGTAAAAGCGCTGCTGCAAACAACACAGGGAAAGACAACAACCCAATTATAGCCGTAAAGAAAAAGGCCCATACCGTAAGCGGCAATCTTGAAAACGACATGCCGCGCGTACGCATGTTGATAATCGTTGTTATGTAGTTGATGCCTCCCAATAGCGTGCTGACGATAAATAAGGCCATCGATACAAGCCACAGGGTCATACCTAACCCCGAACCCTGAATGGCCTGCGGCAAGGCACTAAGAGGCGGGTAAATAACCCACCCTCCGGCAGCGGGTCCGGAACTAATGAACAGCGATATGAACATCACCACACTGGACAGGAAAAAGAACCAGTAAGAAAGCATGTTCATAAAGCCCGATGCCATGTCCCTTGCACCTATCTGAAGCGGAATTAAGAAGTTAGAAAATGTTCCGCTAAGGCCCGCTGTTAACACAAAGAATACCATGATGGTACCGTGCATGGTTACCAGCGCCAGATAAAATTCAGGATCGAGTTTTCCTTCAGGGGTGATCCATCCACCCAGTACCGGCCTCAGCCAGTCCAGGTTCATTTCCGGGAATCCGAGCTGGAGACGGAAAATGATAGAAAGTAGCCCTCCTATAAGGGCCCAAAACATCCCTGTCAGCAGAAACTGCTTGGCAATTATCTTATGGTCCTGACTAAAAATATAATGCGTCCAGAAGTTGCCTTCGTGATGATCGTGTTCATGACCATGCGCATCTGCATGCAAATCAGTATGGGTGGATATGTGTGTGGTCGCCATAGTCTGGTGCGTTAAATTTCAACAATCATTAATCAATGCCTCCTGCTGCCAGTACGGATGTCGCTGTTTTCTGCGCTTCAATGCCCGACTTGACAAGGGCCACTTCACGCAAATCGGCTGGTATTTTATCCAGGTAACCCGGGTTTTGCTTCAGCCAGGTTTCCTGCTCGCTTTTCCATTTGTCAAAGTCGTCAGCCTCGTGTACTACAACCAGCATCCGCATGGAGAAATGACCGCGACCGCATATTTCGGTGCATGCCATTTCGTAGTTAAAATCCGGGTTACCGGTTTCTTCGCGCATTTCCTGGGTAGTTTTGGTAGCAGTAAACTTAAAATGCGTGGGCATTCCGGGTACTGCATCCATCTTTACCCGGAAGTGCGGAAGAAATACGCTGTGGATAACATCTTTGGCACGAATCTTCAGCAGAATTTCCCTTCCTTTCGGAATATGCAGCTCAAGGGTTTTAAAATCATCAAAGCTTTTTGAATCGGTTAAATCCAAACCGAGATCATTGCCGAAATTATCAATCAGCCTGAAGTTGGTATTGCCCAGTACATTATCCTTGCCGGGATACCTCACCGACCAGGCAAACTGCTGCCCGATTACCTCAATAACTTCGGCCTGATCGGAGGCGGGGCTGGTAATGTCGTTCCAGGCCCGCAAACCTGTAAAGATCAGCACAGCAAGAACAACTGCAGGAATTATTGTCCAGGTCAGTTCAAGTATATGATTATCGGGATAGAAAGAGGCTTTCCGGTCTTCTTTGTACTGATAGCGGTAAACGAACCAGAACATGACGAAGAATATGATAACGAAAGCTGCTACCGTAACGGCCATCGTTATCCAGAACAACCTGTCGGTTACCACACCATGTTCCGAAGCCAGCGGAAGGGTATAGCTGTCGAAGTGCGTATAGGAATACCAGAAAAATCCGGCTAAGCCAAAAACCATGAACAGCAAAAAGAGCGTGGCATGTATGCCGTTATTCGGGCTTACTTCTTCAGGATTTCTACCTTTTGCTACCGATACCAGGCTGGCTATCCGGAATATGAGAAACAGGATAACCAGTGTAAGCAGCAACCCAATTCCTATAAGTAATGTCATCATGGCAGATTATGTTTCAGTTTTAAATGTGATGGTGTAAACTTTCCTCCAGCATCGGATGATTTTTACCAAACAACGGCATCTTCGAAAGGCTGCTGAGTGTAATCCATAAAAATGCAGCCAGAAAAATAAACGCTGTTCCTATCTCGATAAACCCTATTCCACCATCCGTTTTCATTACACCGGGTGTAACCATGTTGTAAAAATCAAACCAATGACCTACAACAACTACGGGTGCAACCAGTTTCAACATCGACATCTGACGTTTCGCATCCCTCGTCATCAATAACAAAAACGGTAACACAAAGTTCAGAATCAGGTTGGCAAAGAAAACCCAGCTATACGGAGGGGTGGTCATTCGTTCAACGAAGTACACCGTTTCCTCAGGGATATGGGCATACCATATCAACAAAAACTGCCCAAACCAGATGTAAGTCCAGAAAATAGAGAAGGCAAAAACAAACTTACCCAAATCGTGCAGGTGGTTGGCGTTTACAATTTTCAGATATCCCGCCTCTTTCAGATATACCACGATAAGAGTTATCATGGCAAGGCCGGTTACCCACCAGCTGGCGAAAACATACCATCCGAACATGGTGCTGAACCAATGGGTGTCTATGCTCATTACCCAGTCCCACGCGGCTACCGAAGAGCTTATGGCAAAGAAAACCAGAAACCAGGCTGAGAGGCTGCGGTTCTTGTACCAGAACGAGGTGCCCCCTATCTGATCCTCAGCCAGCATATTTTTCCGGATCGAATAAAAAAACCAAATCCACAGGGCGAAAAACACTACCATGCGCAGAATGAAAAATACCGGAAAACCTCCCGCTTCACCAGGCCAGAAGAAGAAAGGCGCTTTACCTGCTATAATCTCGTCAAAGGTTTCGGGGTTGCTTTTGTCATACAAATAACTGTGTGTCCAGTGAAAGATATCGTGGTGGGTAATAAACCATAATACCAGTGTGCTTACAAAAGCTATGGGCAACCACTGCCCCATCGCCAACGGTATTCGCTTAATACCGGCCGACCAGCCCGCCTGTGCAGCGTATTGAATACACACAAAAAACAAACCAATGATACCCAGTCCGATAAAATAAATATTATTCATCCACAGCGTTGTATAAAGGCGTTTGAGCCAGGTGGGTTTTTCATCGTGATGAGCAGCCGGCTCATCAGAAGATGCCGCAGGTTCCAGGCTGGCGGTCATATTGTCCACCCCCGACACCATTCCGTGGTGCCCTCCTTCATGATGGTGAGCACTGCTAGTCATTGAGATAACGATACCCAGCGCAAGCAATGCCACACCGGCAGCAAGCAGTATCAGTATTTGCTTGCGGGCCTTTGCTGTAAATTCAAATCTCTCTTCAGTAACGTGTATATGCGTATGAGCCATGACGTATGCGTTTCGTTATTGCTGTAAGGATTTCACATAACGGGCAATTTTCCAGCGATCTTCCGGGCTAATCTGGGATCCGTGTGGCATCATTAACCCCTTGCCCATGGTAATCACATGGAAAATGTGCCCTTCGGTGATGTTTTTGTAGGCATCGCCCCTGAGGTTTGCAACACCGGCATAAAAACCACGCTCCACGCCATCAATGGTTACTCCGGTTGCAACTTTACCATCTCCCTCGCCTTTTGCACCGTGACAATGGTCACAGTAAATTTCGTACAACATCTTTCCTTCAGCCAGTATCACTTTTTCGTCACCGGTTAAGGGGCTTTTCATTTTAGCGGCTATTTCCAGGCTGTCGGCCGGAAGGCGATAAGGAAGATGATTGCGGCTTACGGTGTGTGGCGGAGGCATCCGCATATTCATTCTGTGCGGATTCAGGTTATTGCTGTTGTAATATTCAGCATGGCCGTCTTCGTATTCGATTGAGGTTACCCAACGACCGGCATCCTTATCCGTTATCTGGGTATAAGGTTCATACGCCACAGAGTGGTACATGTTGGGTGCATATTCCAGGCCGGGATAGTCGCCACCGGCCTTACACGATACCAACACCGTAAAAACCAGCGCTGCAAATATTTTAGTTGGATAAACTGACTTCATAAGCTCATTCAAAATTTTTCTCATTTACTTCGGAAGCACCGCTTTCGCGCAGAATACGGGTTATTTCTTCTTTTGATTTTCCGGCATTGAATGCCAGGTCAATGGCCATTACATGTTTATCATCGGTACTGCGGATGTCAAACTGCCGCGGCCACTTGTAGGGCTTCATATCGCTCACGATTAAGAAGGTAGCAACCATGCCCAGTGCTGAAAGTAACACCGTCAACTCGAACGTAACCGGTATGAAAGGAGGCAAGGAAGCAAAGTTTTTACCGCCTATGATCATCGGCCAGTCGTACCCCAACATCCAGAATTGCATCACCAGCGCCAGAATGGTGCCGGTCATACCAAACAGAAAAGCTGCAATGGGTAGCCGGGTACGTGAGTAACCCAGCGCCTCGTCCAGGCCGTGAACCGGAAAGGGGGTGTATACTTCGTAAATACGGATGCCGCTGGCGCGCACTTTCTTCACGCCGTCCAGTAAAACATCCTCGTCATCAAAAATACCAACCACAAAATGCTTATTTGCTTCCATGCTCATGCCGTTTTTTCTGATGTTGATTTGATAATACTTTTTACTTCGGCCATGTTAATTACCGGAAAGAATTTGGCAAACAGGAAAAATGCGGTGAAGAAAATGCCAAACGTAAATACGTACTGACCGATGTCGTACCAGGTGGGGTAAAACATGGTCCAGCTCGAAGGAACATAATCGCGGTGCAGGGAGGTAACAATAATAACAAACCTCTCGAACCACATTCCGATGTTTACGATAATGGACAATACGAACGTAGCCACAATGCTGGTACGTATTTTCTTGATCCAGAACAACTGCGGAGAAATTACATTGCAGGTCATCATCGACCAGTAAGCCCAGGCGTAAGGTCCCTGAATACGGTTATAGAAGGCATATCCTTCATAGGGAACCTGCGAATACCATGAAATGAACAATTCGGTGATGTAGGCAATCCCCACTATCGAACCGGTGATGATGATGATGATATTCATCAACTCAATGTGATATACTGTAATGTATTCTTCCAGTTTAAACACCTTTCGCGTTACCAGCAGCAGGGTTAGCACCATGGCAAAGCCTGAGAAGATAGCTCCGGCAACAAAGTAGGGCGGGAAGATGGTGGTGTGCCAGCCGGGTATTACCGAGGTGGCAAAGTCAAACGATACGATGGTGTGAACCGAAAGCACCAGCGGTGTGGATAGACCCGCCAGAATAAGCGCCACCGATTCATAGCGCTGCCATGTTTTGGCACCGCCCTGCCATCCGAAGCTGAGCGCGTTATAAATTTTTGCCCTGATTTTATTCCCCTGCACTACGGCACGGTCGCGTATCACGGCAAAGTCGGGAATAAGGCCCATGTACCAGAACACCAGCGAAACGGTGAAATAAGTTGAGATGGCAAACACATCCCACAACAGGGGCGAGTTAAAGTTCACCCACAACGATCCAAACGTGTTGGGCAACGGCAGCGCCCAGTAAAATCCAAGCCACAGGCGACCCATGTGAAAGGCCGGGAAACTGGCTGCACAAATCACCGCGAAAATGGTCATGGCCTCAGCAGCGCGGTTGATAGACATGCGCCAGCGCTGACGAAACAACAACAATATGGCTGAAATAAGTGTACCTGCGTGACCAATACCGACCCACCACACAAAGTTGGTGATATCCCACGCCCAACCAACCGTTTTGTTTAATCCCCACATACCTATGCCGTGCCACAACATCATGGCACAGGCGTATCCGCCCAAAGCCAGCAGGGCCAATGAAACACCAAAAGCCATCCACCACAGGCGGGTGGGCTTTCCTTCAACCTGCCGGCTGATGTCGTGCGAAACGTCTTTTACTGTTTTACCTCCGGTTACAAGAGGTTCGCGTATGGCTGAAACTACTTGCATGCTGTTCGTTATTTATCAGGCTTGTTGTTGTTCTTTATTGCGTATTTTGGTCAGATACCAAATGTTTGGCTTTACACCGATTTCCTCCAGCACCTGGTAGGCACGTGGATTGTCTGCCTTCTTATCGATGCCGTACGGACGCTTTTCATCGGCCGGACGGATCTTCAGCAGCTTACTGATGCGGCTTTCCGGATCATTCAAATCACCAAACACAATCGCACCGGTGCTGCAGGCAGCCTGGCAGGCTGTTACCACATCACCATCTTTGAGCGGGCGCTTCTCTTTCTTGGCTGTTAGTTTAGCTTGCTGGATACGCTGCACACAGAAGGAGCACTTCTCCATCACCCCGCGCGAACGAACGGTAACATCCGGATTGAGCACCATCTTACCCAGGTCCGTGTTCATGGCCGGGTTAGACTGCTCAAACTGGCGGTTATCGTGGTATTTAAACCAGTTGAAGCGCCTTACCTTGTACGGGCAGTTGTTGGCGCAATAGCGGGTTCCGATGCAGCGGTTGTATGCCATCTGGTTAAGCCCTTCGGAGCTGTGTGTAGTAGCCGCTACCGGGCACACGGTTTCGCACGGTGCGTTGTTGCAATGCTGGCACAACATGGGCTGGAATACCACCTCCGGATTTTCGGCTGCTTTTTCAAGGCCTTTCAAATCCTGTACATCGGCATTGGTGCTGTAATAGCGATCAATACGCAGCCAGTGCATCTCTCTGCGGTTAATTACCTCCTGGCGGCCTACCAGCGATATGTTGTTTTCAACATTGCAAGCCACTACGCAGGCGCCACAACCTATACAGGTATTAAGGTCGATGGCCATGCCCCAGTGGTGGTTGTAGTAGTCATGTCCTTTCCACAACGAGAGCTTACCCGGCTCCACTTTATGTTCGGGGCTCTTCCAGGTAGCCACCTTGGGGTAGAACCTTCCGGCAGCCGGATTCTCTTTAAATTCGCTAAGCAGCGCTTCCTGAATCACCGTGGCACGCTTCATGTAAGTCTGGCTGGTTTGGGTTGTGGCCAGCCAGTATTTTTCATCCTCCAGTTTGAAAGAAACATTGGTGCACTGGAAGGAAAGCGAACCGTTAACCATTGTGGCAAACGGATAGGCGTTAATGCCCAAACCATCGGCCACTTTCCCTGCCTTAGTTCGGCCGTAGCCCAGCGGAATGCCCACGGTGCCTGGTGTTTGCCCCGGCTGTATAAGCACAGGCAGTTTAACGGTACGGCCATTGGCTGTGATGGTAGCAAAGCGCGTTTTGCCTTCCGAAAAATCTATACCTTTTGCATCTGCCGGTGACACGGTAACATAATGTTCCCAAACTGCTTTGGTAATGGGATCGGGCAACTCCTGAAGCAACGGGTTGTTGGCCTGGGAACCATTGCCTACGGTAGCATTTTCATAAACAAACAACTCAATGCCTTCAGACTTATAAGCCGCTGCGATCGCCCCGGCTGCAGCCTGAACATTACCGCCAAAATTCACAGAAGCAGGTTCAACGGGCAATTCGTAAACGCCATCAAACAACCGCTTATCCCACCATGACTGAAGATGGCCGCCTTTGAAAAACCAGGCTGCCCAGTTCGATTTCAGTACTTCGTAATAGTCTGCATTCGGCTGACCGGCCCAGGCCAGAAAACTTTCCTGTGCGGCCCGTGTTTTGAATATGGGTGTAATGGCTGGCTGAGCCAGGCTAAAATGATTTTTCTTCGGTTCTGCATCGTTCCAGGCCTCGAGGTAGTGGTGGTCGGGGGCAAGTACCGAACAGAGTGCACCGGTCTCATCTTCTTTATAGGAAGTGGAAACCTTCAGGCCTACTTTTTTAAGGCCTTCAGCGATTTTCTCACCCATGGGATGATCGTACACCGGGTTGCAGTTATAAAAGATTACGGCTCCTACCCCTCCGGTATCCAGATCATTGATAAAGGCCAGCATTTGCTCATCGTTGCCCTGACGGTAGTTGACCGGCAGGTGTGGCAGGATGGTTGTGCCATAATTGCCAAGCAGGTTGTTGATGGCATTTACAACAAGCTGCACATTTTTATCATTCGAACCGGCTACCACAACCGACTTACCCCGGTTTGCCCACAACTCATCGGCAGCCTGCTGCAGGTAGGGCTTATCCGTTCCACCATTGACCGAAGGTGCGCCTGCTTTTGCCGCAATCAGGTTGTAGAGCTGAACAGCTACTGCACCTTCCTCCGAAGGCTTTATCTGGATGCGGTAGTCGGCATTGGCACCGGTAAGCGTCATACCTGCTTCGTAGTGATAGTGGCGCGACATATCGCGTTTATCTTCGCTCACTTCACGGGTTTGTGCGTATTGTTTGGTAAACTCAATTGGTGCCAGCCAGGTTGAAAGAAAATCGGCAGCGATGCTGACAATCACGTTGGCCTTGCTGAAATCATAGGAAGGTATAAAACCTTTACCAAATGATTCCTCATTGGCCTTCCACATGCCGTACATGGAAACCTGATCATACTGTACGTGCTGCGCAGTGGGGTATTTCGCTTTGAATTGATCCAACACCTTTTTGGTGCTGGGACTGAGCACTGAGTTGCTTACGATATAAATTTTGGAGCCGCTGAGTGCCGCTGCCGTCAGCTTGTCGGTTACTTCTTTATCTACTTCTTCCCACGATGCCTTGCGGTTGTCGCCCACACGTGGAAAACGAAGGCGGGCATTGTCGTAGAGCGATAAAACCGAAGCTTCTACCTGAGCGCTGGTGCCTCCGCGGGTCACGCCCGACAGGGTATTGCCTTCAATTTTTATCGGGCGCCCTTCCCTTACTTTTACCAGAATGCTGCAGTAATCTCCTCCATTTATGTAAGTGGACGCGTAATAATTCGGCAAACTCGGATCCACATCCATCGGCTTCTCCACGTATGGGATAGCCTTGCGCACGGGAGCTTCGCAAGCGGCCAGCGAAACAGCAGCCACGCCAAAGCCCATCATTTTGAGGAAGTCCCTGCGCGAATGTTCAATATTCTCTTCGGGCCGGGGCGGCTCTCCAAATTCATTGTGCGCACGCTTAACAAACTCCGGGGCATTTGTGAGCTCCTCCAGCCCTTTCCAGTATATCTTGGTAGGTTTTTCTTCCATGTATCTATAATATAGGTTATACAGGTTTGGCTAATTCATCTATCTATTAATAATGACACTTGGCGCATTCCAGTCCGCCAATATCTTCAACTTTCATCGGCTGCTTCGACTGCTTGCTGTGCAGTTCAACCAGTTTATCGTAGTAAGCATTTCCTTTGGTATTTACATCGGTTTTCCGGTGGCAGTCAATGCACCAGCCCATGGTTAACAACGAGTATTGCTGCACCACCTCCATTTCCTCAACAGGTCCGTGGCAGGTTTGGCATTCAATACCTCCGACTACCACATGCTGGGCATGGTTGAAATAGGCCAGATCGGGAAGGTTATGAATGCGCACCCACTCGATGGGCTGCTGGTTAGGGCCATAGGTTTTTGTTTCCGGCTGCCAGTCGGCTGCGGCCCATAGTTTCTTAATCTGGGGCGACTCGGTTTTAACCTGGCTATGGCAATTCATACATATATTAATAGAGGGGATGGTGGCGCTTTTACCCTTCAACACACCGGTGTGACAATACTTGCAGTCAATTTCATAAGCGCCGGCATGCAATTTATGGCTGAAAGCTATTGGCTGCTTGGGTGCGTAGCCCTTCTGAATGCCAATGGAGTACAATCCGTTAATCACTGCTTTAACACCCAGGGCTGTTGCAACAAACACCACAACAAAAAGAAAGCCTTTGCTGCGCACTACTGTGGCTAATGTAATGGGCGACTGAACAAGTTCGCGTTCTTCTTCGGTTAATGGTTTCTGATCCAATAAACGTTTAAGTGCAGATATCAGAAATCCGAGAATAACGACCAGTAAAACAAGGATGATAACCAGCCCGGCAAGAATAACATTCAGGTAGGACTCCGGAACACCTGTGGATACCGGCTGCGATGCATCGCCGGGCTGAGGCTGCGCCTGCGGTGGCCCTTTGATGGTTTCATCCTGTATGTAAGCCAGAATGGCCATGATCTGGTCGTCTTTCAGACCGCTGAAGGCCGTCATCTGGGTTTTGTTGTATTCGTTGTAAAGGTTCACAGCATACTCATCGCCACTGGCAATTAAAGCGGCAGAATTTCTGATGAAGGCTTTAATCCAATCAATAGAAGGGGCGCGGTTGTACACATCCGCAAGTGCCGGACCTACCAGTTTCTGATGTACCCGATGACAGGTCTGGCAGTTTGCTTTGAACAAAGCTTCTCCTTCCTTAATTATTTGAGGGTCGGTTGGAATTTCCTGGGCCAGGCCTGCTTGGCTGATCAGCAACGTGCAGAGGATGGTCAGCGGGAAATTCAGGCGTAGAAATCGGATCATGATGAATCGAGTAAGTGTTTTATTCGAAACCGCACAAATCTACTACCCGAGCGCTTTTTTTCAAATTTATTTAGGGATGCAGCAAGACTTTAATTTGTTCGAGCAACGGAATCTTTTCAATAGCTGTTTAACGGTTCCGCTACGAACAAAGTACCTTTTTACAAAACCCTGAACAGTCCTGCTTATTTAGAACAGTTTTAAATTATTTCTCAACTTCGTTGTACATCCTCTCCGGGATGGGGCTGCCGGGGGCCAGAAGGCCCTGGTAAGAGTAAGGCCGCGCTTAAAATGTTGCAAAAAGGACTAAAATATTACATCTATGCTGTATGCCCTGTTAATTGCTTTATTTTCGAAAGTATGTTGAACAATTACTGGATTGTAACCCTCCGGTCGTTTAGGCGGTACAGCCTGCACAACCTTTTGTTGATTGGTAGCCTTGCAGCAGGCATTGCCTGCGCAATGGTTGTCTATCTTTTCATCCGGCACGAATTGCGTTACGACAAGCACCACTCGAAAGCCGACCGAATATTCCGCATCCAGCAAAACCGATATAATAAAGGAGAATTAACCAATAGCAGTGTGGCGGTGAATTTTGGCATAGGTCCGGATATGGCCGCAGAGATTCCCGAGGTGGAATCATTTGTTCATATGCGTAAAGTAACAGGTGGCTTCATCCACAATGGCGAGCTGTACCGAACGGAAAATGCTGCGGTTGCTTCAGCTGAATTTTTCCGGATATTCTCAGTTCCGCTTCTGCGTGGAGTTGATTCGCTGGTATTGGCCCGACCCTTTACTGCCGTAGTTTCCGAATCTTATGCGCGGAAAGTATTTAAAAATGAAGACCCGATTGGCAAAATATACCGGTACAGAACTGGTCTTGAGCTGGAAATCACCGGCATATTTGCCGACATGCCGGAAACCGGACATATGCAGTTTGACATCCTCATGTCCATGGAAACCCACAATAAAGTGGTGTCCAAGCTGGTGCTGGAAGAACCCTGGCGTTGGGACGGATATCCAACCTATATCTTATTGCACAGGGCCGACCAGCTCGAAGCAGTAAAATCAAAATTGCCCGATTTGATTGAGCGCAAAACCGGCAACTGGCTGCGGGAAACGGATCAGAAACTGGAAATATCGCTTCAACCACTTACTTCCATTCACCTGAACTCGGCTTTTAAAGATGAGTGGAAACCCAATGGCAATTATCAGGTGGTATTTTTTTTGGGCGCAACGGCTGTGGCCATTTTACTCATTACCTGGCTGACCTACAGCAGCCTTACTGTGGTGCGGGGAATGGGCCGGTCGCGCGAGGTGGGCGTTCGTAAAATTATGGGTAGTACCCGTTTGCAACTGGCGCTGCAATTCCTTTTCGAATCCACCCTTTTAAACTTCATTGCCTTAGGCATAGCAGTGGCAGTGGTGTACCTCTCGCTTCCCCATTTATCCGAACTGTTTCAGCGGAATCTTTTGTTGGAATGGCAATGGGATGCTGAACTGCTCCTGCCCCTGTTCCTGTTCATCTTACTTAGCAGCCTGATTTCGGGGGTCTATCCTGCTCTTACGTTGTCTTCCATTGCACCGGCCGAGATTCTGAAAGGAAAATATACAACAGGAAGGCGGGGCCAATGGCTGCGCAAAGTGATGGTGCTGATACCGGTTACCGCCACTGTTATCCTGCTCATCAGCGTACTGGTTATTTATCTTCAACTGGATTTGCTGCGTAAAAAAGATCTGGGTTTTGATCTGGACAAACTGCTCACCGTACGTAATTCGGAAATATTTGATTCCTTGTTCGTGCGCAATACGCAGGCTTTCAAAAAACAGATTGCTCAACTGGCCGGGGTCGAGGGTGTTACCATGGTATCGTCTCTGCCCGGAACGATGATTCGGTTATATGCAAACAGCGTGCAACGGGTTGGTGCTGCCAAGGAAGACGTAAACCAGTACCGATACTTTTTTGTAGATGAAGCTTTCGCAGAAACGATGGGTATCCGTGTACTTGCCGGAAATCCGGTGCATCCGGGATACCGGTTAGAAAAGGATGTGATGATCAACGAATCGGCCTGCAAGCTGCTGGGCTTCTCCTCACCTGAAGAAGCAATTGACCAAAAAGTCGTCTTTCGTGACGATACGGCAATGGTCCGCGCTGTTATTGCCGACTATTATCATCAGTCGCCCAAAGTAGCCATCTCACCGGCTTTCTTTGTTTTCAATCCTTCGCAATGCAACCAGTACATCATCCGCCTTGCCCAAAACACCCAAGCACCCCTTGCCGATATCGAAGAAAATTTCAGGACGCTCTTCACCGCCGAGGTACCACACATCTCCTTTTTAAAGGATGATTATTACCTGCAGTATGAAATTGAAGATCGTTTTGGCCGGATAGTTTTGTACCTGGCCGTGGTGCTCGTAGCTATATCGGTTGCAGGACTTTTTACCATCTCCTCCTTTGCCGCACAACTGCGCGCACGCGAAATCGGTATTCGCAAAGTACTGGGGGCCACGGCTTCTGATGCTGTGGCATTGCTGCTGAAAGATTATATCATTATGATTTTCATTGCGCTGCTTGTAGGCATCCCATCAGCTGTTCTGATGCTTCAGAGGTGGTTAGAAGCGTTCACGCTTCGGTTGGATCTGAGTTGGTGGATGATTGTTATTCCTGCCCTGACTGTGTCATTTATTATTCTGATAACGGTGCTGCGGCAAACTTTGCTCACTGCACAAACCAACCCGGCCGAAGTACTTAAGTACGAATAGCTTCACCTTCTTCGGTTGTTTTGTTCCAGCCCCAGCCCAAACAGGGCGAAATCATATTTAACCGGATCGACCGGATCGAATGTCCGCAGGGCCTGTGTGAGTTCCAGAGCGGCCAGCCAGTCCACTTGTTTACGCCTGAGCAATCCCAGCCTTCGGGCCACACGCTCCACGTGCACATCGCAGGGACATACAAGCTGGGCAGGTTTAATCTTTTTCCAAATACCAAAGTCCACACCCTGGTTATCGCAGCGCACCATCCAGCGCAGCAACATATTCAGGCGCTTGCAGGCTGATTTTCGCTCGGGAGTGGGAACATGTTTGCGCGTGCGTTGCGGATAATCGGGAAGGCTGAAGAAAAGCCGGTGAAAACGGACAAGACCTGAACCTGTATCCGGGTGGTATTCACTGGTGTAAAATGCTTCTTCCAGCGAATCATGCCTGCTATAAAACCATCTGAGGAATTCGATGAAATACAAGACATCCGTGGCATTAAAAGTGCGGTGAACAAATTTTTCAAATCGCTTCAGGTCATTTTCGCGGTGGTACTTCACAAAGTTGTGCGGGTCGTTATCCATCAAAGCCAGCAATCTTGTGCAACTTTGAATAATGGTGGTGCGCTGCCCCCACGCCAGGGTGGCTGCAAAAAGGGCCGCAATTTCGATATCCTGCTTCTTTCGGAAGCGGTGCGGCACAACAACCGGATCGTTTTCGATAAAACCGGGCTGGTTGTATTGACGAAATTTTTCTTCAAGCAGTTCTTTTAATTGTTGTTTTTTCACGCGGTGAATTTAGCCGGTTGATTTAATTTACAGCGGTATGCTTCAGGAATTTCAGATTATCAGTCTGCTGGCAGGTGTCGGCATTTTTCTGTTTGGTATGTTCGAGCTGGAAGAGTCGCTGAAAAAAATTTCAGGTGGTACTTTTCGCAGGCTCATCCGGAGATTTGCCCGTAACTGATTGCGCAGTAACGCGTGTATCAAACAGCTTTCTGCAGCCGGACAATTACCGATTTGGAAATAGGTGTATGACTTCCCCGCGCCACATGGTTATGCGGCACCACCGCATTGGCTTCCGGGAAATAAGCTGCCAGGTTTTGCCGGGGAATCTGGTAAGGTACTACTGTAAATCCCTTTGCCCTGCGCTCAACGCCATCATACCGGCTTACCAGATCTACTTTGTCGCCTTGTTGTAATCCGAATTTTTTCATGTCGTCCGGATTAACAAATACCACATAACGTCCGTTGCGAATACCCCGGTAACGGTCGTGCATACCATAAATGGTTGTATTGTACTGGTCGTGGCTGCGGATGGTCATCAGCAAAAACTCATCGTCCCGAAGGGTGTACTCAGGCAGGGAGTTAATGGTAAAATGCGCCTTGCTGTCGGATGTGTTGAATTTTCCTTCCCTTGCACCGTTGGGCAGGTAAAAGCCGCCCGGCCTGCGCACGCGTTCGTTGTACCTTTCAAAACCCGGTATGGTCTGCTCAATCAGATTGCGGATGTTGTCATAATTGCTCACAAGTCCATCCCAGTCAATTGAGATGCCGTCACCCAGCGTAGCCTTGGCCAGTTCGGCCACAATTTTCGGCTCGCTGAGCAGATGTGGCGAGGCCGGGGTTTTGCCGCCCTGTGATCTGTGTACCACACCCGTAGAATTTTCTACAGTAACAAACTGTACACCTGAAGCCTGCACGTCCAGTTCGGTACGCCCCAGGCACGGAAGGATAACACCGGTTTTGCCTGTATGCAAATGACTGCGGTTGAGCTTGGTGCTTACGTGCACTGTAAGGTCGCAGCGTTCCAGGGCCCGGGCAGTGAACTCCGTATCGGGTGTAGCCGAGAGAAAATTTCCACCCATGGCAAAAAATACCTTTACTTTTCCCCCGGCCATGGCCCTGATGGTTTCGGCTGTATTGTAGCCGGGCTTACGGGGTGGTTCAAAACCAAAAACGCGCCTGAGGCTATCCAGAAATTCTGCTTTTGGGTTTTCCCAGATGCCCATGGTGCGGTCGCCCTGTACGTTGCTGTGCCCGCGCACCGGGCATGTGCCCGCACCGGGTTTGCCGATGCTGCCTTTCAGCAACAACAGATTAACTATTTCACGGATGTTATCGACCGCATTTTTATGCTGGGTTAAACCCATAGCCCAGCATACAATGATTTTCTTTCTGCGTGCAATCCACTCGGCCGCCTCAAATATTTTTTCAGATGCAACGCCCGAGCGGCTAATGAGTTGCTGAAGATCGTAACGGCTTAAATCACGTATCAGATTTTCATATCCCGAAGTGTGGTTATGGATAAAATCCCGGTCGATGACTGTGCCCGGATTTTCTGCTTCCTTTTGCACTAAGATTTTCAGAATAGCCTTTACGAGCGCCACATCTTCATTCACCTTCACCGGCAGCCACAGATCGGTGATGGTGGTGGGTTTTCCGATAAGATCCAGCGGATGCTGCGGATGGCGGAAGGCAATAAGGCCTGCCTCTGCAATGGGATTGATGGTAATAATCTTTGCACCATTCTTCTTAGCCTGCTGCAGAGCCGACAGCATGCGCGGATGGTTACTGCCCGGATTCTGCCCCATGATGATGATGAGCTCAGTGCAATAGAAATCATCCAGCTTAACAGAGCCTTTTCCAATACCAACCGTTTCGGACAATGCTACCCCACTCGACTCATGGCACATGTTTGAACAATCGGGCAGGTTGTTGGTGCCGTACATGCGCACAAATAGCTGATACAGAAAAGCGGCTTCGTTGCTTGTTCTTCCAGAGGTATAAAATACCGCTTCATCGGGCGAAGGAAGGTCGCGCAACTTTTTACCGATCAACGCGAAAGCCTCATCCCATTCAATGGGTTGATAATGTGTTGACCCTTCATGTAAAATAAAGGGCCGGGTTATGCGGCCGCTTTTACCGATTTCATAATCCGTCCATGCCCGCATTTCGTGCACGGAATGAGCTGCAAAGAATGCTTCGTCACAGCGGGCTAAGGTTGCCTCTTCGGCCACCGCCTTGGCGCCATTCTCGCAGAACTCAACCACCGAACGCCCCTCATCCGGATCGGGCCAGGCACAACCCGGACAATCATATCCATCAAACTGATTAACCTGCAGCAGAGTGCGTGTGCCCTCCACCACACCTGCCTCTGAAAAAATGTGTCTCGCAGCCGACACGATTGCTGCTATGCCACCAGCCTCCCTTTTCGGACCAGAAATTTTTAGTAATGATTTTTTCTTCTTTCCCACCGCTTTACCCTATCTTTTTCGAAAATTACCAAAATTTTAAACTGATGTCATTGCGAAAATTCATCCGGTGGTTTTTGCTGCTGCTTGCAGCTGGCCTCTTTGGTTATGGACTGCACTATGCCTGGCAGGCCTTTCCGATTATTTCGGCTTACGGTGCCAAGACTTTATGCTCATGCACCATGCTGGCCGGGCGAAGCGAGGCCGATGTAATTGCCAATGAACTGGGAAGCGGCCTGCTGAAACTGGGCAGCTACCGTGCCGATTTTTCCGATTCTTCGGCTTATGGTTCAGTGTTTGGCCTGGCAAAACGCAAAGCCATTTACCGAAAGGGACTGGGATGCACCCTGGTCAATGAAATCACTGAAAAAGAGCTGCGCGCCCAACAGCTACACGTTGCCGCAAAAGCCCCCGTTCAAACAGACACTATCCTCTGGCCTGCCGGTAACAGGCTGTCTGAACTTGACCTGAGTATGTATAACCTGGAATTACTGAACGCGGTTGCCGACTCACTTTTCTATGAGCCGGGTAAAGAAAAAATCAGAAGGACGCGGGCCTTTCTGATTGTGCACAATGGCAATATAATCCTTGAACGATACGCAAAGGGATTTGATAAAAACAGTCGCCTGATGGGCTGGTCCATGACCAAAAGCCTTACCAACGGACTTATCGGCATTTTGGTGAGAGAGGGAAAATTAAGCCTGACGCAGTCGGCCTTGCTAGACTCCTGGAAAAACGATGATCGCGCCTCCATAACACTCGATAACCTGATGCAAGCCAGCAGTGGATTATATTGGGAAGAGGTGTATTCCGGCCCAAGCACCACTACCAACATGTTGTTCAAAAAGAGGGATGCCGGAATATATGCTGCCGGTTTTCCATTGCAGCATACACCAGGTGAGGTATTCTATTATTCCAGCGGAACAACCAACATACTTTCGCATATTGCCCGCCAGGTAATTGGTGCTGAAAACTATCCGGCATTTGCTTACACCAACCTGTTTCATAAAATAGGCATGTACTCGCTGGTCATTGAACCAGACCCGGGCGGAACATTTGTCGGTTCATCGTTTTCATGGGCCACGGCACGCGACTGGGCGCGCTTTGGTTTGCTTTATCTGAATGACGGCTACTGGATGGGCGAACGCATTTTGCCGGAAGGCTGGGTAGAATACTCCGTTACTCCGGCTAAAGGCGCCAAACGCGGTGAATATGGAGCACAGTTCTGGCTCAATGCCGGTGAGCGGGGCAATCCGAAGAACCGGGAATTTCCGGATGTACCGGAAGATATGTTTTACCTATCGGGCTATGAAGATCAGTATGTGTTCATCATACCATCAGAGAACCTCATTGTGGTACGGCTCGGGTTAACAACCGGGTATTTTCCGGATTACAACCTGCTGCTCAAGCGCATCATGGAAGCGTTACCCCAATAACTTTCTGCCATTCCGGTTGTTATCTGACAAAACCGGAAATGAAAAACAAAAACATGGTACTGATAGGCGGCAGCTATGGGATTGGCGCTGCACTGGCAGAAATGCTGGAACAAAAAGGTGCAAATGTGCATGTACTTAGTCGCACCGTATCTAATCATGGCAAACATATTCCGTTTGATGCGAGCACTGACGTTGTGTACAATTCAAAAACCTGCCTTTCGACAAAGTGAAATTGAAAATTATGACGATGTTCATGCCTTCGTTTAACTTCATCGGTGGAAGAGAGATAATGAAATTGCTACGCGAATTCCACATAACGAAAGTAAAACAAGATTTATTCTTATTTTTACTGGCGGGATCTTTTTATGAACTGAAAAACAAAAAGATTTATAATGAAAGAAATTAATGGGACCAAAGAACAAAATTTTAATAAAGCTTTGCGGAATGTATTTATAGGTAAAATTATAATCAAGCAAAAATTCAAGAATGATATTATATGAAGTTAACTTTTGAACCAAATTTAAATTATCAATTAAAAGCAATTAGCTGTATTGTGGACCTCTTTGAGGGACAACCAAAAAATTCAGGTACATTAGATTTTACTTTTTATTCAAACGATATTCAGGAGTTATTTCCAGGGATAAATAGTATTGGTAATAGACATGCCCTTTCCGATAAACAAATATATACAAATCTTTGCGAAATTCAGAAAAATGATGAAATACCCGTTATCTCTGAAGAAATCTTTAAGACTAATGGTCTGAATTTCACCGTAGAAATGGAAACCGGTACAGGGAAAACTTATGTGTACCTGCGAACCATCTACGAACTTAATAAAAAGTATGGCTTTAAAAAATTTGTCATTGTTGTACCTTCTATTGCTATCCGTGAAGGCGTATTAAAGAACCTTCAAATCACTTTTGAACATTTTCAAAACCTCTATGATAATGTGCCCGTCAATTATTATGTCTATGATAGCAGTAAAGTATCCTCTTTGCGTGCTTTTGCTTCCAACAATAATATTGAAATTCTTGTCATCAATATTGATTCCTTTGCCAAAGATGAAAACATTATCAATCGCCCCAACGACAAACTCAGCGGACTGGAACCCATCAAATTTATTCAGGTAACACAACCTATCGTTATCATAGATGAACCACAAAACATGGAAACCGAAAAAAGAAAAGCCGCCATTGCTAGTTTGAATCCCCTTTGTACACTCCGCTATTCCGCCACACACAGAAATTTATACAACCTGGTGTATAGTTTAAATCCCGTAAAAGCTTATGATTTAGGGCTGGTCAAGCAAATTGAAGTGGACTCTGTAATTGAAGAAAATGCTTACAACGACGCTTACATTGCCGTAGAAGAAATTAAATCACAAAAAACAAAAATAACAGCCAAACTGAGTATTCACTCTGTAGAAAGCAACACCATCAGAAAAAAAAGCATCACCGTTAAAGTAGGCACCGATCTTTTTATATTATCCGGCAATCACCAGCCCTATAAAGAAGGTTTTATTGTAGAAGAAATTGATGTAACCAACCAGTCCATCAAGTTTTCCAATGGCACTCTCCTCTTTGCCGGCTCCGCTCAGGGCGGGCTCACCGAAGAAATCATGAAATTCCAGATTCAACGCACCATAGAAGAACATCTGAATAAAGAACTAAAACTCTACCCTCAGGGCATTAAAGTATTATCGCTTTTTTTCATTGATAAAGTAGCCAATTACAGATTTTACAACAACGACGGCTTGCCACAAAAAGGAAAAATTGCCCAATGGTTCGAAGAGGCCTATTTATCGCTCATCAACACCGAAAAATTTAAATCATTAAAACAATTATTTCATCCCAACGGAAACATTGATTTTGACCAGATCCACAACGGCTATTTTTCGCAGGATAAAAAAGGACGACTGAAAGACACCCGCGGCGAAAGCGAAGACGACCTGAACACCTACGATTTAATTATGAAAGACAAAGAAAAACTGCTGGATATAGAAAACCCTTTACGCTTTATTTTTTCTCATACTGCTTTACGCGAAGGTTGGGACAATCCTAATGTATTTCAAATATGCACACTCAACGAAACCAAATCAGAACTAAAAAAACGTCAGGAGATTGGTCGCGGACTAAGATTGGCCGTCAACCATGAAGGAATACGAATCTACGACCGCAATATCAATCGCCTTACGGTTATTGCCAATGAATCGTACGAATCTTTTGTCAGACAATTACAAACTGAAATGGAAGAAGAATGTGGCGTAAGCTTTGAAAACAGAATTAAAAACAAACGCGAACGCGTAACCATCCGTTACCGCAAGGGCTTTGAAGCAGACCCAAGATTCCTTGAAATATGGGAAAAAATTAGACATAAAACCCGCTATGCCGTGGAATATGCAACGGATAAACTTATCCATAAGGCCTCAAAAGACATTTCCCATCTGCCGCCCGCACCAGCCCCTTCTTTGCGTGCAACCAAAGTAAAGTTCGAACTTACCAACCAAGGCATTGATACATCGCTGGTAAGTGAAAAAAGAGAATTTTATGGAAATAAAAACTTATGGAAAATCCACGATATCCTTGAATACATTCAGCAAAAAACAGAACTCACACGAAATACCATTCATCAAATTCTACAACAGGCCAATCGCTGGAACGACTTTTATATCAACCCTCAATACTTCTCTGACCAGTGCATAGCCGTAATCAATAAAACACTGAACGAGCTGCTGATAGACGGCATCAAATACGAAAGAATAGGTAATGAATTCTATGAAATGCGGCTTTTTCAGTTGCAGGAACTGGAAACCTATCTGGATAATTTCACCTTCAAAGTCAGCAATAAAGATAAAACCATTTACGAAGAATACATTCCACTGGATTCAAATGTAGAAAGCCAGTTTGCAAAGGACTGCGAAAGCAGCGAAAATGTGGAATTTTACTTTAAACTTCCTAACTGGTTCAAAATACCCACACCTGTTGGTTATTACAACCCCGACTGGGCTGTAGTTCTGAAAAACGAAAAGAAAATTTACTTCGTTGCCGAAACCAAAGATACTGGCACAGACAAGGTGGATATCTCAAAACTTCATCCCGATGAACAGGCAAAAATCAAATGCGGGCAAAAACACTATGAAGTGTTTGACGAGGTGGAATATAAGGTAGTAAAAAGCGTGAGGGATTTGATATGAAGGGATTATTGAAAAGTATAGAATTATTCAGAATGACGCATATTGATAATATTCCACATATTTTAACACATGGGATAACACACAAAAGCTCAAAAAATGCCAATCCCGATTATATCACAATTGGCGACAAATCTTTAATATCAACCCGTGAACAAAAACAGGCAAATGTTACCAATGGAGAAGATAAAATTATAAAAACAATTACATTGGGAGATTTTATTCCATTTTATTTCGGGACAAAAATGCCCATGCTTTATGTTATCCAGAATGGAGGCAATTTTACCACAAAAACTTCATCTTCAGATATTGTTTATATGGTATGTTCATTGTCAAAAATTATTGAATTAGAAAATATTGAATACTACTTTTGTGATGGTCATGCTACTGATTATTTAACAACTTTTTATGATAGTAATTTAATTTATCAAATAGAAAAAATTCTTGATTGGCCATCCATCAACACTCAATACTGGGGTGGAGAAGAAAATTTAGAGGTAAAAAGAAAAAAACAGGCTGAATTTTTAGTAAAAGGAGATCTGCCTGTTGAAGTAATTGAATATTTTATTTGCTATGATGATATGGCAGAAAAAAAACTGAAAAATTTTGGAGTTAAGTCGATTAAAAAAAATAAAAATGCATATTATTAAGGAGGTTGACTATGATAAAATTCTTAACAGGTAATATTCTTGAAAGCGAGGCACAGGCTCTGGTGAATACCGTTAACACTGTTGGCATTATGGGAAAAGGTATTGCTATGCAATTCAAAAAAGCCTTCCCGGAGAATTTTAAGGCCTACATAAAAGCCTGTAAAAATAAGGAAATTGATATAGGAAAATTATTTGTATTTAAAGAAAATAACCTTTCAGGTGAAAAAATCATTATCAACTTCCCCACCAAAAAAGATTGGCGAAAACCTTCTGAGTATGAATATATCGAAAAAGGGCTGGATGACCTGATTCGCGTTATCAAAGAATATCATATCAAAAGTATTGCTATCCCTCCTTTAGGCGCTGGAAGTGGTGGGCTTTTGTGGGAAAAGGTAAAAACCATTATTCAGAACAAATTAAGCAATTTAGATATAGATATTTTCGTTTATGAACCCTCAAAAGAAATACAGGAAAAACTAAAAAAAGAAATAGTAAAACTTACAGACGGAAGGGCTTTATTACTTTATGTGTTATACGAACTTGTCAGGCAAGGTGAATATGTATCTGAATTTTCTGCTGAAAAAGTTTGCTACTTCTTACAAAAATTTGGTGCAGAGGAATATTTCAAATTAAAATACCAGCCAAAATTTTACGGCCCTTATTCCGGAAAGGTTAGATATGTGCTTAACTATTTAAACGGCAGCTATATCCTTGGGTATAGCGATTTAACAAAAAAACCTTTTGAACCCCTTCTGCTTGTAGCCGATGGATTTGATGAAGTAAATAGATACATTCAATCCAATAAAAAATTGCAGAATATTGCTCAAAAAACCATACAATTCCTTGATGGTTTTTTTTCCGATTTTGGGCTTGAACTCTTGTCTACTGTTGACTGGATAATGAAAGAAAAACAAACAGATAATTTTGATATGATCAGGGAAGAAATCAAAAGATGGAGCCCCGAAAAACGAAGTAAATTTTCTAATGATAAATATATACATATAGCCATTGAGCATATTAAAAATTTTTCATAAAACAAATAACCCTATGACCGGCCAAAGCTTAAACATCAAACAAGAAATCTTAAATCAACTCAAACAACTTATTCCCAATTGCTTTACCGAAGATAAAATCGATTGGGAAAAGCTCAAAGTATTTTTAGAAGATAACATTGAATTCCGCAACGAACGCTATCACCTCAATTGGGCGGGCAAAACCGATGCCTTTCGGCTACTGCAAGCACCCACTTACAAAACCTTAAAACCATGCCGTGAGGAAAGCGTTAACTTTGATGAAACAGAAAATCTATTCATAGAAGGCGATAACCTGGAAGTGCTGAAAACCTTGCAAAAATCTTACTTTGGTAAAATTAAAATGATTTACATAGACCCGCCTTACAATACGGGCAATGATTTTATTTACAAAGACGATTATTCCGAAACCCTTGCTGAATACAAACAAAAAGTAGGCGATGTGGACGAAAATGGTAATGCCACAAAAGCACAACTTTTTAAAAACACCAAAGAAAACGGACAATACCATTCCAACTGGCTCAACATGATGTATCCACGCTTATTCCTTGCCCGTAACCTGTTGCGTGATGATGGCGTAATCTTTGTAAGCATAGACGACAACGAAGTCCACAACCTGCGACTGATGATGGATGAGATTTTTGGTGAGGAGAATTTTGTGGCAACTTATAAATGGAACAAAACATCAACTCCTCCAAGTTTATCAAAGAAGGTTAGACAGAAGTATGAATTTGTTGTCTGTTATGAAAAATATAAAAACATTAATAGTTTTTTTAATGGTGGTTTAATTGATGGCGGAGATATGCCTTTACTAAATGAAGGCAATAATAACGGTGTGCTTAAATTTCCCAGAGATGTAGTAAATTTTAAAATAGAAGGCGAATTTGATAAAGGTGTTTACGACAGAGTTGAATTACTAGATGACATCATTGTTAAAAACGGAAAAGCAAATATTGATTTTAGGTTAAAAGGTCCTTTCAAATGGACACAAGAAAGTTTGAATGAAGAAATTAAAAACGGAACTATTTTTTATATTAAATCAAAAAAATTAGCAATAAGATATGAAAGAGCTGGAGAAAGAATTAAAATACCATCAGATGTTATATCAAAAAGCGAATGTCTTGTGGGAACAAATGAGGATGGAAACAAAGAATTATTTGAGTTACTAAAAAAAGAAAATATATTCAGCTATCCAAAACCCTCTTCGTTAGTAAGATATTTATGTAAATTTATTACTTCCTCTTCCGACCTCATCCTCGACTTTTTCTCCGGCTCTGGCACCACCGCCCATGCTGTAATGGAACTCAACAAAGAAGATGGAGGTAACCGTAAGTTTATCCTTGTACAACTGCCCGAACCTACCGACCCCAATAGTGAGGCCTACAAAGCCGGCTACAAAACCATTGCCGATATTGCAAAAGAACGCATCCGCCGCGCGGCTAAAAAAATTCAGGATGAACTCAACGAAGAAAAAAAGAAAAAAGGAGAAAAAATTCAATTTGAACCACAGGAAGAGAAAAAATTAGACCTCGGCTTCAAAGTATTCAAACTTGACGAAAGCAACTTCAAACAGTGGCGTCCCTTTGTGCCCAAAAATGCCGAAGAGATAAAACAGGCAGTTATAGAATTTACCGAAAATGTTAAACCCGAAGCCACAGTTGAAAATATGCTTTACGAACTTATGCTCAAAAACGGCAAAAAACTAACAGACAAAGTTGAAAAGAAAAACGGCTACTATGTGGTCAATGCCAGTGAACTTGTTTTACTACTGGAAAGCATAGAAAAATCGGTGATAGACGAAACACTTCATCTCAAACCCCAAAAAGTAATAGCCCTGGATAAACTTTTTAACGGCAACGACCAATTAAAAACCAACACAGTGCTGCAATTCAGTGATTTAGGAATAGAGTTTAAGAGTGTATGAAAACGAATAAAAACGAACAAAATAAAAAAATAACTTTTCTTGATTTGTTTGCAGGAACTGGTGGACTTTCCGAAGGATTTTTAATGGAAGGATATCAACCCGTTGCTTTTGTTGAAAAAGACAACAACTCCTGTTTTACTTTACAAACAAGATTGGTATATTATTACCTGTATGAGAATAATGCTCTGGCTACTTATTATGATTATTTAAGAAAAAAAATAACAAGAGAAGAACTATACAGGAAGGTTCCGAATTATATTCATAAAAAAGTAATAAACCAGGAAATTAATGAGAACACACTTTATGAAATTTTTTATAAGATAGACGAAATATTGAAACGACAAAATATAAAAATAAATATTCTATTAGGTGGGCCACCATGTCAGGCATATTCTATTATAGGACGGAGTAGACTTGGCTACAAAGTAAAAAATGATAAAAGAGTATTTCTTTTTAGATTTTATTTAATGTTTCTGGAGAAGTATAAGCCAGATGTTTTTGTTTTCGAAAATGTTCCTGGACTTTTATCATCACAGAATTCTATTTACTTTAAAGAACTACTGATGGGATTGGAGAAATCCGGATATTCTGTAAGATACAACTTAATTAACGCAGCTGACTATGGAGTTTTACAAAATAGAAAAAGAGTGTTTATATATGGAACACTAAAAAACAGTAAAATTTTATCCTTTAAAGATATTCAAAAAGAAATTGTCAATGGTTACTCTTTGCGAGATATATTTTATGATCTACCAGAATTAAAAAATGGCGAGCAAAAACATATAGTTCATTACACGGAAAGCGCGAATGATTATTTGAACAGATCAGGAATACGTAATGGCGAAATTTTCACAACCCAGCATATCACAAGAAAAATTAATGATCATGATATTGAAATATATAAAATAGCTATAAAAAAACTTGTGAAAGAGAAACAACAGCTTAAGTATGATGAATTACCTGCCCATCTGAAGACGCATAAAAATGAATTATCATTTAAGGATAGATTTAAAGTTTTAAGTTTTGATAGGCTATCGCACACCCTGGTATCTCATCTATCAAAAGACGGACATTATTACATATACCCTGATATTCATAATCCCCGTTCCATATCAGTCCGGGAAGCCGCAAGAATTCAATCATTTCCAGACAATTATTTTTTTGAAGGTAGTATGACTTCGTGTTTTCAACAAATTGGTAACGCAGTACCACCATTGCTTGCAAATAAAATAGCAAAATATATTAAGGAATACTATGATAAATTCTAGATTTAGAATACGGGCGAGATTACTTGAGCAGCTTGGAGAACAATTAATAAAAAATGAAAGTATAGCGCTGATTGAACTTGTAAAAAATTCCTATGATGCTGACGCCTCTACAGTAATTATAAAAATGGAAAATATTGATGAACCAGAAAAAGGCAAAATCATTGTTGAAGATGACGGATGCGGAATGAACGCTGACATTATTAAAAATGTATGGCTTGAACCCGGAACAGATTTTAAGAAAAAAGTTATTGAAAGAAAAGAATTAACGCCTGTTTTTAAGAGATTACCGCTTGGAGAAAAAGGCATTGGACGCTTTGCTGTTCATAAACTGGGAAATAAGATTGAAATTATATCAAGGAAAGTGGGGGAAAAGGAAATTTATTTATCGCTGGATTGGAATGAAGTATCCAATTATGAATATATAGATGAAATCCCTGTCAATATTCAGGAAAGAACTCCCGTTTATTTTACTGATAATAAACACGGAACACAGATAATTATTACCAGATTAAAAAACATCTGGAATTGTGAGAATATAAAAGAGATTTATAGATCGATAATTGCCTTTACCAATCCATTTGATTTAATAAGCAACTTTAAAATAGAATTTCATGTTAGCGAAACTTACAGGTCATGTATCAAAGATTTAATAGATCCACATAGTATAAAAGATTTTGCCCTCTACAGAGTTAATGCAGAAATTGAGAGCAATAGAATTGTAAAGTTTAAGTATGAATTTGCCCCTTATCCAAGTATGGAAAAATTAAATAAAAGAGTGGTAACGCATAAGGATGAAAATATTAAAAAGATTTTAACACTGGTTGATAGAAAAAACCAGGAAATTAATCTTGATCAATATAAAATTGGTAAAATTAAATTTACCGCATATATATATGACAGAGAAACAAAAATACTCAGACTGGGTTTATCTGATATCAGGGGTTTGAAGGAATATCTGGATATTAATGGCGGTGTGCGAATATATCGTGATGGTATAAGAATTTATGATTATGGAGAGCCAGAGAACGACTGGCTTGAACTGGACATAAGAAGAGTAAATGCCCCTCACAGAAAAATAAGCAACAATCTGATTCTTGCAGCCATAGAACTCGACAGAGAAAAAAGCCAGGATTTAATTGAAAAAACCAATAGAGAGGGCTTTATTGAAAACGATGCATATTTTACCTTTAAATCAGCTATACTTTATCTTTTAAATGTAATTGAAAATCAAAGGAATATCGATAAAGAGAAAATCAGATTATTCTATGGTACTAAAGAAAAAACACAATCTGTAATTGCTTCAATACAGGAACTTAAGTCAGTTATAGAAGAAAAAATAAAAGAAGAAAATACAAAAAGAGAAATTATTAGATACTTAAATAGAATTGAAAAAGAATATGAAACTATAAATGAAATATTGCTTAAAAGTGCCGGTGCCGGGCTTAATCTATCAGTAGTTATTCATGAAATAGAGAAAATTCTTGGAGAATTAAAAAATATTATACAAAAAGAAAAGGTTAATGAAAGAATTATTGTACTTGTAAAACATTTATCAAATCTTGTTGAGGGGTACACTGCACTTATAAGAAGCCGGGGATATAAAATAGAAGATATTTTAAAAGTAATTGACCAGGCTGTTTTTAATATGGAATACCGATTAAATTATCATAAGATAACACTGGAAAAGGCATATAAAAAATACAATGGTAATAAAAACATTAAAATAGTAAGGAACTTAATTCTTAACAGTATCATGAATATTATTGATAATGCAATCTGGTGGCTGGATTATTCGAAAGAAAAAGAAGAAAAAAAATTATTTATTAATCTTATTGATAAGCCTGCCGGGTATATCTCCATAGTTATTGCTGATAATGGATGCGGATTTGCTCTACCAGAAGAGGAAATTATAAAACCATTTGTCAGTGCTAAGCCAGATGGCATGGGGCTTGGACTCCATATAGTAAGTGAGGTGGTAAAAGCACACAATGGATTATTGATTTTTCCTGAAAATGATAATTACAAGGATTACGATATACCTGATGAATATAAATCTGGAGCAAAAATAATTATATCATTAAAACAGAGTTAATTATGGAAACAAATAATTATCCAGAAAATGGTTCTGTAGTAATTGTGGATGATCTGATAGAAGAAGCATTACCACTGATGAATGTTCTATCAAAAATAGATATTGCTTATAAGTATTTCAGTGGGAAAGCGGATGAGTTACCCCCTGATGATAAACCGATTAAAAATGTACGAATAGTATTCCTTGATATAGAGCTTGAAGGTATGCAGGGAGTAACAGAAGATAAAACAAAACTTTCTGCCCTTGCAAAGGTTTTATCCAGAATAATAAATAAAAAAAGTTTACCATATATCATTATTGCCTGGACAAAACATGGTGAACTTGTTAAAGGATTAGATACATATTTAAGTGAAATCAAACCTCTTTTTATTCTTGCAATAGATAAATCTGAATGTAAGAAAGACGATGGGAGTTTTAATATTGATAAAATATCAGAAAAACTCAAAGAAAAAATTAAAGATTTCGGCGTTTTTCAATTCTTTTTGATATGGCAGAATATTTCCAATGCCTCTTCAATAGAGTTAATCAATGATATTGCGTCCATTTTTTCTTTTGATAATCAATGGAATGATAATACAGGTAGCATACTTAAAATGCTTGCAAAAGGATATGCAGGTAAACATGCAGATGAGAATATTTACAGGTATGCCATGCTATCTTTTAATAATTTATTCATTGACATTATAGAAAAAAACATTATCTTTCCTACGACATCTATTAATAGTAAAGAGTACAAAATCGAAGATATAGAGTACAAAATCGAAGATATAGAAGGTGAACTTAACAGAAGATTACATATATCACTTGAAAGTAATCAAAAACCCTTACCAGGAAATATATACATGTATGATAGTGATAATCTGCCTCAATTAATATCACTGGATAAATCAGAAATGGTAAAGGATATACTTAACAATGCTTCCGAAAGCGATCAAAATAATAACATCAAATTGATATTACTTGAAGTATCACCATTCTGTGATTATGCTCAAAATAAATGGAAAAGAAATAGATTATTACCCGGAATAATCTGTCCGAAATCTCTGAAAAATAGTATAAAAAAAGCCGATTTTATTTACAGAACACCATTATTTAACCTTGAACAGGGTCTTGTTTATCTGGTTTTTAATATCAAGTATCTTACTTCTGTTTCCCTGGATTTGTTACAAAATAAGTCGTCTGATATGCGAATTAGAAAAGAATTGCTTAATGATATTCAGACAAAGATTGCAGCACACTTCAATAGATTGGGTATAACCTCAATAGATGATTAATATCTCGAAAGTTAGAAGTATATTACTTAAATGGTACAGAAAAAATGGTCGTCATTTCCCATGGAGAGATACCAGGGACCCCTATAAAATTATGATAGCAGAATTCATGCTTCACAGAACAAAAGCTGAACAGGTTGTGCCTGTTTACCTTGAATTTATGAAAAATTTCGTCGATGTCAGGTGTCTTGCTGAAGCAAAAGACATTGAAATTAAAAAGTATACAAAAGCACTGGGCTTACACTGGCGTTATAAACATTTTATTGAATCCGCAAAATATATTTTGAATAATTATAATGGTATTTTTCCTTATTCACAAAAAGAGTTGCAAATGATTCCAGGTGTGGGCGAATATATTTCAGCGGCTATATCCATTATAGCATTTAATAAACCGGCGCCTGTAGTTGATTCAAATATTGCAAGATTTATAAATAGAATTTATGATTTAAAACTAGCAGGTGAGATAAGAAGAAAAAAAATAATTTTAGAAAAATCCCGGGAATTATTTTTATGCAAAGATTCCAGATTATTGCTTTTTGCCATAATTGATTTTTGCAATTTAATCTGCAAGCCTCAAAAACCATTATGTTTTTTATGTGATTTAGTTAGATTATGTGGTTATTCAAAAAAGTGTTTAACTAAATGAAATTAAGTATAATTTTTTGATGCGTTCGACTTAACAACTTACACTGTAATGGAACTTAACAAAGAGGACGGCGGCAACCGTAAGTTTATCCTTGTACAACTGCCCGAACCTACCGACCCCAATAGTGAGGCCTACAAAGCCGGCTACAAAACCATTGCCGATATTGCAAAAGAACGCATCCGCCGCGCGGCTAAAAAAATTCAGGATGAACTCAACGAAGAAAAAAAGAAAAAAGGAGAAAAAATTCAATTTGAACCACAGGAAGAGAAAAAATTAGACCTCGGCTTCAAAGTATTCAAACTTGACGAAAGCAACTTCAAACAGTGGCGTCCCTTTGTGCCCAAAAATGCCGAAGAGATAAAACAGGCAGTTATAGAATTTACCGAAAATGTTAAACCCGAAGCCACAGTTGAAAATATGCTTTACGAACTTATGCTCAAAAACGGCAAAAAACTAACAGACAAAGTTGAAAAGAAAAACGGCTACTATGTGGTCAATGCCAGTGAACTTGTTTTACTGCTGGAAAACATAGAAAAATCAGTGATAGATGAAATACTTCATCTCAAACCCCAAAAAGTAATAGCCCTGGATAAACTTTTTAACGGCAATGACCAATTAAAAACCAACATCGTCCTGCAATTCAAAGATGCAGGAATAGAATTTAAGAGCGTGTAAAAATAATCTATATGGACGGACAAAGCTTAAATATAAAAAAAGAAAGATTAAAAGAGTTTAAAAAACTTTTTCCAGAATGCTTTACCGAAGATAAAGTAGATTGGGAAAAGCTCAAAGTATTTTTAGAAGACAACATGGAGTTCCGTAACGAACGCTATCACCTCAATTGGGCGGGCAAAACCGATGCCTTTCGGCTACTGCAAGCCCCCACTTACAAAACCTTAAAACCCTGCAGTGAGGAAAGCGTGAACTTTGACGAAACCGAAAATCTATTCATAGAAGGCGATAACCTGGAAGTGGTGAAAACCTTGCAAAAATCCTACTTTGGCAAAATTAAAATGATATACTTTGACCCACCCTACAACACAGGTAACGACTTTATCTACAAAGACGATTATTCCGAAACCCTTGCTGAATACAAACAAAAAGTAGGCGATGTGGACGAAAATGGCAATGCCACAAAAGCACAACTTTTCAAAAACACAAAAGAAAACGGACAATACCATTCCAACTGGCTCAATATGATGTATCCTCGTCTTTTTCTTGCCCGAAACTTACTGCGTGATGATGGTGGCATCCTTGTAAACATAGACGACAACAAGGTTAACAACTTGCAAATGTTGATAGATAAAATTTATGAAGGGGAAAATTTTGCGGATATTTAATAAGTAAAACAAATGGTGTTAGAAATAGTTTTATAAAAAATACAGCAGTATTTTACATCTTTAAAAATAATAATTATGGCTCCTTACATTGATGATAAAAAATTTACAGACTACATTCACGAGCACATAGCTATTCCAAAAATATACCAACCACTTAAATGGCAAAAAACCAATCTTGATAAAGAAAAAGAAAAAGAATTTGATATGCAACAAGGTATTGATTATGTATTTAAAGATACAGCAGGAAACTTAATAAAAGTTCAGGAAAGATTTAGAGAATCTAAATATGAAGAATATTCAGATTTCACTATTAGATACAGAAGAGATAGAAATTCACATGTAAGCTCCCCCGAAAATAGGACAGTTTTGAATTAGACAAAAGGTCTAACTTTA
>DAIQOI010000007.1:0-111 GCA_036787955.1 Cyclobacteriaceae bacterium
GAATTATCCCGCCACCGGGCGGGACAGGCAACCACCCTGGCCAGGTGCCTGAGTCTATCGAAGGCACACCCTCCATTTGAAAGAGGATTATCCCGCCACCGGGCGGGACAG
>DAIQOI010000007.1:211-123224 GCA_036787955.1 Cyclobacteriaceae bacterium
ACCACCATAGCCAGGTGCCTGAGTCCATCGAAGGCACACCCTCCATTTGAAAGAGGATTATCCCGCCACCGGGCGGGACAGGCAACCACCATAGCCAGGTGCCTGAGTCCATCGAAGGCACACCCTCCATTTGAAAGAGAATTATCCCGCCACCGGGCGGGACAGGCAACCACCCTGGCCAGGTGCCTGAGTCCATCGAAGGCACACCCTCCGTTTTTGAAAGTAAACTACAAGAACGGGCGCAGGAACAATTTTTTTTGCACCAATGTTATCAACCTTCGTTAAAAAGAGGATTATTCCACAAGGGTACAATACAGGCAACCCTGCTAACCGTGGTTGTCTGCGTGCATCAAAGGCACACCCTTCAGTTAAAAGAGGATTACAAAAAATAAATATAAAGCAATGGCAGACCTCAGAAAATTTTTCGATTTAACAATATCAACATTGTTTTTAATGCCAACAATCGGATTGAGAAAATGTATTGTTGCTCCATATGGGTTTATTAATGCTTACATAAGAGATAAAGACAAACCTGAATATAACGGAAACATCCATTTGCTATTTAAACCCCAAAACCAGGAATTAATAAACGAATTCATATTAGTAGAAAAAACGAGGACTGATTTATTTTTAACAAGCTATGATTATTTTAATATGCATTATGTGCTTGTGTATAAGATAGATAAAAAATGGGAAAAGGATTATGAGAAAATAGTTAATGGCAAATATTCAAAACTTTCCAACGAATATAAAAAACTTATACCCAATAGGGTGATGGTAAATGATGGAAAATCCTTCAGGTTATTAAGATCTCTTCAGGGTGATATCCTCAATAGATCTGAAGTTTTAAGGAATGCTCTGGAAAAGGAACTCGGTGTAACAATTGACCCAAAAAGTGAACTATGGGAAAAATGGAATGATGAGAAAGAAACATTGGATATTAACAAAATAATAAAAACTACTTGATTATGAATGGATTAGAAATATTTACGGATATTGTGTCCTACATGAAATAGGCGAAACATATACAACTTAATCGTAGAGGGAAATGGCATGAGGTTGTAATAGATAGAATGATGCAAATGATGGTAGAGCCGTCCAAAAATCATCCCGTGAAGGTGGGAGGCAGGCAACACCCCTATCCGAATGCCTGGAAGTATCGAAAGCAAACCCCCTATTGCTACCCCGGTGTTTTCAGGTTAGTTTACTTACCCCACCAGCGCCTCAAGGCGTGTTATCAGTACAATTGTTTAAGCCGGCTAAGAAGGGGCGGATGGGAATAGTGTACTAGTACATACAGCGGGTGCGGATGCAGGTTGGAAAGGTTATCAACCGACAGTTTCTTCAGTGCAGCAGCCAAAGCCTGTGCATCGGCATGCATGGCTGCAAAACGATCAGCCTCGTATTCGTGCTTACGGCTCAGGGCATTTAATACCACACCGGTTAAAGCGGATAAGGGTGAAAAGAGAATTGCAAAAGCAATTAAATTCAGGTGCAGCGCATAGGTACTCCCACCCAGTGCATACGAGAGCTCAGCAGAATAGACCATGCGCGACAACACAAAAAGAATAATTCCCACCTGCACAACCGACAACACATAGTTTAGCACAATGTGGTGTTTTTTGTAGTGCGCTATTTCGTGTGCCAGTATGGCCACCAGCTCACTGGTTGTGTGCTTGCTGATAAGCGTATCAAACAACACAATTTTTTTCCTCTTTCCCATGCCCGAAAAAAACGCATTGGCCTTGCTCGACCGCCTCGACCCATCCATCACCAGGATATTTTTTACCGGGAAACCAACCCTGCGGGCAAACTCTTCAATAGCTGTTTTCAGCTCGCCATCAGCCAGGGGTGTAAGCTTGTTGAACATTGGTAAAATAAGCGAGGTGTAAAACACCTGCAGCAGCAGCATAAACACTGCAGCCACCAGCAAAAACCACAACCAGAAGTCAGGGCCCAGGTACCGGATGAGGTAGAGCAGCGTTGTGAGCAGTGCACCGCCCAGCACAATGGCCAGCATATACCCTTTTAATTTATCCGCAACAAAGATTTTTGGGGTAGTGCGGTTGAAGCCATATTTCTGTTCAATGACAAACGTGCCGTACAGCTCAAAAGGAATGGTCAGGATTTCCGAAGCTATTTTCAGCACCGCAAAGTACAACAGCGGCAGAAGCACCGGGTGCGCAGTGTAGTGGCGCAATACCTCATCAAGCCAGCCAAAGCCACCGGTAAGCAGCATGGTAAGGGTAATGACAAAACTTACCAGCGACTGCAGCAGCCCGAACCGGTTCAGTTCGCGGTGGTAGGCTTGCGACATGCGGTATTTTTCCGCATCGCAAAAGGACGCTACCTCTGCAGGCAGGTCGGTACGCATGTGCCGAAGGTTAAGCCATTCCAGCAACTCCCCCGCCAGAAAAGAAAGCGTAACGATGGCGATCAACGCATAAAATATCCATTCGCTGCTCATGAAAAGCGCTTTTAATAAACCAGGCTGGTAAGTAAATGTAACCTTAAAAAAGGAACAAGAAGCCGGCAGCATTTTTTCGGTACAATACCCGAGCGGAAATAAACCACCCCTCAACCACGTGTCAGTGGCTGGATTTTAAACATCGCATATAATTACCTTTGCCGGCACATGACTTTTCAGTACGCTTTCGAGCTGGCCGGCACTTTCTTCTTTGCCATATCGGGTGCGCTGGCCATGCGCGACAAAAACCCCGACTGGTTTGGTGCAGCCTTCACCGGCTTTGTAACGGCCATCGGTGGTGGAACATTGCGCGACATGATGCTGGGCAGCTATCCGCTGGTGTGGATTGGCGACATTCATTTTCTGTATGCCGTTATTGCCGGAGTTCTCACAGCCATCCTCTTTCACCGCCGGCTCGGCACCCTGCGCAAAACATTCCTGTTGTTCGATACTTTAGGCATTGCCTTCTTCACCATCCTCGGAACGGAAAAGGCCATGTCGCTGGGCGTAAAACCTGAAATAGCCGCCATCATGGGCATGTTTACTGCTGTGATGGGAGGTGTTATCCGCGACACGCTTGCCAATGAACTGCCCGTGCTGCTGCGAAGAGAAATTTACGCAACCGCATGCCTGGCAGGAGCCTCCCTTTACCTGGTGCTGGCATTGAATACATCGCTTTCGCGGAACCTCAACCTCGCGCTGGCCAGCTCAGTCATTATTATCATCCGGCTACTTGCGGTAAAGTACAGGCTGTCGTTGCCGGCAATCAACGGAAAAACCTAACTGTCGTTTGGAAAATTCTTAAACCGATTTAAAAAAATTTGCATAACTGGTTTCATTTTCCTTTACTTTTGCAAAATGTTTGTAAACAAAACCACAACTGAATGCCTTTTCTGTAACCTTAACTGCTGAACAGAAATTGAAAACCAAGACCACAATCTCTGCAACCCCGGTTGCACTTCCCCATCACGTGATCGTCCGCATCCACGTACCGTCCAGTCTGGTTTCACGTCACTGCCGACCTGTCCGATTTGTCCGAATTTGATACTCCGGAAGATTCCACCTGCCGGAGTGGCACCTTATACCGGGTGATAGGGTGTCAGGATGTGCGCATTCGCACACTTTCATTAACACTTTCCATTAATCATTTTATTTCACAAAGCCGTGGACAATTCCATCGTTGTTCGCGTAGCCACATCGGCCGATGTGCACTATGCAGAACTTATAACCAATGAAATGGCCGAATCGGCCAAAGCCAGGGGAACGGGCATAGCGCGGCGTTCGCCCGACTACGTGGCACAGAAAATGCGCGAGGGCAAGGCCGTTATTGCCCATACTGCCGATGGCACCTGGGTTGGATTTTGCTACATCGAAGCATGGGAGCACGACAAGTATGTGGCCAACTCCGGCCTGATTGTGTCGCCTCCATTCCGCAAAAGCGGTGTTGCGCGTGCCATTAAAAGACGCATCTTCGAGTTGTCGCGCGAGAGGTACCCGGAAGCTAAAATTTTCGGGCTCACCACCGGTCTGGCTGTAATGAAGATCAACTCCGAACTGGGCTATGAACCGGTAACCTACTCCGAGCTCACCTCAGACGATGAATTCTGGAGAGGATGCCAGAGCTGCGTGAATTATGAGATTCTCATGGCCAAGCAGCGCAAGAACTGCCTGTGCACGGCCATGCTGTATGATCCCGCCACCGCCAAGGTGCCTGCGCCTGTTGTTCAGACTGTAGTGACTCCTCAGGGAAAAATCAAGCGCAAGCGCCGGCGCTTCTTCAAGGGCAACTTTAAGCTCTTTGAGCGCTGGGTGCGCTTCAAACAGTTTGTGCTGCTGCGCAACCGCAAAAACGGCAACGGCAACTCAGCTGCTTCTGTAACCAAAAATATTTTAACCTATTTCATTTTCTGGTGATGAAAAAGAAAGTAGTGCTGGCTTTCAGTGGTGGTCTGGATACAACGTATTGCGCCAAATACCTGAGCGATGACTGCGGCTATGAAGTGCACACACTTACCGTTAACACAGGTGGCTTTACAGCTGATGAACTGAACGATATTGCTGCACGCGCGCACAAACTGGGCGTAGCCTCGCATACCACCGTAGATTACACCCACACCTATTACGAAAAAGTTATTCGTTACCTGATTTATGGCAACGTGCTGAAATATGGCACTTACCCGCTGAGCGTAAGTGCCGAGCGCATGGTGCAGGCGCTGGCCACGGCCGAACATGCCCGCATGCTTGCGGCCGAAGCAGTGGCCCATGGCAGCACCGGTGCCGGCAACGACCAGGTGCGGTTCGATATGATATTATCGGTGTTATTGCCAGAAGCAGAGATCATCACACCCATTCGCGACAAGCGGCTGTCGCGCGAAGAAGAGCTACAATACCTTGCTGCACGCGGTATAAAGCTCAATGCCGAAAAAGCCCGTTACTCCATCAACAAAGGGCTGTGGGGCACTTCGGTTGGTGGCAAGGAAACCCTGCAATCGCTGGGCATGCTGCCGGAAGAGGCCTGGCCCACGCCCGTAACTAAAACAGGCAGTGAGCAGGTGCGTCTTCTCTTCGAACAGGGCGAGCTCAAAGGGATCAACGGAAAAACCTTTCCTCATCCCGTATCTGCCATTCAGTATCTGCAGGATCTTGCCGCACCTTACGGCCTTGGCCGCGACATCCACGTAGGCGATACCATCATTGGCATCAAGGGCCGCGTAGGCTTTGAAGCGGCTGCACCCCTGCTCATCATCAAAGCACACCATGCACTGGAAAAACATGTGCTCACTAAATGGCAGTTGTACTGGAAAGATCAGGTGGCCCAGTTTTACGGCAACTGGTTGCACGAAGGGCAGTATCTGGACCCGGTTATGCGCGATATGGAGGCGTTTTTAACCAGCACACAACAACGTGTTAGTGGTGAAGTGTTTATTGAATTATTCCCGTATCGCTTCAGCATCCATGGCATACAATCGGCTTACGATTTAATGTCGCCCGAATTCGGCAGCTATGGCGAAATGAACCGCACCTGGACAGGCGAGGACGTGAAGGGCTTTACCCGCATATTCGGCAATCAGGCCGCGATGTATTACAGCATAGGCGAAAAAGTAAAACAACAGAAGTCATGAAGCGCATCCGAACAGGTATTGCGGGAGGTGCCGGTTATACCGGCGGGGAGTTGATACGGTTGTTGCTGCGCCATCCGCAGGCAGAAATTGTCTTTGTGCACAGCCGTCAGTTTGCCGGAAAACCGGTAACAGTGGTACATAAGGATTTGCTGGGCGAAACTTCGCTGAAATTTTCAGACCACGTGCAGCACGATGTGGATGTGTTGTTCCTGTGTTTGGCACATGGCGAAAGCCGGGCATTCATAACCCAACACCAAATTCCGGAGGGGGTCAAGGTAATAGACCTGAGCAGCGATTTCAGGCTTGCAGAAAATGCGGTGGGCCGCCACTGGATTTACGGGCTACCCGAACTGAACCGCGACCGTATTCGCACGGCCACGTCTGTTGCCAACCCTGGTTGTTTTGCCACCGCCATTCAGCTTGCACTGCTGCCGCTGGCCAAAGCCGGAAAACTGGGCGAAGTGCATGTTACGGGCATCACAGGATCAACAGGTGCAGGCGCCAAACTGCAGGATACTTTACACTTCTCCTGGCGAACCAACAACATTTCGGCCTATAAGTCACTGACCCATCAGCACATTGACGAAATCGTGCGTTCGCTCAACCAGCTGCAGGCTGGAAGCAAGGCTGTACATTTTGTTCCATGGCGCGGTGACTTCGCCCGCGGCATTTTTGCAAGCGCAGTAATGGATAACCAAGGCCTTACTGCTGATGATGCACGGTCACTTTATTCTGCCTACTATGCCACCCATCCGTTTACTGTTGTGGCCGACACGATGATTGACCTGAAAATGGTGGTCAATACCAACAAGTGTGTTGTGTATCCGGAAGTGACGGGAAATAAACTGGTGGTACATGCCGCAACCGATAACCTGCTCAAGGGGGCATCGGGACAGGCTGTGCAAAACATGAACCTGATGTGCGGACTGGAAGAAACGGCAGGCCTTCGGCTCAAAGCTTTGTCATTCTGAATAACTATGGATAAGAAAATCTTCCTGCTTCGGGCAAAGGGTTTACATCCTCACACAGAGATGGACAAAGTAACCACGACCCCGGGATGTGCCATGGCCGTACCATATGAAAACGTGTTATTATCACAATGAAAACAACAACATTTATAGATGAAACTTTTTAATGTTTATCCGCTGCTCAACGTACACCCCGTGAAAGCCGAAGGCGCCTGGCTGTGGGATGACAACGGCAACCGCTACCTCGATTTATATGGCGGACATGCCGTTATTTCCATCGGCCATTCGCATCCACGGTTTATCAGGCGCGTCAGCGAGCAACTCAACCGCATTGCGTTTTATTCCAATAGCGTGCAAAACCATTTGCAGCAACAGCTTGCCGGGTTATTGGGCGAACTGTCGGGTTACCCCGATTATCAGCTCTTTTTGGTCAACACAGGTGCAGAGGCGGTGGAAAATGCCCTGAAGGTTGCATCGTTTGTTACCGGAAGGAAAAAGATTCTTGCCTTTGGCCGTGCTTTTCACGGCCGTACTTCCGGTGCCGTTGCGGTAACCGATAATCCAAAGATTGCCGCACCCTTCAACCAGGTACATGAGGTAGAGTTTCTGCCGCTGAATGACGTGTATGCCTTGCGCCAGGCCATGAGTCAACAGGTCGCGGCCATCATTGTAGAAGGCATACAGGGGGTTGGGGGTATTTATGTGCCCGATGCTGAATTTCTGCAAACTGCAGAAGCGCTTTGCCGCGAGTTTGGCGCTTTGCTGATACTGGACGAAATACAATCGGGTTACGGCCGCACAGGGAAGTTTTTTGCCCATCAGCATGCGGGCATCAGGCCCCATCTCATCACCATGGCCAAGGGTATGGGCAACGGCTTTCCGGTTGGCGGAATACTTATACACCCTGACATTAAGCCCTGGCACGGAATGCTGGGCACCACCTTTGGCGGCAGCCACCTGGCCTGTGCCGCAGCGCTGGCCGTGTTGGAGGTTATACGCGATGAACAACTCATACACAACGCGGCATTAATGGGAAATTATATCTCGGGAGCACTCCGTCAAATAAAAGGGATTGATGAAGTGCGGGGCCTGGGTCTTATGATTGGCCTGGATGTACCCGGAAAAATGAATGCACTGCGCCATCACCTGCTGTACCGGATGAAAATTTTCACGGGCGAATCAAAACCTGACACCATCCGGCTTCTGCCCCCTCTGTCAATCACCTGCGAGCAGGCCGATATGTTTTTAAAGGCACTTGCCGAAAGCATCAGCAATTCAGCAACCATACCTGCAGGAACATGAAGCATTTTTTATCGGTTCACGATGCCGGCAATCCGGATGCACTCATCGACCGGGCTTTGGCCATAAAACAAAATCCGCGGGCATACCGTACACTTGGCACCGGCCGACGGCTCGGCCTGTTGTTCTTCAATCCCAGTCTGCGTACGCGCATCAGCACGCAGCTTGCCGCACAAAACCTGGGCATGGAGGTAGTGGTACTGAATGCCGACCGTGAAAACTGGGCGTTGGAGTTTACCGATGGTGCAGTGATGGATGGCACCACCGCAGAACACGTAAAAGATGCAGCCCGTGTACTGGGGCAGTACTTCGACATACTGGGTGTACGCACCTTTCCGAAACTGCAAAGCAAGGACGAAGATTACAGCGAACATGTACTCCACCAGTTTGTGCGCCATGCGGGCATACCGGTGATAAGCCTTGAAAGCGCTACGCTGCATCCGCTGCAGAGCCTGGCCGACCTGCTAACCATCACAGAAAACTGGAGTGAACCGCGAAAGCCCAAAGTGGTGCTTAGCTGGGCACCCCACATCAAACCACTGCCGCAATGTGTGGCCAACAGTTTTGCACAATGGATGACCACCTGGAACAAAGCCGATTTTGTCATTGCCCATCCGCCCGGCTACCAGCTGGATAAGACCTTCACAGCAGGTGCCACGATTGTTCAGGATCAGGAAGAAGCATTGCACAATGCCGACTTTGTGTATGTGAAAAACTGGAGCAGCGTGGAGCCTTACGGAAAACTGCACCCGGTAGAAAGTAACTGGATGCTTACTCCGGAAAAACTAAAACACACCCGCAAAGCACGGATAATGCATTGTTTACCCGTGCGCAGAAATGTAGAGCTGAGCGATGAAATACTCGACTCTCCCGCCAGCCTGGTAACACAACAGGCCGCTAACCGCGTGTGGGCCGCACAGGCTGTGCTAACGCAAATACTGAACAACCTATAAGGTAAATGAACTACAAATTGATGCCGGATATGAACACTCGACTGTACCTTGTAAAAATCGGAGGCCATGTACTGGATGATGAGGCCGCACTGGAAAAATTTCTCAATGACTTTGCCGCATTGGAAGAGCCCAAAATTCTCATCCATGGAGGGGGCAAACAAGCCACTGAACTCAGCAAAAAACTGGGCATTGAACCCCGAATGGTCAATGGCCGCAGAATAACCGATGCCCAAACCCTGGAGCTGGTAACAATGGTATATGGCGGGCTCATTAACAAGAACCTGGTGGTGCGCCTGCAGCACAAAGGCTGCAATGCCATTGGCCTTACCGGTGCCGATGCCCACCTGATACGCGCCACCAAAAGACCGGCAGGTGAAACCGACTATGGCTTTGCAGGCGATGTGCACCCTTCAGGTGTAAATACCCCGATGCTCTACTTTCTGCTAAAGCAAAATACCGTGCCGGTTATCGCACCCCTTACCTTCGAAAACGGAACCTTGCTCAACACCAATGCCGATACGCTGGCATCGGTCATTGCTGTGGCCTTGCGCATGCATTTTCATATAAAACTCATCTACTGCTTTGAAAAAAGAGGCGTACTGCAGCATGCCGGCGATGATACATCGGTCATTCCGGTAATGGATATGGCCAAGTACCGCCAACTGCTCGAGGCAGGAGCCTTTCGCAATGGCATGCTGCCCAAACTGGAAAATGCCTATGCAGCCCTTGAGCAGGGCGTGCACGAGGTTATCATTACCCATGCGGCAGAGCTGCTGAAAAACCGCGGTGCGGAAGTATATGGAACGCGGCTTATCCGGTAGCACATGCATAACCATCGCACCTATATCGATTTGCTGTGCAACCTCATCGCCACACCTTCCTTCAGCCGCGAAGAGGAAAAAACAGCTACGCTCATAACCGGTTTTCTTGCAGCACAGGGTGTTCCTGTCAATCGCAAAGGAAACAATGTATGGGTTCTAAACCGCCATTTTGATGCCAATAAACCCACCCTGCTGCTCAACTCGCATCACGACACGGTAAAACCCACCAGTGCGTGGACAAAAAATCCATTTGAGCCTGTCATTGAAGAAAACCGGCTGTACGGACTGGGCAGCAACGATGCCGGCGGGGCCCTGGTAGCCCTGCTGGCCGCCTTCCTCCATTTTTACAATCAATACCTCAGTTTTAACTTAGTGTATGCGGCAACAGCCGAAGAAGAAATATCGGGCACCGGTGGTATTGAAAGCATCTGGAGCGATCTGCCCACCATTGACATGGCCATTGTGGGCGAGCCTACGATGTGTAAAATGGCGGTAGCCGAAAAAGGTTTGCTGGTACTTGATTGTGAAACACGCGGCACCCCCGGGCATGCAGCACACCACCAATCGGATAATGCCATATACAAAGCCCTGCGCGATATAGCCTGGTTTCAGAACTATCAGTTTGAAAAAATTTCGCCCTGGCTGGGCGAAGTAAAGATGACCGTTACCGCCATCCATGCAGGCGATGCACACAACATGGTACCGGGCGAATGCCGCTTTACTGTAGATGTGCGTGTAACCGATGCCTATACACTGGAAGAAGTGCTGCATGAAATACAGCGGCACGTGCAGTGCCGCGTAATGCCCCGCTCCGTTCGCCTGCGCCCCTCGGGCATACCGGCAACGCATCCGTTGGTACAGGCGGCTGCTGCGTTGGGCATTGAACAATACGGTTCGCCCACCACCTCCGATCAGGCTCTCATTCCCGTACCTTCGGTAAAAATAGGGCCGGGCAACTCGCTGCGTTCGCATACAGCCGATGAATACATCGGATTGCATGAGGTGGAACAAGGTATTGAAATTTACATCCGGCTGATTAACCAGCTTAACCTATTAATGAAGGAACCATGAAACTCTGGCAGCAACAACCCCACCTTCATCCCCTTGTTGAACAATTTACCACCGGCCGCGACCGCGAACTGGATCTGTGGCTGGCACCCTTCGATGTACTGGGTTCTCTGGCTCACGTTACCATGCTGGGTGAAACAGGCCTGCTTAATCCCGAAGAAACGAAGCAGCTCAAAGCGGCACTGCGGGAAATCTATGAACAGATTGAAAAGGGACAGTTTGTTATCGAAGAGGGTGTGGAGGACATCCACTCGCAGGTAGAACTCCTGCTGATTCGCAAACTGGGAGATGCAGGTAAGAAAATCCACACCGGCCGCTCGCGCAACGACCAGGTGCTTACCGATATCCGCTTGTTTGTACGAAAGGAAACTGAGCACCTTACCGGCCTTGTTGAACAGCTGTTTGAGTTATTGCTTACCCGGGCCGAAAAACACAAAGACACACTCCTTCCCGGATATACCCACAGCCAGCCGGCCATGCCCTCATCATTCGGTTTGTGGTTCAGCGCCTGGGCCGAAAGCCTGGTAGACGACCTGATTATGCTGGAAGCCGCCTACCGCATTATTAACAAAAACCCGCTGGGGTCGGCTGCCGGTTATGGCAGTCCGTTTCCGCTGAACCGCAGGCGTACCACCGAATTGCTGGGCTTTAACGACCTGAACTATAACGTGGTGTATGCACAAATGGGGCGCGGTAAGACCGAGCGCATCGTGGCCGCAGCCATGGCCCAGCTTGCCTCTACCCTGTCAAGGCTGGCTACCGATGTTATTTTGTTTGTCAATCCACAGTTTGGATTTCTGCGCCTGCCCGATGAGCTGACCACCGGCTCGAGCATCATGCCGCACAAAAAAAATCCGGATGTGTTTGAGCTGATACGCGCCTGGTGCAATGAACTGCAGGCCTTACCCAACACCATTGCTATGATAGGAATAAACCTGATGTCGGGCTATCACCGCGATTATCAGGTACTGAAAGAGCTTCTGTTTCCGTCCATGCATCGCCTGGCCAGCTGCCTGGACATAACCCGTCTTATGTTGCAACACATGGAAGTACGCGAAGACGCACTTACAGGCCACAGCCTCGATGAGTTGTTCAGTGTAGAAGAAGTTAACAGGCTGGTAATGCAGGGCGTACCTTTCCGGGAAGCGTACCTAAGGGTAAAACAGGCGATAGCCGATGGCACCTTTAGTCCCGGGCGCACGGTTAAGCATACGCACGAGGGCAGTTCGGGCAACCTGTGCCTGCCAGAAATCAGGAGGATGAAAGATGAGGTGATGAAACATTTTCGATTTGAACAGGCCCATGAAGCCCTGGGTAAGTTGCTTAACCCCGACCACTAAGGGTGAGAAATTTTTTGCTGCGTTCGGCTCAGGATGGCAAAGGTAGATTAACTTTATTCGGCAAGGGGTTTATTGAGGAGATGTATCGTTCAACACGTGCCGGGCATAATTTACCTGCAGGGCATCCAGCCATGGCTGTAATTGTTTGAGCCGCCTGAGAAAATCTTCATAATTTCTTTTCTCTTTTGGTGTCCATACCACTTCGGCAAGCGCCAGCGCACGAGGATAAACCATGTATTCTACGTGCTCCGGTGTTTTCATATACTCTGTCCAAACATTCCCCTGGGCACCGAGAATATATTGTTGTTCTGTTTCCGTTAGAGATGCCGGCAGTGGTTCATAGCTGTACACCTCTTCCACAGTGGTGAGGCCACCGATGGCCAGTGGTTCGGTTTCGGGCGAAGCCTGATAATGGTCCAGATAACACCAGTTGCCGGGTGTCATTATAACAGTATGTTGTTGTTTAGCCGCAGCAATGCCTCCTTCTTCGCCACGCCAGCTCATCACGGTGGCGTTGGGTGCAAGGCCGCCTTCCAGTATTTCATCCCACCCTATAATCTTTCGGCCTTTGCTGTTGAGGTATTTTTCAATACGTTGAATAAACCAGCTCTGCAGGTGATGTTCGTCTTTAAGTTTTTCATTTTTTATGCGCTGCTGGCACAGGCGGCATTCCTTCCAGCGCTTTTTGGGGCACTCATCACCACCAATATGCACATAGGTGCCCGGAAAAAGGCCTATCACCTCATCGAGCACATCCTGCAGAAAGGTAAAGGTTTCCTCTTTTCCTGCACAATACACGTCTTCAAATACACCCCATGCTGTGGCCACGGCATAAGGACCTCCCGTGCATCCGAGATTCGGATAGGCTGCAAGTGCTGCACGCGAATGTCCAGGCATTTCAATTTCGGGTATAATGGTAATGTGTCGTTGGGCAGCGTAGTGCACGATGTCGCGTATCTCTTCCTGCGTGTAATACCCTCCGTAGCGTTGGCCGTCATATTTATTCGATTTTCCGGCATGACCTACAATTGTTTCATCCCGCCAGGCTGCCACCTCCTGAAGTCTTGGGTATTTCTTTATTTCTATGCGCCAGCCCTGGTCTTCGGTTAAATGCCAGTGAAAGCGGTTAAACTTGAACCGGGCCATCAGATCGATATAGCGCTTGATGAATTCGGGTGGAAACATGTGGCGGCCTACATCCAGGTGAAGGCCGCGGTAGGAAAACCGCGGATAGTCGGTTATTGAAAGCCGGGGAAGATTTTTCCCCCGCACGGCAATAAGCTGAAGCAGGGTTTGCATGCCATAAAACAAACCTGCCCTGGTGCCGGCTTCCAGTATAACACCCGAACGGTTAATGTTGAGCAAGTATCCCTCATCCGGAAGGCTCAGCGCAGGATTAAGGGAAAAGGAAACATCGGCATGTTTACCTCTGGCTGTTTTAACCTTGTATCCGATTTGCTTCACATAATCTGTAAATACATCGCCCAGCTGTTGAAGCGAATCGGGCACGTACATGGTAACGGGCGATTTCAGATGATAGATGCCGGTATGGATGGTTACGGAAACGGGATACGGTATTATGTTCAGGGTTTCATCAGTACTATCTTTCCGCGGCTGGCAGGAAAAAGCTAGTAGAAGCCAGAGTCCCACCAAACTGAACAAAACTTTCGGGTGCCGGATAACGAAATTTGAACTCATGAATTTTCTATAAAGTTCGGGATAAAGCCACCAAACCACAGGCTTTCAAATATGAGAAGTAGTTTTTGCATTGCCAACCAAAAAAATTTCCGTTCCCAAAACCACCGGATGCTTATCGGGTTCGCAGTCTTGTCCATTGCTTTTTGTGCTGTTACTGCACAATCAATCCGGATGTTGAATTTAATTCATCGCTTTAACCCCCACGATTAGGAAAAAATTTCTCGTCAGTTGTTGATTCGCTGCTTTACCTGTACTTTTTTTCTGTAAGGATGATGAGAAAAAAGAACCCTTCCCTATCCATGGAACCTGAATTTCGGTTTCAGAGTCCGTTAGCGGTTGCGGTATTCTTTCATTTTACTATCAAGACCGCTACCCGTGCAAAGCAGATTGTTGTTTTAAAATAACTAAAAAGACAGAAAAATTTATTGTAAGGAGAAACGACTTCGGAGATGCAGATGAGGAAAGTGGTGCTAAACCGGTATACTACCTCATAAGCACCACTCCACCCCGCTGTTCCTTTACACCATCCTGCGGCCGGTAAGCGCTGCGGTAGCGCACCACATAGGTATAGGTGCCGGCCGGCAGCAATTGGTTCGGGTTGTTGTTGTAGCCTCCGTTCCAACGGAAGTTGCGGTCGTTCGATCGGAACACGGGTCCGCCCCACCTATCGAAGATAATCACTTCAAAACCGGCATCTTCAATGAAAAAGGTGAAGATGTTAAACTCGCGGTTTTCGTTCAGGCTACTGCCCGGACGGAAAGCATTGGGAGCCACAATTCGCGGATTGCACTCTTCAATTACTTCAGTCTGGTCAGATGAAGGACATCCGAACACATTAACCAGATCGACACGGAAAATACCCGGCTCTGTTACGAGCAAGGTCTGGCCTGTTTCGCCCGGCAGCAACACACCGCCCTGATACCACTGGTAGCTGGCGAAGCCACCACCGGCATTCAGCAGGATTTCGCGCGTACCCGGATCGGGATTGGCCGGGTTGTTGCAAATAAGTGCTCGCTGTGGCAACGAACCGGGTGTTACCGGAAGCAGCACGATTTCGCGTTCAACAAACTCCGTGCATCCCGGAACGCTACCGGTTAATCTGTACAATCCGGGCGTAGCGCGGGTAATGGAAGCCGTGGTGCCTCCCGGAATATTCGTTCCGTTAACGGCCCACTGAAAGTTAGTGCCTGGCAGGTTGCTGTTTCCCGTAAGTGTAAACTCCAGCCCTTCACACGGTGGTGTGGTAGTTATGGTAAGTTGGAGGTCGCCTGCTACAATTACGTTCTTCGTGGCTGAAGTGAATACACATCCCGAAAGGCTGCTGACCACTTCAACCCGATAGGCAGCGCCATTGTCGGCCAGCCCTGCCAAAATAGTTTGTCCGCCCGGAATCAGCACGCCATTTCGATACCAGCGGAAAGTGTAGGAACCGGCAGGCGTTACCGAGGCTGACAGTGTAACCTGGTTTTCGCAGGCATCGCTCTGGTTGAAGTCGGCAACCACATTATTATTCACAAATACAGTTACGGTTGTATCAAGCGGACAGAACCCTGTTTCCGTTACCCGCACTGTATATACCTGGTTGCCCTGAGGAGGATTGGCAGTTATCGTTTGCAGCGTATTGGAACTGGTAATGTTCGGTCCGCTCCACGTCCAGCCTGTTCCACCTATTACACCCACACTGATGGGGTTTGAACAGGCATTAACCGTAAAGCCAGTTATACCAACAACCGGATCCTGGTTAAAGGTTTGGGAAGGTGATACACTTACGCAACCGCCGGCAGTCATCTCCACCACATAGGTTCCGCTGGGTACACCTGCCGTGTTGAAAGGCGAGCCCGTACCGCTTCCGCTTGCAGCCACAGTATTGGTAGTGGTGTTGATAACGCGATAGGTAAAGGGCAAAGCAGTGGTATGTGATACCTGCAAAATCAGCGGGTCACAGTTGTTCTGGCGGATAACGGAAGTAATGTTAAAGGCATTGTCGCTGATGCCCACCACATCCACGGTGCTGCACCCGGATATCTGATCGGTAACGGTTATGGCATACGAGCCCGCACCCAGTCCTGTAAAGGGTGGCAGCACCGGACCGGCAGGACGATCGATACCTGAAAGTGAAGTAGAGGGTCCGGTAACAATGTAGGTGAATAAGCCCGTTGCAGGAGAGTTGATAGTTAACGCTATTTGCCCCGTCAGTGTTCCACATGCGGTGGTGTTGGAAGCAACAGCTGTAAAAGCGGGCGACTCATTAAATATAAATGTCACGCTGTCGCGTACCCTGCAGGTCGTGATCGGATCGGTTACTTCTACTTTATATTCAAATACGCCGGGAACGGTTGAGTCAACCGAGCGTGTTTGTGAGGTGCCGGCCGGAGCCCCGTTGATGGTCCATTGGTACACGGAACCCGGATTTTGTGCATTGAGCGGAAATACCGGTGTGTTTTGACACAGAGTCTGATTGGGTCCCAGTTCAACCACAGGTCGGTTGTCGGCCACCAGTATTGAGCCAGCGGAAGTACATCCGTTTAAACGATTGGTAATTGTAACGCTTATAATACTTTGCTGATTTACCACAATCGTGCGCGTGGTGTCGCCGGTGCTCCAGTTAAACGATAGCTGCGGCAGTTCTGGGTTTGACAGTGGCAATGCCTCCAGTGTAAGCGGACCATTGCACAGAACGGGTTGCGATACGCCTGCCGGAAGAAAAGTGGGGTTGGACGGAGGAGGGAAGATCGTAATAGTCTGGAAAATGGTGGTGTCCAGTCCGCAGCGGTTGGTAATGCGCAGGCTCACCGTGTAATTGGTCGGAACGCCCACTATCGGGTAGGTGTGTTGTGCTTCGGCCTGGGTCGAGCCAAAGCCATCGCCAAACGACCACTGAAAGCGATCGATCGGATCGGTTCCGAATGCAAGAAACGTAGTGGGCGATCCTTCGCAGAAGCCGGTGATCTGCATGCCGGGAGGCTGCACGGGGTTGCCGATTTGCTGAATAAAGTTGGGCAACCCCAGCCGGCTCTGTGTGCCGCCTGCCAGTGCAAAACCATTAACTATAATACCCGAAATGAGCGTGGTATCCGGATTGAAGTTGATAACACCCAGGAAGGGACGGTTGTTAACGGCCACGTAAATGGTTCCATCAGGACCCAACTGGATGGCCCCCAAATCTTCTGCTACGGGAGCCAGTGGGGGGGTAATCTGGCGGATGCGGCCGAGTGAGTCGAAGTAGAATTCAATAAGTGCCGACTGTCCGGGTGTAATGTTGCGCACTGTAGCAAATAACTTGTTGGATACAAACTCCAGTCCGTACAATTGTCCGGCCGGTGCGCCGGAATAGGTAGGTACAATGCTGCGGTAGTTGGTAATCACTCCGGTGGAGTCAATGAAATCAAAAACTTCAACTGCCACCACCTCGTAATTTGTGGGTGAAGTTTTCCGGCTCAGGCCTACGGCCAGGCGGTTCAGCCCGCCCAGCTTCATATAACCTTGTGCAAACCCTTCGTCTGTTATGGGATAATCCGAGCCAATCGAAGTGATAACAGGATTCAAAATGCCGGAGGGCGTAATGCGGTAAGCGCGGAAAGAATTGTTTCCAAATTCGTGTGCAATAAGCCAGTTGGTATTGCCAGTAATGCGCTCAGTAGAACGGCTGAACAACAGCTGATTCACCTGCGCCAGTCCGCCATCGCCATTGTTCAGTTTCACATCATATAACGAGTAGCGCAATTCATAGGTATTGGCTCCGTGCACTTCCTGGGTGGTGAAGATGTAATAGAGCGTTTCATCGCCCGGCACAGGAATGATCAAAGCCGATTGTGTGGCACCCGGTTCACCGCCAATGCCCGGCGGAACGGGAATGGGTATTTCATTGTCATTGCGATCGTACACCCGCTGTCCGTCTGTGCTGAGAATAACGTTGCCATTGCGGTCGCTTATTACCGACACCCCTTCCGGGCTGTTTACGGGGCCGGTGATGGCCACACGTGGTATCAAGTTAAAGTCGATCCCTGCATTTTGCCCGAAGTACCAGATGTTGGCACGTTGATCCTGCTTGCCGTATTCGCGCACATTAACGCCCGCATAGGCTGTGCACCCTGTTACATCGGTTACCACCACATAATAATATCCTGCCGAATCGGGGGTAAGGGTCGGGCCCGTGTCTCCGTTCGACCAGATGATGGAGGTGGGTGTACCACCCTGAATGGACACCGTGACCCGGAAGTCATCGGCTGTATTGTTCGGACATGGCGGGATGCCATTGTTAACCGGCAATTCGCACTTACAGGCAGTTGTATCCTGAACCAGGCTGAGCCGCAGATCAAACTGGGTAATAACTACATTAGCGGTAAACGAAGCCCTTCGGCCGTTGAGAAATGCCGTTACTGTTACCGGATAGGAACCACCGGCATCGTAGGTGTGAATGGGGCTCCATTGTGAAGCGCCATTGCCGTCACCGAAGTCCCACAAGAGGCTGTCGGCTGCAGGTGTAACGGTAGGATAAAATGACACCGGTGTATTGGAGCAATTTCCGGAGGTAGTAAAGGATACCGAAAGATTGAAGGGCATGCCCGGAGAAAAGGCCGGGAATTGTTGGCCATTGAAGTTGGGGTTGGACGTAAAAGCAACCGGCTCATAGGCCACACTGGCGGCCAGGCTGTCGGGTTCATTGATCCTGCCCACCCGGAAAACACCGGCCGATGATTCGTACAGGTGATAGATGGTGGTGTCGGGTGCCAGTTGAAGTCCATAGCTGCGAAACACGCCCGATGGCAGTACCGCAGCCAGGGTGTTGAGCGGATTAAGCAGGTCGAACTGAAGTACCTGTGCATCAGTACCTGAATTATTCAGCCGCGAGAAATACAAAAATCGCCCGTTAGGGCTCCACTCGGCATCGTATAAAGCATTGGCAGCGGCATGCGCAGAATTAAAAACAAACTGATTGAATGAAAGCACACCGCTGGCGTCATCAAAATCAAGAATGATAATGTTGCGGTCTGCAGTTTGCGGCACCACCGCCAGCCGGCTGTTCAATGAGTCGTAGGCAAAGTTACCTGCTGATATTGCCAAACCACCCGTTAACCCGTTAAAGGTAGTGTGTGTAAATACTCCGCCAGGCTGTACATGCGTTACCGTATAGTTATCGGAGTTGTTTTCGTGTGTAATAAGCCAGTAGTCCGTACCGTTATCATGCGGAATAATGATCATGGCTTCCGAGCGTGAGCCGGCCGGTAATCCGAGGGGCTGATTCTTTGTCGTTACATCGCCAGTGGGCGGTGCGGGAAAGATGGAGTTGCCGAAAGCGTTCATGTCAACGGTGCTTACCACCACCGATCCTCCGGCAGGAAAAGAGGCAGAGTTGGTAAATACATAATACTGGCCGGGGGTGCCGGGCACCGGACAAATGGCTACAGGCTGATTGCCCGACGGGTTTCCTGCCAGTCCGAAACCGTTGGGCATTTGTGCATGGGTAGCATCAAACACCTGAATGCTATTGGAGTAAAACAATACATTGGCATTGGTAGCATCGGTGGCCACCGCGCTGCCACCCATACCCAGCGCGTTGGGTTGTGTGACAAGCGAAGGCGTGTTGGAGGTGCGGTTAAACCGAATTCCCTGCCCGCCGGTACCGAAATGCCAGTTGTGCCGCGATAAATCCTGTGCAGTACCGGCAAAGCCTGCAATGAGCAGAAAACCGAAGGCGACTGCTGTTTTAGTCCGTGCAAAAATATTTAAGTTGTCCATCTGCCCAATCAACCTGAATAACGACTGCATGTTGCTAAAGTATACAAATTGGCCAAAAATAGCGTTACAGAATCTGTAAACTGCTGTTTTGAGTAATCCGTTGTTTTATACCAACTTTAGAACGATTTAATTTGTTTGCATGTCGCTTAACCGATTCAGATTTTTTACTGTGACCCGGCTGTTTACCACCCTATTAATCCTCATTTCAGTGCTGGCGGTAACTGCACAGGACCCGCAGTTCAGCCAGTTTTATGCCGCACCGTTGTACCTCAACCCAGCACTCACAGGCGCTACCGGTCAGGCGCGCGCGGGCATCAATTACCGCAACCAGTGGCCGGCCATTGATGCGAATTTTATCACCATGTCGGCCTTCTTTGATTATTTTATAGAAGATAAAAACAGCGGGGTGGGAATTATTCTGAACCGCGATGTGGAAGGCCTGGCCGGATTGCGATCTACCTTCCTGGGGCTGCAGTACTCTTACGAAATTCAGTTGTCCAAGAATCTCGGTTTCCGGCCCGGCGCACAGGTGGCTTTGTATAACCGCGACATCAACTTCAACCGCCTCACATTTGGCGATCAGTTTGACCCCGCTACCGGTGAAATCATCTCACCGCAGACAGCCGAGCAGTTTCGTACCAACTTCAGCAAAACATTTGTTGACCTGTCGATGGGTGGAGTATTTTTTACCCGGGTGGCCTATCTGGGTCTGGCAGCTTTTCATTTGAACACACCCAACCAGTCGATTATTGACGAGCGCAGCCCGCTACCGGTCAAGCTCTCGGTTCATGGAGGTTTTAAATATTTTATGCGGCCGGGTGTAAAAGGTTCGGGTATTTATGCAAAAGAAGCTGAGCGCAGCATAGCGCCTGCTTTTCAGTACCGGCATCAGGGACAATTTGATCAGATGGACCTTGGCATGTATTATACGGCCGAACCGCTGGTGCTGGGTTTGTGGTACCGGGGTGTACCCTTTAAGCAGGTGAATGGAGTAATAAATAATGAGTCAATAGTGTTGCTGGTGGGCTTTACCAACATAGGCGCGAAAGAAGCACTGAATATAGGTTATAGTTTCGATTACACCATTTCACGCCTCGGGGCCGGCAGTGGCGGTGCTCATGAATTCAGCCTCACCTACACCTGGCCAATGCGCAATCCGCGCAAGCCGCCTAAGGATAAACTCATTATTCCGTGTCCGGATTTCTGATAACAAAAAATCATTCCCGCACTTGTTATCTTGAGCCGGACGCAGTGAGGCGAAAGACCTCTCGCGATGCAACGAACACACCGGTGAAAGATTGGACAGCTCACAGCTGCCGCTAATCTTACGCCTATTTACTACCTTTGCAACAAACCCAACATCTTAGCACTATGAAAAAGATCGCGTACCCGTTAGCCAGTGCCGCCCTAATACTGTTTGCTTTTCAGATCATCAAAACCCAGCTCGTGGTAACGGTGGTCAATGAGCTTGGAAATAAAGAAGCCGGTGCCACCGTGCAATTGTTTGAAAAAGAAGAAGATTATAAAAAAGAAACCAATGTGGCAGCAGAAGCGGTAACGGATGCAAAAGGTGTGGCGCGCTTCAAAGATTTGAAAGCCATCCCGTATTACATCATCGTTCGCAAAGACGACCGCGACAACTCAGGTGGTGGCGAACAAACCAGTAAACTGGAAGGGGGGCGGATAAATAAAATTACCGTAGTGATTCAGTAACTACCGCGTGCTTATCAGCATCACACAAAATCCGATAACCACCATCCAGAACTTCATGCCGGCCAATGCCGGAATAAGCACCATATCCAGTTCCATTAAAACAGCCAGTAGCACCAGCAACACGGCTATAATGCGCAGCATTGAACGCATTTTGTTATTCATAGCAGTAATTCTTTACTTTCAAAGATAATCACTACAAGCCTATGGCCCATATAGGAAGCTCGGTAATGGAGGCTGCACATTTCCTGCGGCAGGGCGAAGTGGTGGCCATCCCCACCGAAACCGTGTACGGACTCGCGGGAAACGCACTCAATCCGCAATCGGTGGCGCGCATCTTCGAAGTAAAGCAACGACCTGCGTTCGACCCGCTTATCATCCATGTGCCCGACTTAACCACAGCCCGAAACTACATAGATCAGCTTCCGCAGAAAGCCATCGCACTGGCCGAAAGCTTCTGGCCAGGTCCGCTCACGTTGGTGCTTCCGCGAAAAAAAATCATCCCCGACCTGGTAACAGCAGGACTGGATACCGTTGCGGTGCGTTGTCCGGCTCATCCGCTTGCCCAGCAACTACTTGCCCTGCTCGACTTTCCATTGGCCGCACCCAGCGCCAACAAATTCGGCAGGATAAGCCCTACACGGGCCGAGCATGTGATTGAGCAGTTGGGCAACGAAATACCTTACGTTCTTGATGGCGGTCCATGTCCGGTAGGTGTGGAATCGACCATTGTGGGCTTTGAAGATGAACAACCTGTTATTTACCGACTCGGTGGCATTGCTGCAGAACACATTGAAAAAGCTGTTGGCACCACACGCCTCCATCTGCACTCAGCCTCCAACCCGCGTGCACCGGGGCAGCTAACCCGCCATTACGCACCGCGAAAAAAACTACTGCTGGGCAAAATCGAAGAACTGATCAAACAATATCCTGCACATTGCGCAGGTATCCTCACGCTCAACAAAGATTTTCATTCACCCTATCAGCGTCAACTGTCACCTTCGGGCAATTTGCACGAAGCTGCCCAGCATCTTTTTCAATACCTGCGTGAACTGGAGGCCATGCCCATAGAAGTTATACTTGCCGAGCCCGTAGAAGAAGCCGGCCTTGGCCGCGCTATTAATGACCGCCTGCGCAGAGCCGCTGCAACAGAAAATCAAAATGATTTATCATATGAATGACAAAATCAAAAAAGTGCTGGTGGTGACCGGCGGTGGCGACTGCCCCGGACTCAATGCTGTGATCCGCGGCATTGCCAAACGCGCACGTAAAGAAAAAAATTGGGAGGTGTGGGGAAGCATCGAAGCCTTCAATGGCATACTGAATGAGCCTCAGCATATAGTACGCCTCACTGCAAAAAAGACGGCAGGTATCCACGTAAAAGGCGGCACCATCCTGAAAACCACCAATAAATCCAATCCGCTGAAATACCCGGTTGTACAGCCGGATGGTTCCATAAAAGAAGTGGACCGTTCGGACGAGCTCGTACAAAAAATCAAAGCCCTGGGCTTTGATGCGGTTATCAACATCGGAGGCGATGGCTCGCAACGCATATCGCGCGTACTGTACCAAAAAGGCCTGCCCATCGTAGGCGTGCCCAAAACCATCGACAACGATTTATCGGCTACCGATATGACCTTCGGTTTTCAAACAGCCGTACAAATTGCCACCGATGCATTTGATAAACTGGTTACTACGGCCGAAAGCCACCACCGTGTAATGATCATGGAAGTGATGGGCCGCGATGCCGGATGGATTGCCCTGCACACCGCCATTGCCGGCGGAGCAGAAATATGCCTGATTCCTGAGATTCCATATGACGTAAACAAGCTGGTTAAACGAATAGACGCCCGCTATGTGCGCGGAAAAGGTTTTGTAAACATTGTGGTGGCGGAAGGCGCCCGGCCAAAAGATGGCACGGTAGTAGCCCGTGAGGGCGAAAAAGGCTCGGAGCACAAACGACTTGGTGGCATTGCCTACCAGCTTGCACAGCAACTGAAAGAGGCAGGCTGTAAAGCCGAAATACGCGAAACCGTGCTCGGACACATCCAGCGCGGTGGCACACCCACAGCATTCGATCGCATTCTCGCATCGCTCTTCGGTGTAAAAGCCATGGAGCTGGTTATCCACGGTGAGTTCGGTAAAATGGTGGCGCTGAAAAACAACAACATCGCTTACGTATCACTGGAAGAAGCGACACGCGAATATAACTTTGTGCAAAAAGAATCTTATCTGATAAAAGCTGCCCGCGGATTGGGCATTAGCTTTGGCGACTGATGTGCGGCATTACCGGTATAATGGCTTTTAACCTGGTGGGCAAGATGAACATGATTCATCTTGCGGCCGCTACACGCGCGCTGGAAAAACGCGGACCCGACTTTCAGGATATCTATCACGACCCGTTTGTAGGTTTAGGCCACCGTAGACTATCTATAATCGACCTATCCGACCAGGCCAACCAGCCCATGTGGGATGAGACAAAAAGATATGCATTGGTCTATAACGGTGAAATTTTCAACTATCGCGAACTGCGCCACGAATTGGAAAAACAAGGTGTAAAGTTCTTGACCCAGTCGGATACGGAAGTTTTGCTGAAGTTGCTTATCTGCGAAAAAGAAAATGCACTTGGCAAACTCAACGGCTTTTTTGCCTTCTGCCTGTACGACAAACAGGAACAGTCATTCCTGCTGGCCCGCGACCGCTTCGGTGTAAAACCTTTGTTGTATCTGTTCGATGAAGACAAGTTCATCTTCGCTTCAGAGATGAAGGCAGTGCTGCAATATGGTATAGACAAAACTTTAGATTACGAGTCTGTTTACACGTATTTACAACTCAATTATATTCCTGCCCCCTACACCATTTTACGTTCTGTAAAAAAACTGTTGCCGGGTCATTACATACGCGTTGGTGCGCGTCAACTGCACGTTGAAAAATATTATGAAATACCGCGTGCCAACCAGGTGGAGTTGAAATATGAAACAGCTTTGGATCGATGTTGCGAACTTTTAGAGGCCTCCGTGCAACGCCGGCTGGTGGCCGATGTGCCGCTGGGCTGCTTTTTAAGTGGCGGCATTGACTCATCGGTAGTGACGGCCCTGGCCAGCCGCCACAAACCCGATCTACACACCTTTTCCATCGGCTTCCGCGATGAACCGTTCTTCGATGAAACACATTATGCACGTATGGTAGCCAACCACTTCCGTACCGAACACACGGTGTTTTCATTAACCAATAATGATTTATACGGCCACCTGCACGACATCCTGAATTACATGGACGAGCCCTTTGCCGATTCATCCGCTATCAACGTGTACATACTGAGTAACGAAACACGCAAGCATGCTACAGTGGCCCTATCGGGCGATGGTGCCGATGAACTGCTGGGCGGCTACAACAAGCACGAAGCCCATTGGCGTGCCCTGCATCCGGGCTGGAAGGAGCATCTGGTAACTGCTTTGCTACCGCTGTGGAAGATTCTGCCCAAATCACGCAACGATTTTATCAGCAACCGCATCCGGCAGCTTGAACGCTTTGCGCGCGGCATGCGCCTGCCCCCGGCCGAAAGATACTGGCAATGGGCCGGGCTGAGTGATTGCCAGGAAGCCCTGCGCTTGCTGTCCGAGTCTTCCCGCAAACAGCTTCAGCTTAACCTTTTTGAAGAACGAAAAGCCAAATGGCTGGAAACCATCGCGGAAAAGGATAACCTGAATGATATTTTGCTTACCGACATGAAGCTGGTACTACCCAACGACATGCTGATGAAAGTAGATTTGATGAGCATGGCCAACAGCCTTGAGGTACGCAACCCTTTTCTGGATGTGGAGTTCGTCAACTTTGTCTTCAGCCTTCCGGCAGAATTTAAGGTCAGCCGAAACCTGCGCAAACGCATTCTACAGGATGCATTCCGCGATCTGTTACCAGCAGCTTTGTACAACCGCCCGAAGAAGGGTTTTGAAGTACCCCTGCTGAAATGGCTTCGCAGCGAAATGAAATCTTTGATTCTGAACGACCTGCTTGCGGAAAAAACCATTCGCGAACAGGATATTTTTAACTACATTGAAATAGAAAAACTGAAACGCAGACTTTTCGCGGTAAGCCCCGGTGATATCCATGCCCGCATCTGGGCACTGGTGGTGTTTCAGTGGTGGTTTAAAAAATACATAAACTGATGGACCGCATCAGCAAAACCGAACTGACCGACAAAAACATACTTGAAGTAAACTACAGCCACCTGAAAGAAGCGGGCATGACGGAGTTGCTGAAAAAAGTAAAGCAAATGATCCTTCAGGATAAGAAGCCGGTACTAATAATCAGCTATTTCAATCACAAAAACTATGTTACACCGGCATTTATTATCCAAGCAAGGGAGATCACTTTAGAAGTGCTGCCCTACATCGAAAAAATGGCGTTTGTGGGATTAAGCTTTACTCAGAAAATTCTGCTAAAAGGCTTCAATATCGCCTTGCAGCGGAATTTCAGAAGTTTTGAAACCAGAGAAGAGGCCCTGCAGTTTATGCTGGATAAGAACACAACCGACAATGATCTGCCGGATTATTTCAGGAAATAAATAAGGATTGACCTGAACAAAACGGTTATTGACTAACCCATCTACAAAGTAACCAAAGTCACGGAAGTGCCGGCCTTCATTTCCGTACTTTGCACAAAATTTTACCTAGCATGACCACTAAACTTACCACCGAAGACTTTAAGAACAGGGTTTTTAACTATGAAACCGATAAGGAGTGGAACTACAAGGGCACCTTGCCGGCCATCATAGATTTTTATGCCGACTGGTGCGGACCCTGCCGCATGGTGGCACCCGTGCTGGAAGAACTGGCGAAAGAATACGATGGGAAAATTCATATTTTTAAAGTTGATACCGAAGCCGAACCCGAACTGTCGGCCGTGTTTGGCATCCGCAGCATCCCCACATTTCTGTTTATCCCTACCAAGGGGCAGCCGGCCATGCAGCCGGGTGCTTTTCCCAAACAGGTTTTCAAACAGATTATAGACGACTACCTGTTGGGCGAAAAACAATTTGCCTGATAGTCCCTGTTTGCTCTTTATTTCATTTCCGAAAGGATATCGCCCCTTCTTACGGAAAAACTTTAAAGTATTTGCCACCCACAGGGAGGCCATAGACTGCTTGTTAACCGATACGACTACCAATGATGAACTGTTTGCTTATTAAAAGAACAGAAAAATAAGGCAAGGCAGCCTTAAACGAAATCTTTTGCAGGAAAATACTGTTAGTCTATGGAAAAATAATTCAAAACCCCCAGGAATTGAAACAAACCTTCCAGGTTCTCGATATGAGCTGTGCAGGCTGTGCTGTAAACGTAGAGTCTGCACTAAAGCATGTTCAGGGCGTTAAAAATGCTTCCGTGAACTTTGCAGCCCACACCGCCCAGGTAGAATACGATCCTGCTGCCGTAAGCCCCGAAGCACTTCGTCAAGCCGTTCAGTCTATCGGCTACGACCTTATTATCCATACCAACGGTACTGCAGATGCGCTCACGTTGCAGCAGGAAGCTAAACAAAAATATGTTGCAGAACTGAAAAGCCGCACCATCTGGTCGGCTGCCTTGTCTTTGCCCGTGGTGATCATCGGCATGTTCCTGATGAACTGGAAGGGTGGTACCTACCTTTCCATGCTGCTCACCGCACCCGTGGTATTCTATTTCGGCAGGTCATTCTTTATTCATGCCTTTAAACAAGCCCGTCACGGCCGGGCCAACATGGACACCTTAGTTGCCCTCTCAACCGGCATCGCATTTCTGTTCAGTGCCTTCAATACCTTTTTCCCTGATTTCTGGCATGCGCGTGGCCTCCATGCACATGTGTATTACGAAGCGGCAGCCGTAATCATAACCTTCATTACGCTGGGTAAGTTACTCGAAGAGCGGGCCAAAGCCAAAACCTCATCGGCAATCAAAAAACTTATAGGTCTTCAGCCAAAAACGGTGCGCATTCTTGTTAATGGCGAAGAACATGAAGCCGAAGCCGCTGAAGTCAAGCCTGGCAATGTTATTATTATAAAACCCGGTGAAAAAATTCCCGTTGACGGAGTTATCCTTGCTGGTCATTCTTATATTGATGAAAGCATGCTTACCGGTGAGCCCGTTCCGGTTTTTAAAAAAGAGGGTGACAGGGTATTTGCCGGAACCATCAACCAACAGGGCAGTTTTCAGTTTCAGGCACAACAGGTAGGTGCCGAAACGGTACTGTCCCGTATCATACACACCGTACAGGAAGCCCAGGGCAGCAAGGCGCCTGTCCAGAAACTGGCCGATAAACTGGCCGGCATATTTGTGCCGGTAGTTATGGGAGTGGCTCTGCTCACCTTTACGGTATGGATGATAGCCGGTGGCGAAGAGGCACTCAGTCATGCACTTGTAACAGCAATATCCGTGTTGGTTATTGCCTGCCCCTGTGCTCTTGGGCTGGCCACACCTACGGCCATTATGGTTGGCATTGGTAAAGGTGCCGAGCACAACATCCTGATAAAAGATGCCGAAAGCCTGGAACGCGCCCACCGGGTAAATGCTGTGGTATTCGACAAAACCGGTACACTTACCAAAGGCAAACCCGAAGTAATTGATCTGGCCTGGCTGGAAGGATTAGATGATACGGAAAAACTGGCAGGAATACTGTATGCACTCGAAAGCAAATCAGAACACCCGCTGGCACAGGCTGTGATAACCTATTTCAACAAGCTATCCGTTACACCCGCGGACGTTACCGATTTTGAAAACATCCCCGGCAAGGGTATTCGTGGTAAATCCGGACAGCATATTTATGTGGCCGGTAACGACCAGCTGCTGGCCGAAACAGGCAGCATGAATTGTGCACATTTGGAAGCACAAAGCCGGCAATGGCGAGCCCAAGGTTATTCCGTGATTTGGTTTGCCGACAGCCGGAAGGTGCTGGCAGCTATTGCCATAGCCGATGAAATACGGGAATCAGCTTATGAGGCAGTGAGCCATCTGAGGCAACTCGGCAAAGAGGTTTACCTGCTGACTGGCGATACTGAACAAACAGCGCAATCGGTAGCTGCCCGGATAGGGATAACACATTACCAGGCATCGGCCCTGCCGCAGGACAAAACCAATTTTATCCGCAAGCTAAAAGAAAAGGGTTATACCGTAGCCATGGTAGGCGATGGCATTAACGATGCCCCTGCCCTTGCCACCGCCGATGTGAGTATAGCCATGGGCAAAGGAACAGATATAGCGCTGGAAACTGCATCCGTTACACTGCTCACGTCCGATTTGCGGTATGTGGCCAAAGCACTGCGTTTATCTTTGCTCACCATGGCTACCCTTCGGCAAAATCTTTTCTGGGCATTTATTTACAACATCATCGGCATACCCGTGGCGGCAGGCGTGCTCTATCCGGTTAATGGCTTTCTGCTCAATCCCATGGTTGCCGGTGCAGCCATGGCGCTGAGTTCAGTAAGTGTGGTAAGCAACAGCTTACGGTTAAAAATCAAAAAATTATAGCACCATGAAAAAGTTGCAATTCAAAACCAATCTGAAATGTTCCGGCTGCATAGCCGCTGTCAAACCTGTTCTGGATGCAAAGGCCGGTGAGGGCAAATGGCAGGTGGATTTGTCTGACCCGCAGCGCCTGCTTACCATTGAAGCGGATATAGATGCAGATACCCTCATCGCATCACTGGCCAAAGTCGGATATAAGGCCGAGCAAGTGTAGCCATCAGACCTCATCACGTGCGTGGTTATGCAGCACCCAATTGCAGATTGTATCCTTTTCATGGCCAACCGGGGCGGCCATTGCCATTCAAACCTGGTGCCTAAACAGTTTCCCTGCGTGAAGGCAGTAACTATTTTGGTCTAAATTCCGTACCTTTGCATACCGCATGCGGCATTTCCGCACCATATTGTCCGTATTTCTTGCTGTGCTGGTGCTGGCAGCCTCCAGCAGTTTTTATGTAGGCATTCACCTGTGCCGGGGTAAGGTAAAAGCCATTACCCTGCTGAATGAGGCCGATGGCTGCGGACACCAGTCATTGCCGCCCTGCCACCACAGGGCAATGGACCAATGCTGCGACAACGAACAGATTGAACACGAAGCATCTGTTTTGCAACTTGCGCAGTCGGCTGTAACCATCAGCCCCGCATTTTATTTCATTACCCAAATCACCGTAGCTGATTTCTTTCAACTTCCGCAAATAAGGAGTGCGGTTCGTACGCCTGTCATGTTCGGGCATCCGCCAACATCTACCGGACGCTATATTCTTTCTTTCATTCACATCCTGCGAATCTGATTCTCTCCGGTTTTCATTTTGCCTGAACGGCTGTTTTGTTTTCTTTTTCATCACACTTAAACCGGACACATATAATGATCAACCGCATTATCAAATTCTTTCTGGAGCAAAAACTGGTAACCGTACTGGCGCTGCTGGTGTTGGTTGCCGGTGGAATAATTACTGCGCCATTCGACTGGCACGTACCATTTCTGCCGCGCAACCCTGTACCCGTTGATGCCATTCCCGATATAGGCGAAAACCAGCAAATTGTCTTTACCGAATGGATGGGCCGGTCTCCGCAGGATGTGGAAAACCAGGTTACCTACCCGCTCACCACCGCCCTGCTGGGCATGCCGGGTGTAAAAACCATCCGCAGTTCCTCTATGTTCGGATTCTCATCCATCTACGTAGTTTTTGAGGATGAGGTGGATTTCTACTGGGCACGATCCCGCTTGCTGGAAAAGCTGAACGCACTGTCTCCCGGCCTGCTGCCTGAGAACGTACAACCACGACTGGGTCCGGACGCTACCGCACTCGGACAGGTGTTTTGGTACACACTCGAAGCCAGGGACGAAAAGGGCAACCCAACAGGTGGCTGGGACCTGCACGAATTACGCAGTGTACAGGATTTTTACGTGCGCTATGCCCTGAGCAGCGTACCCGGTGTGGCTGAAGTCGCTGCCATTGGTGGTTACATCAAAGAATATCAGGTAGACCTCAACCCCACGGCTATGAAGGCCTGGAATATTTCCATGATGGAGGTGATGCAGGCGCTGCGCAACAACAACCGTGAAACAGGCGCCAACACCATCGAAATCAATCAGGTAGAATATTTTATCCGCGGCCTGGGCTACATTAAAAGTATTGCTGATATCGAAGAAGCCGTAGTGCGCGCAACCGGAAATGTGCCGGTGCGCATAAAAGATATAGCCCACGTAACCATGGGCCCTGCCGACCGCACCATGCGCGGTATACTGGATAAAAACGGCACCGAAGCCGTGGGCGGAGTGGTTATTGCACGCTATGGCAGCAACCCGATGGCTGTGATTAAGGAAGTGAAAAAGAAGATCGAAGAAATCGCACCCGGCCTGCCGGCAAAAAAACTTGATGATGGTACGCTTGCAAAAGTTACCATTGTTCCGTTTTACGACCGCACTACGCTCATTCAGGAAACACTGGGTACGTTGTATGATGCGCTGTCGCTCCAGATCCTCATCACCATCATTGTAATTATTGTGATGGTGTTTAACCTGCGCACTTCGTTGCTCATTTCAGCCCTGCTACCCTTTGGTGTATTGATTTGTTTCATTTTCATGAAATACTTTCAGGTAGATGCCAACATCGTAGCGCTTTCGGGCATAGCTATTGCTATCGGTACCATGGTAGATCTGGGTATTATCCTCAGCGAAAATTTTCTGCAGCATCTCAAACAGGCACCTGCCGGCCAGTCGCTCATAACTACGGTTTACAAATCGGCAGCCGAAGTATCATCGGCTATCATCACAGCCGTATCTACCACGATCATCAGCTTCCTTCCGGTGTTCACGCTGGAAGCGGCCGAAGGAAAGCTGTTTGGCCCGTTGGCATGGACCAAAACCTTTGCACTCATCGCAGCACTGCTGTTCGCGCTGTTGTTCATGCCGGCCTTTCTCCACTGGACCTTTGCATGGAAAATTTCCCAAAAAAAGGTGCGCTTGTTCAGCAATTATCTGATGTTGATTGCAGGTGCAGTTGTCATGTTCTTTTTATTGCCCTGGGCAGGAACAGCGCTTGTCTTATTTGCTGTAAATAACCTGTTAAGTCATTACTATCCTGAAACATTTTCAAAACACCATGAAAAAACAACCATCATCATAGCTACCCTTGTGGTAACGTGGCTGCTTGGCACCTACTGGCTGCCGCTGGGCGCGGGCAACAGCAGATTTACCAATTTCATGTTTACAGCCTTCATTATTCTATTCATTCTCGGAGGGTTCTATGCTTTCATGCGCGCTTATCCAAGGTTATTGCAGTGGTGCCTGAGTAATAAAGGCAAGTTTCTTCTGATACCCACTGTTATTGTGTTTTTCGGACTGGTCATTTGGTTGGGATTTAGTCGTGTATTTTCATTTGCTGAAAAAGGTGCCGACCTTATCGGATGGAATATCCGAACCACTACACTATGGAGTACACTTACACACACCTTCCCCGGCATGGGCAAGGAATTTATGCCATCGCTGGATGAAGGCGCTTTCCTGCTCATGCCTACTTCTATGCCGCATTCAGGTGTGGAATTCAACAAACAGATAGTGCAGCAGCTCGACCGCCTGGCTAAAGCCGTGCCCGAAGTAGAAATGGTGGTGGGTAAGGCCGGTCGTGCAGAAACTGCCATTGATCCTGCGCCAATGTCGATGTTTGAAAACATCATTTTATATAAGCCCGAGTACATAACAGACGAACAGGGACGGAAAAAACGCTTTAAAACCGATAACAACGGAAACTTCATGCGCGATGAGCAGGGGCAGTTGATCGAAGACAGCAACGGAGAATATTTCAGGCAATGGCGGGATCATATCCGTTCGCCTCAGGACATCTGGAATGAAATTGTGAAAGCCACCCGGTTGCCGGGCATCACTTCTGCGCCCAAGCTGCAGCCCATTGAAACACGGTTGGTGATGCTGCAAACCGGTATGCGCGCTCCCATGGGAGTAAAGGTGTACGGCCCCGACCTTGCAACCATTGAAGCCTTTAGTCTGGAACTGGAAAAGTACCTGAAAGAGGTACCATCGGTAAAAGCCGAGGCAGTGTATGCCGATCGTTCGTTGGGCAAACCCTATCTGGAAATTGTACCAAACCGCAAAGCCCTGGCGCGTTATGGCCTGAGCATTGCCGATGTGCATGAATATATTGAGGCAGCACTGGGTGGCATGTCGCTTACTACCACCGTAGAAGGAAGGGAAAGATACAGTGTACGAACACGCTACGCCCGCGAATGGCGCGATAACCCGGAAGTCTTAAACAGAGTATTCATATCAACACCTTCAGGCGCCCAGGTTCCGCTTCAGGAAATTGCCGCTATCAGCTACCGCCCCGGCCCGATGATGATACGCGGGGAAGATTCTTTTATGGTGGGCTATATCATGCTCGACAAAAAAGACGGTTACGCCGAAGTAGCCGTTGTAGAAGAAGCACAGCGCTACCTGAATCATAAAATTGCTACCGGCGAACTGGTGGTTCCTTCAGGGGTGAGTTTTAAATTTTCCGGCAGTTATGAAAACCAGGTGCGCGCTGAACAGCGCCTGGCTTTTATCATTCCGTTCTCGCTCATCGTCATCTTTCTTATTCTTTACTTCCAGTTCCGGTCAGTGAGCACAACATTCTTCATCTTTTCAGCTATTGCACTGGCCTTATCGGGTGGCTTTGTGATGTTATGGCTTTACGGGCAAGACTGGTTTATGAACTTCAGCCTGGCAGGCGTCAACATGCGCGACTTGTTCCACATGCACCCTTACAACCTCAGCGTAGCTGTGTGGGTAGGCTTCATCGCCCTGTTTGGCATAGCCACCGATGACGGTGTAGTGATGGGCACCTACCTGATGCAAAGTTTCAATAACAACCAGCCGCAAACCATAAGCGAAGTACGGCAGGCGGTGCTGGAAGCCGGCTTGCGCAGATTGCGCCCCTGCCTGATGACCACAGCAACCACCCTTATTGCGCTGCTGCCCGTGCTTACCTCTTCGGGCCGAGGATCGGACATTATGATTCCCATGTCCATTCCGGCTTTTGGCGGCATGAGCATAGCGCTTATCAGCCTTTTTGTGGTGCCCGTATTGTACGCCTGGAAAGAAGAGCGGAGAGTTTCGCAATCGCAAAATACACATTGAATAGCAACACCACCATACCAACATAACCGTACCGATATGACTATCCGAAAATTGCTTGTAAGTATCTCTGTAACGATGGTACTGGCTACGACACCCTTACCGCAGCGCATTGTTTATGCCCAAACCCTGAATGATTACCTGAGCATGGCCGCTGCCAACAACCCTATGTTGCAGGCGCGATACCAGGAATATCTGGCTGCTCTGGAAAAAATACCACAGGCACGGGCCCTGCCCGATCCGGAGCTCACAATAAATACCTTTGTGTCGCACAACGGGTTATATATGGATCGTTTCATGGGGCAACAGCTCTCTGAGATATCGCTTATGCAGATGCTGCCCTGGTCAGGGTTGCGACAGGCTGCCCAGCATGAAGCAACCTATATGTCGCAGATGAAACTGGAAGCATACATTGAAGCACGAAACAATCTTTTTCATGAGGTGCGCACCCTGTGGTACCAGTTGTATGAAAATGATCGTCAGCTGAAACTGCTGGAGGAAGAACGGCTTATTCTACTGGCTTTTGAAAAACTGGCCTTTACGCGGTACAAAGCCAGCGCTGGTACTGCCGCTCAGCCATCGGCCACGGGACGTATGAAAGAAAGCACCGGACCCTCTTTACCTGCAGGGGGTATGAACATGGGTAACACTTCCACAGGCACCATGGCTGAGGCACCGGCCGAAAACATGATCAGCATGCAGCCATCTGCCGGATCGTTGGCTGACGTGCTGCGCATACAGCTGCAAATCAAAGAGCTGGACGCGCAAGCCGCCAGGTTGAAAAACAAGCATCAACAACTCACTGCGCGCTTTGTAAATCTGCTGAATACCGATTTGCAGGAATCCCTTGTTCTTGCCGATACCCTAACCGAACCAGTTCTGCCGGCCAGTATCCAGATGATGCGCGATTCACTTATCGGCAGGCATCCGATGATAAAAATGAACCGCCTGGAAGAACAGGTGCGTTCCACCCAGATTCGCATGAACCAGCTGATGGGACGCCCCATGATTGGCGTAGGCCTGGCGTACATGATTTTCCGGCCCCGTATGGATGAAGCGCTAAATATGCCCATGGGTGGAGAGAATATGTTTATGCCCATGGTTACGCTTTCCCTGCCCGTGTACCGGAAAAAATATCAATCCCTGAAAAATGAAGCTACCCTGCTGCAATCGGCTGCCGGAAGCACTGTTGCTGCAACACAGCTTAACCTTGAAAATGAATTAGAGCAACTGATCAACGCCTGGGAAGATAATAAACAGACACTGCAGTTGCTCAATGACCAAATCGCACTTACACAACACATGCTGCGGCTGCTTACCACCGCCTATGAAACCGGTACGGGCAAAATTGAAGACCTGTTGTTGCAGCGTCAGGCCCTGCTCAATTATAAAAAGGAACGATTAAGCACCCTGACCAATCAGCACATTCTGGTTTCTGCATTTTATAACCTGACAAACTTTACAACAAACTAACCTGCTATCAACCATGAAAACAAAACGCATCTTTCTATATCTTTTATTCTTTGCTGCCGGCCTTGTTGCCAGCTGGCTTTTTACCAAATCCGGTAAAGAACAATCGCACGAACATGAGCAGGCTATTGCACAACAATATACCTGCTCCATGCACCCGCAAATACGCCAAAACGGACCAGGGAAATGTCCGCTGTGTGGCATGGATCTGATTCCGGTAACCACTACATCCGAAAACACCAACCCCTACATACATCAGCTAACCGAATCTGACAGGGTGGCTGCGGGCGTGCAGACAGTAAAAGTGAAACGGGCACCCGCTTCGGCAGAAATCCATTTAACAGGAAAAATAGCAGTAAATGAAGAGCGGCTTTCTGCCATTACCGCCAAGTTTCCCGGACGCATTGAACAGTTATTCATCAGCGCGGAAGGACAGACGGTACGGGCAGGTGACAAACTGGCACTTATCTATTCACCTGAGCTCATAACAGCACAACAAGAGCTGTTGGAAGCCAAAAAGCTTGTTGATGTCTCGCCGGAGCTGTATCAGGCCGCCCGTAACAAACTGCGTCTTTGGAAATTGAATGACCGGCAAATTGATGCCATCGAAGCGGCAAATCAGGTAAGGGAACTTTTTGAAGTATATGCCGATGTAAGCGGTGTCATTATCCGGCGCCTGGTAAGTGCTGGCGATTATGTGAACACTGGCAGTGCGCTGATGGAGGTTGCCGGCCTGCACAACCTGTGGGTGGTACTCGATGCCTTCGAAACCGACCTTCCCTGGATACAGAAGGGCTCTGCCATACATTTCAACACTCCTGCCCTGCCCGGTCAAAGCTTCACAGCCATTGTAAAACACATTAACCCGGTTATTGACGCAATTACACGAACCACACAGGTACGCGCCGAGATAAACAATACCACCATGTTATTGAAACCCGAAATGCTGGTGAATGCAACCATGCGCGTAAAATTACCCGGTAAATCGGATGTGCTGGTTATACCGGCCTCAGCGATTTTATGGACGGGGCCCCGATCGGTGGTGTACGTGAGGCACAGCGATACCCACCCAGCCTATGAAATACGCGAAATAACCTTAGGCCCGAAGATGAACAACCTGTATATAGTAGAAAGCGGGCTGGAAGAAGGTGAGGAAGTGGTAGCCGAGGGGACTTTTGCCGTTGATGCATCGGCCCAACTCACCGGCCGATACAGCATGATGAACCGACCGGCTCAAGGTAGCGGGGTGTCTTCAAAGTTCCGGGAACAATTGTCGGGAGTACTCTCTGCCTACTATGCTGTAAAAAATGCACTTGTGGCATCCGATAAAGACAAAGCTGCCGATGGAGCAACTGCTGTGCTGCAGGCCATGAAGGCAGTTAGCCACCAGCCACAGAATGAAGAGGCAGATAAGACCTGGAAGGAAATAAAAAAGAAGACAGAAACAGCTGCCCGGGCTCTGGAAAAGGCAAAGACACTGGACGAACAACGAAAAGCTTTCGAAGAACTTTCGGACGCACTGATAGAGGCTGTGGAGAAATTCGGCATCAGTACCGGTAAAGCCTGGAAAGCATACTGCCCGATGGCTTTTGACGATGCGGGAGCTTACTGGCTGAGCGAATTCGAAGAAATCAAAAACCCGTATTTCGGGGCTTCCATGCTGCGTTGCGGGCTTAATAAAGAGGTGTTCAGGGGCCAAGCTCATTGAGCAGTGAAGCTGTGTTTAAACGGTTGTTGGGCAGCGAAGTGTACCGAAGCGATCGCTGATTTGGTATATAAACCAAAAGTGTACAGGGGCGAAGGTTAAAATCGCGGAAGCGAAATAACCTTACGTACAAGGTGGTGAAACATATTCAGGCGTTAATTCCACTGATACACATCCCTGCTTTTCTGTTCGGCATCCAGCAGGCGCATCTGCCAGGTGAGCTGCTGCAACAGGAATTGCTCACGATGGCTGTTTTCGAGGTTTAAAAAACGGTAGCGCTCAGCTGCATCGAGGTTGATGAGCTGGGCAACGGTATAGATGCTGAAAAAGGCCTCGTGTCGGGTAATGTTGCGCCTCACCATGTATTTGCGGAACAGTTCGCTCAGCCGGGCGCCCGGCAATTCCTGTTGATCTACTTTACGGAACTGAACTGTGCCGCCCGGGTACATTTTTCTTTTAAAATTGCGATACAGGGTATGCATGGTAAAAACATCTTCGCACTTCACCACAATATCCGATTCACCACCCGGATAACGCTTGAGTACGCTCTCCAACTTCATCCACGAACCTATGCGGGCCTTATTCATTTCGTGGTTAAAATAGATACCAAAACCAATGTCGTGCTGTTCGGCATCCTGCAGCAATTGCCGGTAGCGCGGCTCAAAAATATGCAGGGGCACCAGTTCGCCCGGAAGGGGCAAAATGGCCAGCGGAAACATGGGTACCAGTTGTATTTCCTGCATTGGTTTTCTTAACAACTTAAATCGGCATTTTGTTACCCGCAAGGTATCATTAAAACTTTACAAGGTATCCGGGTTGAACCCCGTATTTCCGGCGGATGGTCTCTTCGCCCGGCAGAAAACCCAGGTTCACCAGAAAGGAAAAACCTGCTACTACTCCCTTGAGTTTCTGCACCAGTGCGGCAGCGGCACTCGCTGTCCCGCCTGTGGCCAGCAGGTCGTCATGGATAAGCACACGCCACCCGGGTTGCAGGGCATCTTCGTGCATCTCTACCGATGAGGTACCGTATTCCAGCGCATAGCTTTCGCTTACTGTGCGGTAGGGAAGCTTGCCCAACTTGCGCACCGGCACAAAGGCACAATTGAGGTGATACGCCAGCACACTACCGAAAATAAAGCCACGTGCTTCAATGGCCACCACAGCATCGGGCTTTACCGATGCGGCATGGTTCAGTAATGCGTCTGTTGCTTCGCGCATAAGCAGCGGATCGGTTAAAACCGGTGTAATGTCTTTAAATACAATACCCGGTTTCGGGTAATCAGGTATATCGCGGATGATTCGCTTTAGTTTTTCTTCCAGTGCACGGTTAAAAATCATGATGCAAGTTGGCTAAATCACGGTAAAGTAACCTAATTTTGAACACATCGGAAAAGACATGAAAATCATTACACGCATGCTGGAAGACGAGGTGTACGAAGCCGCGAATGCTTCCGGCCACACTGTGCGCATCGACATGCGCGAGGCGTCTGTGAAAACTAACCAGTCGCCCGTAGAGCTGCTCCTGTCCTCTCTGTCGGCATGCGCAGCAGTAGATATTGTAATCATGCTGAAGAAGCGCAGGAAGACCATTCACCAGTTCACAATTGAAACCACGGGTGTTCGCAAGGACGATCCGCCACGCAGATTCACGGATATTCACTGTCTTTTCCGCATCAGCTCACCCGATGTTACGGAACAGGAGCTTCAGAAAGTAGCTGCTTTATCGCTGGAAAAATATTGCTCTGTGGCTGCCACGCTCAACAGCAAAATTACTTTTTCGGCACAAATCGACCGTCCGCAATAATTTCTCCGTTCAGGATTATCGTGTCTGTAAGGCGGCTTCCGTAGGCATAGGGCAGGTAAGCCACCGAAGGCATGGGCACGGTTATAAAAAGGTTGGCCTGCTTGCCGCGCGTGATGGAACCATGCGTAGTTTGCAGTTCCAGTGCACAGGCGGTGTTGATAGTTGCGGCATTGATTGCCTCCTCAGGTGTTAATCGCATCTGAATACAGGCCAGCGCGAGCATGAGCGGCATGTTTCCTGTGGGACAACTGCCAGGGTTATAATCGGAAGCAATGCCTAGCGGAAGGCCTGCATCAATGATTTTACGACCGGGCGCCTGCGACAGGCGCAGAAAAAAAGCAGCACCGGGCAATGCCACAGGTATGGTGTTACTATGGCGCAACGCCTCAATTTCTTCATCACCTGTTTGTTCGAGGTGGTCCACGCTCAGTGCTCCTGTTTTAACACCTACCTGCACACCTCCTGAGCGGGCCAGCTGGTTGGCATGAAGGCGGGGTTTCATGCCGTAGCGTTTGCCCGCCTCTACAATGCGTTCCGTTTCATCGGGCGTAAAAAAACCCTCTTCACAGAACACATCAATGTAATCAGCCAGTCTTTCTTCGGCTACTGCCGGGATCATATCCCGGATAATCAGTTCAATGTAATCAGCTTTGCTGTAGCCTTCGGGCACCGCATGTGCTCCCAGGAAGGTGGTCTTTACGGTAAGCGGTGTTTCACGGCCGATGCGCCTGGCCACGCGCAGCATTTTTATTTCGTCTTTGAGCGTGAGTCCGTAACCGCTTTTTATCTCCACCGCTCCGGTGCCGGTACCGATGATCTCCCATGCACGGGGCAGCGAGCGTTCCAGCAGTTCGTCTTCAGAAAGCTGCTGCAATTTGCGGGCGCTGTTCAGAATGCCTCCGCCACGGGCAGCTATTTCGGCATAGGTGGCACCTTTTATTTTCATCACAAATTCTTCTTCGCGTGGTGCAGCAAACACAAGGTGAGTGTGCGAATCCACAAAGGCAGGAAAAACAAAACAGCCTGGCGCCCGGATATGGTGCCTGGCTTCCAGGTTATTCGGCAGATTTATTACAGAACCATAGTCCTGAATCCGGCCTGAGGCGATTGTCAGGTAGGCATTGGGCAGAACCGGCAGGTGTGCCATTTCCTTGCCCCTGAGCACACTGGTAGCACCTTCGCGCACCTGTACCAGGGTGGCGTGGGTAATGAGGATATCGCAATGCTGCTTATTTGCCAAAGGCCTCTACTGAATAATCGAGGTTGGTGCCAAAAACAGGAATGCTGATTTTAAGCAGGGCATAAAAGGTTTTACCTTCCACCCCGGGCCGGTACCCGATTTCCCCGCCATAGGCCCATGAAAACTGGCGGTTGAATTTTCCTTCAATACCGGCACGGATGCCAAAACTTTTTAAATCAACCGGTGCTACGCTATATGAACGGCGTTCGGTGAGTATGGGCTGGCCGCCCGTATCGCGTGGTGTATACACAATGTTGTCCAGTCGCAGTGAGGGCGCATACATCAGGTCGAAGAACACAGTAAGAATCAGATCATCTACGCCCGGTTCGAACTTGTCGAACTGAACGGCCACGTTGCGTATCCACGTCATCGAACCACCCAGGTATAAACTTTTTGAGGCGATGTTGGTAAATAAATCGGCTGTGGTGGTGTAATCAGACAGAGCAACACCATCACCGCTGACGAAGTTGGAATAACTGATGCCCTGGTCATCCATTACCCGATTCAGGTGTATGCCGCTGTCCCAGATGAAGCCACCCAGGCGTGCACCGTATATTTTACGCACCTTACAGGGTATTTCCGCGCTAAGCGGAACACGAGCCGCCCATTTATTCCCTTTGTAACTGCTTTTGTACAGGAACATTTTGGTTTTTGAGCTCTCCTCGAAATCGCGCACGTGCCAGTTTATACCAAACTCGTAGTAGTTAAATACCTGAATGCTGTTGTCTGTATCCGAGGTTTTAGCAGCCAGGTCGCGTGTAAAGTCATAAAATTTCTGGCTGTAGGTTTTGCGGAAATGCGCTTTGAAATCCACCTTGTCCTGCAGGTAGTACTGTGCTTCCATGCCAAAGCCGGCATTGATGTTGGTGGCGAACAATTCGCCATAGAAGGGCTGAAGATGAACAAACAGCTTATTTACCGAATAGGGTTCATCGTAAATTTCCTCATAGGTAACGGCTGTTTTATCTTTACGTTCACCCTGCGCCAAAACAACTGCCGGAACGACCAGCGCAGCAAGCAAAAAGTGCAGAAAACGATTCATGGGCGGTTGGTAAAGGTTGGTAAAATTAATCAAATTATCGGTTTGAACACGGTTACGTAACCCCCTGTGCATGACCGATGTATGATTAAGCCCGATTTTGTGTTGTTTTAAGGGGTCGCGGCACGTGCCTGAAGCTGTTCTTCCAGTTCCTGGATGCGCCTGATGTATTCTTTTTCCTTTCGGGCCATTTCTTCCTGGGTGGCAGCCAGTTCTTCCATGTTCTGGCGCATTTCCTCTTCCTGTGCCCGCATTTCTTCGGCCTGCTGCTGGGTACGCTCCAGCAGCATCCGGGTATTTTCATTTACCTGAACGGAGGCCAGGGTGGCCGCAATGCTTTGGGCAAATTTTTCGATGAGCTCAATTTCATGCGCATCATATACAGAAAAGGAGGCCAGCTCCATCACACCCATAACCCGTTCATCGGTTTTTAGCGGCACCAGCAATATGCAGTTAGGATTGGCTTCGCCCAATCCGGACGTGATGTGCACATAATCATCGGGAACTTTGGTGATAAAAATTTTTTCTGCTTCCAGAAAGCACTGTCCCACCAACCCCTGGCCAACATCAATGCTTTTTGTTATAAATTTCTTTCGCTCAAATGCATAAGCAGCCACCAGCTCAAGGTACTGGTTTCTGCCATCTTCGTCTTGCCGATGCAAAAACAAGCCCCCCTGGTTACTTTTGGTAAAGGTGACCACAAATTTTATGATCCGATCGTATAGCTCGGATGAATTGCTGGTGGATCGTAAAATTTCACCAATCTGTGCCAATCCGGATGCAGCACGGTTTCTGCGGGCTTCTGTTTCTGCACTGCTGCGCAACTTGTTGCGCATGGTGTTTAGCTTTGAGGCCAGTGCCTCATCGTTGATGTCGGTAAGTTCGGCCTGGTAATTACCGGCTGAAATGGCCTCCATGAACTGCGTGAGCATCTGGCTGCGTGCCTTTTCGTTCTCCAATGTTTCGGCATGCAGTTTTTCACTTCTCCGGTAACGCCATTGCATCAACACCACAAAACCCAGTGAGGTAAGGCTCAGCAATCCGGCAAATACAAGCCCGGCCAGCCGGAATGAATAGGCCCTGGCGGATAACTTTTCTGCGGTTTCGCCCGCCAGCGACAGGCTGTTATCGGCTTCGCTTTGTGCCCGGGCAAGCAATTCAGTTATTTTATCCTTGCTTGTTTCCACATCACCCTGCAGCAGCAGTTCGCTCAACCCCGTTACGGGCAGCTGCCACGACTTCAGCGCAAGCGCCAGTGTCTCACCTAATGCCATGCCAAGCTGGCCGGCTTGTGCCTGCTCCAGCCGTTGGCTTAACTGTACAGCATGTTTCTGTGCATCGGCATAAGCTGCGTTATTGCCTTCGGAAATTTTTCCTCGGATATGCTGAAGCTGGGCAAACTGGTTCATTACCCACAACTGCTGTGCTATGCCTTGCTGCTGCAGCCTGACGGAATAAATGATGCAGGCAAAAATGATTGCACATTGGACAATGATGGTTACCAGCAGCCACCTTACCTCGCGTACAACTGAAAGCATATTCATAATCATCGGATTTCAATTTTTATCAGTTCGCCATTGCGAAACCGGACAAACGGCACGACATTGTTGCTGCGGTGCGACCCGGAATAGATGACGTCCCTCCCAAATATTGTTTTCGCAGGTGCATCCTGCAGGCTGTGCTGAAAATATACACCACCTTGGTGGAGCAGTTGTCCGACAAACATCATGAATTCATAGCCTATCCTTGCGTAGTCGGTGTACTGCGTAGCCGCAGATGGTCGTCCGTGAATTCTCATAAACCTGTGTTGAAAATTTTGCACGGCATCACTGAAAGCCGGCACAAAGTTAGGAGCAAAAAAAACAGTACCCAGTTGCTGGTATTTTTCAAAATCGACCGAAGTCTGATCGAGCCAGGATTCCGAACCCAAAATGGTTACCGAATCCTTGCGGGTTTCTACACTGCTGATTACTTTGGTATAGATGAGCGGATCATCGGAAGCTACAAAAATGCAGCCCAGGCTGTCTTTGGGTAAGGTAAACTGTTTGGGATACTTGAACTCGTCAAACTCCGTGGGTGTAGCCAGTATCGACATGATACGATTGGACTCGGCCCGGGTAAAATGTTCAATCTGCAAAATACGAAGATTGGTTTCCCTGGCTTTCTTCAGGAAGTTGGCCGCCAGGATTGAATCGCGTTTGGTATCGCCCATAAACACCATGCACTTTTTATTGCGACTATATTTATTCAGAAATTCAGCCGATGCCTGCCCGATAACTTCCAGAGAAGGCTGAAAAAGGAACCCATACGGATTGTCGTTCACCGCATCATAGTTCATCGTTACCGGATTAAACTGATTGATACGGTTCTTGCGCGAAAATTCAGCCACCGGTTTGTTTTCTTCCGGAAACAGCGGGCCAATGATCAAGTCAACTGCTTTCAGTTCTTCCTTATTCAGCAATTCCTGAATAACTGCCGGATTTCGTTCTGTATCGTAGGCCCGAAGGCTGATGTTGATGCCTGTTTTGGCCAGTGAATCCACTGCCAGCTTAATGCCTTCGTATAAATCCAGAACAAACTGGTTGCGCTTGCGAAGTGGGGTTGGTTCGAGGGTAGATGTAAGAAAAGGAAACAAAACGGCCACCGTATAAACTTTCTTCTTCACCGTTGGAGGTGCTTCTTCAATAAATTCTGCTTTCTTCCAATGAAACTCATCTATCAGACGGGTTAATAGTGCCTGGTCATCAGCAGCCTTTGAGTTGCGCAGCAGCCGTGCCAGGGTGCGGGCTATTGCCTCGTCATCGGGATATTTTTCGTGCAATGATTTGGCTATGTGCAACTCCTGTACGCCGGCCAATGCCTGTTGCTTCAGGGCATCCCTGTCATTCTGCAGTTTGTTGCTTTTGATTTCACCAAGAGCCTGCAGACCCTGAAAATAATTTTTCTCATCAAAATAAATCCGGGCCAGCCACAGGTTTACCTCATCTATTTGATTCCATTGCGGGTAGAGGGATTTGATCTGCAAAAACATGTCGCGCGCAACGGCACGATAACCCTGATGGTAAGCGCTGAGCGCGTAATAAAAAGATGCATATCGTGAAAACGGATTTCCTTCCTGATAAGGAATAAGTTCTTTAAAGGCTTCCTGCGCGAGATTATACTTGCCTTCCTTAAATAAGGTTTTGGCATAGCCGTACTTTTGCTGAAAGGACTGTGCCTGAGCCACGCCCGGTGTGGTCAGCAACAGGAGTAAAACAAATAACGTACGCATACTTTTCATCACTCCCATTCAATGGTTGCCGGTGGCTTCGAGCTGATATCGTACACCACACGGTTTATACCTTTTACCTTATTGATAATTTCATTCGACACATCGGCCAGAAATTCATGCGGCAGGTGTGCCCAGTCGGCAGTCATGCCATCGGTACTGGTTACTGCCCGCAGGGCCACTACCTGTTCGTAGGTGCGCTCATCGCCCATCACCCCCACGGAATAAACGGGCAGCAGTACAGCCCCGGCCTGCCATACTTTATCATACAGGTTATGTGCCTTCAATCGATCGATAAATATAGCATCAGCTTCCTGAAGCAGCGCCACCTTTTGTTCGGTAATTTCGCCAAGAATGCGTATGCCCAGCCCGGGACCCGGAAACGGATGACGACCAAGAATGGCGGGATCAATACCCAGGGTTTTTCCTACTGTCCGTACTTCATCTTTAAACAGTGTTTTCAGCGGCTCCACCACCTTCAGTTTCATCTTTTGCGGAAGGCCCCCCACATTATGATGCGACTTGATGGTAGCCGAAGGTCCTTTCACCGATACGGATTCAATTACATCGGGGTAGATAGTACCTTGCCCCAGCCATTTCACGTCCTGTATGGCATGTGCTTCTTCATCGAACACTTCAATAAAAGTTTTACCGATGGCTTTTCGTTTGGTTTCTGGCTCGGTAAGCCCTTTCAGCGCAGCATAAAATCTGTTGCGTGCATCCACACCTTTAATATTCAGCCCCATGCCTTCGTAGGACTTCAGCACCGCACTAAATTCGTTTTTGCGCAACAGGCCGTTATCCACAAATATGCAATGCAGGTTTTTGCCAATGGCCTGGTGGATGAGCATGGCGGCCACGGTAGAGTCGACCCCTCCGGACAAGGCCATCACCACTTTGTCGTTGCCCAGTTCATTTTTTAACTCAGTTACGGTGGTTTCAATAAACTGGTCGGGGGTCCAGTCCTGAGCGCATCCGCAGATGTGCACTACAAAGTTGCGGAGCAGGTTTTTGCCTTCGGTGGTGTGCGTTACTTCCGGATGAAACTGGATGCCGTATACCGGCTTGCCGCGTTGCTGGTAGGCCGCTACCTGCACGGATGGTGTGCTGGCTATGATGTCGAAGTCTTCGGGCAGGGCGGTGATGGTATCGGCATGCGACATCCACACCTGGGTGTCGAGTGAAATTTCTTTCAGCAGGTCGCTGTGATGATCAACTTTCGTTAAGCGGGCACGGCCATATTCGCGTGCATGCGAGCCCTGCACAATGCCTTTGTTTTTATGGGCAATGAGTTGTGCGCCATAGCAGATGCCCAAAACAGGTAGTCCTTCAAACAGATGCAGGTCCACATCGGGTGCATTTTCATCGCGCACCGAGCACGGGCTGCCGGATAAGATAATTCCTTTAACGGAAGGGGTCAATGGTGGTATGTGATAAAACGGGTGAATTTCGCAATACACGTTCAGTTCGCGCACCCTGCGGGCAATAAGCTGGGTGTATTGTGAGCCGAAATCGAGAATAAGAATTTGCTCTGGCATGCGCAAAAATAACAGCGTCTTATGGCAGCGCCAACGAAACCCTTCGGAATAGTTGCCCCTAATCGTTGCCCGAATAGCAATAATGCTCCAGGTACCCGGCCGCTTCCTCTATGCCACCATAAAACGCCTTATTCAGATATGAGCAGGCTGCATCGGTATGGCCGGTTTCGGCCAGGGCGAGGCCTTTGTTAAAGATCAGATTAAGGTCGTCAGGCGCGAGAAGCAATGCGAGGTTAATATACTCCAGAGCCCGTTGATACTCTTCCCTTTGCAGCAGCAGCAGCGCCGCATAGCGATAGGCCGGAAGATAACCGCCATTGATAAACAGGGCCTCATTGAAATGAGCCAGGGCTTGATTCAGGTCTCCCAGATAATACCAGGCCAGGCCAAGATTCAGTTCTACCTCTTCATCATTATGAAATTGATGCAAGATGCGCAGATCGTCCAATGCTTCTTTGGCCCTGGACATTTCCAGTAACAGGCCGGCCCGCCATTTCAGCAAATCCACGTTATAAGACCCGGTCGCCAGCACAGCATTCAGATCCTCCAGCTGCGGTTCCTGATTGTTCAGTTCGCGATATACATACGCACGCAAAAGCCTGGCCTGCAAATAAGCCGGGTTTTGAACAATGAATATATTCAGATCGGCCAGGGCACGGTTAAAATCAGCGATATAATAATAACACAAGGCTCGTTTGAACCGAACATCCGACTGGCCGGTAAATTTTTTCTTTTCCTGCATGCGGATAACTTTGGTGTAGCGCTTCAGTGCATCATACACCTGCCCGCGGTTTAACAGGGTATCAGCCTCAGTTTCGGTTTTTGTCCAGCTTTGTAGCTGTTGTGCCGGGAGCAGAAGAACCGGCAATAACACCAGCAGTAAGATGTTGAATAATTTCATGATTTGTTGCTTCTTCTGCGGTCGCTTTCCTTCAGCAGGATTTTGCGCAACCGTATGGACTTAGGGGTTACCTCCACGTACTCGTCGGCCTGAATGTATTCCAATGCCTCTTCGAGTGAAAATTTTACTGCCGGTGCGATGCGCATTTTTTCATCTGCACCCGCAGCACGTATGTTGGTCAGCTTTTTGGTTTTGGTAACGTTCACCACCAGGTCGCCCGAACGGTTGTGCTCACCTATCACCTGGCCTTCATAAACCGGATCGCCCGGCTCGATAAAGAATTTCCCTCTGTCCTGCAGGTTGTGCAGGCTATAGGCAATGGCTTCTCCTTCTTCCATGGCAATGAGCGAACCATTGATGCGTCCTGGTATATCGCCTTTCCAGGGCTGGTATTCCTTGAAGCGGTGCGTTACAATGGCCTCGCCTGCCGTAACGTTCAACAAGTAATTGCGCAGGCCAATGATACCACGTGAAGGGATAATAAACTTCAGCAGCATGCGGTCGCCTTTGGGTTCCATGTTAATCATTTCGCCTTTGCGCACCGACACCGTTTCAATGGCTTTACCGGCATCGCTTTCGGGCAAATCGATGGTTAGTTCTTCCACTGGCTCGCATTTTATCCCATTTATTTCCTTGACGATCACCTGGGGTTGCCCGATTTGTAATTCATAGCCTTCCCTGCGCATGGTTTCGATAAGTACCGAAAGGTGAAGCACACCGCGTCCGTACACAATGAAACTGTCGGCCGAACCGGAATCGCCTACGCGCAGAGCCAGGTTTTTCTCCAGTTCTCGGTCGAGCCGTTCTTTGATGTGACGTGAAGTAACGTATTTCCCTTCCTTTCCGAAGAAAGGTGAATTGTTGATGGTAAAAAGCATGCTCATGGTGGGCTCATCAATGGCAATCGACTTGAGCGCTTCCGGCTGTTCCGGATCGGCTACCGTATCGCCTATTTCAAAACCTTCCAGGCCTACCATGGCACATATCTCGCCCGATTTTACTTCTTCTACTTTCTGCTTTTCAAAGCCTTCGAAAACATAGAGTTCCTTTATGCGTGTTTTCACCACTGCCTTGCTGTCGCGTTTAACCAGGGCAACCTGCTGGCCACTGCGCAGTATGCCGCGGTGTACACGGCCTATGGCTACCCGCCCAATATACGAGGAATATTCGAGGGAGGTGATCAAGGTTTGAACGGTACCTTGTTCAAACTTCGGTGCAGGAATGTACCGGATAATACCTTCCAGCAGGGGTGTGATATCTTCCGTTGGTTGCCGCCAGTCGGTGCTCATCCACCCCTGCTTGGCCGAGCCGTAAAATGTAGGAAAGTCGAGCTGTTCTTCGGTTGCATCGAGTGCGAACATGAGATCGAAAACCTGCTCGTGAACCAGATCGGGGGTACAGTTTTTCTTATCTACTTTGTTAATAACTACAATGGGCTTCAGTCCCAGCTGAAGTGCTTTTTGCAACACAAACCGTGTTTGTGGCATGGGGCCTTCAAAAGCATCCACCAGCAGCAGGCAGCCATCGGCCATGTTGAGCACACGCTCTACCTCGCCACCAAAATCAGAGTGGCCGGGCGTATCAATAATGTTGATTTTATGGTCTTTATAACGAACCGATACATTTTTGGCCAGAATGGTAATACCGCGCTCCCGTTCCAGTTCGTTGCTGTCCATGATGAGTTCACCGGGATTTTCATGGTCTTTGAACAACCTTCCGGCTAATAGCATTTTATCCACCAACGTGGTTTTGCCGTGGTCAACGTGCGCTATGATGGCAACATTCCTGATTTTACTTACATCCATAAAAAAACTCCAGCAGACAGTTTTAACCCTTCGTTTTTTGATTAAGGGCGCAAAGATAGGTAATACGGATTAAGTAAGGATGAATTATCTGAATTGTTCCAATATTCCTTTTCAGAACTCGAATGTGCTGTTCAGCAATCTGCTGGTAATCTTACCTGTGAAAGAGCCGAGGGTGGCATACGCTTTTCCATCGTAAAAAAATCCTGACACCTCTTTTGTATCGGGATTCACAATCCAGTATTCTTTCACACCAAACCGTTCGTAAAGTTCTTTTTTAATTTCCGTGTCATGCCTGACATTTCCGGGTGATAATATTTCCACAATCAGATCCGGAACGCCATGGAATCCGTCTGACTGAATGAACACGCTTTTGGATGATGGGATAAAAACAATATCGGGCTGAACTACATGGACTTGTTCATCTATGTAAACATCATAGGGAACTATAAAAATTTCTCCCATCTTTTTCGATTCGACCCAATCACTCAACGTAGTGCTAAGTCTTCGCAAAATACGTTGATGGTTTGTTGTAGGAGAAGAAGACATATACAGATTCCCGTTAATTACCTCAGCCAGGGTGCCTTCCGGAAGCATCCGGTAAACCTCCATGATGGTTCTGGGCCGTTGAATGATTTTTTCGGACAGCATGCTTAAAGGTACAAATTTTTAACCCCGCATGCGCAGAAAAGTTCCCATCGGTAGGTGGAGGTTGTGGGCCGATTTAAGATAGAATTCGCCCCATTCAAAATCGGCTTGCGGGAAATGGGTTCTGGCAACGTTCAAACCCACCATGGCCGGCAGGCCGGCTGCATACATGTTGAGAATAAAAAAGCAGTCTTTGCTTTCGATGAGTTCGCTGCACAGGCGTACCAGCTCGTTCAGTTGTTCGTGCAGCGTCCATTTTTCTCCTTCGGGGCCGCGGCCATAGGGTGGCGGATCCATGATGATGCCGTTGTATTTTTTGCCGCGCTTTACCTCACGCTTCACAAACTTAAAGGCGTCTTCATATACCCATCGGATGTCGCCCAGCCCGTTGAGCTGCATATTCTGATTCGCCCAGTTCAGTCCGGGCCGCGATGCATCTACATGTGTTACCTCAGCACCGGCCATGCGCGCCACCATGGAGGCCGCACCGGTGTAGGCAAACAGATTGAGCACGCGCACCTGCTGCGCACGGAACGAACGTATGGTTTCAAAAATAAAATTCCAGTTAACTCCCTGTTCGGGAAATACACCCACATGCCCGAAACCCGTAAGAGCAAGCCTGAGCGTTAGAACGAAACCATGGCGGTACTGAATGGTCCAGCTGTCGGGCATGCTCTTTAGTCGCTTCCACCCGCCTTTTACTTCATCGGTAAAGCGGTAGCGGTCTTTCTGCTCGCGATCGAAACGGGCATGGGCCATTGTTGTCCATTCCTTTTCAGCAAGCACTTTGCTCCAGATGGCCTGCGGTTCCGGGCGGATGAGCACATAGGTACCAAAGCGTTCAAGTTTTTCGCCTTCTCCGGAGTCAATGAGTTCGTAATCCGACCATTGCGCAGGGTAGAGCAGTTTCAGGTTCAAGGCTGGATGAATATTTATTTGCAACTTTCGCCAAGTTAACAACTTTGTGCGTATGAAATCGGGCGATGTCATTACCAGTGCACAAAATCCGAAGATTAAAAGTTTGCTTGCCCTTGAAAAGCCCCGTGAACGCAGGCGGCAACAACTTTTTGTTATCGAAGGCAAAAAGGAAATAGCAATGGCGCTTGACGCGGGTTATCGGATCGGCAGTCTTTTTTATTGTGAAGAGTTGATCTCGGAAAAAGAATTGCAGGCGCTGAATCTTTCCGGCCAATTTCTGATCCGCGTAAGCAAACCGGTATTTGATAAAATAGCCGTGCGCGAAAACTCAGGTGGCGTTATTGCCGTGGCCGAAATGAAAACACACCGGCTGGACGAGCTGAAGTTATCGGCCAATGCCTTGCTACTTGTAGTTGAGCGCATAGAAAAGCCCGGCAACCTGGGGGCCATCCTGCGCACGGCCGATGCTGCCGGGGTGGATGCCGTGATTAGCTGCGACCCGCAAACGGATTTTTACAATCCAAATGTAATCCGATCCAGCCTGGGTTGTGTGTTTGTTAAACAAACAGCCAGTGCCACCAGTGAGGAAACTATAAAATGGCTGAAGGATAACCGCATTAGGATATACTGCACTTCGCTTGGGGCGTCAAAGCCCTACACCGAAGTTGATTTCACAAAGGCCTCTGCCATTGTGATGGGCGCTGAAGCCACCGGTTTATCGGAAATATGGACAAAAAACGCGGATGCCAACATCATCATTCCCATGCATGGCCGTATTGACTCGATGAATGTATCCGTTGCCACTGCCATAGTGGTATTTGAGGCCCGGCGGCAACGGTTGGCAGCCGTGGATGATTAAAAAAATCTGCGTTGACGGAACAATCAACCCGCCCAGCCTTCGCGATCCAAGCTGCGGTATTGTATGGCCTCGGCCAGGTGTTCGGTTTTAATCGCTTCGCTCCCTGCCAGGTCGGCAATGGTGCGTGAAACTTTAAGTATGCGGTCGTAGGCCCTGGCAGAAAGGCCCAACCGTTCCATGGCATTTTTCAGCAGGGCTCTGCCATCTTCGCCCACCTGGCATATTTCCTTGACGAGATTGGATGGCATCATGGCATTGCAATAGATATTCGGGTATGGGGCAAAGCGTTCAGTCTGGCGGGCCCTGGCCTGCACAACCCTTTCCCGTATTTCTGCACTCGACTCATTTTTTCTTTTGGCCGTCATCTCGTCAAAACTAACCGGCACCACCTCCACGTGTAAATCAATGCGATCGAGTAACGGGCCGCTGATGCGGCTTAGGTAGCGCTGCACCACACCAGGTGCGCACACGCATTCTTTTTCAGGATGGTTGTAATAGCCACACGGGCACGGATTCATACTGGCCACCAGCATAAAGTTGGCCGGGTAGTCAATGGAAACTTTGGCCCGCGAAATGGTTACCTTGCGGTCTTCCATGGGTTGCCGCATCACTTCGAGCACGGTGCGTTTAAACTCGGGCAGTTCGTCCAGAAACAACACCCCATTGTGGGCAAGGGATATTTCGCCGGGTTGCGGATTGCCTCCACCGCCTACCAGCGCCACATCGGAAATGGTGTGATGTGGTGCACGAAACGGGCGTGTAGCAAGCAGGGAGGCATTTTTGCCCAACCGGCCAGCCACGGAATGTATTTTGGTGGTTTCGAGTGCTTCATCAAGCGTTAAGGGCGGCAATATGGTGGGCAATCGCTTGGCCAGCATGGTTTTACCGGCACCGGGTGGTCCGATCATAATTACATTATGACCACCGGCAGCCGCAATTTCCATAGCCCGCTTGATGGTTTCCTGCCCCTGAACATCTTTAAAATCAATGTCATAATCATTTACCTGACTGGCAAACACTTCGTTCACATTGATTTTTGTGGGCAACAGTGTTTCTTTTTCTGTAAGGAAATCAACCGCCTGTCTGAGGTGTTGCACACCGTACACCTCCAGTTCGGGCACTATAGCTGCTTCCCGTGCATTGTCGGCAGGGATAATGATGCCCCGGAATCCTTCACGGCGGGCCTGAATGGCTATGGGCAGCACTCCTTTAACCGGGCGAAGGGAGCCGTCCAGGGCCAGTTCGCCCATGATGACAAACTCCTCCAGCCTGGCGGTATCAATTTGGCCGCTGGCTTTCAGAATGCACAGTGCGATGGGCAGGTCGTAAGCCGAGCCCTCCTTGCGGATATCGGCCGGGGCAAGATTGACCACCGTTTTTTCGCGGGGCATAAAGAACTTTGATTGTTTGAGGGCCGACTCCACACGGTGTTCACTTTCTTTAACAGCCGTGTCCGGCAATCCGCTGAGGTGAAATTTCAGACCCTGCCCTACGTTCACCTCAATGGTGATCTTTCGCGCGTCCACGCCATACACTGCGCAGCCATAGGTTTTGGCCAGCATACTACACCTGTTTTTCGATGAGCAGGATAAGAATGTGCACTATTTTATAATGTACTTCATGGATGCGATCGGCATAACCAAAATGCGGCACACGAACCTCCACATCGGCATGAGCAGCCAGCTTACCTCCGTTTTTTCCAGTCAGCGCCACCACTTTCATCCCCTTTTTCCGGGCGGCCTGTGCTGCATTGATTACGTTCACAGAGTTACCACTGGTGCTTACGGCCAGCAGCACATCGTTCGGGTTGCCTACGGCCTCTACAAATCTTGAGAAGATGTGGTCGAAGCCATATTCATTGCCTACGCAGGTAATGTGTCCTGAATCGGAAATGGAAATAGCCGGCACCGGTTTGCGGCTTTCGTGATAGCGCCCGGTAAGTTCTTCGGCAAAGTGCATGGCTACACAGTGAGAGCCCCCATTGCCGCAGGCAATAATTTTGCCGCCATGATTTACAGCCTCTACCATCAGGCGGGCAGCTTCATCAATGCGCAGGTAGTTGGATGGCTCTTTCAGAAAGTTGTCCAATACCGTGGCTGCCTGTTGCAGCTCAGTCATGATAAGATGCCGTGTATCCATAACATTAAACTCGGGAAGCGGGATTGTCTAAGGAAGCTGTTTTTTTAGCAGCCTCCTGAAGATCATACAGTTTTGCTTTTAAATTGTTCAATTCAGCAACAAGCTCTTTCTTTTCGCGTTCGTTTCTTCGGTTATCCCTGTAATGAAGCACCAAGCTCATGGCAAACAATACCAGCAAAATAAATGAACCATACTTCAGCATCCATATCCGCCCCTGCATTTGAATGAGAAACTGAAAATTTTCCTTCTGGCTGTCCATATAAAGACTAAAGGCGAAAATGAAAAGGTGAAGTACCCCGAATACACTGTAGAATATCAGTCGGTTCTTCTTCATCATAAAATTTTGCAGTTCAGAGACAAACTTAAGTTTTTTGAGGTTAAGGAAAAATAAATTTTCATCCGGTATGCTGTACCTGAATAAGTTTTTTATAGAGGCCGTTTCGTTGCAACAGTTCGCTGTGACTGCCTCTTTCCACTAAGATTCCGTCATCAATCACCACAATTTCATCGGCATGCTGAATGGTGCTCAGGCGGTGTGCAATTACTACAGAGGTACGGTTTTGCATCAGCCGGGTGAGTGCATCTTGTACCAGACGTTCGGACTCCGAGTCGAGGGCCGATGTAGCTTCATCCAGAATAAGTATCGGGGGGTTTTTGAGTACCGCACGGGCTATTGCGATGCGCTGACGCTGCCCCCCTGAAAGTTTCAATCCGCGATCGCCTATAAAGGTATCGTAGCCATGCTCAGTTCGCATAATGAAATCATGTGCATTTGCAATTTTTGCTGCCTGCACTACGCTTTCCTCGCTTACATCTGGCATTCCAAAGGCGATGTTGTTGAAAATGGTGTCATTAAATAAAATAGGCTCCTGGGTTACAATGCCCATCAGCGCCCTGAGGTCTTCCAGGTTGTATTCGGTAAGCGGAATACCATCCAGCAGTACTTGTCCTTTCACCGGATCGTAAAAGCGCGGTATCAAATCGGCCAGCGTTGATTTACCGGCACCCGACGGACCTACCAGGGCAATGGTTTTGCCTTTTTCGATTTTCAGATTAATATTTTTTAAAATCGGGCGATGATTATAGGAGAAGCTGACATTGCGAAACTCTATGGCTTCCTTAAATTCCTGCACTCTTCTGGCATCGGGCTTTGAAGTGATGGAAGGCGCAATATCGATTAGCTCAAATATGCGCTTTGCCGCCACCGTGCCTTTTTGCAATGAGGTGATACCATTGGAAAAATTTTTGGCGGGCTGAATCATAGATGCATAAAAGGCAAGGAAGCCCATAAACACCTGAGGTTGCAGTTCATTACCGGCCAGCACCAATTTACCCCCGTAGTACATGATTGCCGCTACAATAATTACCCCCAGAAATTCTGAGAGTGGCGAAGACAACTCGTTTTTTCTGGACAGCGAGAGGTTTACTTTCCGATGAAACTTCAGTTCATCGTGCATTTTGTTCAGAAAAAATGCTCGCGCATTAAAAGCCTTTATTACACGCATGCCGCCAAAAGTTTCATCCAGCAGATTGACAATACGGCCCATCGCCTCCTGGCTTTGCAGGGCTCGTCTGCGTAATCGCTTGATAATTTCAGCTACGACTGCTCCGGTTACAGGCAGAAGAATGAGTGTGAACAAGGTAAGCTTAACTGAAATAACAAATAAAACAACGAAGTAGACGATGATGGTTATAGGTTCTTTCAGCACGCTTTTCAGGCTATTTACCACTGTATTTTCAACCTCTGCCATATCGTTGGTAAACCTCGATAAGATATCTCCCTTACGCTGGTCATTAAAGAAACCCAGGTGAAGCCTCGATACATTTTCGTACAGTTTTGCCCGCATGTTCATTACGATATCCAGCCGCAGGCGCGAGGCCACCATGCGCTCCATGTAGCGGAACAGGTTGGCAAAGAAAACACATACTACAATGAGCATGCACACCCACAGCAAGGCCGTTACAGGTCCCTCCTCGGCAATAACCAATGCATAGCGATAGTTGAAATAATCTTTTACATAGGCAATCGTAAACGAAGGAGCAGGTGGTTGCGGGATGCCTCCCGCAGCAGCCTGTTTAAAGAGCACTTCGAGCATGGGCATGATCAATCCCAGATAAGCCGCACTGAACAAAACGCCCAGCAAGGAGAAGATAAAAAACTTTGCCAGTTGCGGTAAAAGGCCGGGTGCAAACCTAAGGATGCGGAAATAAACATTCATCTGATTAAAATTCGTACAGACGTTGCGGAATATTCCAGCGCAAAGCTAAGGAAGTTATGGTGGAATTGTTATGAAAATAACTGAGATCAGATTTGCTGTTGCGTATAATCAACTGTGCTTCGGCAAATAAATTATGCGCCAACTGATAAGTAGTGGTTAAACTGCCAAACGTAATGCTATTCCGGAATCCCTGCGCAATCCTGTTACCAAAATCCTGTTCCCTTGTGCGGCTGTCCTTTAATATATCACCCCCGAAATTTGTTGAACCATCATCTCTTCCGGTAACCGTATGCACCAGCTTGGCGGTTATAAACAACCTCCCAACAGGCTGATAGCGGATTATACCGGCAACTTCATGCAGGTTGGCCCCCAGCGGATGTGCCAGCGATTGCCGGTAATGGGTGTAGCTTCCATACAGGGTATTATGCGAATAGGTATAGGGCCTTACTACATTCACCTCTGCCTGAAGATCAAGATTAGGCAAGCCAAATGCATCTACATACCTGGCTCCTGCCTGCACGGCAAATTTGTTACCCCACCAACCGTTTCCGGCACGTAAATTTTCAATGATAAGTTCATCTAATACGAACTGACCATAAAACTGTACATTCTTCCTCGCATTCCACTTTACATCCATACCCAGCAGCACATTGTCGCTGCTGCCGTTTTGTTGCTCAATGGCCCTGAAAAAAATAACCGGATTCAAATAATCCAGCCGCAGTGGCGCCCGCCCTGTGGAATCGTTTGCATTAAACACAACCGCCTCAAAAACACCAAGTGTGAGTCGTTTACCGATGTTCAGATGAAGATGATGGTAGGCTACGAATTTTTGCGGATAGCCTCCTGCCACCGAACGAAGTCCGCCAGCGCCACCGCGCACATCACCGGTCATCTGAAAAGTGCTGAACAGGTAGTTCAGTTTCCATACCTGTACATTACCCTTTATAAACCAGGCTGGCGGAGCAAAGTCGGATAAGATAAGGGAACGATAGCCGTTACCGGTAAAAAAACGATCGTGCCCGAATTGTATGTTGATGTGTTTCGTGGCTTCAAAACTGATGTGCCCGCGGGCCTGCAAAAAGTCGTAACCCTGGTTGTTCTTGAACACTTTCCAGAATCCTTCATGCGGAACAACCGGATGGTAAGATGTGGAATCGTTGACAAAATCTCGCACGTAGGCCGGCAGCCTTACCTGATTTTCAGAAACAAAGGCATAGAAGCCAACCTTTCCATCCACCACACCGCGCACCTCTGCGCCACGTGTATTGATGAACAGCATTTCTGAAGGCCGTGAATCCCTGCCCAAACCGGCATACAAAACCGGATTTACGTGTAAATCGAAATCTTCTTCCGACACATGAAAAAAATCGGATGGGGTTTTGTAAAAATGCCTAAATACCGGCTTTTGTGCCACCTTTTGCCCCGAATCGAGCCATTCCCAGTTATCATTTTTATAATATTGAATATTAAACCGGTCTGCAGCAGATGTAAACGTGCCGGCAACCCGTGCCGAGTCCAGAAAAGCCACAATGGCCGACCGTTTCCAGGGCTTGACTGCTGTAAAAAGCGGCGTCAGCACCCTGCCGGATTTTATCTCGTAGCGTTCCAGTCCATGCTGATACTGCTCATTCAAAGGGGCATAGGAGCTTTGCGCCAGCGAAGTTACCGGCAGTAGAATGAACCACGAAAGCCTGATTTTCATTGAAAAAAGCGGAAAACGGGGCAAAATACGGATACTTCTCAAAAAACACAGCCCCGGCCTTGAATTTACCCGGCCACCCCTTATCTTTGCAATCCTTTTAAGAAATATTGGCAGCAACCGCATGAAAAAGGACATCCATCCCGATTATCACGAAGTGGTTTTTCACGATACGGCCAGCGATTTTAAGTTCCTGACCCGATCCACGCTTACTTCCAAGGAAAAAATCAAATGGGAAGACGGCAAGGAGTATCCGTTAATTAAAGTGGAAGTGAGCTCGGCCTCACACCCGTTCTTTACCGGCAAGAAAATTTATGTGGACACCGCCGGTCGGGTAGAGAAATTCCAGAAAAAATATCAAAGGAAAAAAGTTTAATTACTTCTTCTTCAGCTGAAAAACCACGCCACAAGCGTGGTTTTTCTTTTGCCTGCCCATCGGTTTATCTTTACCCCATGAATGTGGTTTTATTCGATGACCCGGCAGTGCGTACCAACCTGCTGCCTTTTACTTTCACCCGCTCTGTTGGCGACATCCGCATCGGAATACTGACCATTGCCGAAAAGTGGCGGCATGAACTGAACCTGACCGTAAGCCAAAAGACTGATCCTTATCTTCAGGTTAAGTATCCTTTTACTGATACACCCGACACGCTTTATATTGACGCATCCGTATGTCCCGATGAGATCCTGGCTCAGGCCGTAATGAACCTAAAACCCGGTGAGGGTTTGCAGCACCACGGCCTCGTTCTGGCTTACCGAGGCCCGGCTCCCGATACCGTTGCACTGAAAAATTACAACCACGCCATAGTTCGTATTGATCAGCCCTGGAAAATTTTTCAATTCAATGCTTCAGAAATGCGAAAAGATTTCGCCCGTATTACATCCGGTCGCACTTCATATCCTGTAACCGATACCCACACCAGGGTGTACAACCCGCAAAATATTTTTCTGGAAGAGGGCGTACACATTCGTGCCGCCATCCTCAATGCTGAGGAAGGGCCCATCTATTTGGGCAAAAATTCAGTCGTTCAGGAAGGCGCCATCATCAAAGGTCCATTTTCGCTGGGCGAAGGTTCGCACGTAAACATGGGTGGCAAAATGCGGGGCGACACGACAGTAGGGCCTTATTGCAAAGTGGGTGGGGAAATCAGCAACTCGGTATTCTTCGGTTTCAGCAACAAAGCGCACGATGGCTTTCTCGGTAACTCCGTGATAGGCGAATGGTGCAACCTGGGTGCCGACACCAACACATCCAACCTGAAAAATAATTACGAAGAGGTAAAACTTTGGAGTTATGCCAAGGGCGGATTTGTGAATACGGGTTTGCAGTTCTGCGGCCTCATGATGGGCGACCACAGCAAGTGCGGTATAAACACCATGTTCAATACAGGCACCGTTGTAGGTGTTTCGGCCAATATATTTGGCGCTGGTTTTCCGCGCAATTTCATTCCGTCATTCAGTTGGGGTGGTGCTAACGGCTTTACTACTTATCAGCTCAACAAAGCTCTCGAAACTGCCGAAAGGGCTATGGCACGGAGGAACCGTAAACTGGAAGAAAGCGATATACAGGTGTTATCGCATGTATTTAACATAACCGCAACTTACCGCGTCTGGGAAAAAAAATGAAGTTTGCCGATATACCCGGGTTGCACAAAACCAAGGACCTGCTTAAACAATCTGTTCGCAGCGGACATATAGCCCATGCCCAATTGTTTGCCGGAGCACCCGGATGCGCAGCCCTGCCCATGGCCCTTGCATGGATTACATACCTGCACTGCCAGCAACGTGGCGAGGATGCATGCGGAACCTGTGCCGCCTGCACAAAAAGCCTGAAACACATTCACCCCGACACCCATTTTACCTTCCCTGCCCCCTCGCCCAAAGCAGGTGAGGAAGAGAAGACCCGCACCGAAAACCTGAAGACCTGGCGGGGATTTTTACTGGATCATCCCTTTGGCATGCCCGAAGACTGGATAAGTTATCTGAACAGCGAAGACAAACAGCTCAGCATCTCACGCGAAGATGGCCGTCAGATTATCCAATCGCTCACACTGAAGCCCTTTGAAAGCAAGTATAAGGTAGTGCTTATCTGGTGCCCGGAGCGCCTGCACCCTTCAGCTGCAAATGCTCTGCTCAAAATACTGGAGGAACCATCACCGCAAACTTTGTTCGTACTCGTTTCCTATGCAGCCGGCAGCCTGTTGCCTACCATTCTCTCGCGCATGCAGCATTTGCACATCCCCTTGCTCAGCGATGATGAGCTGAGCCAATACTTACGAAGCATTCATCCTAAATCAAATCTTGAAGAGATTGTGCGGCTTGCAGATGGCAACATCAACCTGGCGCTGCGCCTGCTCGAAGAGGAAGAAAACACCCACTTTACAACCCTTACCAACTGGTTGCGGGCCTGCTACAAACGCGATTACGCACAGCTCACGTCCATGGCCGAAACATTTCACGAGCTTGAGCGCATGAATCAACACCTGTTTTTACGGTATGGATTATCGATTATGCGCGAATCAGTCATTGCACTGGCCGGATCGGAAAGCCTGCATCGGGTACGCGGGGAGGAACTGGAATTTGTCAGAAATTTCTCCGGCGTACTGAGTATTCCTGTTATTGAAAAAATCGTGCACCTGCTTAATCGTGCCGACTACCACATCGAACGCAACGGCAGCGCAAAGATGATCTTCCTCGATTTGTCAATTGCACTGGGCGAGCTGCTGAAAATTAAACCACAAACCTGAAAGAATTCGTTTATTTTTACACCCTTTAAACCAATATCAAAAGCATGAAAACACTCCCTGCCGCCACTTTGATGGCCCTGTTTTGCCTGTATTCAGGCTGCGCACAAAAAAGCGGAAATGACTATGTAGTAACCATTCACACGCCACACGGCAAAATGGTAGCTATATTGTTTGACGACACTCCCAAACACAAACAGAATTTCATCAAACTGGCACGTGAAAAATTTTACGACAGCCTGCTGTTTCACCGTGTTATTGAAGGTTTTATGATCCAGGGAGGCGACCCTACTTCACGCAAGGCAAAACCCGGAGAAAACCTGGGCAATGGCGGGCCCGGCTATACCATTGACGCCGAATTTACCCCGGCACACTTCCACGAACGAGGTGTGTTGGCTGCAGCCCGCCTGGGCGACCAGGTTAATCCAACCAAGGCCAGCAGCGGAAGCCAGTTTTATATCGTGCAGGGACGCAAATTCTCAAATGAAGAACTTGCACAACTGGAACAAGGCATCAACTATCAACGCAAAAACAATGCCCTGCGCGAAATACTGTTTATGCCCGAATATACCGCCCTGCGCGAAACAGTAATAAAAAAGCAGCAGGAAGGTGATGCAAACTGGCTAAATTCGTTTTTTGAACAGTCGGACACTTTAATTACCAAAGTGAAAAAAGATTTCCGCCGGTTTACATTTTCCGATGCACAAAAGCAGGCCTACACTACTGTTGGTGGGGCCCCTCATCTGGACGGGGAGTACACAGTGTTCGGAAAAGTGATAAGCGGTATGGATGTGATTGATAAAATTGCTGCCGTATTAAAAGATCCGTCCGACAGACCCGTGGTGGATGTGCCTATGACCATCACGGTTGAAGAGATGCCTAAAAGCAAAATAGAAAAATTATACGGCTACACCTTTAAAAATTAGTAGCATCCATGAAAACGGTGCTGGTTACCGGTGCCAACGGACTGCTCGGCCAGAAACTGGTTAGGATACTTGCTCATGATGCTTCACTACACACAGTGGCTACCGCACGGCAGCCACTGCACGCATCTGCACAGCCCGTACATTTCAGGATTCTCGACATTACCGATAAAGCACAGGTAAATGCCTTGATGCAGGTGATAAAGCCCGATGTCGTCATCAACACTGCCGCAGCTACACAGGTCGACTGGTGCGAGCTGCATCGGGATGAATGTTTTCGTATCAACACCGAGGCCGTTTCTTTCCTGCTAAAAGCCTGTGAACAAATCGGGAGCACTTTCATTCAGCTTTCAACCGATTTCATATTTGACGGCACCCGCGGCCCGCTGGATGAATCAGCCCCACCCAACCCGATTAATGTGTACGGGTTGAGCAAACTCAAAGCCGAGCAACTTGTAATGCATTCATCCATACCGTGGTGCATTATCCGAACCGCCCTGGTTTATGGTGTAGTTAAGCCCCTGACCCGCCCAAACATTGTATTGTGGGTAAAAGAAAGCCTTGAGCAGGGAAAAAAAATTCAGGTGGTTACAGACCAGAAGCGCACACCCACCCTGGCCGAAGACCTGGCACAAGGTTGCTACCTGGCAATTAAAAACAACGCCACCGGCATATTCCACATCAGTGGCGAGGAGATGATGTCGCCATTCGATTTAGCCGTTCGTACGGCCCGATTCTTTTCATTGGATGAGACACTCATCATCCCTGCTGACTTCACTTCGTTCCGCCAGCCAGCTACACGTCCGCCCATAACAGGTTTTATTGTCGACAAAGCCAAGCAAGCCCTGGGTTACCAGCCTCATTCTCTTATAGAAGGACTTAATCTTGTAAAACAACAACTTGCTGAATGAGCCTTTTCATTGACTAAAAACTACCCATGCCGACATATTCAGAATGCAGGAATTCGAAAAAGTACATATCCTCCTGCACATGCTTACCAAAGAAATTATAATGGCCGCAGAGAAAGGAGATATGAAGACTGCCAACGAACAATTTGAGAAACTGCAAGTCACCAGCCAGCAATTATTGAAACTTCTTACGGAAGTAGAAAAAATCGCTTGTTCCCTGGTGTAGGCGGGCGGTGGGGTTTGTAAAATCCATATTTGAGTTATTCCATTATTTCATCATCTTAACGCCCGCTTAACCTAAACATTACTATGTCAGCAAGAGGTCAATGGGGTTCCCGTCTGGGTTTCATCATGGCTACGGCCGGCTCGGCTGTGGGCCTGGGTAACATCTGGCGTTTCCCCTATGTAACCGGCCAGAATGGTGGCGGTGCTTTTCTGTTTGTATATATCCTGTGCGTACTCCTTATCGGGCTTCCGCTTATTTACAACGAAATTGCGCTTGGGCGCCTTACAGGCAAGAACGCCGTAGGTGCTTTCAGAGACACTGGCGGAAACCGGTTCTGGATAATTACCGGTGCGGTGCTGGCCTTGTGCGTAAGTTTTTTTGTGCTCAGTTACTACAGCGTGATAGCCGGGTGGACCATCGGCTTCATGATCAGTGAATTTACCGAGTTCATCAAAGATTTTGAAACGTTCCGATCCAATGCCCTTTATGTTATACCCCTTTTTGCATTGTTTATGCTGGCTACCATTTTCATTGTATTGGGTGGTGTTGCCCGTGGCATAGAGCGTGCATCAAAAATTCTCATGCCCCTTTTATTCGTGTTGTTGTTTGCCCTTATGCTGCGCAGCCTAACCTTACCCGGTGCAATAGAAGGAGTTAAATATTACCTCACGCCCGACTTCAGCAAAATTACCAGCAAGGTGGTTCTTTCGGCTCTCGGACAGGCCTTCTTCTCGTTAGCGGTTGGTTGGGGTATCCTGATTACCTACGGCAGTTATCTCCCCAAAAACGAAAACATCGTTAGCAGTGGCCTGTGGGTAGCCATAATGGATACCCTGGTGGCTTTGCTGGCTGGTTTTATGATTTTTCCTGCTGTATTTGCCTTTGGCAAAGACCCTACACAGGGAACAACGCTGGTATTTCAGGTATTGCCAGAAGTATTTAACTCCATACCATCAGGAGGTAACATAGTAGGGGCCTTTTTTTTCCTGTTACTTTGTATCGCAGCGATAACATCTACCATATCCATGGTCGAAGTACCAGCCTGTTACCTGATTGATGAAAAAAAATGGAAACGAAAATATGCCGCCTGGACCATCGGCATACTGGCCTTTATCGTGGGCATCCCCTCGGCCCTTTCCGGCGGGGCTTCTGAAGTGCTTACCCGTATTGAGATGCCTTTTTTTGGCGGCACGGTTAAAACAGGTTTCCTGGATATTATGGATGCAGTCTTTGGTGAATTGCTGATTGTAATTGTGGCATTCATGACCAGCCTGTACACCGGGTGGGTAATGGATACCAGAAAACTTGCCGATGAAATCGGTCAAAGTGCACCTTTCTTCAACAAAGTACTGGTTGCTAACCTTACACCGGCCAAACTCTGGATTTTCTTCATCCGGTTTGTTTGCCCGGTGGTTATCGGCCTGGTGCTGCTCAGCATCATCGGGATACTTTAAAGCTACCTAGGGTTTATCGAGCAGCTCGGCAACAGGCTGGCCGGTACAGCCACTGGGAAAAGCCGTGCGCAACAACACCGCCAGCGTTGGTGCAATATCGGTTACTGAATGATAGATGGAAGAGGTGCCGGCCTTTATACCCTTGCCGAAAAAAATAACAGGCACGTGTGTATCATAGGTATAAGGCGAACCATGCGTGGTACCCGTAACCCGGTTCTGGGGCAGCCAGTTGGGCTCGGTAATTACCACAATATCGCCACTGCGCTTCTCGTTATAACCCCGTATAACCATTCCTTTTATACCACCTTCATTAAAATCGCCCTGTCGGATGATATTTTTTGTGAAAGCATGCGCTATGCCGGGTTGCTGAATGAGGAAATTGCTGATAAGCTCCAGCGAAACCATCCATTCTACTCCTCCACCCTTCGGGTCGCCTCTGAATAGATCCGGATTGAGGTAAATCTGCTCATTGGTAATGGATTCAATTACCGGCTTACCCTGAAAATATTGTTGAATAAGTTCCGATAACTTCGCTTTCAAATCTTCCTGCCGGATATAGCCTCCGGGCACGCGTTTATCAATCAGCCATTGCGGCACATCGGATACCCCATGGTCGGATGTAAGAAATAACAAATAATTGCCTGCACCTAACTTGGTATCCAGTTTTTTCAACAGGTCTTCTATATTGCGATCCAGGCGGATATACAAATCCTGCAGTTCCACCGATCGGGGGCCTACACGGTGTCCCAGCTTGTCGGGGGCTGAAAAGGATATACACAAAAAATCCGTCCATTCATCATCGCCCAGCTGTTCCGCATCAATTGCAGCCTTGGCCATTTCGGTTAAATAATCGTTGGAAAAAGGCGTGTTGGAAAGGAGATCGTAATTGCCGTTGGTCTTGCGCAGGGTATTTAAATCGTAAGGAAAGGTGCTTTTTGTTTCGCTGTTGAATTTTACCTCATAGGGGCTGTTATCCGGACCACTGGCCTGGTATTTTTCTTTTGGCAGCATGGTATCCCACACACCGCCAAGGTATTTTTCAGGCAGGTTGAGGGAATTAAATTTTTCAACCCAGGCAGGTAGCTTGTCCATGTAGAACGAACTGGTAATCATCCGGCCGGTAGTTTCATCATACCAGTATGCGGCATCGGCCATGTGGCCGCCCGGAAGAATGGCTCCGCGATCTTTATCAGATATACTGAGCACTTTTCCCCTTCCGCCCGTTGCCAGTTTCAGTTCATCGGTAATGGTAGTGGTAAGCAAGCGATGTGGCGACATTTTGCCTTGCTCAGCCGAAGTGCTGCCCACAGTCCGTTGCCGGTTGTCGGCAACACAATATACCCGTTTGCGGTTGGTTTTATCGTACCAGTCATTTCCTATCACGCCATGAATAGCAGGAGTAGTTCCTGTATAAATCGATGCATGTCCGGCCCCCGTGTAGGTTGGGATGTAATTGTAATGTGCGTTGGACAAATAAAATCCCTCCTTCATCAGGCGTTTAAATCCTCCTTCTCCAAAAGTTTCGGCATAGCGGTACAGATAATCCTGCCGCATCTGGTCGATGACTACACCCACCACAAGTCTGGGTCGGTCAGGCTGGGCTAAGCCGTGCCGAAGTAACAGTGCCAAAATCAGAAAGATAGGTAGCCGCATCACTGTAAGGTTTATGCCGTGGCAATATACGCATATCCGCAGGTGCGGCATGTAAAGTTTCTGTTATCGGGAACACTTTATCTGCTCATAGTCATCTTCCTCCAGCACCTGCCTGCGTACCAGTCGTCCGTCTGCATCGTAGTAAATAAGTACATAGATGCCGGCTTCTTCCACGTGTTTTTCAGTAAGATAAAATGGTTCGGTTTCCGTGCCAAGATTGCGGATGTAGGTGTAGGTGGGTGGAAGCAACAAACCTTTGCGGCTGCTTAGCACACCGTAATATCCTTCGCTTGTAAACAGCAGGATTTTTTCTTCAGCCGTGCGTCTTATCCAGTTAAAGGACTGGATTCGTTCGGGTTGAATTTTTTTAGTTGTCCAGTCCAGCAGCAGCCATTGAAAATTTTTGCGCACCAGCAGCAGCGTATCGGTAAACGGAATTATTTCATCATATTCAAAGGGGAGCACAGGTTTGTTGTCCCATCCAATCAGGCCGGCACGCGACTGACGAAAGGCTATGAGCAGGTTTTCATTGAGCGGTGCGATATTGCGTTCATACTCCGGTTTGATTTCTTTGCGCAAGTTCAGATTCCACATGCCGAATTTATTGTTGCGCAACACCGAAACCATTCCCTGCCGCACCATTCCTATGCCATCATACTCGGCCGGTATCAGCCATTTTCCGGAAGACGACAGCAGCCCTTTCCGGTTGTTCTTTGTTCCTTCAAAGCAGTTTTCACCGGCATAGGAAACGTTTTCGGCATCCGTAACAAAAAGCCGCTGACCGTTGGAATCATAAATGACACGGCTACCCGGTGTATCAACCCGCAGGTAGTATAGCGAATCTTTTCCGGGCAAAAACCGCACAACCGGTTTGCCGGAAAGAGATATCCGTTTACCGGGTGTGATAAAAACCTTCAGGCTGTCGCCTTTTACGGCTGCAAGTGCAGGGCCTGTAAAATAAATGCTGTCGAACACCTGGGGCAAAGGTTTGTGCAGTGCCTGGTGGTAAATGAGCCAGCTGGCTTTCTGCCTGACACCTATCCACGGTTCCTGAATTTTTACTGCATCGGCCGCCAGGATAACTGAAGCAGCCGGATCCCACAGCCGATAGCCGGATGGGGCGGAAACCAGCGCACCAAAAAAAGCAGGAAAAACCTGTTGTTCGTCAGCCGATAGCTGCTCGCGCAGGGCAAAATCGAGCAGTGCCACCTGGTTGTTGTTTTTAATCTCTATTGCGAAGGGCAGTTTCCTCACTTCCTGTGCCACAACTTTTTTTGAAGGCCCTTCTCCGTCTGCAATTCTTTGCAGCTCATTAAATAAAATCAGTTCAATGTGGCGGGCTTGATGAATGCCGAGCGCCGGATAGGCATCCGTGAACCCTTGTGTATTGGTTAACAATACCCTGCCCGTAAACGAAACCAGTTGCCAGGCACCTTCTTTTTTCACAGCAAGCACAGTTCCACCTAAAACCCGGGCATCATCAATGCAGCCTGTTATGTACCGTCCGGATTTATGCAACACCTTGCGGCAGTTCCCGTCCTCCACCAGCAGGAAGCCGTAACCCATATTCTCAAAGTCCCTCACTCCCGAAGCTATTATCATTCCGTTACGCGACAGCAGCTTATCACCGGCCAGTACTACATCATCCTGCAGGTAGCTGCAGCGGTGCACTTCCTCAAGCCTATCTGCCAGTGGTGCAATAAGTTCTTTGCCTTGGGTGTTCATCCATCCGAAATGACCTTCTTTAAAATATGCCACCAACCGCCAGGTTTCCAGCTCCCTTACTTTGCGCAGCGAATCATTTAGCAGCCGAATGGGATAAGGCGTTTCCGTCTCCTTTAAAATGTGATACAGCAAATCCGTTGCTTCTTTCCGGCAGATGCTTTTCGGGAAACGATCTAAAAAACCGATCAGCGCCTCGGCAGTGCAAACCGCCGTGCTGATTTCAAAGATTTGCCTTTCGGCCACCGGGAGGTAAGGTGATTCTGGATGTTCGGCAATAAAACGTTCGTACGATACCAGCTTGCGGTTTGAGGTTTTCGTTTCGAACAGCAACCTGTCATACCGCATCCGGGCCTCGTTTGCCCGATGCGATTGCGGATATTTGTCCAGGAATTTTCTGTAGCTCTGGTAGGTGTTTTCGACCATGGCCTTTAAAAAAGCCACTTCATCGCGCAGTTCGATGGCCTGACTGCGTTGTGAAGCATGGACGAAGTGGTCGAGAAAATACTGGTAGGCCTCCTCGGTGTTGACCATTTTAGCGCGTTGAAAGGCAGCGCTGTCTATTTGGTTGCGCAAGGTGATGAGCAATGCGCTGTCCAGCGGAAATCTGGAAATCCGCTCGCGGGTTCGTCCGGTGGCAAAACCAATTTTCGACAGGGCGGTATTGCAATGCCGATAGGCCGAGTCAATGCTAAAGTCAGGATTACCGGGCGCAAAAAAATACCGGCTTAACAGATAGTACCCCAGTACGTTGGTGGTATCCCTGTTCAGCATTTTTGCCAGTTGCGTGCGGGCCCGGTTGTACTTGCCCTTTTCCAGGCTGTTTACCACAGCGCGTTCGGGACTGAGCTGTGCAAAAGATGAACAGCCGACAGCCAACGCCAACAGCATGGGTACCATTCGGATAACAGATGACCGGCACATATAGCTAACGGCCCAAAAGGGATTTGCAAGGTATGGTTAATACCTGAAACGCGCGACAGACGTTGCAGGGTGCCATAAATTTTGTAAACTTACCGATCCGAAACCAAACCTGATGGCCAAACTAAAAAACATTATAAAACAGCTTTCGGAGAAGGATTTCAAAACCCTGTACGATTCGCTGCTGGAAAGCAACGCCGATAAATCGGCTTTCCTGCTCAAGGCCCTGCGCGAGCGGCAACTTTCCGACAACCGGATAATGGAACAACTTGGCGTGAACGCAAATGCTTTTTACACCTTGCGGTCGCGTCTTAACCTGAAGATTGAAGAGTACCTCATGGAGCAACTGCAGAATCCCAGGACAGATGTACTGCGGAAAGTTGCCAACATCAATGAAACGCTTTTTACGAAAAAGCGAACGATATGCATAGCCACCTTAAAAAAGCTGGAAAAAGAACTGCAGGATTATGATCTGGCCAATGAGCTGACCATTATTTACAAGGCGTTGAAAAAACTGCACATCAACTCGCCCGATTATTTTCAATACTCCCAGCTGTACAACCGCCATGTGGCTTACATGCTTGCCATTGATAAGGCTGAGGATTTGCTTGCCGATTACTTCAAAAAATTCGGCTCTTACCTGCTTACAGGAAGCGATATCGAAAAACTAAGTCTCTCCCTGCTGTTGAAGGAGATGCGCAATGTGGCCAACCTGTACGAATCGCACCGGTTATATGTATTCCAGAGTTGCATGTTGGTTTTTCACCGTTTATTCGTTGAACCCGATGAAAGCCTGAAGGAAGACGCGGAAAGCATTGAAGAAATATTCGACCATGTTCAGAAGATATTTGACACCTATAACCTGGATTCGTTGTATTATCATCTGAACCTCGTTTTTGAATTCCTTAAACTGGAGTATTATAATCATTACAAAGTTTACCGGCAGGTAGAGCGGTACTTTGAAGAAGTAAACGATGCGGCAGGTAATTTGATGACCAACTACATAACCTACACTTTTCCGGCACGATTCCTGATTACCAAGCTGGAGCGGCATCTGAGAATGGGTACCGAAAAAGAACTGTACGATGAAATTCCCAACATCTTTCCGGATTATGAGCCCGACCCTCAGGATGTTCCCCGGCATGTAATCTACGTTATGTTTAAGGTGCTTGCTGCCTATTATGCAGGCCATTATGCTGAAGCCATCCGGCTAACCAATACCCTGCTCAACGAAGTTTCGCTGAAACGCTACCCGCAAACTGCCTTGGAAGTTAAAACCGTGCTGGCCCTGTTGTACGTGCTGGAACGGGAATTTGAGCTTTTTAAGCCTTTGTATTACAGTGTACAACGTCAGTATCGGTCGTTAGAAAAAAGAGAAGCAAAAAATATCTTTTACTGGCTCAGAATCCTGAAGATATCGACCAGCGAAACAAAAAGAGAAAAGGTAAAAAAAATCCAGTCGGTTATTCCCAAATTAAAGCAATGCACCAACACTTATTTCTCTCCCACATTATTTATTAAACTGGATGACACGTTGATGAAAAAACTGGCTGAGTTTGAACGATAGAAGAAATCCGAAACCCCGTTATCGCACAGGCATTTGCCTATACATTTAAGTTTACAATATTCTCGTGGGTAAGCGGCTTATTCAGGTATAGTTTTACGTTTTCATACTTCTTCGACCGGTTAAAATCCTGCGGATTGATAGAAGAAGTGAGCATTACTATTCTGCATTTCTTCCGGGTGATATCACTTAGCTTTTCAAATTCATCCAGAAACTGAAAACCATCCATCAGCGGCATATCAATATCCAGAAAAATCACATCCGGCAGAACCATATCGGCCACATCCAGTTGCTCCATGTTGCGCAGAAATTCGATAGCGCTTTTTGCTCCGGTATGCGTATAAATATTATCAGCGATGGAGGCAGCTTCAATCATTTTCTGATTGATGAGATTATCTATCTCATTGTCATCGATAAGCATTACGGAACGATATTTTTTTCCTGCCATGGGTTTGGATTTAGCGCAATAAAAATAATCCTTTAAAAACTATTTACAAGAAATTTATACATCAAATTTAATTCCTTGGGCAAGTGGTAAAGAGTTGCCGTAGTTAATGGTGTTGGTTTGCCTGCGCATGTAAGCCTTCCAGGCATCGGAACCCGATTCGCGCCCACCGCCGGTTTCTTTTTCACCACCAAAAGCCCCGCCTATCTCTGCCCCGCTGGTGCCGATGTTTACATTGGCAATGCCGCAATCGGATCCGGCGTGCGACAGGAACGTTTCCATCTCCTGTACATTTGTAGTCATAATAGCTGATGATAAACCCTGCTTCACTCCATTGTGCATGGCGATAGCCTCCTGCAACGTTTTGTATTTAATCAAATAAAGTATCGGGGCAAAGGTTTCCTGCTGTACAATAGGCCATTCGTTTTTCACCTCGGCAATAACGGGTTTCACATAGCAACCCGACTCATACCCTTTACCCGAGAGCACTCCACCTTCTACCACCAGTTTCCCGCCCTCTTTCTTTATTTCCTTAAGTGCAGAAAGATAATTTTCCACTGCCTGCCGGTCAATCAGCGGCCCAACATGGTTTGATGGATCCAGTGGATTTCCGATGCGCAGCTGGGCATAGGCCTGTTTAAGTTTTTTCTTTACCTGCTCATATACCTTTTCATGTACTATCAGCCTGCGGGTAGTAGTACAGCGCTGTCCGGCCGTACCTACTGCTCCAAACAAGGCAGCTCGTATGGCTAAGTCCAGGTTGGCGTGTTGCGAAATGATGATGGCATTGTTGCCCCCCAGTTCCAACAAGGCCCTTCCCAGCCGGGAAGCAACCGTTACCCCAACTGCCCTACCCATGCGCACCGACCCGGTAGCTGATACGAGTGGCACCTGCTCGTGGGCGGCAAGCCACTGACCCACACCGGCACCGCCATTCACAATACAACTTACGCCTTCAGGTACGTTGTTGCGAACAAAAACTTCAGTAATGATATGCTGGCAGGCGATGCTGCATAACGGTGTTTTTTCCGATGGCTTCCAAACACAGGTATCACCACAAACCCAGGCAATCATGCTGTTCCACGACCACACCGCTACCGGAAAGTTGAAAGCTGTGATGATTCCCACAACCCCAAGCGGATGCCATTGCTCATACATCCGGTGTTGCGGCCGCTCGGAATGCATGGTTAATCCATAAAGTTGCCGTGATAGCCCAACTGCAAAATCGCAGATGTCAATCATTTCCTGCACCTCACCCAGGCCTTCCTGGTAGGACTTCCCCATCTCATACGAGACCAGTTTACCCAATGGATCCTTGTATTTACGAAGGGCTTCTCCTATCTGACGCACCACCTCGCCCCGCTTTGGGGCAGGCCACATGCGCCACTCCAGAAACGCCTGATGTGCAGTTTGTACGACTTTATTGAACGATGGCTCATCAGCCGACTGAACCGTGCCAATAAGCTTTCCGTCAACCGGTGAATAAGACTTCAGTTTTTCACCCGATGATTTAAGCCAGTTTTGTCCCGTTGAAACACCCGGATTGGAGGTTTTCACACCAAGCGTCCGAAGCACTTTCTGAATATCTGAATTTTTCATGCCTGAGGATGAGGGCAAATCTAACGCATATTTGAACAGGATTTAAATATGAACATTCAAAATCATCCTGACAAAAATCAGATAAAAACTTTTTTGATGCCGACTCCATATTGTTTGGAGATTTTACCTATCGGCCGATGCCATATTTACCGCATAGGCTTTCCGTAAACCATCTGTTGTCAATCCCTCCAGCAGCACACCGCCCTTTTTATACTGCATGATGCGGATGAAATCTTCTTTGTCATCCACCGCCACTTTATCCACATACAACACCACAAAACCGGCAGGGATGCCGGCTTCGGCCCAGGCATCGCCGGTGGGATGGACCTGAACACCTCCGGTAACGGACAGCTTGATGCGCACATCGTGAGGCACCTCGGTGAGCCGTACTCCTGTAAGGGAGTCCGGAAGCTGGCGTTTTTCCAGTACTTCTCTTCCACTGAAGTTCCGAAGCTTTATAAGGGCATGTTTCAACTTACCATTTCTCAGCCAGACAACCGAAACTCGCTGCCCCGGCCGGTACCGCGCCACGCGCTCCTGCAGTTCAGAAACCGTGCTCACTTCGGCTCCGGCCACTGCAGTAATCACATCACCTGGTTGTATGCCCGCAGCAGCAGCCGCACTGTTGGGATTAACACGCCTTACCAGCACACCCCGGTTTACCGGCAAACCCAACTCCTCGGCCAGCATGGCATTGATGCTTTCTATCTGTACCCCCAACAAGCCGCGCTGAACCTGGCCGTATAATTTCAGGTCGTCTACTACTTTCTGAACCAGGTTTACCGGAATGGCAAATGAGTATCCTGCATACGTGCCTGTGGATGTAGCAATGGCCGTGTTGATGCCCACCAGCTCGCCCCGTAGGTTAACCAGCGCACCACCGCTATTGCCTGGATTAACTGCCGCATCGGTTTGAATAAAGGACTCCACCTGCAGGTTGTTACGGTCGCGCAGCACGCCAATGTTGCGGGCTTTGGCGCTGACAATGCCTGCGGTTACCGTTGAGGTGAGTTCAAATGGATTGCCTACCGCCAGCACCCAGTCGCCCGGTTCCAGTTTGTCCGAATCGCCGAAGGGAACGAAAGGAAGATGCTCAGCTTTTATTTTCAGCAAAGCCAGATCGGTGCTTGGATCGGTACCGATAATTTTGGCATAGTACCGCGTGTTGTCGTACAAAACCACTTCAATGCTGCTGGCATCTTCAATAACATGGTTGTTGGTAACAATAAATCCATTGTCAGTAAGAATCACCCCGGAACCGGATGACCGCATCGGCAACTGGTAACGGTATTCCAGCGGATTAAGGCTAAACAATCCGGGCCCGTAAGATACACGGATGTGCACCACGGCTCGGGTTACCCTTTGCGAAGCCGGCCTGAACCGTTGCACCTGAAACATTCCGGACGTATCGTTTGCATGGACGGCAAGCACCATTTGCTGTCGGTTGGTGATGGAAAGATCCGGGCCTTCACGTTCAACAAAGTACAGCGTAAGAAACGAACCGGCCACTCCACCAGCCACTGCCAGCAAAGCGAAAAACATCCACCGGTACAATCGCATCATAATTTTACATCTTCAAAATCGTAAACTCCACCCTTCGGTTCTTTGCCCTGCCTTCTTCCGTTTCGTTGGTGTCAATCGGGCGAGATTCACCATAGCCAACGGCCTGCAGGCGATTCGGGCTGATGCCCTGGCTGATCAGGTAATCTACTACTGCCTGGGTGCGTCCCTGCGACAATCGCAGGTTGTAATCATCGCTGCCCCGGCTATCGGTATGACCGGCTATTTCAATTTCAACTGTGGGATTGCGATTAAGGAAATCAATTACCTTGGCCAGCTCGGCGTACGATTCTTTTTTCAACGTAGTCTTATCGAAATCAAAATAAATATGATCCAGCCTTACCGTTAAGCCCACTTCTACCGGCTGCATGGCAATGTCTTTGATTACCGGTGTGATTTCATCGTTGAGCACATCAATGCTGTCGGTCGCTGTAAGATACCCCGAAGCCGATGCCGTAAAAACATACCTGCCGGTATGCGATATCGGGTATTCATACTGCCCTTCCCTGGTTGTTACTGATTGCGGTTCAGGTTTGCGGTTAGTTTTTCTGTACACAGTGAGTTCTGCCTGTACATTTTTTCCGGTTTTTAAATCAAAAGTGCGACCGGCCAGCATTAGCTGCCGGGCTTCAGGAGTGAGCAGAATTTCCAACACAATGGTGGTATCATTACCAAGCGGAGGTATGGTATGCGACACACGTTTGGGTAAAAAACCTTTTTCAGCAATCTCAATGGAAAAGCCATCCGTTTCGGGGATGCGCGCCTCAAATTTTCCGGAGGCAGATGAGCGCAGCTCCAGCGTGTGGCTTCCGGCCGGGGTAAGCCGTATTCCGGCCTGCAGCGGCTGCAGGTTTTTTTCATTCAATACCGTGCCGGTAACAATAACCTTTACCGGCCGTGACACCATTTTGAACAAATCGAGATTGCCCCCATCGATGGTGCTGTTGGAGCGACTGGTATAAATATTTCCTTCCCGGTCTATGCAAAAGTATAATTCATCAGCAGCCGTGTTAACGGGCGACCCCATGTTTACCGGTTCCGACCAGTTTTGCCAGGTATCGTCAAGCCGGGTGCACCGGTAAATGTCTGCCTTGCCCTTCCGGCCAGGGGCCATGCGGTTGCTGGAGAAGTACAGGGTTTTATCGTCAGGCCCTATAAAAGGACCCACATCGTCATCATGGTTCGAAATATTCAGGCGTTTGGGGGCGGTCCACTTTCCGTTTTCGAAGTTGCTCACATACAGGTTGCTGCGCAGGCTGTTGGGCATTTCGCTGAAAAACATGACGATGTGCTTGCCGTCAGACGACATGCTGGCTCCGTAAAACCTACCTTTGTTCATTTCACGGAAACCGGGTATTTCAATCTCCGTGAGCACTCCCGAAGGACTAACCAGCGAAAATCCTTTGGTATCTTTTACCCTGCCGCCCTTGATGAACAACGTACCATCGGGCAGACAAGTAAATACCTGGTTGCTGCGATGAATATTGAACGGAGGCCCCAGGTGTACGGGTGCCGACCACTCACCTTTGTCATTAAGGGTAGACATCCATATTTCATCACTCCCCTCTTTTCCTCTAAAATTTTCCGGATGATTATGAATAAAGAAATACAGTTTCCTGCCATCATAGGATATTACCGGAGCTGCATCGTGGTAAAACGTATTAACCTCGCGGTTCAGCTTAACGAGCGTGTATCGCGGTGCCAACTGTGCATTGGCCGATAAACTGCAGAGAGACAATGCTACCACCAACCGATATGCCCACATAACGCAAAAGGGTTTTTTAGTAAAGTTAAACCCTTGGGGCGTATCTGAAAAATGCCGGGGGAAAATTAAAACAGATTCGGATGAAGGATACCCCGGCCACTCATGCTGATGGCCAGCACAACCAGCAGCAAGGCCAGGCCATTATATAACCACGTGCGCTGATGCTTCAACCTGTCATCTGTTAACTTTTTGAGGGTGATTCTGCCTATTGTGATTAATGCAATGGCCGCCAGCATGAGTGTCAGATGCTCAACAGCCCAATAGCGCAGTATCTTATCTTTCATGGTTCCGGAATGAAGCTGAACAAGCGGACTACTAAAATACAATACAAGTCCTGCCAACAACTGAAGATGGGTAAAGATCAGCAAATACAGCGAAGCCCTGTTATCCAGTGAGCCGTAGGGTTTACGCAACGACCATTTTACCAACGAGGAAATTACCACGAATACCAACATGAACAATACAAAATATCGCAACAGCGAATGGGTATGTAATAATCCGGTGTACATGAACGTATAATTTTTTTGCTGAAAAATAGCACCACTTTATGAAAGTTCCGAAAAAAAGTACATTTGAAGGACCTCTTGTCTTGCATGCGCAGCTTCCTTACCGTACTATTTCTTCTTCCGATGGCCCTTTATGGGCAAAACCCGGCCGTTCCTGACACGGTAGTTATTGGAGCGTATGTCATCAGCGTGCACGACATCAATTTTCAGCAAAAGGAATATACCATGCGGTTCTGGCTGTGGCTGCTGTACGATAACCCGGCTTTTGATTTTGCCCGACAAATCGATATTCCGAATGCCAAATCCATTGACCCGCCCGAAGTAATTATGGATGTGATTGACGGAAAGACGTGGCAGCTGATGAAGATGAAGTGCACCATGAAACAGAACTGGAAAGTAGATGATTTTCCGTTTGATAAACAACGCCTTACGGTTACGGTCGAAAACTCCCTGTTCGACCTGAATCAAATGGTATTTAAAGCCGATGCATGGGGCAGCACCTGCGACCGCGAAATGACCATTGACGGCTGGAAAATAACCGACTTTCGGGTAGATACACGCCCGCACGAGTATACGACCGTGTTTGGCGATCCCCGATCTGAAATGCTTCATTCTGATTATGATTCCTTCAACATTATCATAGATATTGAGCGCAATGCCTGGGGCTTGTTTTTTAAAATTTTTGTAGGCATGTACATTGCATTCCTGATTGCCCTGCTCAGTTTTGCACCGCAGGTGTACGAACTCGAACCGCGGTTTGGCCTGCCCGTTGGCGGCCTGTTCGCTGCCGTAGGTAACAAGTACATTATTGATTCTGTCCTGCCTCAGTCATCGTCATTTACGCTGGTCGACACGCTTCACACGATCACGTTTACCGGTATCTTCCTGATTCTGCTGGTTTCGGCTATTTCACTCCGCCTTCACGAAAAAAAATTAGTCAACCTGAGCAAGCGCATTGACTACTGGGGTTCGGTGCTCATTCTTTTCTTTTATGTTCTTTTAAACATTTTCTTTGTAGGAAAAGCACAAGCCTGAGAACGTATGAAAATCATCAGAAGACTACTCATTGTACTCATCATTATAATATTGCTCGCATCAGCCGCTGTATGGGTGTATTTGATTTCGCTGCGCCCTCAGTTAAAGGGCGAAGTAGCCATCCATGGTCTCAAACAACCTGTGGATGTTTATTACGATAACTTCGGCATACCGCACATCTATGCACAAAACGAAGAAGATGCCTACTTTGCATTGGGCTACGTACACGCACAGGACAGGCTCTTTCAGATGGAAATGCTAAGGCGTGCCGCAGCAGGAAGACTTTCGGAAATTCTGGGTGCCGACTTTGTTAAAACGGATAAATTTTTCCGCACCATAGGCCTACATGAGTTTGCACGAAAACATGCCGAAAAATTTTTAAGCAGCGACACAGCCCAATTTCAGCGCATCATACTCGCCTACCAGCGGGGCATCAATCAGTATCTGCTATATGGTAAAACACCTGTTGAGTTTATGTTGCTGGGCATTCCCAAGGAAGAATTCAAACCGGCTGATGTGTACCTGGCCATCGGGTTTATGTCGTTTGGCTTTGCCGAAGGCTTTCGGGCCGATCCTGTGCTGGAAAAAATACGCAATGAATTTGGCGAAGAATACCTGGCCGACCTGGCCTTACAAGCTCCGGCCCATGCGGTACGGATAAAAAACTATCACGGTACAAACCGGTCCTCGCCTGAAGGCAACTTGATTGCCGCTATTCACGGAGCCGTAGAAAAAATACCGGTAGCATTGTGGCAGGGCAGCAATGCCTGGGTGATATCGGGCAAAAAATCAACATCGGGCAAGCCCATACTGGCCAACGATACGCACATTGGCTATAGCCAGCCGGCTGTATGGTTTGAGGCCCACCTGGAATATCCCAGTTTCAGTTTCTACGGTCATCACCTGGCCGGCATTCCTTTCGGCCTGCTGGGTAATAACCGGTTTTGCAGTTTTGGCTTAACAATGTTCGAAAATGACGATGTGGATTTCTTCCGCGAAAAATCAAACCCCGATAACCCGGAAGAAGTATGGTTTATCGATCACTGGGAAAAACTTTCATCCCGGCAGGAAACCATCAAGGTAAAGGGCGGAGAAGATATACAGCTTATCGTGCGCAGCAGCAGGCACGGACCGATCATCAATGGCATTGTTGAACACACCGATGAATCTGATATGCCGGTAGCGCTGTCGTGGGAACTGCTGAAAAGCGACAATTATGCACTTCAGGCTGCCTATCACCTCAACCATGCTGCTGCATTTGAACAGGCCCGCAAGGCCGCATCGTTGTTCAGCGCACCCGGCCTGAACGTAATGTATGGCGATACTGCCGGCAACATAGCCTGGTGGGCTGCCGCCCACCTACCGGTGCGCCCGCCCCATGTGGTTAGTAAACTGTTCCTTGACGGTAGTTCAGGCAACGATGAATACGTGGGTTATTATCCTTTCGATAAAAATCCACAGGCTATCAACCCACCCTGGCAATACGTGTACTCGGCCAACAACCAGCCAGATACTGTTAACGGAGTATTATATCCGGGATATTACTATCCCAAAAACCGCGCATCGAGAATTGTGGAGCTGCTCGAAGGAAAAGAAAAATTCTCTGCAGCCGAACTGTCGGCCATGCAACTGGACGATACTTCGCCCTTTCATGTTGAACTGGCCGGGCTGATGGGTTCTTTGCTGGAACAATCATCCTCCGGCAAGGCACAGCATTTGGCCGCTTTGCTGAAATCATGGAACGGAAGCCACGATGAAAACCTGGCCGCACCGGCTGTTTTTTACACCCTGCTGTCGCAGGTTATCTACCATGCCATGGCCGATGAAACCGGAGCTGAGGCATTGAAATCGCTGGCCAAAACATCCGTTCTTAAAAACTCGTATCACCAACTCATCGGCAATGAACATTCACCCTGGTGGGATGATGTGCGCACCCCAACGGTGCGCGAAAGCCGACAGGACATACTTGAAAAATCAGCTCACCTTGCCTACAACCTGTTGAGTAAAAACCTGGGCAAAAACCCGAATACCTGGAAATGGGGAAAGATTCACATCCTTACCCACGCCCATGCCCTGGGTGCGGTAAAACCGCTGGATAAGTTTTTCAATGTGGGGCCTTTTGCCGTTCCCGGCGGCAGCGAAGTAATCAACAACCTCCATTTTGAACTCGATACACTGGGAATCTTTAAAGTAGATGGCGGCCCTGCCCTGCGCAAGGTAACCGACCTGGCCGATGTGGAACACGGAGTAACCGTATCGCCTACCGGACAGAGCGGAAACGTAATGAGCCCGCACTATGCCGACCAGGCACGGATGTTCGTTAAAGGCAGCACAAGGCCTATGCTGATGAACCGTGAAGAAATTACCCGGCAATGCAAAAACCACCTCATACTCCGCCCTGATTAGCCTCATCTGTTTTACCGAAATACGGTGATAATTATCACTGCTTTATGTGACCCGGATTACATAATTAGAGCCAGATAATTTTCACCTTCAGGTGTAAATAAATCAGACGTATTTATGAAAACTCCAACCATAGTGGTGCTGGGAAGCAACTTCGGTGGTGCTACAGCTGCTCTCGAACTGAAACGCAAACTGAAAGACCGGGCCCAGGTAACCGTAATATCACCCAATCCCAACTTTCTGTTTATACCTTCCCTGATATGGGTTCCGTTTGGGCGAAGAAAACTCAATGAAATCAGTTTTCCCATCCGGCCTGTCATGGAAAAGAAAGGCATACGTTTTATCGAAGATTATGCAACGCGGGTAAGGCCCGAACAGAATAAAGTTGAAACCTCCCAGCACGGCAACATAGCGTACGATTATCTGGTTATATCAACCGGCATTGAGATGGACTTCAATGTAGTGGAAAACCTACACCCCGAAAAAAATTATGTTGAAAACATCGTGATTCCCCGTTATGCCGAGCGGGCGGCAAAAAAACTGGACGAGTTGACAGAAAACCCGGGGCCAGTTGTTGTGGGCGCAACGCAACATGCCAGCTGCATGGGAGCGGCCTATGAATATTTGTTCAACCTGGATAAGGAATTGCGCAAAAGAAAAATCCGAGAGAAGGTTTCACTAACCTGGTTTACACCTGAACCCTTCCTCGGTCATTTCGGCATCGGGGGTATTACGGGAGGCAAAGCTATGCTGGAAGCATTTATGAAAATGTACAACATCAAGTGGTACACCAACGCAGCTATCAGTCGCATTGAAAAAGATAAAATTGTACTGCAGGACGGCACCGAACTACCCTACAAAATGTCCATGATCATGCCTCCGTTTATCGGAACCAAAGCTATGTTCAATTCACCCGAACTGGTGGATCAAAAAGGATTTGTGGTGTGCAACGATGGATACCAGCATGTAACTTTTAAAAATGTGTATGCCGTTGGGCTGGCCGTGGAGGTGCCAGCCCCGTTCGAATGCAAAGTTCCTTTTGGTGTGCCCAAAACCGGTTTTCCCACTGAGGTCTCAGCTAAAATTGCCGTGAAAAACATTGTGAACGAAATAACCGGTCTGAAAAAATTTATTACACGCGATTGGGGCAAGATACCTGCTGTTTGTGTAATGGATGCCGGTAATAAGGAAGTTATCATCTTAGGCAGTGCCTTGTTTAAACCCCGCAAATTTGCCATGATGATACCCAACATTTTAAACGATTGGACCAAGGTGCTTGTGGAAAAATATTTTCTGTTTAAGTTTAGGCTTGGGTTGTCGATGTTACCATAACTTAATTGCACACCATGAAAATCCATATTCAGACGCTCGATTTCACTCCGCGCCAGAGCCTGCTGGATCTGGTGCATGAAAAAGTAGGAAAACTCGAAAAATTCAGCGACCGTATTATAGAAAGCCGCGTGGTCCTGCGCGTTGAAAAATCAGAAAAACGCGACAACAAAATCTGTGAAGTACGTGTAGTGATTCCCGGCAATGATCTGTTCGCAAAAAAACAAAGCGAATCGTTTGAAGATGCGGTGCAGCGTGTAACCGAAACCCTGGAACGACAACTGAAAGACTGGAAGGAAAAGATTCGGGGATAAACCTGATTGATTGCCAATCTCAAACTCTGCGCTGCACGCACAGAAGGGCATTTGTTTTTTACCAGTTATATCTATTCCGTTCCGGCCACAAGGTTTGTTTTCCTGTTTTATCAGCCTGTAATTAAAATTACCCCGCAAAATCTGAAGTTCTATGCGCACCGTTTTTATATATTTTTTGCTGGTTATATCTCTCACGGTATTCGCCCAGGAAAACCTCACCTACCAGCGACCGCCCGAAGAAATCGCCCGCCTGGTTGAAGCCCCCTTACCCCCTGTTGTTTCATTTTCACCCGATAAGCAATGGATGGTTCTGTATGAAAGGTCCGACTTCCCTTCCATTGAACAGTTGTCGCGTCCAGAGCTACGGCTGGCGGGTTTGCGCATCAACCCGGATAACTTTGGCCCCAGTCGCATTTCGTATTTTATTGGCATGCGCCTGAAACACATTCCAACCGGAAAGGAATACACTGTCAAGAACCTGCCCGATCCGTTACAGATCAGCAATGCCGCCTTTTCGCCCAATAGTCGTTACATAGCTTTTCTCCAGAACTTTGCCGACCGCATTGAGTTATGGACAGTTGATCTTACCTCTTTTGAAGCACGGGCTGCCACCAAACGGAAAATCAACAACGTAATGGGGGGCGCTTTCAGTTGGCTTTCCGACTCCAACCACATCCTGTTTACTGCTGTTCCGGAAAACCGCGAACCCCTGCCGGCCAAACCGCGCGTTCCAACAGGGCCGGTAGCCGAAGAAAACCTGGGACGAAAAACACCTGCCCGCACCTATCAGGATCTGCTCAAAAATTCCTACGATGAACGGGCCTTTGAATACTACGCATCGAGCGACCTGGTATTGAAAAACCTCAACGGCCCTGAGACAGTTTTACATGCTTCGGCCATTCACGGAAATGTGAGCCCGTCACCTGACGGCAATTTCATTTTACTGGAAATCATTCACCGGCCATTTAGTTACCTGGTGCCGGTTAACAACTTTCCTTATACTGTGAAGGTAGTTGATCGCACCGGTAAAACCATAAAAGAAATAACTGAAGTACCTCTTACCGACTACATCCCTACCGGCTTTAATGCCACACAACGCGAACCACGCGCACATGCCTGGCGTGCCGACAAGCCTGCAACCCTTGTGTGGGCACAAGCCCAGGATGGTGGCGATCCGAAAACAAAAGCCGAAGTGCGCGACAAACTTTTTGCCTGGGATTATCCCTTCACCGGTAAACCACAAGAGCTCATCAGCCTGCCCCTGCGGTACTGGCGCATAGTTTGGGGCAATGAAACCACCGCACTTGTGTACGAAAGATGGACGCAGGACCGTAAAGAACGCGTCTATTTGCTTAATCCAACAACAGGAACCTCAAAAGTTTTGTTTGATCTGAACTACGAAGACAATTACAACTATCCGGGTAATCCGATTACAGCCTACAATTCATTCGGAAGATCCACACTTTTGATAAATCCGGACAACTCCATATTTCTCACCGGTGTAGGCGGTTCGCCGGAAGGTGATTTTCCTTTTCTGGATAAACTTAACCTGACTACAGGAAAGAAAACTCGCCTGTGGCGGTGTGAAGCCCCCTACTACGAAACCGTGGTTACCTTACTGGATCCGAAAAAAGTAACCTTCGTTACCTCGCGCGAATCGAACAGCGAAAACCCGAATTATTACCTGCGCACTGCAGGAAACAATAAACTCACACCGCTTACCGCCTTTCCGCACCCTTACCCGCAGATGAAAGATGTGAAAAAAGAACTGCTTAAATATAAACGGGCAGACGGTGTAGAGTTAACTGCCGAACTGTATTTGCCACCCGGCTACAAAAAAGAAGATGGACCGCTGCCGGGACTGGTATGGGCATATCCCCGCGAGTTTAAATCGGGCGATGCAGCCGGACAGGTACGCGGCTCGAAATACACCTTTACCCGCCTGAGTTGGGGCGGGCCCATCTACTGGGTAATGCGCGGTTATGCAGTAATTGACAATGCTGCCATGCCCATTGTGGGTGAAGGCAACAAAGAACCTAACGACACATATGTGGAACAACTGGTAGCTAGTGCACAGGCTGTTGTTGATTATGTGGCATCCCTTGGCGTGCTGGATAAAAACCGCGTGGGTGTGGGCGGTCACTCGTATGGTGCATTCATGACCGCCAACCTGCTGGCCCACTCTGATATTTTTAAAGCCGGCATAGCACGCAGTGGTGCCTATAACCGCACCTTAACTCCTTTTGGCTTCCAGGCCGAAGAACGCACCTACTGGGAAGCTCCTGATGTTTATTACCGGATGTCTCCATTTTCGTATGCGAATAAGATCAAAGAACCGATTCTGCTTATTCATGGAGAGGCCGATAACAATTCAGGTACTTTCCCTATTCAGTCAGAACGCTTTTACAATGCACTGAAAGGACATGGAGGCACCGCGCGGTTGGTATTTCTTCCGTACGAAAGCCACGGATATGCCGCCAAGGAAAGCATCCTGCATACGCTGTGGGAAATGGACCGCTGGCTGGAAACCTATGTGAAAAATGCCGGGTCATCGGCTACTTCAAAAGCCGGTTCCAGATAATTCAATTTCCATCCGGGTTGATCTGCCGCAGAAATCTGCTGCGCTTCCTCAGGTAATGAACCAGGTTATCGGGGTCGGAAGCCAATGGATGAATGAAAGGTGCAATGCGCCGGGCATAGAATCTGGGCAGCGGCTCTCCGGCCCGATGCATCTCCACCAGCTCATAGAATTTTTTTTCCCGGTAAGATGAGGCGCGGATCTCAGTCCATGCCAAATTTAACACACCTCCATACAGGGCACCGATTCCTGCTACGACCATCATGGTTACTCCCATACTATTTCCTTCCTTCACCCAAGCCGGTTGATTTTCCGATCGTTCATTTATAAAATGAGCAACCGAAAACAACACAGCAGAGCTTCCAAGTGCTATGTAAGAAAGGTGGCGGTTTTTGCGTATATCCTGGCGCTTCACAAGAAATAAAAAAGCAAGCGCACGCGTGGTGTCATCATAAGCCGCCTGCAGAATACGATCGGACGCCCGAAGAACGATGGTATCGGTTAGTGGCTGTGCCCGTACAACCGTATGCATGACCAAAAGTCCGGTCACGACCCCAATCGTTGAAATCCGAAACATACCGGAAGCGTATTTAAAATTACAACTTCGGTTTTATATAATGAACATAATTGGCTGAATTTTATTGTGCTGCGCTAAATGTTTCCAGCAAATTTAATTTTGCTATTCAGAAGTGATTTAAATAGACAAAAAAGCAAAAAGGCCGCCCTTTCGGACAGCCTTTTTAAAACCAACTGCCGGTTAGGCTATTTACGGATAGCTACCGAATATCCTCCTTCATTAGCGAAAACAAATACCGGCCTGGTGAAAAAATTTTTTAACGAAACTACAAAAGCTGTTTCCGGTTGTTCAACACGGTACTCAGCATATATTTCACCATTGGCATCCTGCACAGACAGGGTAACGGGAAGCTGATCTTCGGCCTTTACACTGCACAGGTAGCGGTTTTTGCCAAGATATGCAACGTGGGCAGTTAACGGCAAACTTCCCGGATTCCGGAGCCTTCCAAGTACAATTGTTTCACTGAACTTTTCCCTGCCGGCCACCACTTCAATGGTATAGCGACCGGGTTTCAGGCTGGCAAAATTCAGCGGAAGTATAAAGCCACGTGCACTGTTAATGCGATCTGTAAAAACCACCTCACCAAAATGATCCCTTATTGTGAGTATTGTTTCGGCTGCATCACCGCTATAAATCACCTTGTACGTATATTCGCTGCGCTTTACTACAGCCAGTTTTGCCGGTTCTTCTGCTACTGTTTCAGTTACCACACCGGCTACCAGCATGGCAACCGCAATCATCATTCTCATTTTCATAATTTTATTTGTTTTTAGTCATGCAAAATTACGTATGCCGGGAGGGCAGGGTTATCAGGGTGTAAGTAAATTTTGAATTTTTAGCGTATAAAACGTTTGCAGAAAATATTTTTCTGTTCACCTGGCAATCGAAATACTGATCTGTTGTAAACACATTCATCAGTCAAATGATCAGGTGTAAACGATTGCAGTACTTTTCTTTTGAAAACAGAACTGAGTAAACACGTGCATGAAACAGCACCCATCCAAATGATAATCAAACTTACACCCGCTCCAGCACTTTTTGTATCAAATCGTCCATGGCTTCTTCATACCGGCTTAAAAATTTTCTAGCATAGCGATTAGCGAGTATCACGTTCACGCTAATCACTTCGTGGTCAAATAAGCGGCCCAGTGCATACAGCGATGAGGTTTCCATTTCCAGGTTGGTGAGCCAGAAGTTACTGGTTTTGTTGTGGTAGCAGGTAAGATCTTCCAGCAGCTTCGGAAAGCGCGTAGAGATGCGCATCCTGCGGCCCTGGGGCGCATAAAATCCGGGTGCTGTTACAGTATTGCCCCTGATCATATCATGACCCAGTCGCCTGAGCAGCATTTCCGAGCCTTTTACCACATAAGGTGTAAAAGGCAGGGAAGTTTTGCGCCTGATGTCTCTGCCGATGCGTTTTTCAAAAGTGGTTAGTTTCAGGTTGTAGAAATGCATGAGGTTATCCAGGCCGATGCCGTACTCGCTAATCAGGTGGGAGCCCGGTTCGATATCTGCCTGCAGGGCTCCGGATGTGCCGATGCGGATAATTTTTAATCGTTTCTTACGGCTTTTCGGCTCTCTGGTTTTTAAATCAATATTAACCAGTGCATCAAGTTCGGTAAGTACAATTTCAATATTGTCCGTGCCGATGCCGGTGCTTAGCACAGTAATACGTTTTCCGTTAAACCTGCCGGTGTGGGTAATAAATTCGCGCTTATTCATTTCAAACTCAATTTCATCGAACAGCCGGCTAACGCGATGTACCCGGCCCGGGTCGCCCACTGTCAGCACTACATCTGCTACCTGCCCGGGCAAGAGGCTGAGGTGGTAAACACTACCGTCTTTATTAAGGATCAAATCGGTTTCACTGAGGCGACTCATAATTACAATTCTTCGGATTTATTCACCTGTTGCTCGTAAACCTGGTCAATTTTCAGGTACTTTCCGTTTGCAGCCTGCACCGATAGCTGGTCGCATCGTTCATTTTCCGGATGGCCGGCATGACCTTTTATCCATATCAGCTTGGGGTGAAATTTTTCATGTAGCGGAATGTAACGTTTCCATAAATCGGCATTGGCCCGGTTTTTAAAGCCTTTTTTCTGCCACCGCCAAATCCAGCCCTTTTCGATAGCATTCACCACATATTGCGAGTCGGAATAAATGGTTACAGGGATGCCTGCTTTTTTCAGGGTCTCCAGCGCCCTGATTACGGCCAGCAGTTCCATGCGGTTATTGGTGGTAAGCCTGAAGCCTTCGCTTAATTCTTTGCGATAATTGCCATACTGAAGTATCACACCGTATCCGCCTGGACCGGGATTTCCCAGGGCTGCACCATCCGTAAATATTTTAATCATGAGGATTTTCGGCTGTTAGAAACTGATTCAACAGATTGAAGACAGTTATTCTGATGAAAATCATTAAAGCAGTTTTTTACTGATCCGTTCTATGCTTATCTAAAAATACAACTCTTTAATGAAAACCCACATTATCTTTAAAAATCTTCACTGCAATAGCCAGCAGTATTACGCCAAACACCCTGCGCAGTACGGCAAGCAGCGATTTGCCCAGCTTTCTTTCCAGCCAGGATGAACTGCGCAAAACAAAATACACTACTACCAGATTGAGCAGAATACCAATAAGGATATTGATCTCTTCATAAACTGCACGCAGCGACAGAATAGTGGTTAAAGTTCCGGCACCCGCAATGAGCGGAAAAGCAAGCGGCACAATGGAACCCGACCCTTTTGCTTCCGGATCATCTTTAATTAAGGTAACACCCATTATCATTTCAAGTGAAACGATGAACATGATGATGGATCCTGCTACTGCAAATGATTCAACATCTAATCCGAATAATTTCAAAATAGACTTGCCCAGAAAAAGAAATCCCACCATTAGTATAGCCGATATCAATGTGGTGCGTTCGGCATAAATACGGCCTTCGCGTTGCTTGATTAGAATAATAAAAGGGATGGAACCAATAATGTCAATAACCGAGAACAGGATGAGCGTAACGGATAAAATCTCTTTCAGGCTGGTCATGCTTGGGTATTTTGGCAAAGCTAATGAAAACATGCAGGTTTACCCCCGGCATACAAAAAATAGCACCGGCAGTTACAGCAAATTCATACAGCATTCATGGCCGATGGCTCACTTAGGGCTGGTTGGTTTTAGCACGAAAGTCGAAGTGATAAGTAAGGGCCAGTTGCAAGGTGTGGTTCCGTTCAGCTTTCAGGGCGTCTGCTTTTACAATAAACTGCTGCATATAACCAAGCTGCACATTGCCCTGAGGTGAAAACTGATAGCCAAAGGCGCCATACAGACGGTTCTGGTCCAGGTAATTGCGGTCAAAATTAGGACCGAACTGAATAAAAACTTCGTCATATACACTTACAAACCAGGTTTCCGGGCCCATTTCCTTTTTGTTCAGCGGATAATTTATCAGAAAGCGATAACGGATACGGTTGCGGTACACATAGTCGTCTGGCTCGCCCACACCATTGCCCTGCAGCCATCGCTGTTCAGGGCGGAAACGGTGATTGAAATAGAAACGCCCCTGACGCTGCGTAAGAATCAGATTTTGCCAGAGGCGGTGTTCTGTGAATTTTTCCGGCACGGGTTGTTCGCCATAGGGCCAGGTTACAATGTGTCCGTATCCCAGCGTCACCATTACTGCTTCGCTGATGCGGTAATCAACTCCCAGCCGGAGCAGCGATTGCTGCCAGGCGGTTATCCAGTCGGCCCTGCGCCACTGGTATTCGGTATGAATTGAAAATTTATCCGTAAGCTGGTGATTGCCAAAGTACATGTACCATCCATGATACTGGTTAACAATCTGTTTTTGCGAAAACACAGGAACGGAATGCAAAATGGCCATTAAAATAAAAGCACGAAGCATGCATGTAATATTTAAGACTTACCATTTTTCGGGACAAGCTGAAGAAATCCATTCACAAAATGTAGGAGCTGCTGAATTTCCTCAACTGGTTCGGGTTCAAGCTGCCTGTACACAAGCAGTTTATTGTTGTGAGATTCAATATGCACAGGTTCATGTCCTTCCAGGTATTCAATCAGTTCTTTAGTAAAGAAAGTTGAAATATTTTCAATTTCATTGCTCCGCAGGTAATATTTGGCAGAAAATTCAGGGTGTTCGCTGAAGTCAATATCTTTTCCGGTGCTATGTTCTTTCAGTCGAGTCCAAAGGTTTTCTGGTTCCAGGTTGAAATCAGGCAGAGAATAGGGCAATTCGCTTACGGTAAGTACGGTAAAGTTGTAATCGGATTGCGAGTGCCCGGCACCGAAACCAACCGAAATATCGGACAGCACAAACCGGCCTTCTGGGGTATATTTTTCAAGCAAATTTTCCTCGTAGTGAATGCGCGCACCGTTTTGTACAGTGAAGCCGGCAAATTTCTGGCCGGTAAGCACGCGCTGCGGAAAGAATGTGAAGCCATTTTTTCTGGAAAATTCACGAAGTTGAATCTGTCGTTCGTTCAGGCGTATTTCAATTTTATACAATTGCTCCGGGTCGTACTTACGTGCCGCAAGCGGGTGGTTGGATAACGGCCTGAACTGTTCAAAGCCTGCCACCGACACTTCGCCCCCGTGGTGAGCATACTCCTGCTGAAAATGGTACAATGCTTCCATAAAAGTGTGGTCAACCATTCGTGCCCCTGAAAAATCGAACACCACATTCAGTCCTTGGGGGATGGAACGAAACAGTTTTTTGAATCCAATCAGGTTAGAAAAGAGTGCGGCATCGTAAATGTGAATATGCCAGGCATGAGGGGTATTATTTACAGTATAACGTGCTTTAAATAAACTTCGCAGCGGTGCGCCATTCACCCAGTTGAATACAAACTTCAATGCAATACCGGCAGCAACACCAATCAGCAAGTCGGTGGCTACGGTAACAATCATGGTAAAAACAAACAACGCCAGTTGCTCGCTCCCGATTTTATAGGTTTTGAAGAATTCATTGGGCGAAGCCAAACGATATCCTACTGCGATGAGCAGTGCTGCCAAAGCAGTATTGGGAATCATCTCGATTACCGGAATAAAAAAGAGCATGGCGATGAGTAGAAAGGCTCCGTGAAAAAAATTGCTCCAACGGGTTTTGCCCCCAAAAGAAATATTGGCCGAACTTCTGGCAACCTCCGAAATCATCGGCAAGCCACCCATTATCCCCGTAATGACGTTACCAATTCCCACTGCTGTAAGATCGCGATTAGGGTTGGAGATTCTTTTCTGCGGATCAAGGTGATCGATGGCTTTTACCGTAAGCAATGACTCCAGGCTTCCTACGAAAAGAAACATGATTACGAATTTCCAGAACGTCCACGTGCCAATTGCAGAAAAATTTGCCTGGACACCTATGTTGCTCCAGAAATCGCCAACCTGAACCATATCAAAGGCCGGTTCGGTGTGCTTAAAATCCATAATCCACGCAAGTGGTATGGTAGTGAGCAGAACGAAAATGGGGGCTGGCATTTTTCGGAAGAAAGGCGATTTAAGATGCGGTAAGCCGAATATGATAAGCAAGCTAAGTACACCTAAAGCGGTAACCCGCAGGTCTTCGTGGACAATTGAATCCGGTATGCGCAGTAGCAATTCAAGCGGCTCCAGCCCTGCCAGGGTTGCCGGGTCAATACCCAACAGGATGTGAATTTGTTTCGAAAAAATAATCAACCCAATGGCGGCCAACATGCCGTGAACTACCGAATGCGGAAAAAAGTCGCTGAGGTTACCGAATTTTAATATGCCCAGCAGAATCTGAATGAAGGCTGCTATGACGATTGCAGCCGATGCCAGCTGCCAGCCTGCATATCCCCCGCCCAGTTCGCTTACGGCAGCGGCAGAGATGGTTATTAAACCTGCTGCCGGACCTTTAATGGTAAGCGCACTGCCGGCAAAGATACTGACCACCAGACCTCCAATCATGGCGGTAAATACACCCATTGCAGGCGGGAATTCACTGGCTCTGGCAATACCCAGGCTTAACGGCAAGGCCAGCAAAAAAACCATAAAACCTGATTGCAGGTCGGCTTTCCAGTTGTTTTTTAATTCGGACAATATAGATGGCGATTTAACGGATTGCATAAGTAAAATATTAAATGGTTCGGGGGGTGATAAATAGATTTGATTAACCAGGTAACAGAAAAATTACCTTAGCCAAGACGCTGCCGCCTGGCTGCTGAAAAACTTAGGTAACAGGATTACAAGCGAAGGTTGTGGTGGAGAATGTGGTAGGGAGCTAATCGAAAAACGGATTCCGGGCGAAAACAATACAAAGATAAATTGATGAATACCGTATAAGGATTGACCGTTAAAGTAATCTGCCGGTCCACAGAATTTTTATAGCCCTCTTTGTCCTCGCTGTTTTCTTCGGCATACCCACTGACAGGTGTGTGGATAACAGGCCGGTGTTGAACCGGCTCAGTAGTGATTACAGTAACAGCATTTTGCGGTGAAACTAAAGTATTTTCTGGCCGGCAGTCATTACCCCAGAATGCCTTAATAACCAAGAAAAAAATAATTGCAAACGTTTTCACCCCAACTGTTTTAGTAAAGTTTGGCAAAACTGATAATTTTTTCGGGAAATAATACACATTTTAATGTTTCAAAGACGAAAAAGTAACCGTTAAAAAGACATTGTTTATCTCACTGACAAAATTATTACTTTTGCGACAACATGGTTAAAGGCTGTGGTTTTTCTTCATCGGTATATGCCTTTGCGATTTTTTTCGCGGCCTTCCTATGGTATCCTGTAACCCATGCAGGACATCAGCCTCAGACCAATCAAACCGAGTTGCATGCAGCCGATCAGGTACCATTACCTTCGGAATTTTATTTTACCGAAGACCCGTCGAAGCTTTTAGAAAAAAATGATATTAAAGAAAAGAAGACGGAAAAGAATCAAACCCTGATTAACCACATCTCATCTCTTGTTACACTGCAGTGCAGCGTTCGGATAGTTCAAAATAAATCAGTAGCCTATTGTTCCGAAGCATTTCCTGTCTTTTTGTTGCAGCGTAATTTCAGACTTTGATCTCGTAGGCTGCGCCATTCAGGGTTTGTGAACCCGATTTTCCTTTCCACATTTTTTTCTTATTCATTAATTTTATGAAGAAATCTGACTTTAAGTTTGACGAACATAAGGTTTTACACAACCTCAAACACTACTTACCTGCACAGTCGCCTCTAAAAGATTTTATTCATCATAACACTCTTCATGCTTTTCAAAACAGAAGATTTGATGAGGCTATTTATGCAGCATCTCAAATATTTGGCTATAAAGTTTCGTTGAATCTATCTGAATACCGCGATCTGTACAAGGCCGGACAAATACGCGATGAGGTGCTTGACCGCATTATTTCAAAAAGAAAAGGAGAAAAAAATGTATCGTATTGGAAGGAGAAGTTGTTGAACGGAGTCTACCATCGGCCGCTGCCCCGGATTGGCAGACTTCGGTCGAACTGGAAAAAACTGCATCAGGTAGATTTGGATTCGCTGGTGCACCCGTTGCTATTCCGTACGCTTTGCAGCTACCTTGACCAAGGTATAGCAATCTGGAATTTTCCTGTGTGGCACAAAGGATTTCTTGCTTCCATTCGCGAGCTTGAACGGAACAGCTTTATTAGTTTTTTCCGTACACCACGTGCCCGCACCCTGCTGCTTAAAGGTCATTGCACTATCAGACAACTTCTTCGCATTCTGGTTGGCTATGATGAATCGCTCTATGAGCAGTATTTGTTCGACCAGCAGTTTGCCCATCAGGGATGGTCGGGCATGGTGGCTGTTATTGAAGAACATCCGGAAGCCTTGCTTGATCACAGGAAGATATCATTACACGACCTGATTGTTTTTGAACTTTTGCTGGAGATAGATGCGCTGGATTATCATTTCGGTGAATATTGGTTACCACTTGAACAGGCTCTTGAAGAACGGCCGGTTGGCTTGTTTGAGCCTGTGGAAGTCAGCGAGCTTGACGAGGTAACCATGATGTGGCAGGAAGCCTATGAATGGAGTTACTACGATGAAGTATTGGCGGCAATCCGGAAAGTACGGCCAGCCGAAAAACCTGCCCGAAAAACATTTCAGGCGGTTTTTTGCATTGACGACCGCGAGTGCTCGTTCAGACGATGGCTGGAACATACCGATCCGTGTTGTCAAACCTATGGTACTCCGGGCTTCTTCGGTGTGGCGTTTTATTATCAGCCCGATCATGGTAAGTTTTTTGAAAAGTTATGTCCGGCTCCTGTTACACCCAAACATCTTATTAAGGAAATAGGTGTGAGACGTAAACACCAGTCGGATGCACATTTTGGTAAAAAATCCCATTCCTTGTTCAGGGGATGGCTCATCACCCAGACGCTTGGTTTCTGGTCAGCTGTAAAATTGTTCATTAACATTTTCCGTCCTTCTTTTGGCCCAGCCACTGCTTCTTCGTTTCGGCACATGGAGAAACAATCGAAGCTTACCATTGAGTGCAGCAATCCGGCTTACCAAGAAAAAGGGCTTCAGGTAGGTTTCACCGTTGATGAAATGACCGATCGGGTTGAAAAACTGTTGAGAAGCATTGGGCTTGTTTCCGACTTTGCCCCGATTGTTTATGTAATCGGTCATGGATCCAGCAGTGTGAACAATCCCCATTATGCGGCCTATGATTGCGGTGCCTGCTCAGGTCGCCCGGGGTCGGTTAACGCCCGGGTATTTTGTTACATGGCCAATCATCCCGAGGTGAGAGCAAAACTGAACGACCGGGGCATATCAATTCCGGATAATACTATTTTTATAGGAGGTCTTCACGATACCACGCGTGATGAAATTCAGTTTTTTGATGAGGAAACGCTTCGGTTGCAACATCGTGAACTACATCACTATTATACCGGAATTTTTAATCAGGCCCTATCTCTCAATGCCAAAGAGCGTTCACGAAGATTTATACTGGTTGATACGCGTAAGCCACCCGAAGAAGTACATAAGCATGTAAAATTACGATCGGTTTCCTTATTCGAACCACGACCGGAGCTGAACCATGCCACCAACGCGCTGTGCATCATCGGACGCAGGGAGTTAAACAGATGTTTGTTCCTGGACCGGCGGGCGTTTCTTAACTCGTATGACTATCGCCTGGACCCCGATGGCAAGATACTCCAGGATATTCTTCGTCCAGCCGCACCTGTTTGCGGGGGTATCAACCTGGAATACTTTTTTTCACGCACCGACAATCAGAAACTGGGTGCCGGCACCAAGTTGCCGCATAACGTTATGGGGCTAATCGGTGTTGCCAACGGAATTGATGGCGACCTGCGCCCAGGCCTGCCATCACAGATGATAGAGGTACACGACCCGGTACGTTTATTGATGATAGTTGAACATTATCCCGAAATAGTGCTGAAGGTTATTCAACAGGATTCTTCAACGTATGAATGGTTTGCCAATCAGTGGATTCACCTCATCGCATTTCATCCCGACAACCGTGACCTTTTTGTATTCTATAATAATCAGTTTACAAAATATGAACCCATTAAAAATGCATTGGCCTTTGTTCAGAATCTGGAGTCGCTTGTGGAATTACATCATGAAAACTTACCGGTATTTCAACTGTGCTGATTATGGAACATGTAATTAAAATTTTTATTCTTCTTCCGCTTGGTGCGTTCGCAGTAAGCTTGTTTATACCACGTAAACGGGAAGAATTGCTGGCTGCGTGGGTTTATGGCACCGCTGGTATGCATATGCTGGGTTTTCAGGTTTTTGCAGTTTACTGGTTATGGCGTGGTATGCCCACTATAAATATTCCGGAAATAGTCGTGTACCGGTCGGATAACTATACTTTCTTAATTGATTTTTATTTCGACAAGGTTACTGCAGTTTATCTGTTTACCGGTTCGATGCTCACTTTTCTGGTTACATTGTACAGTCGTTATTATCTGCATCGCGAACCAGGTTATAAAAGATTTTTCAATACAATACTTTTTTTCTATCTCGGCTATAATCTGATTTTATTCAGCGGAAACTTTGAAACGCTTTTTGTAGGATGGGAGATTCTTGGAATTTCCTCTTTTTTGCTCATCGCTTTTTACCGCGACAGGTACCTTCCTGTTAAGAATGCCGTAAAGGTTTTTTCCATTTATCGCGTGGGGGATGTAGGCTTGATTCTTGCCATGTGGATGAGCCATCACCTCTTTGATGAAAATATTGCTTTTCTAAAACTGAACAATTACGAGCTGGTAAGCAGCTATCTGCAGCAACACAGTTTAGTAGGTATCGGTATATCGCTGGCGTTGCTTATTTCGGCCGCTGCCAAGTCGGCACAATTGCCTTTTTCAACCTGGTTGCCACGTGCAATGGAAGGCCCAACGCCTTCCAGTGCTATTTTTTATGGATCACTTTCAGTACACATGGGGGTGTTTTTATTGATGCGTACCTTTCCGTTGTGGGAACATCAGTTATCGGTAAGAATTGTGATCGGATTATTGGGATTGCTTACGGCAATCGCTGCTACCGGCATGGCCAGGGTTCAGTCATCTGTTAAAAGTCAGATAGCTTATGCATCTATTGCGCAAATTGGATTAATTTTCATTGAAGTAGCGCTTGGCTGGCACTATGTGGCATTACTGCACTTTGCCGGTAATGCCTTTCTGCGCACATATCAGCTTCTTGTATCTCCTTCAGTTGTAAGCTACCGCATTCGCGAACAATTCTATCATTTTATACCGCGTCAGCACACTATTGAAGACTCGCTGCCCAGACGTCTTGAATACTCAGTGTACATTTTGTGCCTGAAGGAAATGAATCTCGATGCCCTTATGTATAACTATTTGTGGAATCCGCTGAAATACACCGGCAAGAAGCTGGGACAACTTACTACAAAAAAAGTGATGTGGCTTTTCATACCGGTGTATCTGGCTGGTGTTGTGGGGTTGATGAAAGTTAGCCCCTATCCCCAATGGATATATCCTTTTATGCCGGTATTCTTTTCTGTTTTAGGAGTGGTGCTGGTTTTGCGTTCGTTTACCGAACGTATCCATGCGCGCATGGCATGGATAATGGTTATATTAAATCATTACAGTGTTGCATTGGCCGTTGCATATAATGAAACAGCTCATGCGCAACATTTTATAATGTATCTCAGTGGAGTTACCGTATTCGGACTTATCGGTTATTTTGTTTTACGCAAATTGAAATACCTGGAAGGAAGCATTGACCTGGACAGGTTTCATGGACACGTTTACAAACACCCTAAACTTGCATTGGTCTTGTTAATCTGTAGCCTGGGTGTATCAGGCTTTCCTATATCGCCCACCTTTGTAGGCGAGGATCTTATTTTTATGCATATTCATACCAATCAAATTGGCATTGCCTTTTTGCTGGCTCTAAGCTTCGTAGTTGACGGACTTGCTATTATTCGAATCTATGCGCGTGTGTTTCTTGGCCCGCACAGCAAGTCAGTTTATGAGATGGCTTACCGGTCTTCCTGAGCAGAAATGCCGGATGATCCATAGTTAATTTTAACCATCAACCTACCAGCTATACAGAAACTATGGTTTGAGAAATCGGAATATTCATTACCGGCCGTTTATTAATATCCTGTTATTGCCGGCGGGTTAATGAATATTCCGGATGCAATATTAATTTCCTATGAGGAATCCTATGCTCACCTGTATTGCCCGGTTTTTCGAGCTCACTTGGCTGTCTTTATTGTATTCGGTAAATCCAAGGCCGTAGCGCAAGTCAACCATCAGTTTGTTGGCTATAAGTAGCCCGCCTCCAAACTGAAGGCCGACATCTGTCTTTTCTTCGATGTATTGATCATAACCTTCGTATCCTTCCGGCTCTTTTTCAAACTTTACTTTAAAATCAATTTTTTCCGTATAGGGGCCGTTCCCGAAGTCAGCCGTATATTCTCTGTTGCCTTTGCCGCCCAGTCCCAGGGCGAAGGAAGGCCCGGCACTTAAGTATATCCGCAAAGCATCAGGTCCCATCATATACTTAAAGAGAACCGGAAGTTCAAGGTAGTTTAACGTTACTTTGGTAGTTTCGGAGACACTAAATGAACCGCCACTGTAGGAATACTTAGAAGTGGATCCCTTTTGAATAAAAAGAAGTTCGGGCTGAATGGCGAAGTTGCCAAAGTTTACTTGATAGCCAGCGCCTACCAGAAAACCGGCTTTCAGTTGCTCTTTCAAATCGCCTTGATCGAAGTTTAGATCGGATGATGCGGTGGTGATAGAAAATCCCGTTTTCGGAAAAAACTGACCATATGTTGCAAATGCAGCGATGGCAACAAGCAGGGTGCATATAATTTTTTTCATAGGATTTGGGGTTTATCAAAATTAAACATTTTGGGGTAATTATAAATGATTATACAGAAAATCCATTAATCGCGCTATTTCGCTGCGTTTCAGGGCGGGAAAATTAGCAATACGGAAAGTATTTTGTTTCCATGATCCGTACCCTTCGCCCAGTATCAAGCCTGCTTCGCGCGCCTTCTCTTTTAATTCGGTAAGAATTTTAGGTTGTGTTTCGATGGTCAGCACCGTGTACGACCTCACATTTTTGTTCTGTATCAGAAAATTCAGGTTAGAACTTTTTTCGTCAAAAAACCGCTCCCACTTCCTGAACCTGCCGCGGATGGTTTTTTCTATACGAGCAATGTCCTTGATATCCTGTAATACCCGCATCATCAGATAAATGCCCAGCACATTTGGTGTATAAGAAGTCTGATTGCGTTGTCGCATTTCTTCCAAGAGGAGAAGACTGTTGTAATGCTTCCGGTTGTTGATATGTTCAGCTTTTTGGATAGCTGCCGGTGAGCAGATCAGAACGCCCAGTCCGGCAGGCAGCCCGAAACATTTTTGAACAGAAGCAAACCAGACATCAGCTGCGTGCCAGTCGAGTTTTATCCCTCCCATAGATGAAGTAGCATCTACCGCCAGCAGGGTTCCGGGATTAAGCCGGCGGATTTTCTGAATGATTTGGTTTTTTACCTGGGTACCATTTGAAGTTTCGTTCTGGGTTATGCAGATAACATCCGCACCGGAATATTTTACTGCTGGCAGTGTGCTCTGCATGTCAAATGGCAAGGCTTTCGCATCATTCAGTTGTGAAGCATAGCTGTGCCATTTCCGTCCGAAGGCACCATTAAACAAATGGATGCTTTGTGTTTCAGTAAGCGACTGCGCAATGATTTCCCAGCATTCAGTAGCCGATGAAACGAAATAGAGTGCATATTGATCCGGCAGAAAAAGTTTTTCCTGAAAAAGCTCAGTGGTTGTCCGGTACAGGTTCATGAATGCCTCGCTCCGGTGATTGATGCTTACAACACCTTCCTTGCAGGCATCGGCCATATAACGTGCAACTTTCGGATAAATACGCGATGGCCCGGGATAGAAAGAAATCATAACACGAAACTTATCCTGAAATTATTTACGGCCAGTCAGAAAATAAGTTATCCCCAAGGCATATCCCTCCAGGCCCAGTCCTGCAATAAGGCCTATACATTTGGAAGTAATGAGGCTTTTATGACGGAATTCCTCGCGGGCATATACGTTGGAAATGTGTATTTCCAGCACGGGAGTGCTGATGGCAGCTATGGCATCATGCAGAGCCACCGATGTGTGGGTATAGCCTCCCGGATTGAACAGTATGCCATCAAAGGTAAAACCGGTTTCATGCAGTTTGTTTATCAACTCACCTTCAATATTCGATTGATAATAATGCAGTTCGGCCTGCGGAAACCGGTACCTCAGTTCTTCCAGATAATTTTCAAAATCCCTGCTGCCGTAAATGGATTCCTCACGGATACCAAGGAGATTGAGGTTAGGGCCGTTGATAATCTGCAACTTCATAACAGCAAAGTTGGTAAGGAAATTACGTAAATAAAACAGCAGGATTAAGCGAAAGCCGCTTGCGTGAGGTAAATTTGCTTGTCCGAACCACACATGAACTGGGAAACAGCCGGTAAGCAATACCAGCATTATCTTAAGCTGGAAAGATCGTTGTCAGACAACACCATTGAAGCTTATATGCACGATGTAGCCCTGCTGGCCCAGTACAGCAAACTGAAAAAACTGGGAAATAGTCCGCTTGCCATAACCACAGCTCAGCTTCGCGGCTTTTTAAAATACCTGAATGACCTGGGCATGAGTGCCTACAGCCAGGCCCGTATTCTTTCGGGCATTAAAGGATTTTACAAGTACCTGTTCAGTGAAGAATGGATTGATCGCGACCCGACCGAACTGCTGGAAGGTCCGCGCATCGGCCGCAGGCTGCCCGATGTACTCACCTATCCGGAAATTGAAAAGCTGCTCAATGCCATTGACCTGTCAACACCCGAAGGCATGCGCAACCGTGCCATGCTGGAAGTATTGTATGGTTCCGGCTTGCGGGTTTCTGAGCTGGTACATCTTCAGATAAGCCACGTGTATTTTGACATCGGCTTTCTGCGGGTAATAGGAAAAGGCAACAAAGAACGACTGGTGCCGGTTGGCCGCGATGCGCAGAAGTATCTGAAAATGTACATAGATAAAGTGCGAGGACTTTATCCGCACAAGGCACCGCAAAAGGGTTACGAGTCGTATGTTTTTCTTAACCGCAACGGTCGAAAAATAACACGGGTTATGGTGTTCACCATTATCAAAAATCTCGCAGCTTCCATCGGCTTAAAAAAACAAATCAGTCCGCACACCTTCCGCCACTCATTTGCCACACATCTCATTGAAGGGGGTGCCGACTTACGTGCAGTGCAGGAAATGCTCGGCCACCAGTCCATAACCACTACTGAAATTTATACACACCTGGATCGCGACTACCTGCGGCAGGTTATTACTGAATTTCATCCGCGAAAATAGCTGCCTGGCTACTATAACGTAGCATTTTAAACAGGCACCTGATAGAAGTGCAGAATTTTCTGCTTACTTTTGGCGGCAAACTTTAACACTGAACCCTTATGAAAAAAATACTTCTGCTTTCTGTTCTATGCCTGCTTTTAAGTAAAGTTTCCTTTGCACAGGCACCTCTGGGCAAGGGAGGAAAACAACTCAACGTTGGCCTGGGTTTTTCCGACTGGGGTGTGCCGGTTTATGTGGGCGCTGACTTTGGCGTGCACGATGACGTGACCATCGGCCCGAGAGTATCCTACCGCAAGCGGAATTACGGATTTGACTACAGCCAGACCCTAATTGTTTTAGGCTTTAATGGCAATTACCACTTTAACAAGATCCTGAACCTCGAAGATAGATGGAACCTGTATGCCGGGCTCACACTGGGTTACTACCTGTGGTCCGATAGCGAGGTAAGTGGTGCTAAGTCGTCCAGTATAGGGCTGGACCTGCAGATAGGCGGGCGTTACTTCTTTAATGACAAACTCGGTATCAACCTCGAGTTTGGAGGAGGTTCGGGCGTGGGAGCCGGAAGCATTGGTTTGACAATAAAATTGTAGCATCTACTAATCTGCCATTTAAAAAAGCCACGGTCGCAACGTGGCTTTTTTATTTCCTGCCATTGTGCATTTTTGCCTTCATGTTCAGGCTGTTGATTCGTCCGCTTCTGTTTGTGCTGCCACCCGAAACAGCCCATCATTTTACCATGAAAGCACTGAAAATACTCTGCCGCATGCCCTTTGCAAGGCAACTGATTCGCAAAATTTATGCATACCACGATGCCTCATTGAAAAAGAAAATCCTGGGACTGGAGTTCGAAAATCCGGTAGGGCTGGCTGCGGGATTTGACAAGGATGCAAAATACCTGGATGAGTTGGCCTGCCTGGGCTTTGGCTTTATTGAAATCGGAACACTTACGCCCCTGCCCCAGCCGGGCAATGAAAAACCGCGGCTGTTTCGTTTACCAAAAGATAAGGCGCTCATTAACCGCATGGGCTTTAACAACGAAGGTGCTGCAGTGGCTGCCAACCGACTGAAGAAAAGAAAATCGAAAATTGTTATAGGTGGCAACATCGGTAAAAATAAAAGCACACCAAACGATCATGCCCTGAGCGATTACCTGCAATGCATAGATGTGTTGTATGATTATGTAGATTACTTTGTGGTAAATGTAAGTTCGCCCAATACACCGGGTTTGCGCGAACTGCAAGACAAGGAGCCGCTCCGGAATTTGCTACAGGGCGTAAAGCAACATCTGCAGAAAACACCTGAACATAAACCGGTATTACTGAAAATTGCCCCTGATCTGAATGAGGCACAACTGCTTGATATAATTGAAATACTGCGCGAAACAAAAACCGATGGGGTCATTGCCACCAACACCACACTTTCGCGCCATGGGTTGCTAACCTCGTCAGCAAAAGTCCAGCGCATGGGTGCAGGAGGATTGAGCGGAAAGCCGTTGCGCAACCGATCAACCGAAATTATCCGTTTTCTGCGGCAGCAGCTTGGGCCGCAGTACCCGATTATCGGTGTGGGCGGCATCATGACCCCGGAAGATGCGATGGAAAAATTACAGGCCGGGGCTGACCTGATTCAGCTGTACACAGGATTTGTTTATGAGGGGCCGGGGTTTGTCAGACGGATAAATGAGGCGTTGGTAGCCCAGGGTAATTATTCCGGTTAGGTTTTCGCTAGTGGCACCGGTTTATTAAAAATTCCGGATGGTGCTGATGTCGTGAAACCGGAATACCTTCATTTTTACACCGACCATAAATTCGTGCGTGGTAAAACGCGTGCCTACCGACTGGTTGGTGGGCAGTTCAAACACATAACCGAAGCGTACATGATCGCCCAGCTCAATGCCTGCCATGAAACCAAGCGTATTCAGGTTACGGCTAAACAGGGCCAGCGAATAGCTGTTGTCGGCAGTCATGGCCAGGCCCAGGTCATAGGAAATCGGGGCACTGGTTTCTCCGCGCACTAAAATCCAGGGCTTGAGTTTTATCCGATAGCCCATCGGCAGCACACAGGCGCCCATAGCATAATAGTTCTGGTTATATAAGCCGGTGGCCAGCGAATCGGCATCGGTGGAACGCTTAAGCATTTTAGGTATGGCAACGCTGAGAAAAAATTTTTCGCTGCTCACCATGATACCCGAGCCAATTGTCGGACGCCACTCACTCTGGTTGCTGAACCGCGGATCATCGGGGTTGATGATAAGCCGGCTGTAATCGGTGCGGTAATTGACAAACCCGCCTTGCAATCCAAAGGACAGGCGAAGATTATTTTTTAACGGCACATGATAGCCGTAGGTAAACTGCATTTCGGTGGTTTGGTCGGACCCGATTTTATCCTGCAATGCAACAAGGCCAGCGCCCATGCGGTTGTCGGCCAGGGCAATGTGCCCGGTGGCATTCAGCGTTTCGGGGCTGCCGTCAAAGTTTGCCCATTGTTTGCGCCACGCTACCGAACCGCTGAAGTTGCCGGAAAAACCGGTATAAGCCGGATTAATCAAGATGGGTGTGGTGAGGTATTGCGAGTAGAGCGGATCCTGTTGCGCATATAGGGTAAGACAAAATGCGGAGAATAATAAAAAGATCAGCTTTTTCATGGTTTAGCGCTTTAAGGTGATGTAACCTGTGTATACTTTGCCCATGGCCAGTTCAATTTTGTAGAAGTAAGTTCCCCCAGGCAGTTCTTTGCCATCAGCCGAAAGCCCCGTAAATACGTTGGTTTGGTTATCGTAGTTTATGGCTTCAAACACCACCTGCCCCCACCGGTTAAAGATGCGCACGCGGTTGTTTTCTGAGCCTTCTACCACACCAATGTATTTGATCAACAGAAAGTCGTTGTAGCCATCGTTGTTCGGAGTTATGCCGTTGTAAACCACAATTTCGCCCACTATTTCGATATCTATAACCTGTTGTACACACAATCCCTCCAGGTCGCACACCTCCAGTGTTATCCGGTCGGTACCGGTAAACGGGTTTCCGGTATAATCAATATGCAGGAAGTACGAAGCATCAATGCTGGCCGGCACACCGCGGGATGTGACGTTATTGATTACACGCATGGATGAAAAGTCAAGATTATCATCCGGATCGCTTACTATGCGGGTAAGATCCATTTCCACTTTCCCTTCAATTTGTGTGGCCAGTGGGGTTGTATTGACTACCGGTGCAGCATTGGTTGGATTACCGCCACCGCAGGGCGGAGTAAGCACGGTTACCACCACGGGGTCTGAGGGCAGGCTCGGGCAGTTGGCACCTGTTGGTTTCACAATAAGAAAGAACACACCCGTTTGATTTACGGTAATGGTTTGTGTGGTGGCTCCGTTGGACCACAGGTATTCAAAACCAGCGGGCCCGGTTAAGTCAACGGAGCCCGTTCCGCAAATGGTGGTGTTGCCGGCAACGGTAACCACCGGTTTAGGGGGTGCCGGAATAACCGTTAGGCTTACTGGCTCCGAGGCTTCACTCTGACAGGTTCCATCCCCTACCTGTACGGTATAACTACCCGATTGGCTAGCCAGAATTTGCCGGGTGGCATCGGTTAGCGGGTTTCCGTCTTTAGCCCACGCATATTGCGCAAAGCCAGCCGGGGCAGATAAAAATACCGAGCTGCCTTCGCAGATGGCCAGGCTGCCGGAAGGATTAATGGTGGGTTTGGCAATTGTTACGATGGTGGCGGCCACCGTAACCCGGGCACTTTCGCAGTTGGTGGCCGGATCGTAAATGCTGACGTAATAATTTTTTGAGGCAGTCAATGAAGGTGTTGTAAACGGTGAGCCGGTGAACACCAGGTTATTTAAAATGGGGTCGTCATACCAACGGTATTCCTGGCTGCCTGTAGCACCGGTAGCCGTTAGGGTAACCGTTCCTTCGTTGCACCGGCTCACACCCGGAGCAACCGGAGGTGAAGGTGGCGTGCATGTCGATACGGTAAAATTTTCAGTAGCCAGGTAACTCCACACTCCTTCAGAATCTTTTATCCGAATGCTTAGTGTATGGTTTCCTGTGGGTACACCCGTCATGTCCAAGGCAACAAGCTGATCGATGGTTGCGCCCGGCACTATGCCCGGAATGGGTATGGGCGTTCCCGTTCCCAACGGGCTGTCTATATAATATTCTGCGGCCACAATCTGCCGATTAGCCAGGGTGGCAGTGTTCACTACATAAAAGGTTCGTACTTCGGCATGGCTCCACCGGTTTTTGTCATCGCGATAGCGAAAGCCTATTTTATTAAAGCCCGGAGGAAGTGTGCCCGGCAGGTTGATGGCAAATGAATTGTTTTGCGGACTGCCCGCGGTTATGGGCAACGCGGTATTATTTCCCGGGCCCAGATCGGTGTTGAAGAAGTATTCAACTCTTGTAATGCTGGTGGCCGGATCGGCAGTAACAGGGGGTATCACATAAAAACTCTGTGCACCGGCATGTGTCCACCTGCCAAGATTATCGCGGAAGCGGAAACTGATAAGGTGAAAGCCTGGTGATAATGCTCCGATGTTTATGTTCAGTACGGGAATGTTTACCGAATTGCCCGGGGTGAATGTAAAAGACGTGCCGTTTCCAAAACCCGGATCGGCATCAAAGAAATATTCAGCGGCCACCAGGTTGCTGGCGGCCGGTATTGCCGGTATAATGTAAAACAATGTATGGCTGGGATGTGACCACCTTCCGTTATTTTGCCGCACCCGGAAACCAAGTACGTGAAAACCGGTGCTTAAGGAAGCGGTATTGATATTAAAATTAAAATTTACGTTGGCCGAAGGTGTTGGCACCGCAACGCTTGTTCCGTTTCCGTTTCCCGGATCGGTATCAATAAAGTATTCTGCGCGGTTAATGGTTTGGGTAAAGGCGGTTATGCTGAAAAAGCAGCACAGCATAAAAAGTCCATAGTTTTTTAGTCGAAGGTCGATAGACACCAGTCTGCTATGGTCTATCGACCTTCGACTTTTATTTGCCGACCTAAACGATGTTGTTTTCATAAGCACATTCCCGCTCAGTAACCGTTCTTATTAATTATTCACTTTTCCCTGTACCTGTACGTTGAGTGTGCCGTTGGGTGCGATGGTGGCGTTCTGAATATTAACAGCCGTTACCTGCGGAATGGGCGGCATGGGTGATGTATCAAAACCGCTGCCGGGAGTGCCGCCTGACGGAAAGGGATAGCTGCCACCGTAGATGCCCACATCCGTGCCATCGGTGGCGTAGTTTTTTCCTGGCGAGCCGGCCTGCAGGCGGTAGTTGTAGGTAGTATTGTACGTATCGTTATTGGGCACGTTTTCAAACAAGGGATTGGTGCCTACAAGGTTGCCGCTGCCCGAATTGGACCCACCACCTGTACCGGTATACGTGGCTTCGAAAATATTTGTGGGACTGTAGGTAGAAGCTGAACCAATGGTGTTTTGAAGCGAGATATTTTTGTTAAACGTGCAGAACACCACCTCACTGGAAAATATATCACCGCTCGATCGTACAAAAATATTGTTGGTTATAATGGCATTCCATACCTGGTATAAATTAGATGACCCCAGAAAAACATTGTGATCGATCAAAACCGTATTGCTGTTAAAATAGCCAACGCTACCCGTAATAATATTATTGGCGATTAGGATATTAGTGGAAGAAGCAGCAGTTCTTGAAGTAGCATTGCCTAAAACACTGTAAACGATGTTATTGTATATAGTCCAACCTGTGGCTTGAAGAGCAGAAGATATATATAGATATATAGAGCCGCTTATCCGGTTTCGGAAAATCGTGATGTTGTTTGTTGCCAGTGTGCCGGTGCAATTGATATTTCCGCTAATCAGGAAACCGGTTATTACAGAGCCGGAAGGATCGGTAGATCCATCACGAAACAAACTGATTTGATTTGCCCGGGTGGGCTGCCCAAACTGGTTGTTGGGTCCGTAGCCTGCACCTATTACAACCAACCGCTTACTGATGGTTAAAGTGCCATAATCGAAAGGTGAACCGTACACATAAAGGGTATCTCCTGGCGAAGAAGCATTGTGAGCAGCCACAAAAGAAGTGTTGCCTGTGCCGTTAAACTGAGCCGGCCGGGTAGGGTCGTTGCTAACCGTGCGTACAGTAGCCAATGCAGGTAAGTACAGCAGGATGATTAATGCGGGAATTGATAAGGTTTTCATATAACTGTATTTTTTATTCGTAGTAAAATTTATAATCCTGTTCATAAGGAAAGGAAGGCACTACCTATGACCAGACAAACACCCACCACTTCGTGAAGTGTCTTGCGGTGGTTGGACTGGGTGAAATCAAATGTGATGGAATTTTTAGCCGATGCCCTTTTTTGTTTTCGCAGGGCATAAAAGCCCGTTGCAGTTAACCACAAGCCGCCAATCATCAACACACTGAACAGCAATTCGCTTGCCGGTGATAATACAGCGAGTTGCCCGGTCAGTGCCTCATGGGTAATGTGCGACTGTACCTGTGCCGGTGTATGCTCATTGAACAGGATGAAGCCCCCGGCTAACAAGGTGAGTAGTCCGGTTAGGATTAATAATAGTGGTAGCTTTTTGCACATGCTTTGGGCCTTTTAACTTGAGCTCCAAAGTTCTGCTGGTCGCCCTAAATCCCGTTAATGGCCATGTGACATTGCCTGACGGTACGGTTGTTTTGAGGGAATTTTGAGTTTCCGGATGATTTCTCCCCCTGTGTTCATCCGGTGTATTCACTTGGCAGCTGGCCGAACTCTTCCTTAAAGGCTTTGCTGAAATGGGAAAGGTTTTCGTATCCCACCTGGTAGGCCACCTGCGAAACCGGGGCGGCTTTTGCAGCAAGAAGCTGAGCTGCCCGTTGTAATTTTAATTTGCGGATAAATGCCGAAGGTGAAAGCCCGGTGATGGCCATCATTTTCCGGTAGCATTGTTCACGGCCCAGGTTAAGCTCGGAAGCTAACCGTTCAACCGAAAGCGAAGCATCGCCCATATTGGCTTCGACAAATGTTTTAGCCTTCATAATAAATTGCTCCGAAGCCGAAACCGCTTTTACCGGTGTGGCTTTTGTAAGCAGGTTAAGTTTGATGTGTTCCTGCAGTTTTTCACGAAGCCGCACCAGGTTTTGCACTTTAAAAATCAGTTCCTCTTTGTTGAAGGGCTTGATAAGGTAATCATCCGCCCCGGTTTGAAGGCCGGTAAGTTTATGTTCGTCAGCCGCTTTGGCCGTGAGCATGATGAACGGAATGTGGTTGGTATGCGGATCGTTTTTTATACGTTTACAAAATTCAAGGCCATCCATTTCGGGCATCATCAGGTCACTGATGATCATATCCGGAATTTCCTTCCGTGCTTTTTCTAATCCTTCTTTGCCGTGACGGGCTTCACTGTAACGATAAGTTGATCCCAAACAGCTTTTTATTAAAGTGCGGATGTCTTCATTGTCTTCCACCAGTAAGAGCAAGGGCAGGTGTTCTATTTCACCGCTTTGGGTGGTTGCGGGTTGGTTTACGGGTTTGTCAGGTTTTTCAGTTTCCGCCACCACAGGCATGGTTGATGGTTGAAGGGGCAACGTAACGGTAAATACCGTTCCTTTTCCGGGCGTACTTTCCACATGGATGATGCCCCGCATCAGTTCTGTATACTCCTTAACCAGTGCCAGGCCGATACCTGTGCCTTCGGCATGGCTGCTGTCGGAGGCTTCAACCTGGTAAAATCTGTCGAAAATATGTTCCAGTTTACTGGCGGGTATGCCGCGGCCGGTATCTTCAACGGTAAATGAAAATTTATTTTCCTGAAATTGTGCCGATACCTTAACCTGTCCACCGGAAGGGGTGAACTTCATGGCATTGGAAATGAGGTTGATGAGGATGGTCTCAATTTTCTCCGCATCTCCGAGAACGTTGGGTAAGGGTTCGGTTAGCTGCCATTGAAAATTAATGTTGCGTGATTCGGCCAAACTGGTGAATTGTACTATTGCTGAACGGCACAACGCGGCAAGGTCCAATGGTTTTACATCCAGTTTAGCTTCGTTGGCATCGAGTTTGGCCAGGTCAAGCAACTGGTTAATTAGTTTCAGCAGCCGTTGTGCGTTGTTTTTAATGAGGTTAAGTTGCCGAACAGCTTCCTTATCGGTGGTTTTTTCCAGCAGTTGTTCGGCAGGGCCTTGTATTAAGGTTAAAGGTGTGCGGAACTCATGGGTGATGTTTGAGAAGAATTTGGTTTTCAGATGATCGAGTTCGCGAAGCGTTTGTTTTTCCTTCTGCTCCATGGCCAACTGGGCTTTCAGGCGTTCGCGGTTAACGATCTGTTTTCTGGCAAACCACAGCAGTGCGGTAAACAGCAAAGCATATCCTGCATAAGCCCAGCTTGTTTTCCACCACGGTGGCAGGATGGTGACGGTAAGGGCTGCAGCATTTACATGCCAGATGCCATAGGCATCGCATGCCTGTAACTGCAGCACATACGTTCCCGGTGGAATATTCGTATACGAAGCAAACTGTCGGTTGTTGTTATAAATCCAGTCGTGATCAAAACCGGTTAGGCGATAGGCATAGAGGTGCTGTTCGGGTTGTTTGTAATCGAGTAAAGAAAATTCAAAGGAGAAGAAATTTTGGTTGTAATTAAGCACAATGGAATTACGGTAAGCCGGATGAATGATGGCTTCATCATTTGGTAGCGGATTAGGATTATTGGCAGAGAGTTCAAACCGCGTAAGCAGAACAGGCGTGCTGGTAGTTTCAGGGACAGGTGTTAACAACGGAAGCGCATAAAGCCCCGATGGCAGGTTAAATATTACCCTGGTAGTGTTTATGAAATAAAAAGAGGGCACATCACCAAAGTCATAGATGCCTGTTTTTTTTGTTGTACCGTCCGGGTTAACAAGAAAATATCCTTTATCTGAAACAGTCAGCACGCCTTCGGGTGTAGTATAAATTTGTGATCCAATGGCACCTGATAATATGGCAGGTTTATGGATTACAATTCCGTCCGTTGTCAGGGCATTCACTCCTTCCGAAGTTGCGGCCCATAATAACCCACTGTTATCAAAGCATAACCCCCTTACATAATTGCTGCTTAGGCCGCTATGGCTGTTGACAGATGTAGCCTTACCGGATATTTGGTTGATAATAAACAATCCCTGTGTTGCAGTGCCGGCGGCAAGATGGCTGCCGGCAATAGCAAGAGCCGTAACGCTGGTGGCGGGTACTATTTTATTTGAAATCTGCGTAAAAGTAAGGTGGTCGTCATTAAGCCGGCTCAGTCCGAAGGGCGTTCCTACCCATAACCGGTCGTCATCATCAGCAGCAAGTGCCATAACATCATTATGAGGCAAGGCAGCGGGATTACCGGGCTCACGCCTGTAATAGGTAATTTTTTGTGTGGACGGAGTAAATGCGGTGAGTCCGTTTTCGGTACCGAAATAAACGGTGCCATTTTTCAGTTCCCATACTGCAGCCACCCGGTTGCCGCTTAGGGTTAGTTTTCCGGGTTTACCGGCATAGTGCAGATGAAAAAATTCGGGTGAGCCGGTTTTAAAAAGATATACTCCTTCAGCTTCAGATATGAGGCACGACCAGTTGCGAAGCCGGGTAATCCATTGAATTTTTTGTGGTATTTTAAAAGGAACAGGAAATTGCTGAACTTCTTTGGGAAAATCTACCTGATAGATACCCCGGGCATTGGTGCCGGCCCAAACCATACCGTTTTCGTCAAGGAAGAGTCCGGGCACTTCTTTGGCTTCTATGCCCATCAGCCCACCCGGCCTGAAGTATTCATTTTTAAACTTACCGGTTTCTGTATCAAGAAAGGTTATACCACCACCCCAGGTGCTGATCCATAATTTATTATCATAATCGGCAATTACATTCCAGATGGAGTTGTGGGGCAGACTTCCCGCATCGTCAGGAACATGCGTGTAGTGTTGCCATACTTTGGTTTGCGGATTGTAACATACCAATCCCCCATAGGTTCCCAGCCAGATGTTTCCGTTCTGGTCAGCGGTAATACTACGTACTACGTTTGCTCGTTCATTAATAACAGGGTCATTGTGAGAAACAGTTAGCTGTTCAAATTTTTGCAAAGTGGCATCAAATTTACCGAAGCCATCACCATTTGTCCCCAACCATACCCACCTGTTATCTGAGAAGTAAATGGAAATAACATTGGAGTTAGGCAACGGCTTAAATTTTTCAACCGTGAATTGCTGCGGATGAATGCGATGGAGATTTTCTGAACCAACCCATACGGTGCCATCAGGTGCAAGCGACAAGGCTGAAAAACGTTTTACTTTCCGAAAATCCTCATCGCGTATGATATCGGCAAGCCTGTCTGATTTTCCGGTGGCGGGATTAAAGCGGTTCAGTCCTGCATTCAGCGTACTGACCCACAGAAATCCCTGGTGGTCTTCAATTATTTCAATTATAAAAGAGTCGCTTAGCGAAGTACTGTCGGCCGGCTTGTGGGTGTAGGTGGTAAATGCATGACCATCGTACCGCACCAGGCCATTTGATGTACCAAACCACATAAATCCTTTGCTGTCCTGCAGAATACTGTACACGGTACCGACAGGCCGGGGAAAATGACGGCTGAGGGAGCTTTGAGCATGTGCCGATAAGCAGGCAGGCATTAAGCAGATAATAAGAAAATAGCGCACAAACATTGATGACAAAGACATTAACAAGTTAAAAAGAAATCAGTTGAATGGCCAATGCAACCTCTACGGTAAACTATGTTACCCTGACGTTATCAGCACTTCAGCAGAATATTGAAATTTGTAATCCAACCATTGAATGATATCCATGAAATTACATGTTCTGCTTACCCTTTTGGTTTTAGTAACCACCGCGACTTTCGGTCAAAAAAAGGTCATCCCGGTAACCGTATCCGGCTTCAGCGGCATGACCTTGCCACAGGGCACCACACAGGATAACCGGCTGCTCAGCACGGCCACTGCTGCGGTTTTGCTGGAAGGTGAGGCAAAAAAATGGGATGTAAAAATAACCGCAGCGGAGGTGCTCACCCTGCCAGCAAAGAGCACGGGCTGGAGCAGAGGCCGGTTTGAAGAACTTATCCGCCAGGCCGGCTGGCAGATTTTTACCACAGATAACCCGCAGTTCGGCTGGCTGGTTCGCGGTCATGAATATCTCTTTTACTACTATGACGAACCTGCCCAGCGCACCGATTTGTATTTCGGCAGACCCGATGGTAAACCCAACCTGCCATCGACCGAACCAACCACCTTCACACAGCCTTCATCACAACAGGCTACCAATCCGGCAACTATTCAGAACCCCTCTTCAAATAATATTACCGGTACCTGGATGAAATCTTCATCAACTTCCGGCAACATGGCCTACGGATATGCTAAATGTCAGTATATATTTTATGATGATGGCTCGTATGTGTTTTATGCCAAAACCTTCGATATGAATACACCGCAGATGGTGCTGCGCAAGGAAAAGGGCAGCTACGTCATCAGCGGAAGCACATTATCTGTAACACCGTCTTCATCGGTTGTGCAGACCTGGAGCAAGAAAGACAATGCCGACAAATGGGGAACGATGCTGAAAGCACAGCAGGGTACGCCTGAAAATACGATCTATACCCTGCGTTTCGAAAAGTTTGGTGATAAGCTCAACCTGTTGCTTTCACCGGTAAACGGAAAAACCACCGCCCGCGAAGGTGCTTTCGGTGTCAACAGCAGTTTTCCGAATACATATTTTTATGAAATCCCACCGGATGATTCCTATTTAATCGAACTGCCGGAAGGTGAAAAACCGACAGGAACGGAGAAAAAAAATGAACCTGCTGTTGTACAAACTGTTCAGCCTAATTCTTCCCCATCACAGCCTAACCAAACCCGCGGTTATACCTATTGGGTAACCAATTGGGATGACGGCTGGGTTTCGACCATTGAAGAAGACAAAGTAGTTGTAACCAAAGGCAACGTTCGTGTGCATTTATATTATGCACTACAGCATGATGATTACTCACGGGCTGCGGGAAGGGACTTTTTCTGGGATACGTATCTAACCAAAGAATTCCGCATACTTTCCAAGCAGTATCGCGATGAGGCGATGGCCATTCTTAAAGCACCTTATATTGAAGGCACCGCCATTGATCCGAAAACCGGGAAAAACTGTTTTCTGGCATTTTATGTCTCTTCCGGTTCAGGCTTCATGTTTCCGGTGGTGGCCGTTGCCCCGGATGAAGCAACCATCAGAAAAACATTTCCAAATGCACACAAGGAATACGATTCGGAACTCCCCGGTATGAGCCGATACAATAGTTTTGCAGTTTCATTATCCGACATTGTAGGCAAGTGGAGTGGTGGCAGTAGTGCTGCTATGAACCTGTATAATGCCTATACGGGAACATATGCGGGTATGTCGGCAGTGGCTATGAGCGATGAGTTTGAATTTTTTCCGAACGGTGATTACCGGAGTAAGCATCAGGGTGCATCCGGTATGGTAGGCACGATGTCAACCTATTCTTTGGAATACAAAGGGAAAGCCACCGTCAGGAACTGGGAAATCATACTACCCAACCGCTGGGAAGGAAAAACGAGCACTTTTCACGCCTGGTTTGAAGCGGTGAGAGGCGGACGCATACTCAACCTGCAGGATAAGCAGTACAGAGGTAGCACATATAGTTTGGTGAAAGAACAGTAAATTGTCCGGCACCTTTAATTTGCAGGACAACCTCCGGTGTATTACATTCTTTCAATCTTCGGTTTAGTTTCCAATAGCTCCTTCATGCCCAAAATATCAAAAACAAACGTGTATTCCAGCGCTACTTCTTTCAGTCTTTTAACATTTACACCCGCAAGTACCAGCGCTTCGGGAATGGTGGGCAGCATGACATGCTTCAGCCAGAAATACGGGGATACACTAAAACTCCGAACCGGGACATCACCATGACCAACCGCTGGGAAGGAAAAACCGAGCACTGGTGGGCGCTGTTTAAAACCGTTCGGAGCGGCTGGGTTTTGCACATTACGGATAAAGCCGGTCCGGATACTGTGAATTTTTTAGTACAAATTTGCATTTAAAATGCAAATTTGTACTATTTTTAATGCATGATACCGAGGCATGTTGAGGGTTATTTACAATCTGTTTACAGGCATTTTCCGGTAGTATTTTTAACCGGACCCAGGCAATCGGGTAAAACTACCTTGGTGAAGGCCTTGTTTAAAAATCTGCCGTATGTTTTATTGGAACTGCCTGACCAGCAGCTCCTGGCGCGCGAAGACCCGCGTTCATTCTTAATAAAATATGCCAAGGGGGCCATTCTCGATGAAGTGCAGCATGTACCAGAGTTATTTTCTTACATCCAAGGGATAGTAGATGATGACCGTGAAGTTAGATTTATACTCACCGGTTCTCAAAATTTTTTGCTGAATGAAAAGATAACTCAGTCCCTGGCGGGCCGTGCGGGCATGGTCACACTGCTGCCGTTATCGTTGAAAGAACTCAGCGATAAAATCCCGGCAACGCAATATGAAGCGTGGATCGTGCGGGGTTTTTATCCCGAACTGTTCAATCGTCAGGTTCCGTCTGAATTATTTTATCCCGCGTACGTTCAAACCTACCTCGAACGTGATGTGCGCAGTCTGCAAAATATCGCCAGCCTGACGCAATTTAATTTGTTTTTGAAACTATGTGCCGGCCGTACCGGCCAGGTGTTGAACCTGAGCGCACTGGCAGCCGATGCCGGAGTTTCTGTTAATACCAGCAAAGCGTGGCTTTCGGTTTTGGAAGCAAGTTATATCGTGTTCAGGCTGCAACCCTACTACAAGAGTTTCAACAAGCGGTTGGTAAAATCACCCAAGCTTTATTTTACGGATACAGGATTAGCTTGTTACCTGCTCGGTATTAAGAGCGTTGCACAATTGTCAACCCATTACGCGCTGGGCGCTTTGTTTGAAAACTTTGTTATCGCAGAATGTTACAAACAGCGATTGGCCCGTGGTAAGAGTGGGGGGCTATATTACTGGAAAGACAACAAAGGAACGGAGGTAGACTTGCTGGTGGAGGACGGGAACGACATCAAGGCGTATGAGATCAAAGCCGGAAGAACCGCCAACACATCCTATTTTAAAAACCTGATTTACTGGAATAAATTGAATCAAAACAATACACAAAGTACAGTGATTTACGGCGGGGATTTAAGTCAGGATATTTCAGGTTGCAGGTTGATAAGCTGGAAGGAGATGGTTTCAGAATTTTAATATTAGTAAATAAAAAAAGTCGTCCTACAACTACCAGTCGAAGGACGACTGTATCAGCGCTTCGGAAAACCGCTTTTTTGATGGCCGGCTTAGCTTTGTGTTCTGAGTTTTGTTCAGGTTTCGTATTTCCCTTCTTTTAACTACTTGCTTTCACTATCGGATTCAACTTCGTGTACTTCGTTTAATCCCAGTATATCAAACACAAAGGTGTACTCCAACGCCACTTCTTTCAGCCTTCTGAATCTGCCGCTGGCCCCGCCATGACCGGCATCCATGTTGGTGTATAAAAACAACCGGTTGTTATCAGTTTTCATGGCGCGCAGCTTGGCCACCCACTTGGCAGGCTCCCAGTACTGTACCTGCGAATCGTGCAATCCGGTGGTAACAAGCAGGTTCGGGTAGGCTTTTTTCTCCACATTGTCGTATGGCGAATAGGAGAGCATATATTCATATTCTTCCTGAATATTCGGATTGCCCCACTCCTTCCACTCAAAGGTGGTCAGCGGAATGCTTTCGTCCATCATGGTGGTAACCACATCCACAAAAGGCACGGCTGCAATCACGCCCCGATACAAGTCGGGACGCATGTTCGCAATGGCACCCATTAGCAAACCACCTGCGCTGCCACCGCTGGCAAACAGCTTGTCTTTTGCCACATACTTGTTCTGTATCAGCCACTCCGAGCAATCAATAAAATCCGTAAACGTGTTTTTCTTCTTCAGCATCTTACCTTCATCGTACCAGGCACCACCCATTTCCTGGCCTCCGCGCACGTGGGCTATGGCATATACAAATCCGCGGTCGAGCAGACTGATGCGGTTGGAGCTGAAGGTGGGATACAGGGTAGCACCATAGGAACCGTAACCATAGATCCACCCCGGATTGGTGCCGTCTTTTTTGAATAAATCTTTCCGGTAAACGATGGACAGAGGAATTTCCTTGCCATCGCGTGCTTTAACCATCACGCGTTCAGTGGCATAATCGTTCTTGTTGAAGCCCCCCAATACCGGTTGTTCTTTTTTCAGTTCCTTTTCGCGGGTGTCCATGTTGTAGTCGTACGTGGAGGGCGGTGTGGTCATGGACTGGTAGCTGTAGCGCAGGATGTTTGTGTTGAACTCAGGGTTGTAACCAAAGCCGGCAAAATAGGCTGGCTCGCCAAAGTCGATGTAATGTTCCGATTTATCTGCCCACCTGATGATGCGAATCTTGGTAAGGCCGGCACTCATTTCGCTCAGTGCGAGGTAGTCTTTGAAAAAGTCCACATCCTGCAGAAACACATCTTCCCGATGGGGTATCACATCCTTCCAGTTTTCTTTCGATGGTTTACTGATGGGCGCCTCGGCCAGCCGGTAGTTTTTTGCGTTCAGGTTGGTGTAAATGTAAAACTTGTCACCACCGGCATGTTCGACCGAGTATTCCACTTCATCCTGAAGTGGCTGAATAACCACCGGCTTGCCGGGTTTATCGGCATCGAGGTATTGCGAAAAGCTGGCATCAGTACGACCCGAAGTGATGATAAAATATTTTTTCGATTTGGTCTTGCTTACACCCACAGCAAGGGTCTGGTCTTTCTCTTCGTAAATCAAGGCATCCGATGCAACCGGTGTGCCCAGAACATGGCGTTTAATCTGATAGGTGCGCAGAGTTTTTTTATCAGGCACCGCATAAAGAATAGAGCGGTTATCATTGGTCCACACACATCCGCCCCGCGTGTCGGGTATTACATCGGGCAGCAGGTTGCCGGTAGTCAGGTCTTTGAATTTTATCGTATAAAAATTTCTGCCCACTGTGTCCATGATAATGGCTGCAATTTTGTGATCGGGGCTTTGAGAGATGAAGAAGTTCAAAAACGACTGGCCTTTACCCAACTCATTACCGTCAACAATGATTTCCTCGGGTGCATCGAGCGATCCCTTTTTGCGGCAATAGATAGGGTATTCGCCACCGGTAACGTAGCGGGTGTAATAATAGTAATCATCCAGCCTGTAAGGTACTGAGGCATCATCTTCTTTTATGCGGCCGCGCAGTTCATTGAACAGTTTTTCCTGAAAGGCTTTGGTATGCGCCATCATGGTATCGAGGTAGGCGTTTTCGGCCTTCAGGTAATTGATTACAGCCGAATCCTCGCGGTTTTTCAGCCAATAATAATTGTCAATGCGTTTATGGCCGTGTTTGGACACAATTTCAAAAGGCTCGATTTTGGCTACCGGAGGCTTAACATCCGGCAGTTTTATTTCCTTTTCTGTTGATACACAGTCAGTTAGCACACTCATAATCACCACCACATTAAAGATTTTAAGATATCGCTTCATAAGTATAACGTTTGGGAGGCCTGAAATATCATGATTTTATCAGGAATACGCTTCGCAAATCTGGAAAGCGGCAGCGACTGAACAAGAACGGTACACGGTGCCGTTGTACGGCCCGATCATGTTTTTACCGAAGTACAAGTTTGTGCCGGTACAGATGCCCTTTAGTTTCCGGCTTTAGTAATCTATGCCGCGGCTGGTATATGCTTCGGCAATGAATTGACTGTTGTTGGTTTGCAAGGCAGCAAGGGCCGGTTGTTCATAGTGCAGTGAAGCGTTCTGAACCGTAGTATATCTTACCGGTTCATGGTAAAGCTAATCGGTTATTTCGAAGTTTGATACTATATAGAAAAATTTAAATAAGCTGCCTGTCTTAATTGTAAGTAGATCTTGCTTGCACAGTACTGAGCCGGAAGCAGGCAACTAAGCATTTGAATTAGGCGAATCGCCATGAAAGAGAGGAAATAAAAATCTATTAATACGGTAATTAGAATAACAGCATAAGAACCTGATTCATGATAAAATTACCTGCCCAAATTCAGATTGCAGAAGATGCACGGGCGGCAATCAAAAACAGGGATTTCATAGTTTTTCTGTAGTTTTGGGTACTTTTTAAGCTAATGGCCGAAAACACCTATAAGTCAAACACCTTTCGTAAGCCCAACAAAAAAGAGAAGAAAAGCAACGCAGGAAAGTCACCTTTCCAATTTTTTAAAGATCCGAAACTTACGTTAGCGCTGGGGCTCTTTCTGCTGGTCGGTGCTCTCTTTCTTTTCATTGCGTTTCTATCTTACCTGTTTACCGGCCAAGCCGATATGAGCCTGCTGGTGAGTGCGGGCAGCGAGTCCAACCTGCTGGACACTGCCCGCGAAGCCGAAAACTGGCTGGGCTATGTGGGCGCCTGGGTTTCGCACCAGTTTATCTATAATGGTTTCGGTGTGTCGTCGTTTTTTATTCCGCCACTGTTGTTTGTCCTTGGCTTTAAACTGGCATTTAAACGCACCCTCGTTGGGTTATTTCCGGCCACTGTATTCTCTGTATTCATGGGTTTTTGGTTGTGTCTGCTTTTTGGCTATATCAGCTTTACACACGATGGACCGGCATCCTGGAGTTTTCTGGGCGGCCGTGCAGGCTATCACCTGGCAGCCCTGTCGCACGGCTTGCTGGGATGGGGCACGTTCATGCTGCTGGCACTCTCGTTGTTTATCTTCATCATTTTCTTTTTCAATGTCACATCCATTCCCTTGTTTCAACCGGTCAATCCCAAACCTATTGGTAATGAGGCCCTGACGGAGGAAGACAAAACACCGGCAACCTATACGGATGAAAAGGACAACTGGCCTGCCCACGTGGCACAGTCTCCTTCAAATACTGAAAAAAAACCTGAACCCGAACCGGTGGTTACACCGCCACCTGTTGCCGAAGTAAATCTGGAAGTAGAAAGACCGCAAACTGCCAAAAAGGAAATCCGGGAGCCGAAAGAAAATAAAGAGCCCGACTTCATCATCGAAGAGCGCGTTGACACCGATAAAATAGCCGAACAGCTGGTGGAAGAGCAGGGCGTGTACGATCCAACATTAGAACTGAAAAACTACAAGTTTCCGCCACTTGAACTGCTAAACGAATACGATAACGCGCGGGTTCAGGTAACGCAGGAGGAGTTGAATCAAAACAAAGACAAAATCGTTGCCACCCTCACCAATTTTAAAATCGGCATCACCAGCATCAAGGCAACCATCGGGCCTACGGTTACGCTGTACGAGATCGTTCCCGATGCAGGTATTAAAATTTCGCGCATCAAAAACCTGGAAGACGATATTGCGCTGAGCCTCTCAGCACTAGGCATACGCATCATAGCCCCCATACCCGGTAAAGGAACCATTGGTATAGAGGTACCCAACAAAAACCGTGAGATGGTAAGCATCCGTTCGGTGCTGGCTACGCAGGCCTTTCAGAAAACAGATAAGGAACTGCCGGTTGCACTGGGCAAAACCATTTCCAACGAGGTGTATGTTATTGACCTTGCCAAGATGCCCCACCTGCTGGTAGCCGGTGCCACCGGACAGGGTAAGTCGGTAGGGCTGAATGTGATACTTACCTCCTTATTATATAAACGCCATCCGGCTACACTCAAGTTTGTGCTGGTTGACCCGAAAAAGGTAGAAATGTCGCTGTTTAGTAAAATTGAGCGACATTACCTGGCCAAGCTGCCCAACAGCGAAGAAGCTATTATTACCGATACGCGCAAGGTAGTGCACACACTCAACTCGCTGTGTATTGAAATGGAAAACCGGTACGAAATACTGAAAGATGCCGGTGCACGCAACCTCAAAGAATACAATGCCAAGTTTGTGGCACGTAAGCTCAATCCCAAAGACGGTCATCGCTTCCTGCCCTACATCGTTTTGGTTATAGACGAGCTGGCCGACCTGATGATGACGGCCGGCAAAGAAGTGGAAACGCCCATTGCACGCCTGGCCCAGCTGGCCCGCGCCATCGGCATTCACCTGGTGGTGGCTACCCAACGCCCCTCGGTCAATGTAATCACCGGCGTTATCAAGGCCAACTTCCCCGCGCGCCTGTCGTTTAGGGTTACGTCAAAAGTTGATTCACGAACCATCCTCGATACAGGCGGGGCCGATCAACTGGTAGGCATGGGCGATATGCTTCTCTCATCCGGCTCAGACATTATCCGCCTGCAATGCCCCTTTGTGGATACTGCCGAAATCGAACGCATTTGCGAATACATCGGCTCACAACGCGGCTACGACTCGGCCTACCTGCTGCCGGAATTTGAAGATGAAGACAGTGGGGTGGCAGCCGTTGACCTTTCCGAGCGCGATGCCCTGTTCGAAGAAGCTGCCCGCCTTATCGTTATGCACCAGCAGGGAAGCACCTCGCTTATCCAACGCAAACTGAAACTCGGCTACAACCGGGCCGGGCGTTTGATCGACCAACTGGAAGCAGCCGGCATCGTAGGACCGTTTGAAGGCAGCAAAGCCCGCGAAGTTTTGATTAAGGACGAAGTAAGTTTGGAACAATTATTGAATAATCTAAGGGAAAAACACGGATAGAAAGATTACCTTTGTCGTCCTTATTAAGTGCCTAAAACCAGCTTAATAACCATGAAAAACGCCCTTTTATTCATAATTTTTGGATTGCCCTTCGCGCTGATGGCCCAGTACGATCCGAAGGCCCTTGAAATCCTCGAGGCCATGAGCAAAAAATACAAGTCCTACACTTCTTTTGAGGCCAGCATCACTTCCACCCTCACCAATGAAGTGGACGGCACCCGTGAAGAAATGAAAGGAAAAATTACCGTAAAGGGTGATAAGTTCCGACTGGTTATGGATGACCAAGAAATTATCAATAACGGCACAACCGTCTGGACCTATCTGCCTGCTGCCAAAGAAGTAAATATTGATAACTACGACCCAAACTCGGACGAGATAAACCCGACTAAAATATACGACCTTTATAAAAAAGGTTTTAAATACCTCTTCCTGGAGGAGCAAACGGAAAATGGTGTATTATGCGAAGTAGTCGATCTGGTTCCGGAGAAGAAAGATGCCCAATACTTTAAAATAAGGATGAACATCTCCAAAAAGGACCGGAACATCATAAGCTGGACGATGTTCGACAAAAGCGGCAACCGCTATAAATATGCCATCACCAAATTCACCCCGAATGTGGCGGTGGCCGATGCCTTTTTCACGTTCGACCCGAAGAAATATCCCGGTGTGGAAATAATCGATCTGCGCTAATCCGCATAAACACTTTGACTCGCAAACAACTCATCGGGCAGATAAAAAAGAAACAATCCTATCTGTGTGTTGGTCTGGATACAGATTTGACCAAAATACCGGCACACCTGAAATCAGCCGCTGACCCGGTTTTTGAATTTAACCGGCAGATTATTGATGCAACACTGCCCTATACGGTGGCCTACAAGCTAAACACGGCTTTTTATGAAGCGCTGGGCACCAGCGGGTGGGAAAGCCTGAAAAAAACATTTGAATACATTCCGGCTGATTGCTTCAAGATAGCCGATGCCAAGCGTGGCGACATCGGCAATACATCGGCCATGTATGCCAAGGCTTTTTTTGAACACCTGAAGGCCGATGCCCTTACCATTGCTCCCTATATGGGCGAAGACTCCATAAGGCCGTTTCTGCAATTTGCTGATAAGTGGACTATCCTGCTGGCGCACACCTCCAACCCGGGCAGCGCCGACTTTCAGCTACTTGAGTCGAAGGCAACTGACCGCAGGCTGTATGAAGAAGTTATACTGAAGGCCAGGACATGGGCTACGCCCGAACAACTGATGTTTGTGGTTGGTGCCACCCGGGCCGATAAATTAAAACACATCCGGTCGCTTGCTCCCGATTATTTCTTCCTGGTGCCGGGCATAGGAGCGCAGGGAGGCAACCTGGACGAGGTTTCGCGCAACGCACTTACACGCGATTGCGGATTGCTGGTCAATGCCTCGCGTTCCATCATCTATGCATCTTCCGCAAACGACTTTGCCGAAGCTGCTGCACGCGAAGCACAAAAAGTGCAGCAACAAATGGCCACCTATCTGAAACTAATCTGATTTCCTTTTCTGTCCGGCAACAACTATCTTGGTCTTCCGCCAAGCACTTTGAACACGTGACCGAGTCCTTTCTTCATTATATCTGGCAGCTTCAGTATTTCGATAAAACAGATCTGCAGACTGTTGATGGCGAACCGCTCCGGATTTTTCATCCCGGCATTCGGAACGCTCACTCCGGGCCTGATTTTTCGGAGGCAAAAATAAAAATAGGCAACCTCGAATGGCGGGGAAGCGTTGAGTTACATATTCAGTCGTCCGGCTGGCTCACACATCAACACCAGCACGATGCGGCTTATGAGCCTGTTGTTTTGCATGTGGTGTGGGAACATGACAAGCCCGTGATGCGTACGGACGGATCTTTGTTGCCAACCCTTGAACTGAAAGGGCGGGTTGACGAGACGCTGTGGAACCGCTACAGGCAACTTTTCACCTCGCCTGAATATATACCCTGTGCTTCGGTACTTCCTACAATCAGCAATGCAGTGTTCGTGTCCATGCAGGAACGCGTGGTAACCGAACGCCTGAAGAAAAAAGCCGGGGAATTTATTTCGCTGCTGCAGAATAGCGGTAACGATTGGGACGAGGCCGTGTACCGGCTACTGGGAAAAAATTTCGGTTTCAAGGTAAATGCCGAATCCTTTTTACAACTAACCACCGTAGTGCCGCTGAAACTGTTGTTAAAACATGCCGACAAGCCTGTGCAGGCCGAGGCATTGCTGCTGGGTATGGCTGGATTACTGGACGAAACAAAAGCTGAGGATGCCTACGTTGCCACGCTGAAACGCGAATTCTCCCTGCTGGAACATAAATACGGGCTTGCCAACAGAAAAATGCATGCGGCTCAATGGCGTTTTATGCGCCTTCGACCGGCAAACTTCCCTACCCTGCGCATCGCACAATTTGCGGCACTGATTATCTCCGTCCGCAACCTTTTGTCGCTAATCATCGAAACACGCGATCTAAAAACCCTCACAGCCAAACTCTCCGTAAAACAATCGCCTTTTTGGTTAAAGCATTATCATTTTGGAAAGCCGGCATCAAGTGTGCCTGTTATTGGTGAAGCCAGCATTCACCTGCTGATTATCAACACCGTGGTAACGGTTCTGGCTGCTTATGCTCGCACCCACGACCAACAGGAACTGATGGACAGGGCTGTGCAGTTCCTGCACGAACTTCCTGCCGAAAAAAATGCCATTATTCAAAGATGGAAGGATGCGGGCCGGGAAATTCGTACGGCATTCGACAGCCAGTCTCTAATCGAACTTTATCATTCATACTGTGTAAAACGCCGGTGTCTGGGCTGTTACATTGGCGCCTCGATCATCAAACCGCACTGACGCCATGCTGTGGTACACGCTCCATGGAACCTTGCTTGTTGCCCTGGCCTGGCTGGCGTGGAAAAGACAGGGCAGTGTACTGCAAAATGTATTCTGGCCGGCATGGTTCTTTAAAATAATTGCCACCCTGGCTGTTGTCGCTGTGCACCGGCAGCATTATCCGGACAGCGATATGCCGTCATTTTTCAACTGGGCTACCGAATTATCAGACAGAGCCATTCATGATTTTCCCGCCTTTTTCAACTTCCTCTTCAGACCTGGTGAAGGGTATTATACCGGTGAGGCCCGCACAGTCTTTTTTATAAAACTGCTTAGCCTGTTTGCGCTTTTTACCAAAGGAGACATGGTACTGATGTCGCTGTGGCTTTCCATGTTGCCATTTTATGCTGCCTGCTTTTTGGTGCGTGCGCTTGTACAATGGAAGCGGTCATTAAAATGGCCGGCAGCAGCGGCTTTCCTGTTTTTTCCTTCTGCGGTTTTATGGACATCCGGCATCCTGAAGGAAACGGTTGCCATGGCGTGCATCTTCCTAATCATGGCTGTTTTTCTTCGGCTCTGGTCGGGGAAGCGACTATGCTTATGGGAATATATGCTGATCCTGCCTTCGGTATGGATAGCCTGGAAACTCAAGTACTATTATGTGGCCCTGTTGTTACCAGGTATGATGGCCGCGTTCATCACGCGTTACATCGGCCAGCGCCTGATGCGCTTCACGGTGTTACGCGAAGTACTTTTTTTCAAAGTAACTTTCCTCATACTGGTATTAATTCCTGGCTTATTCCATCCCAACCTTCGGCCCGGAAAATTGGTGCAGGTGGTGGCAGAAAGTCATAATCAGTATGTACAACACAAGGATAGAAGGCATTTAACCAACACGGAAATCATCGAACCCTCTGTAACCGGTTTATTGCCGCATATCGTGCCGGCTATTATCCATGGATTGTTTGGCCCCTGGCTGCCTGATTTTACTCATTTTTTCTATTCGCTTGCTGTTATTGAAAACTGGCTACTTATTGTGATCACGATTCTTTCACTGGCAGGTTTTATTATTCCGACCCATGAAAATCACCGGATATTGTTCTGGGCTACTTTAATCTATTGTGTTTCGTTGGCGCTTTGGCTGGGTATTGCCGTGCCGGCTGCCGGTACCTTGGTACGTTATAAGGCAGGTTTCATTTCGTGCTGGCTGCTGCTTGTATTGTCAGGTTTGAAACGGGTTATAGAACGGTTTAAAGCTCTGCCTCGTACTTGAACTGAATGCTTTTCAATCTACCTTTGCGCGTTTAACACCAACTTTTATGGAAAACCCTGTACTGATATTCGGTGCCAACAACATAGGTAGGCTGGCTAAGGATATTTTTGAAAGCAACGACCATGTGGTGTATGGCTTTCTGGATGATAACAAATCCATGCACGGCACAGAGCTGGATGACGTTGTTGTGCTGGGCAGCACGGACGATGACGGTTTTCTGAAATTAATTGGCAAAAAATGCGAAGCCTTTGTGGCCTCCGATGAGACACGTTTGCGAAAAGCCTTGGTTAAAATGCTGCTCGAAAAGCGGAAGGTTCAGCCCGTAAACGCTATTCATAAACTGGCGTTGGTTTCACCGCGTGTTACAATAGGCTATGGCAACCTGATTGATCAGGGGGCTGTGTTGTCAGCGGGTGTTCAGCTTGGGCATTACGTGGTGGTGCATGCAGGCACCGTGATAGGGCCGGGCACAACAATAGGCGATCATGTACAGATTGGTGCGCGCGCAGTTATTAATGCAGATGTTCAGATAGGCGAAGGTGCCTTTATTGGTTCGGGTGTGGTGGTGGTGGCTGGGGTAACCATCGGAAAAGATGCACGAGTAGGCGCAGGTTCTGTAGTCATCGGCAATGTTGCTGAAGGGGAGACAGTGTTTGGTAATCCTGCAAAACCGGTAGGCTCATAAAACAATCAAGGTTAGCCAACTGACTAACCTTGATTGTTCATGATCGAACTCGATCATTACTTCTTCTTCTTGGCGGCTTTCTTAGCTTTCTTAGCCTTCTTTGCTTTTTTCGCTTTCTTTGCCATAGCGTTTTACGTTTAAGTGAAACATAATTTGAATATAAAAGTAGAACATTGATTTTAATTACACAAATTATTCACAAAGTTTTTTGATTTGTGCCATCTACGATTCACTCACTTACCTTACCGATCTCTGCATGAATTGTTCTGATCGCTTTTATAATTACAATCTTTCATTTACTGTTCAATGTTATTGCAAAGCATTGAAATGCATTTTGTCATTTCGGGAAAAAGAAAGTGCTTGTTGAGGTGCTGTCGTTTACGTCTTACAGCAGTATGCTTGCGTTTACTGAGAATAAAGTTATTAAGTCAAACAAGGGAAAAATTGCTTTCCAGGCACAGATCACAACGAAAGCCTGCACACCTTGCTGGCTGATTAAAGACGAGAAACCAAGTAAAAAATTGAGTTGCTAAATTGAGTTGCTGAAGCAACGACAGAGTGCATCGTTTCAATGCATGAAGAAAGGCTGTAACAGGTTAATACGACATAAGCCTGAAAGGCTATACCCCTGTCATGCGCAGATACGTGATAGAAAATAGGGAAATGGAAAAGAGTGAATGCGTTGCGGCAGCAAGCTATTGATGCAACAGGAACGCGCTGAACAGAAGATGTACCCGGGCTCGTCTGCCGGAACTTAACCTTGAAAAAAACAGGGAAAAGAAAAAGCAGGAAATTACCTTAATCTTAATTTTTTAATGTACCCCCGGCAGGCTTGCCTGACGGAACTTACCTTAGAAGAAGAAGAGAAACCAGAAAATTATCCGCACTTATTAATGTACCCCCGGCAGGCTTGTCTGCCGGAACTTAACCTTGAAAAAAACAGGGAAAAGAAAAAGCAGGAAATTAC
>DAIQOI010000007.1:123324-152325 GCA_036787955.1 Cyclobacteriaceae bacterium
CTTAATCTTAATTTTTTAATGTACCCCCGGCAGGAATCGAACCTGCACCTAGAGCTCCGGAGGCTCTCGTTATATCCATTTAACTACAGGGGCATAAAACAGCCCCACTTCGGGGGCTGTCTTCCGTAAAATTAACGCACAAAGGTAGGTATTCTGCTACGCTTTAAAAAGCAATGGAAACGTTAAGCTTTAACCCACGACCAGCAGATGCCTTTCTTAATGCGGTATACATGCATTTCAGACAGGTTGAACTCCTCCGCAATCTCGCGGAAAGTATGACCTTCCTTCAGCCTGCGTTTAATCTGCTTTACACGCTCAGCATTAAGCTTCTGGCCATTGTTGGTACGATTGGGCTTGATCTGCTTGGGGTTGGACACCAGATGGACCCGCAACTCATCCAGGGTTACCCATTTCAGATTTTTTACATTGTTGTTATCCGGGTTAAAGTCTAGGTGGATAACATACTTGTGCTGCTTACTGGGCCGCTTTAAGAAATGTTCGGCCACCAGGCGATGTACCAGGAATGACTGCGATTTGCCCTTGCGCATCAGGTGAACACCGGGGTAATCGCGCAGGCGCATCAGTGCCAGAAAATAACCTACTGTAGGTTTTTCTGAAAATGATATCACCCGTCCGTGGCTGGTGATAGCATAACGTTGCCCCTCCTTGGATTTGAAATCAGGCATGACCTTAACTTTCTCTCCGGGCTGGAGCTTAATGGGTTTGATTTTTTTTGTTAGTACCATAGGCTTCTGGTTAGATAGGTTTTAGGTGTTTGACTGGTTAAACGTTTAAAAATACGATTAAAATTAGAAATATTTTGAAAACCAACAGCATAACAGACGTTTTCAACAGTCATGGACTGCCGCAACAACAACTGGCAGGCCTTCCGCACACGTACCTCCTGTAAGAAGGAAACATAGCTCTTTCGGGTATGCTGCCTGAAGTATCGGCAGAAAGCTGCGGGTGTCATATGAGCTATATCAGCAACCTCCCGTAAGGTAATCTTCCGGTGGTATTCCCGGAAGGTAAACTCCAATACATCATTCATCCGCTTATCCTGACCGCTCATCACAGGATAATTACCGGACATACCAAGCACGTTAAGACCCGCCTTTCCACTTAGAAAATTCAGCAGTTCAAGAAACAGTATTAATCTTTCTGCCCCTGCAGCGTGTTGTATCCGTTCCATCTGCATGCCCACCCACCCGCAGTCTTGTTTTTTTACACCAAAACCCTGACGGGCCCGCTGCAGAAAATTATATATGCCGGCCACTTCGTTCAGCTTCCAGAATTTCTCTCCCAGATAAGCAGGCGAAAAGTAAATTGAAAAGCTATGCGCTCCCGGTGAATCCTGCCGGTAATACACTTCATCGTTCCGGAAAACATGGGGCAGGTTGCTGCCCAAAACAAATACATCACCCGGCTCAAACCGGCCGATATAATCTCCGGCTATCAGTAACCCCTCGCCAGCCTTAATCCACATGATCTGCACTTCTTCATGCCGGTGAAATTTATCATAAAAATGGGCCACCCTGTCTTCCTGGAAACGAAAAGCCTCATCCGTAACATGAGGAACCTGAAAGGGAAGTACCTTCATTTGCAGCTTTTAACTAAAAACACTGTAAAAATCAGACTTTCTGGTTAAAATCGTATAAGAATTGAATAAGAGCAGCAAATCAGGCTGACCAGCGGTTAATTATCTTGGCCATCAGCTTAAACCCGGATGGACATGAACTGGCAAGGCATTTTTCCTGCACTCACCACCCCGTTTAGATCAGACGAGACGCTCGACCTTATGTTGTTTGAAAAACAGGTTATCGCACAAATGAAGGCAGGCGTACATGGCATTATTATCGGGGGCTCGCTGGGCGAAGCCAGCACCTTAACGCGTGCCGAAAAATTTGAACTTGTACAGCTTGCCCTTAAACTAACGCACAATACAATACCGGTGGTGATGAACATTGCCGAAGGCAGTACAGCCGAGGCCATCGACCAGGCGCGTCAGGCCGAGCGCCTCCAGGTTAACGGGCTCATGCTCTTACCCCCCATGCGGTATAAGTCGGATGAGCGGGAAACGCTGCATTTTTTTAAAAGCGTGGCCTCAGCCACCTCTTTACCCATTATGGTGTACAACAATCCGGTGGATTATAAAATTGAGGTTACACCCTCCATGTTTGAAGAGCTGGCCGGCCACCCGAACATACAGGCTGTTAAGGAATCTACCCGCGACATATCCAATGTTACCCGGATGATCAACCGCTTTGGTGATCGCTTCAGTATTTTATGCGGGGTGGACACACTGGCCATGGAAGAGCTGCTGATGGGAGCCAGCGGCTGGGTAGCCGGGCTGGTGTGTGCCTTTCCACAGGAAACCGTAGCACTCTACAACTTTATCCAAACCGGCCAGCTTCAGCGCGCCCTGAAGCTTTACCGGTGGTTTCTGCCACTGCTGGAGCTGGACATCCACCCAAAACTGGTTCAGTATATTAAACTGGCCGCCCAGGAAGCCGGACTGGGCACGGAATATGTACGCTCACCCCGCCTGACCCTTTCCGGCGAAGAACGCGAACGCATCCTGAAAATCATCCGTAAGGGCCTTGAAACCCGGCCTTCGGCTGAAGAACTGCGTTAAAGTAAAACCAGGTGCATCCGAATAACACGAAAATGATGAACAATTATGACTTTCAACGATACCCCTCTGGAACAGATTGACGGAATCCTGCACCAGGCACAGGTTGCTTTTCTTTTGTATAAAAATTTGAACGGCAAAAAGAAAGCCGCCTTTCTGCGTGCCATAGCCGATGAGATTGAAGCACTCGACCACCAGCTTATCAAAACGGCCATGCGCGAAACCAATCTCCCTGAGGCGCGCATTATTGCGGAACGCACCCGCACCACCGGGCACTGCCGCATGTTTGCAGACGTGGCAGAAGAAGGTTCATGGGTTGAAGCCCGCATAGATACGGCCATACCCCACCGCGTGCCCACACCCAAACCCGACATCCGCAAAATGCTGGTACCCATCGGGCCGGTGGTTGTTTTCGGGGCGGCCAATTTCCCCCTGGCCTACTCTACGGCCGGTGGCGACACGGCTTCTGCCCTGGCAGCCGGTTGCCCGGTGATTGTCAAAGCCCATCCTGCACACCCCGAAACATCATCGCTGGTGGCAGAAGCCATCTTCAAAGCCATGCAAACAACCGGTATGCCAAAGGGTGTATTTCAGCATGTTTATGGTAGCAGTTTTGCCGTAGGACAGGCGCTTGTCAAACATCCGCTGACCAAAGCTGTAGGCTTTACTGGCTCACTGGCTGGTGGCAAAGCCTTGTTCGATATCGCCTGCCAACGCCCGGAACCCATACCTGTTTTTGCCGAGATGAGCAGCATCAACCCGGTTATTCTCCTTCCCGAAACGCTGAAACGCGATGCCGAAATAATAGCCACACGCATGGCCGGCAGTATTACACTGGGTGTAGGCCAGTTTTGCACCAATCCAGGTTTAATGATTGCGCTGGATGATGAGGGCCTTGACAGATTTATTCAACATTTGGCAAAAGCCATTGAAGAAACACTGCCCGGTACTATGCTGCATGCCGGTATTGCAGAGAATTATCACAGCAAACTGAAGCGCGCATTGGAACAAAAAGGAGTGAAAACGGAGGCTGCCGCAAAACAGGAAGGCAATGCCATGGAAGGTCGTCCGCTGGTAGCTTCAGTAAATGCAGATGGTTTTTTAAACAATCCAACCCTTGCCGAAGAGGTGTTTGGTCCTTTCTCTCTCATTGTGCGGTGCAAGTCGTGGGATTTGTTGAACCGCGTAATCAGTCACCTGCACGGGCAGTTAACAGCAACCATACAGGGCGATGAAGAGGAGATAAAAGCACATCCATTCCTGCTTAACATTTTAATTGAAAAAGCCGGCAGGTTGATTATCAATGGTGTACCCACGGGTGTTGAAGTATGCCCGTCCATGATGCATGGCGGTCCGTTTCCGGCAACTACCGATTCACGGTTTACAGCCGTAGGACGGGATGCCGTGAAGCGCTTTGCCAGGCCGGTGGCCTTTCAGAATTTTCCCGATGCGCTGCTGCCCGATGAACTGAAGGCGTCCAATCCGCTTAACATCTGGCGCATGCTCAACAATGAGTGGGGTAAACACTGACTACCTTGTATGAAGAAAGCCACGTTTGTATGTATTGATGCACACACCTGCGGCAACCCGGTGCGTGTTGTAGCCGAGGGTGGCCCGGCATTGAAAGGCGCGAACATGAGCGAAAAACGGCAACACTTTATCCGGGAATACGACTGGATACGCAAAGGCCTGATGTTTGAGCCACGCGGGCACGACATGATGAGCGGCAGCATCCTCTATCCCCCATCCGACCCGCGCAACGATGCCGGAATTCTTTTTATTGAAACCAGCGGATGCCTGCCCATGTGCGGGCATGGAACCATCGGAACGGTAACGGTGGCCATCGAGCACAATCTTATCAAGCCAAAAACCCCTGGCGTGCTGAATCTGGAGGTGCCGGCCGGTGTTATTCAGGTTGCTTACAAACAGGAGGGCGGCAAGGTAAAGTCGGTGCGCATACGCAATGTGAAATCGTTTCTGGCAGCGCAATCGCTAAAGGTGCCATGCCCGGAGCTGGGCGAACTGACTGTTGATGTATCATATGGCGGCAACTTCTACGCAATTGTGGATGTACAGCCCAACTTTCCGGGACTGGAGCATTTTACAGCCGATAAGATGATAAGCTGGAGCCGGGAGTTGCGCAAAGCCATCAACGAACGATATACCTTTGTTCATCCCGATGATCCTACCATAAGGGGCTGTTCGCATATTCTATGGACGGGCTCCGTTATTAATCCGGGATCATCGGCCCGCAATGCTGTTTTTTATGGCGATAAGGCCATCGATCGTTCGCCCTGCGGCACGGGTACCTCAGCACGCATGGCTCAATGGTTTGCTTATGGTAAACTGAAGCCGGGGGATGAGTTTATCCACGAAAGTATTATCGGATCAACGTTCATTGGCAGGATTGAAGAAGTAACCGATGTGTACGGAAAACCGGCCATTATTCCTTCCATTGAAGGCTGGGCACGCATCTTCGGGCATAACACCATCACTATTGATGAGGAAGATGATCCGTACGCATTTGGCTTCCAGGTTATTTAACAATTGATGATTGAGCTCGTTTATTTTATTTGCTCACATACATCCATGAACTTCCCGTTTCATCATGAAAATCATCATCATCGGAGGTGGCATAATCGGTATCAGCGCGGCTCATTACCTGAACCGGAGCGGTCATGAGGTTATTGTCATCGACCAGACCGACTTGCAGGATGGTTGCTCCTTTGGTAATGCCGGAATGATTGTACCCAGCCATATCATACCCCTGGCTTCGCCCGGCATGATTGCCAAAGGTATCCGGTGGATGTTCCGAACCGATAGTCCGTTTTATATCCGCCCGCGCTTTGATAAAAAACTCATGCAATGGGGCTGGCTGTTTTACCGGCACAGTACAAAAAAACAGGTAGAGCATGCCGCCCCTGCTTTGAAGGAACTCAGCATCTTCAGCAAGTTAATGTACCGTGAGCTTGCACAGGAGCTGCCTTTCGGTTTTGGCTATGAGGAGCGCGGTTTGCTGATGCTTTACCAGACACCCGGAGCAGAACATGAAGAAGAAGAGACTGCCCGCTTTGCCAACAGGCTGGGTGTTGAAGCACGTATTCTTTCGGCTGCCGAAATTCAGCGCCTCGAGCCAGATGTGCAGCTTAATGTCCGCGGAGGCGTGTACTATCCGGGCGATGCCCATCTAATACCTCAACAACTGATGCCCCAATGGATCTCTTACCTTTCCAGGCAGGGCGTAGTTTTTCAACTGAACGATGCGGTCCGCGAATTTCACATCTCAAACAACCGCATCGGCAAGGTTATTACACAGCACGAGGAATTTGATGCGGATGAAGTAGTGCTGGCTGCCGGCTCCTGGTCGGCCACGCTGGCTGCCAAACTGGGAATCAGGCTGCCCATGGAGGCCGGAAAAGGATACAGCTTTTTAACCGATCATCCGGCTTATAAAATACGCATACCTTCCATTCTCCTTGAAGCCCGCGTAGCCGTAACACCCATGGGTAAGCAGGTGCGGGTGGGCGGCACCATGGAGATTGCAGGAATCAGTCATCGCATCAACATGAACCGGGTGCGGGGCATTGCCGAAGCTATACCGCGGTACTATCCCGAGGTAAAGCTGGCACTGCCCGAGCCTGAAAAGGTATGGGTGGGTCTGCGACCCTGTTCGCCCGATGGCCTGCCTTATATCGGGCGGTCGTCACGACTAAACAACCTTATCATCGCTACCGGTCATGCCATGATGGGACTAAGCCTCGGAGCTGGCACGGGAAAACTGATAGCGCAACTGGTCAATCGGGAAAACCCCGTTGTTCCGCTTGCACCGTTTAATCCGGAAAGATTTCAATCCCTCTTCAAAAAACCAATCGCTATGGGTTGAGCTTCCTTAGGCCTGTTATTGATGCACCTTGCATTTTTTTTGATGAACTTTAATCATGCAGGCCTTTTCCCTGCAGAATGCGCGGCAGGCATTTATCAATGCGCGACAGGCGTGTAACCGATTGCTTGGCCTGCGAAAAGTATATGATATAACCACGTTGCCTGCCCGGTGTGAGTTTCTCGAACGCTGCTTTTAACTTCGGATTTTCCTGCATCCGCTGCTTCAGCTCCTCGGGAAGGGAAGGAACCTGTTTCTTAAATGCAACCTTTGCCCCTGATTTTTCCAGCTCAATGGCTTCGCTGATATAAGCTTTGATAACAGGCTGTAGATGGTTAATATCCTGTACACAGGTGAAACGCATCACCCGCACAGCCCGGCTGTTTTCGCCCGGCTTATGAAGAAGCCCGCGTTCATCTTTCAGCAAAGAACCTTTGAAGAAACTCAACACACAGTAATCTTTTAAGGCACTTAACATCACTACGTTCTTACCCTTCAAGGTGTAGCAGGGTACACCCCATTTTATTTCTTCCGTTAGCTGTGTGGTGAGCAGCATGCTGCGCAGGGCAATTAATTCTTTCCGCCAGCTGTTTACTTTGCAGCGGGGTGTATTGAAAAAATCACAGCGTCCGCATCCGCTTGCAAGGTAATGCTCAACATTTCGAATGGGTGTGGCAGGTTTCATGATGATTCTGGCCGGTATATGTTAAAACCATTTTTCACATTTTCCGCCTTCGGCTCCGGATAGCAGTCGCCCGTCACGAATCGGTAAAAAGTTAAGTTGGTTAAGCAATGTGCAGAGTCAGTTAGTTGCCGCCCGATTAAAATTTGCAGCAAACGCGAACAGCATTAGTTCATGACGATGCAACATGGGATAACTGTTTTAAATTCCCGGATCGTCTCCCTCGGCAATGAGCAGCAGCAGCTCCTTCACCTCTTCGGCTTTGGCATGCTCGCCCATCTTATCGAACGACATAATCAGATTGCGCAGAACCCTTCGAATAATGTCGAGATTGGAGCAGGGTTCGAAGAAAACCGGATTGGGTGCAAGATGCAACTCGTGTATATAATTTTCCACATCCTGACGGGAAAAAATCAACCCCCGGTTAAATACGTTGATGTAAAACTGAATTTGTTCGGTTTTATAAGTAAGGACAAACAGGTTGGGAAGGTTAACACCATAAACGGGAAGTCCAAGTTTTTTGGCCGTAAGCAGGTAAATTACACACAGCGAAATAGGATTTCCTTTCCGGGTTTCCAGTACTACGTTGATGAGGGAGTTTCCGGGCGAGTGGAAATTTTTGGTGTTGGCTGAAAATTTCAGCTTACCAAAAAAAACACTGTTCAGTATTTTAATCTGGTCAAACGGGTTCAGGTCGGGCTTTACCTCCAGCCATGCCTCCTGGTAAATCTGCTCCAGGTCCTGTTTGATTTTCTGAAAATTCAGGTCGGGATAATGGTACGTGGCCACCAGCCACATGCCGGTAAGCAGATCCTGGTCGGCCGACCGGTACCAGGTTATCAATTCTTCGCGCAGCCAGGCCAGGTGCAAATCGTGAATGAGGTTCTCTATTTTCCGCTGAACCTTCGGATTGAAGTTGGTTTCCCACTGCTCTTCCAGATAGGGAATTATCTCACGTCCCAGTGTTCGGATTCTGGCAGTTACTTCGGTAACCACCTGCTCATCGTCATCGTCCAGCAGCGAAACCAGGGCTTTTAACTCGCGTTCGTTCACATCAGCAATTTAAATAATTTATTTTCAAAACAGGGCGTTTCTCGCTTTCATGTCTGTATCACACCCACATTGAATTTTTCAACAGGGGCATGATTGGCCGCTTCTATGCCCATGGAAATAGCCTGCCGGGTTTCCAGCGGATCAATTACCCCATCCACCCACAGGCGTGCCGCTGCATAATAAGGACTAAGCTGCTCATTGTACCGATCGGTGATTTCCTTCAGCAGCTTTTCTTCTTCTTCCTTCGAAATATCCTTGCCCTGCGATTTTAATGCAGCCACTCGTATCTGCAACAGTGTTTTCGCTGCAGAAGCACCGCTCATCACAGCTATCTGTGCTGTGGGCCAGGCAAATATCAGACGCGGATCGTAGGCTTTTCCGCACATGGCGTAGTTGCCGGCTCCGTACGAGTTTCCGACAATCACCGTAAATTTTGGAACGGTTGAATTGGCCATGGCATTAACCATCTTGGCGCCATCTTTAATGATGCCACCATGCTCGGCCTTGCTGCCCACCATAAAACCACTTACATCCTGCAAAAAAACCAGGGGAATTTTGCGCTGGTTACAATTCATAATGAACCGCGCAGCTTTATCGGCCGAGTCGGAGTATATCACCCCGCCCATCTGCATTTCTCCTTTCTTCGTTTTCACCATGCTGCGCTGGTTGGCCACAATGCCTACTGCCCAGCCGTCAATACGCGCATAACCACATATCAACGTTTTCCCGTAAAGTGCCTTGTACTCATCAAATTCTGAATTATCAACCAGTCGGTAAATAATCTCCCGCATATCGTAAGGCTTCACGCGGTCGGCTGGAATGAGCCCGTAAATTTCATGCGGATCGGCCCTGGGAGGTGCAGGTGCAACACGGTCAAAGCCCGATGTTGTGTTATGTCCAAGTTTATCAAACAACGAGCGGATGTAATCCAGGCAGGTCTTATCATCCGGAAATTTATTATCCGTAACTCCAGAAATCTCACAATGGGTAGTAGCACCGCCCAATGTTTCATTATCTACCTCCTCACCTATGGCGGCTTTAACCAGATAGGAGCCGGCCAGAAAAATAGAACCGGTCTTATCTACAATCATCGCCTCATCCGACATAATTGGCAGGTAGGCGCCTCCGGCCACGCAACTGCCCATGATGGCTGCAATCTGAACAATGCCCATAGACGACATGCGCGCATTGTTGCGAAACTGGCGGCCAAAATGTTCTTTGTCGGGAAAGATTTCGTCCTGCATGGGCAGGAACACACCGGCACTGTCGACCAGGTAAACAATGGGCAGGCGGTTCTCCATGGCTATTTCCTGCGCCCTCAGGTTTTTCTTGGCCGTAACCGGAAACCATGCACCGGCTTTTACAGTGGCATCGTTGGCCACCACCACACACATGCGGTTTTTAATGTAACCTATTCCGGTTACCACCCCACCGGACGGACAGCCCCCGTACTCCTTGTACATGCCTTCACCGGCAAACAATCCGATTTCCAGAAAAGGCTTGTCTTTATCCAACAGATAAGCAATGCGTTCACGGGCTGTGAGTTTTCCTTTCTGGTGTTGCTCGGCTATTTTCTTTTCGCCTCCACCTTGCTTTACCAAAGCTGATTTAACATGCAACCGGTGGATAAGCTGCTTGTAATGATCTTCATTCCGGTTGTATTCCAGATTTTTGTCAATCATGATACCGGTTCAGGTTTATGGAGAAGACTTCCGTTGCTTTTCCAGTTCGCGCTGGATTTTTTTCCGGCTCTTACCCAGTGGTGCGAGGAAGTGGCGCGGATTTTCGTTCAAGTGATTGGCCAGCGAATCGAGCGATATCAGCAATTTATTGAGATTAACATATAAAGTGTCTTCTGTCATCAGTTTGCTTACCGTGTTATCGCCTTCACTGAAATGGCTCAGCGTTTGATTAACTTTATTGAGTGTACCATCAATGTTTTTTAAAGTGCGGCTTACCTGTACCGATTTCAACGAATCGGTAATGGTTTTAAGATTAGCAAGTGACGGTCGGAGTTCCTGCAGGGTATTTTGCAGACTTCTGCTCAGGCTGCGGATAATATAGGTTACGCTGTCAATTTTATTGTTGGTATTGCTTATCGTTGCATTCAGCAATACGGGTGTTCTCCTGAAACCATCGAATATAGAATCAAGCCTGGATGTATTACGGCTGAGATTATCCAGTACGGTGTTGAGTTTGCGAAGTGTATTTTGCAAATTATCCGTTACCGGTGCGGCATTTTCGGCCAGGAAGTCGGTAATACCCTTTGCCACATCGCTTTTCAGGGTGTCTTTGGGTTTCAGTTCGCGTGTTATCCGCCCTACGTTAAGCTGGATGAATTTATTTCCGAGAAAATCGCCATTCAGAATGGCCACTGAAGAGTCGCCCAGCTTGACATATGAGTCTATTTCCATTTCAACAACCACCTTGCGCTGTGCTTGCACAATTTGCAGCTGGCTAACCCTGCCCACGGTTACACCACTCAGATACACCGGATTGGAGGGCATGAGCTGATCTACATTATCAAATACCGCATAGTATTTTTTCCGGGAAGAAAAGAAATCTATCCCCTTCAGATAATTAAAACCTAAATACAACAACACGAGCGATATGATCATGAACAGGCCTACGCGTACTTCTTTTGATAACTTCATGCAGGAAGGGTTTGATGGTAATTAATCTCTCAATTTAACGATTCTACTTCAATTTTATATTCGCGTACGGCCCTGAAGATAGCCGAAGCCAGGATATCCTGCCCGCGTTCAGAAGCCAGAAACTCTTCTTCTTTCTGATTGGAAAGAAAGCCCACTTCAACCAGCACGCTCGGCATGGCAGTTTTCCAAAGCACCAGAAAACCGGCCTGCTTCACACCGTGATTTTTCCTGCCGGCACGCTTTTCAAACTGCTCCTGAATTTTGGCGGCAAGCTTAAGGCTGCTTTCCGTATAAGCGCTCTGTGTGAGCGAAAATAGAATGTACGACTCCGGATTGGTCGGATCGAATCCTTCCGCGCGTTCGCGCGAATTTTCGTCCAACAGTATAACCGAGTTTTCGCGCTTGGCCACTTCCAGGTTGCTTTCGGTTTTGTGCAGGCCCATCACCCAGGTTTCGGTGCCATACACCTGCGGACTGGGACTGGCATTGACGTGAATGGAAATGAATGCATCGGCTTTGTTGCGGTTGGCCAGGTTGGCACGATCATCCCACAACACATAACGGTCATCCTTCCGAGTATATAACACCTTCACATCCGGAAGGTTTTTTGTAATATACTCACCCACTTTCAGCGAAATCTGCAAGGCAATATCTTTTTCTTTATTGCCCGCCCTGCCCATGGTGCCGGGATCTTTTCCGCCATGCCCGGGGTCAATCACAATGACATCCACTTTATACTCGCGCAACATCGGGGCATTGGAAGAGTTTAGCAAGGTTATTGCTGTTAGAAATGCGATGCGGATAAGGTGCTTCATCGTGCCTTTGTGAATATTGTTTTTGCAATACCTTTGCGCAAAATTGTGAATTTACGCGGTATTTTCAACCGGACTGCCGGGTTTTACCCGCTGCTCTGCCTGCTTGGACTTCTGGCCATGCCACAGGTTTTACAGGCCCAGCAGCCCGGCCCGGCCACACCCGATACACTCAAAAATCCTGCCGATACTGTACCTCCCGCAAAAGGCGACATCGAAACCACCATCGTCTATTCGGCACGCGACTCCATCCATACCAGCCTTGACGGTAAAACCATCTGGCTGTACGGAAATGCCAAAATCAAATACGGCATTATTGAGCTTGAAGCTGAAGACATCATCATTGATTATGCCAACCATACCTTAACCGCACACGGCAGGCGCGACTCGCTGGGACGAAGAGTGGGTTTCCCCATCTTTAAAAACGGTGCGGAAGTGTACGAAACAAAAGATATTGTATACAACTTCAAAACCGGACGGGCGCGTATATCGGAAGTTGTAACACAACAGGGGGAAGGCTACCTGCACGGTGATGTGGTTTTCAAAAACGAACGAAACGAACTGCTAAGCCTGCGCAACAGCTACACCACCTGTAACCTTGAGCATCCGCACTTCCTCATACGCGCCACAAAAACAAAAGCCATTCCCGATGACAAGATTGTAGCCGGCCCGTTTTATATGGAATTCAATGAAGTGCCCCTCTATCCCATCGGCTTTCTCTTTGGTATGTTTCCGGCCCCGCGCAAGAGCAAATCAGGAATTATTTTTCCTTCTTATGGTGAGGATCGCAGGCTGGGCTTTAACCTGCGCGACATGGGTTATTTTTTTGATGTGAATGACTACTTGAAGCTTTCTCTGCTGGCCGATGTGTACTCCAAAGGCGGACTTGCCGGAAAAATCGTTATGCCTTACAGCAAACGCTACCATTACAACGGCAATTTTAATTTTACCTATTCGCGTTACCGCTTTGTCGAGCGCATTGAAGACCAGTCGGTAAGTAAGGATTTTCAGATTAGCTGGAGCCATTCACCGCAAAGCAAAGGAACCGGAAGGTTTTCAGCTTCGGTGAATGCTGCCACCAACACTTTTAACCAGAACAACAACCTGAACCTGGGATTGCCACCATCCATTAACACTGACCGCATGCTCAATACCACCCGCAGAATGAACTCTAACGTATCCTATAACAAACGCTTTGCGGGAACGCCTTTTACCATGGGCATCAACGTAAGCCATACACAGGACTTGCTAAACCGACAGGTTGATCTCACTCTTCCTTCGCTCACGCTCAACATGCAAAACCTCTATCCTTTTCAGCGCAAAGACGGAAAACCCACGGTATTGGATAATTTTTCTATAGGGTACTCGATGACTGCCTCGAACCGCATTACCAATAACCTGGGCAGAAGAGGCGAATCCCTGCGCGACAGCATTGCCCCCTTTACTTTTCAAAACCTCTCCTTTTTTATTCAAAATGGTCGCAATGGCATTCGCCATGCTGTTCCCATCGGTTATTCGTTTAAGGCATTCCGATACTTTACCGTTACACCCTCATTTTCTTATGATGAACGCTGGTACTTTGAAAGACTGGTGTGGAGATATGATATTGTAAACAACACCCCACGCCTGGTGGTAGCCGATACAATTAAGGGATTTAACCGCATTGCCAATTACACTACGGGTTTAAACGTAGTTACCCGCCTGTATGGTACCTATTTTTTTAAACGCGGCAACATCAAAGCCATCCGGCACACAGTTAATCCTACTTTTGGCATCAGCTACGTCCCCGACTTTACAAAAAACGATAACTACTTTCAGGCCATTAATCAAAACGGAACGGTCATTTACCAATCCAGACACCAGGGCTTTTTATATGGCGGTTCCAATCCTGGTCGCAGCGGCTCCATAAATTTTGGCGTATCCAACACAGTTGAGGCAAAAATCAAGTCGGAAAAAGATACGGTGGCCCGTAAAGTAAATCTGCTCAATAATCTTTCGCTTAACGGCTCTTACAACCTAATGGCCGACTCATTTAAACTCTCGGCCATCAGCATGGCTGCCAATACTGCCTTGTTTGAAAACCTGCTTAGTCTAACCATGAACGCATCGCTGGACCCCTACACCATACGTACACGAACCGATGAAAACGGTCGTAAAACGGAGCGAAGAATAAATGAATATGCCTGGAAAAGCGGGCAATGGGGGCGCATCACTTCGGCATCCATAGCCATGAGCACCAACCTGAATCCGAAGGGCAGGAAAAATGACCAGCATACGCGCGACAAGATTGTAAATTCAAACCTGAAAGAGGAAGAAAAACAATACCTGCTGAATAACCCCGACACATATATTGACTTTGACATTCCATGGCGGTTGAGCATGAATTACAGCCTGTCCTTTAGCCACGGGCTCAATGCACCGGCTACGATTACGCAGGCCCTTCAGTTTTCAGGTGATGTATCGTTGTCAAAACAATGGAAGGTTGTCTTTAACTCAGGCTACGACTTTAAAGCCAAAGCGCTGACCATGACCAACCTGGGTATTTCACGCGACCTCCACTGCTGGTCGCTGACGTTCAACTGGACTCCCTTCGGTACTTTTACACAGTTCCATTTACGCATTAACGCCAAAGCGTCCATGCTGCAGGACCTACGGCTTGAACGCAGGAAACCTTTTTACGACAACCGCTGATTCACTTCAGCCAGCTTTCTACCTCTTCCAACGTGGGGTTGACTACATTGTCCAGCTTCATCTTCTTGCGCATGCCGCAGATGTCGTTGAAAAGCTTGGCAGGCTTCATGCTTTTCAGTTGCTCTACCGACTGGACACCAAGACGCTGGATGATGGGAAACAAATCGGAACGGATTCCCAGTTGTGCAAGCTCTTTTTCCGTAAGCACCGATGCCGGTTTTTCGGGGCGCATTTGCGGAAAGAACAGCACATCCTGAATAGAGGGCTGATTGGTCATAATCATGCACAGCCGGTCAATGCCCACACCTAAACCGGCTGTTGGCGGCATACCGAATTCCAAGGCCCGCAAAAAATCTTCATCCAGCGTCATCGCTTCCTCATCGCCCCTTCTTCCCAGTTCGAGCTGTTCTTCAAAGCGCCTGCGCTGATCGATCGGATCATTCAGTTCAGAAAAAGCGTTACAGATTTCCTTGCCGTTGCAAATGGCTTCAAATCGCTCAACGAGTCCGGGCTTGCTACGATGTTTTTTAGCCAAAGGCGACATTTCTATTGGATAATCCATGATGAAGGTGGGTTGAATGAGGTGCGGCTCGCACTTCTCGCCAAAGATGGCATCAATCAGCTTCCCTTTGCCCATGGTGTCATCCACCGGCACATTCAGCTTGTTGCAGGTTTCGCGCAGCTGTGCCTCATCCATATTGGCAATATCTATGCCGGTAAAATGCTCAATGGCCTCAAACATGGTGTAGCGCTTCCAGGGCCTTTTGAAATCAATTACATGCTCACCCACTTTTACTTCGGTGGTGCCGTGCAGGTCGAGCGCCACCTTTTCAATCATCTCCTCCACCAGATCCATCATCCAGTAGTAATCCTTGTAGGCCACGTACAACTCAACCTGGGTGAATTCCGGATTATGAAAGCGCGACATGCCTTCGTTGCGGAAGTCTTTTGAAAATTCATACACGCCGGTGTACCCGCCCACTATCAGTCGTTTCAGGTATAATTCATTGGCAATGCGCAGGTACAACGTCATATCGAGCGTATTGTGGTGCGTTTTGAACGGACGTGCAGCCGCACCACCATACAACGGCTGAAGAATCGGTGTTTCCACCTCCAGGTAGCCGCGCGAATTAAGGTATTCACGCATGGAATTAATCAGGCGGGTGCGCTTAACAAACACCTGGCGTATCTCCGGGTTTACAATCAAATCAACATACCGCATGCGGTAGCGTTGCTCCGGATCGCTGAAAGCATCGTGTTTAATCACATTGCCCTGCTCGTCAACCGTTTCTTTAACGATAGGCAACGGTCTCAGTGACTTGGCCAGCACCTTAAATTCCGTAACATGAATTGATATTTCACCGGTTTGGGTGGTAAAGCCATAACCTTTTACTCCGATGATATCGCCTATGTCAAGCAGTTTTTTGAAAACTACATTATACAGGGTTTTGTCTTGGCCCGGGCAGATATCATCCCTCCTCACATAAATCTGTATGCGTCCGGTTTCATCCTGCAGCTCGGCAAACGAAGCCGAGCCCATAATTCTGCGGCTCATAATGCGGCCCGCAAGGGATATGTTGCGATAATCGCTTTTGTGGCGGGGATAGTTTTCCAGTATCTCCCGGGCCGATACATTCACTTCAAAGGTTTCGGCCGGGTAGGGATTGATGCCGAGTTTTTCGAGTTCCTCTTTGGCCTGCCTGCGTATGATTTCCTGTTCGGATAATGCCATATCGTTGATTTTGGGGCAAAAATAAGGATTATACTCGTGTTGGTTTTGCCCGGCTGGTCAGGTTTCCATCTTGTTATGCCGGGTCAAGTTGCTGGCGTAACAAAGGATCGCTTAAAATTTTAAACGACCGGCCTTATCGCCGCGCACTCCTTACTTCCCCCTTCTGCGTTTCAGTTCTGTTTTAATCAATACCAGCTCGCGGCTGCTCTGCCCGGCCACTGAAGTGTTTTCCTCGGCCCTGCGGAACAGGTAGGGCATTACCTTGCGCACAGGACCATAAGGCAGGTATTTCACCACGTTATAACCACAACGCGCCAGATTAAAACTGATGTGATCGCTCATGCCATATAGCTGCGCAAACCACACACGTTCATCCTGTGGCTGCATACCGTGTTTGTCCATCAGCACCGTGAGATAGTAGTTGCTGTATTCGTTATGCGAACCACACACCACAGAAATGCGCTGTTTATTATCGATACAAAAAGCGAGCGCTTTGTTAAACGCCTCATCAGTTGCCTCTTTGGTCGGATGGATGGGATCGGGATAGCCTTGTTGTTCAGCACGCGCCCGTTCTTTTTCCATATAGGCTCCGCGCACCAGCTTAACACCAAAGTACATGTTGTGCATTACCGCTTCATGAAAATGGTTGCGCAGATTTGTCAAGCCTGTCGTGCGGTACAATTGATAGGTATTGAAAACTATAGGACGCTGCGTGTTGTATTTCATCATCATTTCAAGCACCAGCCTGTCAACCACATCCTGGTACCAACTGTCTTCTGCATCAATCATCACCGGCACATTCAGTTCGTGGGCCTTTTTGCAAATGCGATCCATCCGATCCTGTACGCGTTGGTAGGCTTGTTCCTCTTCGCTGGTCAGCGTTTCGCCTTTTTGGATTTTTTCCAGCAGGCTGGCCTGTGCTATACCGGTGGGTTTAAATACACAAAAGGGTATATGCGAAGACTGTGCGGCTGTTTCCAGATTACCCAAGGTTTCCAGGGTAGTTTGCTCAAACCCCTGCTCGGTATGCTCACCTTCCACAGCATAATCGAGTATGGCGCGCACATGATATTGAGCCAGCCGGTTAATCACTGCCTCAGCCTGCCGTTTGTCTTCACCGGCACAAAAATGGTCGAATACGGTTTTTCGGATGAGCCCTTCGACCGGCAGGCGCAGCGCCAGGCTAACCTTCACCAGCCAGGTGGCAACGGCCGCAATCCAGGGATGGTTTACCAGGGAAAAAATAAAATTTGCGCGTTTCAGCTCGGCATCACTGCGATACGCAAAGGCACAGGAGGTATCTTCAAAAGATACCGGCGGTCGGGCATCCATGGCGCGAATATACGGGGCACATCACTACCGGCAAGGGTTGGTTAATAGCACCGCAAAAAATTCACTTCAACAACCAAACAACACACCCTGATAATCATTTTAATCATATACAGCAGTATTTCTGTAACTTCAACCCCCATGAACCTGACAAGCTGGTTAGCCGATTACGGATCCGGTCCTCTGGTGATAGCCGGTCCGTGCAGCGCTGAAGATGCCGGGCAACTTTTACAAATTGCCCTGCGGCTTAAGGCCATGAATATTTCTGTGATGCGCGCCGGGGTATGGAAACCCCGTACCCGTCCGGGTACCTTTGAAGGAAAAGGGGATGAAGCATTAGCATGGCTCAGCGAAGTCAAGCAGGCTACCGGCCTTGCCATAGCCACCGAAGTAGCCAGCCCCCTCCATGTGGAAAAAGCCTGCGCTGCCGGTATAGATATTTTATGGGTTGGGGCCCGTACCACGGTAAATCCCTTTGCTGTACAGGAAATTGCCGAGGCCCTGAAAGGTACCGATAAGATCATCTGGGTAAAAAACCCACTCAACCCCGATCCGGCACTGTGGTTGGGTGCTATTGAACGGATACACCGTTCTGGAATAAACAAACTGGCGGCCATCCACCGGGGGTTCTCTTCTTTCCGTCCTTCGCGTTTCCGCAACGTGCCCATGTGGCAGATACCTCTCGAAATAAAAAGCCTGCATCCGCAGTTGCCGCTCATTGCGGATCCCAGCCATATTGCCGGTGAACGGCATTTGGTGTTTGAAGTAGCCCAACGCGCACTCGACCTCGGCTATGACGGATTGATGATTGAAGTTCATCCCCATCCCGATCAAGCGCTAAGCGATGCACGCCAGCAAATAGAACTGGACACACTGGAACAGTTTATCCGGCAGCTGCGCGTAACCCGCACTTCTTCGGGTAACGCCCTTTTTCTGAGCCAGCTGGAAAAACTGCGCGAACAGATTGACCACATTGATCGGGAACTGATTGAAACATTGGCCTCGCGCATGCGCCTGGCTGAAAAAATTGGCGAGTACAAAAAAGAAAACAACGTGACCGTATTCCAGGCTTCACGCTGGAAAGAAATCATGGAAACCCGCCCGGATTGGGGTGCGCAGGCCAGCCTTTCGGCCGATTTCATTCGGGATTTATACCGCATCATTCACGATGAGTCCATTCGCATTCAAACACGCATTTTCAACCAGTCAGAAACCCGACACGATGCTTCCTGAACACATCCGCATGTCGGGTAACCCCGGCAGTGATCTGAACGGGTTTATTGGCAAGAGGCAGTATAAAAAGATTGCCGTGCTGACCGATGAAAACACGGTGCGGTACTGCTATCCGCTCATCGAAAAATACCTGCCCGGGCATGAGCATATCTCAATTCCGGCGGGCGAGGCCCACAAATCGCTTCCTACCTGTATCACAGTATGGCAAGCCATGACCCGTGCTCATATGGACCGCAAATCTGTATTGATTGTTGTGGGAGGGGGCATGCCGGGCGACCTGGGGGGGTTCTGCGCGGCCACCTTTAAACGGGGCATTGACTTTGTATTGGTACCCACTACCCTGCTGGCACAAGCCGATGCAAGCATTGGCGGAAAGACGGGCATTGACTTCGACTCCTATAAAAACCATATCGGGGTGTTCCGGCAGCCGGCACTTACACTGATAGCCCCTCTTTTTCTGAATACATTGCCCGAAAACGAACTGCGGTCAGGCTTTGCCGAAATCATTAAACATGCACTCATTTCAGACAGGCACTGGTGGCAGCACCTTACCGGCCAGTCGTGGAAAGAGCTGAACTGGCCGGAAGAAGTAGAAAAGTCGGTTCGTTTCAAATGGAAAGTGGTGTCCGAAGACCCGCACGAACAAGGACTGAGAAAAGTTCTTAACGCGGGACACACCGTTGGTCATGCCATCGAAAGCTGGTTTCTGTCTTCGGGAAGACCTGTTTTGCATGGCGAGGCAGTTGCAGCCGGACTGGCTTGCGAAGCCATCATATCGCGCAATATGAATCTGTTGCCGGCATCTGCGTGCAAGGAAATATGCGACTATTTGCTGAAGGTCTTCGGTAAACTGCATTGGCCCCCATCAGAAACAAGCAATATCTGCTCGTTGTGTTTGCAGGATAAGAAAAATGAGGGCAAAGAAATTTTGATGGCCCTGCTGGAGGAACCAGGGCATATTCGCTGGGATTATGCGGTTGCTCCCGAAAACATCCTGCAGGCGCTGAACGAATACCTGCTGATGTAATCAGATGTAGATGGCTTCTTCATCCGTAGCTTCATCCTTTTTCGGTCGCAGGGCGCGCTTCAGGTCTTCTGCCTTTTTTGCCAGGAATTCACGGGTCTTTTGCTTGCGGTTACCTGTGAGCAGCCAGGCAGCCAGCAGTGCACCAGAGGCAATTCCCAATCCAATTGCTATTTTTTTAGTGGTGCTCATAGTCATTACAAATTTAACCTGATTTGTACCGTAAATGTTTCATCCGAATAAAAATATTTTCCCAATACGTATCTTGCCGCTCATCAACCGTGCAAACGATCACACTTCACCATACACGGCATATTGAAGGGCGGGTAAGATTTCTGCCCGCATCAAAAAGCATCAGTAACCGCGTGTTAGTCATCAATGCGCTGGCAGGCGGGGGCTCGGCCATAGCAAATCTTTCCGAGGCCAACGACACCCGGCTGATGATCCGGCTATTGGAATCACACGATCCTGAATGGAATGCTGAGGATGCCGGAACTACCATGCGGTTTCTCACGGCTTATAGTGCCGTACAGCCGGGCGTTCGGCGGCTTACAGGCACGCATCGGATGAAACAAAGACCCATAGGCATACTGGTTGATGCACTGCGCCAGCTTGGCGCTGAAATCAAATTCCTGGAAAAAGAGGGCTTCCCGCCATTGGAAGTGCGCGGCATCGCACAACAGTTGACAAACCAGGTCGCTGTTCGCGGTGATGTGAGCAGCCAGTTTATCTCGGCATTGATGATGATCGGGCCGGTGCTGCCCGAAGGGCTGACCATTGAGCTGGTGGGCCAGGTGGGCAGTCGCCCCTACATCGAAATGACTGCTGCGCTGATGCACAGATTCGGTGCAGAGGTAGCATGGCAGCATAATTGCCTCATCATTCCCAGGGGAGCATATCGCCCCACCTCCTATACCGTTGAAAACGACTGGTCGGCAGCCAGCTACTGGTTTTCTTTTGCCGCCCTGGCAAATACCGGTGAGATTGTGCTTCCCTCCATGACGCTGCGGTCCATACAGGGCGACCGTATCATAGCCGATGCAATGGAATCGCTGGGCGTGATGTGTCAGCCCAGAGGCAATGACCTGTTGCTGATGCAGAAAGACTGCCGCGAAAGCATCGTGTTTGACTTTACAGACTGCCCCGACCTGGCCCAAACCATCATGGTGGTTTGCGCTGCAAGAAATGTGACCGGCATCTTCACCGGGCTGGAAAGCCTGCGCATCAAGGAAACCGATCGCATAGCGGCCCTGCAGAATGAACTGAAAAAGCTAGGCGCCAGCCTTACCCAAGATGACGGAAGATGGTTGCTTAAGCCCGCTGAGCACTTACCGGAAAATATACCACCCATTGCCACCTATGACGATCACCGGATGGCGATGGCCTTTGCCCCACTTGCCGCCATGCGAACCATTCAGATTGAAAATCCGCAGGTGGTGAAAAAATCTTATCCCCGTTTCTGGGACGACCTCAGGCAGATAGGCATCCGGATAACCGGTCTTTGAGCAACTGAACATACGCTGGAAAAAGAAGCATCCGGCTACCATACCACGAAAACATTTCGCCATCTACCAAGATGATCTTTGATTGCGGCAACAACTGCTGCACTTCCGCGATGTGTTTTTCCCGAAACGGATAAGGTTCGGACGACAGCATCACCACATCAGGATTCAACGCTGCAATAGCCGCATCGGTAAGTTGAGGATAACGCCGAAGGCCCTGCAATGCATTGACAAGGCCTGCTTCCGTTAGCATGGCGTGAATAAAGGTTTGTGAAGCCGCAGCCATCCATGGTTGTCTCCAAATCAGATACAGGGTGCGGAGTGGCGGAAGCCTGGTCATTTTAGAAAAAGTACGCTCTATTTTGTTGCGCAAAACAATGGCTTGGTCGGTAACACCGGTAATGCAACCTATGTCGGTAACAAGCCTGAAGGCATCAGCTATTGTAGTGATGTCGCTTATCCACACCGGAAATTCTTTCTGCAGGGTTTCGATGCCTTCGCGGTAGTTCTCTTCCCTGTTTCCGATGATCAGGTCGGGCGAGAGGCTGCGGATGATGTCCAATCGAAATTTTTTTGTTCCGCCAACTATGACTTTTGATTTTTTCCAGCCGGCAGGGTGAACACAAAATTTAGTGATGCCTGCCACCTTCTCTTCAAGACCGAGGTCATGGAGCAATTCGGTTTGTGAGGGAACCAGCGAAACAATACGCCGGGGCGGATAGGGAATTGCTACCTTGTTCTGCAAATGATCGGTAAAAGTTTTGTATGCCACAAGGCGAAAATAAAAAGGTCCCACCAATTGCGCGGGACCGTGATAAAAAACGCACAGGGTACGCGAAGAAAGACCCTCTCACGAAAAACTCCGCGACCCTGCGCGTGTATCTTCAACCATTTCGCCTGCCTGGCATTTCTGATTAGGCAGGTAAACGATAAAGGTGGAACCTTTGCCCGGAACAGACTCCAGTTCAATTTTTCCTTTCAGCCGTTCAACCGTATCGCGCAGAATAAACAGTCCAAGCCCGGAACCCTGAGCCTGCGTGGTGGCCCGGAAGAACATATCAAAAATCCGTTCATGGTATTGCTGCTCAATGCCAATACCATTGTCTGCAACCTTCAGCACAGCCTGTTTTTCGGTTACCTCAACATCTATCCTGATGAAATGCTTGGGCTTGCGCACATCTGCGTATTTTATGGCGTTGGTAAGCAGGTTGGTAAGAATGGTCTTTACCCGCATCAGGTCGGAACAAAATTCCACCGGCTGATGAATGTGAACTTCTATGGACACCTTATCGGGGTGGTACGTCATGCGGTGGTTATCCAGCTCTTCCCGGATAACCGCTTCCCAGGAGATGAGCTGGTGTTGGATGGCCATCTTACCGGTGCGGTAAAATTGGTGCATGTCTTCAATGAAAGCATTGAGTTTGTTCAGGCTTCTGCGGATGAGTGCCAAATATTCCAGACGCTGCGGCTCAGGTGCCTGTTCAGCCAGTGTAAGCAGGCCCAGTGCTGACATCACCGGTGCGCGTAAATCGTGGGTGGTTTTGTATATAACCTGATCGAGCTGTTTGTTGGAACTAAGCAGCTCCTGAGTTTTTTTTGTATAAGGCGTTACGTTATGTAGCTGCAAAACCTGTCCGCCATCTTCGTCATCCTGCCTGATCCGGTAGGCTGTAACATCAAAATAGGTTGGCTCATCAGAGGCCAGGCAAAGACCTGCTTCAAAAATCTTTTTATCGGTATCTGATGAGAGACACTGCCTCCACAAATCGGCCTTTTCCTTTTCAACAAAATCAAAGATATTTTTTCCAAGTAACGAAAGAGGATCTGCACCATATTTGCGTACTACCGAAGAGATGTACCGGATGTGGTAGTTTTTGTCCACCACCACATAAATGTCATCGGAGTTCTCAACCAACTCCCTGAAAATCCATTCCATACTCTTCATAATACCTTTAGCTGAAAACTCCGATGCACTTCCATCGCGGGGCCGGACGTTAAATCAGTATAGACATACTGGCCAACTGTCCGGATACCTTTAAGTTGGAGCTGGTAAACGTAGCCTGATTCAGCTCCCACTTCAGTTTGCCATCAATTACCCTGAAGTTGATGCAACTTCCCTTTTGGCCGAGGCCATTGCCATCGGTAACCGTGAGCACCGGCTTACCGGCAATGGCAGCCTTGATGTTGTCAAATTCCTTGCTCCTGCCTTTACCCAAGTACACCACATGGCAGGAAGCAGCCTCATCAGCAGAAGTAAGTTTTTTGACCACATATTTTTTGGACCCTTTCGGCTTCCCATCGTACCAGGCTTTGAGCGTGTTGAAAACGTTGTCTTCTCCCATCACCCCTACAACAAAGTCTCCACCTGTTCCTTCATCCGGCCATTGTACATATTTGATAAAGTTAAACAACATGGCCGCATGAATTTCGTGCTCCGGACGTTCCTGTGCCCATGTTATTGCAGCGGCACCGGCTAACATCAAACAGAAAAACATCTTTTTCATATGTGAGAGGTTTTGAGTTGCGAGCCTATATCAATATGGCCATCGAAGTAAGCGAACCCGCCACTTTCAGGTTGGCCGCCTCAACGGCTTTCTGGTTCAATTCAAATTTCAGTTTGTTGTCTACGAACTTAAAGTTAATGGCACTGCCTTTTTCGCACAATCCCGCCTTATCGGTTATTACCAGGGTGCCTTTGCCTTTTACCTTGGCATTAACGGATTCAAATTCTCCGCTTTTTGACTTATCAATAAACACCACATGGCAGTTATCTAAATCAGCGGCCGAATTAAACTTTTTAATTACATAGGTTTTATTGCCGCGGGGCTTCCCGCCATACCAACTGTTAAGGGTATTGTACACTTCGGTATTGCCAATTACACCTATTACAAATTCTCCGTTATCGGCATGGTCGGGCCACTGTACGTATTTAATGAAGTTAAAAACCATCATCGAATACACTTCATGGAGGGGACGTTCCTGCGCATGGGCTGCCGTCATCAGGGTAACAAATGCTGCAAAGAGGGTTTTTCTGACTGCGTACATCTCTTTTTACCGGTTGTTTACAGTACAAAAGTAAACCCCCCCGGATTTTCAGGGGGGGCTATCTGTCTGTTCTTCTGATCGATGTAAGATTTTACCCGTTTTTTACTTAATGTACCTGAAATCCTGGCCGGGCTTAACCTGTAAAAGCACTTCGTAAATGAGTTTTATAACGTTTTCAACATCGTCCTTGTGCACGGTTTCCACGGTGGTATGCATGTATTTCAGGGGCAGTGAAATAAGGGCTGAGGCCACCCCTTCGGCCGAATAGGCAAAGGAGTCCGTGTCGGTTCCGGTTGAGCGGCTCACAGCCTGGCGCTGAAAGGGTATTTTTTTCTTTTCGGCTGTCTGGATAATCATTTTCAGCACGTTGTTCTGCACAGCCGGGCCATAGCACAACACCGGCCCACTGCCGCACTTTATATGCCCCGTTTCCTTTTTATTGTAAAGCGGTGAGCAGGTGTCGTGGGTCACATCGGTACAGATGGCCAGGTCGGGTTTAAGCCTGCGGGAAATCATTTCTGCTCCGCGCAACCCGATTTCTTCCTGCACAGAATTGACTATGTACAGGCAGTACGGCAGTTTCTTTTTGTTCTCGTGCAGCCTGCGGGCCACTTCGGCAATCATAAACCCACCCATGCGGTTGTCGAGCGCTCTTCCTACAAGAAAGTTCTTATTCATCTCCATCAGCTCGTCTTCAAAGGTGATCACACAGCCCACATGAACCCCCATCTCTTCAACTTCCTTTTTTGAGTCGGCACCGACATCAATAAAGATGTTTTTCAGGGTTGGGGGCTCTTCCTTTGCTGCATCGCGCACGTGGATGGCCGGCCACCCAAATACTCCTTTCACTATTCCTTTTTCGGTATGAATATTTACCCGTTTGGAAGGCGCAATCTGATGATCGGACCCGCCATTCCGCTTTACGTAGATGTAGCCGTCATCGGTAATATAGCCCACAAACCACGATATCTCATCTGCATGGGCCTCAATTACTACTTTGTACGATCCTTTCGGGTTCACAACACCCACTACCGTTCCGTACACATCCACCATGTAATCATCGATATAGGGCTTGAGATAATTCAGCCATATCTGCTGACCTGAGTATTCAAAACCGGTTGGCGAAGCGTTGTTCAGGTATTCATAGAGAAACTTCGTGCTTTTCTTATCCATGCGAATAATGGGTTTAAAAATCTCATAAAGTTATATACTTGCACATTTCTTCAACAAAAAGGGGGATTTATTTTCATCCGTTCTGCAACCCCGTGCGGTGCAGTATATTGGCATGATTTCCTGATGACTGAGAGAGTCGCCATACTCGATCTGGGTACCAACACCTTTCACCTGCTTATCGCAGCCCATGAAGGCAGCGGTTGGAAAATTATGTACCGCGACAGGCTGGCTGTAAAACTCGGCCAGGGAGGTATTAACCAAAGCAAAATACTGCCCGAGGCAACCGACAGGGCCGTAAAAGCTCTGCAGTATTTCAAAAGTATTATCACCGAAAAGCAGGTTAGCAGGGTTTTAGCCTATGGCACCAGCGCCATACGAACAGCACAAAACCGAAACGACTTTATACAATGTATAAAAGAACAAACCGGCATCGAAATCCGTGTGCTGAGTGGCGATGAAGAAGCTGAATTAATTTTTTATGGCGTGCGAAAGGCTTTGCAGCTCGAAAATGAAAAGGCTTTGATTGTAGATATCGGTGGCGGCAGTGTTGAGTTCATCATTGCAGGCAGTGGACACATGCAGTGGTGGAAAAGTTTGGAGATTGGCGCACAGCGCTTGCTGGAAAAATTCCAGCATCACGACCCGATTTTACCCGAAGAAATTGAACTGCTCAACGAGTACCTAAGCCATAAACTGCAGCCTGTGATGGCTGCCCTGCAGCGGCTCAGGCCGTCAACACTTGCAGGCTCGTCCGGCACCTTCGATACACTCAGCGATATCTACTGCCTGAGGAAAAACATCCGGGTGCCTGACGATGCACCCGAATCGCCCCTAACATTCAACGCGTTTGAAGAAATATACCGCGAACTTATCAGTAAAAACCGCAGTGAGCGGCTGGAGATTCCGGGTATGATTGAAATGCGGGTAGATATGATTGTGGTGGCCTGTTGCCTTATTAAATACCTTACCGCACATTATACCTTCTCGTCCGTCCGGGTTTCAAGGTATGCCATGAAAGAAGGTATTCTGGATCAACTGGATAACATCAACCATTAAAGCTGCATTAACCTGCAATTTCCTCCAGCGATTTTCCGCGCGTTTCCGGCATCAGTGCTACGGCCCATACCAGTTGTACCACCATCATTACCATGAAAAATAGAAAGATATACCCCGGCTGATGCCGCAACAGGCCGTGGGTTTGATCCAGAAAAACAGGTGTTACCAACGTAATGACTGCAGCCAGCACCCAGTGCACACTGGCCCCGAAAGCCTGCCCTGCCGCACGTACCTTATTGGGAAAAATTTCGCTGATAAACACCCATATCACCGTGCCCTGACCAATAGCATGCGAGGCAATAAACACCAACAGAAATGTGAGCAACAAAACCGTACCGGCCGAATGAAAAAAAGAAAATGCAACCATACCCAGACTCACAATGTAACCTACCGACCCAAGGATGATTAAAAACCTCCGACCGGAACGATCTATGAGGTACAACCCCACAAACGTGAACACAAGGTTGACAAGACCCAGGGCAATGGAATTAAACAACGAATCGCTTGTGCCCAGCCCGGCCCGCTCCAGTATTTCAGGTGCATAGTACAAAATGAAGTTGATACCTGATAATTGATTGAAAAATGCTATACAAAATGCCAGAAACAGCGGTCGGCTGAGCTCTTTGCTCAAGAGTTTAGCGCTGGCAGCGCGCATGGTAGCCGACTGTGCCACCTGATTAAGCAGCGCAGCCGTGTTTTGCACACCCAGTTTTATCAGTGCCTGCTCGGCCGCCAGCCGGTTGTTTTTCTTTACCATCAGCCACCGCGGACTTTCAGGTATTTGCAGAACCAACAAGGTATAAAGTACAGCCGGAAGCGTTTCTATGCCCAGCATCCATCGCCAGTCGTTCGCACCGCCCACACCCTGCAACAGGTAGTTTGAAATAAAAGCTGCAAGGATGCCAAAAACAATGTTGAACTGATAAGCCGCCACCAGCCGGCCACGCAGCCGGGCTTCAGCAATCTCAGCAATGTAAGCGGGCGCAGCCACAGAAGATATGCCCACGCCTACTCCACCTATGAACCGGAAAAAGGAAAAAGAATAAGGCTCGGGCGCCAGAGCCGATCCCAGGGCCGAAACGGTGTACAGCACACCAATCCAGAACAGCGTTGGTTTACGCCCCCAGGCATCGGTGGGCCAGCCGCCAAACAGCGCTCCGAGCACCGTGCCCCACAGTGCCATGGACATAATAAAAAAGCCGTGAAACCACGGTGAAGTTTGCCATAACTCCTTAATGGGCAGATTGGCACCTGAGATGACCACGGTATCAAAGCCAAACAGAAATCCGGCCATAGCGGCCACAACAGCCACGCCCCAGATTTGGTATTGCATGCGTATCAAATTATTCGTTAAGTATAACAGTTGTTCCGGACTTTTCAATATCCGCACCCGGCGTACCAGCCATCTTTCAATACGCTATCTGCCGCCCTTTCGGATATTTTATTTCGTATGCAAAGTTCAGCCTGCGCATCGCATTGGGCTGAAGCGTAATCTCCCAAACCAGTTTACCCGTGTCCGGGCTGTAACGCGCTCCGCCTCCATCGGTAAGCGTAACTTCTATCTGGCTGTTGCGCGACACCGGCACCTGATCTTCCACCATGATGGTGATGGTGAAAGCTCCCCTTAGTTAGTCGCACTCAAAAATATAGATTTTCAACTATTGTTGCTGTCTTGTTGGAACATTTTGGCACTTGGCGCAGTGGCGGATTTAGGAGCACAAAACTGTCAACCTGCACCGCATTTGAATAGAAGCACAAAGCTCTAAGTTTGCACGTAATCTCGCCTAAATCAAAACCCGTGTTATAGATTGTTATTCTCATCTTAACCATTTTGCTACTCCACCGTGGTGAGAGCAAGTCCCCCTTCTATTACGACTAAAACTATATGTCCCATCTCTGCACAATGCTATTGCACCTGCTGGAGCAGTATTGTAGTAAGTTGGTGATTGAACTTTTTGTCCTGCTGAATTAGTGTAATATTTTAATGTTGAATTTGTATTACGTTGGTAAGTTGTCGTATTTAAATTCTGATTATTTACAGATTGTTTACTTGTAAGATACTTTGAACTTACATAGCCAATTTTACCATTGTAATACACTTTAATCCATGCACAATCGCAGTTCTCAGTTATTTCTACGCTTGTCCCTGAGGGAATAGTCGTCAATACCTGATATGAAGTACTTGGCCCACTTCTTAAATTCAAGTTTGTGGAAGTATACTTGTGTGTCTGTCCAAATACTGTTAATGCCAGCATTAACTGTAAAAGGATTAAATTAATTTTCTTCATTTCTGCCCTATTTTATTGTTGTATTGTCTTCATAACAACCAATAACGGTTCTCATATTTGCGAAGGCGGGGATTTTTAGCACAAATGTTCATTTGAAAAACTGAACTTGAAACCTGCACTAAACTTTCACTAAACTTTCATAGAAACACCAAACCCCGCTTTTGCAAATATGATGTTAGCTGCTGTTTTTATTTATTCATAAGATTTTTCAATAC
>DAIQOI010000008.1:0-132409 GCA_036787955.1 Cyclobacteriaceae bacterium
TGGTTAATTGGTCCATGGCTAATTGGTCCATAGTTAATTGGTCCATGGTTAATTGGTCCATGGTTAATTGGTCCATGGTTAATTGGTTGATGGTTGGTTGATGTGCACAACACCGACCATTTTTTAGTAGTTTCGCCCGTTCTAAATTTCTTATGCTGCTATACGAGAAGTATCCGGTTTATTTAACTAACTCGCTTTCGCGGAACAAGGAGAAGTTCGAGCCCATTACACCCGGCCATGTGGGTATTTATCTGTGCGGCCCCACGGTATATGGCGACCCGCACCTTGGTCATGCACGTTCAGCCATTTCGTTCGACATTGTAAACCGGTACTTCCGGCATCTGGGTTATAAAGTACGGTATGTGAGAAATATTACCGATGTGGGCCACCTGGAAAACGATGCCGATGAAGGAGAAGATAAAATCCTGAAGAAAGCACGAATCGAACAACTCGAACCCATGCAGGTGGTGCAGCTTTATACCAACAGCTACCGCCATGCCATGCAGCAACTCAACGTATTACCCCCCGATATCGAGCCAACGGCAACCGGACATATTATTGAACAAATTGAACTGACCAAAAAAATTTTGCAGCAGGGACTGGCCTACGAAGTAAACGGCTCGGTGTACTTTGATTTAAAAAAGTATCTGCAAACCGGAAAATATGGCGAACTGTCAGGTAAGGTGGTAGATGATTTGCTGGTTAACACACGCGATACAGAAGGTGTGGAAGAAAAGCGCTTTCCGCTGGATTTCGCGCTGTGGAAAAAAGCACAACCCCAGCACATCATGCGCTGGCCATCGCCCTGGGGCGAAGGCTTTCCGGGGTGGCACATCGAATGTACCGCCATGAGCGCCAAATACCTGGGCGTGCCGTTCGACATCCATGGCGGTGGCATGGACCTGCAGTTTCCGCACCACGAGTGCGAAATTGCCCAGGGCATGGGCGCCTTTGGCAAAGCCCCTGTTAAATACTGGATGCACAACAATATGCTTACCATTGGCGGCCAGAAAATGGCCAAGTCGCTGGGTAATTTTATCAACCTGCAGCAATTCTTTACCGGCAGTCACCCGCTGCTTACCCAGGCCTACACCCCCATGACCATCCGCTTCTTCATGCTGCAGGCCCACTACCGCAGCACGCTGGATTTTTCCAACGAAGCCCTGCAGGCTGCCGAAAAAGCCCTGAAACGCCTGTTCAACAGCCTGCATGCACTGCGTCAACTGCAACATCCGGGCACAAGCCGATCAACTGCACTGGATAACCAGCTCAACGCTTATGTCGAGCAACTCTATCTGAACATGAGCGATGACTTCAACACCGCAAAAACACTGGCTGTACTGTTCGACATGTCGGCACGCATTCAGGAATTTAAGGCAGACAGCGCCAAACTCAAAGAAACCAGCAACGAAGCGTTCAACCAATTCAAGGAAGCCTATCAGACTTTCATGCAGGATGTACTCGGATTAAAAGAAGAAAGCGGGCGCGACCACGAGCTGCTGGAAGGAACCATCCGCATACTTATTGAGTTACGAAAAAAGGCCAGAGCTGAACGTAACTACGCCTTGTCGGATAAAATTCGCGATGACCTGAAAACACTGGGCATCCAGCTGATGGATGGTAAAGATGGTGAGATAAACTGGATGATTGAATAATTGCGGAAAGCAAAAAGCATGGTTCAAGAAACCAGCAAAAAGGTACCAGATGGCGCTTATTAAAAAACTTTTCATCCTTCCTATCCGGTTTTATCAATATAGTATTTCACCCCTTCTCGGTGCGCATTGCCGCCATACGCCTACCTGTTCGCAATACACCATCGAAGCCATTAATGAGTGGGGAATTATAAAAGGTGTATGGCTTGGCATCAAACGCATTGCCCGCTGCCATCCGTGGGGTACCAGCGGCCACGATCCGGTGCCGAAGAAAAAAAATACCACCTGAGCAGCAACTGCACTTGTACGCAAACTACCTGAACAAATTCCTTTTTCGCTGTTTAAATAAAATTCTACATTTAACGGCATAAAAAAATTCCGTATGCCTTTTCAGATTAAGGTGCACCCGAAAGTTTATGATGTGTGCATCGTTGGTTCAGGTGCAGGTGGCGGCATGGCCGCCTATGTGCTAAGCAAAGCCGGTTTGAATGTAGTAGTGCTCGAAGCAGGTCCGTGGTACGACCCTGCCCAAAATGTTACGCAACTGAAATGGCCCTGGGAATCACCCAGGCGCGGAGCCTCTACTTCCTTCCGGCCCTTTGGCGATTTTGACGCAGCCTATGGCGGCTGGGAACTGGAAGGCGAACCCTACACCCATTACCCCGGCACCCGGTTCGATTGGTTTCGATCGCGCATGCTGGGCGGCCGCACCAACCATTGGGGCAGAATTTCCCTGCGCTTTGGCCCGAAAGATTTCAAAGGCAAAAGCCATGACGGACTGGGCGAAGACTGGCCCATAGGTTATGAAGATGTGGCGCCATATTACGACAAGGTAGATGAACTCATCGGTGTATTCGGTAGCAAGGAAGGTCTGCCCAACGAACCCGACGGAAAATTTCTTCCTCCGCCCAAACCCCGCCTGCACGAACTGTTCATAAAAAAAGCTGCCACCTCCATCGGCATACCGGTTATACCATCGCGCCTGTCCATTCTCACAAAAAAAATAAACGATGAGCGCGGAGCCTGCTTCTATTGTGCCCAGTGCAATCGCGGGTGCACCGTGTATGGCGACTTCTCCTCGTCTTCCTGCCTGATAAAACCGGCACTGAAAACCAACAACATGGAGGTGTTTGTCAACGCCATGGTGCGCGAAGTGCTTACAGACGAAAACGGGCTGGCCACTGGCGTATCCTACGTGGAAACAACCACCCTTCAGGAATATCAGGTAAAATCCCGCGTGGTAGTGTTGGCTGCAAGCGCCTGCGAATCGGCCAGGTTGCTGCTCAATTCCAAATCGTCAAGGCATCCCAATGGGCTGGCCAACTCCTCCAATCTGGTGGGCAAATATTTGCACGACTCCACCGGCTCTGCACTGGGTGGCGTACTGCCGGCCCTCTTCGGAAGAAAGCGGTATAATGAAGATGGTGTTGGTGGAATGCACGTCTATACACCCTGGTGGCTGGACAATAAAAAGCTCGACTTTCCGCGTGGTTACCACATTGAATACTGGGGTGGAATGGGCATGCCATCCTACGGGTTCGGCTTTGGCATCCAGGGACTGAATGGCCGCTTCCCCGACCGGAACGGAAACATCAAAAAAGCAGGCGGTTATGGATCAGCATTGAAAGATGATTACCGCTATTACTGGGGCGCATCCGTAGGAATGGCCGGACGCGGTGAAGCCATCGCCCTGGAAAGCAATTATTGTGAAATTGACCCCAACGGCACGGTCGATAAATACGGCATCCCCGTTCTGCGTTTTCATTACAAATGGAGCGACTACGAAATAAAGCAGGCTAAACACATGCAGGAAACCTTCCAGGAAATCATGCATAAAATGGGTGCTGTAATTACCTGGGGAATTGCAGGCCCCGAAAAAAATTACGGACTGGAAACACCCGGCAGGATTATCCATGAAGTAGGCACCACGCGCATGGGCAACGACCCTAAAAGATCGGTGGTAAACAAATTCAATCAGGCGCACGACTGCAAAAACCTGTTTGTGGTGGATGGAGGCCCGTTTGTATCACAAGCCGATAAAAATCCCACATGGACCATACTGGCACTGTCCTGGAGAGCTTCTGAATACATTATTGAACAGTTTAAACAACGAAATATGTAGAACGGCCGGTAAAAGTTAAATTGTAATAAGTTGATTGTATGCTCAGGTTTGCTTAAAAAAGTTGCGATGTCCAAAATAATTCAGTTAACACAAAACTCATTATTCCATCAACCATGAAACGAAGAGAATCCCTCAAAGCCATTGCACTCTCGGCTATCTCAACAGGAGTACTGCTGCAACAAGGTTGTGACGACAAGAAAACAAAGGAAGAGCAAATTCCGCAATTTACCCTCGACCGTCATCCTTTTGAAAAAGAACGCGACACCAAACTTCTTGCCCAGCGATTTTTTACGGACGAAGAGATGGCTGCCATTAAAATACTAATTGATATCATCATCCCGCGTGATGAAGTGAGCGGAAGTGCAACCGAAGCAGGTGTGCATGAATTTATTGAATTTATCGTTAAAGATATTCCACGTCATCAGTTGCCACTTCGTGGAGGCTTGCAATGGCTGAACAACCAATGCCTGAAACGTTATGCAAAAATTTTCAGCGAATGCACGCCCAATCAACAAATTGAAATAATTGAGCAGATCGCTTACCCTGCCGAAGCCAGACCCGAAATGCAACAGGGTGTTGCCTTCTTCAACCTGCTGCGCGACCTCACCGCAACCGGATTCTTTACCAGCGAAATGGGCCTGAAGGATTTAGGCTACATGGGCAACCAACCCAACCAATGGAACGGAGTGCCGGATGAAGTACTGAAGCAATACGGCCTTTCCTACTCCGAACGCGAACTGAACGAAACTGTTAAATTTGAACATACCTGATTTGCTATGGTCTCACGTAGAAAATTCATCCAGCAGGCCGGCGCTGCCGCAGTTTTTACCATCGTACCGCGTTTTGTGCTGGGCAAAGGATTTACAGCACCCAGCGACACACTGTATATCGCAGGCATTGGCGTGGGAGGTAAAGGCACTTCCGACCTCACCGAATTTGCAAAAAGCCCCAACGTGCGCATTGCCGCATTGTGCGATGTGGATGATAAAATGGCTGCCGACTCGCTCAAAAATTTCCCAAAGGCACCTTACTACAAAGATTTCCGTATCCTGCTCGATAAGGAAGCAAAAGGCATTGATGCCGTTTCGGTTTCTACCCCCGACCATACGCATGCTGTAGCGGCATTGGCAGCCATGCAACTCGGAAAACACGTTTACGTACAAAAGCCCCTCACATGGAGCATATACGAATCGCGCATCCTTGCCGAAGCGGCAAAAAAATATAAGGTGGTAACCCAGATGGGCAACCAGGGCGGCTCGTTCGATGGCGTAAGAAAGGGCAAGGAAATATACGATGCCGGTCTCATTGGCGATGTAACGCGCGTATATGCCTGGACCAACAGGCCGGTATGGCCACAGGGCATCCCCGCCCCATCGGGTAAACACGATGTTCCCAAAGAACTCGACTGGGATTTGTGGTTAGGACCGGCCGAACGCATTGACTATCATCCGGCTTACCACCCTTTTAACTGGCGCGGATGGTGGAACTTCGGCACAGGCGCACTGGGCGATATGGGATGCCACATCCTGGACCCCTTCTTCCGCATACTCCCCGTTGACTACCCTTCGGAAGTGGAATGCAGCACTGCTGCCGTATGGACCGGCTTCTTTCAGGAAGGCTACTTTCCGGAAAGTTGCCCACCTGCCTCCATCGTACACCTGAAATTTCCGGGTAAAAACGGTAAGCCCGATATCAAACTGACCTGGATGGATGGCGGCCTGCTGCCCGAAAGACCTGAAGAACTGCTGCCCGATGAAGCATTTGGCGACTGGGACGGTGGACTGCTGATGATCGGAACAAAAGGAAAACTGTTGTTTAACGGTTATGGCAAAAACCCGCGCTTGCTGCCCACTGCAAAAATGCAAGACCTCAACCTGAAGGAAACCCTGCCCCGCGTACCCGAAGGGCACTACCTGCAATGGGTCAATGCCTGCATGAAAGGCTACGGTAAAGCCGAACTCAGCTCCCCCTTCGATTATGCCGGCCCTATGACCGAAGCCATACTGATGGGCAACCTGGCCATACGCAGTTACAACCTGCGCGTGAAAAACAGCAAAGGACAAAATACCTACCCGGGCCGCAAGAAATTACTATGGGACTGGAAAAATATGAAGATCACCAACTTCGATGAAGCCAATGCCTTTGTAAAACGCCAGTACCGCAGCGGATGGAGCCTGCAACTTTAAACAAAAACCAGCGATATTGCAGGCTCACTTTGGCCTGACATGCTGAAAATAGATACCCATACACACATCATTCCCAAAAAGCTACCCAACTGGACGGAAAAATTTGGGTATGGCGACTTCATCTACCTTCAGCACCATAAAAAAGGTCACGCCAAAATGATGCGCGGCAACCAGTTCTTCCGCGAGATAAAAGAAAATGCATGGAATCCGGAGCTGCGCATTGAAGAATATGCGCAATACCGCACGCAGGTGCAGGTAGTATGCACCATCCCCGTCATGTTTTCATACTGGGCCAAACCACTTGACGGGCTGGATGTGGCACGCTTTCTGAACGACCACATTGCAGGACTGGTAGAAAAATACCCGAAACATTATGTAGGACTGGGCACGCTGCCCATGCAGGATACAGAACTGGCTTTGCAGGAGCTGGAACGGTGTAAAAAAATAGGACTGGCCGGCATTCAGATTGGCAGCAACATCAACGACCTGAACCTGCACGAAGAACGTTTCTTCCCCGTTTTTGAAGCCTGCGAAAAACTGAGCATGGCCATACTGGTGCACCCCTGGAACATGATGGGTCAGAAAAATATGCAACGCTACTGGCTGCCCTGGCTCGTAGGCATGCCAGCAGAAACCTCACGTGCCATTTGTTCTATGATTTTTGGCGGAGTATTTGAACGACTGCCCAAACTGCGCGTCAACTTCGCCCATGCCGGTGGTTCATTTCTGGCTACCATCGGAAGAATAGAGCATGGATTCCTGTGCCGGCCCGATCTGGTAGCTATTGACAATCCGGTTAATCCGAGAAACTATCTGGGAAAATTTTGGGTAGATTGCATCACACACGATTTATTAATGCTGGAGTACGTGTTGAAGTTACAAAGTCCAAAAAGAGTGGCGCTGGGTTCGGATTATCCCTTCCCGTTGGGCGATCTGGAAATCGGCAAATTCATTGAAGATTCGCAAATGCCCGATAAAACCAAAGAAGACATCTTTTGCAATGCCCCCCTGGAATGGCTCGGATTAAATAAAGAAATGTTCACATCATGAAAATGAAGCTGAAACATTGTATTTTGTTGATAACGGTGTTACCTTCCTTGCTTTGCGCCCAGAGCGCAGAAGAATACCGGCTGCTGCAGGAGCAGCGCAGAAGAGCAGAACTGATGCGGACACTTGATTCAGCCATCACGCTCATGGAAGAAGGCAACTACCAGACCGCTGAAGAGAAAATGCTGCATGTACTCAACAACATCCGCAGTGTTCCCTCCGACCTGACATTTTATTTTGGAAAAAATTCTTTTTTCCTCAAAAAATATAAACAGTCAGTCGATTGGCTCAGCAAATACCTTCAGCTTAAAGGTACGGCCGGACAATTTTACAGCGAGGCCCTGGACCTGCTTCGTAAAGCCGAAAACGAAGTACGCAATGAGCAGCGCAGGGAGGCCGAAAAAGCCAAACAAATCCTTTCGGCAAATTATGAAATTGATTGCGGGCCGGCAGGAAAGGTTATGTGTCCCATCTGTAAAGGCACCACCGTTCTGGTAAAACGCGGCTCATTCGGCAACCACTACAGCACTTGTCCGTACTGCGATAAACACGGCTTTCTTACCTGCGAAGAATACAACAAACTTATACGCGGTGAATTGACCCCCCGGGAGTAACCCCCGTCCCCACCTTACCATCATTACATTGCCAACAAGCAACGAAATTTCTTTACCTTTGCAGCTCATCAGGTTTTCCTGCAAAAAACACTGATATGCCATTGTACAATCGTATTGAAGGGCGGTTGCTCAAGGAGCAACTGCGCCAGGTGCCATTTCTGCCACGTACCACCCTTTCCTTTTACAAATATCATCGGGTTGACGACCCCGCAGCATTCCGCAACGAACTGTACAGAAAATTCAGCGAGCTGGGTGTGCTGGGAAGGATATACGTGGCCCATGAAGGTATTAATGCGCAGGTTTCTGTGCCGCAGAACAACCTGGAACGCTTCCGAGAAACTTTACATGCCTACCCGTTTTTAAATGGCATCCGGCTGAACCGCGCCATCGAGGATAACGGCAAATCCTTTTTCAAGCTCACCATTAAGGTAAGAAAGAAAATAGTTGCCGATGGCCTGGACGATCATTCCTTCAATCCGGCCGACACGGGTATAAAAGTATGCGCGGAAGAATTCAACCGCCTTGCCGATGACCCCAACACTATCATCCTGGATATGCGCAATCACTATGAAAGTGAAGTTGGACATTTTAAAAATGCCTTGTGTCCCGATGTGGATACTTTTCGCGAAGAATTGCAGATAGCCGAAAAATTGCTGCGCGAACACAAAGACAAAAACCTGCTGATGTACTGCACAGGTGGCATACGGTGTGAAAAGGCCAGCGCATGGCTGAAACACAAGGGCTTCCGGAATGTGTTTCAACTTGACGGTGGCATTATTGAGTATGCCCGTCAGGTAAAAGAGCGCGGCCTTGAAAACAAATTCATCGGAAAAAATTTTGTATTCGATGAACGGCTGGGCGAGCGAATTACCCCCGACATTATAAGCCATTGTCACCAGTGCGGATCACCGTGCGATGACCACACCAATTGTAAAAATGACGGTTGCCACCTGCTGTTCATTCAATGCAAGTCATGTGCCGAAAAATATAAGGGGTGTTGTTCAGAAAGATGCATGGAAATCATTGCTCTTCCCAAAGAAGTACAAAAAGAGCTCAGGCGGGGTATAGCCCAGGGCCGCAAAGTATTCAAGAAAGGGCGGGCGCAACACCTGATAAATGTTCGCGAAAACGCTGTAACATGACTACCATAAGAATCGGCATCATCAACATATCGGATCGGGCAAGCCGTGGTGAATATGAAGACCTTCCCGGAAAAGAAATCGTTGCAACACTGAACGACTTCCTGAAAAGTCCCTGGGAAAAAGAATACACCGTCATACCCGATGAACAAAAACTCATTGAACAGACCCTCATTGACATGGCCGATAACCGCAAGTGTTGTCTTATCATCACCAGTGGTGGCACAGGTCCGGCCAGGCGCGATGTAACACCCGAAGCCACAGAAGCAGTGTGCGAAAAGATGCTGCCCGGTTTTGGCGAGCTGATGCGGTTGGAAAGCCTGAAATACGTGCCTACCGCCATCCTATCGCGGCAGACGGCCGGAATTCGCGGAAAAACCTTAATTTTGAATCTGCCAGGCAAACCAAAGGCTATACGCCAGTGCCTGAATGCTGTCTTCCCGGCGATTCCTTATTGCATTGATCTGCTCGAGGGGCCATTTATCGAATGCAATGAATCGGTGATTAAAGCCTTCAGGCCCAAAGTTGTATAATTGCAGGTTTTTATGAAGATAAAGTACTACTACGACACCGAAACCTGTAAGTACGAGCGCGTACGCACCCGCACCAGCGATGTTATTCTCAATGCGCTGGGTATCTTCTTCCTTACCCTGGCCATGGCTGTAGGCATATACCTGTTGTTCTCAAAATACTTTGAATCACCCAAAGAACTTTTCCTGAAAAACGAAATCCGGGAAATGGAATACTACTACACCAACCTGAAGAAACAGGTTGAAGAACTTGAAAAAACACTGGCCGCCCTCGAACACCGCGATGACAACATCTACCGGGTTGTGCTGGGGGCCGAGCCTATCGATAAATCTATCCGTAATGCCGGTGTGGGCGGTGTTGAGCGGTACAGCGATATTTTGGAAAAAAATATTCAACACAAGGACATCATCCTCGAGCTGCACAAACGGGTCGACCAGCTGCGCAGGAAATTGTACATCGAATCAAAATCGCAGGATGAAGTGGTTGAACTGGCCGAAAACAAAGAGAAACTGTTTGCCGCCACTCCGGCCATACAACCCATCGCCAACAAACAACTCATCGCTCTGGCTTCAGGCTTTGGTATGCGCATACATCCTGTGTATAAAGTAAAGAAAATGCACACAGGTATTGATTTTGCCGCGCCTATCGGCACACCGGTTTATGCCACAGCCGATGGTGTGGTTGAAGATGTTACCGTACAGTTCAGCGGTTATGGAAAAATGATTACCATTAACCATGGCTTTGGCTATGAAACGCGGTATGCCCATCTGCATGATTTTGCCGTGCGCAAAGGACAGAAAGTAAAACGCGGTGATTTAATTGGTTACGTGGGAAACACCGGCTTATCTACAGCACCTCACCTTCACTATGAAGTGCTGCTTCACGGTGTATTCATTAACCCGGTTCACTACTTCTACAACGATCTCACACCAGCCGAATACGAAAAGATTATTGAACTCGCTTCAATCGAAAACCAGTCGCTCGGTATGTAATAAATGAACCGGCTGATTGCAGCATATTCCTCCTGCTGTGTATACCGTTTGGGGGGCGTAGTGGCGGATTTTTAGCATCCCTATAGCTATCGGAATTTAATCGAAGAGCTGAATTTGAATCAACCACAAAGCTGTCATACGAAGCACTGCACCTGCCATTACCCCAAACCGCTGTGGTGCGTTTGTTGTTCTTATCTGTCTATTCGTGAACCTGGCATGCCTCTAGAATATTTCCGTCCGGATCGAAAAAGTGAAAATATTTGACAAAACCGTCATCAATAACTTCTCCAACTTTAATACCTCTTTCTTTTAGTTCCTGATTTGCAGACCTTGCATCAGGTGTTCTGAATATTGGATAGGAAGAAGTATCAGGATTGTTTTGAATTACTTTTTCGGTTTGCCAAAGCGTCAGGCTTGTCGGACCGCCTGTATCTAAAACAACGAGCTTTAATTTTGGATCATCATAAATAGGTTTAAGGTTTAACTTTTCTTGATACCATTTCTTGGATATTTCTATGTCAGAAACTCGTATGATTATGGTATCAATTCCTTGTAATGATTTTTTAATTTCCATTTCTTGATTTTTAAGTTGAATTGAGTACCGCTAAAATAGCATCTTCAATCAGAAAAATTCTTTTCTCATCATCTGGTGGTTCCTTCTCGTCAGTAACCGGTGTTTTGTCCAAAATATATTCATGTTTTTCTGTTTTTTTGGGTCGCCATATAAACCTATGATTGACCACAAGATGGGCCGCCAGGAAGACGGGACACCTGGCCTTCATCTATGAACTAAAGTTACAGCCCTGCTGAAAAACCACGCTGAAGCTCTCACTGTAAGAAAATCATTGCGTTATCCATTCATGGAACTGCTGCAGGCAGCTGCCTGATTTCTGAATCAAAATTGTATGTTGCATATAAATAACTTTTATGTGCGACATCTTATACGTACCGCCAACTGCCAGCTATTCCGGCCACACAGTCTTTGCCAAGAACTCCGATCGCGAACCAGATGAAGCGCAGGTAATAGAATATGTTCCGCGGCAGGTGCATTCTGCCACAACGCTCAACTGTACGTTCATCACCATTCCGCAGGTCCGGGAAACGTATGCCTGCATCCTATCCCGCCCTTTTCAGATGTGGGGCGCTGAAATGGGCGTAAATGAATACGGTGTTGTTATTGGGAATGAAGCCGTCTTTACCCGTATAAAATTTAGAAGAGACAACTCCGGCCTTACCGGCATGGACATGCTTCGCCTGGCACTGGAGCGAAGTAAATCGGCACCGGAAGCCCTGCAGCGCATTGTCCATTTGCTGGAGACATATGGTCAGGACGCCTGTGGCGGATACCGCAACAAAAGATTTTTTTATCACAACAGCTTCCTGATAGCCGATGCCACTGAAGCCTTTGTGCTGGAAACTGCGGGCAAGCATTGGGCCGTTGAAAAAGTTGAAGCAATCCGAAGCCTGTCCAACTGCCTGAGTATTTACCAGGCTGATGAACTGAGCCGGGAAGCTGAAAGGTTTGCGCGCACAAAAAAATGGATAAATCAAAATGAGCCCTTTCGTTTTGCCAAAGCCTATTCCGACCGGCTTTTTACCAGGCTGGGCCGGGGCGCAAAACGCGCAGCCACAACCTGTACCCTGGCTTCAGGTGTGCAACGGCCTGTATCCGTAGTTGATTGCATAAAGATTCTGCAAACACATAACCTGCCCGAACACCAATTCAAACCATCGCGCGCTACCACCGCATCGGTGTGCATGCATGCCACCGGTTTATTAAATCCAAGTGAAACCACCGGCAGCATGGTAGCAGAAATCAGGAGAGATAAACCCCACACGGTATGGCTTACGGGAACCCCTCACCCGTGTCTTTCGGTTTATATTCCTTTTTTCATTTCCGGCTCAGCGCCAAGCAAAACCACATCCCTTTTCGGTAAGCTTGATGATTCATTGTGGCATGCAGCACGGGCGGTGCACCGTTGGATCGGCTCCAATTACCAGGTCCGTAAACCGGTTATTGAAGCTGATAGGCAGAAACTGCAGAACCGCTTCCTCGAACATGAAACCCGGCTTATCGGGGGCTATGCTTCAACTGAAGAACTTCAGAATTTTACTTTTCAATGCATACACGAAGTGCGCAATATGTATGCAAAATGGCTGCATCGGATAAGGCCACCCTTAGCAACCACGTGGTTTAATTAAACGCTTAATTTACTTAACTTTCCAAATTGGAAACGCAGGAACCCCATGCATAAATACCTCATTCTGTGCTTTTTTGTCGTAGCAGGCAATCAACTCCTGGGCCAGGGCTGCAGCGATGCCGGCTTCTGTACCATGGGTGCCATGAAACCCGACCAACCTTTTAATAAAAAAGTACCGCTTAAACTCCGTTCCATGGAAATTAGTTTTTACAGAGGTACCACCACGCTTACACCAATGGTGTACGTGGCTACTGCCGATATGAGCTTTAATGTAATTGATAACAAAACCTTTGCGCAGGTTAAACTTCCCTATCAGGCTGTAAGCGGCAACTTCGGAAATACCCGGGGGCTTGGTGATATTTCATTGTGCCTTACCCGAAACATCCGCTCTACTCCTGAATACGATATCAGCGTTTCACTGGGTGCAAAAATTCCAACCAACAACTCCAACCTCAAAGACGACCGTTTCGGACTGGCCCTTCCTATGTATTACCAAGTTAGCTTAGGCACCTACGATGCCATTGCCGGCATATCGTTCATCAACAGAAAATGGCTGTTTGCCACAGGCATCCAGCATCCGTTTAACCGGAATGGCAACGAGTTCCGGTGGGGCGAATGGGAGCCGGTTTATAACAATGGAGAGGGCGTTGACTATGTGCGTTCCTACGCTAAAGCTTATAAGCTGAAACGCGGCACCGATGTGATGCTGCGCGTGGAGCGCAACTTCCGTTTTTCACGCTTCAATTTCAGTGCAGGGCTGCTGCCTATATTCCGCATCACACGCGATGAAATAGAAGATCCGGCTGGCACCGGAAACCGTATCCGCCTGGAGGGTACGACAGGTATGGCACTTTCGGGAATAGTAACTGCAGGGTATAGCTTCAATGTAAAATCAGGATTACGGCTGCTGGTGGGCCACAAAATCAGCCAACGCAAAGTAAATCCGGACGGACTTACCCGCACGATGGTTACCACTTTAAGTTACTATTACAGATTCTGAGCATGAATCGTTTTTTTCTTTTTCTGATCATTTCTTTTTCAGCAGCTGCACAACAAACAGATGAATTCCTCATGCAGTTGCACAGCCTGATGCAGGATGCGCGCTATGAAGAGGTCATTCAGCATACTGATAACATAGCTGCAGCCGCACTTCATCGTAATCAACTGATCAACCTCAGGGCAGAAGCACTTATCAATCTGCAAAAGCCACAGGAAGCTGAAAAGCTTCTTCAACAAGAACTTCGGCACGACAAACTCTCAACCGAAGAAAAAGGCACAACCCTGGCTACGATGGGCTTTTTATACCTGAATCTGGGAAGAACCGATAAATCTCTTGAATTGCTGCAACAGGCATCCGAGCTGCACCATGATTCTGCTAATCCGCTGCATCGTGCCCGCACCCTTGCCTTTCTGGGGCAGTTGTTCACCGTTTCGGGCAAATATGCCCAGGCCGAGGAGCAACTGCAGGTGGCCCTGCACCTGCGTGAGCTGGTGCTTCCCGAAAATCACGAACTGATTGCAGCTGCTTACAATGATCTTGGCCTGGCTTCAACCGCAACAAACCCTGACCGCGCACTGGAATACTTCGATAAAGCAATTGCGATATACGAAGCCCGGTATGGAAAAGAACACCCGAAAATTGCCATCACGCTGGTTAATTCCGGTATCGTTTACCGTTCGATAAAACTGTATGGCGATGCTACCGCAATGTTTGAAGATGCCCTGAAAATCTGGAATAAAGTGTATGCGCAACCCCATCCTGCCAAGGCATTTGTCATATCCAATCTGGGTGAAACATCGGCAGCTATCGGCAACCTTGGTGCAGCACTAAGCTACTTTAATCAGGCATTGGAAATGTATGAACAGGTCTATGGAAAAAAGCACCCGGACATTGCGCGTATATACATTCTCATCGGACAGATCAAACTGGCCCAGCTCCGGTTTGACGAAGCGCTGGCAAACTACCAGCAGGCCATCATTGCCAATACATCTGATTTTGACGACCAAAACCCCGAAACGAACCCGCGGGGAAAGAACTATTATAATGGATTTCAGCTGCTTTACGCACAAATGCGAAAAGCGCAGGCATTTGAATCTCGCTACTTCGGTAAAACTTTGCGGCAACGCGATCTGGAAATCGCTTTGTACCAGCTGCAGCAATGCGACTCATTGATTGACAGACTGCGCCAGCAAACAGCCTTAGAATCTGATAAATTAACACTGGGCAGCATAGCCAATGAAGTCTATGCCGATGGTGCCCGCATCGGGTATGAATTGAGTGAAGTGGCTTTCAGAAGAAAAAGGCATTTCAGGGAACTGAGTTTTTACTTTGCCGAAAAAAGCAAATCGGCTGTTTTGCTCGATGCCATTTCCGATGCCAATGCCAAATCATTTGCCGGATTACCCCCGGAACTATTGGAAGAAGAAAAAAACCTGAAGAGCTCCCTCACCATGGTATATCAGAAACTGGCACAAAAGCCATCCGAGGAAGAAGAGAAATACCTGCGCGAAACAGCCTTTGAACTGAACCGTGCTTACAACGAATTCATCCGCAACCTCGAAACGCAATACCCGGATTACTACAACCTGAAATTTAACACCACCTCGCCTTCTATCCGTGCGCTGCAGCAGCGGCTGCCTGCCGGAACTGCCGTTGTCAGTTACTTTATTGACGATCATAACAACCGGAAACAGCTGTACGTCTATATCATTACTCCCAAAAAATTCTACATACAGAGCCGCACCCTTCCGGATAACTTCGACAAGCTCATAACAGGTTATCGCAACAGCATGTTCTACCTGGCACGGGCGCAGTTTATCGATATAAGCCGGCAATTATACCGGATACTCAGACCCCGGCTTCCGGGTACTGTAAACTCATTGGTCATACTGCCTACCGGAAGACTTGGGATTATTCCCTTTGAAGCGCTGCTTTACAAAAAGGTTAACGACCCGGAAACCAGCTACGATAAATTACCTTATCTCAACAACCGGTTTGCTATACGCTATGAATTTTCGGCAGGACTTATTCTACAAAAAGACAGGCCCAAAACCAACAACTTCCATTCTGCCGTACTTTTTGCACCTGTCAATTTTCCCGGCACACCCGAGTTACCTGTTTTACCCGGAACTGCAGAAGAAGTAAACCGGCTTCAGCAACTTTTCAACACAAGAGGCATTGCAACCCGCCTGCTGATGGAAAATCAGGCCAATGAAAATTCCTTTAAAGACCAATCCTTACAATCTTACAACATCATTCACCTGGCAACGCATGGAATGGTAAACGAAGACAGCCCGGACTTGTCGTGCATCTATTTATTTCCACACTCCGAGGCTGAAGACGGAAAGGTGTACACCGGTGAACTTTACAATCTTCGGTTTAATGCACAACTTGTTACCCTGTCGGCCTGCCAGACCGGCCTGGGAAAAATTACACGTGGCGAGGGGGTTATCGGGTTATCGCGCGCTTTGGTATATGCCGGTGCACAAAATCTGCTGGTATCCTTCTGGAGTGTTGCCGATGAATCAACCGCTTTGTTTATGAGCCGGTTTTACCATCATGCCACTACTTCCTCACCTGCAAACTTTGCAAGGGCATTGCAACTCACCCGCCAGGAAATAAACGCCAGCAACTACGCTGCACCCTTTTACTGGGCACCTTTTGTTCTGATTGGCTTTTGAATTATAATTGATTGATAATCAAGATTTTAGCCCGCCCCATCCAGTAGTAGGTGGAAAACCACCTCTACTGAAGGGTTCGGGTTAATACACGTGAAACGCTATGGCAAAGCTGAATCACTGTGCATGTGAGAACCCTAAAGTACGGCCATAGGTTTCAATTTTCCTAAAGATTTACTGAAACTTTGTTAAACCCCTCAAAATGCCCTTTTTTGCCTGAAAATTGAATGTTTGAGGACAATTACCGGCAACGCGGACTGCGAAATAAGCTTGTCAGGCTACTGCGACAAAAAGGCATAAAGGACGAACGGGTACTGTCAGCTATCTCAAAGGTGCCCCGGCACGTATTTTTTGATAATGCCTTTCTCGAACATGCTTATCAGGACAAGGCCTTTCCTATTGGCGAAGGCCAAACTATTTCGCAACCCTATACAGTAGCCTTTCAAACGGAAAAGCTCAATGTTCAGCCCGGAAACAAGGTACTTGAAATCGGAACGGGTTCGGGCTATCAGGCCTGCATCCTCCTGGAACTTGGCGCCATCGTGCACACCATCGAATTCAATAAAAAATTGTATGAAAAGGCCAGAAAAATGCTAACCCACTTAGGGTACCGGCCACATTTTCATCTGGGAGACGGCTCAAAAGGTTTGCCGGCTTTTGCACCGTTCGACCGAATTCTGGTTACAGCCGGTGCACCCGTTATACCCGATGCCCTCACAGAGCAGCTTAGTGATGGTGGTATACTGGTTATTCCGGTAGGCGATCGTGAAAAGCAGGTGATGGTGCGCATCACAAAAAAAGGCACGCAGCTCATCCGCGAAGACTTCGATTACTTTAGCTTTGTGCCGCTGCTGGGAGAACAGGGATGGAAGAAATGATTTCAACTTTTTACCTCAACACTATGCGCCGAAAAAAGAAATTTCCGCGTGAATCTTTTGTAAGCATGACCGAACTGGTCCTGCCCAACGACACCAACACTTTGAATAACCTGATGGGCGGACGACTGATGCACTGGATGGACATCGTATCGGCTATTGCTGCTCAGAAGCATTCTAACCGCACCGTAGTAACCGCGTCTGTGGATAATATATCTTTTAAACATCCCATACAACTTGGAAATGTGGTAACCCTGCGGGCTCGTGTAACACGAGCTTTTAACTCTTCCATGGAGGTGCGGATTGATGTAGATGCAGAAGATATACCCTCTGGAAAAAAAATTGAAAGCAACAGTGCGTATTTCACCTTTGTAGCGGTTGATCAAAGCGGCCGCCCCATTGATGTACCGGAAATTGAGCCGGAAACCGATGAAGACCGCGAATATTACAACGGTGCCTTACGCCGAAGACAACTGCGGTTGATTCTGGCCGGCAGAATGAAACCTCAGGACGCCCACGAACTCAAGGCTATCTTTAACATAGATTGAAACTGAACCGCACAGCCATACCATTTATATTCGATGTACCGGCTTATCATGTTACAAGGCGGTTAACGATCCTTATTGATCAGCCATGGAACGAACTTTCAGAAGAGGCCAGAACAACCCTTTATAAACTTATTCAGGCCGTACATATCCCGTATCACCAAGTGCCCGTGATCCACCGCAACAGCATGGGCAAAGACGAGGTACAGGTTTTGAACTCCGCATTCATCATCAGCTTTGGTGTATCAGCCGATAGTTGTACAAACCCGTACCATCTTTATCAAATAGGCGATACAGCTTTTGTGCTGGCCGACAACCTGAACGTGTTCAGCAGTGATAAAAATCTGAAGCAAAAGCTTTGGCAACTGCTGCTGCATAAATTCGGGCAGGCTTAAAGGCTTTTTTGCCTGTTTTAACCGTTATTCTATCTTTGCGCTGCTTTTTTCGGTCGCGCAAGCACGGCCGGAATGTTGAACGCAGGTTATGCCCTGCCCTAACGTCAAACCTTAAAATCTTAAATATCAAACGATGACTAATTTGTTTTACATCCTTCCTTTTTTCGGGGTTCTTGGATTGTTATTTGTAGCCTGGAAAAGTGCGTGGATAAACCGCCAGGATGCCGGAACCGACAAAATGAAAAAAATTGCCGGGCACATAGCCGAAGGCGCCATGGCTTTTCTCAAAGCAGAGTATAAAATTCTTGCGGTATTTGTAGTCTGCGTTGCTATCCTCCTGGCCATTACCGCCAATACCGAAACCTCTTCACCCCTGGTAGCTGTATCGTTCATATTTGGCTCCTTTTCTTCTGCCCTGGCCGGTTTTATCGGTATGCGCATTGCCACACGTGCCAATGTGCGCACTACCAATGCCGCACGCAGCAGCCTGGGAAGGGCCCTTCAGGTGGCTTTTGCGGGTGGCTCGGTAATGGGTATGGGCGTTGTTGGGCTGGGCGTGCTTGGACTTAGCATCTTGTTTATCATTTATGCCAACACTTTTGGGGTTGACACCCAGGAAAATCTAACCCGGGTAATTACCATTATTACCGGTTTCTCATTCGGTGCCTCGTCCATTGCCTTGTTTGCGCGCGTGGGTGGCGGCATTTATACCAAAGCTGCCGATGTGGGCGCTGACCTTGTTGGAAAAGTAGAGGCCGGCATTCCCGAAGACCACCCGCTGAACCCCGCCACCATTGCCGATAATGTGGGCGACAATGTGGGCGATGTGGCCGGCATGGGCGCTGACCTTTTTGAATCCTATGTAGGCTCGATAGTTGGCTCCATGGTACTGGGCGCTGCCTTCATGGTGCCCGGATTTGCCGATAATTTTAATGGATTATCTGCCGTACTTCTTCCGCTCATGCTTGCCGGCACAGGTATCGTTATGTCCTTCATCGGTACTTTCTTCGTTCGGGTAGCTGAAGGTGGAAATCCTCAAAAGGCATTGAATATGGGAGAGTTCGTTTCATCGGGCCTGATGATTGTCGCCTCCTATTTCATCATTACCAGCGTGCTGCCCGCTCAATGGACATTTACCGACCCGCTTTATACCGACAGCCAGGGTAACCCCCTTGTGCGCAACATGACAGCCATGGGTGTGTTCTGGGCTACGGTCATTGGATTGGTTGCCGGTGTGCTGGTAGGACTCATCACTGAATACTATACCGGCATGGGCAAAAAGCCCGTGCTTTCCATTGTACGCCAGTCGGCCACAGGGGCTGCAACCAATATTATTGCCGGGCTGGGTGTAGGGATGATGAGTACAGCTTTGCCCATCATCGTCATTGCCCTATCTATAATTGGAGCGTTTCACTTTGGTGGTCTGTATGGCATAGCCATAGCTGCGGTAGGCATGCTGTCCAACCTGGGTATTCAACTGGCCGTTGATGCCTATGGTCCTATCTCAGACAACGCCGGGGGTATAGCCGAAATGTCGGAATTGCCCAAAGAGGTTCGTTCACGCACCGATAAGCTTGATGCCGTGGGCAATACCACAGCTGCCATCGGTAAAGGTTTTGCCATTGCATCGGCAGCACTCACCGCCCTTGCACTTTTCGGTGCTTTTATGACCACCGCCAGGCTGGGCGCCATCGATGTATCGAAAGCCAACGTTATGGCCGGATTGTTCATCGGGGGCATGCTGCCGTTTGTTTTCTCAGCACTCGCCATGGGCGCTGTGGGACGTGCCGCCATGTCCATGATCGAAGAAGTAAGACGGCAGTTCACCACCATCCCGGCACTAAAAGCTGCTTTGGATGTGATGAAACGCAATGGCGACAAACCAAAAGAAGAATGGTCGGCCGATGATCAGAAAATTTTCAATGAAGCAGACGGTAAGGCAGAATATGGACGCTGCGTGGAAATTTCTACCAAGGCAGCTATCCGTCAGATGGTCGTTCCCGGCCTTATGGCAGTAATTGCACCTGTGATCGTTGCGTTTTTACCGGGATTTGGCGTAGAGGCGTTGGGCGGCATGCTGGCCGGTGTAACCGTTTCGGGAGTACTGCTTGCCATATTCCAGTCGAATGCAGGTGGCGCCTGGGATAATGCCAAGAAAAGTTTTGAAGAAGGAATTGAAATAAACGGCCAGCGCTACTATAAAAAATCCGAGCCGCATAAGGCCGCTGTGGTGGGCGACACGGTTGGCGATCCGTTTAAGGATACCTCAGGTCCTTCGCTGAATATTCTTCTCAAGCTTATGTCAGTAGTTGCACTGGTCATCGCACCGATGCTGGCCCCTGAACCAACCAATGAACAGGCGGCCAGCAAAGAAAACCCGAAAATCGAAGTACTTGAATTTAAGCCTGCTGACACCAGCGAACAACCATAGTTCATCCTTCATTGTTGTTGTTGTACAAACAGAGCCCCACTGAATTGGGGCTTTTTCATTATTTTTCGGGCTATGATGAAAAGACTCTTTCAGTTTCTGGCTATTTCGATCTTGCCACTTTACGCGACCAACGCCCAGATTACCGGCAAGTGGAAGACCATTGACGATGCCACGGGCGAGTCCAAAGCCATTGTGGAAATTTTTGAAAAAGGGGGTAAGTATTATGGAAAAGTTCTCAAAACTTTTCCCAAACCCGGCAAATCCCCTGATCCCATATGCGATAAATGCGACCCCTCCGATTCGCGGTACAAGCAGAAAATTATCGGCATGGAAATTCTGCGCGACCTGCAAAAAAACGGCAGCTATTATGAAAACGGAAACATCCTGGACCCTGAAAACGGCAGAGTATACCGATGCAAAGTGTGGCGCGAAGGAAATGAACTGAAGGTGCGCGGTTACTGGGGACCATTCTGGCGTACACAAACCTGGTTAACAGCCGAATAAAGAAGTTATCAACCTGTAATCGAAAAAAAATCAATAAAAAAGTGGCTGAAGGGTTACCCGCAAAAAAGCATCTGGTATTCAGAAAGGGCGCTGAGATGAACGAAAAGGAAATCTTCGAGCGCATCTGTCAGGGAGACGAGCGCGCCCTGGAGTTCTTATACAAGAAATATTACCGGATGATGACCAAAATGGTCATCAGTAACAGTGGTACCGAAGAAGAAGCCAGGGACATTTATCAGGAGGCACTGGTGGTTTTCTGGCAAAAAGCCGTTTCCGGAAAACTGGTGCTCACTTCAAAGATGAGCACCTACATCTACAGCATCTGCCAGAACCTCTGGCGCAAAGAGCTGGACCGGAAAAAAAGGCTAAGCAACGAAGAAAAAGACCTGCCGGTATCCATTGATACAGAAACCGAGGAGCGAAACAAAATAATTGCCCGTTGTATCGAACAGCTGGGCGAAACCTGCAGGAAGGTGCTGATGTATTACTATTTTGAAGAACTCTCCATGCAGGAAATAGCCGACCGAATGGGATTTGCCAATACCGATACAGCAAAGACAAAAAAATATAAATGCAAACAAAAGTTAGATGAATTGATTCGTGCCCAATACTCGGAGCACGACTTTTTGGATTAACATGATGGCACCTGAACAAAAATTTGAACTGATTGAAAAATACCTCAGAGGAGAACTGAGTGCGGAGGAATCTGCGGTTTTTGAGCAGCAACTTAAGAGCGATCCCGAACTACGGAAAGAGTTCAACTTTCAGAAAGAGGTAATTGAAGGCATCAGAAAGGCCCGCATTGCCCAGCTCAAAGCAATGCTGAACAATGTTCCCGTACCGCCAGCCAACCCACTCTCCACCGGGGTTGTGGCAAAGATAATCGGGGCAGTAGTCATAGTCGGCTCAATCAGCACAGCGCTGTATTTTTACTTTAAATCCGACCCAACCGAACAGTCTTTTATTCCATCCGAAGAACCTGCTTTGCAGGAAGAGGAGCCGGCACTTGAACCTGCCCATAAACCTGCCGATTCTGCTGAGTCCCCCACCGATAAGCCAGCAGATGAAACAGATAAGCAAAATGAATCTACAGCCAGGAGACCCAAGTCCGAGTCCATTTCGGCAAATCCCCAACTTCAGGTGTTTACGCCCGCAGATGAGGAGCTGAAGGAACAGATTGAAAAAGAACACCGCCAGTTAAAAAACATTGAATCAGGCTTCGTTACTTCTTCTATCGAGGTCGAAACAAACAACGAATCCAGGAAGCACAATTTCCATTACGCCTTCCACAACAACAAACTGGTGCTGTACGGAAACTTCGAAGATAACCTCTATGAAATTCTGGAGTTTCTGTCCGGAAACGACCGAACGGTAGTGTTGTATTATAAAAACAATTACTACCTGCTCGATACAGATAAGGAAGATCCTACGCCCCTCGTTGCGATACGCGATAAGGCACTGCTCGATAAGCTTAAAAAGTTCAGAAAGAAGTAAACCAAAGCCCCTGCCACAGGGTTTTTTCGAGTTTACGGATTGCATGGAAATCATAACTTTGCCCCATGCAGCGTACAACAAGCCGTAAAAAGTTCGGCAATTACCCTTTTGCAGGAGTAGTGCTCAGCATAACACTCGCATTACTCGTGGCTGGCTTGCTGGGCACGCTTATTTTGTATGCCTCGGAATTTGAAAAGGTCGTCCGCGACCAGGTACGCATACAGGTTTACCTTAAAAACGGTCTTACCGAGAGTCAGCGTATGCAACTTGAAAAGCGCATCGAATCGCTGCCCTACCTGAATAAGTCGGTGCCCATTCAATTTATCTCAAAAGAAGAGGCCGCCAGAAATTTTATTGAACAAACCGGAGAAGATTTTACCCGCTTTCTGGGAGAAAACCCTTTGCACGATGCCTTTCTTATTTCTATCCTGCCCGAATACCACACCCCGGAAAAACTCGAAGCCATTCAGGCAGAGCTGAAAAACCTGAATGGTGTATTTCAGGTATATTACCTTCAGGAGCTGGTTGAAGCCATCAACAAAAATGCAACGCGCATCGGTTTGCTGCTAACCGGCATACTGGCCGTTTTGCTTCTCGCAGTTGTTATGCTAATCAACAACACCATCCGGCTGGCGTTGTTTTCCCAGCGCTTCCTCATCCGCAGCATGCAACTGGTGGGTGCTACGGGTGGATTTATCAGAAGGCCATTCCTGTTGCGCGCGATACTTTACGGCCTTTCTGGCGGATGCCTGGCATCGGTTGCTTTGTACAGCTTGAACCGATACGGCCAGAGGGTTGTGCCTGAACTCAGTATGCTGCATGACCAGGAGAAACAACTCCTGCTTTTCGGAATACTGGCATTAGCCGGAATGACGCTGGCTTTTCTCAGCACGTTCTTCGCCATCCGAAAGTACCTCAACATGTCCTTAGATGAACTTTATTGACAAACCCATGAAAAATAATTTGCCCTTTACTAAAAGAAACTATCAGATTATGACGGCCGGCCTGTTGGTGCTGGTTGTAGGATTCATCATTATGACGCTTGATAACCAACCTTATGGCTTTGGCTTTACCGGACTCACCCTTGGGCCATTGATTGTAATAACTGGATTTATCATTGAGTTGTTCGCCATCCTCTACAAACCAGCCGATAAAAATAAATGATTCAATGAGCCTGCTTGAAGCTGTTTTGCTGGCTCTTATCGAAGGCCTGACTGAATTTTTACCTGTTTCTTCCACCGGGCACATCATCATAGGCTCGTCACTGCTGGGTATTGCCCATTACCCTTTCACAAAGATGTACACCGTGGTGGTACAATTCGGGGCCATTGCGGCAGTAATAGTTTTGTACTGGCGCAGATTTTTACAGTCTTTCAACTTTTATGTAATCCTTTTCATCGCGTTTCTGCCCGCTGCAGCTGCAGGGCTGGCACTGGACAAATACATTGACAAGTGGCTGGAACGCGTGGACGTGGTTGGGTTTGCACTTATTTGCGGAGGTGTATTTTTTCTGTTTGCCGATCGCCTCTTCCAGGCCAATGAGTCAAACCCGCAGTTATCCGTTACACGAAATATGGCCTGGCGCATCGGACTGTTTCAATGCCTCGCTTTGATTCCCGGCATATCGCGGTCGGCCGCCACCATCATGGGCGGGCTTAGCCAGAAATTAAACCGAAGAACTGCTACCGAGTTTTCATTTTTCCTGGCCGTTCCCACACTTATGGCTGCATCGGGATATAAGCTGATGAGTTTTATCCGCGAGGGATATGTCTTGCAATCGCATGAAATTAAGTTGCTGATAACCGGCAACGTTGTTGCATTTATTATAGCCATTGTTGCGATGAAATCCTTCATTGCCTTTCTTACCCGACACGGATTTAAAATTTTCGGATATTACCGCATTATCGCGGGCACGGTATTGCTGGTGTTGCACTATCTTGGAACAGGCATGGCTATTTTATGATGGAAGCGAATCCTTATCAGGATAAGGTTATACTCATTAATAAGCCTTTGGGCTGGACTTCTTTTGACGTGGTTAATAAGTTGCGAAAGATACTGGGTATAAAAAAAATCGGTCATGCCGGTACACTCGATCCACTGGCCACCGGGCTATTGATTGTGTGCACCGGAAAGATGACCAAAAAAATTCAGGAATTAACCAACCTCGACAAGGAATACATCGGTAACCTTATACTTGGTCAGAGCACTCCGTCGCACGACCGCGAAACAGAGGTAACCGAAGTACGCGACATCTCAGGTATAACGGCCGAGCACATTACGAATGCTGCTGCACACTTTAAGGGCACAATCGAACAGATTCCACCGGCACATTCGGCTGTAAAAGTAAAAGGAAAGCGAGCTTACAAACTGGCACGCAAAGGGGAAATGCCAGTGCTAAAACCACGAACCGTAGAAATCCATGCCTTTGACATTACACAGATCAACCTGCCTGAAGTACACTTCAGGGTGGTCTGTTCAAAAGGAACCTACATCCGCAGCCTGGTCCGTGATCTGGGTGCAAAACTTGGAACGGGCGCTTACCTTGCCGAACTTTGCCGCACGCGTATCGGTAGCTTTCGCCTGGATGATGCGAAATCCATTGAATCGTTTGAATCGCTCACATGAAAGTTTACTACCATCCGGATGATTTCAGTCGGTTGCCGTTTGCAGTGGTTACAAGCGGAACCTTTGACGGTGTTCATCTCGGTCATCAGAAAATTCTCAACCGGCTAAAGGAAATTGCCCGCGAGCACCAGGGCGAAACGGTGGTCGTTACCTTCTGGCCGCATCCGCGCCTGGTGTTGCACCCCGAAGACACATCACTCAAGTTGCTGAATACCTTCGAAGAAAAAGCCGAATTGCTCAAGCAGGCAGGCATTGACCACCTGGTGCGCATACCATTTACACGCGAATTCTCCCACCTCTCATCAGAAGAGTTTATCATCCGGATTCTGGTTCAGACCATCGGCACGCGAAAACTGGTTATCGGCCATGACCACCGCTTTGGTCATAACCGCGAAGGGAGCTTCGAAGAATTGAAAAAGAATGCACCCCGCTACGGATTTGAAGTGGAGGAGATTCCACCACAGGATGTGCATCACATCACCATAAGCTCAACAAAAATCAGAAAGGCCCTTGAACAGGGCGATGTGGAAACAGCCAATCTTTTGTTAGGACGCCCCTACTCCCTGCGCGGCCAGGTGGTAAAAGGCGACCGATTAGGACGCCTCATCGGTTTTCCAACAGCCAACATCAACATTGACACGCATTACAAGCTAATTCCCGCTGACGGCGTTTATGCGGTTACTGCACAGCACGCGGGTAAAACATTTCGCGGCATGATGTACATCGGCCTTAGACCCACCGTGGGTGGTATGCATAAAACGCTTGAAGTAAATTTGTTCGATTTTGAACAGGAAATCTACGGTGATGAACTGATTGTCCATTTTCATGCACGGTTGCGTGCCGACAACCGGTTCAGCGATTTGGATGAACTGAGGCAACAACTTATACTTGACAAGAAAAAAGCTGACGAACTTTTAAAAATGTTCTACTGATGCATGGCTGAATTGTTGTGGAATCCTTCGGAAGAAATAAAAGAAAAAGCCAATCTTACTGCATATCTCAGGTGGCTTAATAACAGAGGCTTGCTTTTCTCGGACTACCACAAACTGTGGGAGTGGTCAGTTGCCAGTCCGGAGGAATTCTGGAAATCTCTGTGGCAGTATTTTGATATTCGGCATGAAGGTGAAATAACTGCTGTGATGCAGGGTTCCCGGATGCCGCACATCAGCTGGTTTGAGGGAACTTATCTTAACTATGCCGAGCATATTTTCAGAAAAAACACAACACGGTATCCGGCTGTAATCAGCTTGGATGAACAGGGCAAAGTGAAAGAAATTACGTGGCAAGAGCTGGTTAACAACGTTTCTTCCCTGCAGCAGTTTTTAAAGGCACAAGGTTTACAAAAAGGTGATCGCGTAGCTGCCTATCTTCCCTGCATACCCGAGGCCACCATGGCCTTCCTGGCTACAGCAAGCCTGGGCGCAATATGGTCTTCGTGCTCGCCCGACTTCGGATTACAGGCTGTACTCGATCGGTTTGCCCAGATTGAACCGGTAATATTGTTTACGGTGATGAATTACCGCTACAACGGCAACATACATGACAAATCCGATGTGGTTCAGTCGGTTGTGCAGGCAATCCCGTCTATCAGGTATGTTGTTGTTATCAATGCAGCCAGTCTTCCGCAGGACAGCCGGTACACAACCTGGGAACAGGCCATTGCCCGGCCAGCTGCAACCGTACAATTTGAGCGTGTGCCCTTTTCCCATCCGCTCTGGGTCTTGTATTCATCCGGCACCACCGGTATGCCCAAAGCTATGGTACACAGCCATGGCGGTATTCTGCTTGAACACCTGAAATACCTTACCTTTCATAACGATATTCATCCCGGCGAGAGATGCTTCTGGTTTACCACTACCGGATGGATGATGTGGAATTATATTCAAAGTAGCCTGTTGTGCGGGGGCACCCTGGTTTTATACGATGGCAGCCCTTCCTTTCCGGATCTGAACAGGCTTTGGAAGATGGCGGATGACTTAACCATCGCTCACTTCGGCACCAGTGCCGCATTCATTATAAGCTGCGCAAAAGCCGGCATTAATCCGGGGAAAAGCTTCAAATTAACCAACCTTCGATCCGTTGGCTCAACAGGCAGCACACTGCCACCTGAAGGATTTAACTGGATTTACACCTACGTAAAAAAGGATGTATGGCTGGCCTCCATCAGCGGAGGTACCGATGTTTGCAGCGCTTTTGTAGGCGGTAACCCCCTGTTACCTGTATATGCCGGTGAAATTCAATGCAGAGCGCTTGGCAGCAAGGTAGAAGCATTTGATCAGAGCGGTAAACCGGTAGAAGAGCAGGTGGGTGAAATGGTCATTACAAAACCCCTTCCGTCCATGCCCGTGTATTTCTGGAATGATAAGCACTTTGAAAGATATACTGAAAGTTATTTCGAAATGTTTCCCGGAGTATGGCGACATGGCGATTGGATTAAAATAACCAGGCGTGGCGGAGTAATTATTTACGGCCGATCGGATGCCACATTAAACCGTGCCGGGGTGCGAATTGGCACAAGTGAAATTTACAGGGCGGTGGATAAAGTAGCCGAAGTATCCGACAGCCTGATTGTATGTATTGAGCTGCCCGGTGGCAATTTCTGGATGCCGCTTTTTGTAAAGCTGAAAGAAGGAGTGACACTGACTGAGTCATTGAAAAAAACAATTAACGACACCATCCGGTTGGCAACAAGTCCGAGGCACGTACCGGATGAGATAATAGCGATTGAAGACATTCCTTACACCATCAGCGGAAAAAAAACCGAAACACCGGTTAAAAAAATCCTGATGGGATCCAGGCCGGAAGAGGTAATCAATCCGGGTGCCTTGCGAAACCCTGAATCGCTGAACCTTTATACCAAATACATGCGCACAAAACAGTAAATCAATTTTTGAACACAAGCGCAGGTGGTCTATCTTGCAAGCCTTCATTATCTTAATTTCATACTTCAACCATATGCGAAAAACCCATATCTCATTCGAAATAGAGTTAGATGGCCACAATATACCTTCCCGCATTCAGTGGACGGCCACCGATAAACCCACCGATGCACCCTCTGAAACAAAATCCATTCACATAGCCCTGTGGGATACATCGGAAAAGAACACCTTAAGTATCTTTCTCTGGACCCGTGAAATGCCCGTGTATGAAATGAAACGTTTTTATATTGATTGCCTGGGGAGCATGGCCCAAGGCATCCTCCAGGCCACCGGTGACAGTTTTTTTGCAGGGCAAACCCATGAATTATGTGAAAAGCTGGTAGAGCACCTCCGAACGGAAGCCAGCCGGCAGGACCAGGAATTATAAGATTCGGTTTCGCAAACGTTTGTTTAATTTTCCGAAAATTTTGTACTTTTCAGAACAATGCGAATTTTATTCGCAAAATTTAGTAAGCATAACATACTATTTACAAACCAACCCTAACCTGAACCAATCTATGGAGAAGTTTTACAAATGTTTGTGGGTCCTGGCAATATGCGTTTTTGCAGGCCTCACCGAATCGTATGGCCAAACTACTGTTTCCGGAAAAGTAAAAGACGAAACCGGTACCCCCATGCCCGGGGTAAACATAGTTGTGGCCGGCACAACCGATGGCACCGTCAGCGACCAAAACGGAGATTTTACCCTGACAACACAAAAGACAGCTCCGTTCAGGCTGCGTTTCTCATTCATCGGGTACCGCTCAAAAGAAGTTGAAGTAACCGGTGCAGCCACCGGCCTTGATGTGTCGCTTGAACCCGACCCGCTGGGACTTGATGAGGTGGTGATCATCGGTCAGGGTGTGCGTTCCGACTTCCTGAGCGCCCCGGTGTCAGCCTATCGCGTGGGTGCGCTGGACATCCGCCAGGTACCTGCACCTGATTTTTACGAGGCTGTGGCCTACCAGCCGGGAGTGCAAATGCTGGCCGGCAGCATTAACTTTCAGTCGATGAACACACGCGGCTTTGCAACCATTGCCAACACCCGATTTGTTCAATGGGTGGATGGCATGGATACCGCTGCCCCCATCCTCAACTTCCCTACCGGCAACCTGGTGGGTATCAGCGAACTGGATGCCGAGAGCATAGACCTGCTGCCGGGTGCTTCATCTGCCCTTTTCGGCCCCAATGCTTTCAACGGCATCATTGTGATGACCAGCAAGTCACCGTTTGAATACCAGGGGCTAAGTCTTACCGCCAAAGCCGGCGTTACAACCTCGCAGGCACAGGACGATGTTTTTCCCCAGTACAATTTCGGTTTCCGCTACGCCAAAGCGTTTAACAACAAGTTTGCCTTTAAAGTCAATTTCTCATGGACCGACATCACCGACTGGAAAGGAAACGATTACACCACCCACCGTCCCGATCCGGATAACCCGGTGCTGCAAACCGGACGACCTGATTTTGACGGACTTAACCTGTATGGTGATGAAACGGTAATTAACGTTCCGATTCCGGGATTCAGCCCCATTACCCGGACAGGTTGGAGAGAAGAAGATATCATTGACAGCTATAATGCCGGAAGCATGAAGTATGACGGAGCCCTGCATTATAAAATAAACCCGGATCTGGAGCTTATTTACACCTATCGGTTTGGCGGAGGTAATGCCATTTACCAGGGAAGTGAAAAATATGCCATCAGGGACTTCAACCAGCAGTTCCATAAAATTGAATTGAAAGGCAAGAACTTTTTTGTTCGTGCTTACAACACCCGCACCAATGCCGGTAACTCCTACAACATGAGTGCGTTGGGCGCCTACATGAACGAACGCTACTCTCCTTCAGCCTCGCAGTGGGTACCCGACTATATACTGGCGTTTAACGGTGCCATACCCGGTGTTACACCCGGCGATCATGCCGCAGCACGTGCTTACGCCGACCGCAACCGCCCTGCGGTGGGAACACCGCAATTCCGTGATTTGGTGGAAGGCGTTCGGAACGATTATTTCCAGCGCAATCCTCCCGGTGCCAAGTTTATTGACAAATCCAGGCTGTACCATGCCGAGTTCAATTACCGCTTTGATGACATTATCAAGTGGGCAGAAGTGCAGATTGGCGGTAATTTCAGAAGATATGACTTATTCTCGGATGCCACTGTTTACAACGAAGATGTGGATGGTGACGGAGTAGCGCAAGGAATAAAAATCGATGAATATGGTGCCTACCTTCAGGTTGCCAAGCAATTGGGCAACCTGAAATTGACCGGCTCTATTCGCCACGACAAAAATGAAAACTTCGATGGGCTCTACACCCCACGCCTGTCAGCAGTTTATTCAGTGAATCAAAATAACTTTATCCGGGCTTCCTTCCAGACCGGCTTCCGCAACCCCGACACACAGGCACAGTTCATATACCTCCCCACGGGTGGCGGCATACTGCTGGGCAGCACCCGTGCCAATGCAGCCCGCTATGGTGTACATGAAGGAGGTGCCTATACCTTCAGTTCCTACCAGGCTTACAGGGCCTCGGGAGGAACTATTGCTGCTGACGGTAGCCTTGTGGGAGGTGATCCAAGTTTGCTTGAAACTGCCAACGTGCCCTACATCCGCCCCGAACGGCTTCAGTCAATCGAAGTAGGTTACAAAGGCTCTTTCAATAACCGGCTGCTGATTGATGTATTTGGTTTCTTCAATTCCTACAAAGATTTTATCGGAGACCAACTGATTGTGAGTAAAAACCCCACTACCCATAAAGGTCAACAGGTTAATGCCGGAACCCTCTGGTCACCCTATGTAAACTCACCCGAAAAAGTTACATCCTGGGGCTCAGGATTGAACATCAGCTATTCCTTGCTGAAGGGCTTCATGGTAACTGCCAACTACACGTATCAGGATTACAAAGCCAATGAAGAAGAATTTATTGCCGGTTTCAACACCCCCAATAACCGTGTGATGGTTGGGCTCAGTAACCGGAATATCGGTAATACGGGTTTTGGGTTTAACATCAATTTCCGGTGGCAGGAAACCTTTATGTGGAACTCCGGATTTAGCCTTGCACAGAATGTACGCATACCTGAGTACGGAGTAGTGGATGCGATGATTAGTTATAAAATTTCTTCCATAAAGGGTACGCTGAAACTGGGTGGTACCAACCTGTTTGGCGGAGATTACCGGCCGAATTTTGGATCCGGGTTTGTAGGGCAGCAGTACTACTTCTCGGTTACTTTTGACGACTTATTTAAATAATTAGCAACCAGAAAATTTAAAATTATGAAACGCTTCAGATTATATAGTTTATTGCTCACCCTCCTTCTGGTTTTAAGTTGCGAGCAGGAGATGCTGGTTCCACAGGCACCGGAACCGGAAGAGCCACCTACGGGAACCTCAGGAAGTGCAAACTTCACAAAGTTTGTTTCGATCGGTAACTCACTGACTGCCGGTTTCATGGCCGGGGCATTATTTGACTTCGGCCAGGAAAATTCATTCCCGGCCATCATGGCTGAGCATTTTGCTTATGTAAGTGAAAATGACCCATTCGATCAGCCGATGACGGGATCCACCAACGGGTGCTATAACCCCCCGTCATGCACACTGGGAAGATTAATCTTATTTGATGCAGATGGCCCGTCAGGTCCTTCCACAGCGCGGCCAACACCAGCCGGATCCCCGGGGGTTCCTGCACCGTACAATACAACAAGCACTGATCATGCAAAATCACTCGCGCCCTATACCGGAAACAAAGCCAACCTGAACAATTTCGGGGTGCCGGGTATTATTCTGGCCCACCTGAATGCCCCGCAGGCAGGTGACGTAAGTAATCCTACGCATCCGCTGTTCAACCCTTATTACGCCCGCTTTGCCAGCAATCCCGGAACCTCTACCATACTGGGAGATGCGTTGGGCACCAACCCCACTTTTGTTTCATTTTGGGTAGGCAACAACGATGTATTAGGTTATGCTGTGGGTGGCGCATCCAATCCCGCCATTCTCACTTCAGTAGCCGCGTTTTCAGCGCTGTTTAATGGCGCTATCGATGCCATTCTGGCCAATCCAAACCGGAAGGCCGTGGTAGGTAACATCCCCAATGTAACGGCCATTCCATACTTCCGTGTTGTGCCCTACAATCCGGTTCCGTTGGACGCCTCTACCGCCTCTGCACTTAGTTCGGCATTTTCCGGTTACAATAATGTTTTGGATGCCTTAAAACACCCCGCGTTTGGCAATGCCTACGGAACGCCAGAGCAACTTGAAGCAAGAAAAATTTCGTTTACCGCATCGACCAATAACAGGGTTGTGATTGTTGATGAGAGCCTGTTAGACTTGGGCGATGGATTTGATGAACTGGAGGACCTTGGCATTATTACCTCTGAGCAACGTGCAGCATTGGTACCATATGAGCAGGTTCGCCAGACTACGCCTGCCGACCGCCTGGTGCTACCGGCAGCTTCGTTCATCGGCACTATTGTAGGCGGAAACCCCCAGCTTATTAACGGGATTACCGTGCCCCTGGCGGATCAATGGGTGCTTATTCCTTCGGAAATTGCAGAAATTACCACGCGCATTAATGATTTCAACACAGTGATTTCCACGCGTGTAAGCGCTGAATCCCGGCTTGCCCTTGCCGATGTGAATGCAACGTTCTCGGCATTGGCTTCCGTTCCCGGGCAGGTGGTGGATGGCATCTTTATTAATGCTTCATTTGCACCCCCGGGTGGAGTGTTTTCTGAAGACGGAGTTCATCCCAACCCGCGCGGAGCTGCTTATATCGCGAAAATTTTTATTCAGGCTATAAACGCCAAGTTTGGCGCAACAGTACCTCTGCCGAACATTTCGAAGTACTACGGCACATATTATCCGGTTAGCCCGTGATAAGAATAAGGTGTTAAATTGCATTAAATTGCAAAAAAAGGGCGGTTCATCCGCCCTTTTTTATATGTACCCGGCCAGCCGATAGGCTGTTATTCCTGTCCACTCTTTAACCAACTTGTGCCATATCACCCACGCTTCAACTTTAGGCACAAGGAGGACATCCAATGTAAAATAACGGGGGTGTGTGTAAAAATCGGTGCTGAACGCTGATACAGCCACTCCCTGCTTTTTAAAGCAGGCTACCGACCTGCGCATGTGAAAGCCCGAAGTGATGAGCAATGCGCTTCCGCCTGTTTGACGCAACATTTCAGCAACGGCTACAGCCGATTCATAGGTATTGCGCGATTCTTTTTCAACCGTAATGTGATTATAGGGAACGCCCATCAGCACCAAAGCTTTGTAAATATCATCGGCCTCCTTTCTCGATGCGGTGAGCAGTCTTCCGCTACCACCACTGACAATAATGTGCCTGACGATGCCTTTTTTAAATAACTCAACGGTATGAATTACGCGATCCGCTCCATGGTGAAAGTACACCCGATCGGGAGGTTGTTTATCGGTGCTGGTTACACCCGTGAGCAGTACACCGTAATCATAAGTCTGATGCAAAGAATCATACGGGGTTGGCGGAACTTCCCACCACATCATCACTTCATTGGCGATAAATTCATTGGAAAAGAAAATAAGCAGAAAGAATCCGCTGGCCAGCAACCGGGTGGCCCACCATTTGTTTTTGATCAGCGCGCCCAGCACCAGTAGCAAAACTGTTACTACCAGCGGCATTACCAGGTAATTCAGGGTTTTGGAAAGAAAAAAAAACATGTTGCCTAGAATACCTTAATGAGCACAAGCAACAACAGAAGAAGGATGAAGATTATCATAAGACGACTTGCAAAGTTACTGTTTTTTGTACAAAGGATTAGTTAGCCTGTCGGCAAATTCGAGGCTTCTTCTTAATCCATCAAAATAAAGCAAAAATGCCAGAACAAAGGTCATGGACCAGATTACCCCCGTGTTAAAAAGCAGGGTATCGACATTTTTGTTCAGAAAGTGCTTCCTGGCCATGTAAAACTGGGCATCGAAATCAACGATGTGATCGGGTTCCGGATCTTTATAGATGGGAAAGACCTTCTGGATAAGCCGGCCGTTTTTCTCGATTATCCGGTGCGGATCCGTAGTATTTTTCACCATTTCTGCAATGGCTTCATTATGATACGACAGTTTTAAATTTTCAAATTCCTTTTCCTTTTCGGGCGTATTGGTTAAGCTGTCAATCAGGCTTTCCTTTTCCATATCGGCCCGGTTGTATCGGCGGGTGTAGTAGGTTTTTAAACGATTCAGAAAGTCGGTTATATCCTGATAGAGGGTGGAATCAAATTTTCCATCTTTCAACTTACCCAACCACTCCGGTTTAGCATTTACCCCCTCTGCCTCGCGCGAAAGTTCGTTGTATAGCAATTTCAGATTCCGAATATATTTATCCACTACTTCACGATCGGGAGTGGAAAGGTTGTTCAGGCAAAACTGCAGCCTGGTTTCAAGCTCAGGTATGTAGTATAATTTTTTGAAATCGGCCTGTGCCATAACTTTATCATATTCATAAAAATTTCGCTGAAAGCGATTGTCGCGAAATTGTGTAACCATACTTGCTTCAAAAGCCCAGCGCGATGCCATCAGATCGCCTACAAACGGCACCGTTTCAACGTTGCCAATGGAAGGGTTCAGTTTATCGAATTTCACCACTACCCCGCTCAAAATCAACTGTGGAATGATGAGCAGCGGTATAAGAATATATATCGTTACAGCCGAATTAAATGCGGAAGAAATATTCAAACCCAACATGTTGGCAAAGCAGGAGGTGGTAAACAAAATGAGCCAATGCTGCCAGGCCATATCGCGGATTTCGAGGATGGCATTACCCACCAGAACAAATGTGAGCGTCTGCACCGCCGAAAGGGTAAATAATATTCCTGTTTTGGCCATCAGATAACTACCCCGGCTAAGGTGCAGGAACGCCTCGCGTTTCAGTATTTTCCGGTCGCGGATGATTTCTTCTGCACTTACTGTAAGCCCCATAAACAGCGCCACGATAACCCCCATAAACAAATAAGCCGGAAGGTTGGGGTTGTGGGCAAAAATGTAGCCGGGAAACACGCGGTCGTCTACGTTATAATACCGCACAATAAAAGCCAGTATAAATGCCAGAAGTGGCGCTTCCATCAGGTTGATAACCATATACTGGCTATTTCTGAACTTGGACTCCACATCTCTCCTGGCAAACAGCCACATCTGCCGCAAACGACCCGGCAGGCTTAACGAACTCTTTGGTACGGAATCTGGCTTCGCTGTGATAACCGGAAGTTTAACCGAACGCGTAAAAAGATTATTCCATTGTTGTGGCGTAATTTTTCTTTCGCTCGTAAACTCACCGTATTCGTTTATAACCCGGGTTTCAACAATGTTAAATATTTGCTCAGGATTTACATTGCCACATGCATAACACTCGCCTTCTTCACTTCCGATAAGGTTAATGCTCTTCCGAAAATAAACCACTGCATCCACGGGATTGCCATAATAAATCGGATAGCCGCCCGTATCAAGAATCAAAAGCCTGTCAAACTTTTTGAAAATATCGGACGAAGGCTGATGAATAACGGAAAACACCAATTTTCCTTTCAGGGTCAATTCTTTCAACAGATCAATGATGTTTTCCGAATCGCGGGAAGAAAGCCCGCTGGTGGGCTCATCGCAGAACAGCACAGCAGGTTCACGCAGCAATTCCAGCCCGATGTTCAGCCGCTTACGCTGGCCCCCGCTGATGGTTTTTTGCAAAGGCGATCCAACCTTTAAATCTTTAATCTCCGAAAGACCCAGATCATTCAGCGTGCGCATAATCAGCGCGTCCACCTCAGCCTCAGTTTTGTTGCTAAAGCACAGCTTGGCCGCATAATAAAGGTTTTGATACACGGTAAGATCCTCAAGCAGTAAATCATCCTGTGGAACAAACCCGATTATTCCTTCTATTTTCTCAGGCTCCTTGTGTATGTCAACCCCGTTAATGCATACCCTGCCTTCGGCCGGTTTTTCTGTGCCATTTAGTACATGAAGAAGCGTGGATTTTCCGGAGCCGCTTGCACCCATAATGGCTACCAGGTGACCCGATTGCTCGGCAAGCGTAACATTCCGAAGTCCAAACTTTCCGTTCTTAAAGCGATAAGAAATGTTTTTTGCTTCAAATACAATTTGTTCGGAATCGCTGAACCGTTTGAACTCCCTGACTATTTCCACATAATAAACAGGTTCATCCCTGTCCCAGCGAAGCGTACTACCTACCGGCAACACCTGAACCAGCCCTTTTTTAAACGGCACACCATTGAGAAAAACATTGTCGTTGCCCAGGTATTTTACGAAATACAGATCAACGGCCGGAAAAAAAGCCACGGCCAGCAATCCATTCAGGTGCTTCCGTATAATCTGTTTACCCTGTGAAAGACGGGCCGAAGAAACCACCACCAAAAAATTCGGACGATCAAGATCTTCGGCACGGGTGGCTTCCAGAAATACATATATGGCCTGGAGTTCATCGTTTGTTATCTTGAAAGAATCTGCAACCAGTTTTACCAGCTCATTCTCCCGGCTGGTCAGGTTTTTATCAGCCAGCACAATACGAATCAACTCAACCAGAATAATCAGTTTCTGCCGCTGTGTTATCTCGGCCACGAGCGACTGACAGATGCGTTGCACGGACTTCTTTTCCTCCTGTAAATCCGCGCTTTTCCTTTCATCGGAGTATGCAACAAAACGGGCAAGATAACTTTCTACCCTGGCCTCATTGACATGGTCAAGAAGAAACTGACGGATTTGTTCGCGTTCCTGCCGGTTAAGTTCATCCTGGCGGGCAACAACAGCAAACAAGCGAAGTATGGCATCCAGTACAATTTCACTCATAAGGGGAAATCAACAGATAAATATAAGGATTAGGCCTGCTTCTATGGAAATAAAAAAATGGACCGGCCCGCATGACCAGTCCATTTCGCAGGGATAACCTGTTGTTTTACTGTACAATCTCCGAACGTATTTTCTGTACGATGGCGCTGATCTGTACAAGATTTTTATCACTCAACATCAAATCGGCCCTGTTGTTCCTTATCTGCTCTTCAATATTTAATGCCGCATAGGTGCGTTCAAGTTCCTGCAAGTCTTTAAGCAAATTCGATGATGCCTCCTGCTCGATTGTGCTCAGCATTCTGACTAAATCGGAAACCGCTTTGCGCTGATTTAAAATAACCTGAATCAAAGGGGTGAGTATGATGTTGCGTTTATCGTCAGGGAGAATGTTTTTCGGATAGGTATTGACCAGTCCGGTAGAAATGTATAAACCTTCCACAAAACTGCCAGCCACAATCAACGCGGCAAGGCGGCTGCGACGGTCGTCATTTAAGTACCGCTCTGTGTTCTTCAGACTTTTATCCAACAAAGCAGTAAGTGAATCTTTGTTGTTGATGTTGGCCTCAAATCGTTTGAGTACTTCAAGGTCGAAAGACTCAACCACCCCCAGATTGTCGGCAAGGGTTTTACACGCATTGAGGTAGTTAATAGACTCCTGCGTCTTATCATAAGAAACCAGGTAGCCTATATCGGCCGCGTAAACACCCAGATTCAAAGCGGTCTTATCACTGCGCTGGGTGTATTGCTGGGCTTTGCTTATCGGGTTAATAAGGCTTTGATTGAAGTCTGCACCGGTTTGCTGAATCATGTAAGGAATTTCTGAAGGTGACGGGATGTTATAGACCACCTCTTCAATAGATTTTTTCAGTTCCTGATTGGCTTCGTCAAACTCCTTTGCATTTTTTTCCTTATCGCTTCCCGATGAACCACAGGAACTTATCATAAAGACCACCAGCAACAAAATGGAAGTTGAAAGCAAGGTAAATCGTTTAGAAGGCATAGATTTTTGGGTTTAGCACCCAATTTTAATACAATATTTTTACTGAAAAAAGTGCCGCATTCATTTCCGGTTAATTTTTGCATTGTTGCCAAAAACTTCTTAAGTTTATGAACCTGCTGAGTGTCTAATCTACAGTTGGCACCATGGTTTCTCACACTATCCTCATAGACGACAGCGACATCGACCTGTTCATTCAGCGCAGGTTCCTGGAGGTGTACAACTTTTCGCGGCATTTTACTTCCTTTAAATCGGCCGACGAGGCGTTGGAATGGCTCAGTACATTAAGAGATGAATCCATTCCGGAAGTTATTTTTCTGGACCTCAACATGCCCAAAACCGATGGTTTTGAATTCCTGGAAAGGTTTACCAGGTTGCCATCCCCGGTATCCACCCGTCCCCGCATTGTTGTGCTGACCAGTTCCAACAGCACGGCCGATGTAAACCGGTGCAGGGCTTATAAAAATGTCGTTCAGTTCATAACCAAGCCCATGAAGCAAAGCGACATCGAAAACATCCTGAAAACCCTGGAGAACTAAGCCTGGTTTTAGGTACCGCCGGATGGCGCTTTAGCCAGTTTAAACTATTTTTGCGTTTTGGCCAACGATCAGGCATATGGTAAAAGCTGCCTGCAGCAGCCATTATCATGTATTAACTAAATGGAAGAATCAACGTGACTGAGTACAACAAGGAAACCATCAGGGAGATTGAAGAAAAGTGGCGCAGGTTTTGGGAGGAGCGGCAGATTTACAAGGTCGAGACGAATCCGGAAAGACCAAAATACTACGTACTGGATATGTTTCCCTACCCCTCCGGGGCAGGTTTACACGTAGGCCATCCGCTGGGTTACATCGCTTCCGACATCGTGGCACGGTACAAACGCCTGAAGGGCTTTAACGTGCTTCATCCTATGGGTTTTGACGCTTTTGGCCTGCCGGCCGAACAGTACGCCATCCAAACGGGGCAACACCCGGCTGTAACCACCGCCCGGAATATAGCCACTTACAAGCGGCAACTGAAGCGCATCGGCTTTTCGTACGACTGGAGCCGCGAGGTGCAAACCTGCGATCCCGCTTACTACAAATGGACGCAGTGGATCTTCATGCAGCTTTTCAACGCCTGGTACAATAAAGATGCGGGCCCACTTGGTAAAGCCGAACCGGTTGACACCCTTATAGCGGAGCTTGAAAAACACGGAAACCTGCACATTCATGCCGCCTGCGATGAGGATACGCCCCTGATTACGGCTTCGCAATGGCGCAATTTTTCCGAAGCGGAAAAAGAAAATTTCTTACAGCATTATCGGCTGGCCTATCTGAGTGAAACCATGGTAAACTGGTGCCCTGCACTGGGCACCGTGTTATCCAATGATGAGGTAAAAGACGGTGTAAGCGAGCGCGGTGGCTATCCGGTTGAGCGCATCAAGATGATGCAGTGGAGCATGCGTATAACCGCCTATGCAGAAAGACTTTTAAGCGGACTGGACACGATTGATTGGCCTGAACCGGTTAAAGAAATGCAACGCAACTGGATAGGCCGGAGCCGCGGCTGTGAATTTTACTTCACTGTGGCCGATAAGCCGGATGTAAAAATCCATGTCTTTACCACGCGCATTGACACCGTTTTCGGGGCCACCTTTCTTGTTCTCGCGCCCGAGCACCATTTGATTGAGCAAATCGCAACACCCGAAAGGCAAAAGGAAGTGGCCGATTATGTAAACGTTGCAAAAAACCGAAGCGAGCGTGAACGGATGAGCGATGTAAAGCGGGTAAGCGGCGTGTTTACAGGAGCCTATGCGGTAAATCCGTTTAACCACCAAAAAATACCGGTTTGGGTAGCCGACTACGTTTTGGCCGGCTATGGTACAGGTGCTGTTATGGCTGTGCCCGGCCACGATGAACGCGACCATCGGTTTGCGAGACATTTTAAACTGCCCATTGTGCAGGTAGTGGAAGGACCGGATGTACAAATTCAGGCATTCGACAGCTGGGACAGCCGCATCATCAATTCAGATTTTATGAATGGCCTCACTGTGCCGGAAGCCATTGAAGCAGGCATCCGGTTCGTTACCGAAAAAGGCATAGGACGGGAAAAGATCAATTACCGGATGCGCGATGCCATCTTTGGCCGGCAACGTTACTGGGGCGAGCCTTTTCCGGTATACTTTGACAACGGCATACCTAAGCTGGTAGATGAAAAGGACCTGCCCGTAACCCTTCCCGAAATTGATGAATACAAACCTACAGAGGCAGGCGAACCACCACTTGGCCGCGCCAAAAACTGGAAATACAAAGGCAGGTATTCGTACGAACTCACCACCATGCCCGGGTGGGCCGGCTCAAGCTGGTACTGGTTCCGGTACATGGACCCAAACAACCAACAAGCCTTTTGCGGAAAAGAACATGAACAATACTGGAAAGATGTGGACCTCTATATAGGCGGATCCGAACACGCCACCGGCCATCTGCTTTACTCGCGGTTCTGGTGCAAGGCCCTGAAAGACCTGGGCTTTGTAGAAGCTGAAGAGCCTTTTAAAAAGCTCATTAACCAGGGACATATTCAGGGAATGTCAAAATTTGTGTACCGCATCAATGGAACCAATACGTTTGTATCGGCCGGCCTGAAAGATCAGTATCAGGTTACACGACTGCATGCCGATATCTCGCTGGTTGACGGGGATGTGCTGAATATCGAAGCCTTTAAAAAGTGGCGCCCCGACCTGGAAAACGCAGAATTTATATTGGAAAATGGCAAATACATCTGCGACACGGAAATAGAGAAGATGTCCAAGTCGAAACACAACGTGGTAAATCCCGATGACATCATCGACCAGTATGGTGCCGACACGCTGCGTTTGTATGAAATGTTCCTGGGGCCGCTGGAGCTCTCCAAACCCTGGAACACCAATGGCATAGACGGAGTATTCAAGTTCCTGCGCAAATTCTGGAACCTATTCCAGATCCACGGACATTTTTCCGTATCGGATGAAGAGCCCACCAAAGAGGAACTTAAAATACTGCACCGAACGCTTAAAAAAGTTGAACGCGATATCGAGTCCTTTTCATTTAATACCTGCGTGAGCGAGTTTATGATTTGCATCAACGAACTCACTGCGCTGAAATGCAACAAACGGCCGGTGCTTGAACCCTTAATTGTGGCCCTCTCGCCCTTCGCACCGCACATCACAGAAGAATTATGGCATAAGCTCGGACATACCGGTTCGGTTCATCAAAGCCGGTTTCCAAAATGGGATGATTCCTTCCTCATTGAAGAAACCATCAACTATCCGATTTCTGTAAACGGTAAAGTGCGCACCCAAATGGAGTTTGCTTTGGACATGCCCAGAGAAGACATCGAAAAAGCTGTGCTTGCTTCTGAAGTTATCAGAAAATGGACAGAAGGAAAGCAGCCCAAGAAGGTCATTGTTGTACCCGGAAAGATTGTAAATGTTGTAGTCTGACGGATATCAATCATTACGCTGATTATCCTCAGGAATACTGCGGATTGAGGATCTTATTTTCAAAGCAACAAACTCCTACCGCTGTGATTTCAGTTACCGGCCAAACTTTCGAATATATTCTGCAGCCCATACTTATATCCATGCACCGCGAAACACGGGCGTGGTTATCTTCTGCTGATTTATGGAAACGCGAGCTGAACTTCTTTCAGAAAATACTGGATAATCACAGCATCACCAACCCCCATGAAGAGTTTAAAAAGCAAGTTGACCATTTTCAGCACCTGATTACCTATTACCAGGGCGAAGTGGTAGACCTTTTCAGAAAGAAATTGCGAAACCACGAGAAGAAACTGGCGCAGATTCTGCGTGAAAAAAAAGAGTCTGATACCAGCTATTTTACAGAGCACAGCGGACTAATGGAGGAGGTCCAGGCATTTGCTCAAACTTTTTCAGGTTTTAAACAGGATCTCTTCAATTTCATTGAACGCGGCTACAGTCCGTACAAATAATCCAGGCTTTGTGTAATTTGAGGCCCTAACCGAAACGTTATGCCCTATTCACGCATCACTGCTTTGGGCCATTATGTCCCTGAACAAGTCATTACCAACGATTACCTGGCCACCTTAATGGATACCAGTGACGAATGGATAACCGAACGGACCGGCATAAAAGAGCGCAGATGGATTGATCCGGCCAAGGATACGGTGGCCAATATGTCGGCAAAGGCTACGCGCATGGCCCTTGAACGCGCAGGACTGAAAGAAAAGGATATTGAGTTCATTGTATTTGCCACCATTACTCCCGATTATTTTTTCCCGGGTTCGGGGGTACTGTTGCAACGCGAGCTGGGACTTGAAGGTATCGGTGCACTGGATATCCGCAATGCATGTTCGGGCTTTATTTATGCCTTGTCGGTAGCCGATCAGTATATCAAGACCGGCATGTACAAAACCATTCTCGTGGTGGGAGCTGAAATTCAATCCACCGCCCTGGATGTAACAACGCGCGGAAGAAACACGGCTGTAATTTTTGGCGATGGTGCCGGTGCAGCAATTGTGCAGGCATCTGACAGACCCGGGATTCTTTCCACCCATCTGCATGCCGATGGCCGCTATGCCGAAGAATTGTATGTGCGCGACCCCGGAAGCAGCCGTCCGCGAGAGGAACGCCAACCCGAGCAGATACTTGATACCACCCATTACAAGGTTGTAATGAATGGCAACCAGGTATTTAAGCATGCTGTAACGCGGTTTACCGAAGTGATCCAGGAAGCATTGCAGGCCAACAACCTTACCAAAAACGATATCTCACTGCTCATTCCGCACCAGGCCAACCTGCGCATAAGCCAGTTTATCCAACAGAAAATGGAACTGAACGATGACCAGGTATACAACAACATTATGCGATATGGCAACACCACCGCAGCATCCATCCCCATCGCCATGAGCGAAGCCTGGGCAGAGGGAAAAATCAAAGAAAATAACGTAATTTGTTTGGCCGCCTTCGGCAGTGGTTTTACCTGGGCCTCTGCCCTGCTGCGGTGGTAACCGAAACCCACGCCACCCATGAAAACCCATACCTACAATCCCAGCCCACTTGAAGTGGATTTTGCCAATGCTTTATATCTGTTACAGAAAGAAATTGAAAGGCACCTGCAGGACAATCAGGTAATACACGTAGAAAGCAGCATCAACCGCGATAACCCCATGGTTCGGTTTAACCTTTTGGATAAAGACGGAGACCCCCATGAGATTGTAGTGCGCATCATCCAGATTCCCGACAAATTCTGATCTACCACCTGGCGAAAAACTGTTTTACAGGAACCCCACTACCCCGATATTTCGTTAAATCCCGGAAAATATGAAGCGGCCAACCATTGGATTTTTTGTAATTGCTCTGTTGATAGCCACGGCCGGGGTATCTTTAAAAGATCGATACTTTGAGATAGCCCGCAACCTCGAGATTTTCGCTTCTCTGTTTAAAGAAGTAAATAACTATTATGTAGATGAAGTGAGCCCGGGCTTGCTGATGAATACTGCCATCAACAGCATGCTTGGCACGCTGGATCCCTACACCAATTATATCCCTGCTGACATGGTGGAAGATTTCCGAACCACCAACACCGGACAGTACGGAGGTATTGGCGCCATGACGCGTCAGATAGGACAACGAACAGTGATATCCATGGTATTTCCAGGGTTTGCAGCTCACAAAGCCGGATTAAAGGTTGGAGATGAGGTATTAAAAATTGACGGACGGGATATTACCGGCCTGTCGCCTGAAGAAGCGGGCTTGTTGATGAAAGGTGAAATAGGAAAACCGGTAAAGCTAACCGTAAAACGCTTTGGAAAGGAAGAACCCGTTACCATCGAACTGAAACGCGAAAAAATTAAAATAAGCAATGTGCCCTGGTTTGGCATGCTCGACAACGAAACCGGGTACATCAGGTTATCCGAATTTACGCCAGAAGCAGGCAAGAATGTCCGTAGCGCAGTCATCAACCTGAAAGAAAAAAATGCCCGTCGCATTATTCTTGACCTTCGCAACAACCCGGGCGGCTTGCTGATGGAGGCCGTTCTTGTGTGCAATGTATTCCTTCCGAAAGGAAAAAAAGTAGCTTCCACCAAAGGAAAACTTGCAGAGCACAATGAAACGTACGAAACACCCGAAAATCCGGTGGACACCGAAATCCCGCTGGCGGTAATTATTAACCGCGGGAGCGCCTCGGCTTCGGAAGTGGTGGCGGGAACCCTGCAGGACTATGACCGTGCCATAATACTGGGTGAACGCTCTTTTGGCAAAGGGCTGGTGCAGATAACGCGTCCCCTTTCTTACAACGCCCAACTCAAAGTTACCACAGCCAAATATTACATTCCATCCGGCCGGTGTGTTCAGGTGCTGGATTATTCACACCGCCGGGAGGATGGGAGTGTGGAGGCCGTGCCCGACTCCTTAAAAAAAGCATTTACCACACTGAATGGACGCACGGTGTACGATGGTGGCGGTATCGAGCCGGATATAGTGGTTGCCCAGCCTGAGATGCACCCGCTGGTTGAAGCCCTCCACCGACAGGGGCTGTTGTTTGATTATGCCACTTATTATGCCGGCACCCGGCCTGAGCCCGCTGATGCCCGTTCTTTTTCGCTGACCCCTGCCGAGTATCAGGATTTCCTGTCGTGGATGAAAAACCAACGATATGTTTATAAAAGCGAACCCGAAAAAAATCTGGAGAACCTGAAAAGAACCGTAGCCCGGGAGCGGTACAACAAGGAACTGCAGGATTACCTAAACCGTTTAGAGGCACTGATTGCCAGCAAAAGAAAAGATGAGTTGCTGATTTACCGCGATGCCATCAAAAAAGAACTGGAAGAAGAAATAGTCACCCATTATTTTCTGGAAGCCGGTGCTATCGAGCACGCACTGAACAATGACGATAATATCAAAACAGCAGCGGGCCTGCTGGCCGATAACAGCCGCTACCGCAAGCTTCTCCGCCTGAATTAAATTTACTGCATTGCCGGTCTTTACTCGCCATAGAGTTTTTTGGCCGCAGCTTCAAATTTGTCTCCCGGCTTCCACACCGGTGCCACGGGCGCATTGGCCAGCAACACGTTGGCATATACATAGGCCCGAAAGTACTTTATCAGGTAATCAAAATCGAGCGAATTTACTTCATCGGCTGGTTGATGATAGTATTTGTTTATTGCCGCATCAAAGTCGGTTAAACCCGGAGCAAACGTGATGGCCGGTATTCCCTTTACCGCAAAATTCAGGTTATCCGATCGCTCAAACAGGTTTTGCTGCGGCACGGGGTCAACCGCAGCTTGCAAGCCAAAGGCAGCGCAGGCTTTCGCCAAATCGTTTTCGGCAGTGGTGCGCTCCATGCCAATGATGGTGGCTATGCCAGTATTGTTGTAGCCGGCACCATCGCAGTTGAAATTAAAAATACACTGTTTCAGCGGCACCACAGGGTGCTGGGCATAGAACCGGCTGCCCAGCAAACCTTTCTCTTCGGCAGTAAAGGCAATAAACAACACCGATCGTTTGGGTTTATAAAACGAAAGATAACGGGCAGTTGCCAGCAGCCCGGTTACGCCAATTGCATTATCGCGTGCACCGTTAAAGATGGAATCTTCCTGATTGGGGCGTTTTGATACGCCTACATGATCATAATGTGCGGAAACTATGAGGTACTGGTTTTTCAGTTTTGGGTCAGCGCCTTCCAGGATACCCACCACGTTTTTGGCACTAACCGGTATGGCTTTTACTCCTTCCACCAATAAGGTGCCCGGCAAAGAGGCCGTCTCTTTAAGTTTTTTCACAGACCCGGCATCGGCATTGCGAAGCCACAGGTGCACAGCTTTATCCTCATCGGCCCCCAGCGTCATGGTGGTATTGGTTGCGAAATAGTTTACCAGTACAGGCCATGGAATTTGGGGCAGGGTAAAGAGTTCAATCAGACCGGCAGCGCCTGCGGCCACAATCCGGTTGCGTTTATCTCCTGCTGCCATGAATACGGCCATCGGATTCCCTTCCGAATCTTTGTTGCCGGCAAGGGCTACCACCATTTTTCCCCGTACATCGAGCTTTTGAAGCTCTTCGTCCGAGGCATAGCCCGCAAAAACCACATCGCCACTCCACGAAAAGTTACCACCTTCCAGCTGGATGAAATGCTCTTTATACAAAAACTCTTCCTGCCCGATGGTCAATTTGCCGGAGGTTGCCGGGTAACGATTAACCAGGTTTACCGGCTGAAAGTATGACTGAAGCACTTCCGGCTTTTTGAGTCCGAACTTTTTGAATTCTGTAGCCAGATAATTGGCCGCGATATCAATTTCCGGTGACCCGGTGTCACGGCCCCGCATTTCATCGGCTGCAAGAAATTGCAAATGTGCTTCAACCTCATCGCGGGTTACCAGCCGGGTGATTTCCTGAACAGGTTTTTTCTGGGCCGGCAGAACGTGGCATAGCATAAGCAGTACCGGTGCGAGATGTTTCGGGAGCATGGTATGAAGGATTTGGAACGGGAAAGAAAGAAAAAAAAGCGGAAAATCCCACCGGATTTTCCGCCTCTTCAGATAGGTTTAGGTTTTAATCCTTAGCGAAGGAACAAAAGTTCACGGTATTTTACAAGTGGCCAGTCCTCGTCATCTACCAGCAACTCAAGTTTATCAACGGCATCGCGGATGGTATCGAAGTACTTTTCCTTTACATCGTAGCAGTAAGCGAGGGCACGCTTGTGTGTGTCCGCAATCTTATTGATGCGTTTCCGCTCTTCAATCATCTGACGCACGCCGTTTTTAATCGTCTCGATGTGGGTACTGATTTCCTTAATGGTCTGAATCACAGCCTTTGCATCGATACCCAGGTCTTTCAGGCCATTGGCATTGGCTATAAGCTTGTTTTGATAGGCAATTGCCGTGGGTACAATGTGGTTCATGGCCAGGTCGCCAATGACGCGCGACTCAATCTGAACCCGCTTGATATATGCCTCCAGGCGTATTTCATTGCGTGCTTCAAGTTCCTTGTGCGTGAGCACGCCATGGCGTTCGTACATGGCCACGGTTTTCTTTTCGAGATAGGCACTGAGGGCCTCGGGCATATTCTTGATGTTTTTAAGGCCGCGTCTTGCTGCTTCTTTTACCCACTCCTCCGAATAGCCATCGCCTTCAAAGCGTATGGGTTTCGACTCTTTAATATACTTGCGCAGAATATTGACAATGGCCATGCGTTTTTCTGTGCCCTTCTCCATTTCTTTTTCCACACTTTCGTAAAACTGGGTAAGCTGGTCGGCCACAATCAGGTTCAGGGCGGTCATGGCAACGGCACAGTTATCGCTGCCTCCTACTGCACGGAACTCGAATTTATTTCCTGTAAAGGCAAAGGGCGAAGTGCGGTTGCGGTCGGTATTATCCAGTATGATTTCGGGAATCTGGTCAATGCCCAGTTTCATATACATGTTGTCGCCTTTCTCAATTTTTACATTGCCCTTTTTCTCCAACTCATCCAGTACAGCCGACATCTGCGAGCCTATAAATACCGACATGATAGCGGGTGGAGCTTCATTGGCGCCCAACCGGAAGTCATTACCGGGTGTGGCAATGCTGGCGCGCAGCAGGTCGGCATTTTCGTGTACGGCTTTGATGGTATTCACAAAAAAAGTAAGGAACATCAGGTTATCGCGGGCGCTGCTGGTGGGTGCAAACAGGTTGACCCCTGTATCGGTAATGAGCGACCAGTTGTTGTGTTTTCCGGTGCCATTAAGGCCAGCAAAGGGTTTCTCGTGGAAGAGCACTTTGAGTTTATGCTTACCGGCCACGCGCCACATCACATCCATCATCAACTGGTTATGATCGTTGGCTACGTTTACTTCCTCAAACAACGGTGCTACTTCAAATTGGCTGGGCGCAACTTCGTTGTGGCGGGTGCGTACGGGTATGCCCAGTTTCCAGCATTCTATTTCAAAGTCTTTCATGAAATCATATACCCGCGAAGGGATGGAGGCAAAGTAGTGATCCTCCATTTGCTGGCCGCGGGCGGGGGCATGACCAAACACGGTGCGGCCGGCCATAACCAGGTCGGGTCGGGCGTTGAAAAGTGCTTCATCCACCACGAAATACTCCTGTTCAGGCCCCAGCGAAGCTTTTACATGCTGGATGTCCTTATCGAATAACTGACAAACCCGTGTGGCGGCCACGTCAACTGCCTTTAATGCTTTGAGCAGCGGGCCTTTGGCATCAAGGGTTTCGCCCGTGTACGAAACAAAAACCGTTGGTATGCAGAGTGTTTTTCCGTATAAAAACATGGGGGATGTAGGATCCCAGGCGGTATAGCCGCGGGCTTCAAAAGTGCTGCGGATGCCCCCACTGGGAAAAGACGAAGCATCCGGCTCCTGCTGAACAAGTTCACTGCCTTTGAATTTTTCGATGCCGGCAATCGCATCAAAAAAGGTATCGTGTTTTTCGGCCGTGCCGCCGGTAAGCGGCTGAAACCAATGGGTAAAGTGGGTTGCACCTTTGGCCATTGCCCAGCTTTTGGCGGCAGCAGCTACCGCATCGGCTGTAGCCATGTCAATTTTTTCATGGTTGGCTATGGCCTGGCTTACTTTTTTGTAAATGGCCGGAGCAAGTGCGGCCCGCATTTGCTCCATGGTAAAGACATTTTCAGCAAAAAAGTCGCTGATTTTCGGTGCCGGCAAATCCACATGGATGCGTGGACGGCTGCTGAGTTGCTTTAAAGCTTCGAATCGGAGATGCGCCATAGGGTTATAGTGGTTGATTGATGGCGCCAAAGGTATGATTTTTTAAAAACAATGGGTCTATTTTGACCCATATTTTTAAAAAAAGTGTATCTTTTTTAAATGTGTGGGTTTATTTTTAACCTATTCTTTCAAAATATTGATATTTTATTAGTCTATTGGTCTGATCGAACCCGCGCTTGACGAATGGGTTAAAAAGCGTGCAGGGTTCCCTTTGCAGCGAATGGCACCTGCGCTGCTAGCCCGGGCCTCCAGTTCCTGCAAGGCGTGGACGCAGGCCGTGCCTTCACTGCTTACGTCAACCTGTACAGCATCAGCCCTGAAGTCGAGAGCTTGAAGTGACCCGGCACTGCTGATATCAGCGATAAGTTTTGAGGTTTTTCCTCTTAATGTAACATCGGCTGCACTGGATGCATGAACCTCAGTTTCCCCGGCCTCGATCAACAGTTCAACTGTCGCATCGCTGCTTGCATGGATCTTGATGGATTTGGCACGTACGGGTTCGTCTGAATACACACGAGCCCCTGAGCTGGCCATTAACATGGAAAGTTGGGTATAGGTTATTTCGGCCTTTACTTTCACATTCCTGTATTGCCCCGGTTTAAGGTAGATTTTAAGATAATCGCCCGAAACCTCCGTAATTACATTGTCGGGATGTGTGCCCTCTACGGCCAGTTTTACCGACTCCTGTTCACCTTTCTTCAGGTTCAGGTTAATCCCTTCTGACACTTTCACACCCGTAAATTTTTCTAAAACCCGCTGTTCCAAAGATTGGGCCATCAAAAAATAGCCCGGCAGCAACATTGCCAAAATTATTTTCATACCTGTTTCCATACGTACCTTTGAGCCTTTAGTTGCGTATAAAGCGCACAAAGAGCCATTTTTGTAAAAGAAACCCTGTAATTTTGTAATTTTATCAATATTTCTAACATTGCATAAAACCTACATACAAACCATGGAATTCAACAAAAAAGCTGAACTAAATGTACTGATTAACCTCGCAGCCAGCGATGGTAAAATAGAAGAGAAAGAGGCGAAACTGATATATATCATCGGCAAGGCAAATGGCTTATCGCACGATGAAATCGATAAAATGATAAAAAATCCGGAGCCCATCACGCAGCTTTCGGCAATGACCAACGATGAAAAATTTGAGCATTTGTATTACCTCATTCAGTTGATGCGCATGGACGGGCAGGTGTTTAGAAGTGAGATTGCCTTTTGTGAAAAAATCGCAGAAAAATTGGGATATAGGAAGGCTGTTGTTATGGAAATTGCACAACATGTGTACAGCGATCCATCCATCACGGCTGACAGGGATATGCTTCGTAAAAAAGCTGAGAAACATATCAAAGCATAAGTTTATTTTTTAAAAACCACTTTTCCGCCTACTATTGTCATTGTTACTTCTGTTTTCAGGATTTCATCCTCGGGCACTGTCATTATATCTTTTGAGAACACGGTAAAGTCAGCCAGTTTACCCGGTTCGATGGATCCTTTTAATTTTTCTTCAAAGGCACCATAGGCGGCATCCAGTGTGTAGGATCGCAACGCCTGCTGTCGCGTCATTTTTTCTTCCGGCTCATAGCCCCCTTCGGGTTCACCCTTCAGCGTTTTACGGGTAACCGATGCATAAAAACAGGGGATTGGATTGAGCGGCTCAACAGGTGCATCGGTGCCATTGACAATTACCGCACCGGTACGAAGCAAGGATTGCCACATATAGGCCCCTTCTTTAATACGCTTCTCTCCCAGCCGATTAATAGCCCAGGGCCTGTCGCTGGCCATGTGTATAGCCTGCATGGCGGGAATAACTTTCAGCAGGCCAAACCGGGGGATGTCGTTGGGATGAAGATGTTGGGCGTGTTCGATGCGAAACCGGTGATCCGTAACCTGAGGATTTTCTTTGAAAGCCTGTTCGTACCGATCCAGTATTTCACGGTTTGCCCTATCGCCAATGGCATGCGAACATACCTGAAACCCTGCCTTGAGCGCGGCCCGCGCAACAGCCAGCACGCTGTCCATCGGATAGGTTGCCATGCCATAAAAACCGGGTCGGTCGGAATAGGGCTCCAGAAGCCAGGCACCACGCGAACCCAGGGCACCATCGCAATTCAGTTTGACGGATCGAATGGTTAAAAGATTCTGCGGGTCAACCTCCGGTCCGCGTTTAAACCATTCATACACCAGGTCGCGATCCCAGCCGGTTACCATTACGTACAACCGAATGCCCAGCTTGCCCGATTCCTTAAACTTACGGAACAATTCAATGCTTTCACGGGTTGCACCAGCATCGTGAAAACTGGTAATACCATTGCGCCAGCATGCCTGAATGGCCAGCTCAAGTGCGCGCTCAGCCCGCTCTTCCTCATTAGCGGGTATATGCCGGCTGATAAGCGACATGGCCAGCTCATTGAATATACCGGTCGGGTTCCCTTGGTCATCGCGGATGATCTCCCCTCCTTCTTCGGAAACCCTGAGTAACGACTCGCGCGACAACTGATTAATACCTGCTATTTCCATGGCCTTGGCGTTGGCCATGGCAGCATGGCCGCTGGCATGACGCAGAAACACCGGATTATCGGGCGATACTGCACTGAGCGCATGGTGTGTCTGAAATCCCTTGACCATAACAGGGGGCTTTACATCCCACTTGTCCTGGTGCCACCCTCTTCCCAATATCCACTCGCCGGGCTTAGCTTTCGCCACAGCATTTTTTACCCGTTCAACAAGTTCGTCATAACTCTTCACGTCCATCAGGTTTAAATCCAGTTCGTTGTAGCCAACGCCCATTATATGGCCGTGCCCTTCGATAAAACCGGGAGTCATGGTCTGGCCAGCCAAATCAATCATCAGGGTACTGTCGCCTTTCCATTTAAAAGCATCTTCTTTGGGGCCGGCAAAAAGAATACGGTCGCTTTGAACCACCACAGCCTCTACCACAGGATGTACATCAGTAACCGTATAAATCGTGCCGCCATAGATAACCATGTCGGCAGGAGGCTGCCTGCGCGAACAGGAAAGCATGGAAATCGCAGCTAGGAAAACAAGAAAGGTTCGGTTGGTCATAGCGGATAATTTTGTCAGCATGCTACGCAGATTTTACCACACGCCCAAGTAAAATTATCTTTGTGACCTCCGCCAACCATGGGTAAGCTCATCTCTTTCTTTTTAAGAATATACAGCTGGTGGGTAATTTATTTTGCCGGTGCCCGGCTGTTCTTTCTGCTGTTCCATTTCAATCAGGCTTCCGAACTGAAGTTCAAGGATTGGGTAAAGATATACTGGTACGGGCTTCAAATGGATCTGAGCATGGGGGGATACTTTATGGTCATTACCGGTTTGCTGCTTACCCTTTCCTATTCGTTTAAGAAAAACCTTCTATCTGTTGTTCATGGTTTCAATAAAGCAATAATCCTGCTCACTTCTTTAATTGCTGTTGCCGATGCAGAACTATATCATCACTGGGGTTTTCGCCTCACCACCGCACCTTTGCTATACCTGGATAAGGAGGCTGCCGGAACCCTCCCTTTGCAGCGTTATATTTTCCTTCTTGTGTTGTGGCTGTTCTTTTCCGCTGTATCAATAATGTCTTACAACCGGATGGCGGGCAGGCAAAATTTACCCGAATCGCGCAAACTTTATCCTTTGGGTGCACTGGTGCTTACTGGGCTACTTATTATTCCCATTCGCGGCAGCTTTCAGGTCTCAACCATGAACATCAGCCGCGTATATTTTCACCCAACCCGACCATTTGCCAACCATGCAGGCGTTAATGCAACATGGAGTTTTATGTACAGCGCCTGGAGCAGAAATCAATTGAAATATCCGGAAGATTTTTTCGATAAAAATTTAACTGAACTTTATTTCAGTGAACTTTACCCACCGCAGGACTCTTCCTGCTATGTGCTGCAAAATAATCGCCCCAATATCTTACTCATCATCCTGGAAGGCATCGGTGCAGAAGTGGTTGGCCCGCTCGGAGGGAGAGATGATGTGATGCCCAACCTGAACCGGCTAAGTAAGGAAGGAGTTTTTTTTGACAATTTCTATGCAAATGGCGACCGGACCGACAAAGGTCTGGTAGGCATACTGGCGGCTTACCCTGCACAACCACGGGGTTCAATTATAAAGTATGCCCAAAAAACACAACAATTGCATTACCTGAGCACAAATCTTATCGGGTTGGGCTACCATGCCACTTTTGTGTATGGCGGTGACGTGGATTTTGCAAACTACCGGTCGTTGTTTACCAACGGACATTTTTCGCATATTACTTCTCTGGATGACTTTCCTTCAAGCCTGCAATCCAACAAATGGGGTGTGCACGATGAATTTCTCTTCCGCCAGGTAATGCAGGAATTGGATAGCACAAGCCAGTTTCCTTTTTTTAAGGTAGTACTTACACTGAGCAGCCATGAACCATTCGATGTGCCCATGCCACCTGTGTTTGAAGGTGCCGATGATGCTGCGCGTTATCTGAACGCCTGTCATTATGCCGATCGGTGCCTGGGGCAATTCATTGCAGAAGCACGCAGCAAAGACTGGTGGAAAAATACACTGGTAATTATCACGGCTGATCATGGGCACAGACTGCCGGGAAACAAACGACCCGAACAGAAGGAAAAATACCATATTCCCATGTTGTGGCTGGGTGGCGCAGTAACCGCAGACACGATCATTCATACGTTGGGCAACCAAAGCGATATAGCCAATACATTACTTGCACAATTGGGGCAAACCGATAAACGCTTCATTTTCAGCAAGAATCTGCTGGGCAAACCCGTAACCGATTTTGCCATGTTTGTTTTCAACGATGGCTACGGATTTATTGCACCAGATGCTTTTCTGGTATACGACAACCCGGGCGGTAAGTTCATCGTTGAGCAGGGGAATGTTACCGAGCAGTATATTAACCGGTCAAAGGCCTACATGGAAAAATTATACCTTGATTACAATTCTAAACGATGAAAAAATTTCTGTTTCTATCAGCTGTAGCATTTCTATCTGCTTTTTCACAATTTACTTTGGCACAGGACTTCGGACTGTCGTTCTCCTATTTTGTTCCAAAAAATGGTTACTTCTCCGCCCCCATCAGCCCCTTTTCCATCCGGGGGCTTGGGGTGGACTTCAACCGCAATTTTGCCTTTGAAACCGGTGCAACGCTGTACCGAATATCCGGCCTTAGCCTTAAAAATCTTCCTTTTGAGTATGATGGTCCGCTCACTGGCCCCAACTTTACCGTTTTTGTGCCAGCCGAACTGGTGCTGATGCTGCAGGCAGGGGATCTGGAAATTGATCTTAAGGCAGGTGGTTTTGTATTTTATGCATTCGACCAGCATATCCAGTACGGCCACCTCGATAAAGCCATCCGCGAATGGGAAGGCTGGGCCGTAGCCAATGCATCTGCCTCATTTAAAAACTATCCGGGCTGGGGTTATCATGCAGGAATAGAGCTGACCTTTCCGGTAGCAGCAAACATCGGCACCTCATTGGAAGTAAATTATCTGATAGGTGAAGCCCGGTTTCCACTGCAGGGAAGTTATTCGGGTGGGAGTACCACACTGGAAACCAGAGCATTTGACTTCCCCGATGCCAGGATTGATTTTACAGGTCTGGAATTCACCATTGGTGTGTTCTACCAAACTGGCCGTACAGCTGTGCGCAGGTCAAAAAGATAACATCCTGCTCAGTACAGGGGTATAATCTCGACATCAGTAAACTGCTTCCGTAGCCTGTCGGCAAATGATGCTGCCTGACGGAGTGTCCTGAAATTGCCCGTTTCATAAACGAGGGTGTGTTCATCCAAAACATGATGATCCAGCCCAAACCGGCCATACTGCGATACAATTTCTTCATGCGTAACCGACTGATTTTTCGGCACACGGAAAACAACCCGATACCTGGGCAGGGAGTCCGGAAATGGCTGATTTATTTCGGACGGAACATTCGTCCCGGCCGTTAGCAGTTTACGCGAGGCCAAGATGAATTTTCGGAAAGCCTGCCTCGATGCTTCATCCGCGATCAACCCGGTCGTATCGTTCTCAAATTCCGGAACAGGTAAAACCAGGAACCTGCGATCGGGCAAGGGTGTACGATAAACCCAATGCAACAGATACTTTGCATCAGCAAGCTGAACGGAAACCGAATCAGGATGGTAAACCTTTATAATTTCAACCAGCAGAGAGGCGGCACCATCGCGCGGATGATCGCGCTGGCCGGAAATGAAATTGCCAAGCGAATAGGCCACTAATTTGTTTTGGTCCTTATACCAATACATGGGTTGCAGCACATGCGGGTGAGCGCCCACAACAATTGAGGCGCCCCGTTTCAGGCAAAATTCAGCCAACTGCTTTTGTGCTGCACCGGGCTGCGTTTGATATTCATTGCCCCAATGCATAAATACCACAATAGCATCGGGTTGGAGTTGTCTCGCCTTCTGTAAATCGCGGGAAATTACTGCCGTATCAATCAGGTTTACCACATTAGGCTTTGTTACAGGAATGCCGTTGGTGCCATAAGTATAATTGAGCAGGGCCAGGCTTACGCCGTTCAGCCTGACCACCAAAGGGTAGTCATTCAGCCGCTCTACTGTATCGCGAAAGGTGCCGGTATGCAAAATGCCCGCGCTGTCGAGCACGGAAATTGTCCGCTCCAGGCCTTTGCGCCTGCGATCCAAACTGTGATTATTGGCAGTTACAAGCACATCCACACCAGCCCGCTTCAACGCCCATGCCAGTTCATCGGGAGCACTAAACTGCGGATATCCCGTGTACGGCCTTCCTCCCAGCGTCAGCTCCAGGTTGCCGATGGTCAAATCAACTGCATGAAAATATTTGCGGATAAAACGAAAGCAGGTATCGTAATTATATTTTCCGGTCTTTACATCAAATGCCGACTGAATCTGCGTATCATGCTGCATGATATCACCGATAAACATCACCGACACACGGGTGGTGTCCTGGGCGGCAACCATGCCATCTACCTGAATCAATAAAAAAAACCAAAAGCAACTCAGCCTCTTCATTGAACTTCTAAAACCTGATTATCGGCAATTACAAAGGTACGATCGCCCGGCAATGGCTGAATAGCCGATAACCCCGTAAATTCACCGAAAGCCGGACAAAGTGCATATTCGCGGGAAAAATAAAAGCACGGCAGCTTAACACCTTGCTTTCCTTTTCCACCAAGAAATATTCCCGGATGTACGTGCCCGGCAATATTGAATTTTCCTTCGGGCACATTTTTTATAGGATGATGGGTAAAAACAAAAGGCCCTTCATCCAGGCATGTGCCGTGCAGTTGTAATCCCGATTGTTCGTAGTGTATTTTTTCCAATACATCATGATTGCCTTCTACCAGTTCAAATGCTACCGCTTTAAAATGCGCAATAACCTGCTTCACAGCATCCCAGTCGCTGTTGAAGCGGCTATGGAACAAGTCGCCCAAAAAAAGAACCCGCACCGGCTGCAGAAAGTCAACCAGCGAAACCAGGATTTCTATATTCCGGATGCCGGCCCGTACCGGAACGGGTATGCCGTTTTTCCTGAAATGGTTCACCTTGCCAAGATGAACATCTGCAAGAACCAGCATACGTTTGCTGTGCCAGAATAAAGCCTTTTGAGGAAATAATTCCAGTAATTCGTTGCGTATGGATATTTTCACGGTCATGTTCAAGCGCAAGATAACCACTGTGTCCTTTTTCAGTTTCACAACTATCTGTTTTGTCCGGATGACTTTGCATGCCCAGGCTACCTTTCCTGAATTTGAAAAGCATCTTTTTATTTCCGGTAGCGATACCCTTCCCTACCGGCTTCTGCAGCCCGAACCTGTGAAACGCGGAAAAAAGTATCCGCTGGTTATTTTTCTTCACGGTGCCGGTGAACGTGGCAGGGACAATGAAATGAACCTGAAGTACATTACAGGCCTGTTTCTTCATACGAAAAACCGGAAAAAATTTCCGGCCTATGTGGTTGTTCCGCAATGCCCGCCTGCAAAATGGTGGGCACCACAAAACTGGAAAGAACAGCCCTTTGCTCCGGCCGACCGGGTAATCGGGTTGATGGACGAATTGATCCGAACCAAACAGATTGATATAAACCGGGTATATCTAATGGGACTTTCCATGGGCGGTAATGGCACGTGGTACCTGCTAACGAAATATCCGGATCGGTTTGCTGCAGGCGTACCCATCTGCGGATGGGGCGATCCCGAGCTGGTTGCTGCTATGAAAAATGTTCCGGTATGGGCTTTTCATGGCGATAAAGACTCCGTGGTTCCAGTAGAAAAAAGCAGAGAACTGATAGATGCCCTTACAAGTGTCGGATCAACACCTCGTTATACTGAATATGCAGGCATCGGACACGACAGCTGGACTCCCGCCCTCGCAGAGCCGGAACTTCTGAAATGGTTGTTTAGCAACAAAAGGAACCACCCATAAAAAAACACCGGGGTGTAAACCCCGGTGCCTACCTAAACCAACTACTCTCGGATAACCAAAACAGGTACATCGGCCTGAGTAGTGATATCTTCCTGACGCCTGCTTCCGATTAATCGGCTGAAAAGGTTGCTTTGCTTTTTTTTTACCAGACACAGCCAATCGGCAGGATTGCGCTCAAGCGCCTGCAAAATATCATTCGACCTAACAGGTTCCCGGTTTTTTATCAATCGTGCTTCCACCCCAAATTTTGTTCGTATCCGGATAAGCTTTTCCTGCAGAGCGGCATCATCTGCCGCAACATCGGTATGTACTAACGCAAGTTCCTGATCCATGGTTACCAGCAGCCCGACCAGCATGTCGAAACCCCGCGAAGTATCCGACAGGTCAGCGGCCACCAGGGCCCGGTGGGGCACCTCCGGCATGGATGACCCGGGTACGATGAGTACATGCACGCAGGTATTCTGCAGCAAAGCGGCAATAAGCTGGGAGTAGGAACTGGATTTCCGGGCCACAACTGTTACATCGGGTTGTGTGCTGGCTATATACTGAAGCAGTGTTTCAGGAAAAGAACCATGCAGTATTCTGACCTGTACCTCAATGCCAAAAGTTTGAATGATATCCTGCAGGCCTGCTAATTTTTGCTGTTTTATTTTTTCCGTACGTTCGATGAGTTTGGCTACGACTACGGGGTTAGCCGCTGCCGGTATATTTTCCTCATCCAGGATATGCACAAGCGTTATTCTGCCACCGGCCTTTTTAGCCAGGAACAAGGCATACTGGGCAGCATGGTAAGCCGCCTCGGTAAAGTCGACTGGTATGAGATAATGAAGCTCTTTTAATCGCATTTCAATTTATTGTTTCAATAGCTTTTTTGTGAGGCTCAGTGTCACCTTCCTGACGGTTTGAAACCGTATCAACTTTTATATTTCTGACCGGCGCATTGGCTATGAATTTGTCGATCAACTCTTTCACATCGTAATCGACAAACACAGTTTTAGACATATCAACGATTACATGGCTGCCATCCGGTACTTGGTTCAGCTCCCTGGCAATTGCTGCCTTATTCAGAAATATCACTTCTTCGGCCAGTACTATGCGAATCTTTTTTCCGCTGGCAGGTTCCTTGTGCAGGGCGTGTGAATTGCGGTAACTGTTTCTGAGTATAATCAGCACAGCCACCCCAAGGCCTATGGCAATGCCTTTCAGTAAATCTGTAAACACAACACCCAGTATAGTAGCCATGAACGGAAGAAACTGCGAATACCCAAGCCTGTACATCTGCCTGAATAGATCCGGTTTGGCCAGTTTATAACCCACCACAAACAATATAGTTGCCAGCGCAGCCAAAGGTATCATATTGAGCACATGGGGTATGGTTGCCACACTGATCAGCAAAAGCACGCCATGTAATATGGTAGACATACGGGTACGTGCCCCCGACTGAATATTGGCCGAGCTTCGCACGATAACCTGGGTAAGCGGAAGACCGCCAATCATGCCGGAAATCAAGTTTCCGGCACCCTGGGCAAACAATTCGCGGTTGGTGTCGGTCTTTCTGCCAAACGGATCAAGACGGTCGGTGGCCTCAACGGACAACAGGGTTTCAAGGCTTGCCACAATGGCCAGTGTGATGGCCACAACCCACACGTCCAAATTGGCCAGACCCGACCACTGCGGAAAAGTAAAGTTTGCCAAAAAAGCACTGAACGAATCAGCAACCGGCACAGAAACCAGATGGTCGGACGATAATGTCCACTCCGGAAAATATTTCCTGGTAAGCATTTCATAAACTATACCGAAGATAACCGCAACAAGCGGCCCCTGAATAATCCTGAAGATGAAGTGTCTTTTAACCAGATAAAGATCCCACAACAACAGAATCAACATACAAACCAAGGCAACAAATATGGCTGCCGGTGAAAGGTAGTTCAGCATGTGCGACAATTCAGAAAAGGTATTGTAGCCATCAGCCTGCCGAAAACTCAGGTCGCCTTCATAATCCGCATCATAACCTACAGCATGCGGAATCTGTTTCAGGATAATAATGATGCCGATGCTGGCAAGCATTCCTTTAATAACCGATGAAGGAAAATAATACCCGATAACTCCGGCCCCTGCCAAACTCAGCACTATCTGAATAATACCTGCCAGCACCACCGATACCAGAAATATTTCAAAACTACCCAGTTGCTGAATGGATGTAAGCACAATAACTGCAAGGCCAGCGGCCGGGCCGGATACTCCCAACGAAGAATTGCTCAACGAACCTACCACAATACCACCTACTATGCCCGCAATGAGGCCTGCGTAAAGAGGCGCTCCGCTGGCCAGTGCAATGCCAAGGCACAAGGGCACAGCCACAAAAAATACTACAACACTGGCAGGCACATCATACCTGAGGTTGCCTATCAGAGAGAACCGCTGGCTTTCCATAGGATATCTGAAGAAACAATAAATGTAGAGGCCTGTTACAAACAAGCATTTAAAACCGTATTAGAATACGATTAGAAGAATGTCCCTATTGCCCGCCGGAAGGGATCTGCAAGGTGACGGTTGTTCCTTTATTGAGCACAGAACGTATATGCACGCTGCCCCCGTGCAACTCCACTATTCGTACTGTAAGCGGAATACCAATGCCCGTACCGGGAATCTGACGTACATTTTCCGACCGGAAAAACGGCTGCCGGATGCGGGGCAGGTCGTGCTCAGGTATACCGATACCACTATCAGTAATGCTGATAAGGACTGTCTGTTCGCCTTCTCTAAGGGCAACCTTTACTTCCGAGTTGCCCGAAAATTTACAGGCATTGTCCAGCAGATTGAGAATGGCATTGACCATCAGGTTACGGTTTACGTGAATGGGCCTGATTACAGAGCCTTCCGTTGTGATATGGCAATCCGGATGCTGACGGATAAAGATGCTGACAGCCTCCTGCAATATTTCTTGGGCAGGGACTTTTTCTTTTTTCAGATCCGGCACAGCAGTAGTAATTGCCGAAAGCTGTAATAAATTATTGACCAGTCGGTTGAGCCGGTCGGCCTCCTGATAAATTTGCGTCAAGGCAAGCCGGTACTCTTCACGGGTTCGGTCTTTTTCCAGAGCCAGTTCGGCCTCGCCCAGTATGGAGGTAAGGGGATTGCGGATTTCATGCGAGGCATCGGCAACAAAGCGCCTTTGCGACTGGAAGGTTTGCTCAATGCGTTCGAGCATGCGGTTGAACGCCAGCGCAAGCTGTCCGAGTTCATCATCTTTATCAGAAACCGGAAGCCGATAATTCAGGTTACTGGCACTGATGGTGTTGGCTTCGCGTATGGTGGCCGATACAGGACGAAGTATGGCTTTTGAGGCAAGGTAACTGGCCAGAAAAGTAATAAGCGCAGCAGCACACAATGTTACAATAAGTAACCGTTTCAGGTTGCTGAGCAATTCCAGCCCCTCCTGGTCAATGGCTGTAATAATCACCGCATAATTACCACCTTGCAGGTGGAATACACGGCCTGCCCCCTGGCGGTTCTTTTCTGTAAAATAGGCTTCCTCATGGTTTTCAAGGTCCTGCAGGAAGCTTTCCGGACACTTTGCGGTAAGCTTACTGCGCCACCCGGGTGCCAGCGCAACCACGTCTTCCGTTTCTTCGGGAAGTTTATTCAAAAACTGTTCGCGGATCTTTTCGTACGCTTCAGGTGTGAACGCGTTTCTTTCCAGGACCATTTTTTCCGTTATCTCAACACGGTTTTGTAGCCGGCTGAAAAATTCGTTTTTTCGATGCTCGCTTTCAAAATAATACACAATGAGCCCGAAAATCATCAGCATACCAACGGTCAGGAATCCAAAGGTTAGCGCAAGCTTATGCCTGAGTTTCACGGTCTGAATCTTTAATAGTATAACCCATTCCTACGATGGTCTTGATAAGAGGTGGTGAAAACCCCGCGTCAATCTTTTTTCTCAGGTAATTAATGTATACATCTACTACATTGGTTCCCAGATCATGACTTACATCCCATACATTTTCCAAAATATCGGCCCGTGACAATACACGATTTTTGTTGATGAGCAAATACTCCAGTAACCTGAACTCACGTGCAGTAAGTGTAATAGGCTGCTTATTTCTCAGCACCTCTTTGGTTTCACGATTCAACACCAGGTCGGCTGCCTTCAGCAGGTTGCCTGCTGCCTTTTTCCTGCGGGCAAGGGCCTGCAGGCGCGCTACCAGTTCGCGAAACTTGAAAGGCTTTGGCAGGTAATCGTCTGCACCGGTATTCAATCCATCCACGATGTCATCGGTAGTGCCCAGTGCGGTGAGCATCAGTATGGGTGTGGCATAGCCCCGGTGCTCCCGCAACCTCCTGCACACCTCCATGCCGTTCATGCCAGGCATAATCAGGTCCAGGATAATTACATCAAACTCTTCGCGCATGGCCAGATTCAGGCCGGTAACTCCGTCAAACGCCTGCACCACCAGCATGCCCTTTTCCTCCAGTCCTTTGCGGATAAAGGATGACACGGGTGGTTCGTCTTCAATCAGCAAAACGCGCATAGCCGATACAAGTTACTGATAATTTCAGCCCGTGGTAAGCGCATGTTCTTTTGTCAGGGTCGGGAAAGCTCGCTGAGCAAATCTTCCAGATCAAGGTGTCGTGTATACATGTACAACGACCCATCCGGGTGACGCGGCCATTTTTCTGCGGGCCGATCGCAATACAACTCCACTCCGTTTCCATCGGGATCGTCCAGGTATACAGCTTCGGACACTCCATGGTCAGCTGCACCGGTTAAAGGATAATGTGCATCGAGCAGCCGTTTGAGTGCTACTGCCAGATCTTTACGGGTAGGATAAAGAATGGCGGTATGGTACAACCCTACCCCATTGCGCGGGGCACGGGGTGCCCCCAGGCTATGCCAGGTATTCAAACCAATGTGGTGATGATAGCCGCCAGCCGAGATAAACGCAGCCTGCGATCCATATGTTGTAACGAGTTCAAAACCCAGCAGGCCACAATAAAAGTCAAGCGCACGCTGCAGATCAGCGACCTTCAGATGGACATGCCCGATTCGGGTTTGTGGCGGGATGGTGTACTTGTTCATTTTTCAGGAAATGGAGGTGCGGAAATTTACTAAATCCACGCGTTAAGGTTGCCACCCGGCATTCGTGTTATGACTTTTTCTCTGCCGGAATCCTGGTTTTCAGGCGGAATATTTCACGGTCATCCGCGCAATCCGGTCTTTCAGCTGTTCGGTTGTAAGCCGCTCACGCAGGCGATCGACCATAATCGGAAACGCAAAGGGTGTTGGCTTGTCAGGCCGGGTTAAAATAATTTTCTGGCTGTTAATACGGCTGAGGGAATCCCTTAGCCGGTGTTCTTCGAGCTGAAAGTCCATTACTTCTTCATAAGCCTGGCGGTACAGCAGGTTGTGCGGGTCGTACTCTTGAAACACCTGAAAAAACAAACCTGCTGTGGCCTGCAGGTGGCGGTCACGGTTTCTTTTACCCGGATACCCCCTGAACATAAGTCCGGCAATGGAAGCTATGTCACGGAACTTTCTGCGCGCCATTTCGCTCGCATTGATGCTGGACTGAATATCGGTAAGCAGATTATCAGTGGAAAATAAATCCGTCTCCAACGCCTCTTCCAGTGGTATTTCGCGGTCACTCAGCAATTCAAAGCCGTAGTCGTTCATGGCTAAGGAAAAAGTAAACGGCTGCATACGCGCCAGGCGGTAAGCAATGAGCGCAGCCATCCCCTCGTGCACGAAACGTCCTTCGAAGGGATACATGAGCACATGGTGGCCTTCGGATGTTTCAAAATATTCGATAAGAAATTCGTCTTTACCCGGCAAGTGCGATCTGTGGCGCTGCAACTCAAACAGCGGTTGCAGGAACCTGAGTTCTTCATCAGTCAGCCGCCCGCTTGCAGCATCCTGTAATTTTTCGCGGATGTGCGCCCCCAGTTGCGATGACAACGGCATGCGGCCGCCCATCCAGGAAGGCACCCTGCCGCTTTTGCGCTTGCTGTTCCGCACGTGCACTTCCGAATCTTTGATGCGTACCAGTTCCAACACCCTGCCGGCAAACCAAAATGTATCGCCCGGGCTGAGCTGCGCTATAAAATATTCTTCCACTGTTCCGAGCCGCCTGCCGGTAAGGTACTTCACCAGCAGCTGGCTGTCGCCTGTAATGGTGCCGACAGATAACCGGTGACGTTGGGCAATCCTTCGATCTTCCACCACATATTTCCCTGTTTCATCCACCATAACCTTGCGGTATTCATCGTAGGCCTGCAAGGCATCGCCACCGGTGGTGATAAAGTTCAGCACCCATAGCCACTCATCGGGTGTAAGGGTACAATAGCTGAAAGTTTGTTTGATCTCCCGGTAAACCTCATCCGGGTAAAAGCCATCCGACACAGCGAGCGTAACCAGATACTGAATCAGCACATCAAATGACCGTACATATGGAAGGCGGCTTTCCACGGTTTCCCGCCTGATAGCATCCCGCAGAGCAGCCGCTTCCACCAGCTCGAGTGAGTGGGTAGGAACAAAGTAAATGCGGCTCACTGCGCCTGGTTCGTGGCCACTGCGGCCTGCCCGCTGCATAAAGCGAGCCACGCCCTTTGGGCTGCCCACCTGAACAACTGTTTCTACCGGCCTGAAGTCCACACCCAGATCGAGGCTTGAGGTACACACTACCGCCTTCAGCTTTCCTTCATGCAGCTGCTCTTCCACCCAGGCACGCAGATCAGCGCTGATGGAACCATGGTGCATAGCCATTACCCCCGCCAGGTCGGGCGCACGTTCCAGCAACTTCTGATACCAAACCTCGGCAAAAGATCGGGTGTTGGTGAAAATCAGCGTGCTTTTGCTTGCTCGGATGAGGTCAATAACCCTATCCAGAAGCCGGATGCCCAGGTGGCCTGCCCAGGGTAAAACTTCCACCTGATCGGGCAACACCGGAACTACTTCAATTTGTTTTTTTGCTTCCGACCGTATGATAAGCCTTTTTGTATGATCGCCTGCTTGCGGTGGTCCAAGTAAAATATCAGCTGCCTGTTCCAGGTTGCCTATGGTAGCAGAAATACCCCAGATACGCAGTGATGGAACAATGGATTTTATTCTTGACAGAGCAAGTTCAACCTGAACACCGCGCTTGGATCCAAGCAATTCGTGCCATTCATCCACCACAACACCTTTGAGGGACATCAGGAAATGCCTGTATCCTTTCTGGGCCAATATCAGATGCAGACTTTCCGGAGTGGTAATCAATATTTCGGGCGGAGATACCTTCTGAAGTTTACGCTTATTTACCGAGGTGTCGCCTGTTCGCACGTCAACCCTCCATTTGCTGGCAACACCGCTAATGGCCCTCCAAGCCGAAGCTTCAATCTCACGGGCCAGTGCCCTGATGGGAGTAATCCAAATGAGCTGCACTCCTTTTTCTTCGGGCCAGTGAAGCGACTCGAGCAGAGGCGGGATAAGCAACGCATAGGTTTTTCCGCTGCCCGTAGGTGCATTGAGCAATCCGCTTTGGCCTTCCAGGTAAGCCTGCCAGGTTTCCAGCTGAAAGCCAAACGGATGCCAACCCATGGAGTTGAACCATTCGATAGCCGGTGTAAACCGGTGCCATGCGGCATCGGATTGCTTACTTTTGTTTACCACACCAAAACATTAGCGGGCATTCACGTGTTTTTTTTCGCAGATTATGGGACAATATTCCATCAAAGAACTGGAAAAACTCTCGGGCATCAAAGCCCATACCATCCGGATCTGGGAAAAGCGACACCGCATTGTTGAACCGCAGCGAACGCAAACCAATATTCGGTTGTACTCCGATGAGGATCTTAAGCGCATCATTAATGTTTCGTTGCTCAACCACCATGGACTTAAAATATCGCGCATTGCGCGCATGAGCAATGAAGAAATTAATCAGAAAATTGCTGAACTGAGCCGCCAGAAAACCGATGCCGAGTTGTTCATAGACCAGCTGGTTGTGGCCATGGTTGACCTGGACGAGTGGAAGTTCAATGAAATGATTGTTCAGTTGGAGGATAGATTTGGTTTCGTCCGGACAATTACGGAAGTGGTCTATCCCTTTCTGGAAAAAATTGGTGTTATGTGGCAAACGGGTACCATTACCCCGGCCCATGAGCATTTTATTTCCAATCTTATCCGTCAGAAACTCATCACGGCCATAGCATCCCTGCCTGTTGCTCCGCGCACAGCCCCTGCTGCACTTTTGTTTTTGCCGGAAGGAGAACTCCATGAATTCGGTTTGCTGTTCTTCCATTACATCACCCGCAAAAAAGGCTATTATACCTTTTACCTCAGCCAGTCCGTACCACTTCCAGACGTACTGGCTATTTACGATACGCACAGGCCCCGCATGGTAATAACAAATTTCATCTCTACACCCGCCCCGTCTCAAATTCAATCCTACCTGAACCAGTTAGCCGAACGCATGCCCCATGCCCGGATTTTTGCCGCAGGGCATAACCTTAGAAATGCTGCCGTGCTTATTCCCAAAAACGTGAGGGTAATTTATAAAGCTACGGAACTGGACCAGGTGCTCCCGGATGCGCGGAATTTTGTTTAAGGTAATCAGTAAAAAACCCGTAAAAACCGATTTTTCTTAAAATTCCAATAAACAAAGCAACTGAAAATAAATCCCTGAAAGAGACTTTTCGTAGAATTGTTTAACAAAAATACTTAAAAGTTAAACAATTTTAGCCATGTCAGCCCGGGAATTTGATAATCAGATTGCCAGCCTTCGCAGCACGCTCAAGGCTTTTACCCGCAGGTTTACCACTGATCGGGATGAATCGAACGACCTGGTTCAGGACACTATCCTGAAAGCCCTTACCTACCGCGACAAATTCAGGGACAACACCAATTTAAAGGGTTGGCTTTTCACCATCATGCGCAATACGTTTATTAATAACTATCGAAGGAATCAGCGCTCAAAAACTATGCACGATGACACCAAGGAGTTGTACTACCTGAATGTAGAAGATAAATACACTTTCAATTCGCCATCATCGGCCTTCGAATACAAAGACATTTGGAAGCATGTTAATGAATTGCGTGAAGAACTGCTCATACCATTCAAAATGCATTCATCAGGATACAAGTATCACGAAATAGCCGAGCATTTAGGCATTCCGATTGGCACCGTAAAAAACCGAATATTTCATGCGAGAAAAGAAATCCAAAGCAGGTTAGCCGGATATTGATTATCTTTCATCATTGTGTATGTCTAAAACAGTTGCAGTTATCGGTTCCGGTTTTGCAGGCTTATCGGCTGCCTGCTACCTGGCCAGGGCTGGCTTCCGTGTAAGTGTTTTTGAGAAAAACGAATTGCCGGGCGGACGTGCACGCAAATTTGAAGCACAGGGATTTACTTTTGATATGGGACCCAGCTGGTACTGGATGCCCGATGTTTTTGAGTTGTTTTTCGCGCATTTCGGAAAGAAATCTTCCGATTACTACCAACTGATAAGATTGGATCCGTCCTACCGCATTTTTTATGGTGCCAACGACCATCTCGATATTCCTGCGGGCATCGAACCGCTTGTGTCGCTCTTTGAAAAGCTTGAACCAGGAAGTGGTAAACATCTGAAAAAATTTCTGGATGAAGCTCGGTTCAAATATGAAGCAGGCATGAACAACCTGGTTTACAAACCGGGTCTTTCGATCACCGAGCTTTTCGATGCACGCGTAATTACCGGAATATTCAGGCTTCATGTATTCAGCTCACTGTCGGCCCACGTACGAAAATATTTTCGTCATCCGCGGCTTGTTCAATTGCTGGAATTTCCGGTTCTGTTTTTAGGGGCCACGCCACAAAAAACACCTGCACTCTACAGCCTGATGAACTATGCCGACATGGCCCTGGGCACCTGGTATCCGAGGGGCGGTATGTACAAAGTGGTGGAAGCCCTGGTTGCGCTTGCGCGCGAGCTGGGTGTGAATTTTCATTTTAATGCAGTAGTTAAGCAAATAACCCTGAATGGCTCACGCGCAAAGGGGCTGCTGGTAAACAATGAATTCATTCCGTTTGATTACATTGTGGCAGGTGCCGATTACCACCACGTAGAACAGGCACTGCTTCCTGAAAGCCACCGCAATTACACCCAGTCGTACTGGAACAAACGGGTTTTGGCCCCCTCCAGCCTTATCTTTTATCTGGGTATAGGTAAAAAATTAGATAACCTGCTGCATCATACGCTTTTTTTTGACGAAGATTTTAACCGGCATGCCAGGGCTATCTACGAACATCCGCAATGGCCCGATCGCCCACAGTTTTACCTCAGTTGCACCTCTAAAACTGACCACACCGTAGCCCCGCATGGCACAGAGGCTGTTATGATACTAATTCCTGTTGCGCCCGGCCTTGACGACAAGCCGGAAATCCGCCAGCGGTATTTTGATGAAGTAATCAGCCGTTTGGAAAACATTACGCAGCAAAACATCCGCGAACACATTGTGTTTCAACGCAGCTATGCACACAATGATTTTATTAACGACTACCATGCCTTCAAAGGCAATGCCTACGGCCTTGCAAATACCCTGTTGCAAACGGCACACCTCAAACCGAAGCTCATCAACAAAAGGGTACCCAACCTTTTTTACACAGGCCAGTTAACCGTACCCGGACCCGGTGTTCCGCCCTCGCTTATATCCGGCAAAGTGGTTGCAGACGAACTTATTAAACGAACCAAATAAATACCAGATCATGAAAGATTTGTTCGACAAAGTTTCCATGCAATGCAGTCGCATCACCACACATGCCTACAGCACCTCTTTCTCGCTTGGCATTTTATGTCTGAAAAAAGAATTGCGCGATCCCATCTATTCCATTTATGGTTTTGTTCGCTTTGCCGATGAAATTGTCGACTCCTTTCATGATTACAATAAAAGCAAACTGCTTGAGCGTTTTAAATCAGAAACCTGGGCAGCTATTGAAGAAGGAATCAGCCTCAATCCGATATTAAACAGTTTTCAGAAAACGGTTCGTCAATACAACATCGACCGGTCGTCCATCGAATTATTCCTGCGCAGCATGGAAATGGATTTACATCGCAAAAAGCACGACCAACGCAGCCTTAAAGAATACATACTGGGTTCGGCCGAAGTAGTGGGGCTCATGTGCTTGCGCGTGTTTGTTAATGGCGATGACACCTTATTTAATAAGTTGAAACCCTATGCCATGAAGCTGGGATCGGCATTTCAAAAGGTAAATTTCCTGCGCGACCTGCAGGCCGACTACCTGCACATGGGCCGGACTTATTTTCCGGAAGTGGACTTCAGTAGGTTTAACGACAACTGCAAGCGCCACATTGAAGCAAGCATTGAAGAAGATTTCAGGGAAGCCTATCAGGGAATTAAACTCCTGCCACGGTCATCGCGGTTTGGTGTGTATGTAGCGTACGTTTATTATCGGGCCCTGCTGAAAAAAATTCAGAACACTCCATCTGAGCTTATCTTGTCCACACGCATACGCATACGCAACCGGCATAAAGCAAGACTTTTGGCCTTATCCTTTGTTAAACATCAGCTAAACCTTATTTAATGGAACAGGTAATTCTGGTAGATGAGCAAGACCGGCAAACGGGTGTGATGGAAAAAATAGAGGCGCATCGCAAAGGACTGTTGCACCGCGCCATATCAGTGGTAGTTTTTAATTCCAGAAGCGAGCTATTGCTGCAACAACGTGCATTTGACAAATACCACAGCGCGGGTTTGTGGACCAACACCTGTTGCAGTCATCCCCGCCCAGGCGAAAGCACAGCCGATGCCGCCCGAAGGCGGTTAAAGGAAGAAATGGGTATAGACCTTCAACCCTCTTTTGCCTATTCGTTCAGGTATAAAGCCGCACTCGAAAATAACCTTATTGAACATGAATTAGACCATGTGTTTACGGCCATTCACGATGAGCCGCCCAGCATCAACACCCGCGAAGTGGCCAACTGGAAATATATGTCGCTCGCAGACCTTCATCTTGCAGTGCTGCTGAATCCGCACGAATTTACCCCATGGTTCCGGCTCATGCTGTCGCATCAGGAATTTCAAGGTATTTTCAAAAAGAAATGATTTCAGGTTGCTGAACGTTGAAACGCTATCACAATCCACTGCCCAACAAGATGGCAGGTAAAACTACTACCCTGATGTGGTTTCGCAGAGACCTGCGCCTGCACGATAATGCAGCACTGTATTATGCCCTTAAAGAAAATGAAGAGGTACTGCCTGTTTTTATTTTCGATACCGAAATTCTGGATAAACTTGATGACCCTGCCGATGCCCGCGTTACCTTTATCCACCTGTCGCTTGCCTTATTGAAATCCGAACTGGAAAAGATGGGCAGCTCACTGCTGGTATTGCACGGTAATCCGGTTGAAATTTATAAAACAATCGAAGCCAAAGCTGTATATACCAACCACGATTACGAGCCCTATGCGCGCGAACGCGACAAAAAAGTGCACGATATCCTGCAGGCCAGAGGCATTCCATTTAAAACTTTCAAGGATCAGGTAATTTTCGAAAAAGACGAAGTACTGAAAGATGAAGGCCATCCTTACACGGTTTATACCCCTTACAGCCGGAAATGGAAATCGTTGAGCAATGACTTTTATTTAAAATCCTATCCCACAGAAAAATACTTTGCGCATTTCAAGAAAGTAGAGCCGCTTCCTTTTCCGCAGCTTCACGACATCGGTTTTCAGCCCTCAGCCATCCCGTTTCCTGAGCGGACAATACACATTAAAATCATTGAAAAATACGACAAAACGCGCGATTACCCCGGTTTGCAGGACACTTCACGACTCAGTGTGCACCTGCGCTTCGGCACTGTAAGCATCCGTAAACTGGTGCGCATAGCCTACAACAAAAATGAAAAGTGGCTTAACGAACTGATCTGGAGGGATTTTTATCAGATGATTCTGTGGCATTTTCCGCATGTGGTGCATCAGGCATTCAAACCCGAGTACGACCGCATTCCATGGCGCAATAACCCGGATGAATTTCAGGCATGGTGTGAGGGTCGCACCGGTTACCCCATGGTAGATGCCGGCATGCGCGAACTTAACACCACCGGCTACATGCACAACCGGGTACGCATGATAACCGCCAGTTTTCTCACCAAGCATTTACTCATTGACTGGCGGTGGGGCGAAGCCTACTTTGCCAAAAAACTGCTTGACTTTGACCTGGCAGCCAATAACGGTGGCTGGCAATGGGCTGCAGGCAGCGGCTGCGATGCCGCACCCTATTTCAGAATCTTTAACCCGTTATTACAAACACAAAAATTTGATCCCGAACTGAAGTACATCAAAAAATGGGTACCCGAATTTAACACATCGCATTACCCCCGCCCCATAGTAGAACACGACTTTGCCCGCCAACGTGCGCTCAAAGTATACAGCGAAGCCCTGGGCCGTAAACTGGAATAACAGCTAAATCAGCCTTTCTGTAAAAAATCTGTCCACCTTCGGGCTTCTTCGCAGAAAAAACATAATCCGCAGCTAACATATTCTGTGCGTCATTGTTTTAGTGATATGAAGATTTACAACCTTAAACGAACGCAGATACTTCCGCTTACGCTAAACGAAGCGTGGTCATTTTTCTCCAATCCGCGCAACCTGGCAGAAATAACCCCACCCCATATGGGTTTTAAAATTCTTTACCTGTCTGGTAACGGCCCCATGTACCCCGGCCAGCTTATCAGGTACCGGGTTCAGGGTATTCGCGGTATTAACGTGCATTGGGTAACTGAAATCACACACGTTGAAGAACCCTATTACTTTGTTGATGAACAGCGCTTCGGGCCTTACGCATTGTGGCACCACCAGCATCATTTCAGCGAAGTAGAAAACGGTGTGGAGATGACAGATGAAGTAAACTATGCCTTGCCGCTGGGCCCATTGGGAACGCTTGCCTATTTGCTGTTTGTAAAGCGTGAGCTAAACCGTATCTTTGACTACCGCTTTAAAAAGCTGGAAGAGTTGTTTAAGGGCAAAACATTAACCGCTGTCCTATGAGTCTTTGGTTGATTGTCAGTTGTGCATTAGTTACCATTGCCACGTTTCTGTTCTGGGAATTTGTGGCATGGTTCACCCATAAATATATAATGCATGGCTTTTTGTGGGCCTGGCATAAATCGCACCACACCGTACACAACCATACATTGGAAAAGAACGACTGGTTTGCGGTGGTTTTCAGTATTCCGTCCATCGGTTTATTTTACTACTTCAGCTTAGTTAACTACAATCCCTACGGCATCGCTGTTGGCCTGGGCATTTTATTATACGGTATTTTTTACATCATCTTCCACGACATCATAGTACATCAGCGCATCAAGTGGCGGCCTGCCAGGCGCAGCAAGTATTTACAGCGCATGATCAACGCACATTACGTTCATCACGCCAAACACACAAAAGAAGGCTGCGAGGCTTTTGGTTTTTTGTATGCGCCTAAAAAATACGAACCAAAGCAATTTGTTTACAAAAAAGAGCGGCAGGAAACCCAATAGCATAAAAATTGGAAGACAAGTATTTATACCTGGCGCTTGATTTGGGTTCTGTCGGTGTGCCCCTCCTTTTCAGTTTTTATCCCAAAGCACCATTCTACAAGACCTGGAAAGCACTGTGGCCGGCTATTGCGATAACCGCTTTTATTTTTATTGTATGGGATGAAGCATTCACCCGCATGGGTGTATGGGGTTTTAATCCCCGGTACCTTACGGGTATTTATATTTTAAGTTTGCCACTGGAAGAAATACTTTTCTTTATCTGTATTCCTTATGCATGTGTTTTCACTTATTACGCACTAAACTACCTGATAGAAAAGGACTACCTGTTTCCCCATCAGGAGTTTATTTCATTCGCCATTGTTATTCTGCTGTTTATTGCAGGCGTGTATCATCTTGAGAAATGGTACACTGCCACCACGTTTATCGCGCTGAGTGCGTTGCTGGCTTTGCACTTACATTTTTTCCGCCCGCGGTTTATGGGAAGATTTTATTTTGCCTACGCCATTATTCTAATCCCCTTCTTTCTGGTAAATGGCGTACTCACCGGTTCCTGGATTGATCAGGAAGTAGTTTGGTACAACGATGCCGAAAACCTGGGTATTCGCATGGGCACTATTCCACTCGAAGACACATTCTACGGAATGTTGCTGATTTGGATGAATGTAGTTATCTACGAATACCTCAGGGAGAAAGAAAAGTAATCAGGCTACCAGCTCAATAGGTTTTTCCTGTTTTTGCTTTTTGGGTTTATCCTTCTTCTCTGCTTTGCGCGCTGACTTTTCGGCTTTTTTAAGCGCTTTTTCCGTGTCCTTAGCCACTGCGTTGGCAAGTTTTTTGGATGTGCGCTTAATGAGTTTCTTTACCTTTTTAGAGGGCCGTGGATCTTCCTGCTTCACAATTTCCTGAATGGTTCCGGAAAAGCGGCTTTTCAGATCTTTTCGAAGTGCTTTCTTTTTATTCATAACCATTAATGTTTGGCCTGAAAAATTATTGAATAGTTAGCACAACGTTAAGTCCTTAACAATTATTTAATATTGATATTTATAACGTATTCACAATGAGAATTTTATAAGTTTTCGACACCACTTACTCGTAACGAAGCGATATGGCCGGATTGGTGCGGGCCGCCTTATAGGCCTGCGTGGATACCGTGAGCCAGGCCACGATCAGGGCAATGCAAGCCGAAAATATATATACCTCTGCCCCTATTGAAGTACGGTAAGCAAACTCCTGCAACCACTGCAAACTGAAATACCAGCCCAGAAACATAGCTGGTATAAGTGATAACGCTACCAGCAGGGTAAACTCGCGCGTGAGCAGAAAAACAATATGCGATACCGGTGCTCCCATCACCTTGCGGATGCCTATCTCACGGGTTCGTTGTTCGGTTGTAAAGGCAGCCAGCGCAAACAGTCCCAGACAGGCAATGAAGAGGGTGAGCAAAGCCAGCACGATAAATATATTCCGCAGCCTGAGTTCGGCACGGAACAGGGCGTCAAAATCATCGTCCAGAAAGGTATAACTGAAGGGCTCACCCTCGCCAAGTTTACGCCAGGTATCTTCTAATTGGGCAATAATTTCCTGTGGGTTGCCGGTATAACGCACCATCAGGTTTCGGCTTACATCCGCCAGCCGGATAACCAGCGGACGCACATTATTTTTCAGCGATTCGAAGTTGAAATCGCGAATAACACCGATTACCCGCAAGGTGTCAAAGGGTTCGCTATTAAAATCAATGATATAAGATTCCAACGGATTATCCAGGGCAAATTCTTTTACAGCAGCTTCGTTGAGCACTACAGCCGAGGAGTCGGTGGCATAATCGCGCGAAAAAAACCTCCCTTCTTTGAGTTGAAGTCTGAGCAATTCCACATGATTATAATCTGCATAATACTTTCCGGCAAGGTAGTCGGTGTTTTTACCTCGTACTCTGAAAACGGTAGTGTTATTGATGCCCGGAAAAACATTGCTCGTAAAACTGGTTAGTTCTACTCCTGAAATTTTCTCCACCTCCTCGCGATATGCCTTCTGGTTATTACCCAACCTGCGTGAGTTGGAAATCTGTATTACCTGGTGCCGGTCCAGTCCCAGATCTTTATTTTGCATATAGCTAAGTTGCCTGTACACCACAATAGTTGCCACGATGAGAAATGCAGATATGGCAAACTGAAACACCACCAATACACTGCGCACACTTTTGCTTCGTGCACCGGCACGAAGTCTTCCCTTCAACACATCAACTGCTTCAAAAGAAGTAAGATAAAAAGCCGGATAGCTGCCCGCCAGTATACCGACTACTACTATCAACAGAAAAGTTAAACCCAGAAACGAAGGCGTCAGCAAATTTGCAGGAGTAAGCTGCTTACCCGACAACTCATTAAAAAAGGGTAACACCAGGTAGGAAATCAGAAAAGCCAGCAATGTTGCAATGAAGCTATATACTACCGATTCGGCAATAAACTGAACAACCATTTGCGAGCGTACCGAACCAAACGTTTTGCGTAAACCAACTTCCTTGGCCCTGCCTGCTGAACGTGCAGTTGAAAGATTCATGAAATTAATACAGGCAATAAGCAACATAAACAATCCGATGGCCGAAAAAATATATACGTACTTAATATCGCTGGCAGGCTCCATATCGCCCTGATATTCGGAACGCAAATGAGAGTCGGTTATGGGATAGATAACATAGCTGTAAATGCCACCCTGGCGAAGGAACTCATCAAAGCTTATACCAAGGCCCTCTTCCAATTCTTTTCCAACGTGCTTGCGTACCAGCTCGGTTAATCCGGCATTGATGCTTTCTTCGGATGTCCGGGGGTTTTTACGGATATAGGTAAAAATCGAATTACTGGTCCAACCATGCCACAGTGTTTTTTCAATGGTCAGATACGATAATACGGCATTAAACTGTATATGAGAATTGGAAGGGGCACCCCGTGTTACTCCGGTAACCTTACAGGGCCATTTATCATTGCCGATGGTGATGATTTTACCAAGCGGATTTTCATTGCCAAAATATTTCCTGGCCAGATCCTCGGTGATGACAACAGAGTTGGGCTCCTTTAATGCTGTTTTCGGATCACCATTCAACCATTCAAAACTGAAGAAGGAAAAAAAGTTGGAATCGGCACCGAAAACTTTGGTTTCGGAATAAATATGTTCTTCATGGCGGAAAGCCACACCGGATGTGCCCCCCACCGGAAAAACCCTGACCATTTCCTCCACACCGGGAATATCTGTGAGCATAGCCGGCCCCACCGGCACCGAAGTGTTGGCCGTATTAAACTCCTGCCCCGCCAGTCGCCCCCGCAGTGCCAAACGATAAATATTCTGGTAATCGCGGTGGAACTTATCATAGCTCAGCTCATCGGCCACATAAAGCCAGATGAGCATACAGACACTAATACCGGTTGCCAGGCCTGCAACGTTAATGGCTGCAAAAAATTTCTGCTTCTTCATGTTGCGCAGGGCAATGATCAGGTAGTTTCTAAGCATATACTAATGCGATTTTCTATTAGATGGATTGTAAAGGCTTTTGGTTGCTTTCCCAAAAACAATGCCACCGCCGGCACTTCAAACTTTTCTTTGGAATTGGTTCATATACAAAGCAACCTTATATGGTTGGTTACAAGTCTTTGTACAAAAACGAACGACCTTGTACGGAAGCGAACATAAATAAACCCATCATTCCTTTATTTTAGATTGTCAAGGTGTATATATTAGTGGCACACTTGTTGACAGAAATAAACCCCATTGAGGATCAATCATGGATAAACCCATCGTAAAAAAGCAATGGCCGGCCAGGCGGATACTCACCTATGCCGGAATATCTGTGCTGGTACTTTTTGTAGCTTATCAGTTCATTTTCTCCGACCGCAGGTCGCGGCTTCGCGTTGAACGAGAGAAACTAACCATAGCTGAAGTGAAACGGGGCATCTTTCAGGAATTTATCCCGCAAACCGGAACTGTGGAGCCCAGCCGCACGGTATACCTCGATGCCGTTGAAGGTGGTATAATCAAACGAATACTGAAGGAAAGCGGTGAAATGGTAAAGAAAGGCGATGTGATTCTGGAGCTAAGCAACCTGAACCGGGAATTGTCGGTACTACAACAGGAAGCATCCTTTAACGAAAGCATTAACCGGGCACGGGAAACCCGGCTGAACATTATGCGCAACGACCTGGAACAACGGCTCACCCTGGCACTTATTGACAATCAGCTGGCCATACTCGAGCCGCAGTATTTTCGCAATAAGCAACTCTACGAAATGAATGTTATCTCCAAACAGGATTTTGAACGCATTGAAGCCGATTACAAATATAACCTGGAACGTAAACGCATTACTTATGAAGTTTACCGTGCAGATTCCATCGACCGCATCCGCCAGTTGCGGGAAACTGCTGCCAGTGAAATGCGCATGATAAAAAGCCTGGAGGGGGTTCGCAAAATTCTGGATAATCTGGTTATCCGCGCGCCTATTGACGGACAGCTCACACGCCCGCAACTGGACGTAGGGCAAAGCATCAATGCCGGACAACGCCTGGGCCAGGTAGACGTGGTAGGCAGTTATAAGGTGCGCGTTGAGATAGATGAACTATATCTGCCCCGGATTACCGAAGGACTGCGCGCCACCACTACCTATGCTGGAAAGGAATACGAGCTGGTGATCAATTACGTGTACCCCAATGTTATGCAGGGACGTTTTCCGGTAGACATGATCTTTACAAAAGAAATACCCCCCGGAATACGAAGAGGTCTTTCACTGAGGCTGCGCATCGAGCTGGGGCAGTCTTCCGAAGAACTGCTGCTGCCAACCGGTGGATTTTTTAAAGACACCGGAGGTAACTGGGTTTTTGTGCTGGATCCAGATGGCAAACGTGCCACCAAACAAAATATCCGGCTGGGACGCAAAAATACGGAGCACTACGAGGTATTGGACGGACTGAAACCGGGCGACAGGGTAATTATTTCTTCCTATGAGAATTTCGGAAATAACGATGTATTAATTTTAAATGACTGATTCCTTATATTTAAAACCTCAAATCCCCTTTACTATGATTCGATTGAAAAACCTCAGCAAAGTGTACACTACCGAGGAAGTAGAGACCACTGCTTTAAACAACATCAATCTGGAAATAAAACAAGGAGAGTTTGTTGCCATTATGGGTCCTTCCGGATGCGGGAAGTCAACCCTCCTCAACATTCTCGGCCTGCTGGATAATCCTTCTTCGGGGCAATATTTTCTCGGTGAACAGGAGGTTTCCGGATATTCCGAGCGCCAGCGTGCACAACTGCGAAAAGGTTCAATCGGATTCGTTTTTCAGAGTTTCAACCTGATTGACGAATTAACTGTTTTTGAAAATGTCGAACTGCCCCTGCTGTACCTAAAAGTACCACCAGCCGAAAGAAAGCAGCGCGTAGAAGAAGTACTCGACCGGATGGGTATCATTCACAGACGAAACCACTTCCCGCAGCAACTTAGTGGTGGGCAGCAGCAACGTGTGGCCATTTCGCGTGCCATCGTGGCCAACCCAAAAGTTATCCTTGCCGATGAACCTACCGGTAATCTTGACTCGGCCAATGGAGAAGAGGTAATGAAACTGCTAGCCCAGCTTCACCAAAGTGGTACTACCGTAGTCATGGTTACCCATTCGCCCCACGATGCAGGTTATGCCGGGCGTATTGTCAATTTATTTGATGGTAAAATCGTTTCTGAAAATGTAAAAGAACACTTCCACGTTTAAACGAAACACAACGGTTTCGCTAAAAGTATGATTTTGTTTACTGTGGCAGGAACCTCGCAGAGGTTACTGCTTATCCCTTATCAGACCATCGGAACTTAATCCGGATAAAGGGACGTTACTCTATCACCTCCAGTGTTCCTGAAAACGAACCTTTTACCGTAACGCTGCTGCCCGTACCAGATGAAGCAGTAAAATCGAACTGAAATACCCAGTTATTACCCGACCTGCTGATGGTAAGTGTACCCTCTTCAACACTGTAACCGGATACTGCACCTGTAGTAAAATTACCGTTGCCAGCAAAAGATTCCAGCACACTACCTTCCAGAAAGCCATCGTTTACTTCATAGGTGCCGGCTGCCAATTCAATGGTGGAACGCGAAAACAGGGCCATGTACAAAATCTGACCCGTACCTGATAGTTCCTCACCATCGAATGTTAAACCGGAGGAAATGAAAAGCACTTCATAAATAGAACCCAGGTTACCGTTGGCATCCTCTTCCACTCCATATCCCGAAATATAACCTTTGCTCAGGGAGTAGATAGTGCCGTCAATAATTAATTGATTGGGTATTCCTTCCTCATCCTTGCTGCAGGAAGAAATAAAAACAGTGGCTGCAAAGCATGAAAGCACTGACAGAAACAGTGCAATGCGCCTGAAAAGAATTTTTGAATTCATAATTGTAGGTTTATGTTGAGATAAAGCAGGGGTACAGGGTTGGATTAACTCAGAAAATCATCCCATTCATTACCTTCATGCCCTGCAAACTCCCGAAGAAAGAGGGAATAGGTTGGCTTGTGCGGCTTTTTGCGCAACGGCATACCGGCTTCTTCAGGTGTGTAGTCGCCCTTGCGGGCGTTGCAACTTTTGCAGGCAGTCACCAGGTTCAACCAGGTGTGCTGCCCGCCTCGGGATGTAGGAATAATGTGGTCTAAAGTCAAATCGCGTTTCGTGCCGCAGTACTGGCACTCAAAATTGTCACGCTTAAACACATTCTGCCGTGTAAGCGCAACGCCCTTGTAGGGAGCTTGTACGTAGCGATGCAACCGGATAACCGATGGCATGGGAAAACTCTGATTAACCGAGTGCAGCCGGTAGCCGTTTGCCGGACGAACCAGTTCGCTTTTGTTCAGGTACACAAGCAAAAAAGCCCGCTGAACGGAACAAACCATCAACGGACTGTAATCCTGATTGAGCACCAAAACCCGGTTATTCATACCGGAAATATAACAGCAAACAGGCAATGAAGCAACCCCTCGATTATTCGGCAGTTAAAATTCTACGGATGCCGGCAAGCTTTTGATCAGGACTCAATTCTTCAATAAGCACTTTTTCAGCAACATGCGCTATCCGGTACGGTTGGATGTCCGTTAATATCGCAGGGTGCAGATTATGGCCGGGTTTTTCTATAAAAACCAAATCCCCCCGACACGCATCATTCAGGCCGGACACCGGCCGTCCACACCGCAACTGCTGCGCAGGAAAGCGCGGCAACAGGTGTCCGCAAAACTTATAGGCCATCTGAACCAGGGCGCCCTCATCAATACCAAAAGGAGACTTTCCGCCAGGCAAATAAGGCGCATTCACGTATTTCAAAATCTGTGCTTTCAAAAATTCTGCGTCTCTGTACTGCCCCAGGCTCTTGGCTTCGCCATTAAAGGCAAACTGCTCTTCCATTCGGAATAATTCGGCCGAAGATATGGGAATTATACTACCCATAATAATTATGATAGTCGATTTGTTATACAGGATACTTGAGGTGATGTCGGTTGTGATTTTAAATTCTGCCCTGCATAAATAGTCGAAATAACCCGATGATATGTCATGGTGCTGGCGGCTGTCAATCCAGCCTTCCACGCCATCTGCATATATTTTTATTCTTAAAAATCTTTTATCCGTTGTTTCTGCAATAACCTGGTAATGATCGCCAAACAGTAATTGTGTGCACCACGGTGATGAAAAAGATGGCTCGTGCCGCACGGCTACCAGGTTTAACCTGCATACACCATATCTTTCAACCGGCTTCATGAAGTTACCATTTGGTTCGGCTCAACTCCCGTTGCATGTCGCGTTCTTTTATTGCTTCACGTTTATCGTAAAGTTTTTTACCCCGTGCCAGGGCTATCTCCAGTTTTGCGTAGCCTCTTTCGTTAATGAAAAGCCTGAGCGGTATTAGCGTTAAGCCTTTTTCCAGCTTCGATTCAAGTTTACGCAATTCCGACCGTTTCAGCAGCAGTTTGCGTTCGCGTTGTGGATCGTGGTTATAATAAGTGCCTTCGGCATACGGGCTGATAGTCATACCTTTGATAAACAATTCTCCCTGATTAAAATAACAATATCCATCGGTAAGGTTGGCTTTTCCTTCGCGTATGGACTTTATTTCCGTTCCGGTAAGTACCAGTCCTGCAATGTACTTATCCAGAATTTCATACTGATAACCAGCCTGCCGGTTGCGAATAACAACATCGTTCCCAAAACGTTTGCTCATAGTCAGGGTACTTGGGTAAACAGTTTTTTAAGTTTTTCTTTTTTTAAAATTTTCTGACCGGTTTTTCCTGTGGCCACCAGGCGTTTATCGGTTGTTGCCGTATAGGTGCAGATTAATTCATTACCTGCCAAACTTTCGACCTGCGCTACAATGCGAACCTCTTCACCGACAAAGGCAGGTGCTTGGTGGTTGATGCTTAAAAAAGTGCCCACACCTTCTTCGTCTTCATCGCGCATACGCAAAACAAACTGTCGGGTAGTCCATTCTATTTCACGTGCAAGCGTAAAGGTAGAGCAAACAGGATGCACTATTTCTCCCTTAAACCGCGCTACATCATCGGCCTGCACGGTAAAGCTATATTCGTGCACATCTCCGGGCTTAACGTTCGACTTCATACACCCAGGGGGTAACGCGCCACAGGTACGGTATCAAGCGGTTCAAACATGCCACGCAGGTATTTGTAGTGGGCAGCCTGAGCAATCATGGCGGCATTATCCGTACAATACTGCATGGCCGGCAAATAAACATTCCAGTGGTAATTGCCTGCAAGGTGATGCAGTTCACGGCGCAGTGTTGAGTTGGCAGCCACGCCCCCTGCCAGTGCAATTTCTTTTATGCCCGTTTGCACAGCTGCCTGCTCCAGACGATCCAACAGCATCTGCACCAGGTGATGCTGAAGGCTGGCGCAAATATCATGGAGGTTTTCTTTTACAAAATCTGGGTTTACGCACGTATTGTCGCGTAAGAAATAAAGAAATGCGGTTTTAATTCCACTGAAGGAAAAATGCAGGCCAGGCATTTCGGTCTTTGGAAAACTAAACCTTTTCGGATTTCCAAGTTGTGCATATTTATCAATCTGCGGGCCACCCGGATATGGAAGGCCCATCAACTTAGCTGCCTTATCAAAGGCTTCTCCCACGGCATCATCCTGGGTTTCACCGAGTACTTCCATTTCCAAATAATCGGTAACCCTGATTAACTGGGTGTGTCCGCCACTTACTGTAAGGCACAAAAACGGAAAAGCGGGTACAGGTTCTTCTATAAAATTGGAGAGCACATGTGCTTCCATGTGGTTTATACCAATCAGGGGGATGTTCAGTGCCAGCGCCAGTCCTTTGGCAAAGGAGGCCCCGACCAGCAATGAGCCCATTAACCCCGGGCCGCGTGTAAATGCCACCGCATCCAGTTCTTTCAGGTTCACACCGGCCGAGCGAACAGCTTCATCGACCGTATGCCAAATAGTGCGCTGATGGGCACGCGAAGCCAGTTCGGGAACAACCCCACCGTATTTTTGGTGAACATCCTGCGAAGCAATAATATTATTGAGTACCTTGCCGTTTCGGATGACAGATGCCGAAGTTTCATCGCATGACGACTCAATTGCAAGAATAAGCGGGCTCATTGGTGAGGCATGAAACTGCAAGTTATCAAAAATAAGATATTGTACTGGTTGCGCGCCCTGGTAGCGTACACAGCCTATGCTGCCATTGTTGCACTGTTCGCCTCCTTTTTTATTTTGCAAATACCCTATGTGCAAACCCGAATTACACGCACTGTACTTTCATCGATAAGCGAGCAAACGGGGTTTCAGGCAAGTATAAAAAAACTGGAGATTTTCTGGTTCGACCGGCTGCGCATTACAGGGTTAAAACTTACCGACCCCGAAGGAAACGATCTGTTCGACATTCAATCCCTGCGACTCAACTTTACCTTCAACGGGTTGTTTCAGGGAAGAGCCTATGCCCTGGATGCTGTATTGATTGATAGCGCAAAAGTTCACCTGGCCACCATTCAGGAGAACGATTCGAGCCGGAACCTGAACATCAATGTATTTATTCATCGGCTAAGTACAAAACCCCCAAAAGCCACATCGCGTGCACCGATATTAATCTTTGGTGAAGTACTTTTGAAAAACGGCCTTTTTATCTATCAAACCGATGGCGACAGTATAAAAGGCGGATTTGATTACAACCACTTCCGCGCAGCAATAGCTGATGCCGAAATCCAGCGCCTGCTGATTCAGGACGACACGGTAAGCATGAACGTCTTGTCGTTGCAGGCTGAAGAACTGAACTCCGGATTTGCCATCCACCAGCTTCGCACGTTCTTCCGTTTCTCTGACTACGGACTGGAATTTCCGGGCATTCAACTGCTGGCCGGTAAAAGCTACATTGCCGACACCGTGGTATTCCGCTTTACCGGACAAAACGACCTGGATAGCTTTATCGACTCTGTGCATGCCGAAATAAATTTTCACCAAGCCCTAATTCATCCTGCTGACCTCGCACTGTTTGCGCCCGGCCTGGAGAAGATCGAACAGCCCTTCAGGCTTACCGGTAAAGCCCGCGGTAAAATTTCTGATTTCAAGCTCCGTAACATGGACCTTCAGTTAGGCAACACGCGGCTCACAGGCACATTGTCCATGGACGGCTTACCGGATATTGATGAAACCTTCATCGTAGCCGAGCTGGGCAATTCAACTTTAGATCTGAATGATCTTGCATTCTTATTCAATGAACAAACCATTCAGCAACTGAATAACCTGGGAGTTGTAAAATTTAATGGCCAGTTTCTCGGATACCCGAATGATTTCGTGGCCAACGGACATTTCACCGGGCGGATAGGAAGCATCCGTTCCGATATCAACCTGAAAATCAATGAAACTGATCCAGGGTTATCATCCTATAGTGGAAAAGTAAGCCTTGAACATTTTAAACTCGGAGTTTTCGTCGAAGACACCGTGTTGTTTCAGGAAGTCAGCATGGAAGGCAAAATAAACGGCAAAGGCCTGTCGCTGGAAACGGCCGATTTTTACCTGGATGGCAACATTGACCAGCTGGGCATCAAAGGATATAACTACTCCGGCATAAGCACCAATGCGCGTTTTTCGAATCAGTTTTTTGTAGGTTCGCTGGCGGTAAAAGACCCAAATCTTGCTTTGCGGATAAACGGCACAATAGACCTTCGCAATCAGATCGACCACATCAGATTGCAAGGCAGCCTGGACTCCATACATCTCGAAAATCTTAATCTCAGTCGGGAACCCCTGCACTTCAGCAGCATCATCGATGTAGACCTTTTCGGTCTTTCGCTGGACAGCCTTAGGGGCCTTGCCGATTTACATGATCTGACCGTGTTCTACAAAGATGAGATCATGCACTTCGGTAAAGTAAGCCTGCTTGCTTCAAGAAAAACAGGCTTGCGGGAACTGAAGCTCAAAACCTCTTTGCTGGATGCTGAAACCTCAGGAAACTTTTATTTTTCAGATCTGTTCAGAGACGTTGACATGTTGTTCAGCGAGTGGACCATGATTATAAGGAACAACCGCGAAGTGCTGAGCAACTACTACAAACAAAAAAAATCCAAACCAAAAGTGTATGAAGCAACATTTAAAGTAGACATAAAAAATGTGAACCCCTTGTTTGACCTGCTGGACATGCAGGTATCGGTAAATAGAAACACCACCATTTCGGGAAGTTTCTCACACGGACAGCTCGTAACCTTCCGTGCATTTACCCGTGCCGATTCACTTCATTACCACACCATGTCGCTATGGAATAACGAATTGGAAATCAATGCATCAAAATCTTTTAGCAGCCCCGAAACACTGGCTATGGTTTATTTCAAATCCGGACATCAGAGGTTCGGCACTAATCTTGCCACCGAACAATTTTCAGCCGAGGCAATCTGGGACGGGAGCCACATTGATTTGGATCTGGGTATATCCGAACCGCCCGATAATAAAATACGGTTAAGCGCCAGCGTTGATTTTGAAGACAGCACCTACATTCACCTTCATCCTTCCGATATTGTGCTTTTAAGCAGCATGTGGAGGTTTCACCCCGATAACCGAATAGCAGTGTTTGAACGCGAATGGAGCATCCGCAACCTCACCCTGCAGCAGGGCACTCAGTTTATCAGCGTAAACGGACACATATCGGCCGACAGCAGCCGCGCCCTGAACCTTCGTGTATCGGATGTGTCAATTCAGTTTCTCAGCGGATGGGCCGGGCGAAAACTGGATGGCATCCTGAACGGAAGCATCGCCCTTTCCAATCTGTATGGAAAAACATCCCTTGAAAACACCATCCGGCTGGACAATCTGATTGTAAATAATTTTCTGATAGGCAACATTACCGGCAACAACCAATGGAATGCCGATAAAAAAATCTTCGAACTTGAGTTTCTGATCGACCGGCTCGGAAACCGGATTGTGGATTTTACCGGATACTACAACCCTTCCGATACACTCAGTCCGCTTAACGGCAATGCCAGGCTAAACCAGGCTAACCTGAAAATAATCGAGCCCTTTCTGGAAGATTTATTCAGCCAGCTTCAAGGAACAGCTACCGGTTCCTGCAAAATAACCGGCAAACTCAACAACCCCCAGCTTAGCGGAACAGCCCGCATTGATAATGGCGCTATGATGGTAAATTACCTGAAAACCGTGTATCGCTTCAACGGCACACTTGCCGTATCACCTACCTCCATCCTTTTTCGGGATTTTGCTATTACCGATGTACTGAACAATCCTGCCCAATTGCAGGGTGAAATAACCCACAAGAATTTTGACGACATGCGCCTAAACCTTACCACCACTTTTACCGACCTGCAGGTGCTAAACACGACCGCACGCGATAATGAATTATTTTACGGCCAGGCTTATGCATCGGGAAGGGCAACCATCAAAGGACCTGTTAATAATCTCAGTATTACCGTAGATGCCATCACGCGGAAAAATACACGTTTCTTCATACCCATAGGCGGAACATCGGTAAGCGAACAAAAAGATTTTATCAGCTTCATCAACTTTACCGATAGCACCAGCCGTCAGAGTACGGAAGCTGGCGAATCAAAAAAAATCACGCTTTCCGGTTTCAACATGGAATTTAACCTGGAAGTTACCCCGGATGCATATTCGGAAATTATCTTTGACATCAAAGCAGGAGACATCATCCGCGGCAGGGGCAACGGCAAACTACGGCTCCAAATGAACGCTGACGGAGAATTTACAATGTTCGGTCCGATAGAGTTTACCGAAGGATGGTACAACTTCACCTTGCAAAACATTATAAATAAGGAATTTCAGATCAAACCCGGAAGCCGGATTACGTGGTATGGTGATCCGTATCAGGCCGTACTGAACATCAACGCTGCATACAGCCAGTTGGCCTCGCTTGCACCCATCCTCACCGATCCAACACTGGCCAACAGCACCGCTCTGAAACGAAAATATCCGGTTGAAGTACTACTGAAGCTGGAAGGCCCCATGATGTCGCCACAATACAGCTTCGATATCGAAGCCCGCGACTTGCCCAAATCCGTGCCCGTTGAAGGCCGTCCGCCCGTGGCGCTTGACCTTGAGTTTTATTCATTCAAAAACCGGATGGACGAGCAGGAATTGAAAAAGCAGGTATTCAGCCTCATTGTGCTGCGGAGATTCACCCCACCCGAATCATTTAGCATGAGCGGCTCCGTAACCAACAGCGTAAGCGAATTGCTGTCCAACCAGTTAAGCTACTGGATGAGCCAGGTAGATGAAAACCTGGAAATTGACGTGAATCTAGGCGCCATGGATCAGGAAGCCTTTAACACCTTCCAGCTCAGGCTATCCTATACCCTGCTCAACGGCCGCATGCGCATCACCGGTGACGGTACCTTTAACAACCAGAATGTTCCGGCCACAGGCCAGGGTGGCCAGCCCGGTGCTTTTTCCTCACTGGCCGGCGACTGGACCGTGGAGTACCTTTTAACACCCGATGGAAAATTCAAGGTAAAAATGTACAGCCGCACCAATGTTAATCAGAATACCACCTCATTGAATAACCAGAACACCATCACTACCGGTGTAAGTCTGTCTTATACACAGAACTTCAATGCCATAAAAGATCTGCTTCGATCGGCCCATGAACGCAGCCGGCAACAAACGGTTTCAGAGCCACCCGATTCCTCTGCCAGAAAAGAAGAAGATGAATAGCTGTCGTGTAGTCTTCCTGCTGCTGCTCTCCGCACCTGTACTCGGTCAGGATACCACCGCCAGGCATCCTTCACCCCGTGCGTTGATCATTGCTGCCGGAGCAACATACACCACCTCGCTGGTGGTATTGTCCCGTCTCTGGTACAGCCAGTCACCGCGTCAGTCTTTTACCTTTTTCAACGACTGGCACGAATGGAAACAGGTAGATAAGGCCGGGCACTTCTATACAGCCTTTCACCTCTCGGCAGGCACTTCGCAGCTATTGAAAAAGTACAACCTGCCCGATAACAAAGCCGATGCATGGGGTGCCATGGGGGGATTTCTTTTGCTCCTACCGGTAGAAATATTTGATGGTTTTTCAGCAGGATATGGTGCATCCCTGCCCGATGCAGCTGCCAACCTGTCGGGAGCGGCATTTTACTACCTGCAGGCCAGGCTATGGAATGAAGTGCGCCTCCAGCCCAAATTTTCCTTTCACCGTACCCCCTACCCCCGGTTACGGGATGATCATACGCTGGGCAAGGATCTGCTTTCAGAAATACTCAAAGATTACAATGGCCAAACCTACTGGCTATCCATCAACATGGACCGCTTTATCAGGTTTCCGCGCTGGATAAATCTTGCTTTAGGCTATGGCGCAACAGGCATGGTGTATGCGCGCGACCCTCAAAACGAAACATCCGGTTATCATGCCTACCGCGAATTTTACCTGGGCCTGGATATTGACTTATCGCACATTAAAACCCGCTCAAAAGCCTTAAACACGCTCTTGTTCTTTGTCCACACAATCAAACTTCCGGCACCAGCCATTAAATTTTCACCGGCCGGAAACTCATGGCATTGGGTGATGTTCTGATTGTTTCGGTTTTTTTCTACCTTAACCGAAAAATACCATTCGCCATGGACATTTTTAACACCCTGAAAAATTATGCCGACCAGATTGGCGGCACCTTTAGCGATTACGACCATACTAAATCTATTGTTGTAGTGCCTTTGCCCGATGGAAGGTTTCAGACCGTTTTAGCCACGCTTCAAAAAAGTAAAACATCCGGCAAGCAGCGTATCGTTTTTACAAGCAAAGTAACCGACTATAACGAAAGCATTGACGCCCGTGAACTGCTTATACAAAACGGCTTATTCGATTTCAGTAAATTTATTCTTGACGACAATCAGCTAAAAGTGATTGCCAGCGGATTGACGGATGGTATTTCGGAAGAAGAAATAAAATACATGGTTCAGGAAGTGGCCCAGTTGGCCGACTATTATGAGTTGAAGCTCACTGGCAAAGACATTCACTGAACCGACTGTGAACCTCTTTCGTTATCTTTGCTGCAGGCAGGCCGGCTTACCGCTACACCAACCGGTGTGGAGGAAAGTCCGGGCAACATCGGGAAGCATACCCCGGGAAAACCGGGGGCCCTGCCGGTTAAGCGGCAGGGACAGATAGTGCCACAGAAAACAGGTAGCCCTGACGGTTACCGTCAGGGTGATAGTGAAAAGGTGGGGTAAGAGCCCACCGTCTGCGTCAGCAATGCCGCAGTGCACGGAAAACCTTATGCGTTGAAAGGTCAAATAGGCTCCGGCATGGAACCTCCCGATTCCACGGCAATACATGTTGCCAGCCGGAGCGGGTAGACCGATTGAATCCCGCCCGGTGGCGGGATCAGACAAATGGTAAGCACCCACGCCTGAGGCGTGGGCACAGAACCCGGCTTACAGGCCTGTTACTGCAACACCAAACCTTCCGGCCAAAAGACCGGAAGGTTTGTTTTTATTCACAACCTTATAAGGGCATGGCAAGAATACTAATTGTTGACGACATGGCAGCCATTCGCGCTTCGCTGAAGGAAATCCTTGAACAGGAAGGCCACCAGGTAGCTGAAGCGCGGGATGGTGAAGAGGCACTGGTCCACCTGCAGCACAACGAAACGGATGTGGCCTTCTGCGATGTAAAGATGCCCAAACTGGATGGCATTGAACTCCTTCAGCGGGTTAAACAGGAAGGCATCCAGACTGCCTTCATCATGATTTCGGCACACGGCACGCGCGAGACTGCACTGGAATGCATTAAACTGGGGGCCTACTTTTTCATTCAAAAACCGTTCGACAGCATCGAAACCATTCTCATTCACTTGCGCAACGTACTGGAGCGCAATCAGCTTCGCGCTGAAAACCGCGCCCTGAAAAAAAAGGTGAGCAAAAAATGGGAGATAGTGGGCGAATCAGAAAACATTCTGCAGGTAAAAGCCATGATTGAAAAAGTAGCGCCCACAGATGCACGCGTGCTGATTGTTGGGCCAAACGGTTCGGGCAAGGAACTGGTGGCGCGCCAGCTTCACGAAAAAAGCAAGCGAGCCGAATTTCCCTGGGTAGAAGTAAACTGTGCCGCCATTCCTTCCGAACTGATCGAAAGCGAGCTTTTCGGCCATGAAAAAGGGGCTTTTACTTCGGCTATCAAACAACGCATCGGCAAGTTCGAACAAGCCGAAGGCGGTACGCTTTTTCTGGATGAGATTGGCGATATGAGCCTTGCCGCACAGGCCAAAGTTTTGCGGGCGCTGCAGGAGAACAAGATTACCCGCGTAGGCGGAGAGCGCGATATTCCGGTGAACGTAAGGATAATTGCCGCAACCAATAAAGACCTTAAAAAAGAAATTGCCGAGCATCGCTTCCGCGAGGACCTCTATCACCGGCTGAGCGTAATCGTTATCAAGGTCCCATCCCTGGCCGAACGCAAAGAAGACATCCCGCTTTTAACAGATAAGTTCCTGACCGACATCGCTGAGGAGCAGGGTAGCCGAAAGAAAAAGATAAGCGAAAAGGCCCTAAAGGCCTTACAAAACCATAATTGGACCGGGAATATCAGGGAGCTGAGAAACGTTATTGAAAGACTCGTAATCATGTCGGATGACATAATTACGGAACGAGAGGTGGAAGCCTACCTCTGAAACTTAAACCTTACGAACGGCAGTATCTTTCTTCAAGGAATCCTGCTTCTGACTGTACGTAGGACAGGTATACTGACTGCAGGCTGCTATGAAAAAGGCCAAAAGAAGGAAAATAAGCAGTTTTTTCATGGTTTGAAGCTATTGACAAACAAAAATAGAACAGTAATCATTCAAAACAAATTCAACGTAAGAAAATAACTCTTTATCGCCAAAAAAGTTTACTCAACCAACAGGTTACAGCCCCGGATATCGCTGTTGTCTATCCTGCCCAAAACTTCAAACGAGCCATCAGCGTAGCACCGCCCAAGATCGGCTGTTTCGATAAAAGCAATGGAATGGACATTGCCCAAATCAATAATGTTAATACCACCTGTTTTTTCTTCCGGCAACAAGGTAAGCGGATCATAGAGGTCGCGGATAAGTACCCGCATCCAGGGTGGCGGATAAAACCGCATGCCGCCACGGGTATAGGCCTGCGAAAACAGTTCGGTCATTCCATATTCAGAATAAATTTTGTCCACCCCAAAACACCGTATCAGGCATTCATGCAACGCCTCTCGTGTTAGCTCCTCCCTCCTGCCTTTCATCCCACCGGTTTCAACAATCAAACAGCCCGACAAGTCGGGTTTGTGCTTTTCGGCCAGGTCGAGCAAAGCAAAGGTTACACCCCAAATCATAATCTTCCGGTCATTTAGCTTTGCTGCAATGCTGATACGCTCCAGCATTTCATGGGTGTTGTACAGGTAAAATCCGGAAAACGCCGATTCACTTTGCTGAATGAGATGGTTTAACATAGTAACCAGTGAAGAGTTTTTGCGCTCCAGGTAAGAGGGCAGCAATGCGAACAGATGGTATTGTTTTACGTTCCCAAAAAATAATTCAAAATTTTTCAGGGCATGCTCCAAATAAAACGAATCATTGGTATAGTAGTGCCGGCTCGACACAGCCCCCGTAGTACCGCTGCTTTCAAAATAACCCTGCGGCAGCCAGTTGCCGGTGATGAGGCGGTGCGACTTAAAAAAATCAATCGGCAGGAAGGGGATCTCAGCAATTGAGGTAATGGAAGAAATATCCGCCTGCCGCGCCTTTAAATAACGCCCATAAACGGGGTTATGGATAGCCTGATAGCGGAATATACGGATGGCAATATTTGCAAATGAGTTGGCGTTAATGCCTTGTAATTCCGCCCGAAAACCATTTATTGTTGACAAACGTTGCTTAATTTACAGGCAAATTTATGCACATGCGGCTATTGTCATCCATGCTGATACTAATTGGAAGCATTTCCTTCTTTGGATCATGCTTTGAGCCGCCACAGTTCAGCAAACGGCCGGAAATTACTGTTAGTAAGATTGAATTTTATGAAACTCCGGGCCTGGATGCCGATACCCTGGTGTTGTACATTGACTTCAGGGATGGTGATGGCGACATGGGTTTTGACGGTCTCAACCAACAGCACAGCAGCGACCCCTTTCATCCCAACTATTATTACCTGGAAGGTCCCGGTTCCACTATTGTGAAAAACCCAACCGACCAGGTAACAGTAAATGCCCCCGACCCCATACCTTCGAGCCTGCCGGTGCTGAAAGATCTGGGAAACACCGGTAAGTTAGTACGGCTGCGCACGCGTAATAAACCTGGCTACGAATACCTTCCGCCACTGAATAGTGGCGACCTGGGTTGCCGGAATTACCGTATCCAGTACTTAATCATCCCTTACACTCAGCCGGATATTGTGGATGATTCCTACAACATCGTTGCCCGGTCGAGCCGGGGCGATGTAATTGTGCAGGATACACTGTACTATACTACAAACCGCAATCATTATAACCTCCGTATCCGCTTTTATCAGCGTGTCGGATCTTCCTTGCAGGAATACAGCTGGGAAAATAATTTCTGCACCACATTTAATTCGCGCTACCCTGTCCTTTCGGAAACCGAAGGCCCTACCGAGGGAACATTAAAGTACAAAATGACTTCCATTGGATTTCTTGCCGTGTTTGGAGTGCGGCCGATAGCGCTTGATGTAATAGTATCTGACCGCGCCCTGAACCGGGACTCCGTACGGGTACCTGAATTTACGCTCGACCAAATCCGGGTTAACTAAAACAGCGGTGGATATTTTGCCGGGTCGGATTCCCGAACCAGCGAATAAATGCGTTCAATTATATCATCAGCATTTGGCTTGGAAAAATAATCTCCGTCTGAAGAGTAGGCCGGACGGTGCTCTTTTGCTGTGATGGTAATCGGGGCAGTATCCAGATACCGGTATGCTCCCTGCACTTCCAATACCTGTTGCATCATGAAAGCGGTGGCACCTCCGGGCACATCTTCATCGGCAAATACAACCCTGTTGGTTTTTTTTACCGACTCCAAGATTGTGTGGTGAATATCAAAGGGCAGCAATGTCTGAACGTCAACCACCTCACACGAAATGTCCAGCTTTTCCAGTTCAGCAGCCGCTTCCATTACAATCCGGCACATGGATCCATACGTAACAACCGTAACATCACTTCCCTCACGCAACACCTCGGGTACACCCAATGGCACAGTAAATTCACCTATGTTGTCGGGTATTCGTTCTTTCAGGCGGTATCCGTTAAGGCATTCAATAATCAATGCCGGATCGTCCGATCTTAACATGGTATTGTAGAAACCGGCTGCCTGGGTCATGTTGCGGGGAACCAGAACATAAATACCCCGGAGGCTGTGCAATATCATGCCCATGGGAGATCCTGAGTGCCAGACACCCTCCAGGCGGTGACCCCGTGTGCGGATAATCAGCGGGGCTTTTTGCCCGCCTTTAGTGCGATACTGCAAACACGCCAGGTCATCGCTCATAATCTGCAGCGCATACAGCAGGTAGTCGAGGTACTGGATTTCGGCAATGGGACGTAAGCCACGCAGGGCTGCACCTATTCCCTGCCCTATGATAGTGCATTCCCGAATGCCCGTATCGGTTACACGCAGTTCGCCGTATTTTTCCTGAAGACCGGCGAAACCCTGATTCACATCGCCAATTTTGCCCACGTCCTCACCTATGGCGAAAACGCGCGCATCGCGTGCGAGTGCAGCATCGAAGCAGGCACGCACCACTTCACGGCCATCTACCTCAGGAACGTTATCTGAAAATACCGGTTTCACTTCCGGCACGCGCAAAGCCGATTCGGCTGTTTGGCTGTACAGGTGTGAGCTGTAACGGTCATGTGCGTCTTGATGCAGGCGATCCAGCCAGCCAAGCAGTCTGCTTCGACCCTCGGTGTGTTCGTCACGTACAATGCGCACCACTTTTCGGGCGGCACGCATGGCATCCATGCGCACAGGATTAACGGTGCGCTTCAGGTGCCCCAATACTTCGCTGATCTCCTGTGCATGACGCGACTGGTTTAACAGGTCGTTCAGGATATCCTCCAGTTCGCGCTGATCCTTCTGTATATCTTCGGTAAAGGCTTTCCATGCCTTGTCTTTGGCCTTGCGCACGGTTTGTTTGGCCTCGGCCTCTATGGCGTCCAGCTCTTCAGGAAGTACCAACACCTCGTTTACTATCCACTCCCGCATTTTTCGCAGGCAGTCAAATTCTGCTTCCCAGGCCAGGCGTTCGGGTGATTTGTACCGCTCGTGCGAACCGGATGTGGAATGACCCTGGGGCTGCGTCATCTCTTCCACATGCACCAGCACGGGAACATGCTCTTCCCTGCAAATTTTTTCGGCCTTCCGGTAGGTTTCAAGCAATGCGGGGTAATCCCACCCTTTTACCACAAATATTTCAATTCCCGGCTCACCAGGTTTTCGTTGCATGCCGCTTAGTGCTTTCGATATACTGCCTTTGGTAGTATGATATGCCTGCGGAACGGATATGCCGTAGTCGTCATCCCACACCGAAACGAGCATGGGTACCTGCAACACACCGGCAGCATTCATGGCCTCAAAAAACATACCTTCGGATGTTGAAGCGTTGCCAATCGTACCAAAGGCTACTTCATTCCCTTTGCGCGAAAGCGTGGTAAACTGATGAAGTTGCGGATTGTTGCGGAATAGTTTTGACGCATACGCCATGCCCAGCAGGCGCGGCATTTGTGCTGCCGTAGGACTGATGTCAGAAGAGCTGTTTTTAAGTTCGGTCAGATTTTTCAACTTTCCGTTCTCGTCCAGCATGCGTGTGGCAAAGTGCCCGTTCATCAGCCTTCCGGCCGATGCGGGTTCAGCTTCAACGGAAGTGTGCGCATACAACTGTGCAAAATACTGCTCCAGCGTAAGTTCACCGATAGCCAGCATGAAGGTTTGGTCGCGATAATACCCCGAACGGAAGTCACCCGGACGGAAAACCTTCGCCATGGCTATCTGTGCAACCTCTTTGCCATCTCCGAAGATGCCAAACTTGGCTTTGCCCATGAACACTTCCTTTCTTCCCAGCAGGCTGGCCTCCCGGCTTTCGCAAGCCAGGCGATAATCGGCCAGAATTTCCTTGACACGGGCCTGGGAAAACCGCGTTTTTGATGCTTTCGTTTCTGCCACGCTTCTCAGTTTTTCAATGCGTTCAAAAATAGCCATAAGGCTGCCAAATGCCAATTGCGATTTGGGGGCCGGCGGTTATCTTTGCAGCCAATTCAAACGATTGAGCTATGACTATTGGCGTACCGAAAGAAATAAAAAACAACGAAAACCGCGTGGCACTGACACCTGCCGGAACCAAGGAGCTTGTTAAACGCGGTCATACCGTATACATCGAAAAATCGGCTGGTGTGGGAAGCGGTTTTACCGATGACGACTACATCCAGGCGGGCGCCAGTATACTTGACACCGCAGCGCAGGTGTTCGACAAAGCGGAAATGATTATTAAGGTAAAGGAGCCTATTGAACAGGAATATAAGCTCATCAAAAAAGAACAACTGGTTTTTACCTATTTTCACTTTGCATCTTATGAGCCGCTTACACGCGCCATGATGGAAAGCGGAGCTGTATGCCTGGCCTATGAAACGGTAGAACGGGCCGATGGCAGCCTGCCGCTGCTCATACCCATGTCGGAAGTGGCCGGGCGCATGGCCGTGCAGGAAGGCGCCAAATACCTGGAGAAGCCTCTTAAAGGCAGGGGTATCCTATTAGGAGGTGTGCCTGGGGTAAAGCCTGCTAAAGTATTGATTCTTGGCGGTGGCGTTGTGGGTACCAATGCCGCCAAAATTGCCGCAGGCATGGGCGCTGATGTTACCATTCTGGATGTAAATATCAACCGGCTGCGCTATCTGGATGACGTGATGCCAAAAAATGTGCACACCATGGTATCGAACGAATATGTGATACGCGAGCTGGTACGCGATGCCGATTTAATAATTGGCGGGGTGCTGATACCGGGTGCAAAAGCCCCCAAACTAATAACACGCGACATGCTAAAAACCATGAGACCGGGAACTGTACTGGTAGATGTGGCAGTTGACCAGGGAGGTTGCATTGAAACCTGTACCCCCACCACCCATGAAAATCCGACTTACATAATTGATGATGTAGTTCATTATTGCGTGGCCAATATGCCTGGAGCTGTCCCCTACACCTCTACACTCGCACTTACCAATGCCACCTTGCCCTATGCTATTAAACTGGCCAACATGGGTTGGAAAAAAGCCTGTCAGGAAAGTGCAGAACTGCGCCTTGGGCTCAATGTAATGTTTGGAGAAGTGGTGTACAAAGGCGTAGCCGATGCGTTTAACCTGCCTTACACGGATGTAAAAAAATTTCTCTGAAAGTTTTCAGGTAAAAAACGGGATATCAGCCAGTGCGGTTAAACGACCCAAACTGTAATCTGCCTGATAGCAGTAATGCATTAACCCATTGGTCAGTAAAATATAATGAGCCCGAAGTGCCATATTGTATTGTGCCACCTGCATGGCCGATTCTTCCGTAATTTTCACATCGGGGGCTTTGCATTCGGCCACCATCCAGTGCCTGCCATACCGGTCGAAGATGAGCACATCGGCCCGCCTGGGCATGTTGTTGAATGATACCGCGAATTCAACCTGCATAAGCGCACGGGGACAATTCCGTTCTTCTATCAGAAAATTCACCAGGTGCTGCCGCACCCATTCTTCGGGAGTAAGTGCTACCTGCTTCTTCCTTATCCGATCAAAAATCCATAGTTTGCCCGAGTGGCTTGTTATTTGAAACGTATATTGAGGAAAGTTTAATTTTTGCACGCTGTAAATTACACCGACTTATGAAGACAAAACAGGAAATCGTTGAAAACTGGCTGCCCCGATACACAGGCCAGCCGCTGGACCAGTTCGGGCAATATATATTACTTACCAATTTTGACAATTACGTCAAACTGTTTGCCGAGTGGCACAACGTTCCGGTTAATGGTTTGGACCGCCCCATGCGCAACGCCACTGCCGAAGGCATCACCATCATTAACTTTGGGATGGGTAGCCCCAATGCAGCAACCATTATGGACTGCCTGAGCGCCATTAAACCCAAGGCCGCGCTGTTTTTAGGAAAATGTGGTGCGCTGAAAAAGAAAAATGACATAGGCGATTTCATCCTTCCTATCGCAGCCATACGTGGCGAGGGTACCAGCAATGATTACATGCCACCCGAAGTACCTGCCTTGCCGGCATTTGCCCTGCAGAAAGCCATTTCCACTACCATCCGCGATTATAACCAGGATTACTGGACGGGCACCGTGTACACCACCAACCGCAGGGTTTGGGAGTGGGATGAGAAATTTAAAATCTACCTGAGGAAAATCCGCGCACAGGCCATTGATATGGAAACCGCCACTATCTTCACCACAGCTTTTAAAAATAAAATACCAGCTGGGGCATTGTTGCTGGTTTCCGATCAACCTATGATACCCGAAGGAGTAAAGACCGAGGCCAGCGACCGCGTAGTTACACAAAACTACGTTGAACTGCATTTAAAAATAGGTATTGATTCGCTGAAGCAACTCATCAACAATGGCATAACGGTTAAGCATCTGCGTTACTAAGCGCGTTGTGCAAGAGGTACGCGTATATGCACCGAACGAACGCGATGCAGAAAAATTAATCCGATGACAAAATAAATTGCCAGAGCCAGTGCGCTGTAACGCATATTTCCGGTAAGCTGATGCACCAAACCGTAAGAAAAAGTACCCAAAACTATGCTCAGGTTGTAGGTAACATCATAGAAACTAAAGTACGAGGCATGATCGACTGTATGAGCCGGTAGCAGCTTAGCATAAGTAGCCCGTGAAAGCGACTGGATCCCACCCATGATGGTACCAACCACTACTGCCAGTATATAAAAATGGTATGCTTTTGAAATGAAGTAGGCCGAGAAGCAAACCAGTATCCACAAAGCCAGCATCAGCGTGAGTGTATAAGAATTTCCTTTTCTCCGCGACATCTTGGCAAAAAACCATGCCCCTGCTGCCGCCACCAGCTGGATAAGCAAAATGGTAGCAATGAGGTTCTGGGCCGGCAACTGAAGCACATCGGTACCGAAAAGCGTGGCCAGGTACATTACAGTCTGCACCCCCATGTTAAAAAAGAAAAAGGAGGTAAGGTACTTTTTCAGGTCGGGGTTGTGTTTTAATTCTCGCCAAACCTTCAGAATCTCTTCGTAACCCATTTTCCATATACGGGTTGTTTTTATTCCCACTGAATTTTCGGGCAACTTCCTGAACGACCACCAGGCAAAACCCATCCACCACACCCCTACCAGCAGAAAACTGAAGCGCGTGGCATGACCTTCAGAGCCAAAACCAAACCACTGCGGATTGAGAATAAGAATCAAACAGGCTATCATCAGAATAACGCTGCCGTAATAACCCATGGAATAACCCCTGGCACTCACCTCATCGAGCCGGTCTTCTGTAACAATTTCGGGCAGAAAGGCATCGTAAAACACCAGGCTCCCGGAATAACCGATGCTGGCCATGACAGAACAGAATATACCCCAGTACAGCGTTTCAATATCTTTGAAAAAGTACAGGCCAATGCAGGCCATACTGCCCATCATTACAAACAGCTGCATGAATTGCTTTTTTCTTCCCGTGTAATCGGAGATTCCTGACAACAAAGGCAGTATAGCAGCCACTATTAGAAATGAAAATGACAAGGCATAAGAATACAGCACGGAATTTTTGAGCGTATAGCCAAAAAACGTTACCGATTCATTCCCTTCACGCGTAACAGCCACGGCTTTATAATATACAGGGAATATAGCCGAGGTAATAACAAGCGAATAGACCGAGTTTGCCCAGTCGTACATGCACCAGGCGCGCACGGTGGCGGGATTATTTTTCAGGATTTTGTCGGGTTCAAGCATCTTACAAAAAAACCCTGCTTTCGGCAGGGCTTTTTGTTTTAGGGTTGTTCGTTAATTTTCAACCCTGCGCTGCTGTGTAGAATACAAAAGCAGGCGGGCGTTGGCTTTGCGCAACTCGGTTTCCACATCGGCTATGATGCCGCGTTTTACATCGCTGTCCACCTTCATGGATACCGTGAGCTGGTCGCGTTCGAACTCATTGAGCTTGGCTTTTTCGGAGTTAACCCATTGGATCACATCTTTCGGCTCAATGAACACATCATTGACCTGAATCTTAGGTTCCTTGCCCCACAGGTCGGTCTTTTTGGGTTCACCAATATACATATAGGCCACCAGTGACTTGCGGGCCAGTTTTTTCAGCTGCGTTGCTTCGGGAAGATTTTGCTTCACATTGATAGACGTATCGCGCAACACGGTTGTCACCATAAAGAAGAAGAGGAGCATAAACACCACATCAGGCATGGACGAGGTGGGAATTTCCTGCTTTACGGCTACTTTTTTCTTAAATTTTGACATGGTTATCCTCCTACTTTAGTGGGTTCTGCAATGGAAAGGTTCATCGGAATTTCAATGCTACCATCCGGGCGCCTTTTACGCCCAAGGTCATAGAGTTTCCTGTTTTCAGGGTCATTCAGATCGGACGAAAGATCGAGCCATTTTTTCACTGACACTCCTGCATTCTCAGCATATATCTGATAATACGCTGCCTGAATCGCATCCAGTATCTCAATGAATTTTTTATGGCTGGTGCCGCGGTCTGTTTTATAAGACACTATGGCTTTTTCCGGATTATCCGAAGACGTTGGATCGGCCCCGTAGTTCAGGATAAACTTTTTTATTTTTTCGGTTAGTTCATCCGGGGTTCCGGTAAACGGCTCACCTTCCACCAGGACATTATCAAATGAATTGACCTGAATTTTAAACAGGTTCCGCTCCTGGATTTTTATATCCATGTCGGGCGGCAACGCCTCTGGTGGTGGCGGCAGCAGGATACTCAAACCTTTATCGTTTGCCACTGTAGTGGTTACCAGAAAGAACACCAGCAGCAGGAAGGCGATATCGGCCATGGAGGCACTGGGAATTTCAGGAACGGGTCGAGGCATTATTTAAACGCTTTATTTATCTCCGAATAAATTAATCCCACTACGGCTATTCCCGAAATCAGGTAGAACAAGGTAAGGCCGGCACCTACAAGCTTGGAAGTAGACTCGGTAATACCTTTCGCTGCCTGTTCGGGTGTTACATCACTGCCAGTCAGCGCATAGGAAACTGCAAACAGGGCCACCATGATGAGGATGGCTATGAGGGGTTTCTTCAGCTCCCCGGGCGACTTGACCGCGTTCAGCAAGGGCAACACTATGGCTGAGGCAATAGCGGTTATGAACAATACATAACCGATGTACAGACCTGCATCAACCGAGGTTAAAGAGGCCACAACAATGCCGACCATTATGAGAATAACTATAAATCCTCTCATGATGATGGTTTATTTTTGGGATACCAGTTTGTGTTTCACGAGCAAATCAACAAGTGCAATAGATGCATCTTCCATGTTGTTTACCAGTGAATCGATTTTCGAAACCAGGTAGTTGTAAAATACCTGGAGCACCATACCTACTATCAGCCCCCCTACCGTAGTGATAAGGGCCACTTTCATACCACCGGCCACGATGTTGGGCGATATGTCACCGGCTGCTTCGATATCGGAGAAAGCCTGCACCATACCTACCACCGTACCGAAGAAACCGAGCATGGGACCCAGGGCAATAAACAGCGAAATCCAGATTAATCCGCGTTCCAGCTTACCCATTTCAACTCCCCCATACGATACGATTGACTTTTCTACCATTTCAATACCTTCGGAATAACGCATGAGGCCTTGTGTAAATATGGAAGCAACAGGTCCGCGGGTATTTCGGGTTACTTCCAGCGCAGCGTTGACTCCGCCTTTCGAAAGCGCATCTTCTATCTGCGCTAACAGCTTTTTGGTATTGGTGGTGGCAAGGTTCAATGTGATAATTCTTTCAATACTAAATGCCAATCCAAGAATCAAACAGATCAGAACCGGGGTCATGAAGCGCACATCCCCTTCAATAAACTTTTCTTTCAAAACCTGATGGAAGGAAGGACCTTCTGAAGCAGGTTGTGTACCTTCGGTGGACTGGGCAAAGGCTGCTACAGCCAGAACCCCGGACAAAGCCAGAATAGCGAGTAATTTTTTCATAGTTTAAGGTTTAAGTATATCCTTTGAAGACGCCAAAATTAAAGGTTTTGTGAATTTAACTAACTTTTTTAAAAAAATTTTCTACTGACGGCCATTTGCCCGATTTTATGCTGTGTCCATACCTCCGAGCTAAAAAGTTGAGGTTTTGAAAAGCGGTAATATGATTATTTTTCAGGCTAATAAGGTGATGGATAGTGAGGTGGACGGCTTTAATTTTTTTGCGTTACTTTGCAATCCATTTTACGGAGAGGTGTCCGAGTGGTTGAAGGAGCACGCCTGGAAAGTGTGTATCCCGTGCAAGCGGGATCGCGGGTTCGAATCCCGCTCTCTCCGCAGCCCTTGTTAAGGTGTCAGGGTATCAGCTCGCCTGCGAGATTTTCGCTTAGTTTCTGCTTTACGTCATTCAGTTCATATTTGGCCAACAACACCATCAGCTTGGTTACAGCGGCCTCTGTGGTCATATCGGCTCCTCCTATTACGCCTATGTGCTGAAGTTCGCGGCTGGTTTGGTAACGTCCCTGCACCACCCTGCCGCCGGGGCATTGTGAAATATTCACCACAATCAGCCCACCTTCAATGGCTTTACGAAGGGCATCAATAAGCCAGTTATCACTGGGGGCATTCCCTGCACCATAGGTTTCCAGAACAAGCGCCCGCAGGCCATGCACCTGCAAAACACCCTGAACCACTTCCGGTGTAATGCCGGGAAAAAGCCTGAGCAATGCAATGCGGTTGTCGAGTTTATCATTTACAACCAAGGGCTTATCCGGATAAGGCCGGATGGCATTGTAGTTATAGTCAATTTTAACTCCGGCTTTCGCCAAAGGCGGGTAGTTTCCGGAGTCAAAGGCATCGAACTGCATGGATTCAACTTTTCGCGACCGGTTGCCACGCAATAGCTGATAATCGAAATAGATACACACTTCAGGCACCACCGGCCGGCCATTCTCCGAAGCCGAGGCTATCTCCAACGCGGTAATGAGATTTTCACGGGCATCTGAACGCGGGTCGCTTACCGGCAACTGCGCTCCGGTAAGGATAACCGGTTTGGCAAGGTTTTCGAGCATGAAACTTAATGCCGAAGCCGTATAGGCCATGGTGTCTGTGCCGTGCAGTATCACAAAGCCGTCATGGTTGTGGTAATGCTTCCGGATCTCCTCTGCTATAGCCTTCCAGTGATCCGGCTTAATATTCGATGAGTCTATTGGCTTTTGAAATGAGCTTACAGAAAACGACAACCCCATATTGCGCACTACGGGCAGGTGCTCCAGTATGCTTTCGAAGTCGAAAGGCACCAGTACACCTTCCGTTGTATACGTCATCCCAAAAGTACCTCCGGTATAAATTATGAACAGGCGGGCACGTGGTTTACCGGCACTTTCTATATGTATGACTTTTTCAGCAAACATGGTTAAAGAGATCGAGTGCGTTTCGGGTAGTGGTACTACGCAGCATGGCGGTTGTGGTACCATAAAATCCGGCTACCTTTTCGGCCACCTGGATGAGGTAGGCCGGGACATTGCGCCGGCCGCGGTATGGCACCGGTGCAAGATACGGGCTATCTGTTTCGAGTATAATCTTTTCAACGGGTACCTGTGGCAGCACTTTGTCGAGCCCTGCATTTTTAAAAGTAGCCACACCGCCAATGCCAAGGTAAAAGCCCAGTTGCAAAATGCGCCGGGCCTGTTGCAGCGATCCGGAAAAGCAATGAAACACGCCGGTCAGTGAGCCATCCTGCAGTTGTTCCAATAATTCGAGTGTTTCATCCAGCGACTGACGACAATGTATAACCAGCGGAAGTTTCAACTTTTTGGCCCATGCTGCCTGCACCCTGAAGGCTTCCAGCTGCTGGTCCCAGTAAGTGGTATCCCAATACCGGTCGGTGCCCATCTCGCCAATGGCGATAAAAGGTTGTTTAGTTAACCAGGATTCTATGGTATACAATTGTTGCTGCACGGTACCTCTTACCGAGCAGGGATGAAGTCCTATCATGGGGTAGCAGGTATCGGGAAACTGTTGCCCGGTTGCGAGCATCGCCTCGATAGAATTTTCATCAATATTGGGCATAAGTATTTTTTCAACCCCTGACTCGCGTGCCTGTTGAATCACCGCCTGGCGGTCGGTATCAAACTCAGGCAGGTAGATGTGGGCGTGGGTATCAATAAAATAGTGCATGCAGTCGTGGTGCGAAAATAAGTAAACCTGTTACAACGGCAACGATGGCGGTAATAAGGGTGGCACCCGCTGCCACATCTTTTATTCTGCGTGCCCTTTCACTATAAGCCGGCTCTATCCAGTTCACCAGTTCTTCGGCCACCGTGTTGAACAGTTCGGATGCCAGAACCTGCCCGATGACCAGCAATACCACACACCATTCGATAACGGTTATGTGGCACCACATACCAGCCACCATAACCAGCACAGCTATGCCGACATGTATCCGTAAGTTGGGCTGTGATTTCCAGGCCTGGGCCAAACCTGCGCAGGCATGCTTTACACTATCTATAAACCTTTTCATGCCGATTGATAAGGTTGGATATAATACTTTCCAGCATTTCGGTGTCATTGGCCACGGCAGGAAACCGGGGTGCCGCAGGCAGGTTGTTCCATGCCCGTAGCAGAGACAACCCGTGTTGCGGCTGGACCATTGCCCAGTGACTTGCGGCAACGCGTGTCGCCAGGTATTCCTGTTCGGGCTGGCCAGGTGTAGGAACCAGGAGCGCTTTTTTGCCCAGCACGGCCAGATCCATAATCGTACTATACCCGCTCCGTGCAACAACCAGTTCGGCATACCTGAGCAACTGATTGAGCGGATAAGCGGTGAGAAAATCTGTTTCATCATGGTTTTGAAGGTGCCGGATTGTTCCGTCACCTTTCACACCCCGTACAAGCAGTGCACGCACTGGCAACAAGGGCAACTGGGCGCGCAATATCTCTTCCAGCAGGGTACGCTGGGGTTCCGGCCCCGACAACACAGCCACTACCGGATATACTTTTTCGGGCAAAGGCATCTCTGTATAAAACCGCGACAACACACCCGTATAACGAACCGGTTTATTGTATGCCGAAAGCACACCCGATAACTGTGAACCCGGAAGATCGGGTACCCAGTGTTCATGAAAGCAACTAAGGAACCTGTGGTGCATTGCATTTGTAATTTTAGCCAGCCATCGCCATTGGCGCGGGAGTAGTAGCTGAAGCTGGTGGCCAAGCCAAACCGACCTCACGGCAGGATGGTATGCACCATACCGGTTATCAGATATGATGAGTTGAACTTCCTCTTTTCTGATAATCTGGTCCACGAGCCGGTGTTCGGTGTGAATCGCCCTGTTCAGGCGCGGCAATTGTTTCAACATGCTCCACGGCAGCCCTGCGGCAGAGCGACTGTACCGAACCCCATAAGCCGGTAGTTCATAGTACGGTAAAGCCGGAAATTCGCTGCGCAACAGATAAAGTGCTTCCCCATCGCTTGCAATAATCACCCTTAGACCTCTGGCCGTCAGGGAGCGTATAAGCGGTACACACCGCGAGGCATGCCCCAGTCCCCAATTTAAAACTGCTATTAAAACAGCCATCTCATAAGGAGTTTAGATCGCGATGGACTTAAAAGAAAAGCCTTCGCTTAGCAACTTATCAACAAAACGGGGCAGCACGAATTCCAAACGAGCGAGTGCTTTGTGGCTGTCGTGAAAAACCACAATGGAACCGTTGCGTACCGCCTTCAAGGTATTATGCAGGCAAGAACCGGGTGTGATGCTTCTATCAAAATCATAACTCAGCACGTCCCACATCACAACCTGGTAGTCCGGCAAACGCCTTAACTGCGAGCGCGTAATCCTGCCATAAGGCGGGCGAAATAAACTGGTTTTGAAACCAGGCATAACCTGCCGGGCAGTTTCATCAAACCGTCGGGTATTTTCTACATACTGTTGTGTATCTGTTTTCCAGCCGTTAAGGTGATTAAACGTATGGTTTCCGATGGAGTGACCTTCGTGTGCGATGCGCATGAAAATTTCCGGATGCTTGCGCACGTTATCGCCTATGCAGAAAAACGTGCCTTTTACCTGAAAAGACTTTAACGTGTGCAGCACAAACTCTGTTGGGCCAGGCACAGGTCCGTCATCGAAAGTCAGATAAACCGATTTTTCCTCATCAGCTGGCATCCGCCAGATTAGTGAGGGATAAATCAAAGGGAGAATGGCAGGTGTGCGGTAGAATCGCATGCGATAAAATCAGGCTACCCGAACGGACAACATGGTAATATCATCGCGGTAGCCGTTGTTGCCCTTGAACGCATCCAGGCTTATGATGATATCGTGGTGAATGCTGCGCAAATCTTTAACGCGCACGGCCGGATCGTTAAAATACCGCAACAGCCGTTCTGTGCCAAACTCTTCTCCTTTGTCATTCACCGTTTCGGTAAGGCCATCGGTATAGCAGAACAGCGTAAAATCGCGCACATTGGTCAGAAATCCTTCGTGAATGAATGGCAGGGGATGCATGGCACCCAGCACGGTAGAACCTTCCTCCAGCCAGCGCGAACCCGAACCATTCATAACAAGCAATGGTGGATTATGACCTGCGTTCACGTACAGCAAGGTATTCAGTTCAAGGTCGTATATCGCACCGAAAAAGGTGATGAATTTTTCGCCTTTTGTGTTTTCCAGTACCTGGTAGTTGAGGGCTTCGACAATTTCGCGCAGGTTGGGCGTTTGCCGGATGAGCGTACGCAGGGAAGCCTGAAAGTTCGACATCATCAGCGCAGCCGGAATGCCTTTTCCGCTTACATCGGCCACACAGAGCAAAAACTGATTTTTGTTGATAGGAATAAAGTCGTAGTAGTCGCCACCAATGCGATCGTGTGGCAAATAACTGGCTTCTACATGAAGGCGGTCGGTGCGTGGCAACTTGTCGGGAAATAAAAACTGCTGTACATCGCGGGCTATTTCCAGTTCTTTGCGAAATGCCTCTTGTTGCAGTTGCTGACGGGCCAGTTTTTTATTTTCAATAGCCACTATAATGATGTTGCTCAGCGCCTGTATAAATTTCAGCGCATCGGCATGGTCGTGAAAAGAATCGGTGTGTTCATCGCCAAGGAAAACAAGGGCCAGCAACTGTTTTTTATGTGCTACCGGAATAACCAAATCAAATTCAGAAAATTCAGGAATATCAAACTGGCTTACCGGTGTTATTTCAAATATGCTTTTCAAATTTTCAGGAAGGATGAAATCAGAAAAATTGGCTTTGGTACCAAAGTGTACTTTGCACGACCACCCATCATCGTTGACAAAAAGAGCGAGTTTTTTCAGATTGAGGTTTGAACGGAGAATAAAATTGTAAATTTTATAAAGCGATTCCTCCGGCACATTGTTATTGATGGCCTGCGTTACTTCCAGCAGGGCGTTTAGTTCCAGCTCTTTGAGTTCGTAGCGGTTTTTCAGTGAGAGGTCATTCATACTGCAAAAGTACCATTTATCGGGTGCTTATGATACGCCCTTTCCATACCGTTTTTCTCCGGAAAGACAGCAAGCCAACCGCCACGGCATATACCGGATAAATCAGCTGTGCCAGTGAAAAATGGACCACCGAAAACATGGAGTGCAGGTGTTGTGCAACACTGAACACCAACAACCCTTCCAGAATGCACTTCACTCCCATCAAGCCCAGAACAGAAGGCAGGGTGATCATCCAATTCATGGCCATCCATGGCATGCATAGGATTATTACCTGGACGATGAGGACAAAAGCCGCCAACAGTTGAACGTTTCTGCCCAATAAACGCCACTTACCCGCCCAGCGTATGCGCTGGTTCAGGAAAGTGCGTAAAGAAGCGGGCGGCTGGGTAACAACCGTGCAGCCGGGTGAAGTGCAAAAAAGTATTCCTGCCGGATAGAGTTTGCGGATTTTGTGCAACAGAAAAACATCATCACCGGATGCCAGATGGGCAGAGCCCTGATACCCTCCTACTTCGTCAAAAACCTGTTTCCGGAAAGCCATGTTGGCCCCGCTGCACAGCAACGGGTGCCCGTAGCGGGACGATGCGGCAGCAACAGCCTGAAGAGCCAGTTGTTCTATATTCAGCAGGCGGCCGAACCAGATGCGGGTATTAAAAATTACAGGTCCGGCCACCATTTTAATTTGTTCATCGGCAAAATGCTTGCTGATTGTATCCAGCCAATGTTGCCCCGCGCGGCAGTCGCCATCGGTGGTAACAATCACCTGTCCAGAGCTACGCTCAATTGCTGCCTGCAAGGCTGCTTTTTTTCCGTGCCTGTCTTCCGGCAGCGATAGCACTTTGATGCAGGGGTGGTGCTGAGCCAATTGCAGGGCCAGCTGCCGTGTTTGATCGGTGGAATGGTCATCGGTTACAATGATTTCATGGGGCTTGCGGGTTTGGTGAAGCAGGTCGTTGAGCAGATGAGGAAGATGCTTTTCCTCATTGCGCACAGGTACGACTACCGATATCAGCAGGTTATTGACGGTCCCGGCAGGCCGCACCAACCTGCGGGATTTTTGCCAGGCTGCGGTCAGCGCAATCACCATCACAAACCAGAGCAGAAACAATACAAGTACGATCAGTTCCACGGCACAAGATGTGACAAAACAGCCCAGAAACGAAAACCTTTCCGGGCAATTTGTAATTTGCGAAATCATGAAAAATACACAGGAGCGCATCATCCTGGGCCTCGACCCGGGCACTGCCGTAACCGGTTACGGTGTGATTAGCGTTCAAGGCAAGCGGATAAACCTTTTGAAGTACGGTGTGATACGCCTGGGCAGGGTTGGCACCCATGAAGGGAAGTTAAAGAAAATATTTGAAGCGGTGCTTCAGCTGCTGGATGAGTTCATGCCCGATGAGGTGGCCCTGGAAGCACCTTTTTTCGGAAAGAATGTACAATCTATGCTTAAACTTGGAAGAGCACAGGGAGTAGCCATGGCTGCTGCTCTTTCGCGGCAGATACCCATAACAGAATACGCACCCAAAAAGGTGAAGCAGGCCGTTACCGGCAACGGCAACGCCTCCAAACAGCAGGTAGCGCACATGCTGATGCAGCAGTTTGGCATCAAGCAGGTACCGCAACTATTGGATGCTACCGATGCGCTGGCCGTGGCCCTTTGTCATTGCGGAATGAAAGCACCGGCCGTGCCGGTAAGCAGGAAAAAGATTACGTGGCAGGAGTTTGTTTCCCGCCATCCCCACAAGGTGAAAGGTTAAGCCAGGATTTCTTCAACCTACATGGTATTCGTGAAAGAACGTGAAAACAGAGCGATTTCGCGCGATTTTAATTTCCGAATGGTGCAGCCAGTGTATGCGAGGTTATTCCAGTTTTGCATAAAGCATGGCAAGCGCATGCATGGACGTTGAAAAATCAAACTCACGGGTTAATGACAGTTTCCCGGCTGAACCCATTTGTTTGGCTTGTTCTTTGTTTTGATAAAGCGAGTAAATACAATCTGCAAGCGATGCAGCGTTGGCGGCTTCGTGTATCAATCCGCATTTTGCTTTTTTTACAACTTCGGCCTGTGCGGTGCAATCGCTTACAACAAGCGGCTTACCCATAGCCATGTATTGAAAAATTTTATTCGGGTAGGTGGTGTCGTGGTGTTTGTTTCGCTTTAAAGGCGAAATACAAACATCAGCCCCTGCACCAAATGTTGGGAATAGCGATACATCCTGCCATCCTTTACATACCACCTTATCGCGCACATTTAATTTTACTGCAAGTTTATGTAGCAATGGGTCATCCTTGCTTTTCCCAATGATCCATAATTTCAATTCAGGAATTTTTTCCTTTAAAATTGCCACCGCCTCAATGGCCGTGTCCGTACCTCTGCGCGTGGAGGTATCGCCTAAGTACAATACATTGTAGGTTCCTCGCATTTCGTGCAACAGCTGTTCATTGAGAGGATGCGATAAAAAGATATCGGCATTCACTACATTAGGCACCACAAAAATCTGATTTGCAGGTTTTAAATTTTTCTTCAGTATTTCATCTTTTGCATACTCTGTCACCACAATTACGTTATCAGCCTGCCTGATTAAATGATCCTGCGCCTGGCTCCATTTTTTTAAATCAATCAGCCATTTGCCGGGAAAGGACTGAACATATGTGTAATACTTCATAATCTCAGGGCGGTCTTCATGCAGATCGAGCACCAGAGGCAACCGGTATTTTTTATTTACTTCAATCGCAGCTTTAGCTATTACCATGTCGTGCACATGCAAGGCCTCAACACCCGACTCCTCAATAAAAGAGGCAATTTTTTTTTTGATTAGTTGGTGATAGAATGGCCAGTCGTAAGCCAGCGCCGAAAGCTTATAAACCAGTTTACCTGCCGGATACCGATAAACTTTTATTTGTCTGATCTCTTCCCGCCCGGGTAAATTTTTGTAATTCAGATTGAAGAGATGTATTTCATGGCCACAACTGATCAGAAAAGATGCTTCATTATCAATCCTTGAATCGGGTGGGTAGGTAGTATCAAGCAGCATGCCTATTTTCATCGGTCAATGAGGCTAGATGTATTGCAGAATTCAAAAATTAATTGGCCTGAACGAACATGACTAAGTCTCCTTAAGCCATCGGGTAGCAGGGTAAAAAAGATAACACATGTTATTCATGAGCCGAAGTCGAATTAAATTTAAGGCACGAATATAGAACTAATCCATGAAACATGTTTTTCATTCTCCCCCCGAGATAGACGCCCGGGCGCTTACCGGCAAAGGCAGTGGTATGACGGATGCGGCATCCGCAGCAGCTAGTGGAGAAATTTTCACCCATAAGCAGGTGCTTTCTCGTCCACCGGTCTTTTGGGTTGTTAAGCCGCATGCGCAACTCATATTGATGCACCCCAACAATTTCAGGAGGAAACAGTTTTGACGTATTTGTGCGAAAAACCAAACATGAATTAAAAAATGCAAAACACTGAATACTGGAAACCTACCAAATACGAGCTGCGCAACGGTAAGTTGCGGGCTTCCCGCAATGCGCAGCTTGTTTCGGTTTCCTCGCACCTTGTGATTGACATCACTGCCTCATTTTACCAGGCCGCTATACCCTTGCATGCACGTGGCAACCTGGCCGATTTAGGATGTGGCCACGTTCCTTTTTATATGATATACAAAGACTACGTAACTGATGTGACGTGTATTGACTGGCCCAATACGCTGCATAAAAATCAATACCTTGATCTGGAGTATGACCTGAACAAACCCCTGCCCCTGCCCGACAGGCAGTTTGATACAATTATTATTTCGGATGTGCTCGAGCACATTGCCGAGCCCCATGCATTGTGGGCCGAGATGGCACGCATACTGAAACCGGGCGGAAAGATCCTTTTGAGCGTGCCGTTTCTATACAAAATTCACGAAGCCCCCTACGATTATTTCCGTTACACGGAATATGCGCTTAGAAACTATGCAGCAAAACACAACCTGAACGTTGTTGAACTGGAAAGTTTTGGCGGGTTACCCCTGGTATTAACCGATCTGTGTGCAAAAATGCTTGTAAAGATTCCGTTCATCGGAAATACGCTTTCATCCGTTATACAATCGCTATGTTTGTGGTTTATCACTACCCGATGGGGCAAGCGGATCTCGGCCAGTACCGGCAAAGCCTACCCGCTGGGTTATTTTATGGTTGTTCAAAAAAATGGTTAAAGCATGTTTTGGTTTTTCACCAAGTGCATTCGCAGATTCGGTGTCGCAGGCGGACTTTTTGTATATGCGCAGGTTAAAATATGCAGGCGACCCGTCATAAACATCCCCGGATACCCGCACCCCGTTTATTTCCGGCCCGGCACAGCCGATCTCACTACGTTCAGGGAAATATTTTTAAGAGAAGAATACAACCTGGATTTACCTCCATCCTTCCATCCGAAAATTATTATCGATGCAGGGGCTAATATCGGTTTTACTTCACTGTACTTTTCACGGAAGTATCCGGACGCATTAATTTTTTCACTGGAGCCCGAACCTGGAAATTTTGAATTGCTTAAAAAAAATACCGCAGGCATTCCAAACATAACTGCCATTCAGGCTGCTTTATGGCACGAAGATGGCCTGATCGAAATGGCCGACCATGGTTATGGCTTACGGGGTTTTGTGGTTGAAAAACCTTCGGGAAAAAATCAGGCCATCCCGGCCGTTACCCTACCAACACTGATTCAACAATTTAATCTAACCGCCATTGACATTCTGAAAATAGACATCGAAGGAAGCGAGAAAGAAATATTCATGGGCAATACGCACTGGCTGCAGATTACCAAATGCATGGTTATTGAGTTGCATGACCGCCTGAAGCCGGGATGCTCGGACGCAGTACTCCGGGCCGTAAGCAAACATCATTTTACCCGGAAGGCCAAAGGAGAAAACCTGGTATTCATGCATCCACAAATTAATTTTTGAGTTTTCTTTTAATAAGTTCATTATAAATCACCTCTAACTTCTCCGTAAGCACAGCAACATTAAACTCCCGCTCTACTTTTTCGCGGCCACGCAAACCAAATTTTTCAATTAAATCCTGGTTATCGAGAAGTTTTTTCAAGCAAGTTCGCAGGCTTTCCACGTCATTCTCTTCAGCCAATAAGCCGGTAACACCGTCCTCAACAAGCTCCGGAATATCTGAATGGCGTGTGGCCACAACCGCCATGCCGGTGGCCATCGCATCCATAATAGCTACCGGAGTTCCTTCCTTACGGTTATCCGATGTGGTAAGGCTGGCCTGAATGAGTACATCGCATTGATACATTTTCTCGATAACGAAAGCATAAGGCTGATACCCGTGCCAGGTTAATCTATCAGCAATACCATGCTGTTCGGCCAGCTGCTGTAAAGACTGACGCAGCGGTCCATCGCCAACCAGATCGAGCGTAAAGGCATAACTATCCTTTAAATCTGCCAGCGCCCTGATGGCAATCCCCACACCCTTTTTCTCACGCAAACTGCAGGAGGTCATAAAGCGCACGGCTTCGCCTGGCTTCCGTTGTCGGGGCCTGGCTGCAATTGCTTCGGTATCAATACCCAAGTGATGTATTTTTATTTTGTGTTCTGCACATCCAAGGTGCAACAGTTGCGCTTTCATATAGGGCCCCAGCACAAGAATCATATCAGCCTTAGCAAACAGAGACCGGTATTGTTTTCTGACGAAGGGCTTCATCGGATAATGAAAGGCATCATCGCCATAAAAACTGCATACCATGGGTAAGCCGGTTTTCTTTTTAAGCCCAATGAGCTTCACACCATGATATCCGAAATGTACATGAAGCACCTGTGCACCTGATTTTTTACAAACTGTATTAAAGAAAGGAATATATCCTGCCAGTTTCGAAAAAATAAGCTGCAATACCCGAACTGCTGCATTCAGACTTTCCAGCGTATAAATTTTTGGCAACGGAAACAGATGGAGATTCTCAATCTTTCGGGTAATGAAAACCGGTTCAAATGATTTATGACAACGCAGTATGCTGTAAATCCAGTTTTCCGTAAGTGGCAGGTAACGCGAATTGTAATGCACCACTACCGGTCGCTTATCATTCATTGGTTTCATCATTTAGTGTATTAAACGCAATGGATCAATCAACCCCAATTCATGGCGGTAAACCCACAGCAACAACACCAGGCACACTGCACAATAAGCAGCATGAACGAAGTGTTGACTTAAAGGAAGTTTAAGCACTTCCGTGATTAGAATAACAAGCCCGAATACCACCGGTAATACAATCAGTTTATAGGCATTAAGGTTATTAAAAGCAAAGCGGTTGCGGCTGCCCAGGTAAAGCAACAGGATCTCAACCAGTAAGGCAGCAGCCGAAGCCAGAATTACGCCAAACAGTTCTAAGAAGGGTATCGCCAGCATCATAAACCCAATTTTTACTCCCGTAACAATCATATAATACACTGGCAAGGGTTTGGTGTACTTCAGCACAGAATAAGGCATGGCCATGTAAAGACGCAAGGGTTTTAACAAGTACATGATTCCGATGTAGGGCATCAGCACCAACGCTTCCTGATACCCTGATCTGACCCTGAAAAATCCAAGTATAACCGGGAACAAAAAGATGCAACCTGCCACCAGCACTGCTGCTGCAGCAGTCAGCCCGTGATAGTAACGGTTAATCTCAATGGTTGTTCCTTTCTTCTGTTGTTCAGCCACGCGGCTAATTACTTTCGGATAAAATGAATTGAAAAGTCCGTTCAGTGAATAGTCAACAATCAGCATGCATTTAAAGGCAAAATCGTACACACCCACACGCGAAAGTGGCAAAAAGAAAACCATCAGTATCCTATCAAAATAATTTACGGCCCACAGCTGGAGCTGGTAAATAAATGAGTAGGTATTGAACGAAAATGTAGAGCGCAACAGCGGATAGTTAAAACGCGAACCAAACTCAAAGTAAATACGGATGAGTGCACCCGTGCCTGAGATGATGGCCGCAGCCGCACGTCCACCAACCGGACCTATCAGGTTATTAGGGAAATAGGTCAGGCCAGCAATAGTAAGGATGGCAATAAGCGAAAAGTTGAGCAGGTTAGACCAGAAAAACCGCGTGGGTTGCCCGCGGCTTTGCAGCAAACTGGTACTTACTTTGAACAATGCCTGAAAAGAACCGGTTATTACCGAAAGCATGCCATACGGATAGAAACTAAGCTTCTGTTCGGCAAAAAGCCATGTAAAAATGGCTTCACCGGTTAATGCAGCTGCACCAGCCACCCCCACACCGAGCAGCAGCATAAAAGAGAAGCATGAGCTGATAAACCCGCTTAGTTTCTCCTTGTCGTGTTTGAAGTCGTGATAAAAAACGTACAGTGATGCATCAAAACTAAACGTTACAACTATCTGCACCAGCATGGAGATTGCCAGGTAAACGGCAAGCGCCCCAAATAATTCAGTGGAGAGGTAGGCCACATAAAACGGCAAGAGCACTACTGCGCTGGCCATGGGCAGTGTGCCGGCCACGGTATATATAATGGAACTTTTAATGAAATGCCTGCTTATCAAACCGGTTAATATTCAGCGCAACATACAAAACCTAAAGGGAATTGAGCAGCCCAACCAATTCACCTGTGAGCGATTTGCGGCTGTACGATTCGATACCTGTACCGGTGCTGATGGCATCTGTATTTCTCTGCCAATCTGAAAATAAGCGGAGAAGCTCCTCCTTAATAGTTATCGAATTTTTAGGCTCAATAACCATACCGGCTCCGGTTTTCGCCAAAATCGCAGCCGCATCGCCATCTTCCGGGCCCAGGCCAATAACCGGGCGTTTGGCAGCCAGGTATTCAAATAATTTTCCGGGCAGGTAAGCTCTGGCCAGGGGAACATCGGGTATAACCAACAGCAGCACATCGGTTTGTGCATACAGTGCCGGAAGTTCGCGGTGTGGCTTATATCCGCTGAACCGGGTAATTTGTTTTAATGTTTCATCATTCTCAACATAGCTGCGAAAGTCCGGATGTACCTCACCGGTAAAGTCAACGAGTACCGCATCTTTAAAAGCTGCGTTTTCCAGGGCAACCTGCTTCACAGCCTCCATAAAGGGCCGCGCATCCTTGACCAACCCCGTATGCCGAATGGTAAACCGGTTGGTACGTACATATTGTATATCGCTTACATCCGAGTCATCGTAGCCATTGGTTATGCACACCACCTTTCGGTTGGCAAGTTGGCCAAAATGAGCAGCAAGGCCGGGCGTTACTGTAAGTATGGCATCGGCACGGGTGAGTACTTTCTTTTCAAGGTACTGATGAACTTTTCTTACCGGCCGGCTAACTTGCCATTCGTCAAGCAGGTGCCACTCGCTCCACGGATCGCGAAAATCGGCTACCCATCTTAAGGCAGGTACCTTCTTTTTCAGGCGCATGCCAATGAGGTGCATGGAATGCGGAGGACCTGTTGTAACAACATGTGAAATTTTCTCCTGAAGGATAAAGTCTTCCAGGAAGCGAGATGCAGGTGTTACCCAAAACATTCGTGGATCGGGAATAAAGAAATTACCTCGGATAAACCTCATTATTTTTTGTGTCCGTGATTTCCCGGACGAGAAAAATATTTTTGCCTTTTTCTCATCTTTGCCTTTTGTTTTTCCTAATAACCGGTAAGGTTCCCATATTGGCAACCTGAGCACTTCGGCCTCGGGCGGAATGTCTTTCAGCAACGATTCATCACGTAAATCAAATGCGGGATTTTCAGGAGTCAGCACATATGGTGTCCAGCCAAACTCTGGCAGATATTTTACAAACTTAAGCCATCGCTGCACACCACTGCCTCCGCTGGGCGGCCAATAGTAGGTTACAATTAAAACTTTTTTGGACATAACGGGCCGCAAGATAGGCATTAAGCAGGTAGCAGTACGTTGCCCGTGTTAGGCCGGGAGTAATTTTTAAACTTTCAACTTGAAACTTCTGAGAGCGAAACTGAAAGCCATTTACTGCATACAGAACCTGCGGCCTGAGCCTGTCGAAGGCCGCGTTTCGGAGAAGCTATTAACTGCAGGCAACAGATTATGGACTGCGTGACTGATTTTCCCAACGACCAGCAAGCAAGACGACCCACCATCAGAATTCCTTCTTAATATGGAAGAAAAGCCCGCTGCGGCCTTCGGCATTGAAGGAATATTCGAACCGCAGCACTACATCGTACGAACTAACGAGGTCCAGACCAACACCAGCACCATATAACCATCTGTCGGTAAGGCGCTGGTTCACGTTCAGGTAGTTGTAATATGGGTAATTGCGCACATATCCAAAATCGGCATAGATTTTCACAAAAACCGAAAGGGGCAAATACTGAAACTGACTAACCGGCATATCTTCCCACTGCCACGTTCGGGAGAAGATGCGTTTCTTAAGGGTCGTCTTATTGAGAAGAAACCATGGGCCTTCGATTACATATACTTCGTAGCCGCGAACAAAAATTTTATTATAGCCCATGCTTCCGAAATTGAGGTACGGAATATTCTGACGGTTGCTCCAGTAGCCATAACTGAGGTTGGAGAGGAAGAAATTTTTTCCAAGGTCGGCAAAACCGGCTATGCTCAGTGAACCATTCAGAACACGCAGGTCACTTCTATTGAACAGGCCGTTTTGTTGTATCTGAGCCAGCATATAATGCCCTTTGAGCGGATAAGCCGCCACATCACGCCGGTCGGCAATAAACTGATAGTTCAGGAAGTCAAAGCGCTGGCTCAGTCCCTGCCCTTCACCAAGATAGTTCGGATTAATCATGGCCACCGTGTCGGCAATGCTGGTTAACCTTACACCGTATCTCAGCCGGTGCTGATAATAAAATGAGTTGCGGTAGGTGTAGGTTAGTGCTGCACCCCGTGTGTTTCGCAGCAGCATCCGCATTTCCAGAAAGTCGAGTTTATGGTCAACTGTCTGAACCGCCAGGTTTTTGTTGTCAATAAAATCAGCTTCCAGAATCAGTCCCTGCTTTTGCTTCCGGTCGAAGTAGGGAACGCGATACGTAAGCTCAAACCGGTTTACATAACCAAACTGTGCGGTGAGCAGCAGCGTTTCGTTGCGTCCGCGCATGTTGTATTGGTAGAGTTTTAATCCATAATTAACCCGCCTGAAGTCGTGGTTGTAGTTTTCCCACCACTCATTAAAGTTGCGGTCAGACAGCTGAAAGATGGGCACGGGAAAGGTAAACCAACGCTCACTTACTTCTACGAGCAGGTCCATCAGTCCTGGTTGGAGCTCCAGCATCCTGATTTGTACCGAATGAAAAAGATGCAGGTTGAAAAGTTTCTTCTGGTCCTTATCCAGTATTTCGGGCATTTGATAATAGTTCACCGAATCGCCCGAACGCAGAGACAACTCGCGCAAAATGATATGCTCGCGGGTAATACGGTTTCCGATGATGAGAATACGGTTAATGCGCACCATCCGCGCAGCCGAATCGGCAATCGCCCTGCGGTGCCGGGCACCCCTGAGGGAATCAGCAGGATCAGGAGCTTGCCCGCTAAAAGCACTACCAGAGAGTAAAATTAAAATACCGCAAATCAGTCTGAGCATACCGGACCTGTGCTTGGGTGCCGGTATGCTTTACTCCCTGTTTTGCAGATTTCCGGCTTTGGAGCGGTAAGCATACACCAGCACAATGATGCCTAAAATTACAAAAGGTATGCTTAGCAATTGTCCCATGTATAGCGGAAGGTCGTACTCAAAATCAACCTGTGGTTCTTTAAAAAATTCATATACAAACCGCAAGCTCCACAAAATCACCATAAACCAACCGAACAATAGGCCCGGGCGGGTATGTTCTTTGCGGCGGCTCCACAGGTAAAAAAGGAACAGGAACAGCAGGAACGATGAAGTTGCCTCATAGAGCTGAGCCGGGTGGCGCGGAACCGCCAGGGTACTTAGTATGGCATACCAGGTACCATCTTCGTCACGCACCAGATCGTACACAAAGTCACCCTGACTGATGTGCTCGCGCACACGCGCATTGTACATCATTACATCAGAAACTTCATTTACCAGAAAGCGCCTGAGATTAGGCTCCTCGTAATTTTTCTTCGGATTAAACTGGCACAAAATCTTTATGGGAGGATAAGGATAGCTTTTCGCAGCGCTGTCAATTTTTACGTATCTGATGTCAGTAAATATGTCGTTCCGCATAAGCACCTGCGTAACGGGGCGCGCAAAGAATACCCCGTAATTGCTGTGGGTTTGCTTACCGATAATTTCGGCATTAAAGAAGTTGCCAATTCGTATCAAGGCACCCGTAAGGGCCACAAGTATCACAATGCGATCGAGTATCTGCAGGTAGCTTTGTCCGGGCTTTTTCTTTCGGGCATATAGCCAAAGTGCTATAAGTATGGCAATGGCTGCCCCATGACTGGCCAGGCCGCCTTCCCAGATCTTCAAAATATCTACCGGGTTGGCCAGATAACGTTCGGGTTCATAGAAAAACACATGTCCCAGGCGCGCACCTATAATGGTGGCAACAACCATATAGACCGTAAGTGTATCTACATCGCTTGTTGGTTTTCCTTCCTTTTTGAAGATGTAGTAAAGAATCTGCTGGCTGATTAAAAAGCCGGCTGCAAACAGCAATCCATACCAGCGAAGCGTAAGAGAACCATCAACAAAGGGAAGCGGTATGGTAAAAATTTCAGGGCTACCATTCCAGATAATAAAACTCAGAGCCGACATAGCGATTGGAGTTTACGAACAATGGGCGCAAATATAAGAGTATAGTTGTTGAATGGAAGCCTCTGTGGTAATTTGTTCTTCACAGGTCATCCAATTCCTTGAGCTCGTCTTCGAATCCGGCGGATAGTATGGGGAATCGGCACCAGGTACGCGGGTCCACGTTCCAGTCGTCCAGATGAAAAGAGGGTGCCAGTCTTTCCCGCTTCCATTGGTTAGCTGCCCATAATTTGTAGAACTTCCGCACAAAGACTTTCAGTTGTCGGGTATCGGAATATTTTGCGCGCAACGAGTGGAAAGTCTGAGCCGGTGATTTTTTCAGGTAGATGGCCTGTTCTTCTATATTGCGCATAACGGTGTAGGGCATCAGGTCGTCTTCATCGGTCTGGTGCTTATCGGGCGGCCGCAGTTCGGCAGTGGGTTTTATAGAGTTAACATGCTGAAGTCCTGTATATCCTAAATTAACCTCTGCCCACTTTAGCCAGTTGAGAATAGTAGGCTTGTCCAGACCAGACACCGGTGCCAGGCTGCCGCTGGTGTCGCCATCCATGGTGGTGTAGCCCACGTCACCTTCGCTGCGGTTGGAGGTGGTAAGCAAAATGCTGTTGCGCAGGTTGGCCAGCATCCAGATGATGGGCGAGCGGGCGCGGGCCTGTATGTTTTGTAGAACAATGTCGTTGTTCTCCCAGTTTAACGATGTCTTAACAGCCTGTTCAACTTTACTGATGTAACTGTCAACTTCCGGCTGAACACTCCAGGTGTAGAACGTTGCCCCCAGCGAGGTGGCCAACGTTTTTGCGGCATGCTCGGTGAGCGATGAAGAATTGCGGGTGGACTGATAGGCGCATGCTAGCAAATGCGGCATAACTTCTTCCACCGTATTTAAATCGGGTTTTTGAAGAATGTGCCGGAACACCTCAACGCCTAATGATGCTGAAACACGCTTTGCCATTTCGGCTACCATTACGGCACAGATGGCCGAGTCGGCACCACCGCTCAATGAAAGCACAAATCCGCGCGAACGGCTTTTGCGCAGATAATCGAAAAGCGCCAGCGTAACTGCGCGTGTCAATTCTTCGTTGCGTTCCTTGTTGTCGGTTATAGGCTGCGATTCGCTCTGTTCAGCATTTTCAAGGTCAACCTCACAACACAGTACATTTACCGGTTTAATTTGAAGTCGGTGGTTCTGCGCCAGCAAGGTTCCCTTTTGGGCAATCAGGATATCGCCATCGTAAATCATTCTGCCGGCTTCATTGCCCAGCAGGTTGGCGTAAACATAAACACAACCAAACCGTTTGGAACTATGAATAACCAATTCTTCGCGTGTGACGCTTTTGCCTAATGCAAAATGACTGGCGCTTGGATTGGCAATGATGTGAACCCGGTGTTTGCACAAATTTTGTGCAGGCCGCTTCTCCACCCAGGCATCTTCGCATATTTCAATTCCCAGTTGTATTCCGTTCAGTTCATAAATCAAATCCCCGACCTGAACCGGCAGGCCGCCAAGGCTAAGGGTTTCAACCCGGCCCGGCCTCCATGCGCGGAACCATCGCGGTTCGTAATGCACACCATCGCGTGCCAGGTTTTGTTTGAGAGTGATGCCCAGCAGGCTGCCGTTGTGCACCACGGCTACAGCGTTGTAGGTATGTCCTTCAAAACGGAGAGGAAGCCCGAGGCATACAGCAATGCCGGCAGTGTGCGGAAGGAGTTCAGCGAGTTTAGCGGCTGCCTTTTCCGATAACCAGTCGCTTAAAAACCAATCTTCGCATCCGTAGCCGGTAAGGCACAATTCAGGGAGTATCAGCAGGTGGGCTTTCAGCCTGCGTGCTTCTTCGATGGCGTTTCTGATATTCCGGAGGTTTCCCTCCCAGTCGAGTGGGGTCTGGTTTACCGTAGCGCCGGCTATGCGAATGCGTGTAGGATGCATGCGGTGATAATTACCTTCGCAATAAAGCAAACGATTGGCAATCAGCCTGCAGGTTCGTTCAGAATTCCCAGCTGCATGCACGTTTTCCAGGCAGCATCCTGCTCGGCCTTCTTTTTATTCAGGCCATAACCAACGCCGTGTGGTTCATTATTGATCCATACCCGTGCAGTAAATTCTTTGTGCCCCCGCACTTTTTTTACATTTTCAATTTCGAAGCGCACCTCGCGGCACGTGCGCTGCCCCCATTCAATAAGCCGGCTCTTAAAGTTGGTATCGGAATGAATCAGTGTTTCAAGGTTGACATAGGGATTAATGAGTTTTTGTATTATAAACCGCTTGCAACGCGCATATCCCTTATCAAGATAAATGGCACCCACAATGGCCTCGAGGGTATTGCCAAGGATAGCCTGCTGAAGCTGGGTATTTTTTTCGTCAAAGCGCACGATAGACGCAATACCCATTTTTCGGGCCATGAGATTAAGTGACTCACGATTTACAATGCGCGATCGTATTTCGGTCAGGAAGCCTTCGTCCTTATATGGAAATTTCTTGAACAAAAAATCAGCAACCACTGCGCCCAGCACGGCATCGCCCAGGTATTCGAGTCGCTCATTGCTTTCTTTCATGCCCTGACCGTTTTCTTTGGCTATGGAACTGTGAAGCGTGGCCAGGCGGTATAATTCCAGATTAACAGGAGTAAAGCCAGCCAGATTCTCAATGGCTGCCACTAGTTTTTTATCAGATGGGTTTTGTTTCTTTGAAATTTTAAGCAGGCGCCACACGCAGCTTATATCTGTTAATTACGTGAAGAAAGTTACATTAATTTCTTCAACTCTCACAAGCATCTGTTTTAAGAAGGCCTTTTAAACAATATCGAAAAGTTATGCCCACCAAAGCCGAACGTGTTGCTGAGCGCAATTTTCACTTCGCGCTGCTGGGCCTTGTTGAAGGTAAGATTGAGCCTGGGGTCCAGCTCATCATCATCGGTAAAGTGATTGATGGTGGGCGGTATGACCGATTCGCGGATGGCTAAAATGCAGGCCAATGCTTCGATGGCCCCCGCTGCACCCAGCAGGTGGCCGGTCATGGATTTGGTGGAGCTGATGTTCATGCGGTAGGCATGCTCGCCAAATACATGCTGTATGGCCCGGATTTCGCCTATGTCGCCGAGGGGCGTAGAGGTACCGTGGGTATTGATGTAGTCTACTTCCGAAGGGGCAATGCCTGCATCTTCGAGGGCGTGTTGCATTACTTTAATGATGCCGGCCCCTTCCGGATGCGGGGCAGTGATGTGGTAGGCATCGGCCGACATGCCCCCGCCAATAATTTCGGCATAGATCTTTGCCCCGCGTTTTTTGGCATGCTCATATTCTTCCAGTATAAGCGCTCCGGCACCCTCGCCCAGCACAAAACCATCGCGGTCTTTGTCGTAAGGCCGTGAGGCTGTCTCAGGTGAGTCGTTGCGTTCCGACAGGGCCTTCATGGCATTGAAACCACCTACCCCTGCTTCGGTTACGGCTGCCTCCGATCCTCCGGTTACAATGATGTCGGCTTTGCCCAGCCGGATATAGGTAAAGGCATCGTAAATGGCATTTGTAGAAGAGGCACAGGCCGAGACGGTAACAAAGTTGGGACCGCGGAAACCGTACTTGATGGAGATGTGCCCCGCGCTCAGGTCGGGTATCATCTTAGGAATGAAAAAGGGGTTGAAGCGCGGAGTGCCATCGCCTTTGGCAAACGATTTAACCTCTTCCTGAAAAGTGAGCAGCCCGCCAATACCTGAGCCCCAAATTACACCTACCCTGTCGGGGTTCAGTTCATTCAGGGGCAGCCCGGAGTCGCGGATGGCTTCATCGGCCACGACCATGGCATACTGGGCAAAAGGGTCGAGTTTGCGGGCCTCTTTGCGGTCCATGAAGTTGCCGATGTCAAAATTCTTGACCTCGCAGGCAAACTGGGTTTTGAATTTAGAAGCATCAAAACGCGTAATCGGGGCAGCACCGCTTTTACCGTCCTTTAAACCCTGCCAGTACTCCGGAAGGGTGTTACCGATCGGTGTAAGCGCACCTAAGCCTGTAACGACTACGCGTTTTAAAGTCATGAAAAAAGGGTTAAAATGGCTGTTGAGCCTGTTTATTTTTTAACGTTCTGCTCAAGATAAGAAATGGCCTGGCCCACTGTAGAAATATTTTCGGCCTGCTCATCGGGGATGGAGATGTTGAACTCCTTTTCAAACTCCATAATCAGCTCAACGGTATCCAGCGAATCAGCTCCCAAATCGTTGGTAAAGCTGGCTTCGGGCGTAACCTCAGATTCTTCCACACCGAGTTTATCGATGATAATCTGCTTTACTTTTTGTGCAATTTCAGACATGTTTTTGAATGTTTAAGGGATTTAAAAACTGTGCAAAGAAAAAGATTTCATGCAATATTGTCAAACTTTGCAAAAAGGGCCTTCCGGCCTGCCTTACCGGTAACCCATGAAGAAATCCAAACTTATCATTGACTATGCCTATGATTTTGACCTGACCGGTATAACTACTCCGGCAAAGGGCTATAAGCTGGCATGGGCTATTAACCGGAAAACCGGATTTCACCTGGTGCGCATGCCCGATCTGGCCGTGGGCTTTAAACCGATGGTGGAAAAATATTTTATGTATTACGCTCACGAAACACGTCTCAATCGTTTGAAATTGTTCCGCAACAAGGCGCTTGACGAATCGGGTTCCCGTTTTCTGTTGGTGCCTGAATTTCCTCAGTTCGATTTTATACTTTTGACGCAGTCTGACGACCCGCAGTTTACCAATTTTGTTGCGGAACGTGTGCGTGCCCTTCCGTTTGTGGAGCTGGTGCAACCACTCGTTGTCGATCAGTTGAAATCGAAAGTAAACTTTGTGATGTAACCATCATGCTGAAGGAAAAAGTATCCTACAACAAAACCAAGATTGTTGCCACGGTAGGGCCTGCCTCCAACTCGCCTGAAATGCTTCGTGCCCTGGTGAAGGAAGGTGTGGATGTCTTCCGCCTGAATTTTTCGCACGGCACCCATGCCGACCACCAGAAAGTAATTGATGCCGTTCGGCAAATAAACGATGAGCTGGGCACCACCGTAGCGCTTCTGCTTGATCTGCAGGGGCCTAAAATCCGTATTCAGGAGGTACAGCCCAATGTGGAGCTGGAGCGCGGCCAGTCTTTCACCATAACAACGCGCGAACTGGTGGGCAACCATGAAATTGTCAGCACCTCTTACAAAAACCTTCCCATTGACGTGAAGAAAGGCGATATGATACTGATCGATGACGGCAAGATTGAATTAAAGGTAACCGAGGTGCGCGATGTGGATGTAATAACCGAAGTGGTACATGGTGGTCCGCTCAAATCGCGCAAGGGTATTAACCTGCCTTATACCCGGGTTACCGTACCTTCGCTTACCGAAAAGGACTTGAAGGATCTGGAGTTTGGCCTGAAAAATAAAGTTGAATGGGTGGCCTTATCGTTTGTGCGCAAAGCAGCCGACATCAATACGTTGCGCGATATCATTGACAGGCATCAATCGACCACGCGCATCGTAGCCAAGATTGAAAAGCCGGAAGCGCTGAGCAATATTGATGAGATTATTGCCGCCACCGATGCGGTGATGGTGGCCCGGGGTGATCTGGGAGTGGAAATATGGCTGGAAGAAGTGCCCATGGTACAAAAGATGATTGTGGAAAAGTGCAACCGAGCCGCCAAGCCGGTAATTGTTGCCACACAGATGATGGAAAGCATGATAGAAAATCCACGGCCTACCCGTGCCGAAACCAATGATGTGGCCAATGCGGTGATGGATGGTGCCGATGCCGTTATGCTTTCGGCCGAAACCGCAGCCGGCAAATATCCCATTGAGGTAGTGCGCAGCATGGTGCGTACGATCGCTTCGGTAGAAAAGCATGAAAGCCTGTATTACCGGTTCCGGCCCGTGGATCCCAAATCGCCCATTTATATTAATGACAGCCTGGTGCTGGCGGCCTGCAAGCTGGCCAAGGATGTAGGCGCCAAAGCCATTGTAGGCATGACTTCATCAGGCTATACGGCATTCAAGTCGGCATCGCACCGCCCCAACACCAACATTTTTGTTTTTACAGGCAACAAGTGGCTGATTAATACCATCAACCTGGTGTGGGGTGCGCGGGCCTACCATTACGACAAACACAACTCAACCGATGAAACCGTAGCCGATGTGGAAAAAATTCTGAAAGAGGAAGGACATGTTCAGCCGGGCGATATTTTTATTGTGCTGGCCAGCATGCCCATCCACGAAAGGCAGCGAACAAACACCCTGCGCATTAACGTGGTGAAATAACTATTCGGGTTGCGGGGTAACCAGTATGGTTCTTGATTTATCGGCTATAACCGATCCGGGTGCATCTCCTTTTCGTTTGCGCACATATTTGCGTTCCGTTACAATGACTGGGCACAACGACTCGGTTTTTCTTTTCGAATGCCAGGCCGCCAGTTGCGCGGCCCGCTCAATGACTTCTTTAGAAAAAGGTTTGCCGGGCTGATGCCGGATAATAACATGCGAGCCGGGCGCATCGCGCACGTGCAGCCACAGGTCGTTCTTATGGGCATATCGAAGCGTGAGCTCATCGTTATCGCGTGCCGACCTGCCGATGCGAATAACGAAACCCTGGTACACCACCTCCTCATACGGCAGTCTCTCCCGGGCCTTATCTTTCATCCCGCTCAGCGCCAACTCATCTCTCAGCAACCGCAGCTGTTTCAGGTCCTTAACCTGCTGTAGCCGCTGCAAACTCATGGTAAGGCGTTTATGCCTTTCGGTAGCTGCATGAAGCTGCTCGTGCAACTTCCGGATTTCGATAATACGGTTGCGCGACTTGCGGTAATAGACCTCAGCATTTTTCTGCGCACTGAGTTCCGGCTTTAATTTAATACGCACCGGATTGCCATGTATAAAATCGGGCAGCGTAACTTCCGTTGATCCAGCAGGCACCAGATGCAGGTTCGCCATCAGCAGGTCAGCATACATTTTATAATTGTCTTCCCGCTGCAACTCAGTGAGTCTTTCATTCAGCTTGCCAATCAGCGATTCAGTCTGGCTCATAGCTTGTTCCAACCGCTGCCTCACTGATTCATATTCATGATGAAATGTGTGCCAGCTCATCCATGCACTAAAAAATGCGGTGAGTGCCTCTGTGGCACGATGAAATGTTTCTGTTATGCCGGGCTCTTTCAGCAGTGAAAGCCGCAAACCTTGTTGATCGCTGATGAGGGTGAATTGGGGATGATTTAACTGATGCAACACATCCTGAAACATTTTCCATTTTTCCGGCAGGTCTTTTTGTTCAAAACCCTGGTTGGCAAGAAAAATCCACACCGGTTTGCCGAATGTTACAAAATAAGATTGCAGGTTTTGCAGATTTGCCGCAAAGGCTTCGTATGTATAATGGATGTCTTTGCGCAGTATATCAATGGTTAGCTGTGTATCGGCCAGAAGCTGATTTTTGAATAGCAGGTTGGGCTTTCCGGGCTGTATCAAAACGATGTTGCTCCGGTTGCCATGCATTTTAAAAATGAGCTGCACACCCGATTCAAACTGAAAGTAAAAGCTTCGGTCGTTTTCAATAGTGCGTATTTCCTCAATTCGTTGTCCGACAAGCGGATTAAACAAATCAATGCTGTTTTTGCGGGCACGATGAAATTCGGTTGGAAATGAGATGCAGCTGAACACCGGCAACAAAAGCGCACGGATAAAAAAAGGTCCTTTGCTTGTTTCAATCTGCACCACCAGCTCATCCTTACTCTGACTGAAACAGGCACTCACTACCCCACCCTGAAGCACAGGCTGCAGTTCATTGACCAGCACTTTAAATAAAAAGTAGTTGTTGTGCATGCGCCCAGCCGGAAAAGTACAAATTCTGCTGGTTACAGGTTAATGTGCAGACCGTCCCACGCCAGTTCCATGTTGGGTGGTAATTCTTTTTCAACAGTGCGGTGCAGGCCCAGTTTATGGCTGACGTGGGTAAAAAAGGTTTTGCGTGCACCGATTTGCTGCGCCACGGCAACGGCTTCTTCCAGGTTAAAATGCGAAATATGCGGTTCGCGCTGCAGGGCATTGAGCACCAGCACCTGCAGGCCTTTTAAGCGATCCATGGTTTCGCCGGGTATGTGGTTGGCATCGGTAATGTAGGCAAAGTTGCCTGTCCGAAACCCAAGCACAGGCAGCTTATAATGAAGCACCGGGAGCGGAATAAAATCGGTATTGGCAATTGTAAAAGGCTCGGTTCCTACGGGGCGGAGCTCAATGCGCGGCAGGCCGGGGTAGTTATCAGGTCCGAATATGTAAGCGAAGTCCTGTTGCAGCTGATCGAGCGTGGCCTTGCTGCCATACACAGGCATGTGAATGTTTTGTTTGAAGTTGAACGCCCGCACATCGTCCAGGCCAGCAGTATGGTCGCGGTGAGCATGGGTAAACAATACCGCGTCCAGGTGCTGAATATTTTCGCGCAGTACCTGCTGGCGGAAATCGGGGCCGGTATCTATGATCACACTAAGGTTGTTGCTTTGAATGTAAATGGACGAGCGGAGGCGCTTGTCGCGGAAGTCAACAGACGTGCAAACTTCGCACGTGCACCCGATAACGGGCACGCCCTGTGATGTGCCGGTGCCGAGGAAGGTGACGGTCAAGGTTTATATTCAGGATTTTGGCTCGGTTTGAAACAACTCTTCATACAGCCTGCGGCTCTTTTCCGAAAATCGCTCGGTATTCAGTTCTACTGACCTGAGGATTTCCAGTATGGCGTTGATTTTTCCTTCGGTGGTATAGAATTTATTGATCACGATAATCTTCTGTTCGCGCAGCAAACAATGACCGGATTTGAAATTGCCCTTTTCGTACCGCAGCGTATAGTCGGATTCGGCAATCATATCTTCCAGTTTGGTAAGAAAAGCAGTGGTGTATTTCATGACGGCTTCTGTAATGGGTGCGAAGATAGGCGAATTTAATCATGGACGATAACAGGTAAGGCCGGTTACTGGTACTTTTGTGGCGTGAAGCCTGCTGAAAAAAAACTTGTGGCAGTTACCGGGCCCACCGCCTCGGGTAAAACGCGTGTAGCCATAACACTCGCTCAACATTTTCATACAGCTATCATATCGGCCGACTCGCGGCAGTGCTATAAAGAGCTGAATATTGGCGTGGCGCGTCCTTCGGTGAACGAACTGGAAGCCGTGGTTCATTATTTCATTGCCTCGCATTCCATCTTCCGGCCACTGGATGCCGCACAGTATGCCCGTGAAGCTCATGACCTGCTGCATGAGCTTTTTAAAAAACACGACACGGTAATTGTATGCGGGGGGTCGGGATTGTATCTGAAAGCCCTGCTGGAGGGATTTGATGAGATCCCCGACATACCCGATGAAATCCGCACGCATATTCAGGAACAATACCGGCTGCATGGTATTGGCTGGCTTCAGCAACAACTGGCCCAACAGGACGCAGGTGCACTGCAACACCTTGATCCGCATAATCCGCAGCGCCTTATGCGTGCCCTTGAAGTGAAGTGGCACACCGGCAAATCCATCCGCGAATTTCAAAAAGGCAGCAAGAGGCAGTTGCCCTGGCAAATAATTAAAACAGGAATGGATTTACCACGGGCCGAACTTTACCAAAGAATAAACCAGCGCGTACTCAACATGGTAGAGGCAGGGCTTTTTGAAGAGGCAGAACAACTATATCCTTACCGCCATCTTACTCCCCTCCAAACGGTGGGGTATGAAGAGATATTCGGTTGCCTGGACGGAAGATACAGCCGGGAAGAGGCAGTACGCCTTATCCAGCGCAACACCCGCCGGTATGCCAAGCGCCAGCTCACCTGGTTCAGACGCGACCCTAACATCCTATGGGTACATCCGGATGAATGCGGCAAGATGATAGAAGCAATTGAGCGTTAAAAATTGACCTTGTGCGAGCTCAGGATATGCTTCACCCAACCATCGCCCCGATGCGGGCAGCTTCTGAATCCTGCAATTTTTAACTAACGAAATTGTTCAAAAAAACTGAACTGAGCTCGAAACATGCAGTGCGTAGTTTCATTCAGAAGATCCTTTCATCGCACTTCCGGCATGATGAAAGATGCCATCCCGCTCCCGCACTCATAATCAGCTTTTACCTCTGATCTTCATTCTTCTTCTTCCCTTTTCGGTAAAGCGATACCACGGATCAACCTGTTTTCCTTTATCGTAGTAACCTTCAAATTTTAACCGGCCGTCCTCATCGTAAAACTTCCACAAGCCATGCTCCTTTCCATCCTGATAAAATCCTTCCTGCAAGAGATTGCCGTTTTTTCCGAAATATTTTACCTCTCCATGTGGCAATCCATCGCGGTAGCTGATGATGCGCTCCGTTTTCCCATCCGGATAAAAATAAACCCATGCGCCTTCATACCTGCTCTTATTGTACATGCCCTTGCGGTATAGGGTGCCGTCTTCAAAAAAATACCACGCCGAATCGGTAAGCAAGCCACCCTGCCACATTTCAATAGCCCCGAGGGTGCCGTTGGGATGAAAATATTCGGCTTTGCCATGCAACAGGCCTTCGTGGTATATTAAGCGTGCGTTCAGCGTGCCATCAGGATAATAATGATACCACAAACCCTGTTGTTTCTGGTTTGCCATGACGCCTTTCGACTTGAGATTACCATTATCATAGTAACGGAAAACCGAATCCTGCGCCAAAACAACAAAGCCCTGTAATAAAAAAAGAAGCAACAGCTTTTGTTTATTTTCCATTCGCTCTAAATTAACCAGACCAAACCCCATGAGCAAGATTTTTGTTCTGCTGTTCTTTTGTACCTGTTTTGCGCAGGCACAAAGTGTATTTACTGGTCTGGGTGCACGGGCCGAAGCGATGGGTAATGCTGCCGCAGGCCTTGCCGATGGTTGGAGCATGTTTCACAACCCGGCTGGATTAGCCTGGTTACAACATCCTGCCGGCATATTTGCCTATTCATCTGCGCCCCTGCTGGAAGGCGCCAATCGCCTGGGTGCTGCCGTGCTCATGCCGGCGTTGTTGGGCAGTGCAGGAGTATCAGTATTCCGGTTTGGAGATGCTTTGTATAGTGAAAGCCTGGTTAGCGCAGCCTATGCCAACCGCCTGGGACTTGCCGGACTGGGTGCACGACTGAATTATCTGCAATATTGGGCCGAAGGCTTTGGTACGCGGGGTGTTGTTACACTCGACCTGGGCGGAGTAGCTGAACTGACACCACAGCTGCGTATCGGTGCTTGCATACAGAATATAAACCGGCCGGCACTGAACAGAGAAGGTGACCGGGCACCGGTAAAGATGCAAACCGGAATTGCCTTTTCACCCACTGACAAGCTGACCATCGTAACCGAATTATCTAAAGACCTGGAATATGCTACTACATGGAAAGCCGGACTTGAATATGCCCTTCATCAGCGTGTGTATGTGCGTACCGGCTTTAACATAAAACCCAATGCATCATTTTTCGGAGCAGGATTTATCATCCGCAAAGTTCAGTTCGATTACAGTTTGCAGTACAATACCCACTTGCGGGTAATACACCAGGGCAGCATCGTTTATAACCTGAAACAATCATGAAATGGCTTGTTGTGATTGGCCTTGCAGCGGGCATCCTGCCGGCAGGAGCACAGGAACCTGTGCGAAAAGAACCGGATTTACAACGCCTTACCGATGAGCTGCTGGGTTTTCAGGACGAAGACCTGAACTATGAAGAATTGTACGAAAACCTGCTGATGCTCATGGCTCATCCCCTTGATATTAACACCGCTTCAGCGGAACAACTGCGTTTTTTAAACTTGCTGAATGAACAACAGGTTCAGGAACTGATACGCTATCGCCAGGAAAACGGTCCGCTTCTTAGCCTGTATGAACTTCAGGCCGTACCCGGCTTCGACCGGATGACCCTTGAGCGTATGCTTCCCTTTTTTACCGTAGATGTTTCCGGGCAGTCGCAGCCAATTCTCAGCCGGATAACACAACGTGGAAACGGTTATTTGCTTTTACGATATACACGGACACTGGAGCGAAAACATGGATTTACAGATGCGGCCACACCAGACCAGCGCTTCCGCGGAAGCGAAGATGCCATTTATTTTCGCTTCCGGAGTGCCGTGACCGGCAATTACAGTATCGGTATAACAGCCGAAAAAGATGCCGGTGAGCAACTTTACTGGGGCCCATCGCAAAAGCATTACGGGTTCGATTTTGTATCGCCCCATGTACAACTGATGCACCGCGGGCGTCTGAAGAACCTTATCATCGGCCACTACCAGGCGCAGGTGGGGCAAGGCCTGCTGCTAGGCGGAAACTTTGGTTTTGGCAAGGGGGGTGAAACGGTAACTACCACACGCAGAAGCAACCTGGGATTTCTGCCCTATACTTCGTTTAACGAAGCCGGTTACCTGAACGGAGCAGCCGCCACCATTGCCTTATCAAAATTCTGGTCGGTTTCGCCTTACTTTTCTTATGCATGGCGCAGCGCTTCGGTAGTGAACGACAGCACGGAGCAATCGTTTATCACTTCATTCCCAACAACGGGACTACACCGCAACGCCAGTGAACAGAGCCGCAGAAAACAGGTGGCCGAGCGGCAGTATGGCACTGTGTTCAGGTTTCAGCGCAAGCAGCTGGATGGCGGACTTATCATTAACACAACATATTTCAGCAAACCTGTTCGGCCGGTATCGCTACCTTATAATCAGTTTGCTTTTACGGGAAGCACCTTAACCAACACCGGTCTTTTTCTAAACTATACCTTTAAGAACTTTACCTTTTTCAGCGAAGCAGCACAAAGTATCGGTGCCGGAAATGCCTTAGTTGCCGGCCTGGCGGGTAACCTAAGCACCCGGTTAGAAATGGCATGGCTGGTGCGCAGTTACAGTCCGGATTTTTACAGTTTTTATTCCAACGCCTTTGCCGAAAGTAGCCGACCGCAAAATGAACGCGGCATATACTATGGATGGAAGTATCGCATTAACAGGGCAATTACCTGTTCAGGGTATGTTGATCTGTTTGAATTTCCGTGGCTTCGGTACCGCGCCCATGCCCCATCGACCGGGCATGAATGGCTGATGCGGTTTACGTGGCAGCCCGCACGCACCACACGGCTTGTGGCACAGTTTCGCGAAGAAAGTAAAGCACGTAATGTAAGTCCGGCCGAAGGCAACCTGCACCGTACAATAAATGGTGTACGGCACAACACCTGGCTGATAGCCGAGTATGCTGCTTCAAAAAATCTACGCATGCGCACACGTGCCCAGTTCAGCTCTTACAACATGCCTGGCGCAACAACCCGCGGTATGATTGTTTTGCAGGACATCATTTATGAAGCACGAAGATTTTCCGTTACCGGCCGCTACGCTTTATTCGATACCGATGATTACGAAAACAGACAGTATGTTTACGAGAACGATGTATGGCTGGCTTTTACTTTTCCGGCATGGAGTGATAAGGGGGTACGCAGCTACTTACTGGTGGAATACGATGTATCGAAAAACATAACGCTGTGGCTGCGATTTGCACACACAGCATATAATAATCGCCATGCTATTGGCAGCGGTGCAGACCGGATTAACGGACCGCAAAGAAACGATTTCCGTTTTCAGGTAAGATGGAAATTTTAAACAGCCCACTTGCAAGCGGGTTTTGGGTGCAGGCTAAAAGGCTTCAAGCGCAGGGTTTTAACAAACAACCAACCCCGTTATGCTGGGTCACGCTGCAAGCCGTGAAGAAAGATTGCCTGATGTTGCTGCGCGCGAACTACGAACGTTGGCCGTTCAACCTTGAATTTCATCGGCAACCGTGTTTTGTTAACTTGCTACCGTTTAAGCTACTGTTATGCATGCCGTAAAACAAATCACGCCCGAGGTATTGATGGTGCTTATTGTTGGTTTGGTGCTGTTTATGATAATTTACCGGGCGATTTTCAGGCAAAAAAAACGCTGATACGCGATTTTAATCCGGCAGGAAGTGCATCGGGAAATGCACAGATTGTATTATTTTTAGCCACTTTCCCAGTGAAACATCCATCAAAACCTTAAACATTATGAAATTCAACCTTACTGTTTTCGCTTTAATTTTAACCTTTTCAGTTCCGGCACAGGTAACCAAAAAGGTGCTTGAGCTACCCGATTTCAGGGCCATATACAACAATTCCAACTATACGGTTTACCTGAAACAAACCAACAAGCAGGAGGTAACCATTGAGGCCCTTACTGAAATTTACAACTTAACCAAAATTTCGGTGGAGAATGGCATCCTCATGATCAACCTGGAGCGCAAGCCCGATGACCCGAACAAAAGCATCTGGGCCAAGATTGATGATATTAAGCTGAATCCTACCATGAAGTTGTATGTAAGCGTGAAAAACGTGGATGAAATACAGGTGAACGGGGCCGGCAAGGTAATTTCAGAAAATTCACTGGCATCCTCGCTGCTCAACCTTTCGCTAAGCGGCAGCGGAAGCATGGATCTGGATATTAAAGGCGATGTAGTAAAAGCCGAAGTAAGCGGCTCGGGCAAGCTGGGCATGAAAGGATATGCCACTTCGCTGGATGCGGTGGTGAGCGGCAGCGGCAGCTTGAATGCTTTTAACTGCCCTGTGGAAAAGGCCAAAGTAAAGGTAAGCGGCTCAGGTATTGCCGAGCTGAACGTGAGCGACAGCCTGGATGCACTGGTGGCCGGCAGCGGTTCGGTAAAGCACAAGGGAAATACCAAAAATACCGTGAAAAAAGTGTATGGGTCGGGTACGGTTGACCGGGCCTATTGAGACTCAAAGCACATAACTGAGCGTAGATTATTGATCAATGGCCGGCTTCTATACTGATTGGTTATAGGCCCTTTGCATGATGTTCGGTTGGGATGGTGAATAAGCCTGCTAAAAAAACAGTTCAGGTAACAAAGGCTGTTCATCGCAATACAGCCTGTTATGTTATTTCTTTTCCTTATGATGAGGAACTGATAAGGCTGGTAAAAGCCATACCGGGTGCTACCTTCAGCAGAACCATGAAATGCTGGTACTCACCCGAGGGTAGTTGCACAATCGGTGATATCATCCATGCATTTAAGGGAAAGGCCCGGGTGGATATAACTGCATTGAAAAAATTTCCTACAAAGGAAGGGCAGACCGGCAACGTAACGATTTACCGGCAACCACACCGGCCTACAGTTCATCAGCAGGCTGCTTTACAGGCAATGCAGCAGAAACTTAAGCTCAAGGGATATTCGGCTAATACGCAGAAAACCTACCTTACACAATTGAAGGATTTTATCCGGTTTTTTCCCGACAGCCGGCCGGAAGAACTCAGTGAAGATGAAATACGACATTACCTGCTTTACCTGATTGAAAAAAGAAAAGTGGGTATTTCTACGCAGAACACCGCCATCAATGCAATTAAATTCTACTTCGAGCGGGTGCTGGGACAAGAACGTAAGGTGTATTATCTCGAACGCCCCATGAAGGAGCGTAAACTTCCTCAGGTATTGAGCAAAGAAGATATCATCAGGATATTTGAGAGAATACCCAATTTGAAACACCGCCTGGCGCTTATGCTGATTTACTCAGGAGGATTGAGGCGGAGCGAGTTATTGAACCTTAAACCTGGCGATGTGGACTTAACACGTGGAACCATTTTTATTCGTGGCGGTAAAGGCCGGAAAGATCGGCAGACGTTACTAGCCAGCAACCTGATACCAGACATAAAACGGTATATAGAAAATTACAAGCCTATTAAATGGCTTTTTGAGGGCGTAGGCGGGGCACAATATTCGGCAGCCAGCCTGCAGGCCATATTTAAGCGTGCCTTGATGGCTGCGGGTGTAAATAAAGAGGCCACACTGCACACCTTGCGGCACTCATTTGCTACGCACCTTTTAGAAGCCGGCACGCCTACCCGGTTTATTCAAGTACTTTTGGGGCATGAGTCGGCCAAGACAACTGAAATCTACACCCACGTAAGCCGGTTGTCGCTGGACAAAATCCGCAGTCCTTTAGAAACATTAGGCCCGGCACAGGGAGCTGGTGGCGAGAAAGAGGACCTTGCGGACAAATGAATTGCATAAAAAATATATCCTTCAAAACAATGAAATTTCGAAGATTTTAGGGGGAGGAAGTTGGACTTTTGCCAAAGTGGTTATATATTTAATTGCGTAAACCCAAACGTT
>DAIQOI010000009.1:0-61348 GCA_036787955.1 Cyclobacteriaceae bacterium
CTTTCCGGGCAAGCCCGGAAAGTTTTGCCGCCCGATTCCGGATTAATACCGGTAGTAATCCGGCTTGAACGGACCTTCTTTTGAAACCCCGATATACCGGGCCTGCTTATCGGTAAGCTCTTCAAGCTCTACCCCTATCTTGGCCAGGTGCAGCCTTGCCACTTTCTCATCGAGATGTTTGGGCAGGGTATACACCTTATTCGCGTACTTATCGGCGTGATTCCAAAGCTCTATCTGGGCCAGCGTCTGGTTGGTAAATGAGTTGGACATCACAAACGAAGGATGACCGGTGGCGCATCCCAGATTTACCAGGCGGCCCTCCGCCAATAAAATAATCTGGCGGTTGTTGGGCAGAGTTATCAAATCAACCTGTGGTTTGATGTTATCCCATTCACCATGCCTGCGCAGCCATGCCACGTCTATTTCGTTATCAAAATGCCCGATGTTGCATACGATAGCTTTGTCTTTCATCTTCATAAAGTGGCGGTCCACCACAATATCGCAGTTGCCGGTGGCGGTAACCACAATGTCCACATCGGCCACCACATCATCGAGGCGTTTTACGGCATAACCATCCATGGCAGCCTGCAGGGCGCAGATTGGATCGATTTCGGTTACGATAACGCGCGCACCGGCACCGCGCAGTGAAGCGGCCGAACCTTTGCCCACATCTCCATACCCGCACACCACAGCCACCTTACCGGCCAGCATGATGTCGGTAGCCCTGCGAATGGCATCAACCAGCGATTCCTTGCAACCGTATTTGTTATCGAATTTCGACTTGGTTACCGAATCGTTCACGTTGATAGCAGGCAATGGCAGCTTTCCATTCTTCTCGCGCTCCATCAGGCGGTGCACACCCGTGGTGGTTTCTTCGCTAATGCCGCGAATGCCGGGCACCAATTCCGGATAGCGATCCAGCACCATATTGGTAAGATCGCCTCCGTCATCCAGAATCATATTCAGGGGCTTGCCGTCTTTAAAAGCAAACAAGGTTTGTTCTATACACCAGTCAAATTCCTGTTCGGTCATGCCTTTCCAGGCAAATACCGGAATGCCTGCGGCAGCGATAGCGGCAGCTGCGTGATCCTGCGTGGAAAAGATATTGCAGGATGACCAGCTTACCTCGGCACCCAGTTCTACGAGAGTTTCAATCAGCACGGCTGTCTGGATGGTCATATGCAGGCAGCCGGCTATGCGCGCGCCTTTCAGCGGCTTTTTGGGACCATATTCTTCGCGCAGTGCCATCAGGCCGGGCATTTCGGCCTCTGCCAGTTTAATTTCCTTCCTTCCCCATTCGGCCAGGGAAATGTCTTTTACCTTGTATTTCAATGTTTCTACCATGATTTATTGCTTAACAGGTTTTGAACCACAAAGGTACCACAAAGGTTTTAATTGTGTTCAGCTTTTTTTGGTTGGTGTAAATCGGGCCATCCAGCTTACCGCTCCTTCTATTGAGTCAAAAACCCTCAATTCAATACCCAGCTCTTGTGTTATTTTTTTCATCCGTTCGAAATAATCCTTGCGTATCGGGTCGGTGAATCCCACTGCGCCAATTCTGTGCAGTCCGTTTTGATGTGCCGTGCGAAGTATGGTGTTGACAAACCACTGCTGGTCTTCCGGCTGAATCACCCCCTGATTGCGAAGGTCGGCTATCCAACCGGGTGTGCTGTAGGTTTTAATGGTTTGAAGTACCACTTCAAATACTCTGCGGTATTCCTCGCTGGTAACGTTCCGCTTCCAGATGATAACTGTGTTGTTGAGGTTGGCATCGTAATACAATTGTGCAGCATCATTTTCAAAGAAATACTGTTTGTCCACATCTTCAGGAACAGGAAAGGTGAGCCTGAACAACGTGCCCTTATCAGGCTCACTGGTTACAGCTACTTTCCCCCCCATGATTTCCATCTGTGATTTAACCAGATACAATCCAAGGCCCTTACCGGGAACATGGTGATGAAATCTTTTATACAACTTAAATACATGTTCGCCCTGGTTTTTTAAATCGATGCCCAGTCCGTTATCGGCTACTTCCACAATTACTTTTTGCGGCCCATCTATATAACTGTGAACATGGATTTTCAGCGGACGCTCGGGTGATTTGTATTTGACTGCATTGCTTATCAGATTATAGAAAATGCTGTGCACCATCGGACGGATGGCATAGATGTAAGGCGCTTTTTCAAAGTTTAGCTGAATCTCACCATCACCGGCCTTAATACCTGTGAGCAGCAGGGCCCGATCTATTTCCTCGCGCAGTGAAATCTTTTCGCGAACCCTGTACAGGTCGTTGCGGATATCTATGATCATGGACAAATCGCGAAGGATACCATCCAGATCACCTGCCGACTGATGAATATATTCCGAAAGTTCACGGATTTCGTTTTCTGACTTTGCATGCCTCATCAGATTAGTGAGGCCAAGCAGGCGAGCCACCGGTCCGCGTAAGTTATGCGATACCGTAAAGGAAAACTGCCGTAACTCGTTGTTCGACTTTATCAGTTCTTCGTTGGTAAGTACCAATTCCTCACTTTTCTCGCGTATGAGCCTTTCCAGCTCAGTATTGTAAGCCTGAAGTTTTTTCTGCTGTTCGCCAATAAGTCGGTTGGCATGCTCCAGCATTTCATGGCTGGCCTTCAGCTCTTCCTGTTGCTGGATCATTTCTTCATGCTGAGCCTCCATGTCACGGGTAAGTTGCTCCAGTCTTCGGTTTCTGTCAATCACTTCTTTTGCACTGAGCTCCTGCTCAGCCATTGATTCCATCAGTTTGCGGGTAACGTGGTAATCCCTCCATTTCAGGATGAAAACAGCCAACAACAGAGCAATAAAAGAAAGAAACGTTATATGGTTTACATGATAATACGATGGCACAGAGTAGCCCATCTGGTAGTATCCCAATCCCAGCAGGTTGTGAATAGGATCGAAGAACACCAGTGCAAAGAAAGTAACTAACAAGCTCAGCATAATATAACGCCACTCGGGCCAGTCGAACACTATGGCGGGAAAGACTGTTGTTACAAGCAGAAAAAAACGGCTGTCGAAGTAGGTAAGATACTGCTGTTCCGGTAAAACAACTTTGTCGAGCAGGGTAATAGCCATGACAAAGACGGTCGGTGATATACAGAAGAGTAATCTGCCGGCTATGGTCAGGCTTTTGCGGTTCAGGAATATCACCAGCAACTCGGTAAGGGATACAGCAAGAAAAAGCAACTGAAAAGTGTGGTAACCAAAGGTGTAAATGTTAATTACCATCAGCACAAGGGCAATCAGGGCAAAAAAACCAGCAAGCAGATTGGTGGTGGCAACCAATCTTTCCTTATAGCCCGGAATCACGTCAATAGGTTTTTTATTTTTCAAATACAACTGTTTGCTGACAATTACTGATTAACTTACTTCACTACTTTGCCTTATTATTTTCCAGTTCCCATTGTTTAACAGGGGCAGTCCATATACTGGTACGGCTGCCAGCTATGTGGGTCCATACCGGAATGATGATGCCGTTGTATGCCGAAATATAGGTATACCGGTGTCCTTTTCCTTTAATATCCGGATTAAATGATGTTTCACTCAGTTTCACATTCCTGAATGTGGTGCCGTTATCCGATGACCAGGCCAGGTATACATCGGTGTGGTTATCCGGATGGTTTCTGCGATCATAAAAAACAATGTAGATGTAACCCGTTTCGGAATCCACGGTCATCCAGGGGGCAAACTGATGGGCCTGGCCATCATCGGTATGGATGCGCAAGGGGGCGGTCCAGTTATCGCCCATGTTAAACGATCGCATAAACCAGATGTCGGCATTGCCATCGCCGGCATCCGTCCATATTAAATACATGGCTCCGCTGAAACGTCCTTTGCTCTGGTCAATGACAAGTTGGGGCGAACCATCGACAATACCCATACCCGGTATGTGTATCTGGTTACCTCCCGGCTGATTGGTGATAAGTATGTCATTGGCAAGCCACATGTTGCCCCCATCCCACGAGCGGTCGAAATAGATTTTTCCATCCTGTGCCCATGCTACAAAAATTCTTCCGTCATTGGTTACAGCAGGTTGGGCGCCCTTGGGCATAACATCTTCATTGCAGGACCCGTCCTGCGCGGTAATGCGCACCGGCCTTGAAAATTTTTTACCTCCCGCTGCCTTACTCAGCATAACGTAAGCTTTACAACCACCATCGCTGGTAGGTTCTATTTCCGTCCATGCCGCATACAGCAAACCATCCCGTGCCAAAGTGATGCCATAATGTGCAGGATAGGTACCTTCTTTTTGGGCGGTAATAATACCTGCATCCCAGTTCCTGCCTTCATTTATTGAGGTTTGCACTACAATCCGGTCTGAAAATGCCGCCCCCCCCGAATCGTTGGCTTTAGAAAAATGGCTGTAATAAAAATGTCCCTTGAAATCAGCCAGTAATTTCGGACTTCCGGTAACCGGATAAGGACACAACAACCGGCTGCGGATCCAGGTTTTACCTCTGTCGGTGGAACGGTACACCCAATAAGGTGAGGCACCCGCTACCAACACATCCGGATTTTTTGTGCTGATGGCTACCGATGGATCGTACGGATAAATTCCCTTTACGGAAGAACTGTCAATTAAATAATTTGCAAACTGGGCTGCAGCAATGCCAGGTAATGCCATAATCATGAACAGTAGTCCTCTCATCTTGTATTCAGTCAACTGATTGCCCGGCAAAATTAACTTTTCTGCGTTGCCCAACTTAATGAAAGACAAAGCTGATGCATTACTTACGAAAATCCAGCTTACAGCTTAGCCGCTGGTTGCCACCTATTTCAACCCTCGAGGCCCCATGGATGCGGATTGTGGACTTCACGAAATCATTTTCATTGGCCAGGTAAATATTCTCCACATATTTCTGCGGATTGCGGTCGATGTAGGGAAACCAGGTGCTGTGAATCTGTATCATAATGCGATGTCCTTTTTTAAAGGTATGCAAAATATCCTGCAGTGGAAATTCCACATCGGTTTCCTGGTTGGGCACAAAAGGTTCGGGCTTTTCGAAGCTGTTGCGGAAGCGTCCGCGAAACACTTCGCTGCGCACCAGTTGCTGATAATTGCCCATGACCACGTTTCGGGGATTATGTTCATAGTTCGGATGATCGTTGGGATACACATCGATGAGTTTAACTACAAAATCGGCATCGGTGCCCGTCATGGATACGCGCAGGCGGGCCATGATTTCGCCTGCCAGCGTAATATCTTCTGTTAAAGGTTCGGTTTCAAAGGTCAGCACATCGGGCCTGCGCGAGGCGTGGCGCTGGTCGTCACTCATGAACTTACGGGGGGTGAAGGTAAGGCCCTCGGTTTCAGAAGTATAGGGCACAGGCTTATTCGGATCGCTCACATATTCGTAAACAGCCTGCGGTGCCAGTGGGGTGTTAACCGAAAGCCTACCACCCGGGCCAAAGTACAAGGTTACCGGCTTATATTCCTGCGGTGGCCAGGTGGCAAAACGCCTCCATTCTTTTGTGCCAGTATCGAACATGAGCGCCTCCGGCAAATCCAGGTTCCCTTCATCTTTCAGGTGAAAGGCAAAAAATTTCCTTTCCACTTCGCGCATGTAAAAGGTAGAAAGGCTGTCGCCAAAATAAATATGGTTGTGTGTTGACTTACCGTTTTCGCGTGCCCAGTCGCCATGACCCCACGGCCCCATGATGATGGAATTGCGTGCCTGCGGATTATTGGTTTCAATGGTTTTATAAATATTCAGGGGGCCATATAAATCTTCGGCATCAAACCAGCCACCAACCGTGAGCACTGCGTGCTTTATACCGCGCAGGTGCGGCAAAATATTCCGCTTCTGCCAGAAATCATCGTAGTTCGGATGCTCAACGATCTGTTTCCAGAAGAAATTATCGTAATGAAATTTTTCGGTAATATTTTTCAACGGGCCCAGCCGCAGATGAAAATCGTAACCATCACGCGGCTGCAGGGCAAAGAAGCGCATCAGCTCGTTCGTAAACCAGTCTTCACGTGTATTGGAATTTTTCTGATAACCAAACACAGCAAAAGCAGCCGTGTAGCTTTGCAGATAAGCCCCCATGTGATGAAAGTCATCGAAGAAAAAGTCAGAGATAGGTGCTTGTGGTATGGATGCCTTCAGTGCCGGGTGGGCATCGGGCAGAGCGGCTGCCGTATAAAATCCAGGATAAGAAATACCAAACATACCCACCCGCCCATTGTTGTTTTTGATGTTCTTAATCAGCCAGTCTATCGTATCCCAGGTATCCGAGCTTTCATCAACAGCCGTCTTATTTTTACGGTCATTACCCGGGATATTCGGACGCATGTTGTCAAAGGTACCCTCGCTCATATAGCGGCCGCGTACATCCTGAAATACAAAGATGTATTTATCGCGAACCAGATACATGGAAGGATGACCGTATGTTTTCCACTCGCCATAGGTAGATGCGTTGTAGCAGGTGCGGTTCAGCAGAATCGGGTATTTTTTCGATTGATCTTTGGGGGTGTACACCACGGCAAACAGCTTCACGCCATCGCGCATAGGGATAAAATACTCGGCTTTGTCGTAATGCGTGCGCATATACAATGAATCGCTCCGGAAATCCTGCGATTGAACCCTGATGGCCCATACAAAAAGGAAGATGAGAATAAATGAATGCCTCATAGCTGTGTAATTTAATTGTGAAAATTTAAGAATGGTTTGCTGATTTTTCCAATACAATTTTACCTTTATGCACATGCAAAGAATACTGTTCGTCACACTTATTTCCTTGTGTTACCTTCAATTACCAGCGCAGGTTACACGCATTGCCTTTGGTTCCTGCAGCCGCCAAAGCAGTGAGGAGCAGTTGTGGGAAGAGATTGTACGGCTGAAGCCCGATCTGTGGATATGGAGTGGCGATAACATCTATGGCGACACGCACGACATGGAGGTAATGAAAAAGAAATACGACCAGCAGAAGAGCCGACCGTCCTATCAGCTACTGCTTAAAACCTGTCCGGTTACCGGCACGTGGGACGACCACGATTATGGAATCAATGATGGCGGCAAGCATTATTCCAGAAAGCAGGAAAGCAAATTGCTGGCGCTCAGCTTCCTGGATATATCGCCATCGCATCCGGTGCGCAAGCGGGATGGATTGTACTACAGCTACACGCTTGGCAAGGCGCCCCGCGCTATTCTCATTCTCAATCTGGATACGCGCTGGTTTCGCGACACATTATATAAGGAATTCTACTTCGATTCAGCCACCAACCGAAGACGTTACCGCTATCTGCCCAACAATGACGGTGACATCCTGGGTGAGGCCCAGTGGAAGTGGCTGGAAGATGAAATAAGAAAAACAAAGGCAGCACTTATCATCATCAATTCCAGCATCCAGGTAATTGCCGAAGAACACGGGTTTGAAAAATGGGGCAACTTCCCCGAAGCACGTCAACGGTTGTTCCATCTCATTCAAAAATATCCCGACAAACGCATACTCATCATCAGTGGCGACCGCCACATCGCAGAAATATCGAAAACAGAATTGCCCGGTCTGCCCTACCCGCTGTACGATGTGACCTCCAGCGGATTAACACATACCTGGACGGAAGCGTGGGACGAAACAAACCGACACCGCGTTGGCGAACTGATTATGCAGAAGAATTTTGGCGTGCTGGAAGTTTCCGGAAGCAAAGAAGCCTTGCAAATTACGGTAACCATTTACGGTAAAAACAATGCAGTTTTACTTCGGCACAGGCTTCAGCTCTGATTTCAAAAATTAGTTTAATACCTGAAACCGCACTTAATGGTTTTTCTCCCTGACAAGTTTGTAGAGCCATATGCCTCCTGCCAGTAATAGTATAAAAATGGCCAAGCCTGCCATACCCCAAAACAGGCTCAAGGCGGTTTGCACAACCACTAACATTACAATGGCCACCAGAAAAACGGTAGCTACTTCGTTCCACATACGCAATTGATGTGAAGAATATTTAAAAATACCCTTGCGCTGTTGCCGATACAAAACATGAAGCGAAAGGTGATATAAAAACAACCCCAAAACAAATACCAGCTTTATCCACAACCAGGCCGGAAGTTGAGCATAGTAATGCAGCAGCCATCCGCCAAAAAATAAAGTAAGTATGCAGGATGGCCAGGTAATTCCGTACCACAATCGTTTAATCATGATATTAAACTGGTTTTGAAGAATCGTTTTTTCAGGTTCTGCTTTATCCCGGGCTTCCCGGTTGTAAATAAACAAACGTACGGTATAAAATAAACCAGCGAACCAGGTAACTACAAAAATGATATGCAGTGCCTTTATGTACAGAAACGCCATGATGCTGTTATGCAGAAATCATAAAATGATTGATAAGCCGGGCCAGCGCATGTATCCACTCATCTCTGTCGTTCAGACAAGGTACAACGGAATACTTCTGGCCACCGGCTTTCATAAAAATTTCATAACCTTCCTTGTGAATTTCTTCCAATGTTTCCAGACAATCGCACAAAAAAGCCGGACTAACAACCAGTAATTTCTTTATCCCCTGTTCAGGGAATTTTTTCAGTTGTACTGAAGTATAAGGTTTCAACCAGGCATCCAAACCCAAACGGGATTGAAACGAGAGGGAAAATCTGTCTTTGCTTAACCCTAACTTTTCAGCCACCCGCAGTGTTGTAACTTTTACCTGGTGCATATAACAAACACGGTGTGCATCAGAAGGCAGGAAGCAACATTCGCTACCCGAAAAACAATGCGATTTTGTACAATCGGTTTTCCGTATATGCCGTTCTGGAATACCATGATAACTGAATAACACGTGGTCAAAATCTTGATGCAAAAATGGCCGAATGCTGTTTGCCAGGGAATCAATATAACCCGGATAATCATAAAAAGGGGGTACAACTTTCAGTTGAAACGGATATTTTCCGTTTTTAATTGTTTGTTTTACATACTCTGCAGCTGTTTCGTAACTGCTCATGGCATAGTGTGGATACAGCGGAACTAAAATTATTTCTTTTAAATCGGGATTTTCCTTTTGCAGTTTATCCAGCACATACGCCGGAGACGGCTTAGCATACCGCATACACAATTCTACGGGCAGTTGCAAAGTTTTTGCCAGTTTCTGCTGTACCTGTCTTGAAATCAATATCAATGGCGAACCGTGATCCGTCCAGATAGTTTTGTACTTGGCTGCACTTTTTGCTGTGCGAAAGGGTATGATGATTCCCCTCACCAAAATATTTCTCCAAAAACGGGGTATATCAATGACGCGCTCATCCATCAGAAATTCATCCAGGTAGTTGCGCACATCATCTTTCTGAAAAGAATCAGGTGAGCCCAGATTTATTAATAAAACTGCGCGTGTATGCATTTTAAATTGCTTTACTGAAAGTGGTTGACAGACCGTTTTTCCGGAACAAATGCGCATCCAAAGCCGAACAGATATTTCTTACAAATAACTGCCCCTTTTCGGTTACGCTGATTTTATCTCCCTTTATGACTACCAAACCTTCTCCAGCAAACTGCTCAAATTTTACAAATGCAGCACCCAGAAATTGTCTGTTCAGATTCGTATCATTTAAAACAGTTTCATTTTTGCACATAAGATTGAGAATATGCTGGCGTAAAATCAGATCTTCGTCATTTAAGTAATGGCCTGAAATAAAACTCCACTCGCCATTTTCAATCCTTTCTTCATAAGTTTCTACTTCCTTTTCGTTTTGCACAAAAGCCGTCCACGAATCACTGATACTGGAACTACCCAGTCCAATAATCAATTTATTGTTTGTAGTAGTATAACCCATAAAATTTCGATGCATTTTACCTTCTCTGAATGCTTTGTAGAGCTTATCTCCAGGCAAGGCAAAATGATCCATGCCAATGGCAACAAAACCCTGTTTTAATAATAACACCCTGCCTGCATGGTACATTTTCCATTTTTCGGGCGCAGGTGGCAAATCGGCCTCAGTGTATCTTCTTTGACCTTTGCTCTTCCAGGGAACATGTGCATACGAATAAAACGCCACCCGATCTGGCTCAAGGTTTCTCAAATATTCTATGGTCATCTCCACGCTTTTCACCGACTGCCGGGGCAAGCCGTATACCAGATCAATGTTTACGCTCTGAAAGCCATACTTACGCGACCAATCCACCACCTCTTTGGTTTTTTCAAACGGTTGTATCCGGTTGATGATAAACTGAACTTCGGGATCAAAATCCTGCACACCTAAGCTAATCCGGTTGAATCCCACTTTGCGCAGGGCTATTAAATGAGCTTCGTGTGTGTAGTTTGGGTGCACCTCCACACTAAACTCATAATCATCGGCAATGTTGCAATCTGCAACAACTTCGGTTACCAGGCTTGTTAAATTTTCGGGGCTGAAAAAAGTAGGAGTGCCGCCTCCCAGATGTATTTCACGAATGACAGGCCGAAAAGGAAAATGTTGCCTGTACATGTTCCATTCTTTGAGTACAGCCTTTATGTAGCGACTTTCTACTGCATGATTTTTAGTGATACGTTTGTTGCATGCACAAAAGGTACAAAGGTTTTCGCAAAAAGGCAGATGTATATAGATGCTTAATTCACCTTGCTCTTTAACAAATGTGTTTCTAACTGCTTCCAGCCAGATACTGGAATCAATGGACTTTGGTTGCCAACAGGGTACAGTCGGATAACTTGTGTACCTTGGAGTGGGTACATCGTATTTGTTTAGCAGGTAAATTATATCTTCCGTCATTTATAAAAAGTCTTTACAGCTGATATGGTTTGTTCAATTTCTTTGTCAGTGATAGCCGCACTGATAAACCAGCTTTCAAACGCTGAAGGTGGCAAGTACACACCTTCATTCAACATATGGTGGAAGAAACGGCTAAACAACTGAACATCACATTGACTGGCGCTTGCGAAGTCGGTTACTGCCTGATCAGAAAAATGCAGGCACATCATGCTGCCCACTTGATTCATTGTATGACTAACCCCCTTTCTGGTTAATACATCAGTAATACCCGATACAAGTTGTTGGGTAGTATTCTCCAGATTTGTATATACCGATGGATTACTCTTCAATTCCTGCAACAAGGTGTAGCCGGCAATCATGGCAACAGGATTGCCGCTCAGCGTTCCGGCCTGGTACACATTTCCTATCGGAGCGATGTGTTGCATAATTTCTTTACGACCGCCAAATGCCCCCACCGGTAAACCACCACCAATAATTTTTCCGTAAGTAACCAGATCGGCTTTTACGTTATACCATTCCTGTGCCCCGCCGGGAGCCAAACGAAAACCGGTCATCACTTCATCAAAAATCAACACGATATTATGTTTATCGCACACACTGCGCAGAGCTTGCAGAAAGCCATCAGCTGGAGGTATGCACCCCATATTGCCGGCTACCGGCTCAACAATAATGGCAGCAGTCTGATGAGCGTACTGCTCAACTAATTCATTTACTGCCTCCATATCGTTATAGGGAGCTATTAAAACATCCTGCGACACGGATGCCGATACGCCAGGAACCGCCTGAATACCCAGAGATGCCACCCCGCTTCCTGCTTTCACCAAAAAAATATCAGCATGTCCGTGGTAACAACCATCAAACTTGATAATTTTATTTCTTCCGGTGTATCCACGTGCCAATCGAATGGCACTCATGCAAGCTTCCGTACCACTGTTAACCATCCGAATTAAATCCAGGCCAGGCACCATGGATTTGATGAGCTCAGCCATTTGAACTTCTAATTCCGTGGGTGCGCCAAATGAAGTTGAGTTAACTACTTGTTGGCGTATCGCTTCTACCACCGGTTTATAGGCATGGCCCAGAATCATCGGCCCCCATGAATTAATGTAATCTATGTAACGGTTACCATCTTCATCGTACAGATAGGCGCCATCGGCCCGTTTAATGAAAACCGGTGTTCCCCCCACACTTTTGAATGCACGTACAGGCGAGTTCACACCTCCGGGAATGTGCTGCTGAGCATGTTTAAAAAGTAACTCGCTTCTGGTTTTTTGAATTGGCGTTACCACTTTTTACATCTATTAAACTTGAACTGTTCTATTCTATTCCTAAAAAAAGCCTTATACGCTTTGTCATCTCCGGGCATTGAGAATTTCAACTATTTGTTTGGCAAAGTACGTTACGATGAGATCGGCACCAGCTCGCTTAATAGCAGTCAGTACTTCCACAACAGCCTGGTCTTCATCAATGTATCCTGCCTGGGCAGCCGCTTTAATCATTGCATACTCACCACTTACATGGTAAGCACTGACAGGCAGATGAATATTATTTTTCACTTCTCTGATAATATCCAGATAAGCATGCGCAGGTTTTATCATAATGATATCTGCTCCTTCTTCCACATCCATCAAAACTTCTTTCATCGCTTCGAGCCGATTGGCCGGATTCATCTGATAGGTTTTTTTATCTCCAAAACCAGGGCTGCTGTTCAATGCCTCACGAAAGGGACCATAAAAACAAGAGGCATACTTGGCAGCATAACTCATGATACCGGTTTGATGATGCCCTGCTATTTCCAATGCTTCCCGGATTGCTTTGACCCTTCCGTCCATCATATCGCTGGGGGCAACAAAATCCGCCCCAGCCCTGGCATGGCTTACACTCATCGCAGCCAGCACTTCTACTGTTTGATCATTCACAATTTGCTGGTCTTTCACAATTCCATCATGTCCATAAGATGAGTAGGGATCCAACGCCACATCGGTAATCAGCACCAAATCAGGTATTTCTTTTTTAATAGCCCGTATGCTGCGCTGCATAAGGCCGTTTTCATTAAGCGCCTCCTTGCCTGTGTTATCCTTTAAGTGATCGGGAACTTTAACAAATAAAAGAGCACATTTTAACCCCAGGTTATAGCACGCTTTGAGTTCATCGATTGCCAAATCAATGGAGTAGCGGTAATACCCTGGCATACTGGGTATTTCTTCTTTGCTATTGTTTCCCTCCGTGATAAAAACAGGAATAATAAAATCATCCGGATGCAATCTTGTCTCCTGAAAAAGGCTTCGTGCCGCGGCAGTTTTTCTCAATATTCTGTTTCGTCTTATCATTTTAATCTCGGATTAGCATTGGTTCATATTCTTTCACAGCATCAACAAATGCTTTGGCATGATCGACCGGAATATCAGGTAATATTCCATGACCCAGGTTAGCTATATAACCCTTCACACCAAAACCGTTTATCATGTTGTGTACTTCTTTTCTAATATCTGTCGGGGCGATCATCAACTTTGCCGGATCAAAATTTCCCTGTAAGGTTACACGATTACCCGTTACCGAGCGTGCTTCGCCTGGACGAATGGTCCAGTCAACACCTATTGCAGAAACACATTGATGGAGGGATAAGGTATGTAACGCATAGTTACTTCCTCTCGGGTAAAGAATAACCGGGCCATGTACCGATACCGCCTCGGCAATCTGAAGCAGATAAGGAGCTGCAAAACGATCAAAGTCGTCCGGACTTAACAGTCCGCTCCAGCTATCAAACACCTGAACCACATCGGCCCCTGCATTAATTTGTTTGATTAAATACTGAATGGTTACGTCTGTAATTTTTTGTAACAAACTTTTAGCCATTTCAGGCTGTGTAAAACAAAAAGCTTTCGCCTTGTTAAAATCCCTGCTGCTTTTTCCTTCAACCATGTAGCACAAAATAGTGAAAGGAGCACCGGCAAATCCTATTAAAGGCACCCGGTTATTTAATTCACGTTTCACAAGGCCAATGGCATCGTACACATATTGCAGGTTTTCGGATGCTGTGTGCGTTTGCAGCCCGTCAATATCTTTACGCGATTGCACAGGGTTGGGCAATACCGGACCACTGCCCTCTTTCATGTGCACCTGCATACCCAAAGCCTGAGGTATCACGAGAATATCGGAAAAAATGATGGCTGCATCCGTGTCTAAAATATCAACAGGCTGCAGCGTAATTGCACAGGCTAATTCAGGCGTTTGTACGCGGGTAAAAAAATCGAATTTATTTCGCAGCTCAATATATTCCGGCAAATAGCGTCCTGCCTGCCGCATCATCCACACCGGTGGGCGCGGCACTTCTTCCTTGCGAAGCGCTCTTAGCAATAAATCATTTTTTATCATGAATGGTTGTTGTCAAATATTCTATTGCCAAACTCACCAGGGCTTTTTCAGAAGAAACCTTAGGTATAGAAGTCTGCAAAAATCCCTTTTGTTTTGCATGGGTTTCGGTTGTATGGCCAATGCAAAAACACACCACTTGCTTTACGCCATTTAAAATCAAAAAACTGTCAATAGCACCCGGACTGAAAAAAAATATGCCATCATAATCTTCACGTACAGCAAGAGGCGCAAATTCAGTATAATAGGCCACAACATCCTTAACTTCAACGCCCCGCAATTTCAATTGTTGGGATAATTCATCCCTTCTTCGATTACCACAGATATGGGTTACCAATCTGATTTCACTATGCTTCAGGATTTCTTCGGCCAGCATCCGGGCATTGGGAGCAGATGCTTTCACCGTCAAGCCTGCCTGCGTGGCTGTTTGTTTGGTTAGCTGGTCTATGCAATGAACCTGGTAATCACCGGGCGATAGTTTTAACTCCTTTATCATTTCAAGAAAAGCCTGTACACCGGTGGGGCTGGTTAAGACAACATCTTTGGTTAACGTAGTTTTTGGATCGAACTCTATTCTTTTCCTGACAAAATCGTGCATCGTAATTTTGCAGCCGATTTGTTTCAGTTGTCCGACTGCATCGACATGGATGCTCCGCGTTGATATGATATGAAACAACTCACTCATGCAGCCCGGAATACTTTGATGATTTCATCTGCACCTTTTGCTAAAATTTCTTTCGATGCAAGTTGTCCTGCCTGTGGCGCCCGATCAAAGTCAAATACCTTTTCTATCTCTACCTTCCGCCTGGCATCCATGCTTATGACGTTTCCCCGAAAGAGAAGTTTATCCTTTATCCATTGAGCATGGGCAGCAATAGGTACTGCACAACCTCCATGGAGCGCAGAAAGAAAGCCGCGCTCGGCCATAATACATACTTCGGTTTCGCGATGATTTAATAAGCGACATATCTCCAATGCATGCCGATCATCTTCCCTGCATGCAATGCCAATAGCACCTTGCCCGGGCGATGGCACCATCCAGTCAAGTGTAATAAAACGATGCGATTGGATGTTCAATCTTTCCAAAGCGGCCTGTGCAAGAATGGCCCCCTGCCAAACTGATTCATCCAGTTTTTTTAAACGGGTTTGGATATTACCGCGCAAATTTTCCACACGATATTTTGGGTATCGGTGCAGCCATTGCAGCTTTCTGCGCAGGCTGCTGGTAGCTATGACTCCTTCTTCCGGCGTATCCGATGAGCCTGCCCATTTCGGATGTACCAGGCAGTCATACGGAGTAGCGCGTTCCAGCACAGCACCCAACATGAGCCCTTTTGCCAGTTTCGTAGGCACATCCTTGGTTGAATGTACCGCCAGGTCGATTTTATTTTGAAGCAAGGCCACATCAAGCGACTTGGTGAAAATTCCCTGTATGCCAATTTCATACAATGGTGTTACCAGGTCGATGTCGCCCGCAGCCTCTATTGTTACCAGTTCAGTTTCAATGCCCCTGGATTCGAGTTGGTGTATTACCTGGCGGGCCTGAAATAATGCAAGTTCGCTGTCGCGGGTGCCAATACGAATACTTCGAGTCGAATTCATTTCTCCGAAGTAATCAGATTCGTCATCGCCTCAATTACATTACAACCTGTATATCCTTTCACCTTAATATGCCGGATAAATTTTGAGAAATTTTTCTCGATTTCCCTTTCATGAAAATTCAAATCCAAAACATGCTTGGGAGAGATTTGATCGTAAGTAAGATTTTGTATTTTGATTTGATAGCCTAAAATAATGTGCCGGTGCCTGTAAACTTTATACCATTCCATAAAACGATCGATAAACTGGCTTAAAATTTTTTCTGCGCGGGGAATGTCCAGTTTACGCTGCTTAAGTAAATTGTTGTGAAAGGCCGATACCTCATCAACTGTAAATAACCTCACCCCCGGAATAGATTTGAGCTCAGGGTTGATGGCTTGTGGTACGCTCAGATCAACAAAAAGTTTTGGTCGTAATTGTCGTATATGAGCTTTGTCCACCAGATAATGTTGGAGGCCTACCGTAGTTACGATGGCATCGAATTCATCTATAAAGTTCTGGAAATGATCAAATGGGAGAATATCGGCCTTAATGCGGTTGGCCAGTGCATCGGCCTTATCGCCTGTACGATTGCACAAGGTAAATTTAACCGCCGGAAAGTACCGGCGCAGGTGCAGTGCCACCGTTGTGCCAAAACTCCCCGTTCCCACCAGTAATATTTTTTCTATCGGATATTTTTCATTTTCATGTGCTATTAATTCAGCGGCTGCAAAACTTACAGAATATTTTCCGTTGCTTATATTGGTATGCGTCTTAACTTTCTTAGATGCCTGAAAAGCAAAATTCGCCACCCGATCGGTGATGGTGCCCACTAAATTATATTTCCGCGCTTCTTCTAAGGCGGTTTTTACCTGGCACATGATTTCATAATCACCAATAATCTGAGAGTCGAGGCCGGCAACCACTCTGAAAAAATGTTCAACCGCGTCCTTTCCGCTTTTCTTATAAAAATAAGTTTCAACGTCATGCTGATTTAAACGGAGTTGGTGAACAACACAATTTTGTAAATCGGCTGCATGACCCACTGCATACAACTCGGTGCGGTTACACGTAGAAAGGATTAAAAAATCTTCAAAACCTTTTTCGGCAGCTGCCCTGTAAATATCTTCAGCTTGGGATTTAGTAATTGCAAACCGACTTCTGGTCTGCGTATCGGCTCTGGTAAAGTTCGTACCTAAGAGGTGAAAGTGCTGAAGGAGTTCTGATCGCGAATGTATTATCATCCTTAAAAAATCCGGCTGCAATATCCGGCAGGCAGCAACAAGTAAATACCCTTAAACGGAACAATAATCCCTTTATTCGATTCAAAAAGAAAATTTAAGAATAAAAATACCCATAAAAGAAAATAAGTTACCCGAAAAGAATGCGGCCGCAGTTCGATGCCTCCTTTTACGCAAAAAGTTCGTGTGCCCTTTCGAAGAGCAACGCAATGGATTTTGTTTCGGTTGTTATCGGTAGGCTACAAAATTCGGTGAAGTGCCGCCTCGTTGCTGCTGATGGATACATGCCGGCAACCGATGCTGAATGGAGTGAATCTGGAAATGAGCATGGTAAAAGCGAGCCGAATATAGGCAGTGCAAACAATATTTGCAACAATGTTGCAAATAAAGCAAATTATTTTTTATTGAACCTGCCATTGAACAAAAACGCAAAAGGCTGCCTCAACTGAGGCAGCCCCTACAAAAACACAATCTTGAACTGTTTATTCTGGTGTATCTCCAAAAAGCAACTGGTGTTATAAGCCAGCATTTGAACGGCACATTTCGCCTACCTTAATGCCCATGCGGTAAATAGCTTCGTAAACACAGCCGGAGCCCTCGGCACAATTGCACGATGTTCCGCCTTCATCCATGAGCCTGGCACCTTGCAGATCAGCAGGAACCCACATTCTGGCGGCTGCACCAAAAAAGTTAACTACCGCCCATTTACCATTGTTTTTATCCGTCTTATCCTTCCATACCTGGTTCACGAAGCGATCAATTTCATTTGACACTTCTTCTATCCTCTCCAGTACCTTTATGGAAGGTAAATCTGTGCGTAAGGTTTCAATAACCTGGGCATCATGGATCAAAGATATTCCTCCCTTCAGATTGATTATGCCGGCATCCGATAGTGAATAGAAAATATCACACGACCTACCAGTACATTCCTGGCGATCTGTGCAACGACTGCATCCTATTTGACCACCTAAATTAACCACATCACAGCCTTGATTGCATTTAGAATAACATTCATAACAGCCCGAGTTAAGGGCAAGCACCTCGCCCTCCTGGCTTAAACCTGCATACACATACCCTTCGGGCAAAAAGTAAGTCAGCCTGTTGCCATCTTCGGAAAGAACTCCCACCGTACCGGGTGGTGCAATAAAACTTCCCAGATTAATTCCACCTAAATCAGATGGAATCGCCACATCCATCTTCTCCATTTTTTGGGTTTCATCGTGATTACACGACAGCAGGGCCATCAGTACTAAAATGTGAGACAGAATGTTGTTTGTTTTCATGGCTCTATAATTTTAGTTTTATTCAAAAAAAATAATCAAAAAAACAAATGCCCGGTTGTAAACCGGGCACTTGTTTTATTAAATATTTAATAATCAGTGGGTTATAATTTTATTTCTAATTGTTTACAAAACATACACGGACCCGGAGGGTGTTTTCGTCAACGGGTAGTACAGGTGTCATTGTTCGGCCATCAGAACCTGAACATCAAACCCGCTGTTCCGTTACGCGGCAGCGTGGTATAGCCATAGGCTTCAAAGTATTCTGCGTTCAGCACATTGCGCAGTTCGCCAAAAATGCGCAACCTGCCATCCAGCAGCCGGTATTCGGTATACACATCCACCAGCGTAAACGAATCGAGTACCACCTCCTGCGAAGTGAAGGTATTGAAATCAAAATAAATGTCGTTCCGTTTACCAAAAGTCTTTACATGAACGCTTACCAGCCAGTTGTTGGTTAGCTGGTACACAACATTGGCACCACCCATGTGGCGAGGCCTGCGATACAACGGGTTATTCCGTGTTTCTGAGGGCGTGATTTCTTTACCGGTAACATACTGGTATTGCGCCTGAACGGTGAGCTTGTCCACCCGGTAAAAGGCTTCCAGTTCCACACCGCGATCGCGTAGTTCATCGCGGTTTTCATAGGCTGTGGTGTAAACGATGGCATCTTTGATGTCTCTGGCAAACCACGTTGCCCGCAACTCGGGCAGCCGATTGCCCGGCAGATAATGCACACCTGCCTCCCACGTCCGGGCATATTCCGGTTTCAGATTGGGATTGGCCCCAAACGGACCGTACAGTTGATTCAGCACCGGTGTTTTAAAAGCTGTTGAAAGGTTGGTAAATACTTTCAGCTTGTTGTGCAGCAGATAGGAAGGATTAATGCTGTACACGGCGGCCTGTCCGAACTGCGTATGACTCACCACCCTTCCTCCCACTTCGGCCGAAAAGCCTCCTTTGTTGCGAATGAAAAGTGAAACATAGGGGTTGAGTATAGAGAATGAGGGTCGCTGCCCCGATTGTGTTACCATTTGAAAATGCTGATAGGTAACCCCGGTCAGTAGCTGAAACCACTCGGCAGGATTATCAACTACATAGGCCTCCGCATGGTGAAATCTTCCGTCATAATCATAGGTACCAAACATATCCTGGTATTTGCGCTGCGTGTGGTTGTAGTTATACAACAGCGAGGCGCTGGTTCGGTTATTGTGCCAGTCGGCCTGAAAACCGGGAGTCAAAATTTTTCCGGTATAACTTGCCGATGGGTCATCGGTAAAGGCTCCCATGTCGTAATCGCCTGTAAACTCCGTATAACGAAGGTGGGGACGAACCTTTAGCCCGGAATGGAATTGATAGCCAAGGTTTAGCTGCAAAGCCTGTTGGCTCATTTTATCTTTATCAAAGGTTCCGGTGGTATCCCTGGCTTCGCTCAGCCCAGCAGATGAGAGCCGGGCATAGTTTACATCGTATTCCATGGTTTCTGTTTTACCATTAGCTCCTGCCTGCAGCCGCAAGGTGTTGAAACTGCCGTAGGCCAGGGTGCCGTATGGAGTTACCGGTTTGTCGGATTTTTTCCGCGTTATGATGTTGATAACACCGGCCAGGGCATCGGTGCCGTACAGGGTTGACTGGCTTCCTTTAAGTATTTCAATGCGTTCAACCTGGTCGAGCGAGATCATGCGGATGTCAAATGCACCGTCTATCCCCGAGGGGTCATTAACCGGCACGCCATCGATAAGTATAAGTGTATAGCGGCCGGCCGCACCACGTAGAAACACCGATTTATCTTTACCGGGGTTGCTGTTGGCACCCGTTACCATCAGTCCGGCCTGTTCATGAAGCAACTGCGCAAGGTCTTTGCCGCGGCTGCGTTCAAGCTGTTCTTCGTCAATAATGGTAACCACCTTTCCGGTTTCATTTACCGGCTTGGCAAATTTGGTAGCAGTGACCACCACTTCGCGCAACGAGGTGGCCGCAAGGGTGTCGGATTGGGCATTGGTTTGATTTGGCGCCCAGAGCCAAAAGGTCATGGCGGTGATGACCCAGACACTTTTCTCTTTTTTCATGGTGTTAAGGTTTTAGGTTTTTGAAAAAAGAGGTAAAGGCTGGATGAAACAGGTGAATACCCGACAGGCTGATGCTGCCGGTGCACCGGAATCATCAAGAGCTTTTACCCGAAGCCTGATGAACAGGTTTGTACAGGCAGGTCTCCTGGCTCTCCCGACTTTTGCCGCCTTCTCATCGCGCTCGGGCGCGACAATGGCAACAACTGGCAAAAGCATTTACCTTTCGGTACGGGATTACAGTTGCGGGAACAGCTTCCGGTTTGCACGGAATTCCCTTTTCATCCCGGCCAATGCGTAACGCACACCGGGAACCTGTACGGTGCAAGATTAACAGATGAAGAACTGTTATTCAACAGTTATTCCGGAATTTTTTCGTAATCAGGACAATCCAGCCGCACAGATGAGGTATCCAATGCGGTGTTGAGCAATTTACAATAATGTTTGTGTCCGTTGTGGTTTTTTCTGTAAAATGCACAACCCAGGCACATGCGCTGAATGGTGATGACACCGGCCTGATTGAGATGATGAATAATCTGCAGTAAACTAAACAGCAGGTTTTCTTTCTCATCTGCTGTCATTTCCTTTACAGGCTTCTGCAATTCCGATGTAAAACGCAACGTTTCTTTGGTAATTTTTTTTCCTTTGGCTGTGAGGGCAAGCGAATGGCTGCGGGCATCATCGGGATTGGTAATCCGCTTAACCAGGCCCTTCTGTTTAAGTATTTTCACCGAATCACTTACGGTAGGACGGGTAAGGTCAAAGGCTTCGGCCAGTGCACTCACCGTTCTGCGGCTTTCGGGCTGAAAGTATAAGAAGATGAGCAACTGGATTTGAACGGGACTTAGTCCGTATTCCTTGCTTTCATTCCAGAGAAGCACGCGAAAGGCCTGCGCAATGCGCTCCAGTGCCGCTACAATGCGCGCATCCGCGCTGTAATTCTGGTAATCCAGATCAAACGGTGAATTCATTTCCCGCAATTTCTTATTTCATAAATGTAATAACCTTTTGTTTCGATTTCAGGTTGCCACTCCGGCAGGGCAACAGCCACGTGGCAAAAGCGGCATTCGCGGGCAGTAATTTGTGATTCTGTTTCACCGATTTTCTGCAGATACTCCTTTCCAAACTGATAAATGCGCCCGGTATCCGAAAAATCTTTTGGCACCACAATGTCAAAATTCATCATGCGCCCGTCTTTTCTTTTTACCCAGGTATCCCAAACAGCTACTTCCATAAGGGTGTTTGTTGTGATTTACATTTGATCCGGTGCCGCCACGCCCAAAGGGCGTGGCGGAGGATCCTTGACTGTTTATTCCCGGAAAGAACTGAACACGTAATCGCGGTCTTTTTGCGAGGCATGGCAATTGAAACACCCGGCTACCGGATCAATCTCCACTTTTTCACCCTGCTGGTTTTTAAAGGCCCCAAAGCCCCAACCCCCTGTTTGCGGAAATGCAGCTGCATTTTTATACATAATTCCAATAACCTTGCGGTTACCTTCTGTCACGGCATGGTCGGCACGGTTGGCTTCCAGCAAATCAAAAACAATAACCGATCCGTCAGGAAAGTTCTGATTCCGGTACCCCTCCAGTGCCTTCTCATTGGCATACACATGGTGAATGCCTCCAAAACTTTCGTACAAGGCATGCCCTTCTTCAAGTATCATGGATTTAACATGCGCCCACGATCGGTAATCGGCCGGATAGTAAACTCCGGCAGGCAGGGTTTCTTCATTTGTGGCCGATGCTGTTTGCTCGCCTTTCCTTGAGCAGGCAACGGCTAAGATGGCCAAAATAACCAGGCAAAAACAAAGGCGTACCATAAGCGTGCAGGTTTGATCGTGGCACTAATATAGTTAGGATACCTAATTATTTCAATTAACAAAATTATTTTCTTACCAGTGCCCTGATTGTCAGGCTATTATTTTTTTATCAAAATCGCCTCTGTAAGAATAAAATTCACGTGTTCGATGTCATCGGCGTTTAATTTGAGCTTGCCGCGTACGGTGATGACATCGTCAACCTGAAATTTGGGGGCCGTTCCTTTAAAATTTACTTCGGCGATGGACTCGGGACCACCCCCGCCACAAAAAAAACACTGACTCATGGGGTATTTAGAAATGATAATATAGTTGCCGTCTTCGGGGGCAAACGGAACATAAAAACCTTCGATGGTAATTTCCTTGCCCTCCATGGCTTTCAAATTATCCGGGAACTTCGGATAGAAAAGATACTCCCCTATCTTCTCATAATATTTCGGTTCGAATTTGGTTTTTGCAAACTCATTCCACGCATCAAACTTTGCCTGGCCAAATAGCGGCACAGCAATCAGTGCCAACAGCGAAAAGGTCAATATTTTTTTCATATCCTTTAGTTACCGGCTAATACTTCAGAAATATCCGTGCGATAGGCCTGCACGGAAGGAACCAGCGCACACAACACTCCCAGCAACAAACTTCCGGCCAAAATTATCCACTCGGTATTGTAAAACACAAGACCGCTTATGCCGGTTTTCTGAATTTCTTCAACCGAAGCAGCCACCAAGCCAACCACTCCGTGCCCTGTAAGCAAACCTGTTATGGTTCCGGCCAGAGTTAGCGCAACCCCTTCGAGCAAAATTGTAACCACCAGCCGGTAGCGGGTAGCGCCCATGGTGCGCATAATAGCCAAATCGTACCTCCTTTCCTTCAGGGAATTATACAATGCAATGAAAATGCTTAATCCAGATATGAAAATCAGCACTCCGGCCATGGCCGTGAGCACATCGATACCCACCCCCATGATGGAAAACAGGCGGGCAGTTTCAAATGCGGGCGAAGCGGCCTGCATGCTGGTCTGCTGATTAATCTGACGCGGAAGCTGCACGGCCCCCATAGGCGATCGGTACTGGATAAGCAGTGATGTAATTTCCTTGGTGGTATCGCCTGCAGCTACGGAGGGCACAAGCAGGGAAGGCTGCTGGTGCACTGTATCAACGGCCTGAACCGGCAGTTCGTGTACTTTCCACACGCTTTCAATTGAGGTAAATATCAGGTTATCTATCACCGTACCGGATGGTTTCAGGATGCCGGTAACTGTAAAATGATGTTCTTCATGTTCATGCCCGCCATCGCCAAGTCCGTGCGCGCTGCTAAAATGATCGCCTGGTTTCAGGCTGCGCACACGGGCAACGGTTGCACCTATCACTGCCTCGAAATCGCTGCCATACCACTTTCCCTGCTCCAGTTCGGCCTGGTACAAATCGGGGTAGGATTTCGGACAACCAATGATGCGATATCCTTCATAACTATCTCCCAGGGCCAGCGGTATGGCGGTTTTCACCAGCCGGTGACGTGCCAGCTTTTCGGCTTCAGCCAGCCGGATGTTTCCCGTGGGAAAGTCTATATGAAAGATGTTGCACAGGATAATCTGCAACGGACTGCCCTTGGCACCCACAACCAGATCAATGCCCCGTGCATTGGATGCTATTTTATCCTGCAGCTGACGGGTGAACAACAGCAACACCACAATTACAGCTACTCCCAGTGCCAACAGCAACGCATTAAGCACCGTATTTAAAGGTCGGGCTTTCAGATAATTCCATACCAGCAGGAAAAGATTCATAACTACTTTAGCTCAATGGCGTTTGGTATCACCTCTTTCAACCGGTTGTCGTGCGTAGCAATGAGGAGCGCGGCCTGTACCTCATCGGCCATTTCGGTGAGCAGGCGAATTACGCGGTCGCAATTCACATCGTCCAGCGCTGAAGTAGGCTCATCGGCAAGAATTACAACGGGTTTGTTGACAACCGCCCGTGCAATGGCCACGCGTTGTGCCTGGCCCTGGCTGATGCGGGATGTGCGCACATGCCGCTTGCCGTCAAGCTGAAGGTGTGAAAGCAAATAACCGATGCGTTCATCGCTCACCTTTTCTCCGGCCAGCCAAACCGCCAGTCGAATGTTTTGCTCGACCGTGAGCGCCTGTACCAGGTGGTTGCGTTGAAACACAAAACCCATTTTGCGGCCACGCAAATGGTCCAGTTCGGTTTCCCGCAAACCACTCAACTCCACTCCTTCTATTTTCAACGAACCGGAATAACCGCGCAACAACCCCCCTACCAGGTGGAGCAAGGTGGTTTTCCCGCTCCCCGACTGCCCGAGCAGTAAAAGTTTCTCTCCTTTTTGCAAACGAAAATCAGGGAAATAGAGCGAACTTCCACCCTGATAGCAGTACGAAAGGCCTTTTACTTCAATCATGTGCAGCAAAAATAAAAACCCGGCGTACCCTGCAAATAACGCAGGATACGCCTAAAGGTTAATCTCCCATGTATTACCGGTATTTAATCGGTTCGTAATCCTTAAATGGCGAAAGTTGTACTTTCTCCATCCTGGCACGGTAATCTTTCCAGGTATTATCGAAGAAGTAATTTACTTTTCGTACCACCGTAGCTATTTTATCTTCAGCGTGCTTGTACACCCGCCTGTCCGTATCGCTTATCGGGTCGCGCGACCGCAGAATATAGCCGGCAGCCGTTTGAATGTATGACACCGGCGATGGGTCGGGCGAACGCAGAATACCCTGGCGCTTATCTTCCTTGCCGAGAATAAAATCGAACAAGGCATTTACCGAGTCTTTCACCGCTTTTGTTTTGTCAGCTTCCTCTTTCAGATCGTTGCGCTTGCTCTCGCGTATTTTACGCTCATATTCTTCTGCTATTTCCCGGGCTTCGCGCAAACGATCTGTTGCCTGCACGGCAGCCGCACGCAGTTTATCCAAATCTTTCATTAAAGCATAGCGCTGCTCATACACACTCATGGGTACATCCACGCGCGGGTCGGGCTTTACCGTAAGCATGGTCGAGTCTTTGGCATTACCGAAAGTAATACGCAGTTTATAAGTTCCGGGCAGTACAGGCGTTCCGCCAAAACCACCAAAGCCACCTCCCATACCTCCTGCCTGTCCGCGGGGCCTTTCCCGCGAAGGCTGGCGACCGGCACGTTCATTGAGCATCCACTGTACGCGATACACGCCCCCGGTTTCGGGTGCCTTCTGGCGAATGGTATTGACCAACTCGCCTTTTGCATTAAATATTTCAATCTTCACCGAATCGTATTTTACCTCCTTTTGTGAAGGTGCCGGTGTTGCGGGCTTCTGTTCGGTGGTTGCCTTCCTGCCGCGCGTATCGGCTGGCTTCGGCTCTTCCTTGGGTGGCTCGGGTTTGTTTACCCAGTAGGTTATCATAGCACCGGCAGGGCGGTTCTCACCGTTGAATACAGCATTGGCATCGAAGCGCGGACCGGAGGGCTGCTGCATCGAAACCTGGTAGGCATCGGGTGGTGTAAACAGTTTAACTGTGGAAGCAGGCATGCCGCCGGTGCGGGCCATCTCCCGCAGCGGACGAATATCGTCCAGCACATAAATAGCCCTTCCGAATGTTCCGATTACCAGGTCGTGCTCACGTGGGTGAATAACCAGGTCCATGGTGGGAACGCCTGCCGGAAAGTCATTGGTCCAGCGCGTCCAGTTTTTACCTTCATCTATACTTACAAACAAGCCGTTTTCGGTCCCCAGGAAAAGCAATTTCGGCTCAACCGGATCCTGAACCACAGCAAGGGTGTAGTTGCTCTCGCCTACCTGGGCGGGTGTTACCAGGCTTTCCCATGTGGCACCGAAATCCCTGGTGCGGAACAGGTAAGGTTTGTAATCGAACATGCGGTAATTGTTTACTACCACAAAGGCTTCACCCGCATTGCGTGCACTGGGGTGGATGTGTGGTATCCATGCATTTTTGGGCATGCCCGCAATACGTGGCGACAGGTTGGTCCAGGTTTTGCCCCCATCGCGTGTGAGCTGCAGGTTGCCGTCATCCGTGCCTACCCATATAACACCCTGTTGCACCGGACTGGGAGCAATGGCCAGAATGGTACAGTGATTTTCAGCACCCGTAGCATCCATGGTTAAGCCACCGCTTTCGTGCTGTTTTTGCTTGGAAGGATCGTTGGTGGTCAGGTCGGGTGAAATGATCTCCCAGGTGCTTCCCTTGTCGGTTGACTTGTGCAGAAACTGACTGCCGTAATAAATGGTTGACTTACTGAACGGATCCTGCGCCAAGGCGGCATTCCAGTTAAAGCGCAGCTTCATATCCGGATCGGGATGTGTGGGGCGCGTGTTTTTGGTAAAGCCAGTAAGGCGATCATAGCGCGCCAGGTTTCCACCCTGCGACATCGCGTAACCAAACCGTGCATCTTCCGGGTCGGGCATCACGTCAAAACCATCACCAAAGTACACTTCCTGAAAATAATAATTGCGGATACCGGAGGTACGCCATACGTAAGCCGGCCCCACCCACGAGCCATTGTCTTGCATGCCGCCATACACGTTATAGGGATGCTCCATATCCACATTAATGTGGTAAAACTGGCCTACCGGAATATTATCAGCAAACACCCAGGTTTTGCCGCCATCGCGCGAAATGTTTAATCCCCCATCGTTGCCGTCAATGATGAAGTTGGGATTATCGGGATGTATCCACCAGGCGTGGTGGTCGGGATGCACCCCGGAATATTGCAGCAACTGGCGGAAAGTCTTTCCTCCATCTTCGCTGATGCCCACGCGCGAATAAATGGTGTACACGCGGTTTTCATTTTTCGGATCCACATAAATTTCATGGTAGTAAAAAGGCCGGTCGCCTATTTCTTCGCGGTCGTTTACCATCACCCAGTTTTCTCCGCCATCATCGCTGCGGTACAAAGCATTTTTCTTCGCTTCAATCAGGGCATATACCACATTCGGTTTGCTGCGTGCAATGGCAATGCCCATCCTGCCCAGATCACCTTCCGGCAAGCCGTTTTTGGTTGTCAGTTTTTTCCAGTTTTTGCCTCCGTCATACGTTACATACAGTCCCGATGACGGTCCTCCGGAAGTGAAGGTCCAGGGCATCCGGCGGTGCTGCCACATGTTGGCAAATAACTTGTTAGGGTTTGAAGGATCCATCACCAGCTCAGCACAGCCGGTTTTTTCATCCACAAACAAAATACGCTCCCAGGTTTGTCCGCCATCGGTGGTTTTATACACACCTCTTTCAGGATGTTCGCCCCAGGGCGAACCGATGGCTGCCACATAAACCGTATTGGGATTTTTCGGATCAATAATGATGCGATGTATATGGCGCGTCTTCTCAAGTCCCATTTTCTTCCAGGTATTTCCACCATCCAGCGACTTGTAAATACCATCTCCGCCGTTCAGGCTGTTGCGCGGGTTGCCTTCACCGGTTCCAACCCATACCACGGAAGGATTATCCTGTTGAATGGCAATCGCACCAATAGATTGGGTAGTCTCTTTATCAAATACAGGCTCCCAGGTTACACCGCCACTGGTGCTGCGCCACAAACCACCTGATGCGGCACCCGCAAAGATGATGTCCGGATTGCTGATAACCGCATCAATGGCCGTAATGCGCCCGCTCATGCCAGCCGGACCAATGGCCCGCGGCTTCATGCCTTTGAGCTTTTCCATGTCCAGCTTTTGGGCATGAAGTACAAAAGCACTGATTATAGCAACTGATAGAATGAAAAATCGCAGTATACTTTTCATGACTTTATGTTAATTGTCCGGTTAAAAATACGGGCAGTACTGTTTTGGAAAAGAAAGGATATGACCAAAATAGATTTTTGCCGTACAGGACGTGCCAGTATTATTTGAGCGGCCACTGAATAGCAATTTCTTTAAACGCGTACAGGCGTATACCCCACGGGGTACGCACCTCCAACCGCCCATGTTCATCAACCCCCAAAATAGTTCCCGGAAAACTTTGATCGCCCTTGCCAAAAGTCAGCTCGCTTCCCAAACCATACAACCGACCCAGATAGTCGCTTCGAAGTGCTTCCAGCTTCTCCTCCCGTAGCATCCCATACCGGTAATCCAGATGATGGATCAAATCATACAAACATTCATACAAATTCCAGGTTCTGCCGGTTTCAGCAAGCAGTGATGTGGCCGAAGAAAACGGAAAGTTCAGCTGATTAATGTTGATGCCTATACCGGCTATGCTAATTGCAAGACGGTCGGCGTGAATTTGGTTTTCGATTAGCATGCCACACACCTTTTTCTGGTTCAGCAAAATGTCGTTCGGCCACTTGATGTGTGCCGGAACACTGGTAATTTTTTTAAGCCAGTCGGTTATAGCCAATGAAAAAGCCTTGGTTAAAAACATTTGAGATGACGCCCTGAGAAAAGACGGGGCAACAAATAATGAGAAAGTCAGGTTCTTATCCCGCTCAGCAACCCAGGTATTGCCCCGCTGACCCTTGCCGGCCGATTGATAACCTGCAATAACCACAGAACCTTCGGGCAGGGAATTTTGCTTAACCATTTGTTCCATAATTACGTTAGTGGAATGACATTCTGGCATATAAATGAGCCTGCGCGCAGGGAAAAGCGGGTTGGCAGGAATTTTATACGTGGATTTATTGTAGCTTTGCATGATTGGTCAAGTTAACGGAATGACAAAAAAAAGGAAGGGCGGCAATACGGAAATATTGTGCCGGGCCATTGTAAAGGGAATGCAGGAAAAAAAAGCCCATGACATTCTGATTCTGGACCTTCGGAAAATTTCCAATGCTGCTGCCGATTTCTTTGTAATATGCTCGGGTAATTCGGATAAACAACTGGAAGCCATAGCCGACTCGGTAAGTGAAGAAGTATTCAAAGAGTTGAACGAAGATCCGAGGCATATTGAAGGCATGCAAAATAAGGAATGGGTATTGATGGACTACTTTGATGTAGTAGTACATATCTTTCGAAAAGACCGAAGAACTTATTTCGCGCTGGAAAAACTTTGGGGAGACGCCCCCGCTGTGGAAGTACAATAATTTAGAACTTTGAATCATCCTTATGTCGAACAACGAATACAACAGACGAGAAAATAAGCCAGGTTTACCTCCAAAATCACCACGCGGTAATTATCAGACGTGGATTATCCTTGCTACACTGGGTTTTATACTCCTGTTAATGTATTTCGGCAATTCAGGCGAACTGCCGTCCATTACGCGCAGTGAGTTCGAAAACATGATAGAAAGCCGGGACGTGAAACGGGTGGTGCTGGTTAAAAATATGGACCTGGTGGAGGTTACGCTTACAGGCGATGCACTGAATAATTCCAAATACCGCGAACGCCTTGAAAAAAGCAGCCGCTTTGGCATCAACCCGAACGGCCCACACTTCAAAATGAAAATCGGCTCGGTAGATACGTTCATCAGCGACTACCGCGAACTGAATAAAAAAATTCCCCGCAACGAACAGATAGACCTGCAGTTTGAAGAACGCAGCGATTACTTCAGCCTCTTCCTCAACTGGGGCTTCCTGTTATTTATCCTCATCGGTTTCTGGATGCTGATGCGCAGAATGACCGGTGGCGCAGGGCCGGGAGGGCAGATATTCAACATCGGTAAATCGCGGGCAGCCCTGTTCGATGCAGAAAATAAGGTAAAGGTTACCTTTGAAGATGTGGCCGGCCTGGATGAAGCCAAAGAAGAAGTGCAGGAAATAGTGGAATTCCTCAAGAACCCTTCCAAGTTCACCAGGCTGGGCGGAAAAATTCCCAAGGGTGCCTTGCTGGTAGGCCCCCCGGGTACAGGCAAAACCCTGCTGGCTAAAGCAGTAGCCGGCGAAGCAGGCGTGCCCTTCTTTTCACTTTCCGGTTCCGACTTTGTGGAAATGTTTGTGGGAGTCGGTGCAGCCCGCGTACGCGACCTGTTTAAACAAGCCAAGGAAAAGGCGCCCTGCATCGTATTCATTGATGAAATAGATGCCATCGGTCGCTCGCGCGGCCGCGGACAAATTCCCGGTGCCAACGATGAACGGGAAAATACACTTAACTCCCTGTTGGTAGAAATGGACGGCTTTGCCACCGACTCTGGCGTAATCATTCTGGCCGCCACCAACCGACCCGATGTTTTAGACCCCGCACTCCTGCGTCCGGGCCGCTTCGACCGGCAAATCAGCATTGACAAACCCGATATTGTCGGACGCGAAGCCATATTTAAAGTGCATCTGAAGCCCATCAAACTCGATCCGAGCGTTGATGTAAAGAAACTCGCTGCGCAAACACCGGGCTTTGCCGGTGCCGAAATTGCCAATGTGTGCAACGAGGCTGCCCTGATTGCCGCCAGACGTGATAAACAGGCTGTGGATATGCAGGATTTCCAGGATGCGATAGACCGCGTAATTGGCGGACTGGAAAAGAAAAACAAAATCATCTCACCGGAAGAGAAGCGCATCGTGGCTTTTCACGAAGCCGGCCATGCAGTGGCTGGCTGGTTCCTGGAGCATGCCGACCCGCTGGTTAAAGTAAGTATCGTGCCCCGCGGTGTTGCCGCACTGGGCTACGCACAGTATCTTCCGAAAGAGCAGTTCTTGTATCAAACCGAACAGCTGCTCGATGAAATGTGCATGGCTTTCGGTGGACGTGCTGCCGAAGAAATTGTCTTTGGCAAAATTTCTACCGGGGCACTCAGTGACCTGGAACGCATCACCAAAATGGCTTACAGCATGGTAACCGTTTACGGCATGAACAAGGAAATCGGCAACCTGTCGTATTACGATTCCAAAGCCAGCGAATACACTTTTCAGAAACCTTATTCAGAAGCTACCGCTGAAAAAATTGACCGCGAAGTAAAGCGCATCATTGACGAATGCTATGAGCGCACTAAAAAACTGCTGATGGAACACCGCCATCATCTGGAAGCCGTTGCACAGGAACTGCTGAAAAAAGAAATCCTGTTCCAGAATGACCTGGAACGCCTCATCGGCAAGCGGCCTTTTGACAAACCTACCACCTACCAGCAGTTTACCAACGGTGCCGAACCGAAAGCTCCTGCACCAACCAACAATGGCTCCCCGGAAGCAACGGATAAAACCCCGGCAGAACCAGCAACTCAGGAAGAACAAACCCAAAAACCCTGAAGCTTCGCGCCTTTCGGTTATCTTTGACGCAGCCTGTTTATGCAATATCTGGGCGAGGGTAAAAAACTGTACTTTGCATCCGACTTTCACCTGGGCGTACCCGATAAACATGCAAGTCGGTTGCGCGAAGCTAAACTCGTCCGCTGGCTTGAGCACATCCGCAAAGATGCACAGGGTATTTACCTTTTAGGCGATATTTTTGATTTTTGGTTTGAATACCGTACCGTCATACCCAAAGGCTTCATCCGCCTGCAGGGCAAACTGGCCGAACTGCGCGATGCGGGAATACCTGTCTACTTCTTCACCGGCAACCACGATATGTGGATGTTTGACTACTTCCCATCCGAACTGGATATCCCCGTATTCCGCCAGCCCATGGTGCTGGACACCGGCAACCACCGGCTGCTTATCGGCCATGGCGATGGCCTCGGACCCGGCGACTTGAGCTATAAAATCCTGAAGCGCATATTTGCAAGCCCCGTGGCACAGTGGATTTTTGCACGCATACACCCCAACCTTGGCATGGGCATTGCACATTTCTGGTCGCGAAAGAGCCGCATCAACAACCAGATGCGGGAAGAAAAATTCAAAGGCGAAGAGCATGAATTCTTACTGCAATATTGCCGCGAAACAGAACAACATACCCACCACGATTTTTATATATTCGGGCACCGGCACCTGCCGCTCAACCTGCCAGTAGGCAACAACAGCCGCTATATTAATTTAGGCGAATGGGTACACTTCAGCACGTATGCGGTATATGACGGAAAAACGGTTGAACTACTTTCGTTTGAAGAATGATCTCCTTACAGGGTCTGCCCTTGCGCTATGCGGGCTGCTGCATAGCCCTGTCGTGGCCCAGCAGATCATCGCCGAAATACCGCTGGCTGAAAAACCTTCCAGCGCTTACGTGGATCGCCCCGGTGATTTGTACCTGCGTTATCAATCGCGTATTGTGCACTACGACATAAACGGCAATGAAGCCGGAAGTTTTATACTGCCCCACCCTACCTTGCATTTCGAGCCGCGTGACGGAAGCCGTATGTTTATTTTTAACCCTGCCACCAACCACTATGGTTTCTCATCGTTCGGAAAAATTCCTGCAACCCCGCTGCCAGAGGAATATGCCATCGAGCCGCTGATGGCCTGCTCGGCAGGAGACCTTGGATTGTGGGTGCTGGATCGCGCAGACTATTCGCTGAAAAGGGTGAACCTCAGAAACGGTCAGGTAGATATCGATTTTAAGTTACCGGAAAAACTGCACCAGGAAACCCTCCTCGCCTTGCGCCAGTACATGAGCTTTCTGTTCCTGGCCACACCATCTTACCTGTACATTTTCAGCAACATGGGAAAGGTATTGAAAACCCTTGAAACTACCTTAGCCGACTTCGACTTCCTGGGTGAAGAGCTCTACTACCGTAACGGTAACCGGCTGGTTTATCTGGACTTATTTGACGGGACAACCCGCAGCGAAGAAATATCCCCGGAAATTTTGTTTGTACGCCTGACGGACGAAAGACGCTACCTGATCTATCCCAACCGGCTGGTTATTCAATCGATACAATAATTCCGGTTTCGTACAGCAACACTGTTCATTTTTGAACATCTTTGTACATAAAAAAGTAATACAAGGCGTATTTGCAGGTAAAAGACGCCCCATCAAATAGTGGCACATTATTTCGACAGCAATCAGTTAACCCTAAACCTATGCCCGAAACGCAACAGCCGGCCAAAATTCTGATGATTGATGATGATGAAGATGTATTGCTGGCAGCCAAAATGCTGCTGAAGAAGCAAAACTATCAGGTTATCATTGAAAAGAATCCTAATAAAATTCCTTTTCTGCTGAACAATGACACGTACGATGTGATTCTGCTCGACATGAACTTCAGCAAAGACATCACCAGCGGAAAAGAGGGATTTTACTGGTTGGAGAAAATCCTGGAAAAAGATCCGCAGGCGGTGGTTATTCTGATCACCGCCTTTGGCGATGTGGAAATGGCGGTAAAAGCGCTGAAGCAAGGCGCCACCGATTTCATACTGAAACCGTGGCAAAATGAAAAACTTATTGCCACCATTTCCACCGCAATCCGGCTGCGGCAGTCCTACAACGAAGTGGACAAACTGCGCAAGGCTAAGGAAATGCTGGAAGAACAAATCAGCAAGCCTTTTGGCGAAATCATAGGTCAAAGTGCGGCCATCAGGGAAGTGTTTACGTTGATCGACAAAGTAGCCAGAACCGATGCCAACGTACTTATACTGGGAGAGAACGGAACCGGTAAAGAACTGATTGCCCGTGCCATCCACCAGCGCTCACTTCGCCATAACAATAGTTTTGTTGCAGTAGATATGGGTGCCATCACCGAAACGCTTTTTGAAAGCGAGCTTTTTGGCCATAAAAAAGGGGCATTCACCGATGCACGCGAAGACCGCCCGGGACGCTTCGAACTGGCTCATGGTGGCACACTTTTTCTGGACGAAATCGGTAACCTGAGTCTGAACCTGCAAAGTAAGCTGCTCAGTGCGCTGCAATCGCGCCAGATTACACGGGTAGGTTCCAACCAGCCCATACCGGTTGATATCCGCCTGATCTGCGCCACCAACATGCCGCTTTATGAAATGGTAAAACAGGGTACCTTCCGACAGGATTTGCTGTACCGCATCAACACCGTTGAAATTCATGTACCCCCGCTTTCAGATAGAATTGAAGACATCCCATTACTGGCAGAACATTATCTGAAAGTTTATGCCCGCAGGTATCATAAGCCGGTAACCGGCATCACACCAGGCGCCATGGAAAAGTTAAAGCGATATGCCTGGCCCGGCAATATTCGCGAACTGCAACACGCTATCGAAAGAGCTGTGATCATGACCGACAGCGATATGCTGCAGGAAACTGACTTCCTGTTCGGGCGCCCTGTCAGCACTGCCTCAACCGAAACATTGAATCTGGATGAGGTGGAAAAAGCAGCCATCGTCAAAGCACTGAACCTGCACAACGGCAACATATCGAAAGCGGCTGCCGAGCTGGGCCTAACACGCGCTTCACTGTACCGGAGAATGGAAAAATATGGTCTTTAATCAAAATCCCTGATTGTGCTGCTTAACTGGAAATCGCCTGCCCTGCCCCGTCTGCTCTTCCTTACCGCATCGGGCATGCTGCTGGGTTATTTCTTATTTGGCAACACGCAATGGATACCATCCTTGCTCATGCTGGCTGTAATTGCAATACAAATCCGCTGGCTGCTGGAAATGCTGGACACTCCGGCTGCCGCTGTACCAGAACTGTGGCACCAGATACAATTTGATGAGACAACCGGAAAATTCAGAAACACAGGTACCGAAACATCAGTTAATCTGGTAGTTCATCAACTCAATGACGCGCTTGCCAGAATTCGCAACAGCCGCAATGAAAAAGAAGCCGAGCACATCTTTTATAAAAACATTGTCATGCATGCCGGTATCGGACTGATAATTTACAGACAATCGGATGGAAGAATAGAAATACTCAATGCTGCCGCACGTAAACTGCTGCGCATCAATCGCGCTGAAACCATTTCTGATTTGCAAGAAATCAGCGAAACGATGGTGCAGGCTTTTACACGCCTGAAAACCGGCGGACGCGAACTGCTCAGGCTTTCGCTCGGTGATGATTTCATCCAGCTAAGCATGTATGCCATTGAACTTACCTTGCGCGGTGAAAACCTCAAACTCATCTCACTGCAAAACATCCGCAGCGAACTGGAAGAAAAAGAAATGGAAGCCTGGCAAAATCTGGTGCGCGTGCTCACGCACGAAATCATGAACTCGGTCACGCCCATCTCATCACTGGCCACATCGCTCGAGCAGGAGGTTTCTGCAGGCAAGTCGTTGGACAAAGAGCAAATAGAAGACCTGCAGCTCTCTTTGCAAACCATCAGCAGGCGCAGCGCCAACCTGATCAACTTTGTTCGTGAATTCCGCAGCCTTACCCACATTCCCAAACCACGGCCTGAAAATATTCTTGTCAGAAATCTGCTGGATGAAGTACACCAGTTGTTTAAAAAAGACCTGCATGAAAAACAAATACACTGTTCTGTAAATATTCAGCCCGATGACCTCACCATTGAAGCCGATAAAACACTGATTGAACAGGTACTGATTAACCTGATTAAAAATGCCATCCAGGCATTTGACGAAACCACCAGCAACAAACACATCGTCATCAAAGGATATTACAACGAGCGGCAACGCCCTGTCATCAGCATAGCTGATAATGGCCCCGGAATAGAACCTGAAGCACTGGAAAAAATTTTCATCCCATTTTTTACCACGCGTAAAAGCGGATCGGGCATTGGCCTAAGCCTGTCGCGGCAAATTATGCGGCAGCACCACGGCACCCTTACCGTAAAGTCTGAACCGGGCAAGGGGGCAACCTTCTATCTCAGATTTTAAGGTTTGTTCCGATTCTTTCCTTTTTAATACCTTTGGCCTTTGTTAATGTTATGCAAAACGTATCAGCCGAAGTGGCCCGCATCCTCATCGAAAAGCTGGGCATAGCCGAATCGGAAATCAACCCCGACACCAACTTTGTTAAAGACCTGGGCATTGACTCGCTTGACTACGCAGAAATTGTGATGGACTTCGAACAGACCTTCGACATCCGAATACCCGATGAAGATGCAGAAAAACTCAGCACCATCGGTGCGGCCGTCCGCTACATCGAAAACAAACTGACGGAAAAGCAGAAAGGCTGAAGTAGAGTGCCTGCTACCGATTTAAAATAGCTGCACCATCGCCTCAGTTGCACCGCCCAGGAGTAAGCCTGCCCGCATCGCTGTCGTCATCGGCCGTTTTCAACCACCAGCCGGTTGAGCACTCTTTCAAAACCACCATGCATTGACTATCCAGCTATGCACCGGCTTCATAAATTTCATCCCCGATATTTAACGTACATGCCCGTAAACTGCAGCAAGATATGTCCTCCCTTGCCAATTCATCTTTGCTAAAAGAAGCCGAACTCAGTTTTACAAGCAAACGCGACTGCCGGAACTGTGCCACAATTGCCTATTTTTGGCCGCTTTATGCCTGCCTCCCAAAAACTGTTGTTTATTATCAATAAGCATTCGGGCCGTGGCTACCAGCCCCGTGTTGAAGGCAAGATCCTCGATGCCTGCGCCCTGAACCACGCCGAATGCGCCCTCGAATTTACTCAAGGCCCCGGTCATGCCCGCGAACTGGCACGGCATCGCGCAAATGACTTTGATGCCGTAATAGCTGTGGGCGGTGACGGTACCGTGAACGAAGTGGTGCAGGCACTGGTGCACACGCATACACCGCTCGGCATTATACCCAAAGGTTCGGGCAACGGCCTGGCACGGCACCTAGGCATCCCGATGAATTATGCCGAGGCAATAAATTCTTTATTTAAAAGCAAGCCTTTGCCCGCTGATACCTTTGAAGTAAACGGTAAGCCCGGAGTTAACGTAGCCGGCATCGGTTTTGACGGCCACGTGGCAAACCTGTTCGGCAAAGCCACCACTCGCGGATTATTCGGTTATGCTCATTTGGTAGTGCGTGAATTGGCCCGCTACCGCGGAATAGAAGCCGAAGTAGTGGCTGACGAACAGCGTTATCACACACACGACTTCATCCTGGCCATTGCCAATTCTTCGCAGTATGGCAACAACACAAGTATTGCACCCGGGGCCAGCATCACCGACTCATCGCTTAATCTGGTGCATGTCGGCAGAATTCCGCTTATACAAACACCCGTATTTTTACACAAACTGTTTACCGGAAAACTGACCAATGGCCGCTTTTACAGAAACAGGCCATGCAAACATGTGCAGATTACACTCACACACCAGGCACCTTTCCATATAGATGGTGAGCCCTGCGGTTATGCCGACACCTTCAGTATACGGATTGTTCCCGCATCGCTTCTTCTCCTTGTTCCAGCTTCGCACATCACCAGGGTTTAACAACAGATTACCTTTTCCTACCTTCGGCATTGTTAAAGTAAACTGCCGTGCTGCCCGAAGAAGAAATCCTTAAGGACTACGAAATCGTTAAACGCGCACAAAAGGACCCGGCAGCCTTTGGCGAACTGTATGAAAAATATTTCGACCGCATATTCAACTTTATCTACCGCCAGACCGATGATGAAGAATTAACAGCCGATCTGGCATCGCAAACTTTTCTGAATGCATTGAACAGCCTCAACAGTTTTGAATACCGTGGCGTTCCGGTATCGGCCTGGCTGTACCGTATCGCAGCCAACGAGGTTAATAAATATTACAGAAAAAAGAAACGAGCGCGCGTGTTCAGCATTGAGGAAATTCGCATCAAAGAACTGATTGAGCAGGGAACAGACAACTGGGATGAAGAACTTATTCAGCGCATGGTGGCCTACCTGAAGGAACTTCCGACCGACATGCTGGAAGTTTTGGAGTTGCGTTTCTTTGAAGACAAAGACTTCAGGGAAATTGCGTATATTCTGGGTATAACGGAAAGCGGAGCAAAAATGCGCACCTACCGGGCACTGGACCGGCTGCGCAAAAAGTTTAACCTGAGGATTAAATACCATGGATAAAAATGAAATACGGCTGCGCAGGGAGCAAATAAGCCAGGGCCGTATAGCCCGGCACCGCAATTATTCCGAACTGATGCGTATTTACGACCGCGATATGCGACTGAAACGCGTGCTGCGTGTTTTTACTTACTTTCTGGTTATTCTCTTTCTTCTGATCATTCTGCTGATTATCTGGAGGTGGGAAGCGCGGCAGAAAGAAAGGAATTCCACTCCCTCCCAGCCTCATAAATCTACCACCCAGGTGCAAATCAATCAGCGGTCCTGCTCGCCTGTAACAGGTAAAAGCCATTCAAAATTACCCTGGTAACCATCCAAATCCACAAGCCTACCGGTAAAAAATTCAGTTATTGTAACGATGGTTAAATACCTACTTTTACCATTCCTGAATCCGATTTTATTATCAGCATTCTTATGAAAAGACTTGTTGTTGTTGTTGTTCTGTTCCTGCTTGTTCAGGCCGGCTATACCCAGCAAAAGCCAATTACCTGGAAAGATGTTCCTTCCTGGAAATCCATACCCCCCTCCAGTGTTACCCTTTCGCCCGACGGGCAATGGGTTGCCTATACCATGCAGCCGGTAGATGGTGACGGAGAAGTTGTTTTACAGAAAGTCCGCTCTGCGGAAAAGAAAACCTATCCCATCGGCAACACGGGCGGAACACCCGCCATGGTGTTTTCGGAAGACGGAAAATGGTTGGCCTTCAAAGAATATCCGAAGCACAGCGAAAGAAAAGCCAACGCCAAAACACCGGGAAAGCAGCTATTTGAAAAACTTATTCTTATTGAGCTGGCCTCTGGCAAAAAAACAGAATTTGAAAAAGTAAATGCTTTTGCATTCAACGGTGAAGCATCAACCCACCTGGCACTTCACCTGGCAAAAGAAAGAAGCGGAGCACCTAAGCCAGAAGATCCAAAAGGAAACGACTTACTCATTGTCGAACTCGCCTCGGGTAAAAGTCAGAATATCGGCAATGTATCCGAATTTGCCTTTAATAAAAAAGGCACCCACCTGGCTTATACCATTGATGCTGCCGACCAGGCAGGCAATGGCCTGCATCTTTATAACCTGGCTTCTAACCAAACACACGTTATCGACAGCGATAAAGCACGCTATCAATCCATTAACTGGACAGAGGAAGGAAACGCTCTTGCAGTGCTCAAAATGACAAAAGATAAAAAATTTAAACAGGACCGAGGCTCCGTTATCGGTGTGAAGAACCTAAACGCCCCGCAGGTGGTATCCTATAACCCTGAAAAAGACTCGTTGCAATTTCCGAAAACCCTGACTATCAGCCCGCACCGAAAGCCCATGTGGACGGAAGACCTGACCCGGCTGTTATTCGGGATACACACACTGGAACCCATTAAAAAAGAAGCGAAAAAAGAGGAGGACGCATCCGATAAAGATTTACTGGCCAGGATTAAATCAGACACGACTATCAAATCCCTAACCGACCTGCAGAAAGCCATCGAACGGCTCTCATCCAAAAAGCCTGACGCCCCCAAAGGCGATACCACCAAACCCGATATGGCCATCTGGCACTGGAAAGATCCGCGCCTGCAATCGCGCCAGCAGCGTACCGAACAGCAGGATAAGAATTTCAGCTACTGGGGCATGTATATTGTAAGTACAGGGAAATTCATTCAACTCAATGAAGGTACACTGAAAGATCTGAGCCCGATGCCCAAGCATCGCTATGCACTGATCCAGGACAACAGTGCCTATGAGTGGGACCATGCGCTGAGCGGACAAAACTATACCGATGTGTACGTGGTAGATCTGCAAAACGGAATACGAAAAAAAGTATTGGAAAAACTTTACCTGCCTTCATTCTGGTCGGCACCGCGCCCGGCTCCCGATGGAACAAAATTTTTGTATGGCAAAGATGGTCACTACTACGTGTACGACATACCTACTGGCACAAGCATAAACATCACCGAAAAAGCAAAAACTTCCTTCGTCAACACCGAAGATGATCACAACGTGGATAAACCACTTATGCCCGTTGTAGGATGGAGCCTCGACAGCCGGTACGTGCTGCTGCGCGATTTATGGGATCTATGGCAGGTACCTGTTAGCACAAAAGAATCGCCTGTAAACCTTAGCATAAATGGAAAAAAAGACAAAATCCGTTACCAGAGTCGTTTTGTTCTCGACCCCGATGAAAAAGGTATTGATTTGAAAAAACCTCAGTACTTCAGAATTTATGGAGAGTGGAATAAAAAGAGCGGCATTGTGCGCCTGAACCCCGGCAAGACCGGACTGGCCCCGGGTGCCAGCATACTTTTATGGGAAGACAGCCACATCAACCGGCTGGCTAAAGCCAGAAAAGCTGATGTGTTTATGTTCAGCAGGGAAAAATTCACCCAGCCAACAGAATTTTTTATAGCCGATGCCCTGCTGAAAAACGAAAGCCAGGCAACCCAAAATGCACCTGATGCCACAAAATACCAGTGGTCATCAGGAGTACGGCTGGTAGATTACATTTCGGACAAGGGCGATACCCTGCAGGGAGCGCTGTTCCTGCCGGCAGGATACGAGCCTGGTAAAAAATATCCTACCATTGTGTACTACTACGAAAAACTTTCGCAAACGCTGCACAACTACACTTCACCCGGTTTTTCCGGAACCGGTTGGAATCCTACTGTTTATACCAGCAACGGATATGCGGTGTTTGTACCGGATATTGTCTATAAAATCAACGACCCGGGCATGTCGGCCGTATGGTGTGTAATGCCCGGTGTAAAAGCTGCGCTCAAAACCGGAGTTATTGACGAAAACCGCATGGGTATTCACGGGCATTCCTGGGGTGGTTATCAGACTTGCTTTCTAATTACCCAAACCAATCTGTTCAAGGCCGCTGCCGCAGGAGCACCCCTCACCAACATGGTATCTATGTACGATCTGATTTACTGGAACACCGGGGGCGGTAACATGGCTATTTTCGAGGCCTCGCAGGGTCGTCTCACCAGCGGCCCGTGGGACAACTGGGACGCCTACCTGCGCAACTCGCCCGTCTATCATGTAAAAAATGTAGAAACGCCTTTGCTCATGCTGCACAACGACAAAGACGGAGCGGTTGACTTTACACAGGGAATCGAATTCTACAACGCATTACGCAGGTTGAAGAAACCGGTGATTATGTTGCAGTACAAAGGTGAGAACCACGGACTGGCCAAACTGGAAAACCGGAAAGACTATGCCGTGCGCATGATGGAGTTTTTCGACCATTACCTGAAGGGTACCCCCGCACCCGACTGGCTGAAAGATGGAGTGGACCACCTAAAACTGAATGAGCACTTAACCGAACGGGTATTTGAGATAAATCGTTGAGCAGACTACCATCCGTTCAGGCTGGTAACTTTTTGACCAGGCGACTTCTGGAAAATACCGCAATGGCCTGCCTTATCGGGCGGGCAGGCAAGAACTCCCTAATTTCACAAAATAAAAATCCCGGTTACAAACCGGGATCTTATTCCTGTGCACTCGCAGGGATTCAAACCCCGAACCTTCTGATCCGTAGTCAGATGCTCTATTCAATTGAGCTACGAGTGCGTTTCCGAAATCGGACTGCAAATGTAAAAATTAAAATTACTGACCCAAAATCAGATTTTTGCGCAGCAAGCTTAAAAGCCTATTTTTGAGGCTTATTTTTCAAGGTTCATGCAATTCCGATATGTTGTTTACCTGTTGTTGCTGGGCTCCGTCCTGGCTTTCGGTCAAAATGATCCGGAACCACCGGTTAAGGGCAGGCCTGATATTCCCGGTACTTTTTCGGTTGAATTCGGATTTAACCGCCTAACCCGGCCACCGCAGGATTTAAAATACGGATTCTGGGGATCGCGCACGCTGAATCTCTATTATTATTACGATTACCGCTTTGGCAGTTCCAAATTCAGTGTGCATCCGGGGCTGGGTTTCGGGATGGAGCGCTTCAAACTGCTCTCTTTTAACAAAAGTTTTCCGGATACAACCATCCGTATCCAGGGCGCTACGCTTGTGCGGCAGCCGGGAGGGAACACGGAACTGATTAATTCGGGCCAGGTTTTGTTTAATGATACCACCCGTTCGGCTTCAAAGTCGATGTTTGTTATTAATTACCTCGACATTCCGTTAGAATTCCGGTTCACTGCCAACACCAACGATCCGGCCAAGAGCTTCAAAGCCTCCATTGGCGGGCGTGTAGGCTTCCTGCTGAATGCGCATACAAAGCTCAAGTACAAGGAAGATGGCGAAAACAAAAAAGTAAAAGATCGTCAGGGTTTTAACCTCAATGAAATACGGTATTCGGCTTTTGCCAGAATTGGGGTAGGCAACGCATACCTGTCGTTTTATTACAACTTCAGCGACTTATTCAAAGCAGGACGCGGGCCGGATGGTACCCGCACTTCTTCCTACACCATCACGCTTACGCTGGCTGCCTTTTAACGGCCTTTAAATACCGGCTTGCGCTTTTCCAGAAAAGCCTGTACTCCTTCCTTGTAGTCGTGTGTATTGCCGGCAATTTCCTGGCAATAGGCTTCGTAGTCGAGCATGTCGTCCAGCGATGCCGTGGCTGACTTGTTCAGCATCTTTTTTATCAGACCGATAGCTTTGGTTGGCGCCTGAGCGTAATAATCGGTGTATCTTTTTACAGCCTCATCCAGTTTGTCTGCAGGCACCACTTCATTAACCAGCCCTATCTTCAAAGCCTCTTCGGCCTTCACCCGCGTGCCCATGGAACATAGCTCAAATGCTTTGGCCATGCCGGTGAGGCGCGGAAGGAAATAAGACGAGCCGGAGTCAGGCACCAGGCCAATGTTGATGAAAACTTCAATCAGGGTAGCTTCTTCAGCGGCAACAACAATATCACAGGCCAGTGCCAGCGAACATCCTGCACCGGCCGCGACACCATTTAACCGGCACACGATGGGTTTTGGCAGATTCCGCATAGCGCGGATAATGGGATTGTAACGTTTGTGTAATGAATCCAAAAACGAGCGCTTTTCCGAACCGCTGGCAGCTTTCAGATCCTGACCTGAGCAGAAGGCCTTCCCTTCGCCGGTAAGCACCGCCACGCGTATGCTTTCATCGCGTGCAACGTTTTTCCATGCGTCCTGCAATTCAAAGGTTATTTCATCATTCAGGGCATTATACACTTCCGGACGATTGAGCGTAATGGTAGCTACACCACCTGCCGTGTGAAATTTCAGGAACTGATAGGTGCTCATGGTAGATTCAAATTTTGAAAGCGCTAAAATAAGACAATACCCGTGATTGCGGCTGTCACTGCTCCGGCTACTGCTCCCAGACCAACCTCGCGCAAAGTGTGTGCCTGCAGCTGAAGCCGTGCTGACATCACCAGGCCAGCCATTACAATCGATATAAGCAACGCCGGAAAGAGCTGCCCCTCTTCGGTGTAACGGCTTAACACCAACAGTATGACCGGCACAGCAGCCGCTGAAAGGCTATGAATACTTACTTTGACAAACCACGTTAGCAACCAGGCCACAAATACCAGTGCATTGAGGATGAGCAGTAGCTTAAAAAAATTGTCACTTAAACCCATTTTAAGTTTGTAGTAAAACAGAAAAGTACAGAACGCATACAACAACAACGTAAGCAGGAATGGTCGCAGCCGTTCTTCCCTTGCCGGCATGTTGAAAGAGCGGATATGACCAAACCACCGGAAGAAACCAATATTGATGGCCGGAAGAATAAAGGTTAACCCAACAACCAACAGCAGGTAAGCCGTTAAATTTTCCGGCCTGGCCGGCTGCAAAGCCCAGGGAAAACTAACGGCAAGGATAAACACCAACCAGGTGGGCATTAAAAGCGGATGAAACAAACCGGAAATAATGCGGGCAGCTGTATTCACGTCAGTTATATTTTTTTACGCAGGCGCGCAACAGGAATATTCATCTGTTCGCGATACTTGGCTACTGTGCGCCTGGCTATGTTGTACCCTCTTTCGTTCAGAATTTTCTCAATCTTGTCATCCGACATGGGCTTGCGCTTATCTTCGTTATCAATAAGCTCACGGATTATTTGTTTTACTTCGCGGCTGCTCACCTCTTCACCCGAATCGGTCGAGATGCCTTCGGAAAAGAAATATTTCAGCGGATAAATTCCAAAGTCGGTTTGAACGGTTTTGCTGCTCACCACCCGCGACACGGTGGAAATATCCATACCAATTTTACCGGCAATATCTTTCAGAATCATCGGTTTGAGTTTGGTCTCATCCCCTTCCAGAAAAAATTCATATTGAAATTCAACAATAGCCTGCATGGTTTTTAGCAGCGTATGCTGCCGTTGCTTGATGGCATCAATAAACCACCTGGCCGAATCGAGCTTTTGCTTGACGAAGGTAACTGCCTCCTTCAGTTTCTTGTCTTTCTTGTTGCTTTTGTCGTAGGCTTTGAACATTTCGGCATACGAACGACTGATGCGCAGCTCCGGTGCATTGCGTGAGTTGAGTGACACCTCCAACCTTCCGTTGTTGTTGGTTATGATGAAATCAGGGATAACATACTGATTTTTAGCCATGCCTGATGACACGCTGCCTCCGGGCTTGGGATTAAGCTTTACAATCAGGGCAATGGCATCGCGCACAAACTCTTCATCTTCCGTGCCCAGCTTCTTCAGTATTTTGTGATAATGCTTTTTGGTAAACTCGTCAAAACTATCGCGGATAATTTGTTTAGCCACGGCCACATCCACATCGCGGCCGTTGTCCATCCTTTCCAACTGCAACAACAGGCACTCCTGCAGGTTGCGGGCAGCTATGCCGGGCGGATCGAATGTTTGAATTTTCTTCAGGATAGACTCCACTTCTTCAACCGTAGTCTCTATGCCTTGCGAAAAGGCCAGGTCGTTCACAATGGCCTCAAGATCCCGGCGTATGTAGCCATCGCCCTCTATGCTGCCGATAAGCTGCTTGCCAATAGCGTATTGCCGGTCGTCCAGGCCCAGATACCCCAGTTGTGTTAACAACTGCTCGTGGAGGGTGGATGACATGGGGATGGGCATCTCGCGATCTTCATCTTCATCGCCACCGCCATCGCTGTACATTTTATAGCCGGCATAATCATCATCGCGCAGATAATCTTTGATATCAATTTCCTCATTTGCGGAAGATGAGGCCTCGGAGAAGTCTTCCTCTTCGGCCAAACGTTCCGGCTCATCATCTTCCGGCCCTTCCTCGAGTGCCGGGTTGGCTTCCAGTTCCTGCTCAATTCTGCTTTCCAGCTCAGCGGTGGGCACCTGCAGCAGTTTGATAAACTGAATCTGTTGCGGTGAAAGCTTTTGCTGGAGCGTCTGACTTAACCCTAACTTCTGCATATCGGTGTTATACCCTACAAAAGTACCAAATCGGCAAGGCAGAATAAAGCGTTGCAGCTGCTTTGCTTTTTTGATAAAACTTGCAAAATGCCGTTTTTTGCGGCCTGATTAAAACCACCACTCATGAAACGCACCCGCATTGCTGATGCGCTGAAAACACCTGCCGGCGAGTACGGCAAAACGCTGCTCATTCAGGGATGGGTCCGCACATTCCGCAATAACCAGTTTGTTTCCGTTAACGATGGCTCTACCATTCACAACCTCCAGGCTGTTGTCGACTTTAACCAGTTTGACGATGCCCTGCTGAAGCGCATCACAACCGGTGCCTGTGTATCGCTGCGTGGCCAGCTGGTGGCCAGCCCGGCCAAAGGGCAGGCGGTTGAACTGAAGGTGGATAAACTTGAAATTCTGGGCGAGTGCGATGCGGAAAAATATCCGCTGCAGCCCAAAAAACACTCCCTGGAGTTTCTTAGGGAAATTGCGCACCTGCGCCCCCGTACCAACACCATCAGCGCGGTCATGCGCATTCGCCATGCCATGGCTTTTGCCATCCATAAGTTTTTTAACGACCGGGGTTTTTACTACATCCACACCCCTATTATTACCGGCTCGGACGCGGAAGGTGCAGGCGACATGTTCAGGGTTACCACGCTTGATCTGGATAACCTGCCTAAGGATGAAAGCGGAAAAGTAAATTTTAAAGAAGATTTCTTCGGAAGAGAAACCAACCTTACTGTGTCGGGCCAGTTGGAGGTTGAGGCCTATGCCCTTGCGCTGGGCGACACGTACACGTTTGGTCCTACCTTCCGGGCCGAAAATTCGAACACCACACGCCACCTGGCCGAGTTCTGGATGATTGAACCCGAAATGGCTTTCTACACCCTGGAAGACAACATGAACCTGGCCGAGGAATTTATTCAGTACCTGTGCCGGTATGCACTGGACAATTGCAAAGATGATTTGGACTTTCTGAACAAGCGTGCCGAAGAAGAAGAGCAGGCAAAGCCCAAGGAACAGCGCAGTGAATTGGGATTGATTGAACGGTTGCAGTTTGTGGTAAATAATAAATTTGAGCGCTTAACCTATACCGATGCGATACAAATCCTTCGCGATTCCAATCCGAATAAAAAGAAGAAATTTCAGTACCTGATTGACAAATGGGGTAGTGATTTACAGTCGGAACACGAACGGTATCTGGTGGAAAAGCATTTTAAAAAGCCGGTTATTCTCTACAACTACCCTGCCGCCATCAAAGCCTTTTACATGCGGCAAAATGATGGCGATAATGCTCCCGGCAAGACGGTGGCGGCCATGGACGTGCTCTTCCCCGGCATTGGCGAAATTATTGGCGGATCGCAGCGGGAAGAACGGTATGATCGCTTATTGAAGCGAGTACAGGAACTGAATCTTCCAGAAAAAGATCTGTGGTGGTACCTGGAATTGCGCAGGTATGGAAGCGCCCCCCACAGCGGTTTTGGTTTAGGATTTGAACGGCTGATTCAATTCGTTACCGGCATGACCAACATCCGCGATGTGATACCTTTTCCGCGCTATCCGGGGCACGCCGAGTTTTAAAAAAAAATAAAAAACCCCTGCTACTGCAGGGGTCAACTTTAACGATTTCCTAATTTCTCCATCTCTTTCTCGAAAGTTTCCTTAAACTTTTCGTAGTCGTAGTCAATCTTCAGGCGTTCATCTTTCGACAGCGTTTCATGGTACTTGCCCACAATGTCGCTGGCCGACAGCTCAATGGCAATGTAGGTTTTGTAGCTCCCGTTTTCAGTTTTTACCTGCTTTTCGCAGATGGTTTTTATTCCCGAAAGGGTCTGATTCACCACCGTGCGGTTCAGTTGTTCAAAACGCTCTTCAAGTTCTTCTTTATTGTTGAACTCGCGCGACATGAGGTAGTTGTCGGTTACTGTTTTAACCGTAGCCTGAATGCTGGCTGCCAGCTCGGCCCGTGCGTTGTCGAGTGCTTTCTTTTTAGAAGCCACCAGGTCAGAACTCTCGCCCAATGAGTTGGCGCGGAAGTATTTGTTGTTGGTGAAGAACTCCGGCCCGGAGCAAGGAATATTAATTTCCGTTTCGCCTTTCGGCAGTTTTTCCTTACCCTTACAACCATCGAGGAAAAGTACTGCCGCAAATCCGGCCAGAATAAGGGCAGTGTTAATAAGCTTTTTCATATGCTGTGGTTTTTACTTTAATCTCAATACAATTTTAAGACCAAATTACCAGCATTTCCCGAAAAGCCGCTATTTCAGCTTGAATTTTATTTTAAAATAGTATTCAGCAACTCGGGAAAACGTTCCTTTTCGATCATTTCAATCGCCTTTGTATAAGCATCCTGGCTGGAACGGTTGTAATCCAGTCCAAAGCCCCGTATGCGGTCGAGTGTACCTGTGTAAATTTCTTTACCATCGGGGGCAGACATTACCCTAATTGTTCCGGACAGATAAGTTATGTAGATACTTCCGCTAACCGAGCCTTGCTCGGAATGCGCCTGTATATCCAGTACCAGGTCGGCTTTCTGGCGGTCAGGGGTAAACTCAAAACCGTTGGTGGCCAGCAGGTTTTTAAGGCGACTGCTAATGGGCGTGTCGGTCCGGCTTACACCCAGGCTTTTCTCATCGGCCACCAGATAAACCACCGGTCGTTGTACGTGAAGCAACAGGGTGGCTGCGGGCACATTTAATGTCGCGATCACCATGCTCACAATTTCCGACCGGTTTCCTGCCAGCGCCTCGGTATTTACTTTTACGGTAATGGATTGTTCGCGTTCACGGCTGGTGATGGCCGTTAACAAAAGACGGGCATTGCCTCTTTCATCCGTGCGAAATTCTGGTAGCACATCGCCAGCACCTTTGGCAAAGGAGGCCATGAGAGGCACACCTGCGGCCGGTTTTCCATCGGCATAGGTGGCTTTAACCACCAGTGCCTGATCTTGCAGTGATACACGCCGGTTAATGACCAGCTCGGGGGGCGCAATGCGCAATTGAATGGAATTGAGCAGTCTTTGCACCGAGGCGTAAATCTCGTTGGCGAGCAACACTTCCTGTCCATCCAAACTCACCGGTAAGGCCTCGCCCAGGTATTTTTCAATGCTGCGCAGCGCCTGCAGGTAAAAGCCAAGAGCCTGCAGGTAGTCGTGCGATGCTTCGGCAACACGTGCTTTTCGCACAAAATCCAACGAAAGTGTTACTGCGTTGCGCTTCTGCGCCTCTTTAATTTCGCGGTAGCGGGCCATGGACAGCCGGTAGAAAACCCAGTAGTTGCGTGCGTCTTCGTAACTGCCCACCTCCTCGAACTCCTCAATCTCATCAGCAGCGGTAGTCTGAATAATCTGTTCATAGCGTTCGCGGAAGTCCTTGCGGTTTTCTTCTACCGTGCTGAGTATGGAGGTACTGGAAACCGTTACCTTTATCTGCGAAATCAAATCTTCCAGTGCACTTTTGCGCGCCACCTGGATGTAATTATCCGTCCCGTCTTTCACCGCCCTGCCAATGCCGGTGTAATAACCGCGCATGGTAGTTTCGCCCTTTAACCAGGGAGGCCGGTTATCAACAGGTTGCTGCACTTTAGGGCTGCAGCCGCTTATCAGAAAAATGATAAATATTAGCCCGGCCGGGAAATTAAACTGCCGATCAAGTCGTTGTAAAGCACGGAGAATGGTCATACAAGGATATTCAGACAAATCTAAGGCCAAAACCGTGACATTTTAAGCTAAAAGCATGTAAATTGCCTTTAAATATGAAGACCATGTATCGTTTACTGAGTGCCGCCTTTTTATTGGTTTTCGGGAGTGCCTGTCAGGAAACGGATAGCAGCGTTGAGGATTTTACCGGCAACGAAGTTACTTATCCGCTGCTCGCGGGCTCGGATTATGCCGTACACGGGTACGTAACTTTTAAGGAGCGCAAGGGCGGTTCGGCACTGGCCATAGTTCAGCTAACCGGCACGGAAGGCAACATGTGGCATCCGGTTCATCTCCATCTGGGCTACATATCCGAGCCAGATGCCGACATCGCAGTACTGTTAAATCCTGTAAAAGCATCCACAGGCCGAAGTGAAACCGTTATCACACACCTCTCTGATGAAACACCTGTAACCTATGCGGAGCTGATTGCCCTGTACGCTTCGGTAAAAGTTCACTTGTCCGAGAGCGGCCCGGAGCGCGACATTATTCTGGCAGGCGGCAACATCGGCCAGGCCTACACACAAGCCAACGGCAGAAGGGCAATGGAGTTGGCGGTGTGTAAGAGTGAGTGAGCTATTTCACGAACACATCAAAACTTAATTTTCGGATTGCTTTTGCCAATCGGATTATCCTAATCTGCAAGTATTCCGCTTAATGCAGAATGATACCAGAGGATCACGTTCAGACTGGATAAATACGGCATTAATCATGGATAGGGTATTTTTTAATGCCTCTTACAAAAACCAGAATGTTATAACGCCACTGTCGTGGTACTTATTAAGTTAAAAAAACCCGGTGCGTTACCGGGTTCTTTTTTCAACATTTTCGGTTATTCACCACCTGCCTTGGAGGGTAATTCATATGAGCTAAGCATGGCCGTATAGTATTCCCTGTTCATGCGGGCAATGTGGGCCACGCTGATGCCCTTCGGGCATTCGGCTTCACAGGCACGCGTATTGGTGCAGGCACCAAACCCTTCGGCATCCATCTGCGCCACCATGCGCTCTACCCGCTCCTTGCGTTCCGGCTGCCCCTGAGGCAGCAGGGCAAGCTGCGAAACTTTGGCTGCCACAAACAACATAGCTGAAGCGTTTTTACAGGCTGCTACACATGCACCGCAACCAATACAGGTGGCTGCATCCATGGCCTCATCGGCAATTTTTTTGGGTATGGGTATTTCGTTGGCATCGGGTGCGCCACCGGTGTTTACCGATATGTAACCACCTGCCTGCTGAATGCGATCGAACGCTGAGCGGTCAACCACCAGGTCTTTGATCACCGGAAAAGGCTTGGCACGCCAGGGCTCGATGGTAATGGTCTCACCATCTTTAAACGAACGCATGTGCAACTGGCACGTGGTAGTTTGCAACGGGCCGTGCGGACGGCCATTGATGTACAGGCTGCACATGCCGCATATTCCTTCGCGGCAGTCGTGATCGAAATGCACCGGCTCTTCACCTTTCTTAATTAATTCCGTATTCAGTACATCGAGCATTTCCAGAAACGACATGTCGGGCGAAACATGCTCGTGTACATAGGTTTTGAATTCACCTTTGGTATTCGGGCCCTTTTGCCGCCAGATTTTCAGCGTCAGTTTCATAGGCTTATTTATAACTACGTTGTGTAAGTTTCACATTCTCAAATTTCAGTTCTTCCTTGTGCAGCACTTCGGGCTGGTTTTCGCCTTTGTATTCCCAGGCTGCCACATAGGCATATTCATTGTCATTGCGTTTGGCCTCACCATCTTCGGTAGCCGATTCTTCGCGGAAATGCCCTCCGCATGACTCTTTGCGGTGCAGCGCGTCATCGACCATCAATTCGGCCAGTTCCATGAAATCGGATACGCGGTTGGCTTTCTCCAGCTCCATGTTCAGTTCGTTGCTGCTGCCCACCACGTTTACGTTGTGCCAGAATTCGTCACGCAGTTCCTGAATTTTTTTCTTTGCCTTCTTAAGGCCTTCTTCATTGCGCGACATTCCGCAGTAATCCCACATGGTCATGCCCAGTTCGCGGTGAAACTCATCTACCGTCTTTTTACCTTTAATGCTTAGAAGCCTGTTCAGGCGGTTAGTGGCCTGTTCGATGGCTTCTTTGAACTCAGGCCGGTCGGTACTTACTTTTTCATAGGGCATACCTGCCAGGTAATCGCCTATGGTGTAAGGAATGATAAAGTAGCCATCGGCCAGCCCCTGCATGAGGGCGCTTGCACCCAAACGGTTTGCACCGTGGTCGGAGAAATTAGCTTCGCCCAGCGCATACAGTCCGGGTATGGTAGTCATCAGGTTATAATCCACCCACAGTCCGCCCATGGTATAATGTACAGCCGGGTAAATCATCATGGGTACTTCATAGGGGTTATCGCCCGTAATCTGCTGATACATATCAAACAGGTTACCGTATTTGGCCTCGATGGTTTTCTTGCCGTCCCGCTTGATGGCATCGGCAAAGTCGAGGAATACGGCCAATCCAGTAGCACCTACTCCACGGCCTTCGTCACAGACGTATTTGGCATTGCGCGAGGCTACATCGCGCGGCACCAGGTTGCCAAATGCCGGGTACCTTCTCTCCAGAAAGTAGTCGCGTTCCGATTCGGGTATATTCACTGCTTCCCGGGCTGTAAGTCCTTTAACAGGTTTCTTGGGCACCCACACCCGGCCATCGTTGCGAAGCGACTCGGACATGAGGGTTAACTTGGACTGGTGATTGCCGGTAACCGGGATGCAGGTGGGGTGAATTTGCGTAAAGCAAGGGTTGCCGAAGAATGCACCTTTTTTATGTGCCCGCCAGATGGCGGATGCATTGGATCCTTTGGCGTTGGTCGAAAGATAGAACACATTGCCATAACCACCGGTACACAGCAGCACGGCATGAGCGCTGTGGGCTTCAATTTTTCCGGTTACCAGATCGCGGGTTATGATTCCCCTCGCTTTGCCGTCAACAATCACCACATCGAGCATCTCGGTGCGTGTGTAAGATTGTATTTTGCCGTTGGCAATCTGACGGTTCATGGCACCGTAGGCTCCCAGCAGCAGCTGCTGGCCGGTTTGTCCGCGCGCGTAAAAGGTTCTGGATACCTGGGCACCACCAAACGACCGGTTGGCCAGCAATCCACCATATTCGCGTGCGAAAGGCACACCCTGCGCCACGCACTGATCAATAATATTCACACTTACCTCAGCCAGGCGATACACGTTGGCCTCGCGTGCCCGGTAGTCGCCACCTTTTATGGTATCGTAAAAAAGGCGATAGATGCTGTCGCCATCGTTCTGGTAATTTTTGGCTGCGTTGATGCCGCCCTGAGCGGCAATGGAATGAGCTCTGCGCGGGCTATCCTGAAAGCAGAAGGTTTTTACGTTGTAACCCAGTTCGGCAAGCGAGGCGGCAGCCGATGCCCCGGCCAGGCCCGTACCGACTACAATGATATCGTACTTGCGCTTGTTGGCGGGATTAACCAGCTTGAGGTTAAACTTATGCCGCGTCCATTTTTCAGCCAGCGGCCCATCGGGTACTTTGGAATTAAGTGTCATATCCGTAAAACAGATTTTTCTATTTAAATGTTGAAATACATGGCTATGGGAATGTAGGCAAACAAGGCCGGTACAATGATGGCAAAAGCTTTGCCCACGAAGAAAATCAAGCCGTTATACTTCGGATGATTTAAACCTAACGTCTGAAAAGCACTGATGAATCCGTGCCACAGGTGAAAACCCAGGGCTCCCATGCTGAATACGTACAACGCCACGTACCAGTCTTTTGAAAACCAATAATCTACTACCGATGCCAGATCGCGCACCTCTTTGCCATCGTAATTCACGGTTTGTATCGAACCAAAGTGCATTTCTCCGTAAAAGTGCTTCAGGTGCACAACAATAAATATGAGCACGAGCGTACCCAGAATACCCATGTTGCGCGAGGCCCATATGGATGACTGACCGGAGCTAACCGCATAACGCTCCGTGCCCCGTGCCCTGCGGTTCTGGATTGTAAGGTAAAGCGAAAGGAAAACATGCAGCAGGATGAATGTAAAATTGAGCTTGGAAATAGTTTGAATAAGAATGTTTGTGCTCATGAATTCGGCATAAATGTTAAAGGATCTGCCGCCATCATCCTTCAGCAACTGCAGGTTTCCGGAAAGGTGTATCACCAGAAAAAGAATTAGAAAGAGCCCCGTAAGGGCCATTAACAGTTTTTTACCAAGGGAGCTTGTCAGAAATCGGCTAAACCAGTTATTCATAATCGCTGTGGGGAAATGATTAAACCGTTGCAAAATACCGCCCGAAGCGATTACTTACAATCCATGTTCAGCTATTTAGATTTTGTTTAAAGTTCAGTAAACCCAAAACTCAAACAGCATAATAATCAGAAAAATGAGCATCAGAATAACAACCAAAAACCACTCATTTCTTAAAAAATTGAAGAGCCACTTCATTACATGTTTCATAACCAAGCACAAATACCCAATTAAGCATCCATTTTGCTGCCAGAAAAATAAATGTATTGATAATCAATTAATTATACAGATATGGTTTACTTTTAACTATAAATTTTGTCCCAAAATGAAACAATGGTCTATTTTTTAGATAAATTCTTTCAGGCTTAAAAGCCTACTTTTACACCAGCAACCACCATTTTTTCATGTACCTCATTTTCGACTCGGAAACCACGGGCATTCCGCATAACAGAACAGCCCCGATTACAGACCTGGAAAACTGGCCGAGGCTGGTACAATTGGCCTGGCAACTGCACGACAACCACGGTAAGCTGATCTCCCGCTACAACTTTATCATCAAACCGGAAGGATTTAATATTCCTTTCAAGGCACAACAGGTTCACGGCATTTCGACCGAGAGGGCCCTGGCCGAAGGCCACGACCTGTTGAAGGTGCTGGAGCTTTTCCGCCAGGACACAAACCGCGCCCGCCTGTTGGTTGGACATAATATTGAATTTGATGTCAACATTATAGGTGCGGAATTTATCCGCAAAGGGTTAAACCCGGAGCCGCTGCTTAGCCGGTCCAAACTGGATACAGGGGTAGTATCCACTGAGTTTTGTCAGCTTTCAGGGGGTGTAGGCGGAAAACTAAAAATGCCCCGGCTCACCGAGCTGCATGAGAAACTTTTCGGAAAACCGGTTCAGGATGCCCACGATGCTGCTTACGATGTGGCCGCAACCGCCCGCTGTTTTTTCGGGCTCATCCAACACAACATTATACCCTCGCATGACGGCACCCCGGCAGATGAAATAACCTATGAAGAACCTGAGCTGGGAGATTCAAACTTCAGCGGGCAGAACGACAGAAAAGAATCAACTACTGAACCCGGTGCTGAAAATCTCCCAACAGAAGGAACTTTCTTTCATCTGCATGTGCATTCCCAGTTTTCGGTACTCCAGGCCACGGCCGATATTGAACGACTGATGCAGACAGCCAAAGCGTACCAGATGCCGGCCGTTGCCCTGACCGATCTGGGCAATATGTACGGAGCATTCTCGTTCGTGCGCAGTGCGCTGCAACACGGTATTAAGCCCATAGTAGGCTGTGAGTTTTATGTTGCTGAAGAAAGAAAAAAACTAAAATTCACAAAAGACAATCCGGACAAACGATACAGGCAGGTATTACTGGCTAAAAATAAAACCGGCTATCACAATCTGGCCCGGTTAAGTTCATTGGGATTTACCGAAGGCCTGTACGGCATCTATCCCAGGATTGATAAAGAACTCATACAAAATCACCGCGAAGGGCTAATTGCCCTAAGCGGCGGACTGAACAGCGAAATACCGTGGCTTATTCTGCATGTGGGCGACAACCAGGCAGAAAAAGCACTGCTGTGGTGGCACAACCTGTTTGGCGATGACTTTTACATCGAACTAAATCGCCATGGCCTTCCGGAAGAAGATCATGTAAATAAAGTCTTGCTGCATTTTGCAGAAAAACATCGAATCAAATACATCGCAGCCAATGAATGCTACTACATCGACAAATCGGAAGCCAGGGCCCAGGACATCCTGGTTTGCATCGGTGAAAATGAAAAAATAACTACCCCCAAGGGGCAGGGCCGCGGACACCGATACGGTTTACCGAACGATTCTTACTACTTCAAGTCGCAAGAAGAGATGAAAATACTTTTCCGCGACCTGCCGCAGGCCATTCTTAACCTGCAGGAAATTCTAAATAAAGTTGAAACGTATTCGCTTGAACGCCCGGTGGTGCTGCCGCGCTTCCCCATACCTGCTGAATTTGGTAGTGAGATTGATTACCTACGGCACCTTACCTACGAAGGGGCAGCGAAGCGATATGGCGAAGTAACCCCATCCATCCGCGAACGCCTTGACTTCGAACTGGAAATCATACAAAAAACAGGTTATCCGGGATATTTTCTTATTGTGCAGGACATTACCACAACCGCCCGCAAAATGGGCGTGGCCGTAGGTCCGGGTCGGGGCTCGGCCGCAGGCTCGGCAGTGGCCTACTGCATTGGCATTACCAACATCGACCCGATAAAATATGACCTGCTGTTTGAGCGCTTCCTCAATCCCGATCGCACCACCCTGCCCGATATTGATATTGATTTTGACGATGAGGGAAGAGAAAAGGTGCTGCAATATGTAATTGAAAAATACGGCCGCGAACAGGTGGCACAAATCATAACCTATGGCACCATGGCAGCCCGCTCGGCTATACGCAACTGTGCACGTGTACTGGACTTACCGTTGTCGGAGGCCAACAACCTTGCAAAACTGGTACCCGAAAGGCCCGGGACCACATTGGAGCGCGCCTTCAACGAAATACCCGGCCTGCAGGCAATAAAAAAGGGCAACGACCTGAGGGCAGAAGTGCTGCACAACGCCGAGGTAATTGAAGGCCTGATTCGCAACACCGGCATTCATGCCTGTGGTGTGATCATCACACCAGAGCCCCTTTCCAACCTGGTTCCGGTTACCGTGGTGAAAGATTCGGATATGCTGGCCACACAGTTCGACAACAGCGTGGTAGAAAGTGCCGGCTTGTTAAAGATGGACTTTCTGGGTCTTACTACTCTATCCATCATCAAAACAGCCCTGAATAATATCCGCCAAAGCAAAGGCATTGAAATAGATATTGAAAACATTCCGCTGGATGACGAAAAAACTTACCGGCTTTACCAGCGCGGAGAAACCACCGGTACCTTTCAGTTTGAAAGCCCGGGCATGCAGAAATACCTGCGAGCCCTTAAACCCGATAAGTTTGAAGACCTGATTGCCATGAACGCCCTGTACAGGCCAGGGCCCATGGAATACATTCCGCTGTTTATCAGCCGCAAACACGGTATAGAAAAAATTCAGTACGACCTTCCGGAAATGGAGGAGTACCTGGCTGAAACGTACGGAATCACTGTGTACCAGGAGCAGGTGATGCTGCTTTCGCAAAAGCTGGCCGGATTCAGCAAGGGCGATGCCGATGTGCTGCGAAAAGCCATGGGGAAAAAGCAGAAGATCGTGCTGGATAAAATGAAGGATAAATTCCTGGCAGGCTGTAGGGCAAACGGGCATCCGGCAGAAAAATGCGAAAAAATCTGGGCCGACTGGGAAGCCTTTGCCGAATATGCTTTCAACAAGTCGCACAGCACCTGTTATTCCCTGGTTGCTTATCAGACTGCCTACCTGAAAGCGCACTATCCGGCCGAATACATGGCCGCTGTTTTAACGCACGCCAGAGACAACATCGATAAGGTTACATTCTTTCTGGAAGAATGCCGCAACCTGGGCATTAAGGTGCTGGGGCCGCACATCAACGAATCGCAGGAACATTTTGCCGTAAATAAACATGGCGAAATCCGTTTCGGATTGGGCGCCATTAAGGGTGCCGGCCAGGCTGCCGTAGAAAGTATCATACGCGAGCGGGAGGCCAACGGCCCATTTGAAGACATCTTTGATTTTGCCAAAAGGGTTAACCCACGCACGGTAAACAAGAAAATTTACGAATGCCTGGCATTGAGTGGTGCATTCGACTGCTTTACCGGCCTGCACCGCAGGCAATATGTTTATTCCAGCAATGGCGAGCCCAGTCTTATTGAAAAAGCCATTAAGTACGCAGGAAAAGTACAGCTGGAAAGCCAATCGTTGCAGGCCAGTTTATTCGGTGCTTCAACCGGAGTAGCCATGCCTAAACCAAAGGTCGAAGCAATTCCGCCCTTTGAGGAGCTGGAAAAACTAAATCTGGAAAAGGAAGTCCTTGGCATTTACATATCCGGTCATCCGCTGGACAAATTCCGCTTTGAAATAGAGGTATTCTCAAATGCGCGGTGCAACCAACTCAATGATTTAGCAGCATGGGAAAACCGGGAAATAAAACTGGCCGGTATCGTTACCTCATGCGAAGAACGCTTCACTAAAACCGGAAGGCCGTTCGGCCGGTTTACCATCGAAGATTTCTCGGGTTCGTTCAGCACCGCACTTTTTGGCGAAGATTATATTAACCTTAAAAAGTATTTGTTCACAGGTGCCTGTCTCCTTGTAGAAGGAAACGTGCAGCGCCCCAGGTACAGAGACGGACAGCCCGAATTCAAGATCACAACCGTTGAGCTGCTCAGTGAGCTCGCTGCAAAAAAAATAACGGGAGTTATTTTGCAGCTGAACCTGCACGACATCAGCAGAGAAAGCATAGAAGAACTGGAATCCTTGTGCCAAAAAAACAAAGGCAAAGCGCTTCTTTATATTTATATAACAGATAACACCGCCACTATACGTTCTGAAGCCGTATCCAGAAAATATCAGATAAACATAAGCAGTCCATTTATTCAGAAACTAAAAAAACTGGGGGAAGTGGGGATTATCATCGGTAAAAATTCCGTGAGTTGGCTGAGCACTGAAAAACCTGATGGAATATCCCTTGAAGAAGCAAATGACGGGGAAGGAACAAATTCCGCTACCTTTGTGTTGGAAGAGGCAGAATTTTAAATCATATTCACACGTCATAATTTTAACTATCATGTCAAAACCCATAGAACTAACCGATGCTACGTTCGACCAGGTGGTAAAAACGGATAAAACCGTGCTGGTTGATTTCTGGGCCGAGTGGTGCGGTCCTTGTAAAATGATTGGACCTATTGTGGAAGAACTTGCCCACGATTTCGATGGCAAGGCTGTCATCGCCAAACTGAATGTGGATGAAAATCCGCAGACCACCACGCGGTACGGTATCCGATCCATTCCTACCCTGCTGGTATTTAAGAACGGACAGGTGGTTGATAGGCAGGTTGGTGCAGTGCCTAAATCGGTCCTGTCGCAAAAACTGCAAGCCCAGCTTGCCTGAGATTACTTGCTTGATGTGAATAACGCCCGGTCAGTTGCCGGGCTTCTTTTTAGTTTTACTTTCCGGTTTTGCCGGTGAAATTCTTCCATACTTTCTGAGTATTTCAATCACTTCTTTACCGGGTAATGCCTCAACGGTCCGGTTATCCTTACCTGTCATGGTTTGGGCGGCCCACAGCGAGTTGATAATTGCTTCTTCGGTTGCTTCTATAACGGCCAGAAACAACGGTGAAATAGCCTCGTTTCGCAATAAGGTAACGGTGTCGGTTCGTTCTGCCCGGGTGTGAAGAACGCGAACATCCGGATTTGTGCTAAAGGCAATTACATAATCTCCGCTTCCGTTGGCTGCAATACCACCGGTTCGCGCCAGGCCGAAAAGCGCGCGTTGTGCCAGCCGCCTGAGATTGCGTGCATCCAAAGGGGCATCGGTAGCCACTACAATCATACACGAGCCGTCTGCATCACGTTTCAACTCATTGCTGAGGTAAAATTTTCCCAGCTCCTCACCCACCGGCACTCCGTTGATTGTGAGCACACCGCCAAAGTTGGTCTGCACCAGCACTCCTACTGTATAACCACCTAGCGAAGCCGGCAGTACGCGCGATGCAGTGCCGATACCACCCTTAAAGCCAAAGCAAACCGTACCGGTTCCCGCTCCTACATTGCCTTCCTCTACAGGTCCCTCCCTGGCATGACGAATGGCCTGCAACACATGCTCTTTTTTTACGTGCTGCCCGCGAATATCATTCAGGTACCCATCATTGGTCTCGCCTACCACTGCGTTGACTGATTGCACATTCTCGTTTCCGGGCAAGGCAAGTACATATTCAATCACTGCTTCCATGGCCACCGGCACACTCAGTGTATTGGTGAGTATAATTGGCGTTTCAAGGTTACCCAGTTCTTCTACCTGTGTACTTCCCGCCAGCTTACCGAAACCGTTTCCTACAAACACACCTGCCGGTACTTTTTCCTGAAAAATATTTCCGTTGTGCGGAAGAATAGCAGTAACTCCGGTACGTATGCCGTTGCCTTCGATAAGTGTGACATGCCCAACGCGTACTCCGCTTACATCGGTGATGGCATTCAGTTTGCCGGCAGGAAGCACTCCCATGTTTATGCCGGTATCACGAAAACGCGGCTGCGCATAACCTCTGACGGTGAGCAGCAAAGCAAGAATGGCAACCAAAACCTTCGTTCTGATCATGTTCTTACAAACTTACCTTTGAGCAACTCGACAATCTGCAATACGGCTGGGCAAACCAGCGTGTTTCGGTAGGTCAGGTCAAGAATCTGCACCATCTTCTTCCGGTTGGTATGCGGATATTCGCGGCAGGCTTTGGGTCGGTTTTCGTAGATGCGGCACCGGTTGTCTTTGTGAAGAAAAGGACAGGGCGATGCCTGCAGCACGTAATCATGGTCTTCATCTATACGCAGGTAACGCTGCACAAAATCACCTGGCTTCAGGCCAAGGGCCCGGGCTGCACGTTCAATATCGGCCGGATAAAAGATGGGACTGGTGGTCTTACAGCAATTGGCGCAAGCCAGGCAATCGGTTTTCCGGAATACCTGTTCATGTGCCTGATGAAATGCTTCATCCAGTTTACGGGCATCCTTGCGGGAAAGTGATCTCAGAAACTTCTTGTTTTCGGATGCCTGGCTTTTCGATTTTGAGTCAAATGCCTGTAAATCCATCCAAGCAGATCGGCAAAAACCGGAAAATCAGTGCTCATAACCGCCCGGACCGTGCACATGGCCATGAGCCAGTTCTTCGGGTGTGGCGTTGCGCACATCCACTACTTCAACGGTGAAGTTCAGATCGATACCGGCCAGCGGATGATTGCCATCAACCGTAACCGCATCGGCTGTAACATCGGTAATGGTAACAATCTGTACACCCGCACCAGTTTCTGCGCGGAACCGCATGCCTACCTGCACATCCTGGCTGCCAAATGCCGAACGCGGCACTTCCTGTACAAGTCCTTCATCGCGCAGGCCATAGCCCTTTTCCGGTTTTACATGAATCTGAAGTTTATCGCCTTTCTTTTTGCCTTCCAGGCCTTCTTCCATGCCAGGGATCAGGCTGCCAATACCCTGAATATACATGAGTGGCTCTCCCCCCAAACTTGAATCGAGCGTGGTTCCTTCGTTGTCCTTCAGCGTATAGTGAATGGAGACAACCTTGTTTTTTGAAATTTGCATGTTTTGTTAAATTAATAATTTAATGTTCAAGGTAGTAAAACTTTCTTTTTGTATCTGTCCGCTGATGTAAATAAATGAAACGTGTGGTTTTACTGAATTGAAATATTCCGGATTTCGTTGCGGCTGGCTTCAATCTTCTTTTCCAGCTCAAGCTTTTTTATAAGGCGGGAAATAACTTCGCGCGATGAGTTCAAATCATCGGCAATCTGCTGATGGGTGATCTGAATAACCGGGCCAAGGGTATCGAACTGGCGCTTCAGATAAAACACCAGCTTTTCATCCATGGAATGAAAAGCAATCTGATCGATTACATGCAGTAATTCCTGAAACCGGTGACGGTAGTTTTCCAGTACAAAGTAGTACCAGTTTCGGTAGTCACGCATCAGTGAGTCCATCAGATGCAGTGGAATGACCAATGCTTTTACCGGGGTAACCGCAACGGCTTTGACTTCACTCTCCTCGTTCTTAGCAGCACATATCATGGACAAGGCGCAGGCTTGCCCGGGCTCCAGGTAATAAAGAAAAAATTCCTCACCGTTGGCGCCTTCCCGATAAAGTTTTACACGACCTTCGGTTATAACTATGGAGGATTTAAAATACTGGCCCGGACGCATAAGCAAATCACCTTCATCGAACGAAACTTCCTGTGCCACCTTCTCCAGATGGGCCAGGAGTTCTTCATCGAACCGGGGGAATAATTGACGAAGTTCCAATTATTAAAATTTTAAATCGCTTATTATTAGAAATAATTTATCACTTAATGGTTACTTGTATGAACCGGAGGATTGTGGGCTTCATCATGGCCTGCCACTTCAAAATCTGATGCACGGTTGAGCTCTTGACAAAACCTCATATACCCCCCTATATAAATTTTGGTACACATCGTAATGACTGATAAATAGAATTATTATTTAAACGTTCATACGACTTGCCCTGTAAAATTATTAATCTCAGCAGTAAAAACTTTATCCTTCCTGTCATTAATTTTATAAAGAGAAAAAAGTCAAATCTCACGGCTTCCCGGTACCCGGGGCCGGAGTCCCCGCCTGACCGCTGACGCTGTCAGTCGGGCAGGGAA
>DAIQOI010000009.1:61448-128123 GCA_036787955.1 Cyclobacteriaceae bacterium
CGTAAAACGTAAACCGTCCACAAGGTTAAATCAACTAGTACCCGGGGCCGGAGTCCCCGCCTGACCGCTGACGCTGTCAGTCGGGCAGGGAACCGGCACTGAATTTCTTCTTCAAATACCGCCGCCCTGCCGAAGTCTTCAAATATTTCTCCCTCGACCGCGCTTCTGCTGTCCCTTCGTATCTCTCCGTGTAAATCACTATCCAGGGAATATGTCCTGATGTGTACTTCGAACGTCCGGAATTGTGTTCTCTGAGCCTCCGATCCACATCCCTACTCATCCCTACATACATCCGGCCCGTCTTTAAACTTCGTAAAACGTAAACCGTCCACAAGGTTAAATCAACTAGTACCCGGGGCCGGAGTCGAACCGGCACGGTATTGCTACCATTGGTGTTTGAGACCAACGCGTCTACCAATTCCGCCACCCGGGCGCGGGTGGCAAATTTAAATGAAAACTTCAGGAAGCCAAGTAGCTGAAATTTGAGATATAGCCAGACTTACTTCGATTCTGACTTCTTTTCTCTTTTAAAAGAACCAACCAGTAAAAAGCCCATAAGGGCACCATATAGCGTACTGTTAACAGGTGAAGAAGTAATAGCACACGTACCGCTGTTACAACCTATGAAATACCAATAAAGATAGCCGGCAACCGAGCCGAGAATTATTCCGATAAGCCAACCGGCAATATTCAGGTTTTTCAACATTTGTTATTTGTTTCGGTTTAATTTAACAACACAAAGTTACCCTTAAACTGAATAAAGTTTTGTGCCTGTTGTCACCAAACTAATCGTTCTTTAGCAGCGAAAAAGCCTGCGACCTTTCGGCAAATAAATTTTTAACCTGCCCCCACACCCTGGAAAACAATTCCGAATGCCGGTACCGATCCAGACTTTCCTGGTTAGCCCAATGGCTGAGCGTGACATAGGTGTTAGGTTCATCGGCATCCTGCAGCAACTCCAGGTGTAAGCATCCCGAAAAATTTCGGATAGCCGACTCGTGCCTGCGGAAAATATCAAGAAACTCATCCACTCCCGCTTCGGTAAAATGCATACGAACAATGCGAATAATCATGGCTGTAATTATTCAAAATATATAATAATTGGACTTCCGTATTCCAATCCAAGCAGCTCGGCTGCATTACCCTTGTTGATACCTATTTCCAGTAATCCCTGCGCATTAAATAAAAGAAAGCATTCGCCTTCCTCCACATCGTGGTATTGCACATGAATTTTTCTGAACCTGTCCGTTCCGGCCTGCACAGTAAAAGTTTTATCCCGGCTAAGCAGTTCAAAAGTTTCTTTGGGGATGTTGGTGATCAGGTTGCCGAAGGAATCTACATGGATGACGTTACCTACTATTTGCCGCCAGGTAGCTTTTACCTGACGGTCGATCATTTTCTTAAACATGGCAAGTGGCTTTCCCAACGAAGAAATAGGCACACCGCTGGCCAGCTTTGCTGCTGCTGGTGCAAAGATGTCGCGCTCAGGAAAGGTGGTGGTAACCGGATTTATGGCATTCAGTTCCACCAGATTTTGTTGGGTTTTTTCGCTGATGAGTCCAAACAACCCGTTATCACAACCCACAAAAAAATGATCTTCCAGCTGCAGGGCTATGGGCTTGTCGTCCGGATTGCCCGTGGCATGCACCGCTACCAGGTGAACGGTTCCCTTGGGAAAATCGCGAAAAACCGACCGCAGCACATAGGCAGCATGGGCAACATGAAAGGATGGAATACGATGCGTGATGTCAATGATTTTTATTCCGGGGTTTAAACTGAGTATCCGCGCGCGGATGGCTGCCACGTAATGATCATTGTCGCCAGAATCGGTAAGCAGGGTTACGATGGCCATGTTTGATGTGCCGGGAGTTCTTTTGTAAATTTGAAGTGCGAAAATTAGCGAAATTTACCAGATAACCGCTTTGATAGAAAAAGTAGTAACGCTCGAAAACATTTCCCTGATAGACTTTCTGGGGGTTGAAGATCGCAATATCCACTCGCTGGCAAGCGCCTTTCCCAAAAGCCGCATTGTGTCGCGCGGCAATAAGATACTTATCCGCGGCAGTACGGCAGAGGTGGTACAGATTGATGACATCCTGAATGCGCTTATCAATCATTACCACAAATATGGGCAAGTGCGTGAGGAGGACGTTCACAATTACCTGTCGGTTGAAAAACAGGTGTTGCATACCGATAACAGTCCGGCCGATGAAGAGGTGATTGTGTACGGCACCAAAGGGCTTCCGGTAAAACCCAAAACTCCCAATCAGGTGCGGCTGGTGCAACTGGTAAAAGACAACGACCTGGTCTTTGCGTTGGGCCCCGCCGGCACCGGTAAAACCTACATTTCGGTTGCGTTTGCCGTAAAGGCCCTTAAAAGCAAGCAGGTAAAAAAAATCATCATCACAAGGCCGGCCGTTGAAGCGGGTGAAAACCTGGGCTTCCTGCCCGGGGATTTAAAAGAAAAAATTGACCCTTACCTGCGCCCGATTTATGATGCCCTTCACGACATGCTGCCATTCGAAAAATTGCAGTATTATATGGAGCGCGAAATCATTGAAATTGCACCCCTTGCCTACATGCGCGGGCGCACGCTGAACAATGCCTTTATTTTACTTGATGAGGCACAAAACACCACTCCCATGCAGATGAAAATGTTCCTTACCCGCATGGGCCCTGATTCGAAAATGATTGTAACGGGCGACATCTCACAGGTTGATTTGCCGGCCCGTCAGACTTCCGGCCTGCACGAAGCTGTGCGTATTCTGAAAGGAGTTAAGGGCATCGGCTTTATTGAACTTGACCAAAGCGATGTTATCCGGCACCGGCTTGTGCGCGATATCATCCGCGCCTATGATGATAACAAATCACCGGAGAAAAAAGAGCGCGAAGAATAAATCCTGTTTCTTATTATTTTAAGTGCATGTTCGCATGGATTCCCTATGCTTTCGTGCGCTTTGTGCTGTTTTTTGTTGCCGGCATATTGACCGGCATCTGGTTCCCGCATCTGCTTACGGTTCAGCAGGCACTGGGTATCACCCTGTTTACCGCAAGTGCATTTTTTTTACTGGTTCGCACTAAATGGACCAACCCCGGCTTTGCCGGTCTGATTACGCTTTACGCGGCCGGCTGGCTGAATGCACTTGTACACACCGAAGCCCTTCAACAAAATCATTTGATAAATTCTGAAGGCAAATGTGTACGTTATGTAATTGTCATCACCTCGCCTGCCGAAGAAAAAGAAAATTCATGGAAGCATACAGCCAAAGTAAAATTTATCTATGATGGCAAGGCCTGGAAAAAGGTGACGGGACAGGTATTGCTTTACTTCCGGAAGTCTTCTTTCAGCAATCCTTTTTCCTATGGCGACCGCCTCATCATAAACGGCCATCCGCAGGAACTGAAGCCTCCCATGAATCCGGGTGAGTTTGATTACAAACATTTTTTGAGGTTCCGCAATATCTGGCATCAGGATTTTGTGAATAACCCAAACGATGTAGTTTTTGCAGGACGCCATCCACCTAACCTTATTTACGAAGCAGCCTGCCGGATAAGGGAGTCGGCCAAAAAAATTCTCAACCGTTATTTACCGGAAACCCCTCAGCGCGCGGTTGCTTATGCCTTGTTGCTGGGGGTTACGGATGCGCTGGATAATGAGCTTGCGCACGCCTATGCCGCTGCAGGCGCCATGCATGTGCTGGCCGTAAGCGGCCTGCATGTAGGTATTATCTACGGCCTGATTCTGTTGCTGCTCAGGCCGCTCACCACAACCCCAAAAGGTAAGTGGGTTTTAGCGCTTGGCAGTATTGTGGTGCTATGGGTATACGCTGTGATTACCGGCCTTTCACCTTCGGTTTTACGCGCGGTTACCATGTTTTCTTTTGTTGCGCTGGCCAGGCCACTACAACACCGTACAAACATTTACAACATCCTGGCTGCTTCGGCTTTTCTGTTGCTGGCATTTAATCCTTTTCTTATCATGTCGGTTGGCTTCCAGCTGTCGTACCTGGCTGTTCTGGGCATTGTTTACCTGTACCCCCTGTTGTATTTTAGCTGGGATGCTCCCGGCTGGTTGGGTGACAAAATATGGCAGATAACCTGCCTGTCCATTGCCGCCCAGACAGGCACTTTTGTTTTGGGCTTATTGTATTTTCATCAGTTCCCTGTTTATTTTCTGGTATCTAACCTGTTTGTAATTCCCGGCTCCACCCTGATTTTGGTTAGCGGGCTGTTTCTCTTTATCAGCTCCAGCCTGCCGGTTATGGCCGATTTCTTTGGCGCTATTCTCCGTATACTTATCGATGCCCTCAATACAGTAGTTACCACTGTTGAAGGCTTTCCGCTGGCACTTATTGAGCCGGTTTATATATCTACACCACAAAGCTGGATGATTTTGATACTGATAGTGAGCCTGCTGTTGTTTCTGAAACAAAAAGATAGTAGGTGGTTTGCTGTTACATGCCTGAGCGCAGTGGCAGTTGGCGCAATGCAGTGGACTCATTTCAGTAAGCAGATCAGGCCGGTATATCTCACGGTTTACCATGTACCAGGCCATCATGCCTTTGAAATAACCAGAGGCGGCCGTTCATATTTTTATGCCGATTCTTCGTTGCAGGCGGATAACGGCAAGATCAGGTTTCACATCAGACCCAACCGCATTCAGGCAGGAGTTGTAGCAACAAAATTTTATAACCTTGATGAACTGCAGCAGGAGAATCCCTGGTTTGTAGTAAGCTGTAATCACATCCGAATTCTTTATGTGAGCCACCCGTCATCGGCTCTTCCTGCAGGTTTTTTTGATTACGTAATTTTAGGGAAAGACGCTCTCCCTGATTACAAACTACCCGAAAGCTTATCTTTCGGAAAAATTATACTGGACAGCACCCTGCAGGGAAGTGCGCTGTACCGGTTTGAGCAACTTGCACAAGCGCATGGATGGAACATGCACGCGGTAATCAGGCAGGGTGCTTTTCATGTGAAATTATAAAACCATCTGCCATGCAGCATATAACCTATCAAGTAAATAACCGCATTGCGCGGATTACCTTAAACCGACCTGAAAAAAGAAATGCATTGAATGCGGAGCTGGTAACGGAACTGGCCTCAGCCTTTGAAGAAGCCAAGAAAGACAGCCAGGTAAAAGTGATTGTACTTGCCGCAGCGGGTGAGGCTTTCTGTGCAGGTGCTGATCTGGCCTATCTGCAGCATCTGCAAAAATTTACCTATGCAGAAAACCTCGAGGATTCGTCCCGGCTTAAAAATCTGTTTTTCAGCATGTACACCCTGCCAAAGGTTATCATTGCGCAGGTGCAGGGGGCTGCACTGGCAGGTGGCTGCGGGCTGGTAACAGTATGCGATTTTGCGGTGAGTGCTGCAACAGCAAAGTTTGGATACACGGAGGTAAGAATAGGCTTCGTTCCTGCCATCGTTGCCCCTTTTCTAATAAAAAAAATCGGTGAAGGAAAGGCCCGCCAGATGTTGTTGTCGGGCGCAATCGTATCGGCACAGGATGCCGCACAACTTGGCCTGGTAAGCCACGTAGTTGAACAGGAAAAGCTGGAAGCAGAGACCACTAAACTGGCAACGCAGCTGGTAAGCAGCAACTCTTCCGAGAGCCTTGCCATGACCAAAACCCTGCTGCATCAACTCTCACCAGGGCTGTCGGATGCCCTTCAGCTGGCAGCCGTAACCAATGCACGCGCCCGGTCAACAACCGATTGCCAGCGTGGGATTGCAGCCTTTCTGAACAAGGAAAAAATAATGTGGTGAGAAATGCAGAAAAAGGTACATCGTTCTTACTTATCTGAATTGTTTTTTAAATTATTTGCGTAAATCGTTGAATAAAAATTTGACTGGTTATGAAAAATATCGGGTTTTACTTGCTGACCTTTTTGTCCCTTCATATCAACGCACAGAATTACACCGGTGACAGCTGGGCTCAGGTAAAGGCCAATAAACAGGGCACCATATCGCTGGCCTATGTGGAAACACCTGCATTTGTGTACAAAGATGCATCCGGCAAACTCACCGGTATTTGCGTGGACATCATGAACGATTTCGTAAACTGGGTTAATACCAGCAAAGGCGTAAAACTGCAAACTAAATTTGTTGGCGATGGCAGTTCTTTTCAGGGTATGTACGCAAAAGTGAAGGGTAGCTCAGGAGGAGTATTCGGTTTGGGCAACATTACAATAACCGAAGAACGCAAACGCGAAATAAAATTCAGCCCGCCCTTCATCACCAACTTTGCCATATTGATCACGCAGAACCAGGTACCTACCCTTACCAGGCTGGAAGATTTGCCCAATGTATTCGGGAAACTGACCGCCTACACAGCAAAAGGTACCCTGAATGAAAAACGACTGCTTGAATTGAAGCAAAAATATTTTCCGGAGATGAAAATCGTTACACTGGAAACCAGTCCGGAGGTATATCAGAAGATATTCTCCGATCCCAATGCCTTCTCTTATCTTGATCTTGCTTTCTATCTGAAGGCCGTAAGCGAAAAGAAGCCCGTTAAGCGTCATCCGGTTGGCGATAAGGCAGCCGAGCAGTTTGGTTTCATTATGCCCCTGAATTCAGACTGGTATCCTGTAATTGAAGAATTTTTTAATGGATATATCAACTCTCTTCAATACAAAAACATGCTTACCAAACACCTGGGCGAAACAGGGATCAAGCTACTGCAAACTGCCTCTAAATAAAAAATTGCATGTCCTAACAGAAGCGGGTATTTGCCCGCTTTCTTTTTTTACAAAGTGGTATGTTTGAGTGATGGACGACCCGTTGCTCATACTGCGCAAGTACTGGAAGTACAACCACTTTCGTCCGCTGCAGCGTGAAATCATTCATGCTGTACTGGAGGGGCACGATGTGCTGGCCATCCTGCCTACCGGTGGAGGAAAGTCGTTATGCTATCAGGTACCTGCCCTGATGCGCGATGGTTTGTGCCTGGTTGTTACACCGCTCATCGCCCTGATGAAAGACCAGGTCGAGGCCCTGCAACGCAGAGGCATTAACGCGCTGGCCATTCACTCGGGTATGAGCCGCTACGCTATGGACATCACACTGGACAACGCCATCTATGGCAATTATAAATTTCTGTACCTGTCGCCTGAGCGGCTTCATTCCGAATTGTTTCAGGCCAGACTTCAAAAAATGAAAATTAATCTGATTGCCGTGGACGAAGCCCATTGTATTTCCCAATGGGGTCATGATTTCCGGCCTGCTTATCTTCAAATTGGTGATCTTCGCACGGCCGTACCTGAAATCCCGGTTATTGCCGTCACAGCTACCGCCACTGCGCGGGTGCGGGACGACATTGTCAGCTACCTTAAATTCCGCACAAAGCAACAGGTGTTTCAGCACACCTTTGCGCGCGATAATCTTGCCCTGGTAGTGCGGAAAACCGAGAATAAAACCGGTAAAATTCTTGAAGCCCTGCAACGCGTACCCGGTTCAGCCATCGTTTATGTGCGGTCCCGTATGCAAACGCATGAACTGGCAAAGTGGCTGTCGCATCACGGCATCGCTTCTCTTCCTTATCATGCTGGTATGCCATACCACGAGCGCATCAAAAATCAGGAAGACTGGCAGGAAAACACCGTGCGTGTGATAGTCGCCACCAATGCTTTTGGTATGGGTATTGATAAACCCGATGTACGGCTGGTTATTCATACCGATTTACCCGATAATCTGGAATCCTACTATCAGGAAGCGGGCCGTGCTGGTCGTGACGGAAAGCCGGCCTATGCACTGCTGTTATTTCAGCCTGCCGATGCCGAGGTGCTGAAATCACGGATACTACAAAGCCAGCCCGAACACTCCTTCCTCAAGCAGGTATATCAGGCATTGGCCAACTATTACCAGCTGGCTATCGGAAGTGGAGAAGGTGAAAGTTTTGACTTTGACCTCAGGTTGTTTTCAGAACGGTACAATTTTCAGCCAACGGCTGTTTACGGTGCGTTAAAGAAGCTGGAAGAGGAAGAATTGATACTTTTCAGTGAAAGTTTTTACCGCCCGTCAGAACTTCGCATTACCGTGTCGCATGAAGATTTATATGCCTTTCAGGTAGCAAATGCCCGTTTCGATCCGCTTATCAAAATGCTGCTTCGTCTTTACGGCGGGCAGCTTTTTGGCGGTTACGTACGGATATCCGAACCCTACCTGGCTCGCGCCCTCAAAGCCACTGCAGAAGATATAGTCAGTTTGATTAAACAACTTCACCAGCTTAATATCGTAGATTATCTTCCGCAAAAAGACTCGCCACAGGTAATTTTCACCATGCCCAGGCAGGATGCCGAACACCTGCCTTTGAACCACCAGCGCATGAAGGCACGAAGGGAACAGGCAATGCAGCAAGCCGGCAGCATGATTGATTTTGCCCAAAATACTACCCGGTGCCGTATGAATTTCATGCAGGAATATTTTGGTGAATCGGTATTAGAAACCTGTGGTAACTGTGACGTATGCATAGAGAAGAAGAAAAAAACCGAAACTGAAAAAATTAAAATAGTCAGGGAAAAAATCATCCGAGCTCTGGAAAACAATCCATGCCCTCCCGATGAGCTGGAGAGGCTCATCAAACCATCCGACAATAAATTATTTATTGAAGTGCTACGTGGCCTGATAGACGAGGGGGTAATAGGCTACGATGAAAACTGGAATCTTCAAAAAAATCCGGTCAGTTAAAAATTAAAAGACCGGTGTAAAATCAATGATACCCCTAACTTTTATCTCATTATATTTCAACTAAAATACCTTCTTATGAAAAATCTTATCCAGTTCATATTCCTGATCATTCTTGCTGCCTGCAAACCCGATACCTATGATATCATCATCCGCCAGGGAACCATTTATGACGGTTCCGGCAACAACCCTTACGTTGCCGATATCGGCATTAATGCCGATACCCTGGCCGTGATTGGCGATTTACGCCAGGCCAAAGGCAAAACAGAAATCAACGCCAAAGGCCTGGCTGTAAGTCCGGGTTTCATCAACATGCTGAGCTGGGCTACCGAATCGCTGATCATCGATGGTAACTCGCAGTCCGATATCCGGCAGGGTGTTACACTGGAAGTCTTTGGCGAAGGCTGGTCAATGGGACCACTTAATGATAAAATGAAATCCGACATGCGCGAAGCCATGCGGCGCAACCCCGACTGGAAATACGACATTGACTGGACAACATTGGGTGAATACCTGGAATCGCTGCACCGCCGAGGCGTTGCACCCAACATTGCTTCATTTGTGGGAGCCACCACGGTTCGGATACATGAAATAGGACATGCCAAACGCCCGCCCTCTAAAGAAGAAATGGAGCGCATGAAAAACCTGGTGAGGCAGGCCATGGAAGAAGGCGCCCTGGGTGTTGGCTCATCGTTGATCTATGCTCCGGCCAATTATGCGTCAACCGAAGAACTTATCGAGCTGTGCAAAGTTGCTGCCCAATACGGTGGCATGTACATCACCCACATGCGCAGCGAAGGCAATGCCATTTTTGAAGCCGTGCAGGAAACCATCCGCATTGCCCGCGAAGCTGGATTGCCGGCCGAAATCTACCACCTGAAAATGGCCGGACAGGCCAACTGGTGGAAACTGGATTCGGTAATCAGCATGATTCAACAGGCCAACCGGGATGGCGTTAAAATCACTACCGATATGTACACCTACACGGCCGGAGCCACCGGACTGGACGCCTCCATGCCACCGTGGGTGCAGGAAGGTGGCATGAAGGAATGGATTAAACGAATTCAAAACCCGGCCATACGCAAACAGGTGCTTGCCGAGATGCGCACACCATCGAACAACTGGGAAAATCTGCTGCTCATGGCCGGTGGACCTGACAGGGTGTTATTACTCGATTTTGCCAACGATTCGTTAAAGCGGTTTATCGGAAAAACGCTGGCAGAGGTGGCCGAAATACATGGAAAGTCGCCCGAAGAAACCGCTTTGGATCTGGTAATAGCCGACAGTACACGTGTAGGTACAGCCTACTTTATGATGAGTGAAGAAAACGTGAAGCGCCAGATTGCCCTGCCCTTCATGAGCTTCGGATCAGATGCCGAATCGGGTGCGACTGAAGGTGTATTCCTTAAAAGTAACACGCACCCACGTGCCTATGGCAATTTTGCGCGACTGCTGGGCAAATATGTGCGCGATGAGCAGGTGATACCGCTGCGGGAAGCCATTCGCAGGCTCACCTCACTGCCGGCATCAAACCTCAAGATCCAGAAACGGGGCTGGCTCAAGCCCGGGTATTTTGCCGATGTGGTTATTTTCGACCCGGAAAAAATTCAGGACCACGCCACCTTCGAAAAACCGCACCAGTATTCAACCGGTGTAGTGCACGTGTTTGTAAATGGAGTGCAGGTATTAAAGAATGGCGAACATACGGGCGCCCGGCCGGGCAGGGTGGTGCGCGGACCAGGATGGCGTAAACCGGAATGATGCTGGCTGAAAAAATTCTTTCTTTTTTAGGCAAACTTCAGCCCCCGCCCTTACCTCCGGGCATAGCCGTTATGAACCCCTACCGGGATAAAGTGGCATGGGATCTTTGCAACACTTTCTACCGGAAATTTTATTCCGATGCGAAGCCACGAACCCTGGTTTTGGGTATCAATCCGGGTCGCTTTGGCGGAGGAATTACCGGCATCCCGTTTACCGATCCGGTTAAGTTGAGCCGGTATTGTGGCATACCCAACTCACTGCCACAACGCGCAGAGCTATCGGCCGATTTCATTTACCAGGTAATTGAACAGGCCGGGGGGCCGGAGAAATTTTACAGCAAAGTTTATATCAGTGCAGTATGCCCGTTGGGTTTTACCCGGCACGGAAAAAATATCAATTACTATGACGACAAAAAACTTCTGGAGGCAGTAAAAGATTTTTGTGTACAGGCGCTTCAGCAACAGCTGGCTTTCGGTTTAAACCACGACAAAGTGTATTGTCTTGGCGAAGGCAAAAATTTTGAATTCTTAGTCCGGCTAAATGCCCATCATCAGTTTTTTAGAGAAATCATACCCCTCCCTCATCCCCGGTTCATCATGCAGTACAAAAGAAAGGAGATAAAGAAATTTATCGGAAAGTACCTGCAAGCAATCACATAGCTATATGACAGGCAGAAAGATTGCCGGAAGCACACCGGATGGTGGAGCCGGAGAGAATCGAACTCTCGTCCAGAGAAGATGAACCCGCAGGTTCTACGTGCGTAGTTGCCTTTGTTTTTCGGGAGTTGCACGGCAGGCAACGGCCTGAACAACTCCTTAGTTGCGATTACTTAACCGCAGTGTGCAACGCACTGCAGCGCAGTTCTGCTTTACGACACCGCTGAACCAGCCCCGGCAGAACAGCGGAGCTGAGCGATGATGGCTTGGCGCGTCTTACGCGCCATAAGCCCAACCCAACGTCCTGTAGGATTAGGCAGCCATGGCGTAGTTAGTCTCGCCAGTTATGTTTCGGAGTCAGTGGTTAAGGCTCTGAACCCCACGAGCCTGCACGCTGCTTGCGGCCTCATACAGCCTGTCAAAACCAGTCGGCCCCATTGCGCAAACTATCAACAATACCGCACCGAAAACAGTTTCGGCATATGCACAATGTGCAAATATACTGAAATTCAGCCCGGCCCGGCTTTCCGGCTTGCCAGTTTTCGCCTATCCATTAACTTGCCGGCCAATGAGCAATTTTGTTGTATCGGCACGCAAATACCGGCCTACGGGCTTTGATGAGGTGGTCGGACAGGAACATATCACCACCACGCTGAAAAATGCCATCGAGACCAACAAACTGGCACAGGCTCTTTTGTTCTGCGGACCGCGCGGTGTTGGCAAGACCACCTGCGCCCGCATTGTAGCCCGGCTTATCAACGGCTTCGAAGAAAAAACCGAACTCAATGCACTGAATATTTTCGAGCTGGATGCCGCATCCAACAATTCCGTTGACGATATCCGCAACCTCATCGATCAGGTGCGCTATCCTCCGCAATACGGTAAATACAAAGTGTATATTATTGATGAGGTCCACATGTTGTCGAATGCGGCCTTCAACGCATTTCTCAAAACGCTGGAAGAGCCCCCACCCTATGCCGTTTTTATTCTGGCTACAACAGAAAAGCACAAAGTTATCCCCACCATCCTGTCGCGGTGTCAGATTTTCGACTTCAACCGTATTCAGATAAGTGATATTGCAAGGCACCTGAAAAAAATCGCTGACCGCGAGGGTATTCCGGCCGAAGAAGAAGCCCTGCACCTCATCGCCCAGAAAGCCGATGGCGCCCTGCGCGATGCATTGTCCATATTCGACCTGATGGTAACCTATTCATCCGGGCAGGGCATTCGGTTTGCCGATGTACTCAACACGCTCCACATACTCGACCACGACTATTACTTCAAAGTAGTTGATGCCTTGCTGGCTGAAAATCATACCGAGCCTTTGCTGTTATTCGATTCCGTTCTTCGTCAGGGCTTTGACGGCCATAATTTTATTGTCGGACTGGCCGAGCACTTCCGCAACCTTCTGGTGGCGCAGGATGCACGTACTGTTGAACTCATGGAGGTACCCGATTCCGTTAGGCAGCGGTATGCCACCCAGGCCAGCCGGACTTCCACATCGCTGTTGCTCTCCTGGCTGAACATTGCCAGCCAGTGCGACATCAATTATCGCAGCAGCAAGAATCAACGCCTCACTGTGGAACTGGCGCTGATGAAAATGGCCTACGTAAATAACCTGATCCACCCCGAAGAACCTGTCGCAGAAGTGACAGGAAAAAAAAAAGCAATGAGCAACTGAACCCGGCCAAACCGGAGGAATCAACCACGGTTATCACGGAAAACAAACCTGCTTCAGAAAAGCCTTCTTACCCTGAAACTCTTAGAACTTCGGCACCAAAACCACTTCGCACCCCGCGGATTTCTGTTCTGAACCGGACAACACACGAAGTAAAGTTAGTTGAAAATGAAAAGCCGGCCGAAACACACTCAGACATGCCCGTGGAAGAGGAGCAATTTCGCACAGCCTGGAAAGAATTTGCCGAACAGCGAAAAGCCTATCAGGCAGAATATCATTTATTGCAGCAGCCCCTGGAGTTGAAGGATAACACGGCAGTACTTTACCTGCTTAACCCGGTGCAGGAAACGCTGCTTCAGGACCTGAAGAGCCAACTTACTGAATATCTGCGCAATCGCCTCCGCAATAAGTCCATTCAGATAAAGGGCGAACTGAAGGTGAGTGAAGGCCAAACCATGCTCTATACCAACCGGGATAAATTAAATTACATGGCAGAAAAAAACCCAATGGTGCGTAATCTGATCAAATCACTCGGCCTGGATCCTGATTTTTAAAAAACACTGCTGTGGCACGGTAACGTTGCCTGAATCTTGCTTTGTCAGATTTATTTCTTCTCTTCAAAATTCTGGAATGAATAAAGGAATCCGATATTAAACAACTGATTCAGTTGGATGCCGTCTGCCTGATCGGAATCGTATAAGGCAATGATACCAAAGTTTACATTGAAGAATCTTCCCACTTTGGCCGCCAATGTCAGATCGAGGCGGTGATCAATGTTATTTGAGGATAATGTCTCATAATTAGCAAACATCATGTAGCGCCATTTCAAATTTACATTCTGAAAAATATCTTTGTTGAAATCTGCCAACAATTGGAAAGCCCACCATTCAAAACGGGTGTCGTAACCTGTTTCCACCCCATAAGGCGCAGTTGTGCTAATCGCGTCAAAGCGCCCATTATTATCGCGCACGATGGTAATACGGGGCGTAAATGGCGAAAGGCGCATACGGAAAAATCTGGAAGGATGATATTCGGCACCCCAGGCCGAAGTAATAAAAGCCGGTGCAAAAAAATCGGATATTAAATTCCGCGAGTTATCGTCATTAAACCTGTAGCCAGGTGCAAACTGCGAAAGCAGGTTCAGGGACGAGAATAAATCCCATTTTTTATTGACAGAATAACCTATTTTCGTATCCAGAAACAAACGATCTACGGTTTTTCGGAATCCCTGGCCCTGGTTCCGGATAAATCCGTACAGAAAATCCACCTCGTTGTCCCACGACAGTTTATCCTTTCGGTAACCAAGTTTGTAATTCAACAAACCGTTCAGGCCTACCGAGTTAATGCCACCGCCTTTCCAGTTGGATGAGAAGGAGGCCTGATTAAAATTCAGACCAAGAATAAATTTCTTCCTCCAATTGGTAACGGTATCGGGTTTTACAATCTGAGCACGGGCCTGACATAATCCCAGAACAACCAACAGGAATAATATCTTCTTCATGGATGTAAAAATATTGAATGCGAAAAGTAGGATTAATTCTTACATCCCGAAAAAAGACCTATAAGTTGTTTAGTCTTATTTCCTGCAAAGCCGTTTCCGTAAGTGGCTTGGTAATGAACTTGATGACGTGGTTGTTATTAACTATCTTATCGATGTCGCGCTTGTTATCAGAACTGGAAAGTATGATTACCTTGCATTTGCTGCGCACCAGTTCACTGAATTTTTCAAATTCATACAGAAACACAAACCCGTCAACAACCGGCATGTTGATGTCCAGGAAGATAACCGATGGCAGATTCTCTGGTTTGCGTTCATTTTCTTTTAAGTAATCCAGGGCTGCCTTACCTGAATTTTTTATTTCAATTCGTTTTGAAAAGCCTGTTATTTCAATGATACGCTTGCTGATAAAATTATCCGTATCGTTGTCATCCACCAGCATGACCAAATCCACTGAATTTACTTCCGAGTACACCACTGCTTCTGGTTTTTTAAAATTTAAGGCCCAAAGTTATTCTTTTAAAAACAATAATTTTTGCTCAACTCACAATCCTGTAACTCAGGTAATATTTTGATTCAATTTTATCAAAAATTTACCGTTGGGCAATCTTCAGTTTTTCGCCCGGTGTTACTGAAAAGTCTTTTTTTCCGTTCCAGTCCATCAGTTCTTTAATGGTTACGCCATGCTGGCGGGCAATGGAATAAAGCGTATCGGCAGGCTTTACTTCATAAAGCTTGAATGCTGCAGCAGGCGGCACCTTCAATGTGTTTTCAGCCTGCACGGCCTTTCCATCCGGTAATGGTTCGTCAGGGGTCGTTGCTTCGTGTATTTTTTGCAATTGTGTGGGCTGGCTTACAGCCACTTTCAGCAACTGACCGGGCTTGATGGGTTGGTCGGCAGCAAGATGATTGAGTTGCTGCAACTCATGAACTGACAGTCCATATTTTTTTGAAATCGCATAAAGGGTCTCCCCTGCCTGCACACGATGCACACTCGGTGACAGGGTGCTGCTCGTGGTTGTGCCCGAAACCGGCTCGCCCACCTGCTCAACGGCAACCAGATCAGAAGGCGGATCGGCAGTCCACGCAAAAGCGTCTCCCGTATCAACCTGAACCATGTTATCAGGCGAAACCGATTTTTTATCAGAACGCGTAAAATATATGGTTGTGCCAGCAGGCAATTTATCAGGTACACCCGGGTTCAGTTTGCGGAGTTTGTTCAGCGAAATGCCGTATTGCTGACTTACCCACCACAGCGATTCGCCCGGTTGCACAACATGATAGGCGGCCAATCCGGTTTTTCCGCGCTTGGGTCGGGTGTAATAAAACGATCCGGCAACAACTTTATCGGATATTGAACAATCGTTGTAACGCAAAAACCGGCGCAGCGATAAACCAGCCTTTGCGGCAAGAGTTGCCCACGTGTCATTTTCGGCAGCAACAATTACGGGTATGCCGTTGCGTTGAGAACGGTAATCGGGTTTATCGGTAAGGCCGGTGTGCGGGCGCGCAGCAGGGGCCGTGGCTACCGCAGCTGAGACGGTGCCGGTAACCGGCACTACCACAACATACGGTTTATCATCGGGAATGGTATTTTTTCTGGCCCACATATTATAAGCTACCAGGTCACTTTCATTTACCTGCATTTCGCGGGCCACATCCGATAAGGTTTTTTGCCGGGCATCTACTGTAATAAGCTTTACTTCGGCTGGTCCCTGAACGGCCTGCTCAAATGCTATCTTATGGGCAAGAAATTTTTTCACATACCAGTAGGTAGAGCTGGTGATTTCCATATGTCGTGCACCACTCTCATAATCCTTTACACTCCGCATAACCGCACCGGCTCCCATCTGGTAGGCCTGTAACGCATATATCCAGTTATTGAAATAGTAATTGTTCTTTTTCAGGTAACGGGCAGCTGCACGGGTTGATGAAACGATGTTCATCCGTTCGTCTACCTGGTCGTCCATGCGAAGGCCCATTTCCTGGGCAGTAAAATCCTTAAACTGCCAATAGCCAACGGCATTGGAAACCGACACGGCATCGGGTATGAGCGCGCTCTCCTGAAGTACGAGGTATTTAAAATCATCCGGCACGCGTTCTTCCCGGAAAATTTGTTCGATGATGGGAAAATAAGTGCGTGCCCGCTGTACTTTCACCTCAAAGTGCTTTGCCGATCGGGTCAGTGCATTAACATCTTCTTGGATCTCCCTGCGTGCATCATCGCGGATGGTGAGTGTTATACCTGCTACCACCATTTTATGCGGAACTTCAGGGGACTGGGCCGCAACTAAAAAGTAGCCAGTCCATAAAAAACAAAAGGCTGCACTGCGTTTCATAAGTTTAAAAAATTCAGCCTGAAAAAATGCCATAAAAATCAACACACCCTTCGCACCAGCAACAGGCCATCGCGCACCGGAAGGAGCACCTGCTCAACCCGCTTGTCGTCTCTTACTTTTTCATTAAACGCCTGCACGGCCCGCGTAACCTTGTCGGGATTATCCATCAGTACCTTACCACTCCACAATACATTGTCGGCCAGAATAAACCCATTCAAAGGTACAAGTTTCATGGCAAAATCGTAATAGGTGCAGTAGTTTTCTTTATCGGCATCTATAAATATCAGATCGAACGGTCCGGTGAGTTGCGGCAGAATATCCAGTGCATTGCCTATGCGATAATCAATTGCATGATGATAAGCCGAGCGACTGAAATAGTTTCGCACCCGCTCTTCCAGTTCGGCATTTTTATCGATGGTAATCAGCTTTCCGCCGGGAGCCAACCCTTCGGCCAGGCACAGTGCCGAGTAGCCGGTATAGGTGCCGATTTCCAGGATGGCGTGGGGTTTAATCATAGTGCTAATCATGGCAAGCAGCCGTCCCTGCAGGTGTCCCGACAGCATGCGCGGCATAAGTACCTCGGCGTGTGTAACGCGGTTAATCTCCTTCAGTAAATCGCTTTCAGGAGAGGTGAACTGCTCGGCATAGCGTGCGATGGGTTCGGGTGTAATATCCATACCCTGCAAAGGTAGGGAATAACGGCAGCAGCAGGCAAAGCAAAATTACTCCGAAAGGCCGGCATAATAGCCCACTGCCTTCCATACCTGGCGCACTTCTGTATGTGGCAACGGATAAGGCGCATAACGGGTGTTATCGGATACGAGCAGAAAATGGTTGCGCCTGTCGGGATGGAGGTACACACGCTTAAACACAATGCCCTCAGTTTCGGTAACGAGTATATACGTGCTGCCGTTTTTAATCTGAGCAAGACTTTCTACATACGCTCCAAATACAATGCTACCCGACTGTACGGGCAGCATGGAGTCGCCCCGGATTTCAAAAGCCCGGATGGTGCGGTTACGCGGCAATACCGGTATCTTTATTTTGGGTAATTCGCTGATGAACTCCGGGTCCTGAAAACCGGCCAGGTAGCCGGCCGCTGCTTTATGCGATACCAGTTCCACGTTCTCATCGCCCGACTCATCAACGGTTATAACCAGCACTTCTCCGGAAGGTGTGGCCCGGCTTAACAACTTTCCGGGTTTGCTTAAATCGGTGCGGCTGAATTCGTCCAGGCTTACCTGAAAAAAGTCGGCCAACTTAAGCAGTACCGGAAGGGGCGGTAAGGCACGCCCTTCTTCATACGCCCCGATTACAGGGGGTTTTACACCGAGCTGATCAGCCAGCTGCTTTTGTGTAAGGCCCTGACGGGCACGCAAAAATTTCAGATTGCGTGCGAGGAGATTCATTTTTCAATATTAAACTAAATATTTTAGTTATACAATATTTTTAAACTAATTTATTTAGTTTAGTATAGCGCCATGGATCGCAGCATTATTCACCTCGACCTGGATGCGTTTTTTGTGGCTGTAGAATGCCTGCGCAACCCGAAACTGAAAGGCCGCCCGTTGATCATTGGCGGGCAAAGCCGCAGGGGCGTGGTAGCTTCGTGCAGTTACGAAGCCCGGCAGTTTGGCGTGCACTCGGCCATGCCCATGTACCTGGCCATGCAGCTTTGTCCGGATGCTACTGTTATTTCGGGCGATATGGAAGCCTACAGTTATTACTCCCACCTGGTTACCGAAATCATTGCCGACTCATCGCCCCTGTTTGAGAAGTCGTCCATTGATGAGTTTTATATTGATGCCAGCGGCATGGATAAATACTTCGGTGCTTTTGCATGGGCGCGCGAGTTGCGCAGAAAAATTATCCGCGAAAGCGGGCTGCCCATATCCATGGGTATGTCGGTAAACAAGCTGGTATCGAAGGTTGCCACGGGCGAGTTCAAGCCCAATGCAGAGAAGTGCATCCATCCCGGCACAGAGAAGGATTTTCTGGCGCCACTGCCGGTAGAAAAAATTCCGATGATAGGACGACAAACAGCCTCTTTTCTGTACGATATGGGCGTGCGCACCGTAGGCACCCTGCGCGAAATGCCTGTGAAGTTTTTGGTAAGTGCCTTCGGCAAAAACGGAATAGCCTTATGGAAAAAAGCACACGGTATTGACGACAGTCCGGTGGTGCCCCACAGCGAGCAAAAATCGATTTCAACAGAATGTACTTTTGAAGAAGACACACTGGACGTGAAAAAGATAAAATCAACCCTGATAGCCATGGTTGAGAAGACAGCTTTTGCGCTGCGCGAGCAGAAAAAACTCACTTCGTGCATTGCAGTAAAAATACGGTACGCCAATTTCGATACAGAAACCAGACAGATGCAGATACCTTATACTTCATCCGACCATGTTATGCTGCGCGTGGTGCAGGAATTGTTCGACAAGCTCTATCAGCGCAGGATGCGCATCCGGATGGTGGGTGTGCGGCTAAGCGGACTGGTATACGGAAGTCACCAGATTAGCTTGTTTGACGACACAACGAAAAGCATACATTTGTATGAAGCGATGGATAAAATCAAGCACCGGTATGGAGTGGATAAACTGGTGCGTGCCACCACGCTGGGCACTTCGCACAGGGTGCGCATGGAGATGAATATGTTTAAGGGGAAGGTGAAGAAGAACTGGGTAGTGAGATAAAGTAACAAGCTAACTATATTTATACCACTTTAAAGTAGTCTTTGTAAAGATGGCGCGAAAGATAAATATCGTAAGCGAACCAGTTGAAGAATGGGGTGGCTCTTGGACAGAGAGAAAGCTAAACGCATTTTCGAAATACGTAAGATCTTATCTTACGATTATGAAGAAATATCCCTACTGGGAAACTATTTACTTTGATGGTTTCGCTGGTAGCGGAAAAAGAGAACAAAGAAAAAATTCAAATCTGATAAAGTTGTTGAAAATCACTGAAGAGGAAGAACAAACCTATAAAGGCGCTGCAGAAAGAGTTTTGAGTCTTCCTGAACCGGGATTTGATTATTATTATCTTATAGATAAAAATGAACAGTCACTTAGAAAACTCAAAGAGAAATTTGGCAAAGCCTTTAAAGATAAGAAAATCGAATACCGGGCAGATGATGCCAATCTGCAACTAAAGAAACTTGCACAGGCCCTTAAAACAAAAAAGTACGCTGCGTTAATTTTTCTGGATCCGTTTGGAATGCAAATCAACTGGGAATCCATTGCTGAACTAAAAGAAACCCGCTCTGATATTTGGATATTGGTTCCCACAGGTGTTATTGTCAATCGATTACTTAACCGATCTGGAGAGATAAAATTCCCTAAAAAACTGGAATCTTTTTTTGGATTATCTATTGAAGAGATAAAAACTCATTTTTATGAACAAAAAGAAACACATACGCTCTTTGGAGAACAAGAAAAAATCATCACCAAAGTTGCCAGGCCAATTCATAAAATTGCAACACTTTATGTGCAACAACTAAAAACCATCTGGAAGCACATTACGGAAGAGCCATTGGTTCTTAAAAACAGTTATGGTGTACCGATATTTCACTTTGTGTTTGCATCTAACAACGAAAATGCAAAAAAAATTGCTAAACAAATCATTGAAAAAACCTAATCTCTATGGCACAAAGTAGTATTGAATGGACAGAAATGACATGGAATCCCGTTACTGGCTGTAATAAAATTTCAGCGGGTTGTAAGTTTTGCTATGCCGAAGTAATGGCCAGGCGCCTGAAAGCCATGGGAGTTAAAAAATACCAAAACGGCTTTAAACTAGCTCTTCACGAAGAAGAACTGAGAGCACCTTACCTCTGGAAAAAACCAAAAATGGTATTTGTCAATTCCATGAGCGACCTGTTTCATAAAGATGTACCTGTGTCATTCATCCAAAAGGTCTTTAAGGTTATGAAAGACAATCCCCAACATGTTTTCCAAATTCTTACCAAAAGAGCAGACATACTCTTATACTATGATAAAGAGGGTTTACTGGAGTGGACTCACAATATCTGGATGGGCGTATCTGTAGAAAATGAAAAAGTTCTGTACCGGATTGATTTGCTCCGTCAAACCAACGCCAGAATAAAATTTTTGAGCTGTGAACCTTTAATCGGTCCACTTCCTAATCTTAATATTCAAGGCATTGACTGGGTTATAGTTGGAGGCGAGAGTGGGAGAAATCCAAGACCTATAAAAAAGGAATGGGTTCTCGACATCCATCGTCAGTGTCTAAAGAAAAACGTGGCATTTTTCTTTAAACAATGGGGAGGAACAAACAAAAAGAAAACAGGCAACTTGTTAAATGGTAAACAATACATGGAAATGCCCGAAATTATTACAGCATAAAACAAAACAGAAGAGGCTGCCTCTCGGACAGGCAGCCTCCTGAGTTTTGAAAAGTTTTCCAAAATCAGTCAACCTTAATCACTGTTTTCAGCGTTTTCTTTTCATCCTTCGGAATGGTTACTTCCAGTATGCCGTTTACATACTTTGCATTGATTTTGGAAGTGTTTACATTTTCCGGAAGGGTAAATGAGCGGCTGAAGGTTCCGTACTGCGTTTCAATGGAACAGAAGTGATCTTCCTTGCGTTCGTGGGTGAACCTGCGCTCACCGCTGATGGTCAGGTAGTTATCGTTCAGGTCGATTTTGAAATCTTCCTTGTTCATGCCCGGAACGGCCACGTGCAGTTGGTATGCTTTATCGGTTTCAATCACATCCACACGCGGCACGAACGAGAAGGCCGTGCCCCCAGAACGGGTAGCAGCATCGTTAAAAAATTTGTCGATCAGGCTGCCGAACGAAGCCGGTACGACATCGTTCAGCAAAGTGTTATAGCGCATCAGACTCATAGCTCTTGGGTTTTGTAGTTCAACATTGGTTTTAACATTCATTTAACCACTCCAGGAAAATCCATGCCTCCCTATTTTTTAAGCCATTTTGTCGTAAAATTTTAGTTTTAAGACCATATTTAAAGACATTTTGTCGTACTTTTTACGTTAAAGTTTCTTTTATTCTGGAAGATTTTACCGGTCGCAGACGGAATAAAGTCCTATGGCAAAAGCATTGAAAATCCTTAAATTTCAACCTTAACCAATCTTCAGAACCATGCATCTAAGTGTACCCGACATCCTGGTATTTGTAGCCTATGCGCTCACCATACTGAGTATAGGTTTATATGTTTCGCGCGATAAGAAAGGACATCAGAAAAATGCAGAAGATTATTTCCTGGCCGGAAAGTCGCTGCCGTGGTGGGCCATCGGTGCCTCGCTGATAGCCGCCAACATTTCGGCCGAGCAGTTTATCGGTATGTCGGGTTCGGGTTTTGCCATTGGTCTGGCTATCGCATCTTACGAATGGATGGCGGCTGTTACGTTGCTTGTTGTTGGCAAATTTTTTCTGCCCATCTTCATTAACAAGGGCATTTACACCATACCCGAATTTGTGGAGAAGCGTTTCAGTACCAACCTGAAGACTATTCTGGCGGTGTTTTGGATATGCCTGTTTGTTTTTGTAAACCTCACATCGGTTATGTACCTCGGAGCACGTGCACTGGACACGGTTATCGGCAATGGTGACGGCAGCCTGATGGTGTACGGCATCCTGGGTCTGGGGCTTTTTGCTGCCGCATACTCCTTGTATGGTGGCTTATCGGCCGTTGCATGGACCGATGTGGTACAGGTTGTTCTGTTAATTGTGGGTGGTCTTGTTACCACTATAATGGCGCTGCACCAGGTATCTCCTTCCGGTGGTATCGTGGACGGGCTGGTTCATATTTATCAAACGGTGCCACAAAAGTTTTCCATGATTTTATCAAAAGGAGAGATCTTCACACCGGATGGCAAAGATGCCTGGTGGGATTTGCCCGGCCTGTCGGTATTGCTGGGTGGTATGTGGGTAGCCAATCTTTATTACTGGGGGTTTAATCAATACATCATTCAACGCACACTGGCAGCCCGCAGCCTGGAAGAATCGCAAAAGGGAATTGTGTTTGCTGCATTTTTAAAACTCATCATTCCCCTGATTGTCGTAATTCCGGGCATCATTGCCTATGTGCTCAATGCCGATGCACAAGGTGTGCTGAGCACTGCAACAGTGGATTCAAGTTTTATCAACAGCGAAGGAAAAATAATCAACGACAACGCTGCACCCTGGCTGATTAAACAGTTTGTACCGGCCGGTTTGAAAGGACTGGTACTGGCTGCGCTGGCCGCTGCCATCGTTTCATCGCTGGCATCCATGCTCAACTCAACGGCTACCATTTTCACCATGGACATCTACCGCCCATACATCAACCCCCAAGCAACCGACAAGCAAACGGTTCGTACAGGGCGCATAACGGCTGCTGTGGCATTGATTATCGCCATGTTTATTGCACCGATGCTGGGCAACCTCGGGCAGGCTTTTCAGTTCATACAGGAATATACCGGTGTAGTGAGTCCGGGAATACTGGCGGTATTTATGGCTGGTTTATTCTTCAGGCGTGCTACCAACAACGGTGCCATCTGGGGTGTGGTATCATCTATTCCCATTGCCCTTTACTTTAAAGTAGCGCCTAACGGATGGAGCACCGCACCTGTGTTTGTAAACATCCCGTTTCTCGATCAGATGTTCATTACCTGTTTACTTTCGCTGGCCATTATTCTGGCTGTTAGCTACTTCGAATCAAAAACTGCCGATCCGAAAGGTATCCCGCTGAGTCGTGAGTTATTCCGTACGGGTCCTGCTTTTAACATAGGCGCCACCATAGTGCTGCTGATAACGGCTGTGCTGTACGTGCTTTTTTGGTGAACTTTATTCTACCACAAAAGTTTGCCGCAGTACATCGCGCGAATTTCCACCCACCATTATTTCAAACTCTCCGGGCTCGCACACCCATTGCAGTTCATTATTGTAAAATGACAAGGAGTTGCGGGTAATTTTAAAGGCTACGGTTTGTGTTTGTCCAGGTTTAAGAGCAATCTTCTGAAATCCTTTTAATTCTTTCACCGGACGGGTTACAGAAGCCATCTTATCGCGGATGTAAAGCTGAACAACTTCCGCGCCTTCGCGCGCGCCTGTATTGGTAACCTCAACACTTACGGTAAGTGTATCCGTTACCTTCATGGATTTTTTATCCAGACTCAGGTTATTATACTGAAATGACGTATAACTCAGTCCATATCCAAAAGGGTATAACGGCTCATTGGGGACATCGAGATAGTTGGATCGAAATTTTGAAAACCACTTTCCCGGTTCAAGAGGCCGGCCGGTATTTTTATGCGCATAATAAACGGGTATTTGTCCTTCGTTCAATGGAAATGATGTGGTGAGTTTACCGCTTGGGTTTACCTCGCCAAACAGCACATCCGCAATGGCATCACCTGCTTCACTGCCACCGAACCAAACATTCAGTATGGCTTTTACTTTTTTATCTTCCTCGGTTAAAGCCAGTGGCCGGCCGGTGAACAACAACAGCACAACAGGCTTACCGGTATTAACCAGGGCATTCAACAGCTCCTGCTGAACACGCGGAATAGTTATCTGCGTACGGCTGGATGATTCACCGGTCATTTCAGCTGCTTCTCCCAACGCAGCCACAATTACATCGGCCTGGCGGGCTGTCTTTAAGGCTTCCTGCTTTAATGTTTCTGCTGAGCGATTGTCCCGATTCAGGGTTTTTCCAAACATTGTGGCTCTTTCTTCAAATGCCGGGTCTTCATCCAGGTTCGAGCCTTTGGCGTATAGAATGCGCACATTATTACCTGTTGCTGCACGTTGTAATCCATCCCACACGTTGATTGCTTCCGTATGGCGTGCGGCAACACTCCAGGTGCCGGTCATGTTTACGGAATTTCGTGCCAATGGGCCAATTAACGCAATGGTTCCTTTTTTCTTCAACGGCAGAATATTTCCTTCATTTTTCAACAACACAAAGCTTTCAGCTGCAGCTTTGCGGGCAATACTGCGATTTTCGGTAGTAAAGATTTCGGATTTGGCGCGTTGCTCATTGCAATAACGGTACGGGTCATCAAACAGGCCCAACCGGAACTTTGCTTTCAGAATCAGTTTGCATGCTTCGTTTATTCGTGCCTCACTTACTTTTCCTTCTTTCAGCAATTGAGGCAGGTGTTTCAGAAAAGCCTCACTTACCATATCCATATCTACCCCGGCCATAAGCGATTTACCGGTTACTTCCGATAAGGTTCCAAAGCCATGATCAACCATTTCACTGATACCGGTATAGTCTGAAACAACAAAACCCGTGAACTTCCATTGTTTTCTTAATACTTCGGTAAGCAACCACTCATTAGCTGTTGCGGGTATTCCGTTTATCTCGTTAAATGAAGTCATCACACTTCCGACACCTGCCTCAATAGCGGCCTTATAAGGTGGGAAATATTCATTATACATCCGATTATAGCTCATATCCACTGTGTTGTAGTCACGGCCACCTTCGCTTGCACCATACAATGCAAAATGTTTAACACACGCCAGGATAGTATTCGGGGCAGAGAGATCTGAGCCCTGATAGCCGCGCACCATGGCTCTGGCTATTTCAGCACCAAGAAATGGATCTTCTCCGCTGCCTTCGGCAATTCTTCCCCAGCGGGGATCACGACATAAATCAACCATAGGCGAAAACGTCCAGTTAATCCCATCTGCACTTGCTTCTTGTGCGGCAATGCGGGCCGTTTGTTCAATCAAGGGAATGTTCCAGGTGCAGCTCAATGCCAGTGGTATCGGAAAAGTGGTTTCATAACCATGTATTACGTCCATGCCAAAAATCAAAGGTATTTTCAGGCGGCTTTTTTCAACTGCAATACGTTGCATTTCCCGGATAGCCGCAACAGTTTTAATGTTAAATAATCCGCCAACCTGGCCCCGTTCAATTTTCTTAGCTATATCTGAATTCTCTGCCTGGCCGGTTGTAAACTGGCCGGCAGAAGGAAGATTTAATTGACCAATTTTTTCTTCAATTGTCATCAAAGCCATTAGGGAGTCAACCCTTCGATCAAGGGCCAAGTCGAGTTGGCTTTGCTTTGCAGAACATGACGCGAGCAGGATAAAAACTGCCGGAAGGAAGTACGGTGTAACTTTCATGAACAATAAACTTTAAAATGTAAAACCTAATTTTCTGAGGCCTTCCCGGATTTCAGGGGCTCCCATGAATAATTTCCAGAGAAAACCTGTCCGGTAATTTTCTATCATTACCGGTATCGGCCCCTGATCAATAGCCAGGTAATGTGGCCGCATCCACTTGTGGTGAAAACTAAAGGCATCAAAAGGCCCATAGATGCCTATAAGCGAATCTCTTTCAGGCGCATACAAAAACCGCAGGAAACGCATGCTTTCTGCAGGTGTATAAGGAAAAGACGACAAAGCTGCTGTAGGTGAGATAACTCCGAGATCGTGGGTGGGATGATGGGCCTCGTAGCCTTTCATTGAGTAGCTGGAGGTAAGCCCCCAGCAATCGGAACCATAACCCTTGAATTTTAGCGGATTGTCTACACAGTATCGGTAATGAATAAGTGCATGATTCCGGTTCAGCGTCCAATAGTCGGCATACTGGTCTTTAAGGCTGCGCGGGTCCAGTCCCAGATAAGAATAATGTGCCCAGAATAGCGGTCCTGCAGGATCATCTGCATGCTCATAATGATCTAAAACTGTCGGTAAGCCGTAAAAAACCCTATCTGTTTGTATTTTACCGTTCCGGGCCCATCCTTTATGGTAAACATCCGGTGAAACGGGATAAGTTGGTGATGAGGCTGCCAGCACATAGGCAATCAGGCACTCATTATAGCCGCCTATCGGGAAATTCATTTCCCATTCGTAGTTAGGCGACCAGTGCCAGTATAAAACATCTTTTCCATTGGTATACCAGTTCCATTCTACTTCGCGCCACAGGGTATCAATTTTGCGGGCAAGAATGCGCTCTTTTTCGTTTCCATTTTTAAAGTATTCCCTTACTGTAAGTAATCCCTGCATTAAGAAGGCAGTTTCTACAATATCCCCTCCATCATCTTTGGGGCTGAATGGTTTTACTTTCCCTGTTTCACCGTAAAGCCAATGTGGCCATGCTCCATGAAATCGGTCGGCCGTATCCAGATAATTTACTATATGTGTAAATCTTGAAACAGCTTCCTGCCGCGGAATGAAGCCTCTTTCTATGCCAACCAAAATGGCCATGAGGCCAAATCCGGAACCGCCTGTGGTTACTACGTTTTTGTCGTGCATGGGATAATCGTCATCAAGGTGCGTGCGCTCGCGCGCCAGTCCTGAAACTGGCTCAGCATTATCCCAGAAATATCTGATAGTCTGATACTGAACCAATGTAAGCAGGGAATCATCCGATATGGTGGTTGGATTTTTCGCTTCCCGCTTACCAGAACATGCTGTTAGAACCAGAAAAAAAATGATGCTCAGAAACACTATGGGCTTCATGTTAATCAGTAGTTAAATCCGAGCAGGGTTAGTCCAGATTGCACCTCAGGGGCTGACATAAATAAGTTCCACAATAAACCGGTTCGGTAATTTTCAATCATCACAATGATTGGTCCCTGGTCAATAGCAAGGTAAGAGTTGGCGGTCCAGCCCATAGTGGTGTTAAAGGCATCGTAAAACCCGTAAGCCCCCCATAGTTTGTCGCCAATGGTATAGTAAAAGAATTTCAAGGCACGCATGGATTCATCAGGGGTATAAGGAAAGGAAGAAAGTGCGGCTGTAGGCGTAATAACACCCAAGTCGTTGGTTGGTGAGTGTGCAGAATAGCCCGCATGGTTATCGCTGGCTGTCAGCCCCCAGTTGCGATCGCTGTATCCCACAAAGTTTTTGGGATTCCGGACACAATAGCGGTAATTAATCAAGGAATGATTCCGGTTTTGCAGAAAGTAGTCCGGGCAGTAGGCATCCGAAAGGCCATTGGGGTTGAGGCCTAAGAAAGAATAGTGGGCAAAAAACAGAGGTCCTCCGTAGGCATAGCCCAGCGGAAGGGTAAGGCCTTCGTATGAATTACCATTAATTATGCCTCCATTCAATGCCCAGCCATTATCGTATACTACCTTGGGAATTCCATGCGTGGGCGAAGCTGCTGCCAGCACATACACAATAAGTGCCTCATTCCAACCTCTTACCTGCATATTCATGGCCCATCCCTTGTCGGGCGACCAGTGCCAGTAAAGTACATTCTGGCCGTCTCTGCGGTACCAGTCCCATTCCACCGCATGCCAGAGTGAATTTATTCTGGCAATCAAAGCTGCTTCATCCGGCACAGCCGAATTAAGATACTGGCGCATGGTTATCAGGCCTTGAATAAGAAAAGCCGTTTCTACGAGGTCACCTCCATTATCGTTTGAGCTGAAAGGGATGACCCGGCCGGTATTACCGTTGATCCAATGTGGCCAAACGCCATGAAACCGATCGGCTGTTTCAAGAAAATCAAGAATTTTATCAACACGGGTAAGGCATTGATCGCGGGTAATAAAACCTCGCTCAGCACCAACTATTAATGCCATGATACCAAAGCCCGAGCCACCGGTTGTCACCAAATCACCGGACGTATTGCGTTCACGTGCCATCCCACTTGCCGGATGTGCAAAGTCATAAAAATATTTGAATGTCTGATGCTGAACGAGGGTGAGCAATTCATCATCGGATACAAGCGGAAATTTGGGTGTTTCGTCAATTTCAGTGTAAAACGATCGGTTAAAGCCACTGAAAGGCTCGCCTTGCTTACCCGTAAGATCGGGCGACACCCAAACCTGATAGCGGCTAAAATGGGTAAGCTGACTAAGCGGAGTTAATGCAACAACTATACTATCGGATACCGATGATGCAACCGGCACGGTACCCTGCGGTCCTAGTATTCTGAACCAGTGAGGCTGCAGTGTGGCCGGGTTAATTTTTTCGTTGAAGTGGATCTCAATAACGGGCAGCCGGCTAACATTTTGAATGGTTGATAAATGCAACACATCCGTGCCGTTCATCTTGAGTTGTGTAATCCGAAGCTCTCCCGGTTCAGTAACAAACTCAATTGCCTTTTCTTCAAATCGCTCGCCACCCGAACCCTGGAGGGTATTTTTAAGAAGCAAAACATAGCGGGTATAATTTTTCAGCACAGAGAAAGGCTGAAAATTAATGGTGCGTTCTTCATTTGTTAATGTTAAAATACCTTCAACCAAGGTCCCGCCTTTCTCCTGAATGGTAAAAGATGGAATGACGGTTGAAGATTTCAGGGGAACCGAAAAAGAAAGCTGAAAGGACTGATTAACAGGAACACCCTGATTCATGGTGTTCAGATCAAATTGATAACTACCCGCACGCATTTCTACAAGCTGAAGCAGCGGCAAAGCGGAATCATCTTTTGAACATGAAGTGATCAGCAGAAGTAGTATAAAAGTTACCGCTCTGAACATAGTTTATAAAAATAAATGAAAGAAGGTTTTCTTTGCAGAAAACCTTCCTGTATGTAAAACCGAAGCTATTTACTGCTTTTGGTTGTTTAAGGTTTGCCGCTGTTATACATGGCGGTTATTTCGGACGCAGTAAGTGCACGGTGATAGATGATGAGATCGTCCATCAGCCCGTGGAAATGATTGGCACCCGGAAAATCATAACCACCCCAAGGCTCCGAATCCCACATGGTTCCACCTCTGGATTGGATAAATCCAAGAGCCAGTTCATTAAGCACATCGGGGGGTGTGCCCCGGTACTTCAAGCCGGTGGTTGTCCTTTTTGGATCACCATCGGGCCAAAGGTCAAAGTCCTGCTCCTTTATCCGTTCGCCATTAAGGTACACGATGCCTTGACGGGTGGAGGCGTTGTAAACGAACACATAATGTGCCCACTTATCTTTAATTACCACATTCATCCCACCTGTCGGGCGAAAATCTTTTGAATACACCCATCCTTGCCATCCGAGGTTGCCTTCGCCATCGGCCCACAGATCTTCACTGAAATCAGTGGATCCATTGGTATAACCTGCAGCCAGCTTAAATGCATCATAGCTGCTGAAAATTTCAAACTGAAATCCATAGAATGCGCCAAGCCCGATAACAAACTGACCCTTGCCCAACGAAGAGTTTGGCTTTACCCACACACTCAATGACCAGCTTCCGTTATTCATTAGCTGGCTGCCATTGGCATATTCAATTATGCTGGTGGTTCCGTTAAAGCTGGCTGCTTTACCTGCTTCTGCTTTACGTCCTGCAACATAGGTTATATCCACTACTCCGGATGGCGTGGGTGCTCTGCCTGCAATGATATCTACCGGGCTATCTTCAAAAGTCCAGTGCGCAACTGCACCGGGTGCTGCAAAAGTGCCTTCGGTGGTAAAGTTGCGTTCAATAGCACTGGTTAAAGTTTTTCCGGCTGTACTTTTCAAACCTGTGCCAAATGTGAGGATGAACAATGTTCCTGTTCCAAAATCGCTGTTAGGGTTAATCGTAACTTCCGGGCCATCCACAGTAATGTTAACAGAAATATTCTGGCCGTCTACCTGCCGAACCAATGTTATTGCAGAAACGGATGTAGAATCAACATCTACATTAAAAGTAGCCACAATGTTTGCGCCTACCGGCACTCCGGTTGCACTGGTAGCACCGTTCAGGTCAATTCCCTCGGCAGTCAGGCTTACAAGAGCTAATGCCGGAGGCTCATCATCTCCGCCACAGCTCCACAATACCGTAGCCATAATTGCGGCTACGGCCAGCGTGCTAATTAACAATTTTACTTTTTTCATAGGTTAACAGTTTAATTTAAATTGAACATAAAATTTTTCACCAACCAGGATTCTGTGTAAGAACGCCCTGCGTTAAATCTATTTCGGTTTGAGGTATAGGTAATAACTCGTGTTTACCGGCAACAAATCCAAGCGGTCCGAGAACGGTTGCAGCCTTGTTGGTACGAATCAGATCCCAAAACCGGTGACCTTCCAGGGCCAGTTCCACCCTTCGTTCGTGCAGTATGATATCGCGCAGTGCATTTTTGTTGGTTTCGGTTATATCGGGCAGAACCCCGACATTGCCCTGGCGGGCTCTTGCGCGTACCTGGTTCAGATAAATTAATGCTTGTGCCTGATTATCTGTTTCATTAAGCGCTTCGGCAGCGATTAACAGAACCTCGGCATAACGGATAAACCGTCTGTTATGCCCGAAGGAAGGCGGTACAGTATTGCCGGGTGTCCATACCTTTTGATTATAGCATTCTATTTCTTCCTGACCATGCGAATCGGTGGTGAGGTCGGGTGTGGCTCCATCGCCTGCGATGAGTACCCCATCCAGCACTTCTCCCAGGAAAATCACAGTTGCATCCAGGCGCGGATCGCCCGGTTCAAAATCATCACGAAGGCTTTTGGTAGGGCGGTTAAAGCCCCATCCGCGGTTGGGAGTACCACGAACTCCCTGCACGTTGCCGTATTGATTGCCGCCATTCTCCAGCCCCTCAGCACCAAAAGCCGCAACTTCAAAAACCGATTCAACACCCTGTTCGCCATATACACTGTTGGCATCGGCAAAAACAGGCTCTAAGCCATACTCTCCAGAATTTATTACTTCCAACGCATAGGAAGCAGCCCGTGCAAAGTCACCTCTGAATAAATATACCTTGGCCAGCAACGCTTTGGCTGCACCTTTGGTTGCCCGTCCCAAATCGGCAGCCGGGTATTCCGACTTTTCAGGCAATACACTGATGGCATATTCCAGATCTTCAATAATGAGTGCATAAATTTCATCGGCAGAACTGCGGGGTAGCACAACCGGATCCACACCTGTTAACTTCGGAACTCCACCCCACGCACGTACCAGATCAAAGTAAAAAAATGCGCGTAAAAATTTTGCTTCACCCACATAGCGGTTTTTCAAGCTTTCATTCATTTCAATGAGCGGAACTTTTTCGATAACCAGATTGGCCCTACGCACGGCTTTGTAGAGCGTATTCCACCACCTTAGAATGGTGCCTTCGGTTTTGATATGCTCAAACCGATCAAACGGCCCGATGGTAGCAGCCTGATCGTCCGGGTTGCTTCCTTTGTTGGCATCATCCGACATGATATCGAGGATGGGAAATAATCCGGTATTGAAGTTCGGATCGCGTAATGTGTTGTACACAGCATTGGTGGCGAGCAGGGCATCGGTAGCAGTTTTAGGAAACGCTGCCTGTGTTAAGTTGCCCTGAGGCGGTTTATCCAGAAAGTCTTCACATGAGGTACTGAAAGAAAGTACAGCAACTGTCGTTAGAAGAATAAAACGCTTAACAAATCCCATGTTTTCCATATCTCTATAATCCAACGTTCAGTCCTATTGTTGTTATACGCGGAACCGGATAAGTGCCCCCGTCAATGCCGTTTAGTATAGCATTGCCACTTACAATTTCAGGTGTATAGCCGGTAAAACTGCTTATGGTAAAGAGGTTGGTTACCCTGACAAAAGCCCTTGCCGACTTCAAGCCGATATTAGTTAACCACTTTGACGGCAGGGTATATCCCAACGATATGTTGCGCAAACGGAAAAACGAACCGCTGTATACGTATCTTGATGAGGGCTCATAGTTTATCCCCCCATTTGACGGGCGTGGCTCCGTATTGGATGTACCTTCCCCGTCCCAGAAGTTGAAGTATCTTTTTTCAAAGTTGTAGGGATCGGGCCTTACAATTTCTTTACCGTTAAATATCTTGTTGCCATGCTGCCCCTGAAAGTCGGCTGTAAAATCAAACTGCCTGTACAGAAGATTAAAATTAAAGCCATACAATAATTTAGGTATTGGAGATCCCAGGTAAGTCCGGTCGTTTGCATTTAAAACACCATCCCCGTTTACGTCTTCAAATTTCAGGTCGCCAACCTCTGTGGAGGAAAGATGGGGATAGGAGTTCAGTTCTTCGGCATTTTGAAATACTCCAATTACACGGTAACCATAAAAAGCGCCAATCGGGAGCCCCGGTGTGGTTTGGGTTACTGGCCGGCCGTTGAACAAGCCGAGAAGCCGATCATTAAGGCCACCTGTGCCGCTAACCTTGAGGGTTTCATTATGGACGGTGGTGGCAACGGCACCGATGGTGTATTGAAGGTCGCGCAACTCGCCTTTCCAGTCAATTTTCAATTCTACACCACGGTTCAGAACTTCAGCTGCGTTAAAAGTTATCAGCGCTCCGTCGCCATTTCCAAAATAACCTGGCACAGCCAGGTCAACAAGAATATCTTCTGTTATCCGGTTGTAATAATCTATTTCTGCGGTAAGGCGATCGTTCCAAAGCCCAATTTCAATCCCGATGTCGGTTTGTTTAGTGCTTTCCCAGCGCAAATCGGGATTTCCGGAAACACCGTAGGTTGCCCCCGGATAAATGACATCATCGCCAAAGAGCGCATTAATTCCGTTTAGAACAAGCGAATACTGGCGTTCATAGTTGATTTTTTCATTTCCGATTATTCCCCAGCTGGCACGCAGCTTCAGGTTGGAAAGCCACGCACTGTAGCGTTGCATAAACGACTCATTCATCACATTCCAGCCCGCAGCCAGTGACGGAAAATTGGCAAAACGATTGGCAGGTGTAAACTTGGATGATCCGTCTCTTCGGAATGTGGCCGTAAAAAGATACTTGCTGTTGTAGGTGTAGTTGACACGTCCGAGATAAGAAATCATTGAAAAGTTAAATGCCGGATTCACCCCATTATACGCGTAACTATTGGTAGCCTGGTTTGGAAAAATATTTACATACCAGAAATCTTCAGAAGAACGAAGCAGATTTTCCATTCCCAGTGTTACAAATTCGGATGATGATTCCTGCGCAGTAAACCCTGCCAGGATATTCAGGTTATGCTTGCCACTTGTGCGCTGGTAGGTAAGGGTGTTTTCCCATAGCCAATCAACCCGGTCACCAAATGATTTATTCAAATCGTCAGTAGGGTTTTGCTGCTGCGGGTTAACATAAAATACGGGCGTATAGCTCTTGGTTTTTACATAGTCAATATCTACCCCAAGATTGGTTTTGAATGTAAAATGCTTTAAGAAATCAATTTCTGTAAACAGGCTGTTAACACTTCGCAAGCCGCTGACAAAGCTATTGGTGTATTCAATATCAGCCAGCACATTACCTACACCCGGAACGGGTGTATAGGATCCATCCGGCTGAAACGGTTCGAGTGTAGGCCACGCTCTGTAGGCAACAAACACAGCGTTGCTATTTGTATTTTGTTGGTTAAACGGAGTAAATGATAGGTTACTACCCAAACGTACACTTTTAGACGCATGAAAAAGATTATTAAAACGAAATGTTGCGCGTTCATAACTAGATTTTTTTATTATACCCTGCTGACCGAAATATCCCACTGATGAAAAATATTGAAATTTATCATTGCCTCCGGAAGCAGAAATCTGATAGTTCTGCAAAGGAGCCGTGCGAAATATCAAATCCTGCCAGTCTGTATTGGGCACAGCGTCCACATTATTGTAGGTACCCGGATTGATTTTGTTGCGCACAATGGCATACTCCCTTCCATTCAGTAATTCAATTTTTTTAGGCAAATCCTGAATGCTGTATTCGGCTGTAGCTGATATTGCCGGGTATCCTCCCGATGTACTGCCGCGTTTTGTTGTAACTATAATTACACCGTTGGCACCCCGGGAACCATAGATGGCTGTTGCAGAAGCATCTTTCAATACTTCAATTGACTCTATATCGGCTGCATTCAGATAGTCAATGTTGGGCAGAATGACACCATCGACCACGAAAACGGGGGAAGAATCGTTGAAAGTACCAATACCGCGTATTCTCACATAGGTTCCTGCCCCGGGTGCTCCGGATGAGCTTGCTACCTGCAGGCCGGGCACTTTTCCCTGAAGGGATTGCAACGGATTGATGGCAGGAACTGTTGTGATGTCTTTGCCTCTGATAGAGGAAACTGAGCCGGTAAGATCTGATTTTTTTACGGCTCCATACCCCACTACCACCACTTCTTCAAGCGATACCAGATCTGCTTCCAGCGATATGGCGATCGTGCTCCTTCCCTGCACGGGAACTTCCTGTGTTTTGTATCCAACAAAGGAAACAACCAAAATGCTCTCAGCAGAAGGAACCGTAATTGAAAAATTCCCTTCGGAATTAGTTACCGTGCCAATAGAAGTGCCTTTTACCAAAATATTTACTCCGGGTAAGGAAGCCCCATCGCTCACATCTGTAACCTTGCCTTGAACTACCAAAGACTGGGCCCGCGCATGGCTGCTCAAGAGAAGAATTATCAGACTGACTCTCAGTAGATTAGGCATAAATTGTTGAAAAATTTAATTGTAGCACTCCGCATGTGGGTAATTCAAAATTTTGACTTTGAACAATAAAACCGAAGAAAATTTTTAAAAATCTGATTAAAAAGGTTAAAAAATGAAACTTGCCGGAAGGACCTATTTCTATCAAAAAAAACATTAAAAAATAATCAAAAAGCCTATTTTTTTATATTGAATGAGGAGAGTTTATTAACAAAAAAAACAATAGCGCAGGACAGCCGTGTTAATGAGGTTGGCCCATGGTCCTGGCGTGTCTTTTCACCCTATGTGTATCGGATAGCAAAATCACGCTCGACCAGTTTGCGTGCGATGTATCCTCGCCTTTTTGTTGCAACTCCTTGATGCGTTCGGTAACCTTAGATTTAAAGGCCCATACCGAGTTTGGACTTATCTGAAGCTTTGCCGCTACTTCTTCCAGGGTATGCGCTTTCCAGCCGGTCACGGTCAGATAGGCAATGTAACAAGCTTTTTCAACCGGAAACTTCAAACTATGGAATATAGTATAAGCCGTAACAGATTCATTATAGCCACAGCGCGTACATCTGCGTGAAAATTTAGTTGTGCCCTCAAAATATTTTTCGTTGCCGCATTTTTTGCATCTATATCCATTGCCCCATTTTAACTCTTCCAGAAAACGGTAGCAGGCCAGTGTATCAGGAAAAAGTGTTTTAAACTGATTGTAATCCATGATTCTTTCCTGAAAGCGCTCATTGAGCACCTCTTTAATTGCATTTTTAAGTTTCCAGTTGTCCAGATCCAATATGGCATTGATTCGGTTCAGCTTATCGGCTTGCTCTTTGAGTTTGAAGTTTGAAATTTCAAGTTCTTGATTTTTCTGATCCAGTTCCCGGGTACGTTCTTTCACCTTAGCTTCCAGCTCCCGGTTAACTTTATCTTTAAGCTGCATATTGAATTCGTGCTGTTGTATTATTCTGCGCAAAGCACGATCACGCATATCTTTCAGAATACGGATACGATCGCCTAAGGCAAACGTAAGAAAAAGCATTTCCAACACGAATGCAAAATGCAAACTATAATGCGAAACAATAGTAAATGGAAGCACATTGAAGTACACCAGCATACGGATAAAAAATCCGATAAACAGCACACCGTAAGCTATTACAAAAAAACGTGCTGGCTTGTATCCATCGCGCCAGGCTGTAATGCCTGTAAAGAATATAAATGCAAGCGGAATAATGTCCAGATTACGATATGGTAGTAAGTCGGGATAAAAGATAAGGCATACCGCAAAATATATGGTTCTTGCAAAAAGGATTCCTTTCAGTACCTTATCGAGCCGCGGGGCAAGTGCGCGGGTGCTTAAAAACTTCCGGGTAAATACCAACGCCCAGAAAATGAGCAGGTATAAAAATATTCCGGTTGCATAATTATTCCAGAATGGATGCTCCGGCCAGAAATATTGAAATCCTATGCCATCCAGGCTCAACGCATAACCGGCAACACTTAAAATGTAACAGATGTAGTAAACGTTTTTTATTTCGCGTATGGCTAAATACACCAGAAAATTGTACAAGGCTATAATGATTATCATGCCGTAAAAAGTACCGAACAACAGATATTCATTTAATGCATAGTAAATGAACCTGTTAACCGAACGCAGGGCAATTCGCAAATCGGCAAATTCATGTGACTGAACCCTGAAATAATACACCAAAACCGTATCCTTTCGTGTATCAATCAATAGTTCAAAATTTTTATGCCGGATCAAGCGGTTCGAAAAAGGATACTGATCGCCCAGATGAACCACTTTGTAGGTTCCGTCACTTTGCGGCAGATAAGCCTGTATGTGATCAATTGTCTGATCGTAAAATTCCAGAAGCCAGATTTTATTGGTCGCTGATGTATGCCGAACCGGTAGTTTTATCCAGTAGGCAACATTTTTTTGGAAATCTGTATTATGATAACTGCTTTGCTTTCGAAAAGCATCTTGATACGAATTAAAAATATCTTCAAATGTCAGGTCGCCCGTTGTGTCTATAAAAATAAACTGCTCATTGGGCATGATATTCTGTTCGTCTTTCGCATCGTTGATTTCATACGGGATTTGCGCCAACAAACAAATACAGCTCAGGATAAACAGCAAACCAAGCCAGCCTCTACTCATAACCGGAAAATACGAATAAAGCAAACACCGTCAAAATTATCTAATCCGCTGCTGCCTTAGAAATGAATCAGTTCAAAGCATATCCTCACACGCTTAGCCGGTTAATCGTTCTTTGCTCAATAACTGTGAAAACGTTGTAACCGAAATGGTTAATGATAATAATTCCAGGTTTTGTTTCGGCACTGAAGGCCGGCGTTTGCTCTTGCAGCGTGGAACTTAGAAACCTTTTACTCTAAAATCCGGACAATTAAACCCTGAATCCAACCCGCATTTAAGCTTAAAACAAGGTGCAGTTTTCTCCATGCCCCGCAATCCTTACTAAACTATTGGCCCTGACCGGCAGGCAGGCTTGAACCAACGACTACCTGATTTAACCACAACGCCATCTAACACAAACTGCCAAAAAAACAAAAGCACGACTTTGAGTCGTGCCTTGTGAATCCTCCCGTTGTAGCTCCTCCTGTTGGACTTGAACCAACGACCCTCTGATTAACAGTCAGATGCTCTAACCAGCTGAGCTAAGGAGGAAAAGGACTGCAATATTACAGCCTGAGGGGCATAAAATCAAATCAGGTTCAACCGAATAAAACTTTTCAGGAGGTAAAACTTGCAGCTATGATTTTCGTTATTAACTTTGAAATTCAAAGAACTTTTATATATGAATCAAAACCGCGATTACCTGCAGGATATCAGCTCGATCCGAACGGCCATGGAGCGGTCGGTTAAATTCCTGTCGCTCAGCGGCCTGTCGGGGGTGCTGGCCGGCATGTACGCCCTGGCAGGAGCAGCCATGGCCTGGTACGTGCTTGCTTCGCCTCATTCTGCCACTGAGCATCCTCATCCCGACAACCCTCAACCTGTCGGACAATTGCTACTTATAGCCGCAGTCGTGCTTGTGCTCTCCTTGTTAACGGGTTATTTTCTGAGTTTGCAAAAATCGAAGCGACTGGGTGTAAGTGTTTGGAACAAAACCAGCCGCGATTTTCTCAGCAGTCTTTTTATTCCGCTCAGTGCCGGAGGCCTCTTCATTGTTATTCTTATCCACCACCAATACTTCGCCCTGGCAGCACCAGCCAGCCTGATATTTTACGGACTGGCCCTCCTGAACGCCAGTTTTTTCACCGTACGCGAAATCCGGTACCTGGGCTTTTCAGAAATTGTAATGGGTTTGTTTGCCGCTCTCTGGCCCCACCTGGCACTCCTGCTGTGGGCTGCCGGATTTGGATTGTTGCATATTATCTACGGACTTGTGGTGCACTACCGGTATGACCGTGAAAAATCCTTTTGACCAACTGGACCGCCTGTTGGAGCACCGCGTACGGCTGCAAATCATGTCGGTGCTTATGGCCAATGAAACATATGATTTCAATTCACTGAAAGAGGTATTACAGATAACCGATGGCAACCTGGCCGCTAACCTGAAAGCCCTGGAAAAAGAAAAATATATTTCGGTGATGAAATCTTTTGTTAACCGCAAACCCAACACCCGCTACAAGGCTACTGAAAAAGGTAGAAATGCCTTTAAAAAACACCTGGCAGCTCTGGAAGAACTGATACAACTGCAAAAATAAATTTTCATTTACCTATATACTTTGAATTTAAAAGTACTTTAAAACCCAGATAATTATGCAAACACAAAACACACTTTCATTCTTTGACCGGCTTAACCAGTGGCTTAGTGAGTCGGTTACCGTTAAACTGGCAACCATAGGGCTGCTCTTGTTGATTCTATTGATTCCGGCTGTTTGGATCCAGGCGCTGATAGAAGAACGACAGCAACGTGCCGAACAGGTTGTGACCGAAGTGTCGGATAAATGGTCGGGTAGCCAGACCCTGGCAGGTCCCATTCTGGTCCTTCCCTTCCTTGAAAAGGAAATTGTTTCAAATGCCGATGGAAAAACAGAAACGCGCGAGGTAAAGCGCCTGGCTTGCTTCCTTTCCGATGAACTCCTGTGCACCGGGTTGGTTAAGCCACAACACCTCTATCGCGGCATCTTTGATGCGGTGGTGTATGAATCGGAGCTAAATATCAATACCCGGTTTACAAAGCCGGACGTAAGCCTGCTTACATCAAAGCCAGTACACCCCGTTTGGAAAGAAGCATATCTCATGCTGGGCATCAGCGACCTGCGCGGAATCAGCGGAGAAAAACCTGTAGTACAGGCAGGCGGCAGGCAACTGAACAGCGAACCATCGCAGGACTTTCCCTTCAGGTTTCATTCTTTCAGCAACAACATGACAGGCATCCGCATACCGTTAAACTGGGACGGTGAATCGGATTTCCAGCCGGATATTACCCTGTCCTTGCGTTTAAAAGGCAGCGGGCAACTGCATGTCATTCCTGCCGCAAAAACCACAACGGTAAATCTGCAGGGCACATGGAGCAATCCAAGCTTTGACGGTGCCTATTTGCCCGAAAACCGCAACATAACCGACACTTCGTTCAATGCTTCGTGGAAAGTACTGCACTTCAACCGGCCCATTCCGCAGCAATGGCTAAACGAGCAGCTTAACTTTTCAGATTCCGGATTTGGTGTAACGCTGCTCGTGGGAACCGACCAGTATCAGAAAAGTCTGCGGACAGCCAAATATGCGGTGCTCATTATCCTGTTCACGTTCATATCGCTGTTCTTTCTGGAAATCACCCTGAATATACGCATACATCCGTTTCAGTACATCCTTATTGGTGCAGCGCTTATCATTTACTATACACTTTTGCTGAGCTTTGCGGAGCACATCGGGTTTAATGCTTCCTATTGGATTTCATCTGTTGCAGTAACAGCTCTTATCACTGCATATGCCACAACATTTCTTAAAAGCAAGAAAACAATCCTGTTATTAGCAGCCCTGCTCATCATTTTTTATGCTTTCATCTTCATCATTATTCTGCAACAAGATTATGCCTTGCTTACCGGAAGCATTGGCTTGTTTACAATGATTGCCGTGCTGATGTATGCCAGTCGGAAAATAAACTGGTATAAATCTTAGCAAAGAAGGCAGCTTACCGGCTGCCTTCTTCTTTTTCCATAAACGGATACCGGTAATCAACCGGAGGAACAAAGGTTTCCTTTATGGTGCGCATAGACACCCAACGAAGCAGGTTAACTTTCGCTCCAGCTTTATCGTTGGTTCCCGATTTCCTTGCACCACCAAACGGCTGCTGCCCTACCACCGCACCGGTAGGTTTGTCGTTTATATAAAAATTACCGGCAGCATGGGTAAGTTTTCGGGTGGCCAGCTCAATCGCATATCGGTTGCGTGCAAAAATCGAACCTGTTAACCCGTAAGGCGAAGTCTGATCGACCAAACGAAGGGTCTCTTCATAATTATCCGGCTGATACACATACACGGTAAGCACCGGGCCAAAGATTTCCTCGCACATGGTAAGCGACTGCGGGTCTTTGGTTTCAATAACAGTTGGCTCAATGAAGTAGCCTTTGCTTTTATCGTAGCCGCCTCCGGCTATGATTTCATTCAGCGGATTGTTGCGGGCTGTTTCAATATAACCGGTAATTTTATCAAATGCTTTTTCATCGATCACTGCATTAATAAAGTTATCAAAGTCTTCTACCCCACCCATCTTCATGGATTTCAGGTCATCAAGCACCATTTGTTTTATCTCAGGCCACAGGTTGGAGGGAATGTAGCAGCGCGATGCAGCCGAGCACTTTTGACCCTGATATTCAAAAGCCCCCCGCGAAATGGCCGTAGCCACCTCGCGCGGATTGGCGCTGTGATGTGCTACAATAAAATCCTTTCCGCCGGTTTCTCCTACTATACGTGGATAGGACTTGTACCGATGTATGTTGTTGCCAATGGTTTTCCACATGTGCTGAAATGCGGCCGTACTGCCGGTAAAGTGCAGACCGGCAAAGTCGGGATGGCTGAAAATTACCTCTCCGGCTTCCGGACCATTTACATATATCAGGTTAATCACACCCTCAGGCAGGCCGGCTTCGCGCAGCACCTGCATAATAACGTTGGCCGCATAAATCTGTGTTTCGGCCGGTTTCCATACCACCGTGTTACCCATAAGAGCAGCGCTGGTGGGCAGGTTGCCGGCTATGGCTGTAAAGTTGAAAGGCGTTACAGCAAATACAAACCCCTCTAAGGGCCTGTACTCCATGCGGTTCCAGATGCCGGGTGCTGACTCGGGCTGCTCCTTATATATTTCGCTCATGAAATATACATTGAAGCGCAGGAAGTCAATCAACTCGCAGGCTGAGTCTATTTCGGCCTGAAATACATTTTTCGACTGTCCCAGCATGGTGGCTGCATTGATTTTGTATCTGTACGGACCTGCCAAAAGCTCGGCTGCCTTCAGAAAAATGCTGGCGCGGTATTCCCAGCTCAGGTTGCTCCAGTGTTCGCGCGCAGCAAGCGCTGCCTGAATGGCCTGTTCCACATGTCCCTTATCACCGAAATGGTAATAACCAAGTATGTGCTGATGATCGTGTGGCGGGCGCAGAGGCCGCTTGTTAGGGGTGCGCACTTCGCTGCCGCCAATGTACATGGGGATGTCTTCGGTGCGCGAGCGCGCTTCGTCAATAGCTTTTCTGAGCAACGCCCGCTCACGTGTGCCCGGGGCATAAGAATAAACCGGTTCATTTTTAGGATGTGGAACTGTGAAAAATCCGTTGGACATAGTGAGATGTTTTGGATGAGACGCGCAAAGATAAGTAAAGCTCGCTGACAGAACCGTGACATTTGTAACCTTTGGGATAAACTGCCTTACAGCAGACTGCACAGTTCGGTCAGGTGGTTGATTTCGTATCGGGATTTGCAGGGTTGCTTCTGTCTTTCCGGATTAAACCATACTGCATCCATTTGAACCCGGTGTGCACCGGCAATATCCGTGAGCGGATTATCGCCAATCATCACGGCTTCGTGTGCTGAGGCTCCATTGACCCCTAATGCAAACCGGAAAATTTCAGGTGCCGGTTTTTTATGTCCTGCCCGCTCACTGGTAACTACATGATCAAAATAAGGCATCAATCCCGAGCAAGTAAGTTTGGTTCGTTGTACTTCATCAAATCCGTTGGTTACAATAGTCAGCCGGTAATGCTGAACAACATGTTGCAGCACATCCTGTGCGCCAGGCATCAAAGCTGTTTTCTTCGGGCACTCGCTGAGGTAGTGATCGGACAGATTGCGGGCAAGTTTATCGTCTTTCACACCCAGTTGCCGCAAAATCATTACAAAGCGGTTCTTTCGAATCTCCTGACTGTCAATTTTACCATTATCATACAAATCCCATAAATACCGATTCACTTCACTAAAACTTTGCCGAAACGCAGAAAAATCAAAATCCCATGACTGAAGGTTGAATTGTTGAAACATCTCCTTCAGGGTATTAGCCGAATTGGTTTCATAATCCCACAGGGTATGATCCAAATCAAAAAATAAACACTGGTATCGCTTCGACATGCTGCACTATTTTTATTCCGTATAAATCTCACCTTTCAGATACAACCTGGCTGCACCTCCGATTTCCACTCGGTTGCCTAAATGCCGGCAGTACAGTTGCCCGGATCTTTGCGAGAGCTGAAGGGCCGTTAGCCGGTCTTTGCTTAGTTTACTGGCCCAGTATGGTATCAGCGTGGTGTGTGCCGAGCCTGTTACCGGATCTTCGGGCACGCCTACACGGGGTGCAAAAAAACGGGATACAAAATCTGTCTCATACCCTTTGGCCGATACGATCACGCCACGACAGTTGAGTTTCATAATATTTCCGAAATCAGGAACCAGGCGCCTTATACTCTCTTCATCATCATAAACAAAGAGGTAATCGGATAAACCTTTCACAACTTCCTTCGGACTGATGTTAAAGCAACAGTGCATCTGATCGGTAACAGGAACCGACTCAATTACATCAGCAGGAAAATTCATCAACAGCAGGTTATCGCTTTTGCGAACCGTGAGCTTTCCGCTTCGCGAAGAGCAAAAATGAATGTTTTCGCTCCGGTGGTTTTCATAATTGAACAAAACAAACGCGGCAGCCAGTGTGGCATGCCCGCACAGGTCCACTTCAACGGTAGGTGTAAACCACCTGATAGGATAGGCATCGTTGTGTTTTACATAAAATGCCGTTTCAGATAAATTGTTTTCCATGGCAATTTTCTGCAGCAGGTTATCAGCAGGCCAGCTGTCGAGCGGACAAACGGCTGCCGGGTTGCCTGAAAACACCGTATCGGTAAAAGCATCTACCTGATAAATTCTCAGCTTCATCTTTATGCAAATGCTAACGTATAACTGCCCGTGTAAGATTAATCCGGCTGATAGCCAGTTCGCGGTTAGCCATCATTGTTTCAAACACCTGCTGGTCTTTTAGAAGTTGTCCGTCCTTTCTCAGAAACTGAAAGATCTGTTTCATGATGTCGGCCACTTCATCTTTTATCTGATAAAAAACCCAATGGTCATATCTTCGGAAGCTCAGTATGCCGCTGTTTTTGAGATAAATAACATGCCGGGATGTTTTGGCCTGTGTAAAATCGAGCACCCGTTCCAGATCGCTGATGCACATTTCTCCATTATGAAATATGAGGCTCAGAATGCGCAGCCGCGATTCATCGGCACAGGCTCTGAATATCTGCGCCCCCAGTGTAAGGTTAAAGCTTTTCAGCCGCATGTGTAAAAAAACACGATTTCAATCAAAAGTCCACAACTTTTCTGAAAGTGCGTTTGTTGGGTTTCGAAATTAGAGGTTTATTGCGGTATTGCCTATTTTTGGTTTTCGGTCCATGATAAAGAAAAGATTTTTACTTGTTTTCGCCTTTCTTGCTGCCTGGATGGCCGTTTCTGTGCATGCCCAGCAAAGCCGCCGGGTTATTCAGTTATCGGGTATTGTACTGGGCACAGACGAGCGCGACAGCCTGATACAACTGCCCGGTGTGCATGTTTACGTGCCGAAAGCCGGCCGCGGGGCGGTAACCAATGCGCTGGGGTTTTTTTCGATGCCGGTTATGGTGGGCGACAGTGTGGTGATAAGCTCAGTAGGTTATGAAAGGCAACATTATATTGTTCCCAATCACCCCAGCGAATTTTTAACGATTATCATCGAACTTGTGCAAGATGTGACTTACCTTTCAGAAATTGAGGTGATGCCCTTCCCTACCGAAGAAGTTTTTAAAGAGGCTATATTGGCACTTAATCTGCCACCAGAAAAAGGACCTATCGATAAAAAGAACTTAAGCCAGCAGCTTCTTGCACTGATGATACAGACCACACCCATGGACGGACCCATGAACCAGCGTTACTACCTGGACCAATGGGCTGCAGCACAAGGACAACAGTATGCGCCCATTACCAATCCTTACCTGAATGTGTTTAACTGGGCCAGATTTTTCAAGTCGTTGCAGCAGAGTAAAAAAAAGAAGTGAGCCACTTTTCCTAGCGGCCCGGCAGTTTCTTTTTCATTTCGGTGATTTGGAATTAAACATTAGATTTGCACACTTTTTAAGGAAAATCGGGGTGTAGCGCAGCCCGGTTAGCGCACCACGTTAGGGACGTGGGGGTCGGAAGTTCGAATCTTCTCACCCCGACTGTTGAAAGGCCGGTTCAGTATCTTTGAACGGCCTTTTTATTTTCCCAGCATTTCTCAGGAAAAGAAAAAAGGCGGCCTTTGCCTGCATTCAGGCCGCCTGACAGGTATATCAACTGAAAGAAGTTTATTGTGAGCTTCAGGCCAACTCCTTTGCTAAAGAATTATTGGCCTTCTGATTGATGGATTTTTCGGCAGCTTCAAGTAGCCGTATGATATTGTCGCTGGTCAGTAACAGCTCACTGTAAAGCCGCTCCGACTCTTTCATGTTGCCCCTCCCTTTTTCGTCCACAATCTGCCTGACAAGCGCATGAAGTTTTTCATGCTCACGTTCAAACTCCTGCATTTCGGGCAGATGTCCGTAAACTGTTTTCCCTTTGGCATAATACCACTTACCCAGGTCGCAGTCGCGGTGTGACACTGCCTGCGCGGTGGTTAAGGTTTCCTTTCCATCCAGAAAGGCTCGAATCCTGAACTTCCAGTTCAGGTGTTTAAATCTTGCTTGTGAGAAATCAACTGGTGCAAACATAGTTTTGGGTTGCTTTAAAAGGATAAATTTATTCTCAGAAACAGCGTTTTATGTGTAACCAAAATCACACTCAATTTGAAGAACAAAAAAGTATAACCTGGTTCGATTTAAATAATTCAGATGGCACTCAGAAATTTCCCGTCAGGAAATCTATCACATCTTTTCGGATACCCGGATTTGCCCCTGCTGCAAGGGCCACCGATACAATGAGTCCTATGGTAGCATACAATAAGTCGCGGCCAATCAGTTTAAGTGCTTTGCGCTTGTGCTTCGATCCTTTTTTACGACGGGCTATATTAATGGCTATCTCCCTTCCTCCAATCACACCAAGAAATACCCATGTGGTGCTCAGGGGCACCGTACTGTCCAGCAACTTATAGATAAGGAGTAAAACATATGTAAAATCCACCAGGGTAGCAGCACGTACATCAGCTATACGGATTTTTTCACTGACTACCTCTTGAATTTTATCACCACGCAGATAAAACAATAATCCCAATCCCAGAAAAATGGTACCGGTAAAAATTAGAAATTGGGTAAATGTTAATATACGCGGAAGGAATACCGCAATATTGGCCCCGTCCTGCATCAGCCATACCGACCACAGCGCACCACTGATAAGCCACTGAATAACCGGCCAGGCCGGATGTGCCTTGCGCTTCTTGAAATACTTGCGTATGGTGTTATAGCCGAAAAACCAAATGGTAAAAGACAACACAAAAGCCAATAAGTAGGCTGTTATACTTTTATTAATGATAGAAGTAACACCCATTGAGGAGGCACTGAAAACACTAAGCAGCAAAAACGTGGTCGATACCGGCATGCGCAGCCGGGTAAGAATCAGCAGCACCACCGGCGCAATTACCTGAAAGTAAGAAAACTGTTCCGGATGCGGATAAGCCGTATTTCCGTTAGAATCCAGAAGTCGCTGGTAAGTTACATCCCCTTTAAAATAAATAAAACTGAAGGTGACGGTAGCAATTAAAATTAAACCTGCAAACAACCACAAAACATACCAGGGGCGGTGCTTGTTGCTTTCAATGAAGGTGCCCAGCGATTGGATGCTGTCGTTGGCCACTGTCGCGTAGGCTGCAAACAAAAAGCCAAACCACATGGCAACGTGGCGATCGAGTGTGGCAAATGCCCCCAGAATAAATGCCAGAACGATGATTATCAAAAAAGTACGCTCCTTAACGGCACGCTCCAGTAAATTCAGGTAAATGGTGGTACCGAGGTTTTTGCGTCTGGAAGCCAGTTCATTGGCTTTGGCTTTCATAGATGATAAATAAGTGGCAAATCTGCAGTTTTAATTCGGGTGGTATGTTAAGAAAATGTTAAGAAATTCCCGCCAACAGGTCAGTGATTATTCATGGATAGCTGATATATCAAACCCGCTTTTATCCACCTTCCCGGCAGTTCTACCAGGTTGGTTTCCCGGTAAGGTTTATCGAATAGGTTGGTAATGTCTGCAAAAACTGTAAGTTTTTCCGAAGTAAAGGAAAACCGCGTATCGGTAACGGTATAATCCGGAAGATTTACCCGATCGCAATACCTGAACATCACACTGTGACGAACCTTAGGCCCGTAACTCAGCACAACCGAAGTAACAACCTGATGCCTGAGATTTTCCAGAGCGTAACGCGAGAAGGTCAAATCAGAAACCTTTTCTGCATCAATGTAGGTATAGCCCAGGTTAATCCATCGTACCACTTTCGACCGAATTTGCCAGTCGGCCGTAAAATCAAAACCCTGCATTGATACGCCTATCAGGTTATCAGGACGCCAGCGATCAAATGGTGTTTCACGGGTCCAATCTATAATCCTTCTGCCGTCTCTCCTGAAATAAGATGCCTGTATGTGCAGGCCAGACGTGCTCAAAAATCTCAGGCCCGCTTCATACGACTGCGCATATTCCGGTTTCAGGTTCGGGTTGCCCTCATTTACCGGATCGGAATAATACAGATCGGTGTACGTAGGTACGCGGTAGGTGTAACCCCAGTTGGCATAGGCCTTTACATTACGGTGCAAGATATATCCGATATCAGCACCGGGAAGAAATACCGTTCCGAAATCGGAATAATAATTCAGTTGTACCCCCGGTGTGATATCCAATTTTTTATTCAGCAATTCCATACGGTGTTCAGCAAATACGGTGGCTACCGACCGGCTGCGGTCTCCCAGGTTATTGCTTGTAAGTTTAAGATGATTCACATCTACACCAAATCCGGTAACACCCAGGTTGTTGGTCCAGGCAGCATTCCATTCATAGCCCCAGGTATTATTGATATGAAGATTGCGATACAATGAAGGATTACGCCTAACAAAAACATATTCATCCTCATTTCTTCTCCAGTACAAACGGCTTTCGCTGCGAAACCTGACGGGGTCATGCCGGTGTTTCAAGGTAAGGGCCACAAGGCTGGTCTGTACCGATTCAAACTGATCCTGATAATCAGGACTGGCATAAAATCCATTTGCCCCGAAACTGCGATCGGTGAGCCCCGCTAAAATGCCGACTCTTCCGGCTGAGGTGTTCAATGAGGCCTGGTAAAAGTAATTTGATATCACATAATCGGTGTTATACTTATAGCCATCGGAAAAGTCACGGCTTGCCGAAGCATAGTGCAAAACTCCGTTATTATTAATGGCTGCCGCAATTCTTCCCCCGCCCAGGCCATTCTCTCCGGCAACGGCCTGCAGCTTTAAAAAACTTTCTTCCGGATTTTTGGTAATGATGTTGATAGCGCCTGCAAAAGCATTCTGGCCGAAAACACGAGCAGCCGGACCTTTCAGCACCTCAATGCGCTCCACATTTTCAATATCAACCGGCAAATTCAGCGAATGATGTCCGGTTTGCATGTCAGAAATTTTGATACCGTTAACCAGTATCAGCACCTGGTCGAACGTACTGCCGCGAATGCCTGCATCGGCCTGTACTCCATTGGCACCGCGCTGGCGAATATCCACACCGGCAAGGTAGTGCAAAACATCGGGTATGCTTAATACAGGGGCAGCCTTTATCTGTTCGCCTGATAATACCAATACATTGGCCGAAGTTTCATTGAAGCCGGTTTGAATACGATTGGCCTGTATGGATACTTCGCCCAATATGCGGACAGAATCCTGCTGGGCAGTGGAATAAAAAGAGAAAAGAAAGGTAGCAGAGAAGAATGAAAATCTGAACATAAAAAGTTAAAGTGGCGTGCAAATATAAATTGTGAATATGAATCATAACCACAAGGCTTTGACCATATACCACATCATAAGTCCACTGACAATGAGTTTAAGCAGCGTACTGAACAAAAAACCAATAAAAGAACCGATGGCTGCGCGCATAGCCTGTTCTGAATTTTCTGAATACAGCCATTCACCGGCAAATGCTCCGATAAAAGGTCCGGTAATAATACCCACAGGGCCAAACCAGAAGCCCGCTATCAGCCCAAGGACGCATCCCCATACGCCATATCTGGTTCCTCCAAATTTTTTCGTAGCTAGTATCGGAAAAACATAATCCAATACCTGCACAACTATCGTAATGAACAGCCATATCAGCAGGAAGCGCCATGTGAAAGGCGGGCTTTCCCTGAGCTGAAGTACCAGCAAGGCAACATAACTCAAGGGCGGGCCAGGCAATAACGGAACGATGCATCCGATAAGCCCGGCCATCATCAGTACAACCGCTACCACAGTCCATATCAAATCCATTTTAACATACAGTTATTCTCCCCTTCTAAGGTACGATTATTTGCTTTCTGATGATAAAAGTCATGGCAAGGCCACGATAAGCAAAATAACTTGTTGGCATAAAAACCAACGATGGAAACTGATGCTATCCCTGTTGAAAAAACCATTGCCGGTATTGCCGTAAAATACCCCTCGGCCGTTACTGTTTTCACGCGGCTGGGTCTTGACTTCTGCTGTGGAGGAAAAAGGTCGTTTGAAAAAGCCTGCCGGGAAGCCGGCCTGGAACCGGATGAGGTAATGAATGAAATCAAGCATACGTCAACAGCCCTCAATACTTCGTCCATCCGCTTCGATACCTGGGCCACCTCTCTGCTCATCGAATTTATTGTGCAACATCATCATGCATACGTCAGAAATATCATTCCGGTGTTGGAGGGCCTGCTGGAAAAACTGGTAGGCCGGCACGCACAGCAGCACCCTGAGTTGATCGAAGTGCAAACCATGGGTTCATCACTTTTTGCCGAATTGTATTCGCACATGGAAAAAGAAGAGAACGTACTGTTTCCAAACATAGGAAACCCGGCATTTAATGCGGAAATGCCCATTGAAGTTATGGAACACGAACACGAACAAGCCGGTGAACGCATCAAAAAGATTCGCGCCTTAACCAATCACTACACACCACCACCTTATGCCTGCATTACATGGCAAACCACCTGGCAGCGCCTGCAGGAGTTTGACAATGATTTAATGCAGCACATCCACCTGGAAAACAATATCCTTTTTCCGCGGGTACGGAAACCATCCGGTATCGCCTGAAGTTATTATAAAAAAATACGCTCATCGCATGGATCTCAACCAGCAAATACTCAGCGACATTATTATTTACATGAAATATGCCCGCTACCTGCCCGAGCTGAAACGCCGGGAGACGTGGGATGAGATATGCGATCGCTACCAGAATATGATGGTAGAAAAATATCCGCAACTCAGGGATCAGACCATCGAAACGATGGAGTGGGTACGTAAGAAAAAAGTGCTACCTTCCATGCGGGCCATGCAGTTTGCCGGACCGGCCATTGCACGCAACAACTCGCGCATTTACAATTGTGCATACCTGCCGGTAGATGACATCCGTGCCTTCCCCGAAACCATGTTTCTGCTGCTGGGTGGCACCGGTGTAGGTTATTCGGTGCAGCGTCATCATGTAGAAAAACTGCCTCCCATTAAAAAAGCCAGAAAGAAAAGACGCTTCCTGATTGGCGATAGCCTGGAGGGATGGGCCGATGCAATTAAAGTGCTGCTTAAGGCCTACTTCGGCTACAGCGACTACATGCCCGACTTTGATTATTCCGACATCCGTCCAAAGGGTGCGCGGCTGGTAACGGCTGGCGGCAAAGCCCCGGGTCCGGAGCCGCTGAAACTGTGTATTGCACATGTGCAGGCCTTATTGGAACGTAAAAAGGAAGGTGAAAAACTAACACCGCTTGAATGCCACGACCTGATGTGCCACCTGGCCAATGCCGTGCTGGCAGGTGGCATACGCAGATCAGCCATGATTGCACTTTTTTCTTATGGCGATGAAGAAATGCTCACCTGCAAATACGGCAACTGGTGGGAACTGAACGAACAGCGCGGTCGTGCCAACAATTCGGTGGTGCTGATGCGCGACCGGATAACGAAAAAAGAATTTTTTGAATTGTGGAAGAAGATAGAGCTGTCTGGTTCGGGTGAGCCGGGATTTTACTTTACCAACGACCCCGACTGGGGCACAAATCCCTGCTGTGAGATTGCCCTGCGCCCCTTCCAGTTTTGCAACCTCACCGAGATCAACGTTTCGGATGTGGACAACCAGGAAGAACTGAATGCACGTGCGCGCGCTGCCGCCTACCTTGGTACCCTGCAGGCAGGCTTTACCAATTTCCACTACCTGCGCGAAATATGGAAAACCACCACCGAACAGGATGCCTTGATTGGTGTGGGCATGACCGGCATTGCCAGCGGCAAAGTGCTGGGACTGGATTTGCGCGAGGCCGCACAGGAAGTAAAAAAAGTAAATCTCGATATTTCCGCAGCCATCGGCATACAGTTTGCCGCACGCACCACCACCATTAAACCCTCGGGTACCACTTCACTGGTATTGGGAACTTCATCAGGCATACACGCCTGGCACAACGACTATTACATCAGGCGGATACGCATCGGCAAAAATGAGGCACTCTATGAATACCTCCAGCTGGCCCATCCCGAATTACTCGAAGATGACCTGCTCAACAGCAAGCAGGCCATCATTTGCATACCCCAAAAGGCCCCTGAGGGTAGCATCCTGCGCACTGAAGATACCTTGGATCTGCTTGAGCGGATCAAAAAGTTTAACGAAGAGTGGGTACGCCCCGGCTTCCGCAGAGGACAAAACGCCAACAACGTATCAGCAACGGTGTCCATACGTGATGGCGACTGGGAACGTGTGGGCGAATGGATGTGGGAAAATAAAGCATCTTACAACGGACTTAGCGTGCTGCCCTACGATACTGGCAATTACAGGCAGGCCCCCTTTGAAGACATCAGCCGCCAAAAATTTGAAGAACTGGAAAAAAGCCTCAGGTCCATTGACCTGCGCAACGTGTACGAAGCCGATGACGAGACTGAACACACAGCCGAAGCCGCCTGTGCTGGCGGGGCGTGCCAGGTAATTTAACCAAGAAGATCAAGCTGTGAGCATCGAACCGGATGTCAATTGATCACAAGCCGCAAGCTGCTGGTAGTTTTCATACGTTAATGTTTATATGTCATTCTGAGTCACGCTTTATGTGTGGGAGTGAACTTTGATAGGTGTTACTCTCTGCGCCTTATAGGCAGTCTCTGTGCTTTTTGCTCTCTGACAGGGCAAAACTCACGATCCGCAACTTTACAAAAGATTCATCACCTCTCTTCGTTCTGCTCAGGATGACAAAGGAATTTTTTTAGCTAATAGCCACGATCCAGGCTTCGCGCTTTAGCGTCTTTGCGGTAAAATGTGGTGGGCGTGATCGCCTTATACAACCTGTAAACAAAAGAAGCCCGGTCGCCCGGGCTTCACAACCTATTCGGCAATGCATTACTGCTTCCCGCCAAGCATTACCAGGTCGTTTACACTTACCTCCGTAACGTAGCGCTTCTCCCCGCTCTGGGTTTCATACACCCGGTGCACCAGTTTACCCTCCACGGCCACCTCAGCACCTTTGCGCAGGTACTTCTCGGCTATGGTGGCCAGCCGGCCCCATATCACCACGTTGTGCCACTGGGTATCCTGAACCTTCTCGCCTTTTTGGTTCTTGTACGTATCGGTGGTGGCAATAGAAAACGAAGCACGCTTCTTTTCACCAAACACCTTCACCTCAGGGTCCTTGCCCAAACGACCAATTAACTGAACACTGTTACGCAAACTTTTCATGACACAAAACATTTAAAGGTTAAACACACATTTACTGGGTTACGCTGCCCGCTGCGTTCCGGACCGCCCGGCAGACGATGCAAAGGTGTAGTGAGCGTTTTATACAAGTCGTTGGATAATCAGTTATTATCGGTTATATTCGTTTGTAAACGCTTAGAAACGGATAATAAAATCCCTTAAAAACCATTAAAAAATGGCAAAAACCGAAACCCGCACCTGCCTGGAATGCGGTGAAAAGCTGGTGGGCCGGGCCGACAAAAAATTTTGCTCCGACACCTGCCGCATTGCCTACAACAACCGGCTGAACAGCGATGACACCAACTACATGCGCAACGTGAACAACATCCTGCGCAGAAACCGGCGCATTTTGCAAACGCTTAACCCTACAGGAAAAACGCGCATAAGCCGGGACAAGCTTATGGAAAAAGGCTTTGACTTTGCTTACTTTACCAGTCAGTATAAAACCCGCGAAGGGGCGGTGTACCATTTCTGCTACGAACAGGGCTACCTGGAACTGGACAATAATCAGTTTTTACTGGTGGTAAAAAAGGACCACCCGGCTGGATAATGGCAGTTACTGATGTTGAATTTCTGATAAGGGTGGTGTATCTTTAAATTTAAAGAGAAATAGAACTGTTGGTTGAAAGTCAAAAAGACCACACGACAAACAATCAACCAACAGAAAAATAGATGACAAAATACCAACGCCTCAGCAAAGTCAAATGAACGAAATATTTGGAAGATTTGATACGCAAGACTTAAACAGAAAATCTGCACTTGACATATTCGAGAAACTTAGGCCTATCCGACAAGGAATAAACAAAGAATCTATTGCAAGACGACTTATTTGGGAACTTATCCAAAATGCCAAAGACAACGTAGCAGTTTGCAATATAAATTCTGACAACAATTTTGTTGTTGATATAACTCTGACAGAAGATAAATTCATTTTTGCACACAATAAAGGTTTTTTCAAGAATGAAAATGTAAGAGCCTTAATCAGACAGTATTCATCAAGCGATAAAGATAGAAGCGACGCGAATACAGACGAAGCACCAGTTACGACTGGACGTTTCGGAACAGGATTTATGACAACGCATTTGCTTTCTGAAGTAGTGGATATAACAGGCGTGTTTCAATATGATACTGAAACTTATAAATCATTTAAACTAAATCTTGACAGAAGCGGACATAATGTTCAAGAACTCATTCAAGGAATAGAAAAGGCGTTTGCTTCTGTTGAAGAAAGTGTTCGAATGTCGTCAGCTATTTCTTCGCCAAAGATCAGCGAGTTTAAAACGCAATTTATCTACCATTTAAACAATGGTGGACTTGAATTAGCAAAAATTGCTGTCGAAGAACTTAAAAATACAGTAGCTTATGCTATGATAAATCACCCAAATATTAAATCTATTCGGTTTAACAGCATTAACAGTAAATTCGATTTTTCTCTTTCAAAATTAAAATCAACACCATTTCAAGAAACGGAAATCGTTACTTATGAATTAAAAATTGGTGATAATCAAGAAAGTAAACACTACGTTTGTGTTGGAGTTGGCGAAACAAAAATCATTCTTCCTATTCAAATAATAGAAAACGATTATTTACTTTTGCCTATTGAAAAGAAAATTCCAAAAGTATTTTTAGATTTTCCGTTAATCGGGACAGAAAATTTACACATTCCTTTTATTGTAAACAGTCCATTTTTTGAGCCGACAGAGGCAAGAGACGGGATAAGTCTTACAGGTGAAACAGATGAGGACACTCAAAAAAATGTAGCCATTTTCAACAAAGCATTTAGGCTTTACAACATTCTAATTAACTACGTTGAAGATAAACCCGAATGGAAAAACCTTTACAACCTTGCATATATAAGAAAACCAGAAGAAAAAGATTGGGTAAATATCTCGTGGTATGAAGAAGCATATATTAAGCCAACAAGAAAAACCATACTTACAAAAAATATTGTTGATACAGTTAGATACGGTCGCAGAGCGATAACAGGAGAAAGAACTGTCGATTTTCCGAGTTCAAGCAAAAAAGAAATAAGAGAAAAAATTTGGGAACTCTGCAATATTGGAGAACATTTTATACTCCCAAACCAAGAACATATTCATAATTGGTATGATATTATTTGGGAAAAAGAATATGAGCTAACAATAGAAACATTGGTTAAATGGATAGAGACCAATCAAAATATAAGCCAGCTATCAACTTCCCTTGGAAAAACAGAATCTGAGACAATTGACTGGTTAAATGAAGTGATTTCATTGGTAAATGATGATGAATCATTATTAGCACAACTCAACCAAGACAAATTAAAAATTTTACCAAACCAAAATGGACTGTTTCAAGCGAAATCAAAACTTTTAAAAGATGGCGGTATAGATGAAAATCTTAAAGATGTGATGATTACACTCGGAGAAGACTGGAAAAACTTCCTGTTACATAAAAATATAAATGATTTTTCAGGCATTATTTTCGCTCCCAAAGACCAAGATTCTATAATCTTAGAAATCAACCGAATTTTAAATGAAGGTAAAAATCCAAACATCAACAAGGCTTGCATTCAATTGACATCATTGTTTCCAAAATCTAAAAATAATATCAGAAGAAGCATCTATAATTTTTCTAAAAGATTGTTTCCGAATGAACTTGGCGAAATAAAATTTGTTCCAACTGATAATCCAAGCATTTGGGAAGTATCAGACAAGTTAATTACAAAAAGAATCGTTACTACCATTGCTGGCTGTAACAATGTTGAAACTTTTAAGAATAATTTTAATTTTCAAAATAATTCAGAAACTCTAAAGTGGCTTGATGAATTAATAACTTTCTTGTACAAGAATCAATACGAAAACTTATTAAATCTAAAAACCACACCAATACTACCAAATCAAAATGGAGATTTTAAATACAAAGACATCTTACAGACAGATAATACCGAAGAAGTGGCAGAAGATTTAAAAGATATAAGCAAACTGTTAGGTTATGATTTTCGCAATGAACTACTGGCAAAACAAATTTTTCCTGTTCTTTCAGAAAAACAAGTTGTTGAAATTAAAGCCATTGCAGATAAAATTACAGAACTGATTGAACCAAAGCTTGGAAGCATTGAAAGAGATGATGCAATTCGGGAATTATTCCGCAAACTGTATTTATGGTTCAACAAGAACAAATATTTAGCAGAGCAAATATTTACAAAACTCTATGAACGAAAACACAGACTAATTGATGATGACGAAATTGCCGCAAATCTTGAGAAAGCAGAGATATTAAATGAAATAATTGACGAAACAGGTTTGTCGCCTAAAGAGATAAAGGATAAGTTGAAAGCCCTTTTAACGAATCCGAACATTGCAGAAATTTTAAAAACACCAACCGACTCGCTATTACCTGCTTCTGGCCCTTTATATCCCATCGGTTCGGAAGATGACATTGCAATTTCGCTATCTCTCATAGATAACTCAAGTGAAAAATCAAGAATTTCAATAAGTGAAGACGCTAAAGAAATCATCTTCCAATCACTAAGAGAAAAGGGATTCAATGTTTCGCAAAGCATTAAAATTAATTATACTGTCGTGGATGGTATTATTAATCCTAATGGAAAGCGAATTAAAATTGTTGTAAAAAGTGCAAAAGCAGGTAACATTTATTTCAATCCTAATGAATGGTTAGCATTGGCAGAGCCAGACTCTCAATTATTTGTAGTAACAAGAGGTAACGTAGTTAGAAACGTAACACTTTCAGACCTTGAAAATCGCAATGATACATTTCATATGAGATTAAACACTGAATCATTTGCTACTTCCAACTTAAAGGTATTTGCCAAATTCTTTCAGTATTTAAAAGGCACTCATTTTATTTTTGAATCACCTGAAAGCACCACAGATTACCTACAACAATTTGGTTTGAGTGAACGAAATCCAAGTTCAAGTGAACTATCTGCTGATGATAAAAACCTATTGCTTTAATGATTTACAGCCGAGAAGAACATATAAGATTTTTAGAAGAAGAGTTTCGGGCACAAACAGAAGCCTACAAGCAAAAGTTAGACACTTCTGCCCTTTTTCTGTTGCAAGACCGTGAACAACTTTTTGTTGCTCAATTTCTCACATTCAAAGACGGAGAAATGATTCTAAAATTCCCCAACACAAGAGGATTACCAAGACAAGGCGAATATCTTTACTGTTTTATAGTTCCAAAAGAACTAAGAAATTACAGAAATTGGGGAAACAAAACTTATGGCGATTTAATAAAAGCAAAAACAAATTATTCTGAAGTTGTTTGTATTTGGCAAACACCATCAAATGAAAAAGATTTCAGCATTGCGGGTTTCATAGGCGTGGAACTTGAATTTGCAAATCATATACAAAATAAAGCAGAAGGAATGATTCTACTTTTAGGACCGAACAAACCACCATTTGAATACATTGAAAATCTTATAAGCATTGTTAGAAACCAAAACAATAAGCCGGTAAACAAAATCCTTGATCAAGATTTTCAGGTTTCAGATTGGGAACCATCACTACTTGACAATAAAAATAACATTGCTGATTTTGTTTTATCTCAATTGGCATTGCAGGATACTCTAATTATTCAAGGCCCACCAGGTACAGGCAAAACATATTTAATAGCTGAAATTTCTAAACGACTTTGTAATGATGGGAAATCTGTTTTAGTAACAGCATTAACAAACAGAGCATTAATTGAAATAGTTGAAAAACCATCATTGAAAAAACTTTTACAAGAGCATCGGATTTTCAAGACAAAACTTTCTTTTGATGAAGAAAAAATGTTTAAAGATTTACAACAAATAAAAGAAGTTATTCCGAAACCTAACAATTTAGTTCTATCAACATTTTTTATTACAAGCGGACAAGCTGCAAAAACTATTGATGAACCACCGTTTGACTATGTTATTATGGACGAAGCGAGTCAAGCACTACTTGCCATGTTCGCTGCAGCAAAACTTTTAGGTAAAAAAAATATTTGGATTGGCGATACAAGACAATTACCGCCAGTTATTGCTTTAAGTGATGATAAAGTAAGTCGTAAAAATTATGGTGCATTAGTTGATGGGTTGAAAGCACTAACCGAAACCGCATCATTACCAATATTTCAACTTACAGAAACACATCGTTTAACTGACAGAGCAGCAAGCTATACTGGCATTTTCTATAAGAGTAGCTTAAATTCAAGAACTAAGAAAGACATTCGACTTCTCTATTCAGAAATGGATTCTAATTTTAGTAAATTATTTCATCCCAAAGGTGGTCCAACTTTGATAAAAATGGATTTAAAAGCTGGTGAGTTTAAACCCAAAAATGCACTTAAACTTGCCACAGATATAGTTAAACACTTACTGAAATCAAATGAGAAATTGCATATTTCAGTACTGACATACTTTGTTGTAACAACCAAAGCATTACAAAAAGCAATTTTTCAGACACTAGGTTATCATAAAAATTTATTGATAGAAACTGTTTCAAGAGTTCAAGGCTTAACAACTGACGTTACCATTTTTATTGTTCCAAATACAAGCTATCATCGTTCTTTAGAAAATAGACTTTTTAATGTAGCCACAAGTCGTTCTAAGAGACACACACTAATAATTACTGACAAAAGCGTTTTGACACGTTCACAAGTTGATAATGAGGCAAAAGAATATCTTCTGAAATTGGATGAAGAATTTTCATTTTACATAAAATATGAAGATTCTACCATCGTATACAATAATCGTATATGAAAGTTCTCCTTAGTTAGTTACACTCAAAAGTATAGATTTCCAACTATTGTTATTATCCTGTTGGAATGTAGGAAACTCCGATGTGGCTTTTTGCGGGTGGTTTTTTCAGGCATTACCCCTCCAGAATATCAAAAGAAAAAGACGTTGAGTTAACAACATCCTTTCCGGTTATCGACATTCTGTCGGGAGAACCTATCCCTGGCAGGTTGCCCGTTCGGCAGGCAGGCGGGCTTGCGTTTCGGTTCAACAATGTAAAAATCAAAGCAGCTAGCTATATTTACAATCTGTCAAATTTCCCAGGCTCTTTCAAAATTTTTTTTTAGATATTGACAAAACTAAATTTCTTGACTTTAAATGCTTTTAGACAATAAAACAAAATCAGGGGACAACGAGCACTATAAAGTTTTTGACTTTATAAAAGCAAACACCGAAAACGGCTTGTTTGATCTTGTAACCGGTTATTTTTCAGTAAACGCTTTGGCGTTAATGAAAGAAGAAATCAACTCGGTTCAAAAATTCAGGCTGATTTTGGGAAACCTTATGCAAGAGGAATCTCAACTCAATAAAGTCATTGACCTGCTAAATGGCAATACCAGCATCAGTGCGACACTATCGCTAAGTTCATCGGCCCAAAAAGCCGTTGATTTTCTGCAACAAGACAAGGTTTTGGTTAAGAATATTCAAAAAAACTTCTGTCATGCAAAAACATATCTATATACCGACCATGCCAAAACAAAAAATTATTTCATAGTAGGCAGTTCCAATCTTACCGATGCGGGGCTTGGTCTAAAGGAAAGTTCAAACATTGAATTGAACATTGCCAAACACGACTATGAAGACGAATTTAAAAACCTTAAAAAATGGTTTGAAGAATTATGGGAAAAAGTTGCATCGGACGAAATACAACTCCCCGACAAGTCCAGAGTAAAAGTTAAACAACACCTTATTGAACTAATTAAAAATCTTTACAAAGAATACTCTCCGCTCGAGTTGTATTACAAGGTCCTTTATGAAATGTTTAAGGACGACCTGCTGGAACTTTCAGGCGATGCGGAATTTAAGCGTGAAATTGCTCATCTGGAAGAAACTATCATTTACAAATCACTTTTTCCATACCAGCAAAAGGGAGTCATCAGTCTCATTAAAATGCTTCAAAAATACAATGGATCTATTTTAGCCGATGCCGTGGGTTTGGGTAAAACCTGGACCGCCTTAGCTGTGATGAAATATTTTGAACTGAAAGGTTACACTGTTCTTTTGCTCTGCCCAAAGAAGCTTTCAAATAACTGGCAGCAGTATAAAGTGGGGCAACAAAGCCGGTTCGAAAAAGATGAAATTGACTTTCATATCCGCTATCATACCGACCTACAGGAAGGACGTTTTGACCGTTACACCGACAAATCACTTCGCTATTTTCAAACCAGACCCAAACTATTGATTGTTATTGATGAGAGCCATAACCTGCGGAACGACAAATCCTCGCGATATAAATTCCTGGTAAATGAACTGCTCTTGCCGCAGAATAAAAGCAGAGATGTAAAAGTATTGCACCTTTCTGCAACACCAATCAACAACAAGCTCCTGGATATCCGCAATCAGTTCAAATTGATGACCAAAGGACTAGATGATGGCTTCAAAGAAACAGACTTAGAAATTGAAAGCCTGGAAAGTATCTTTAGAACAGCACAAACAGATTTCAGTGAATGGTCTAAAAACGACCAAAGAAAAATTGCCGATTTCATTGCCAAACTGCCTAAAAAGTTTGAAAAACTTACTGATGCGCTCATTGTAGCAAGAACACGAAAATTGATTGAAGGAGAATTCGGCGAAATGAACTTTCCAAGAAAAGAACAACCTGTCAACATATATGTAGCCCCTGAAAATATCGGGAACCTGAAATCTTTTGACGATATTCTGGAAGCTATTTCTATTAATCTGACTGCCTATCGCCCGGCAGACTATATTCGTGAAACTCCGCCTAAAAGTGTTCTTGAAGACGAAAAACTCCGCCAGAAGTTTCTGGTTAAAATGATGTACATCCTTCTTATCAAACGACTTGAATCCAGCTGGGTTTCATTTAAAGCCACGGTTGAAAATATTTTAAATCATCACATCAATGCACTTGATAAAGTAAACCAATTCATTCAAAGCAAAACCGACAGTTCCATTGAGGTTGATCTGACCGAAGCAGAAAAAGAAGAAATTGATGAAACTTCTGCTGAACTATCAACAGAAACGGAAGCACCCATCACATTGGGTAATAAAAATCCTATTCCGCTTTCTCTTATCACAAATATAGAACTCTTTAAGAAACACCTTGAAAAAGATATTCAAAAATTATCCGAACTGAAAGATAACCTCGATAGATATCAAAACGACTTTGATTCCGGAAAAGTAAATGATGAAAAACTAAACAGGCTCTTTGAGATTATCAAAGATAAGCAAGAGCACTCCGATAACAAAAAAGTACTGGTGTTTACTGTATATAAAGGCACTGCTCAATTTTTGTATAATGAGCTTAAAAAAAGAGGGATACAAAATTTGGCTTATGTTTCTGGTGATTCCTGTGAAACTTTTGATGGCTATTCAGGTAGCAAATTTGAACCCATTCTGGAACGTTTTGCCCCTTTCACCAAACTGTATAAAGAAAAAGATTGGTCGGAAATGTATCTGAACCATCTTGGTTCAGATAGTATGTATCAGAACCATCCTGGTTCAGCTAACTGGAATGTGCCTTATGACCAATGGCTTAAGCTAATTGCTCAATACGATAAAAATACCTATCAAAAAATTCAAAAACCAATTGACGTGCTGATTGCTACCGACTGTCTCAGCGAAGGACAAAACCTGCAGGATTGCGATATGGTCATCAACTATGATATTCATTGGAACCCCGTTCGTTTAATTCAACGCATGGGAAGGATTGACCGTATTGGCTCACCTAACAAATCTATCAAAGGGATTAATTTCTGGCCTGGCAGAAACTATGAAGATTATCTAAAACTCAAATCAAGGGTAGAAAACCGTATGGCTTTAATGACCGTGGTGGGTACAGAATTAGACGAAATAACGCCCGAACTGCAAAAAATGGTGGAAGAAAATCCGCTGTTGCCTAAACAGGCACAAAAAATGCTTGAACAATTGCAGTTAACATGGGATGATGTAGAAACAGGAGAAGATACATTAGGGCTGAACGATCTTTCATTAGAACAGTTCCGGCAGGAACTCTTTGACTACTTCAAAAGAAATGAAGAATTTTTTAAAAAAATTCCCAATGGTGTTTTCACAGGATTTAAATTCAAACCCCATGGAAAAAACAAATTTATGCCCGATAGCATTGTGGCTGTCTTAGGATATCCCAAAAGACCCGATGATGCCATAGACCACAGTTATAAAGAAATTTACCTGTTGCATCAAAGTATTGAAGATAAAAATAACACCGGAGTAATATTGAATAACCATCATGAAATACTCAGCCTGCTTCGTCGGCATAAAAATGAACTCCGTTATGTTCCGAAAAATATAGAGGAGGCGGATACAGAAGTATTGAAAAAACTATCTAATGCCATAGAAAAATGGATAAAATCGCAGGCAACGCCGGTAGCTATTAATCAAATTCAGGAGTTATTTACAGGCAATGCTTTATCATCGCTGATTACGCCCGAACAAACTAGACTTGAAGAAAAATTTAAATCCGAAAATTTTGATTTAATCAACTGGTTTATCATCTCTAAATAAAAAAATATGAACCTGGAAATATTTAATACAGCCAATCTGTTTGAAGCTGGTACCGGTTTATTTCAGCAATTGGGCATCCTGCTCAATTCCAATACTTCCGAATCACTTCCTGTAAAAGATATTTTGAAGGAACATTATAAAGACAGGGATATATTCAGGGCTATTAAAAAAACTTATTTCTTAGGTATCATTGACGATTCTGTTTTCAATAATACAAGCGGAGCTAGTATTAGCTACTCATATGAGCAAGCATCACAGCAAGGAAATAATAACTATAACGGACTGATGCTTTTTGCATTGGAATTGAACAGAAAACCAGGGCGAAGTGAAATCTCGGAACTGACCAGAACTTTCAACCGCATCAGTCAGAAGATGCCTGTTGCTCTGCTCCTCAGGTATCCTTCAACATCCTTGTTGGAGGAAAAGAACACCTCAACACCTTTGTTGGAGGAAAAATTTATTTCTCTTTCTATCAGCGAGCGGTTCCAATATCTTCAAAACTGGCGGCAGGGCGAAAAGATAGGCAAGGTGATTATTCTTAAGGATATTTCCACAACGAGCCCACACGCCGGGCATATCCGTATTCTGACAGATTTAAAGAATCATCGAGCCAAAAATTTTAGTGAACTCCATCAACACTGGTTACAGGTGTTGGATGTAAATATTCTGAACCAAAAATTCTATCAGGAACTTTCCAACTGGTATTTTTATGCAATAGATAGAGTTTATTTTCCTAATGATTTAAATGAAAATCTTCAGATTTATAATCCCACCCATCTTATCCGACTCATTACACGACTGATTTTTATATGGTTCCTTAAAGAGAAAAAACTCATTCCCGAAAGTTTGTTTGATAAAGAGTACATTGCTACTATTCTGAAAAATTTTAATGAGAATTCAAATTCCCACCATTACTACAACGCCATATTACAGAACCTGTTTTTCGGTACTTTGAATCAAAGAATGAATGAACGCAAGTTTGCCAGAGAGGGTGATTTCAAAACCAACAAAGAGGAATATGGAGTAAAGAATCTTTATCGTTACGCTGATTTATTTAAAATATCCGAAGAAGAAGTATTGAAATTATTTGAGAATATCCCTTTTCTGAACGGTGGATTGTTTGATTGCCTTGATAAGCCCGATGAAAACGGAAGAATTCTGTATGTAGATGGTTTTAGCCGGAATTCAAAGAAAAAAGCCATTATTCCCGATGAGCTTTTTTTTGGAGATGAAAAAAAAGTGGATTTAAACAAGTATTACGATAAAAAAAACAAGGCGAGCTCAGTTAAAGGTTTAATCAATATTTTAAATAATTACAAATTTACCATTACCGAGAATACGCCCATAGAAGAAGAAGTTGCCCTTGACCCCGAATTGCTCGGACGTGTGTTCGAAAACCTGCTGGCTTCATATAATCCTGAAACACAAACCACTGCCAGAAAAGCAACAGGCAGCTATTACACCCCACGTGAAATTGTGAATTACATGGTGGACGAATCGTTGCTGGAATACCTCAAAAGCAACATCAGCGTCCCTGCTGACACCCAAAGTAACGCCAGCATCCCTGCTGGCATCCAAAGTAACGCCAGCATCCCTGCTGACACCCAAAGTAACGCCAGCATCCCTGCTGGCATGAATAGCAACCAACATGAGGAAGATATTTATACCTTTTTTAATCCAAACAACGAAGTAAAAATTCATACAGGCAATCTTCCTCATTGGCAACAAGAAAATGTTTGGTATTTTGTAACATTCCGATTAGCAGATTCGATACCTGATGATGTAGCAGAAAAATTAAAATCAGAAAGAGAACTGTGGTTAAAGAAAAACAAAGTATCTACCAACATCCCTGTTGGTGATAAAAAAAGCATCAAAAGGGCCCCAGTTAAATTGTCAAAAGAGCAGATGAAAGAATACTATCGCTTGTTTTCTGAACGAATAGAAAGATTGTTAGATGACTGTAAGGGTAGTTGTGTGTTGAAAGATGAGAAAATTGGAAAGATTGTGGCTGATGCTTTGTTACATTTCAACAATCAAAGGTATATTTTAGATGAATGGGTTATAATGCCTAATCATGTGCATGTACTTGTAAAACCGCTGGGTGAATATAAACTTCCTGATATCCTGCACTCATGGAAGTCATTTACGGCTAATAAAATAAATGAACAGCTTGGAACAAAAGGTCAGGTGTGGATGCATGAATCGTACGACCATATTGTGAGAAACGAGAAAGCCTTTGAAGCCATTAGAAATTACATTAGACAAAATCCAGTAAAAGCAGGTCTAAGCAGAGGAGGCTTTTTATCTTCTGAATACTTTTTGGCTTCTGCACAAAATGGAAGCAAGGGTGCTTCTGTACAAAATGGAAACAAAAGCAAGGATGCTTTTGATACATTTGAAAGCCGGTTAAGGGATTTACTTTCTTATTCTGATAAACCTAACCCATTCAGCGAAGTCGAAACCAAAGCTATTATAGAAGCCATTGATAAATGCAAAATACTTGACCCTGCCTGCGGTTCAGGGGCTTTTCCTATGGGCATTTTGCACAAAATGGTGCATATACTTCAAAAACTTGACCCTAAAAACAATTATTGGAAAGAACTGCAAAAACAAAAAGCCATACAAGAAACACAAAAAGCATTTGATATTGGAAAAAAAGAAGAACGCGAACAACGACTCAAAGAAATTAACGAAGTATTTGAAAACAATACAGATGATTACGGACGCAAACTCTATCTCATAGAAAACTGCATTTACGGCATAGATATTCAGCCCATTGCTGTGCAAATAGCCAAACTTCGGTTTTTTATCTCATTGATTATAGACCAGAAAGTTGATAGGAACAAAGAAAACTTTGGCATTCGCAGTTTGCCCAACCTCGAAACCAAATTTGTAGCTGCCAATACATTGATAGGATTAGATAAGCCAAAACAGCTTGTTTTGCGAAACCCTGAAATTGAAGAAAAAGAAGCCGCATTGAAAGAAATCCGACACAAATATTTTGTTGCAAACACACGAAAAGAGAAAATGCAGTTACAGGAAAAAGACAAGAAACTCCGGCAAGAGATCTCAAAGATGTTGGAAAAGGACGGATGGCAAACCACCGTAGCCCAACAAATTGCCTCTTTCGACCCTTACGACCAAAACCAATCGGCCACATGGTTCGACCCCGAATGGATGTTTGGTATAAAAGTTTACACTGAGCAAGGTCGAAGTGACGGCTTCGATATTGTAATTGGAAATCCGCCATATATCTCTACAAAAGGAGTAGAATCATCTACAAAAAAACTTTTAGAACAGCAATACGGATTTGCCGACGATACCTATAATCACTTCTATTTTAAAGGAATAAAACTTCTAAACGATAGTGGAATACTGGCTTATATCTCTTCTAAAACATTTTGGACCATTCAAACCAAAAAAAATCTACGCCAACTACTTTTAAACAATACCATTCTCCAACTCTTTGATACTGCCAATCCTTTTGAATCTGCAATGGTAGATACTTGTGTTGCTATTGTAAAGAAATCTACTCCAGGTCAAAATCATAAAGTCATTTTTTTAGATGGCAAAAAAGATCTTGTTAATCCAGAAACTTATTCAGTAGAACAAAAAATTTATGCTACATCGCCCAATCAGGTATTTTTTGCGCCAACTCCATACAATCTTAAAATTTATGAACGACTTGGCAAAAAAGTAAATGAATTATTAAACCAATGGTGGGATTTAATCTCTACCAGTAAAAACATAGAAAAAAATAAAAGGAAATTGGAAGAATATCGTAAATCTTTAAAACCAGGTGATATTACCTTACTTGGACTCATTACAGAAGGGGGACAAGGACTGGCAACAGCAAACAATGGCAAATATGTGGGTGTACTTGAAGATACTAAATGGGCTGAATTAGTTTATAAGCAAAGACCAGAAAAACTTTTACTTGCAACAAAGTTCTGCAAAAAACAAGGCATTAAAAGCAAACAAGATGCCCAAAAATTTTTAGAAGAACTAAGCGAAACAGAAATACGAAAATTATTTGATGATTTAAAAGAAAAATATGGCAGAGATATTTTTGGACAGGGTTGGTTATATCGTATAGTAAGCAGAAAGGAAATTGCCAATGTAGAAGCTCTTACCGAAGACGAAAAACTAAATGGAATAAAGGGAGCAAAAACCTTTGTTCCTTATGACAAAGGCGATAAAGACGGCAACCGATGGTATGCCCCCACACCCTATTACATTGATTGGAGCAGAGAAAATGTAAAATTTTTAAAAGAAAACAGTGGTAAAAAAGGAGAAGGTATGCCTGTTGTACGTAATCCCCAATTCTATTTCCGTGAAGGGTTTTGCTGGACAGATGTAAATTCAACCTATTTGAAGTCAAGATTAAAAGAAAATGGTGTTTATGATGTACTTACAATGTCATTATTTAGTTGTACTAAAATACCTGATTGGTATTTTGTCTGTTTAATAAATTCTAAATTTATAAGTGAATATGTTGACGACTTTGTAAATTCTGTAAGCTCCCCATTTTTAGGACAGTTCTAAATTAGAAAATTTATTCATTGTTATTGGTGTAACCGGTTGTGGGTTTGTGGGAAACTCGTTTCGAGTTTTCCATAAATCCACGACCAGCATGTCCGCAGGACTGCGCCCTTCGAGCGCATCATGTGGACGGTCATAGTTGTAATCATTCATCCACTCATCAACCAGTATTCTTACCTGGCTTAGTGATTCAAATAAATACGCATCCAGAACATCTCTTCGAAAGCTTCCATTGAAACGTTCGATGTACGCGTTCTGTGAAGGCTTACCCGGTTGAATAAACTGAAGCTGAATGTTACGTTCTTCGCACCATATGCCGAGCTTGCTTGAGATGAATTCGGGACCATTATCAACCCTGATTCGCTGTGGTTTTCCTCTCCATTGAATGACTTGTTCAAGTACCCGTATCACTCGCTCGGCTCGTAGCGAAGTATCTACTTCAATAGCAAG
>DAIQOI010000010.1:0-109455 GCA_036787955.1 Cyclobacteriaceae bacterium
ACTATGGACTATTTAACTATTGACCATTTAACCATGGACTATGTACCTACCTTAATTCCCAATGAAGCAATCCAGTCAATCAAAGCCTTTTCTTCTTCAGCGCTCAGCCTTGCCTCCGGATGCAACCACACATACGACTTCAGCGGCATCTCCTTTTCCCTTACCAGTTCGGCTGTTTCTTCCAGTTTGTGTGCAGCTTTTTTAGCGGAGTAAGTTTTAAATTCCGAGAAATTCAGTTCGCGTTTTCCGTCTTCAATGTGTTTGTACATCCACCAACCCACAGGCTGCAAGTTAAAATACCACGGATAGCGCGTATGGTTGCTGTGGCAGTCGTAGCATTTCTGCTTAAGGATACCGTGCACGTTTGACGGGATTTCATACGCCATGCCAATGTCGTTATCGGCCGGGGCGTCAGAAAGATTTTTGGGTGGCCGGATAAACTGAATAACCACCAGTAAAAGCAGTAAACCGAGTGCAGTTTTTTTTACCATATTAAAGATTTAAGTAACAGAGGGGCCGCCTCAACCGGTCGGTGCGATGCTGCTTGCGGATGAGCAGGACCCCGCAGCCCTCAAATTAATTCTATTATTTGTCCTTTTGCAATGCTTCGCCTAACTTGATTGGCCCAAATCCCCGATTTATGCGAAAGATATTTATTATTTCAAGTGTTGCGGTTACTGCTGCGTTGCTGATCTGGAGTTATTTCTGGATCGATGCGCTTTTCGGCTTTTTGATAGTCGGACCCTTAATTTATATGGGCGTAGCCGATATGGTGCAGAAGCGCCAGGCCATCAGGCGCAACTTTCCGCTGGCCGGCAGGCTGCGCTACTGGTTTGAAGATTTACGACCCAAAATCCAGCAGTACTTTGTAGAATCTGATACCGATGGTGCGCCGATCAACCGGATCGAGCGATCGGTTATCTATCAGCGTGCCAAAAAGCAGATTGACACCGTCCCTTTTGGCACACAACTCAACGTGTATGCCGAAGGCTATGAATGGATGACCCATTCGGTCAATCCGCTGGATCATAACTTACTCGATCACAATCCACGTGTACGGATTGGAAATAAAGATTGCAGGCAGCCCTACGATGCCAGTGTGTTAAACATCTCGGCCATGAGCTTCGGATCGCTGAGTGCGAATGCCGTTGAAGCCCTGAATGCCGGAGCCAGGATTGGAGGGTTTGCACACAATACGGGTGAGGGCGGAATAAGTCCTTATCACCTCAAACATGGTGGTGATCTCATCTGGCAGATTGGCACCGGTTATTTCGGGGCCCGTGACGAACACGGCAACTTTTCGCCCGATGCCTTTCAGCAAAATGCATTGCGGCCCCAGGTAAAAATGATAGAGATCAAACTATCACAGGGAGCAAAACCCGGACATGGCGGCATTTTGCCGGCAAAAAAAAACACACCCGAAATTGCTTCCATCCGCGGCGTGAAGCCTTATACCACGGTTTTTTCGCCTCCCTATCACACCGCATTTACCAATCCCCTGGAACTGATTGAGTTTGTTCAGAAGCTTCGGGAACTATCAGGAGGCAAGCCGGTGGGTTTTAAGTTGTGCATTGGCAGGAAAAGCGAGTTTCTGGGTATATGCAAAGCGATGGTCAAACTCAACCTTTATCCGGATTTTATTACCATTGATGGTGGCGAAGGAGGAACAGGGGCCGCCCCGCCTGAGTTTACCAACTTTGTAGGCATGCCCTTGCTCGATGCCCTTGCTTTCGTGGATGATGCGCTGCGCGGCTTTGCCATCCGCGATCACATCAAACTGGATTGCTCAGGAAAAATTTTAACCGGCTTTCATATTGTCAGGGCCATGGCACTCGGTGCCGACCTGACCAACAGCGCCCGTGCTATGATGATGGCCCTGGGATGCATTCAGGCGCTGGAGTGCAACAAAAATACCTGTCCTACCGGTGTGGCAACACAGGATCCTTATTTTACCAAAGGCCTGGTGGTTGAGGATAAAATGCATAGGGTGGCCAATTACCATAAAAACACGGTTGGCAGTTTTGTGGAGTTGTTGTCGTGTGCCGGCCTGAGCAAACCGGAAGAAATAAACCGAACCCATGTGTACCGAAGGGTGTTTATGAACATGGTGAAAACGTACGCTGAAATCTATCCGCCCATACCGGAAGGTTGCCTGCTGGATGAACGGGATGCGCCCTTAGAATTTGAGTCCTATCTGAAAAGAGCTTCTGCCGAACGCTTCAATACATAGTACTTTTTGCGGTTTATGATGACAGGCGTATCTTTGTAAAACCCATTAAAAGGTGCAGCGAAAATTTTTTCCGCTGGATAAGAATTACGTACTCGAACAGGTACAACTTGCACTGCAAAAGGACCTGCTTCAATACCTGACTGATTTTGTAAAAGTAGAATACCTGCTGCAGCATAACCCGCTCGGACTGGTAGATGAAACCGTTAAGCGCATTCAGCAGCACAGCTCAGATAACTTTCACCGACTGCACGATTTTTACTTGCTGATGTGCGGAATATTCCGGTACCGGTATTACCGCGACAACCAGCTTAGCTTCATTTTCAGCGGTGAAGAGCCTGACGAGGTGTATGCACGAGAGTGGACAAAGGAATTTAAATCCTGGGTGCGTCAATTATCGTTGCATAAACAGTTTCTGATGGGCGTGCTGGAGTTGACTGTCTTCTATCCGTCAGATGATGAGGCTCGGTTCATCGGCAACCGGCTTCAGGCATTTGTTGCCGCGCACTTCGATATCAAAATTCATCCGCAGAAAGGCATCCGGAAGCTGGCCTGAAAAGCATGGATTTAACGAGAGCGGCTGTCAATTAAAAGGCTATGGTGTTAAATTTGCTCCCTGTTTTGCCGCCATGGTGAAAAAAATTATTAACCGTATTCTGTTGATGCTCGCCCTGCCCGCCGGTGCGCAAAACGGTCACGATATCCTGCTGCCCGACTCGGCAGGGTGGAATATTATCCGCGAAGGGCAACGGGTGATGGTTCAGGTGAGCGCCAGCCCTTTGGAAGGTTTTCAAGGGCTTTCATTAAGTGCAGATGAGGCTGTTCTGAAATCCGGCCTGTCGGTAGATTCATCGGGAAATTTGCACTGGATACCACCTTACACCGTGGCTGACCGCATTGAGCGGGTTAAAGAGGTGCCCTTCACACTTTCAGCGCTGTGGAAAGACGGCACGCGCGTAAGAAAAAATCTGGTTTTTGTAGTGCACCATACCAACCGGCCACCCGTGGTGGAAGAATTGCCGGTTTTTTATGTAAAACAAGGTGTAAAAAACACCTACACCATTTCTCCGGACTATGTGTTTGATCCGGATGGCGACCCGGTTGTTTTCCGGGCCACGCCTATACAGTTGCCGGAAGGGGCCAGCCTGTCATCACAGGGCGTATTTACCTGGACACCTTCTCGCCTGCAGTTCAATGCGTTACGAAGTAATCCGCTGGCGGTTGAATTTATTGTACAGGACCAACCCGACAAGGCCGAGACACGTGGAAGACTGAGAATAGCGCAGACCCAGCTTGACCTCCCGCCTGAAATCCTCATTGTGCCGGGAGATACATCGTTTACCTTAAAAGAGAACGAAACCCTGAGCCTGAAAATTTATGTAACCGACCCCAATGGCGATGATGATGTTCGAACAGTGGAGTTTGTGGCGTCTGATAAGCGCGTTCCGCTCTCGGCTTTGAAGGAGAACACCTCCCTGCAATATGAATTCATCTGGTCGCCGGGCTATGACTTTACCGATGATGTACAGAAAGCTCTGCTGGTGGACATTGTGTTTTTTGCACTGGATAAATCCGGTAACCGCAGCCAGCGAAAAATTACCGTGCGCGTCCAAGACACGGAAAATCTGGAAGCCAAAGATGCCTTGCAGTATGCCAAGTACCGTGCGCAGCTTGTGAATGCGCTCGATCTCATCAATGTGTTGGATCAAAATCAAAAGAAATTAAACGAAGAATACAGGAAGGCTAAAAAAGGAAAGAAAAAGCGATCGGTGGTCAATGCTTCGCTCGGTGCGGTAACGGGGTTTAGTCCGGTGGTGTTTGAAACCGATCAGGCCAAAGTGGTGTCGGCTGTTGGGGGTACTACGGTTCTTACGCTCAACACCCTGGAGGCTACCGAAGTAATTGGTAAGTCGAAGGACGAAATCATGGATCGGATTAAGATTAATATTGACATACGGAATAAAGTCCAGTCCGGAGCCGATGAATTTGCGCGCAAGTACAATCAGAAATCTTCGCGTAGAACAGTTGAATTTGAAAAGGACATTGACAAGTTGCGCATAATCATGAACGACCAGCGGCTTGTTTTGCTGGAGCTGGAGGCATATCGTCAAAATCAACCTGCTTATTCAGACCGCGATCTGAAAAAGGCTTTCGTTGATTTTACAGAGTACCAGTAATTTATTGTACCACTGGGTTTGTTCTGCTACATTTGCAGGCTGTTGCGCTTGCCGTAAGAGGGATTTCGCTAAAAATGAGGCAATCCTTCAGGCAGCAACCACATTTAGTTTAGAGGAGTGGCAGAGTGGTTGATTGCACCGGTCTTGAAAACCGGCAGCCCTTCACGGGGCTCGGGGGTTCGAATCCCTCCTCCTCTGCAAGCAATTTTAATGAAGAGCCCGACGCCAGTCGGGCTTGTTTGTTTCAGGCCGGGCCGAGCCAAACGCCTCGTTTGCGTGAGGTGCGGACTGAAACAAAAGTCGAGCGCAGCGAGCTTCATTAAGATTGCTTGACACTCCCCCACAAAGGGATCACCGGCAGGTAATCCCTCCTCCTCTGCACCGCCAACCCGCGTAAGCGGGTTTTTTTGTTGGTTGTGGTGGTTGCCAGCTCAGGCAGCTTAGGTTAGTGGAAGCGGGAGTGTAAATGGTGAGGCCGGCTGTGATAAAGTGATTTTTTTGCAGTTGTCCTGCAGAAATGCCGCTGGCAAAAACCGGCAGCCCTTCACGGGGCCCGGGGGTTCCAATCCTTCCTCTGCGCAAATTACCGCCGGAAATTAGTACAGGTTTTCCTCCTTCATCGGCTAAATTCATGATTCCATATTTTTTCGTTGGTTCATATGTTTTTTTTCAACAGCACGGCCTTTCAATCGGTATTTGGGCACCCGGTAAGCATCTGTTCCGGAGGAAGAACTAAGTTGGCTGTGGATATGTTTAAAAAAAGTTATCTTTAAAATAAATTGATTGTGAGTCTTAAAGATTAATTGTCTGTTATGATACCGGCTGACCTAATTCCTGAATGCAGTAAGACTGTGAGGACGGCCATTCGTCAGCTGGAGCATGTTGATAAATCCTTGCGCCATGTTACCAACCCCGAAGAATTGCTGATGCAACTTAAGGCTGCGCATGCGCTGGTTGCAAAAGCCACCATTTTGCTACTCGATGAAGTGTACCGAAAGGCGCTGGCTGAAAAAATTTCATTTGCGCACCAAAACTGCCCCGGAAATTGCGGGTATGAGGACCAGATAGAACGTCTGCGGCAGATGTTCCCTCATTTACCGCTCGAGGAATTACCGCAGAAACTGGTGGAAGCAGAAGAATTAATACAAAAGTGGGCAAAATAATTTTAATAAATCATTTGGATCACCCCCCTGCTCAAGCCTGATTTTAGGGGTAACAAATCAAACAAGTAGCCCTATGATCAAAAAAGCGTTCTTTATTTCAGCCATTGCCATTGCTGCCGTAGGTGGTTTTGTTTACGGCATGCAAACCAGCAATGCGGCATGTCCGCTAGAAGGTACTGCGGATTGCCCGAAGGTAAATTGTCCGCTAAAAGGAACCCCTCTGTGTCCCTTTGATACAGAAGCGGTGGCGGCCTGTTGCATGAAAGCACAGTAAAGACGGGCAGGGGCATCAACGCAAGTGGATGCCCCATTCATCTTCGGATTGTAAATGATAAAAGCACATGAAAATAAATTCGTTTGTAGGTACCGGTATTTTAACTGCTCTAAGTTCTTCCGTTTGTTGCATGCTGCCAGCAGTTTCGCTTCTGGCAGGGGCCAGTGGTATGGCAACTTCATTTTTATGGCTGCAACCTTATAGGCCTTATTTGATAACACTTTCAATTATTTCATTGGGGATTGCCTGGTATAATGTGCTCTTTCGAGAAAAAGATGAGGTGTGCGGTTGTGAAAAAAAAGACAAACGCCCGTTCTTAACATCAAAAGCATTTTTAATTATAGTCACCATCAGCGCAGTACTGCTGATTACATTCCCTTCTTACTCGCACTTGTTCATGAGTCGCTATAAAAATAATTTAACGGTTCCGGCACCGAATACAAAAACCATCACCATTCCTGTTAAAGGAATGATGTGTGCGGGCTGCGAAATGTATATTGAAGAGAAACTTCACAAACTGGCAGGAGTTCAATCGGTAAAGGCTTCGCATACTGACGAAAACACAATCATTCAATTTGATGATAATATAATTAGCATTGACGAACTGGTTGAAGCCATTAACAAACTGCATTATCAGGCAATCCATCCCAAGGACGATAATGCGGATTGGCATCCTTCTGAAAAAAAAGTACGGATGTATGGCAGGGTAAATAGGGATTAATTGCACCTGTTCATCGGACACCAATTTAAGCCAAACTTTCAGTTGAGGTTATCTGAGCATCTGCATTGCAAGAGATTAGTTAATGGGCATGGAGGGCAGGTAAGCAGGTTGCATGCCTTTGGGCTTGCACCGGCCTTGTCCTGTTAAAGAAGCTATTTGGTTACAACGATTTATTGTTTACGAGGAATGTTATAACAGGGCTTTACTTTTTTACAAGCGGATCCTTCCACTCAGCTATTCCCATCGCTAAATTATAAAGGGCCCCCTTAAAACCGTTTTCCTCCATCATTTTACATGCTTTAGCCGATCGCGATCCACTGCGACAGTATACTAAGTAGTTTTTCGTTTTATCCAGAGCTGCCAGGGTTTTTTTAAATTCTTCAGTATTATTGAAATCGGCTGTTACATGAGTTCCTTCAATCTGCCCTTCCGCCACTTCTTTGGGGGTACGCACATCAAAAATAATTGTGTTGGGTGCCCTCATCAGTTTTTTAAACTCCTTATTATCTATGTTTCGGTACATGAAATGGAGATTTTTAGTAATCGAATTTAAGAAAATCTTTAAAAACCGGCAAGTCAGATGTTCATTCTGTTACTTTTTGTTTTTTGTTATTGCTTCTGAGATAATAGACCCGGGAACCGTTGGAAATGAAAGGATAAGGGTATCATTTTATATTGATTAGGGTATAATAAAATTCAGAAATTCTATCCGAGATTCGGAAAAAGAGCATTCGCCTGGGATGGAGGAGGATTATTTACGGTCTTGAGCTCCCCATTCCAGGTGTACCAATCATCCAGCGGAGGTTTTTTATGTTCGGTGTTAAAAGACTTAACTGGTTCTTCAGCAGCCGGTATGATGATTTCGCGTTTACCTGTGGAATAAAATATTTTAGAAGCATTTTGATGAACAATTGAAAACATACTCAACGCCATCGCGGGAAACTTAAAACGCATAGTTCCAATTTTCCGATAAAAGCGGGATCATGAAATGTATCGAAAACTATTTTGTTCTCCGCCTTGAGAGATACATCATCAGTTAGTTTCAAGAGGTTGGATTCCTGCCTGAATGTACCACCGCATAACGTTACAGTAAGCTGGTTTCCGCTGGACTTTACGGACATATCCCAGTTTTTGTCTTTAAATTTGATCTGCGCCCGGAATCCTTTCGATGTAGCCGTACCGCTGAAGATGATTTTTCGGCCAAAGTCGGTATAAAAATACCACGGATTTGTCAGGTATGGAACCTTTGGTTTCGAGAATTAATATTTCATTATCAAAGAAAATGTTCCCTTTTCTACACGGCAGATAAGAAATTTTCCTTTTGTTGGGGGATTAAGGTGAAATATATTACCAGAATAACAGGCATATAACTGCAATTTAGCTCATCGGGAATAATTTCCCGATGAACCGGTAGTTCAAGTTATTGCTGCGTCATATCCAAAAACATACATGCAAACAAGGTGTTCAAAAACATATCAGCTGTAGCTTGCCAGAGGTCAACGAGATCACTATTGCCATTGGATATGGCTTTGGCAACCTGCAATTGGGCATGCGCATAATATGCAAAGATGTCCAAGCAACTGCTTTGTTCTAAGGCTGAGATGGATCTGGATTCTTCAGCCGCGATGGTGCTGTCTTATGCCCAGGAGCAAACGAACTGATGATAAATGCCAGAAAAAGCATTGCGGCTAATAGATTACAGGATTAAAATTAGAGATTAAACTCAACCCGGGCGCCTGCGGTCCTTATAACAAAGTATAAAGACTGTTTTTTTGAGCTACATAGCATAAATCTTAAACAAGAGAGATTACGCTCAAACATGCTGCAAGAATGTTAGCTAAATCCTTCAGTGAATCAAAATTTTGAATCTTAATTAATTACCATGTAAGGTTTATTGCGAAAAGATTTCTTTTTAAAAAATTACGGCCTACTGTTGAAAATAATTGTAGCCTGGTGTGCTATTCCAGAACTTCCCTTAATACGGGTATAGACTTCAGTTCTCCCATCGTTTCCATGTGTTTTTTGTAAAACCGTAACAGTCCGTTCAGCAAGCTTCTGCGTTGATGTACGCTCACAGGTGTTTTTTGCCAGTTGTCGCTCAGTATTTGGTTCAACAGGTTCACACTCTCATCATCGCCCGGAAATTCAGTTGCCAGATCGTCCTTATGGTATATGCCAAAACCCAATAGCCGGCTCAGGTGGATTAGAAACACGAGGTGAAAATTTTCAAACCGGTCGGGCATAAGGTCCAACTGCATCAGCGACTGGCTAATGAACTGAAACATTTCCGCGCTGTGGCTCTCTTCCTTCACGGTTTTGTTCAGCACTTCGTTGAGAAACAGGGCAATGGCCGATTTGCGGATGTCGCGGTGAAGGGTTTCGTATGGATGCAGGCATTTTACTTCTTTAATCCGGTTAATGTTGGCGTTTTCGCGGTGGTACACCACCATATCCAGCAGGGTGAGTGGCTGGAATAGCGCCATCTTTCCCTTCGCACTGCGCACACTATTTACCATGTAGCTTTGCAATCCAAAAAGTTCGGTGAAAACGGTAACAATGATGGAGGTTTCCCTGAACCTAGTAAACCTGAATACCACGCCTTTGGTTTTGTGCAACATATCAGTTAATCAGCGCCAGCTTGCCTGCCAGTGTTTCTTTGCCATCGGCTGAAATGGCAAACACCAGGTATATACCGGTTGGTGGTCGTTGTCCTCCGTGGTCACGTACATTCCACGCGGCCAAGCCTCCGTTGCTGCGCCCCTGCCATATTAGTCGCCCTGATAAATCGGTAATGCGCACGGTGCTTTCTGCGGTAAGGCCGCTGATCCTTACCCACCCTGTGAAGGTAGCAGGTACGGGATTGGGAAAAATCCTGATGGTTGGTGTTTCTTCGGGTTCCGTTGCATCGGTTTGATACGAAGCCAGCCCCCGGGCTGTAGCTATGAGCACTTCGCCAAAAGATGTTGCAAGCAAATCCTGAATCTCATCCGATGGCAATGGTGCGCTGGTGGTGTTGAAATAGCGCAACTGTTCAGTAACCGTTGCATCAAACAGCCAGATACCCCGCTCGGTGCCGAACCATTTGCGGTTACCCCCGTCAATGGTTATGGCGGTAATCTTTTCATCACGCAGCAGGAAGCGCCCTTCGTAAACTGGCTTGACAGCGTTCACGTTTCCGGAAAACACGCCGGCCGGGTTCGAAAAGTAGGCCACACCGGCATCGGTGCCGGCCCACACAAAACCGTTGCGGTCAACAGCCAGTGAAAATACATTTCGCGAAGGCAATCCGCCCGAGCCGGTTATTTCTGTGAGGTACACATGGTTGTTGGTATTTTCATTGAACACCAGAATACCACCACCTGTTGCCGGGTTTAAACGCATCCATATCTGGCCAAGTTTATCAATCACCATATCCAACGGATACCTTGCTGCCATTACCGGAAAGGAATACGACTGAAAGGTATTATCCGGGTTGAGTTTGTGCAGCGGCTGAAGCGAGTTGTAGTTAGCTATCCACACGGCGCCACCCCAAGTGGCAAGTGCCGATACGCGGCTGCCGGTAAGCGGGCTGTTGCCTGAATTAAAAATGAGATTTTCCGTATCCGAAATAACCTGTAAGCCCTGGCTGAAACTCCCCACGCATACTTTGTTGCCGGCATAGGCCACATCGGTTACATCGCGGCTCAGCCAGCCCTCATTTGTGCTCCAGCCACCTAACTGAAACCAGTTGACAGGCTGTTCAATTCCTGCAGGGGTAAACAAATCGGTGTATCCACCCGAAACAGCGAATAGTCTGTTGCGATATTCGTACAGGCGGAAAGCAACATCGAACGTGGGTCCGTTGGGCAGTATTTTCTGCCAGGTGGTACCGTTTCCGAGGGCCAGTCCGTTCTGCGCATCGCCCACGGCCAGTCCGGCCGAAGACTCCAGTACACAAAGAGGGTTGGTAAACAGTTCCGATGTAATTTCCTCCATTTCATGGGCAGTATTGAAACGAAACAACCGGTTGCCGGCAACGATGTACAACGAAGCACCGGAAGCAAAAAGGCGATACGCACTTTCGCCGATGAGGAATGACTGGCGTGTCCAGGTGCCCTCTTCATAGAGGTACACACCATCATAGGCAATGGCGGTGTACAGTGTTCCGTTGAATGATACCAGTGAGGTGAAAGTTGTACGGAAGCCACCCTGGTCAAATCTTCTCCATCTGGAGAAGTCCGACAGGTTATCGTTCAGGTTACCACCCTGAATCCCGTTATCGGTAGCCAGAAAAATGCTGTCGCCCTTGAAGGCAATCTGATACACACTTTGTAGTTCGCCTGCTGGACCCAGGTTGCGCCAGGTTTCGCGTATTTCGCGCTGAGCTAAGTCAAATACCACCACACCAAAATCGGTAGCCACATAGGCGTGATTGTTTTTTATGCCGATGTGATGGATGGCTTTTGAGCCGGTGATTTCTGGGGTGGTGCGAATGCGGTTAAAACGGAAAATATTTTTTCCCTGCAGAATATCGAGCTGGCCGGTGGCATAGCCTACGAGCAGTTGGGTACGTGCTGCATCGGCCGCCAACGTAAGGATGGCGGTGCTGCCCAGCAGGGGTATCGTAATTTTTTCGGTCTCGTTGCCGGGAGGTTGGACGATAAAAATTCCATTTGCCGATGCTGCATAAATCTTACCATCCAGTTGTGCGGCAGCGCATACGCGGTTAAATGAAGGGTGCAGGCGCCAGCTGTCCAACGGAGCGGACTGTGCGAAGCTTACCGTGCACCATGCCATCCAAAAAAGAAGAAGGAAACAGTTACGCATTGTCTGATTTTTTTTGCCTGCGTGCGCGCATGCCTTCCAGAAAACTGGTGCGGCTGCGTGCCTCATACTTGTCGCGCTCGCCCAGCAAAACCTTTTCATCGTTGTCGGCCAGCCGGAAGGAGAACGAAGCAAGCTCACCGGTTTGTGCGCAGATAGCGTGTACTTTCGTAACAAACTCGGCCACGGCCAGCAGGTAGGGCATGGGCCCGAAAGGCCGGCCTTCGTAATCCATGTCCAGTCCGGCCACGATTACACGCTTGCCGCTGTTGGCCAGTGCGTTGCACACATCCACAATGGCATCGTCAAAAAACTGGGCTTCGTCAATACCCACCACATCGCATGAGCCGGCCAGTAGCAGGATATCGGAAGCCACGTGCACGGGTGTGGATCGGATGGATCGTTCGTTGTGCGACACGATGTACTGTTCGTGGTAGCGCTGGTCGGTTGCGGGTTTAAAAATTTCCACCCGCTGGCGGGCAATGAGGGCACGGTTCAGCCGGCGGATAAGTTCTTCGGTTTTACCGGAAAACATACAACCGCAGATTACTTCAATCCACCCGGCTTTGCCGCTGCCGGAACGCTGCATATGAGGCTCGACAAACATGCTGCAATTTAACCATTCTGCGGCCGGCCTGTTACTGGCGCTCATTTTGCCTCAAACCGCTGTGCCCATGAATGGTTTTGGTTAATTTTGGTGAAATTCAGTGTATGGATGAACGTATTAGTCTGGAAGCCATTGCAAGGTACAGCGACCATTATTCCGCCAGCCTGGTCGACACCTTTTTTGCCCGGCACGAATTTATCCGCGGTGAAGACATACTTTCGCTCAGTCCGGTACAGCAGGTAAACCTGTTTGTGGTGGGTGAACTATTTAAGGTGTGGCGCGAAGAAGTTAAAAAGCTAAAAAGCCCGTATTTCAACTACCAGCACCCCGATGTTCAACAGGCACTGGCTCAGTTTATGAATGTGCTGTCGCGACATATCCAGATAGATCGGGCACATTTGCTGCCTTTGCTGAAAAAGGCAGTAAGTACTACGTTGCTGGTTATTTTCAGTCCGTACGATTACTATTCGTCTGTCATATCGGGTACACAAAATAAGTTGAACCGTGCGGCTTTTCAGGAAGAGTTAAAATATCTCAAAATCAACAAAGCACCGCTGGAACGGTTGCTGCAAAGGCTGCAGGAAGAAGGAAAAGAAGAGCTGCCCGGAAACCAGGCCTTTGCTTTACTGGACCAGATACTTGAAGAAGTGAATTTTACACCAGCCGATGTGGAGCCGTTTATTGAGCAGTTTAGTAAAACAGAAAAGCTCGACTTTGAAAAATTTTATGTTCCGGTAAAACCGAGTGAGACACAGAAAAAGACGGTTCATGAGCCGGTAAATAAGCCGGCTGTTTCGGAAGAAAAGAAAAGTCGCAGCACGGTAGCAGATAATTTCCGGAAGATTGAGCGCATACGCGACAGACTTACCATCAACCAGAAGTTTATGTTCACCAAAGTGCTGTTCAGTGGCGACTTTGAGCTGTTCAGTAAAACCATTGAGGAAATAGACCGGCAGGCCAATCTCGAAGATGCGCTGAAATGCCTTGAGGCTCATGTAGGATTGTGGGATCCTGAAAGCGATGAATATCAGGAATTCATGGAAATACTCGGACAACGGTTTAGCTGACTCAGGAATACTGCACCCACTTCTCAATCACTTCGGGGTAATGCCGGTATTCCAGTTCGTGCACTTTTTCTGCTATTTGCTCAGGCGTTTCAGTGCCGTTGAGCTGTACCCGTGCCTGCAGTAAAATTTTCCCATTGTCATAGTGCTCATCGACCAGGTGTATGGTAATGCCGGTTTCCGTTTCACCTGCCTGTTTTACGGCCCGGTGTACATGCATGCCATACATGCCTTTTCCGCCATATTTTGGCAGCAGGGCAGGGTGGATGTTGATGATGCGGCCAGAATAGGCATGGATGAGCGATTGGGGCACGAGCCATAAAAAACCTGCCAGTACAATATGGGTAATGCGGTGTTGCTGCAACCAGGCCAGCACCTCACCGCTCTCGTAAAATTGCTTTCGGTTAAAAACAAAGGTGGGTACGTTAAATTTCCTGGCACGTTCCAGTGCATACGCATCGGGTTTGTTGCTGAGCAGGGCGGCCACCCGTATGCTTTTATGATGCCGGAAGTGTTTTATGATGGCCTCGGCATTGGTGCCTGAGCCGGAGGCAAATATCGCAAGATGCCACTCGGGGTTATTCATCGTCTTGTCAGATTAACGCCATACTCAGGATGCCTAACAGGATAACTACCTTACAAAAACTGCTCAGCCATCCGAAATCTTTTTTTGTATCAGCCACAACCAACCGGCTGGTAAGCCATGCCAGCGGAATGATCAACAGCATGATCAGATAAATAAAATCAAGTTTATGATATAGAAAGTTGATGACCACAACCGTTGAAGCCAGAATAACAATCAGCACGATAACCAGTACTTTGGTTTTGCGCATGCCCCATACAATAGGCAGCGTCCGGCAGCCGTAGGTGTCATCGCCCCTTACATCTTCCATGTCTTTAATGATTTCGCGGATAACGGTGATGAAGAAAGCAAAGAAGGCATAGATAAATACCAATGGTTCGGCAGTGTTATAAAGTGCATTGACTGCGGCAACAGATAAGCCGGTTAGTATGGCTACGGCCAGGTTGCCAACCAGGGGTAATCGCTTTAATGCAGCCGAATACCACCACAGCAAGCCAACTGCGAAAATGTTGATGAAAAGAATTTTCCATCCCACAAATAATCCGAGAAAAACGCCCGCACCCGATAAAAAAGCATGAATCAGTATTGCTACCCTGCGCGGCACGGCACGGCCTACTACCACGCGGTTTGGATTGTTGATCAGGTCAATCTTTACATCGTAGTAATCATTAATCACATAACCGCCTGCAGCAATCAATGCCGATGATACAGCAAAAATGAACAGGCGCCAGTCGGAAAGAACGGGTTTTTTCAATAGAAAAAATGCCGTTGCATACTGGGCAAATACCAGGATGACCACGTTAACGGTGCGGGTGAGCCGCAGCAGTGCTTCAATAACAGAAGATTGTACCAGCATCGGGCCGTTAAAAGTACGAAAGAGCAGGAAGCCGGAACATGATTTTCATATAAAAATCAAAACACGCCGGTCAGCACAGCAGCGGTCAGTATCCGCCAAAAAATTTTCTTGTAAACCACTCCAGGCTGGCCAGCGTTATCAGTAAAATCAAAATTAACGGAATGTTCAGGGCGGCTGTATAGCGCTCTTCACTGCGAACCAGGTAGCGCGCTTCGGTTTGGGAAAGGGTCTTTTCCAAAGCCGACCATTGATGCAGGGTAAAAAACTTTCCCCCGGTGTTTTGGGAGAGCCTTCTGAGCAAATCAAAATCTGCTGTCAGATTCTGCAGCTCAACCTGTTTGCCGGTAATTACAAATTGACCATGCACGGTTTCGCGCTTACCGCTTATTTCTGTAGTTGCAGTGAACCGATAAGCGCCTTCTTTTAATCCCTGTACGGCATACCGCGCTGAAGAAGGTTGCAGCATATAGCTGTAGGTGCTGCGCCTGTTTTGTTCGTCCGAAATTGTCAGCTCAATAACATTTCCATAAACAGGTTCATAGATTTCGTTATACACCTGACTTTCGAATAGCACCGGTTCATGGTCCGAAAATTCGGGCTTCAGGGTAAAGCACCTGAATCTTCGTTTATCATCGGGTGTAGCCAGAAACTGAATGAACTTCAGAAACAATTCATCGGTAACTTCTGTGCGGCCTGTGCGCGAAAACTCGTACATGCGCCAGCGGTACAAACCTTCTCCCAACAGGATACCGCTTTTGTGGGTGTTTTCTGTGAAATAGGCAAGCAGGGGCCGATCGGTAACGACACTTCCTACCTGCTGATATAAGATGGTGGTAACCTGAGGGGCCACACGCATCTTTCCGAAGCGAACCGCCATGGGCGGCATGCCCGTAAACACGGTGGCTGCGTCCTGAGGCAGGGTAAACTGACTGAACTGTGGATTCAGCGCTGGAGTCACTTCATCAAACTGACGGGGCTGCGCTTCAAATCCTACCGGGAAAGAGGGCTGCATCATGAATCCCAGATCGGTTGTGCTGCCGGTTATGTACAGCCTGGGCACGGGCGCTTTGTAAAATTGAGGAATCAGATCGCGTAACCGGCCGCGTACATCCGGAAGCTGGTAAAAGATGATCAGATCGGCATTTTCCGGCTTCAGGTCTTTACTTTCTGTTTCCTGCAGGCCGGGTATATGAAGCAGCACTTCGTAGTTGCTGTTTTTTTCAAGTATCAGCCGAAGGGTGCGTATATCGGGATGAGGTGCTGCGGCCAACAGAAGTATCTTGCGCTTGCCTTTAACCACTTCTATAAAAATAGAAGTGCGATTGTTTTGCTGGTTCATTTCGTGCGGTTTGGTTTCTACGGCCACATCCCAGCGTTGCAGGCCTTCCTCCTGCGCTTCGGTAAAAAATTCGGCCTGCACAAAGCCGGATGGCGGCACAATCTTTTGCTGCTCACTTACAACACGTCCTTTATGCGACAGGGTTATGCGGACAGGTTCATCAGTAAAACCTTTAGCGCTTATCTCAACGCGCACCGGAAATCTTGTTCCCTGATAAGTAAGCTTATTGTACAACACATCGCGTACTGCCAGGTCAGGGCGTTGTAAGGTATCGCCAACACCTACGGTAAAGACAGGTGCAGGAAAATCAATATCGGCAGGGGAAAGTCCGGTGGTGTAAATGCCGTCAGATAGGAATAGCACACCTTCCAGTCTGCGACCTTCAAAACGTTCGGCTGCCAGCCGCAGGGCATCGCTCAGGTTCGATCCCTGTTCATTAAACTCTACTTCCGTAAGTTCTTTGCCCCGCAGGCCCATCAACGGTGCTTCAAAGTTGCGGCTTAATAAATCCTGTTGCAGGGAATAGAGGCGGTCAGCGATCGCCCTTCTTTGCGAGGAATCCATTGAATGCCTGAGTGAGGCCGAGTTGTCGGCCAGAATGATAAAAACCGGCTTTTCATACTGGTTTTCTGTATGGCGGATCATAAAGCCCAGCAGCAACAGCGCCAGCACAAATACCACCAGCCATCGTATTGCGAAAAGCAAGCGATTGATGGTGGGAGTCCACGGGGCCGGGTTGCGATAATACAGCAGTGAAGCATAAGCCAAAGCAGCAAAGGCACAAACAATTGCCCAAGCAGGTGAAACATCAAGCAGAAGCTGCGTCATCCTTTCATTGAAATTAGTAACCGTATTTTTCTTTCCACAGCGCACGCAGGTACCTGCGCATCTCTTCCTCCCGCGGGTTTTTACCGGGTTCGTAAAATACCATTCCTTTAATCGCATCGGGCAGAAATTCCATGAACGCAAAATTGCCCTCAAAAGAATGCGCGTACTGGTAATTCTGCCCATAGCCCAGTCTTTTCATCAGGTCGGTTGGGGCGTTGCGCAAATCCAGGGGCACTGGCAAATCGCCGGTTGAGCGAACGGTGTCAAGGGCCTGCTCAATGGCTGCGTAACTGCTGTTGCTCTTGGCCGAACAGGCCAGGTAAATGGCACATTGCGAAAGAATGATACGTGCTTCGGGATAGCCTATTGCGTCAACTGCCTGAAAAGTGGCGTTGGCCAACACCAATGCAGTGGGATTTGCGTTGCCGATGTCTTCTGCGGCAAGGATGAGCATCCTTCGCGCAATGAATTTCACATCTTCACCGCCCTCAATCATCCGTGCGAGGTAATACACTGCGGCATTCGGGTCGCTGCCGCGGATGGACTTGATAAAGGCCGAGGCGATGTCGTAGTGCTGTTCACCGCTTTTGTCGTATAAGGCAATTTTTTGTTGTGCAACCCGCACGGCCAGTTCGTTGGTAACGATTACCGGATCGGCATGGCTGTTCACGATAAGCTCGAGCAAAGTAAGTGCCTTGCGTGCATCGCCTCCGGATAATCGGATTAGGGCATCTGTTTCACGGATTTCAATGCTGCGCTGCTTCAGAACTTCATCTTGCGTACAGGCCCGTTCAAGTAATTCCACAAGGTGTTCGGGCATCAGCGGTTTCAGTATATATACCTGACACCGCGAGAGCAGGGCGGCATTAACCTCGAAGGAAGGATTCTCGGTGGTTGCGCCAATCAGGGTTATGATTCCCTTCTCTACTGCTCCCAGCAAGGCATCCTGCTGTCCTTTGTGAAAGCGGTGGATTTCGTCAATAAACAAGATGGATTTGCCCGACTTTTTTGCCTTGTCTATTACTTCGCGTACCTCGCGCACACCGGCACTGATAGCGCTGAGCGTATAAAATGGTTGGAGGGTTTCATGGGCCAGGCAGTTGGCAAGTGTGGTTTTGCCCGTGCCGGGCGGTCCCCACAATATCATGGAATGAAGCTGTCCTGAACGCACAGCCGATCGCAAAGCGCTCCCTTCACCGGTTAAGTGTTCCTGCCCGACCAACTGATGAAGTTTAACGGGTCGCATGCGTTCGGCCAGAGGTGGAAGTTCGGCAAGAGTCATGGCGCAAGGTAGTGATGAAGCGAACATGTACCGGTTGTTTCCGGAAGGGCAGCTTGTTTATTAACGTGCATAGCGCTATTTTTGTGCTCCAAAATCGCGGGGTGGAGCAGTTGGTAGCTCGTTGGGCTCATAACCCAAAGGTCGTAAGTTCGAGTCTTACCCCCGCTACCAAGCAAGGGCAACAGGTGTTGCCCTATTTTTATTTCTGAAGCCATGGCCGAAAAACCCTTCAAATCAGGCTTTGTAAGCATCGTGGGTAAGCCCAACGTGGGCAAATCTACCTTACTCAACCGCCTGGTGGGAGAAAGACTTTCCATCATCACACCCAAGGCACAAACTACCCGGCACCGAATAATGGGCATACTGCAGGGAAAGGATTACCAGGTTGTTTTTTCCGATACACCCGGAATCATTGAGCCCAAATATGCCCTTCACGAAGCGATGATGGCATATGTGCGTGCAGCCATGGAAGATGCAGATGTTGTTTTGCTGCTGGTTGGCCCGGACGAAACATTTGACGGGAATCCGGCTCCTGAGCTCAAGGTGCATAAAGGTACTTTGCTGGTAGTCCTCAACAAGGCTGACCTGCTGCAGCCAGCTCAAATCGAAGAAAAAATAAAATACTGGCAGCAGCACTTTCCCGAAGCATCACAGGTGCTGGCTATTTCGGCGGCCACAGGAAAGAACTGTGATGCTCTTCTGGAAACCATTCTGAATTATTTACCCGAACATCCACCTTACTTTGGAAGCGATGAGCTGACCGATAAGTCGGAGCGCTTTCTGGCTGCCGAAATCCTGCGGGAGAAAATATTTCTGCACCTGTCACAGGAAGTGCCTTACAGCACCGAAGTAGTTGTTACACAGTTTAAGGAGGAAGGTGATTTGCTGCGCATCAGTGCAGAGATTTATGTGGAACGCTCTTCCCAGAAAGCCATTGTTATCGGCAAGAACGGAAGCATGCTCAAAAAACTGGGTACGGAGGCGCGTAAAGATCTGGAAGCTTTTTTCGGAAAGAAAGTATTTCTGGAAACGCACGTGAAAGTGGCAGATAACTGGCGAAGACAAAAAGACAAGCTGAAACGGTTTGGATATTTTGATGAGTAGTTTATTGGGAATACCCGGTCTTCGGGCAGTCAACTGCATGTGAAGCAGATAGCCTGTTTAAAATGGATGGATTGATGCATGGCAAATATAGCAGCGATAGTAGGACGACCTAACGTAGGCAAGTCAACCCTGTTTAACCGGCTCATTGAAAAGCGCCAGGCTATTATGGACGATGTGCCCGGTGTAACGCGCGATCGCCACTATGGGTATGCCGAATGGACAGGTAAGTTTTTTACGGTTATCGATACAGGCGGGTATGTAACAGGTTCCGAGGACAAATTTGAATCGGAGATACGCAAACAGGTAGAGCTGGCGTTGGAGGAAGCCACGGTGGTAATTTTTGTGGTTGACTGCAAAGACGGGCTTACGGCCTATGACAAAGAATTTGCCAACGTTATCCGGATATCCGGTAAGCCCGTGCTGGTGGCAGCCAACAAGGCCGATACCCCGGATAAAGCACCTTTTGCCGCGGAGTTTTACCAACTGGGTTTTGAAAAGGTATTCCCCATATCGGCCGAAAACGGGGCCGGCACCGGTGATTTGCTGGATGAGCTGGTAAGACACTTCCCATCCGAGGGGACCGAAGATCCGTATGCGGGTGTTCCTAAGATTACCATACTTGGCCGGCCTAATGTGGGCAAATCATCACTGCTCAATGCGTTGCTGGGTTATGAACGCAGCATCGTGACCGATGAGGCCGGTACCACGCGCGATGCTATTCACTCGCATTACAGGTTATATGGCAAAAATTTTATTCTGATCGACACAGCCGGCATACGTAAAAAGTCGAAAGTGCGCGACCATATAGAATTTTATTCGGTTTTGCGTTCTCTCCGAGCGCTGGAAGAAAGTGATGTATGTATTGTGGTGGTTGATGCCACCCGTGGTTTGGAATCACAGGATGTCAACATTATTAGCCTGGCACACCGCCAGGGGAAGGGTATAGTTATACTGGTAAACAAATGGGATTTGATTGAAAAGGACTCCAAAACAGCCGACCGGTTTAAGAAGGATATTCTGGAAAAACTCGCGCCCATTGATTACATCCCTGTTCTGTTTGGTTCGGCCCTTACCAAACAGCGCATTTTTCAGGTGATTGAAAAGGCGGTAGAAGTATATCACAACAAAACCGTTAAAATTCCCACTTCCCGCCTGAACGAAGTGATTTTGCCCGAAATCGAGCGCTACCCCCCTCCGGCCATTAAGGGCAAATTCATTCAAATAAAATATATCACACAGTTGAACGCCCGGTTTCCAACGTTTGCATTGTTCTGCAATCTGCCGCAGTACATCCAACCCCCTTACGAGCGTTATCTGGAAAATAAGATGCGTGTGCATTTTAAACTGGAAGGAGTTCCCGTGCGGTTAATCTTTAAAAAGAAATAAAATCTTGCGATCGACTCCTTACTTGTTGCAGATATTGTATATTTGCAGCTACTTTTAAAAACCTGTAAACCATGAAAAAGTTAATTGCCCTTGCACTGGTTGCCGGCTTTGCTTTTGCTTTCGCTGCCTGCGGCAAGAAAGCTGAAGAAGCAACCACTGAGCCTGCTCAAACCGAAGAACAAGCACCTGCTGCTGAACCGGCCCCTGCCGACACTACCGCAGCAGATACCACAGCTGCTCAGTAACAAACCAGTTGCTTAAACATTCCCGGGAAGGCTTTAGACAACTAAAGCCTTTTTTATTTTTAGGCCATGCAGCAACCAGCCGATTTTGAGGTACTATTGCATGATCATGTTCCACCACAGGCATTGCGCTATTGCCTGAATCTTTGCAGGGAAATTCCATTCACCCTTAGGCTGGCGCCCGGCCGTGTTACCAAAGCCGGCGATTTTGCAGTGCGGCAGAACCGGTTCTTTATATCGGTTAACCGCGATCTGAATCCCTATCTTTTCCTGTTGACCTTTATCCATGAAATTGCGCATGCCGTGGTGTATTGCAGGCACGCCAACCGCTGCGAAGCGCACGGACCGGAATGGAAAACCACTTTCCGTGAACTGATGGAACCTTTGCTCACGGTTGAAGTCTTCCCGGCCGACTTGCTTGCCTGCCTGAAGCAGCACCTTCAAAACCCGTCCGCTTCTTCTTTTTCCGATACCGCCCTTACCCGCTGTTTACGTCAGTACGATGCACCTGACGGCCTGGCTTTTTTGGCCGACCTGCCCGAACGCACGGTATTTCAGTTACAGAGCCGTTGGTTTATAAAAGGTCCTGCCCGTCGCAAACGCTTTGTCTGTTGCGATATGCGCACAAAAAAAATTTATCTGGTGCCCGGTCAGGCGCTGGTTAGGGTGCAACAACAGAGTTTATTTGCTGCGGGCTGAGCCCGCGGGCATAGCAAGCTAAAACCGATACCGGACAAACGCTTCAATTGCTTCGTATTCGGCAAGGCCTAACTTATTGTATGCCTCAGCAGTAGCATGGTTGCGGTCTTCGGCCCTCACCCAGAACTCGCGTTTGTCTGTACCCGGAAACAGGGCACTGTCTTTCTGCGACTGGTGCTTGAAGATGGCCTTGCGCTTGCGCAGCAACTCGCCCGGGCTTAAGGGCACGGCCATTTCAATCTGATCAATGTCCCATTCCTGCCACGCCCCGCGATACAGCCATACGTAGCAGTTCTTCATCCAGGGTTTATGCTTCAGCCTGTCAATGGCACGGTAAATGGCAGCCAGGCAAACACGGTGTGTGCCGTGCGGATCCGATAAGTCACCGGCAGCGTATATCTGATGCGGTTTGATTTGTTCCAGTAATCCGGCAATAATCTGAATATCGGCTTCGCTCAGCGGTTTTTTCTTAACCAGGCCGGTTTCATAAAACGGCATGTCGAGAAAATGTATCTGTTCTTCCGGTATACCTACGTAGCGGCAGGCGGCTTTGGCTTCGCCCCTGCGTATTAAGCCTTTGATCAGCAAAACTTCGGGGCTGTCAACCTGCGCAGGTTTTTTCTTTTTCAGGGTTTGTATAACCTGCCGGAACAGCTTTTCACTGGCCGACTTGTTAAGTTTAAACGCTTCGCTGAAATCGTTGCCGAAGTCGGCAAAGCGAATCACATCGTCATCAAATACGGCAATGTTGCCCGATGTCTGATAGGCCACATGCACCTCATGCCCCTGATCCACCAGCCGGATGAATGTACCGCCCATGGAGATCACATCATCATCGGGGTGGGGCGAGAAAATCACCACCCGTTTGGGAAAAGGCTTGGCCCGCTCAGGGCGGTGGGTGTCATCGGCATTGGGTTTGCCTCCCGGCCACCCGGTGATGGTGTGTTGCAGTTCATTGAAGATGCGGATGTTGACCTGATAGGCCGAACCATATTCGGTAAGAATATCGGCCATGCCGTGTTCCATGTAGTCGTTGTTGGTGAGTTTGAGTATGGCTTTACCGGTTTTCAGGCTTAGCCACACTACGGCTTTTCGTACCAGTCTGTCGGTCCATTTGTCAACGGCTCCAATCAGCCAGGGCGTTTTGATACGGGTTAGTTCGGTTGAGGCTGCGTCATCCAGCACCACCAGTGCATTGGGGTGGCGCTGCAGAAAGGAAGATGGGTTCTGGTCGGTAACAGGGCCTTCAACGGCTTTCTGGATGATGGGCGCTTTGCCCTCGCCCCAGGCCATCAGGATGATGCGTCTGGCTTTGAGGATGGTACCTACACCCATGGTGATGGCTTTGGTGGGTACATTCTCTTCGCCAAAAAAATCGCTGGCTGCGTCCAGTCGTGTTACCTGGTCAAGTGTAATCAGGCGAGTAGCCGATTTTTCGGAAGAGCCGGGCTCGTTGAAGCCGATGTGACCCGTACGGCCGATGCCGAGTATTTGTAAATCAATGCCTCCCAGTTTTTCAATTTTTTGCTCGTATTCCTGACAGAAGGAATTGATTTTTGATTTCGGAACGGTGCCATCCGGAATGTGAATGTTTTTCCTGGGGATGTCGATGTGGTCGAACAGGTGTTCGTTCATGAAGCGCACGTAACTCTGCAAAGAGTCGGGCTGCATGGGATAGTACTCATCCAGGTTGAAGGTGTACACATTGCGGAAGCTAAGTCCTTCCCGGCGGTGAAGGTTAACGAGCTCTTCGTACACGCGGGTAGGGGTGGATCCGGTGGCAAGGCCCAGTACGCAATGTTTTTTTTCGCGCTGGCGCGATCGGATTAACTGCGCAATTTCGTGCGCCACGAAGACAGAAGCTTCTTCGGAGGTGGCAAAAATCTTAACCGGAATTTTTTCGGATGTGTCAGTACTCATTTTATCCTATGATGTTGCAACACTTTTCTTACCGAACCAAATTTCTTCAGCAGCTTTTCGGCCTGTGCCTGCGAAACCTTCAGCTCCTCCATAATCATGCGGGTGCCGCGGTTAATGAGTTTGTTGTTGGTGAGCTGCATATCCACCATGCGGTTGTCTTTCACGCGCCCCAGTTTAATCATGGTGGTGGTGGAAATCATGTTGAGCACCAGCTTTTGTGCCGTACCCGATTTCATGCGGGTGCTGCCCGTTACTACCTCGGGGCCTACAATTACTTCCACCGGGTAATCAGCATATTTTGCTACTTCAGTATTGGGGTTGCAGGTTATGCAGCCGGTAATAACACCGTATTGTTGTGCTTGGCGCAGCCCCCCCACCACGTAAGGTGTACGGCCTGAAGCCGCAATGCCGATGAGCACGTCTTTCTTGCTGATGCGGTGTTTTTTCAAATCTTTCCAGGCCTGTTGCTCGTCGTCTTCGGCAAACTCTACAGCCTTCCGTATAGCTTTGTCGCCACCGGCAATTAAGCCAATAACGCGGCCGTGCGGCAGGCCATAGGTAGGCGGAATTTCGCTGGCATCTACGATGCCCAGTCTGCCGCTTGTTCCGGCTCCAATGTAAAATAATCGCCCGCCAGCCTTCATTTTCTTTACTATAACCTTTACCAGTTTTTCAATCTGCGGGATGGCCTTTTCTACTGCATACGGAACAGTCTTGTCTTCGTTGTTGATGGCTTTGAGCAGATTAATGATACGTTGTTTTTCGAGCTTTCTGTAGGGCGATGGTGATTCGGTGATACTCATACTTTTTGATGGTACAAAGTAAGTCCGGCTATGGGACTTTCCACAATACGGCCTACTTTTAATCCTTTGTCGGCACCGGCCTGGCGCAGCACATCGCTGAAATAAAAGGCCACCGACCCGGTAAAGTGAACAGGCAACTGAGAAGAGCGCTCGTATTTGCACACATTCTTTTCATAAAATTCGGAAAAGCCATCGTACACCAGTTTGTAGCAATAGGGTTCGTGCAGGTGCTGGAAGATGAAATGGGAAAAGCTGCCGAGGAATCGGCTGGGCATTTCTTCGCTGTACACGCGGCTCAGTATTTCATCGCGGCCCATCGGAAACCGTTTTTTAAACTGGTCCCAGAGTTTGGGGGGTAAATCTTTTCGTAAGTAATCGGCCAGGATGCGCTTGCCCATCCAGGCACCTGAACCTTCATCGCCCAGGATATAACCCAAAGAGGTGATGTTGTCGGTAATCTTTTTCCCATCGTAGTAACAGGAGTTGGCGCCAGTGCCAAGTATGCAGGCGATGCCCTCTTCGCGGCCACATAGCGCGCGTGCTGCGGCTTCGAGGTCGTGCCACACTTCAATGTAGGCATCCGGAAAATAACGCTGCATGACGTTGCGTATCACCTGCCGGTTTTTATCGGATGAGCATCCGGTGCCATAGTAGTAAACTTCGTTTACGGGATGTTTGATCTGCGGCAGCAGTACTTCGCGTATTTCTTTGTCCAACTGCTCTTCCGGCTGATAGTAGGGATTGAAGCCCAGGGTTTGTGCCTGCTCAATTTCACCGTTGTGCAGCAAGCGCCAGTCGGTTTTTGATGCTCCGCTGTCGGCAATAAGAATCATTTTGGCTGATTTAGCCGGTCAATTTACCAATCGCTTTGAATTTATCGAATACCGTTGCTGTATGAGGCGCCTCTGCAAGTTCATCTGTCAGGTCCTGGCCGGCCCAGTGTTCATAATGTGTTCCGGTTTTCCACAGACGCGAGCGCGACACATCGTAAATAATTCCCTGGTAGGCAATCCATATTTCAGGTTTATCGCGGCCGTTGCGCAGGGCCAGTTGAGCACGTGTATAGCGGGGCAGTTCCATTCAGCGTGCAGTAAGCCGGGCGTAGTCGTCTAACAGGGTATAGAGCAATTTTACCGGGGGCATATCCGACTGTATGCCGGTAATCTGCTTTACCTTTTCGGTAACGGCCAGCAGTGGCTTGTCGTTGCCCGTGTTGCGGTACACATCGAGTGCCTGCCGGATAATTTCCACTTGTGCATCGGTAAGCAGGGTAGACTGTGGAAATACCGGTTGGTAGCCGGCTGGCTGTTCCTGTTTCAGCGGTGCAAAAATTTCGGCCGCATCTACGTCCGACTGCTGAACTAACTTAACTACGGCAGTGCCGGCTGCCAGGTCGCCCAACCGCTGGCCACGCCCGCCTGCTGCAATGGTAACTACGGCTATAGCGCCCGGTAGTCCGAAAACTGATGAGAGCAAAATATCTACAAAGCGCAGCAGCCAGCGGATAAGATAATTGCCCAGCGTGGGCGGGGTGCCATCGGTGCGCACTACTTTAATACGCAGCAATCGCTTGCCCGGGCTTTGGCCGTCCAGCAGCACTTCAAACAACAGGTGGTAGAGGGAAACTGGCAGGATGATGAAAAAAATAACCAGTGCAGCCGAGCTTAAATCGAAGTAATCGTAAATGAAAGATATTAGAAAAACGTACATCAGCATGATAATTAAATCAATGATAAACGCACCGATGCGGTCGCCCACACTGGCTACCGGGTACCTTATCACCACATTCTGGGTAGTTCGTACAGATATGGTTTGCATCGAACTGAAATTTGCGTATTCTTCCGGAACAAACGGATCCTTATCATGCAAATTATGAAACATTTCCTGATTGCCTCAATGGTATTTCTTCTCTTTTCCTGTGGTAAAGAAAAGATTGACTATGCCAGCCTACCGGATGAGCAGTTGCAGAAAATTGCCGACTCACTGGCACATGCTTTCATCATCACCGACGGCCATGTGGATCTGCCTTTCCGGCTGAAGGTAAAGAACTTCAGGCTGGAACGCGAATACCTGGGCATACCGGTAAGCACAACCGAGGGCGACTTTGACTATGAGCGTGCAAAGAAGGGCGGTCTGGATGCCCCATTCATGTCAATTTATATACCGTCATCTTATCAGCAGAAGCCCGATATGGGCAAGTCGCTGGCCGACTCGCTCATTGACATGGTGCGGGGCATCGTACAGGCACACCCCGATAAGTTTGCGCTTGCCGGCACACCTGCCGAGGTGGAAAAAAATTTCAGGGAAGGAAAAATTTCCCTGCCCATGGGCATGGAAAATGGAGCGCCCATCGGTAACGACCTGGCCCATGTGAAATATTTTTACGACCGGGGTATCCGGTACATTACCCTGACTCACAGCAAAGACAATCAGATCTGTGATTCATCGTACGATACACTCAATACCTGGAATGGGCTAAGTCCGTTTGGCGAACAGGTGGTTAAGGAAATGAACCGGGTGGGTATTATGGTAGATGTTTCGCATGTGTCTGATAGTACTTTTTATGATGTATTAAAAATTACCAAAGCACCGGTTATCGCTTCGCACTCTTCCCTGCGCTATTTTACACCCGGCTGGCAGCGCAACATGAGCGATGAGATGCTGAAGGCGCTGAAGAAAAACGGGGGTGTGATTCAGATAAATTTCGGTTCCACATTTCTGGATTCGGCGGTGGCCAAAGCCAATAACGAAAACCGGCAGAAACTCGCTGCGTTGCTGAAAGAAAAAGGACTGAGCTACCGCGATGAAGCAGCCAAGCCCATCATCGAAGAATTTCAGCGCAACAACCCCACACTTTATGCCGATGTAAAAAGAGTGGCCGATCATATTGACCGCGTGGTACAGCTAGCCGGCATTGACCATGTAGGGCTGGGTTCAGACTTTGACGGCGTGGGCGACAGCCTGCCTACTGGGCTGAAGGACGTGTCGCAATACCCCAACCTCATAGTTGAGCTGCTTAAACGTGGCTACTCACCCGAAGACATTGAAAAAATCTGCTATAAAAACGTGTGGCGCGTGTGGAATAAAGTAATTGAGGTGGCAGCAGGGAGGTGATTCGGGGTTCCGGTTTCAAAATTCAGGATTTTGAAATTTAGGTTGTTGAATTGATTTGTGATACAACTTTAAATTATGAATCTTGGATTTTGAAATGGTTTTATGCGCGAAGCAGCATTTGTAAAGCGGAACCAAGCCCGCTGGCAGCAGATTGAAAAGGATTTACAAAGCAACCGGCCCGACCCTGACCGGCTGGCTGAAATTTTCATTCAACTTACCGATGATCTGGCCTTTGCCCGCACGCAGTATCCGGACAGCCGCGTAACGCTGTACCTGAATAATCTCACCTCGAAAATTCATCACACCATTTACCGCAATAAACGCGAAGATCAGAAACGCTTTGTAACATTTTGGAAATACGAAGCCCCGCTGGAGTTGTGGAAGGCTCGCCGGGAGCTGGCGTATGCCTTTGCGATTTTTGTCGTTTCCATTGCGATCGGGTATCTCTCAACCCTCAACGATGACACGTTTGCCCGGCTGATTCTGGGTGACGCCTACGTAAACATGACATTGGAAAACATCAAAGCCGGAAAACCCATGGCGGTTTACGGAAGTGCCGATGAAGGCGACATGTTTTTGTCTATCACATTCAACAACATCCGTGTTTCGTTTATGGCTTTTGCCATGGGTCTGTTGTTGTCGGTGGGAACCGGTTATATCCTTTTCAACAACGGAATAATGGTAGGGGCTTTTGTTGCCTTCTTTCAGCGGGAAGGATTTTTTGCGCATGCACTGCCGGTTATCATGCTGCATGGTACAATCGAGTTGTCATCCATTGTTGTGGCCGGTGCAGCGGGGTTCGTGCTGGGCAATGGTTTTTTGTTTCCAGGCACGTATCCACGGATGACGGCCTTTCGTTTGGGGGCAAAACGCGGGTTGAAAATAGTCATCAGCCTGATGCCGATGTTTATACTGGCGGGCTTTATCGAATCTTTCATCACGCGGTATGAATTCATGCCGGCCGCGGCAAAACTGCTCATCATTGGTTTGTCGGCCTGCCTAATTATCTTTTACTTTGTCTGGTACCCCTATAAACTGTCCCTTCATGCAAAACTTCACCCCCATTGAATTTCAGCAGGCGCGTGATTTCAGCAAAAAACTCAATGCCACGTTTGAGTTTTTACAACAAAATTTCAAATCGCTGGGTAAAAGCCTTTTGTACATAGCGGGTCCGGTTGTGTTGATCGGCAGCCTGCTTGCCGGAAGCCTTTACACCGGCTATCTGAATTCTATCCTTTCCTACGGCTCCGATCCTGCGGGATTATTTGACTTCATCAATTCCACCACTACCTGGATTCAGGGTGCAGCCGCGGTGTTGTTTGTCTTCATCAGCGGCATATTCGTTGTATCGGTTGTTTATAACTACATGCTGGAATACGATGCACGGAAAAGCAACCGCATTGAAGTAGATGCCGTATGGACACGTGTACGACAAACCCTGCCGGCGTATTTTGTAACGTTCTTTCTGTTTTTTGTGCTGCTGCTTTCCGTCTATGCGCTGGCATTTCTGTTCATTGCCGGGTTAGGAACTTTGTCCATCGGCCTGGCCATACTGGCAGCTTTTGTTGTGGTGGTTCTTTTGATATACCTTGTCGTACCGCTCTCGCTCATATTTGTTGTTCGTGCCTTTGAAAAGGTGGGCTTTATCGGGGCGGTGCAGCGCTGTTTCATGCTCATTCAAGGAAAATGGTGGAGTACCTTCGGACTGCTAGTAATAGTTGCGCTGGTGCAAAGCATGATGGCTTCGGTATTTTTCATTCCATGGTATGTTAATTCAATCATTACCATGCTGCATACCATTGAAGGGCAAACCATACAAGAGCCTTCCACAATTAGCCAGTTGATAAACAATGTCTTCATAGTTCTTTATTTTATGGCCTCTTTCCTGCTGTATTCCTTGCCACTTATTGCGCTGGCCTTTCAGTATTTCAATCTGGTAGAGCTGAAAGAGGCACGTGGTTTGATGAACCGCATTGAGCACATGCAAAATACCGTTTAAAAAATTATGCAGGGTATTGTCAGAGCCAGTTTGTTGATGTTGCTTCTGATTTGCCTGACAACAAATGCAGAAGATCAAACCACAGCGGTTAAACGAAAATTCGATGAAAAAAAACTAGAGCAGCTGAAGAATGACAATGAACTGAAATACGAAGTTGCATCGCAGGGTATATCTTTTTGGACCCGCCTGCGCATCTGGCTGCAGCAGCTAATCGCGGAAGTTATTCATACTGCCACTACCACCGACTGGACACGCGTACTTATTCTGGGTCTGATCATCATCGCCCTTTTGTACATCGTTATGCGCGTGTTGCAGATTGACACTGTTAAAATCTTTTACCGCAACAGTTCTGTAGCACCGCCTTCGGCTCATGTTGAAGACATCCATGCTGTTGACCTCGATGCACTGCTGAATGAAGCACTTCGGATGCAGGACTACCGCCTGGCTATCCGCATCCGGTTTTTGCAGGCGCTTAAGTTGCTGTCCGATCGGGGACTGATACAGTGGGAGCCGGGCAAGACCACACGCGAATACCTGGCCGAACTCCGCTCACCCGAGCTGCGGTCCTACCTGGGCAACATAAACCGATACTTTGAATATACCTGGTACGGCAACTTTGCAGCTACACACGAACTCTACCAAAAGGTGAGCAACGCTTTTCAAAACGGGAAAAACAAACTGGCATGAAAGGCGAGCGTAAATACCTGTTTATCCTGGGGGGAGTGGCACTTGCTTACCTGTGCGTTCAGATGCTGGCCCCGCGCAAGCACGACTGGAAAGTTACCTTTTACCACCGCGATAAAGATCCGTATGGAACTTATGTATTGGATAAACTTATTCCAGATATTTTCCCCGGAAAATCAATTCATCACAGCAACCTGACGGCTTATGAGTGGCTCGACTCCATTCCCGAAAATGCCAACTTCATCACCTTTTCCATTGTGTTTAATCCGTCAAAGGAAGATGCTGAGGTTATGATCGGGCATGTCCGGCAGGGCGGCAGCCTATTTATCTCTGCTGAGTATTTCACCGGGCACTTTGCTGATACGCTCAATGTGGCCACCAGTCGATCGCTGGTTCCGGCTTTGAATAAAGAAAACGCTGTATCCGATTCAATCCTGGTGAAATTTTCCGACAGTGTTTCAACTCCACTCATGCTGAAACTTTTGCATAACCATGCAGGCGCTTATTTTGAATTGCCTTCAACCGACAGCCTTGAAGTGCTGGCATACAATGATTACCACCAGCCGGTTTTTATCCGTATCAGAAGGGGCCGGGGCAATATTTATTTGAATACTTTCCCGTTTGCTTTTACCAATATCAACATGCTTCGGGAAAACACGGCTGCATTCACTGAGCGATGCCTTACCTATCTGCCGGATGAAAATGTATTCTGGACAGAATATTATCACCTCGGACGACTTGAAGCAGGTAGTCCGATCCGCTACATTCTGTCGGTAGCGCCACTGCGGTGGGCTTACTATATTGGTGCGGGCACCCTGCTGCTGTACATGGTTTTTGCGGCAAGACGAAGGCAAAGGGCTATACCGGTTGTAGAGCCTCCGTCCAACACAACACTGGAGTTTGTGCAAACCATCGGGAACCTGTATTTCCGCACGGCCGACCACAAACGCATAGCCGAAAAGAGGATAGCCTATTTCCTCGAAAACCTGCGAAGCCGTCTTCATCAGCCCGCGCTTCAGCCCCTGGATGACATGGTTGAGGTGGTGAGTCATAAAACCGGCCATCCGCAGCAGGAAGTACGGCAACTGTTTGCACGCATAAGAGACACCTGGCAAAAAACTGAACTCAGTGAAAACGAACTGAAAGATCTTTCAGAAAAACTCGATAAACTTACAAGCCATACCTGATCAACCTGCTATGAATGATGAACGTTTTACCAGCCGCATGGACCTGAGCGAATTGCATAACGCGGTGAGCCGCATCCGCGATGAAATCGGAAAGATTATCGTAGGACAGACAACCCTGATTGATTTGCTGGTTACCGCTTTGATGGCCGACGGACATGTGCTGATTGAAGGGGTTCCGGGCGTAGCCAAAACACTTACTGCCCGCTTGCTGGCACGCACCATCGAGGCCCGCTTCAGCCGTATTCAGTTTACACCCGACCTGATGCCTTCCGATATTATTGGCACACCGGTGTTCAATGCAGCCAAATCGGTGTTTGAGTTTAAACCCGGACCTGTATTTGCCAACATTGTATTGATCGATGAAATCAACCGCTCGCCTGCCAAAACCCAGGCGGCATTGTTCGAGGTTATGGAAGAGCGCCAGGTTACGGTTGATGGCACCACTTATTGCATGGACCCACCTTTTCTGGTTCTGGCCACGCAAAACCCTGTTGAACATGAAGGAACTTACCGACTGCCCGAAGCGCAGTTGGATCGTTTTCTATTTAAAATACAGGTCGATTATCCCACACTGCATGAAGAAGTCAGCATCGTTCGCGGGCACCACGATCGACAAGGCCGGCCTCCCGTTGAGGCGGTCAATTCCGTTCTGAATATTAAACAACTTATGGATTTCCGGTCGGCTATACATCACGTTCATGCCGAATCCAATCTGCTGGAATATATCGCCAAAATCATTCACAGCACGCGCAATCATCCGGCATTGTTTCTGGGCGCTTCGCCACGGGCCTCTGTTGGCGTGTTGCTAAGTGCCAAAGCCTTTGCCGCCCTGAACGGGCGGGATTTTATCACCCCGGAAGATGTGAAATATGTTGCGCCCCATGTGCTCCGCCACCGCATTATGCTTACCCCCGAAAAAGAGATGGAAGGACAGACTCCCGATGAGGTTATACAGCAACTGTTGTTAACCGTTGAAGTGCCACGTTGAGCCGGCATGGAAGCATTAAAAAACTTTTTTCCTCATAATCGCTTGTTCGTGCTGGCAGGTATGGTGGTTGTTTGCTTCATACTTGCCTATTCTTTTCCGGTTTGGCTGTGGCCTGCACGGTTTTTGTTTTTTACCCTGCTCGCTTTTACACTAACCGACCTGGTGATTTTGTTCCGGTTTAATAAAGGAGTGGAGGCAGGTCGCAGCGTTGCCGAAAGATTTTCCAATGGAGATGATAATCCAGTGTCAGTAACAGTTCATAATCACTATCCTTTTCGTATCACAACTTTGGTTATAGATGAGGTGCCGCCCCAGTTTCAGTTGCGCAACCTGCAGTTCTGTTTAACGCTGGAAGCCGGTGTTCGGAAAAAAATAACCTACACACTGCGGCCGGTAAGACGCGGAGAATATCATTTCGGTGACCTGTTGATTTATGCTTCTTCTCCTTTGCGGCTTTGTATGCGCAGGTATCGTTTTTCTGCAGCGCAAATGGTGCCGGTGTATCCATCTTTTCTGCAGATGCGGAAATATGAACTGATGGCCATTACTAACCGGCTTACCGATGCAGGTATTAAGAAAATCAGGCGCATCGGGCACAACCGCGAATTCGAATTGATTAAAGAATATGTGGCCGGAGATGATGTGCGCACCATCAACTGGCGGGCAACAGCGCGTAAGACTCATCTGATGGTCAATCAGTATCAGGATGAACGATCGCAAAACGTGTACTCGCTGATTGATAAAAGCCGTGTAATGGAAATGCCTTTTCATGGCATGACGTTGCTGGATTATGCCATCAATGCCAGCCTGGTCATCAGCAATATTGCGTTGCGGAAAGCTGATAAGCCAGGGCTGCTTACTTTTCAGGACAAATGCGACACCTTTCTTCCGGCCCGCCGCAGCAACCGGCAAATGGCCACCATACAGGAACTGCTGTACAACCAGAAGACCAGCTTCAGGGAAGCTGATTTATCGGCCGTATTCAGTAAGGTGCGCAGCAAAATCAACCAACGCAGCCTGTTGCTGCTGTTTACCAATTTTGAATCGGCTTACGGCATGGGGCGACAGCTTACTTTTCTGCGTGCCCTGGCGCGTTACCATCTGCTGGTAGTGATATTTTTTGAAAACACTGAACTGAATGCGCTGTTGGGCAAGCCCGCTGATTCCATTCAGCAGATATATCACAAAGCCGTTGCTGAAAAATTTGCGTTAGATAAAAAACTCATTGTAAAAGCACTTCAGCAAAATGGTATTCAGGCCATTCTTACGCCCCCGGAAAAATTAACCGTCAGCACCATCAATAAATACCTTGAACTAAAAGCACGGGGTTATATTTGATGCCATTTTACGATATATCATTAGTTTTTTAACTTCACTTTTCCGATACGAATACACAGCGAAAATTGCAGACGTATGCGAAAATTTTACAACTGGCTGGTTTTAACGGGCGTTTTCCTGCTGCCATTCACCGGCAGGGCGCAGAAATTCATGGGCATTGCTGTTAAAGAACCCGTTATTTGTTATGCACACCATACCGATCATCCACATTATATCCCTCCTCCGGGTGAATATGTGCGCTGGAAAAACGGTGCGCGAACCAAAACAGCCAACATTGTTGTAAACTACAATGGTTTTACTCCGCAGGCACAGGCAGCGTTTCAGTATGCAGTAGATATATGGGCTGCGCTGCTCCAAACTTCCCAAACCATAACAATTGACGCCTACTGGGTACCGCTTTCGGGAGGTGTTTTAGGCGGTGCATTGTACACCGGTGCCTATGCCAATTTTGATGGCGCGCAGAAACTCAACGTATTTTATCCGGTTGCCCTGGCTGAGAAAATGAGTGGACGCAACCTCAACGGCACCAATTCCGAAATTTTTACCCAGTTCAACAGCAACGCCAGCTGGCACCTGGACCCCAATACCGCACCTCCTCCCGGCACTTTTGATCTGGCCACCGTTGTGCTGCACGAAATTGGTCATGGCTTGGGTTTTTCTGGTTCTTTTAAAATTATCTCGTCAACCGGGCAGGGTGAAGTAGGTGTTCAGGCCACCGGAGTTCCAATCATCTACGATGTACCTGTTGAAAACGGTTTCAGCCAGAATCTGATACGATCATTTAGCTCCCCGTCAAGCCAGCTGGCCTCGCAGCTTACCAGCGATAATTTATTCTTCCACTTGCCAAATTTGAGCAAACCAAAAATTTATGCCCCAACAAATTTCAGCAGCGGGTCCAGTATCAGCCATCTGGATGAAAATACCTACAACAACAGTGCCGATGCCCTCATGACTCCGTTTATCGCACCTGCTGAACGCATGCACAGCCCAGGTGTGGCATGGACCATGTTAAAAGATATGGGTTGGGAAAATGTCTTCATTGCCCATACACCCCTGGCCAATACCGAGAATGTTACAGGCCCCTACACGGTTACGGTTACCATTCAGGCAGATAACAGCTATCAGGCTTCTTCTGTAAAATTGAATTACACCACCAATGGAACCACCTTCACGGAGATAGCAATGACCCCTACGGGTAATCCCCATGAATTTACCGCAGCCATACCCTCAACCGGAGTGTCCACCACGTATGGGTATTTCATTTCGGTAAATGACAACAACAACCGGCAGTTTGTGAAGCCCGGTAAGTTTGTGCGTAAGCAAAACACCGAACTTCAGGGGTTGTTTTTGTTTGAGGCAGGTCCCGATGTCCGTCCACCGGTTATCACGCACAGCCCGCGGCCTTTTCTTACAGAAAATGACACCGAACTGCTGGTGGATGCCCGGGTAAGCGACAATATTGGAATTGCTTCGGTAGTATTGGAATACGAAATCAACGGGGTAACCCAGCCACCAATAAACTTTGTACTGCAAAGTCCTGGTGAGGACTCAATTTACCATGCCACCATCAATCTTGGCACAGGCCTCAGTAACGGGGATGTAGTGAGCTATCGCATTGTGGCTACCGACAATTCTTCCAACAGCAACGTGGGAACATTACCGGCCACTGGGTTTTTTACAATAAACGTTGTAGGTCTTGCTCCTACACAAGATTCCTATTTCAATGATTTTAATTCACCATCATCCGATTTCTTTGGAAATGGTTTTTCCATTACCCAGCCATCCGGCTTTACCAATCCTGCAATTCACAGCGACCACCCTTATGCGGAAGGCAATGGTTTTCCGGGCAATGAAATCAACCTCATCTACCAACTGCGGGTTCCGGTACGCATAAAACCAGAAGACGCCACCATTAAGTTTGATGAAATAGTGCTGGTTGAGCCTGGAGAACCGGGAACGGTGTTTGGTGATCTTCAGTTCTGGGATTATGTGGTGGTGGAAGGGAGCAAGGATGGTGGGCAAACATGGATGCCTGTTGCACCGGGTTATGACTCCCGCGACTACGCTCCCTGGTTAACTCGATACAACAGCTCTATTGTGGGCAATAACTCTACTGCTGTCGGAGACCCGTCATTGTTCCGTACACGTACGATTAACCTTCTTAATAAATTCAATCCGGGCGATGAGGTGGTGTTTCGTTTCCGCCTGTTCAGCGACCCGCTTGCTGCCGGGTGGGGTTGGTGCATAGATAACCTGAAAATTCAGGTTGACGATACTCCGCCTAAAGTTGCACACGACCATATTGATTACCTCAAAGATGAGGAAGATGCGCTTACCATAGCCATAGCAGCCAGTGATGCAAGCGGGATAGCATCATTAAAGGTAGAGTATAAAATCAATGACGGAGCCTTACAGGAAGATAATTTTAATGTCGATCCGCCAGCATCGGTGTATACTTTTTCGTTGTCAGGCCTCAGTGCATTAAATGTGGGCGATCGGATCGATTACCGCATTGTGGCAACAGATAGTGCCGGAAATACCGCAATGCTTCCGGCCAGTGGATTTTTCAGAGTACCCATCATCAATTTCTCCGCACCGGTCACTACCTATAGCAACAATTTCAATGGTTCAGTAAGTGATTTTGTCGGAAACTTTTTCAGCATCGCCCAGCCTGCCGGATTCAACAACGGTGCCATCCACTCCGAACATCCTTACCCGGATGGGTTTGGCATCCTGTCGTCCGCATCCAGCTATACTTTTACGCTACTCAAGCCCATCGTTCTCTCGTCTTCCAACCCCATTATGCGCTTTGATGAGATTGCCATTATCGAACCTTCTCCGGCCGGTGTTGCATTCGGAAGTCCCGGATTTAAAGATTATGTGATCGTGGAAGGTTCGAAAGACGGAGGCCTTACCTGGCAACGCTTTCTGGACGGGTATAATGCAAGAACACAGCCACCCTGGCTGAATGCATTTAACAACAGCATCACCCCAACTCCTTCGTTGTACCGCACACGCCTGCTTAATCTTACGGCCAATGGCAACTTCAGTGCAAATGAAACGGTGCTCATTCGCTTCCGGCTTTATGCCGATGCCAGCGTAAATGGCTGGGGATGGACAATAGATAACCTCTTTATTCAGGATCCGATTACCGCAATCGAAAGTCAGATGGCTGGAGAGGCAGAGGTTTATCCCAATCCCTTTACCAGCGAATTACATATCCGGGCAGAACACGCCGGAAGCGTTCAGGTTGAGTTGGTTAACGTCAGCGGTCAGTGTGTGTGGTCGGGTACATCCGATCATGCTTCAGCCGAGACGCTGACAATTAAAACCGGGCATCTGCCATCAGGTATGTATATCGTAAAAATCCGCACGCAGAAAGGATTCGTTTCCCGAAAACTGATAAAAACGGATTGACATAATGGCTTATGCTTAATCTAAAGAGACCGCTTCTCAACCGGAGCGGTTTTTTTGTTTCCGAAGCCTGTTGGTGCAAGCTTTCCTTCTTATTTTTGCCCAATTTTACCCAACCACTACACCACAAACATGCCCAGAGACAGAAGTATTCGCTCCGTACTGATTATCGGCAGCGGGCCTATTATCATCGGTCAGGCCTGTGAATTCGATTACTCCGGCTCTCAGGCCGCACGATCACTGCGCGAAGAGGGGATTGAAGTGGTGCTGATCAACTCCAATCCGGCTACCATTATGACCGATAAGGTTACGGCCGACCACGTTTATCTGAAACCACTCACCAAGAAATCAATCAGGGAAATCCTTGAAAAACACCACATCGATGCGGTGCTGCCCACCATGGGCGGACAAACCGCACTGAACCTGTGCATTGAATGCGAGAAGGCCGGCCTGTGGCAGCATTATGGCGTACGTATTATAGGGGTGGATATAAGTGCCATCGAAACCACCGAAGACCGGGAGAAATTCCGGCTGAAAATGCTGGAGCTGGGTGTGCATGTTTGCAAAGGTGCCATTGCCACTTCGTTTCTTCAGGGCAAGGAAATTGCGCAGCAAATCGGCTTTCCTCTTGTCATTCGCCCCTCGTTTACGCTGGGGGGCACCGGCGGGGGCTTTGTCAATAATCCGGAAGATTTTGATGAAGCGCTGAACCGAGGCCTGCATGCATCCCCCATCCACGAAGTGCTGGTAGAGCAAAGCATCATGGGCTGGAAAGAATACGAACTGGAGCTGCTGCGCGATAATGCAGGCAATGTCATCATCATTTGTTCCATCGAAAATTTCGACCCGATGGGCATTCACACGGGCGACTCGATAACGGTTGCTCCGGCCATGACACTACCGGATACGGTATACCAGCGCATGCGCGATTTGGCTATCCGGATGATAAATGGCATCGGCAAATTTGCCGGAGGTTGTAACGTGCAGTTTGCGGTAAATCCCCAAACCGATGAAATCGTAGGAGTGGAAATAAACCCCCGTGTATCGCGCTCATCGGCTTTGGCTTCAAAGGCTACCGGCTATCCCATAGCCAAGGTTGCCGCCAAGCTGGCCATTGGCTATAATCTGGACGAACTGAAAAACGCCATTACCGGCACCACCACGGCCTATTTTGAGCCGGCACTGGATTATGTGATTGTAAAAATTCCAAGGTGGAACTTTGACAAGTTTCATGGTGCAAACCGTACGTTAGGATTGCAGATGAAATCGGTGGGCGAGGCCATGGGCATAGGCCGCAACTTTCAGGAAGCACTGCAAAAAGCCGCCCAGTCGCTCGAGATCAGACGCAACGGCCTGGGAGCCGATGGCAAGGAACTGCGCAACCAGGAGGAATTGTTGCACAGCCTTGCCAATCCGTCGTGGAACCGCATATTTCATATTCACGATGCCATTAAAGTAGGTATACCGCTTAAAACCATTCACAACATCACTAAAATTGATAAATGGTTCCTGAAACAGATTGAAGAGCTGGTAGACATTGAGCAGGAACTGGAACAATATGACCTTAACACCGTGCCGGTCGGTTTGTTGCGCAAGGCTAAGGAGAAAGGTTTTGCCGACCGGCAGATTGCTCATCTTTTGCATTGCCTGGAAAGTGAAGTGTATAAAAAACGCACCGGGCTGGGAATTAATCGGGTATATAAGCTGGTCGATACCTGTGCAGCAGAGTTTGAGGCCCGCACACCCTACTATTACTCTACTTTTGATACCGAAAATGAATCGATCTCCTCTGATCGCAGAAAGGTAGTGGTGCTGGGCTCAGGTCCCAACCGCATCGGCCAGGGAATTGAATTCGATTACTCGTGTGTGCATGGCGTGCTGGCAGCCCGTGAATGCGGCTACGAAACCATCATGATCAACTGCAATCCGGAAACCGTTTCGACCGACTTTGACATATCGGATAAGTTGTACTTCGAACCGGTATTCTGGGAACACATCTACGACATTATTCAACACGAAAAGCCGGAGGGTGTAATTGTACAACTGGGCGGTCAGACTGCCCTGAAGCTGGCCGAGAAACTGCATAAATACGGCATACCCATCATCGGCACTTCATTCGATTCGCTCGACCTGGCCGAAGATCGCGGAAGGTTTTCTACGCTGCTCCGGGATCTGGGCATCCCTTATCCCGAATTTGGTGTGGCACGCAACCCCGATGAAGCGCTGGAGGTCTCCAAACAAATCGGCTTTCCACTTTTGGTGCGGCCATCCTATGTGCTGGGAGGGCAAAGCATGAAAATTGTGATCAACGAAAAAGAACTTGAAGCACACATCATCGATATCTGGAAACATCTGCCCGACAACAAAGTTCTGCTGGATCACTTCCTGGATGGTGCCATCGAAGCCGAAGCCGATGCCATCTGCGATGGACACGATGTATACATCATGGGCATTATGCAACACATCGAACCGGCCGGTATCCATTCGGGCGACTCGTATGCCGTGCTGCCACCTTACAACCTGGGCGACTTTGTGATTAAACAAATGGAATTGTACACTGAAAAAATCGCACAGGCCCTTCAGGTTAAAGGACTCATTAACATCCAGTTTGCCATTAAAAACGACAAGGTTTATGTGATTGAAGCCAACCCGCGGGCTTCGCGCACGGTGCCCTTCATCTGCAAAGCCTATGACGAGCCTTATGTAAACTACGCAACCAAAATCATGCTGGGCGTAAACAAGCTGAAAGACTTTACCTTCAAACCCACCCGCCGGGGCTATGCAATAAAAGAGCCGGTGTTTTCATTCAATAAGTTCCCCGAGGTAAACAAAGAGCTGGGCCCCGAAATGAAATCCACAGGCGAGGCTATCTACTTCATTGATGATTTGATGGATGATTATTTCCTGAAAATATACAACGAGCGAAATTTGTATCTGAGCCGGTAATGATGGGCAGGCGGAATTATTGTTTTAATATTTGTGTTTCAAAAGCTAAGTACTTGCTGCTATGCTTCGGTTCATTCTGATACTTACACTTGTGTTGTATGTGCTCTACAAACTCGGCATTTTCCGGTTGTTTTTCTATCACGCCAATGAGGGATATCGGGAAAAAGATAGGGGCATAAAAACACCTTCCCGTCAAAAGGACAGCAATCCGTCATTCAAAGGCGGAGAATACATTGATTACGAAGAAGTGAATTAACTTGGTTTAAGTCGGCTTTCCCTTTAATTTTACTAGCTGGTATCCCATGCTATTATGGCCCGACTAATTTACTTATCGGTGGCGATCCTCATTGGATTTCTGCCGGCCAAAAGCCAGACTTATCAAAAGCGGCTTGCCCTTATCATTGGCAATTCTTCCTATCAGCATGGTGGCGCTTTAAAAAACCCGGTTAATGATGCCCGTGCTATTTCCAGCGCATTGCAAAATGCCGGTTTTGAAGTGTTGCGTCACGAGAACCTTACCCAAAACCAAATGAAAAAAGCGATAAACGACTTCGGCATGAAATTGCGCGACTACGAAGTCGGGCTGTTTTATTATGCCGGGCACGGCATTCAGCACAAAGGCATAAACTACATGATACCGGTGGAAGCTGATTTACAGACTGCCGAACAGATTGAGTTTGATTGTGTTTCAGCAGACCGCATTCTGGCTTTCATGGATGCTGCCTCCACAAAAGTAAACATTCTCATCATGGACGCCTGCAGAAATAATCCGTTCGAACGAAGCTGGAACCGAAGTGCAGAAGGAAGCGGATTAGCCATGATGAACGCCCCTAGCGGCACACTAATTGCATACGCAACTGCACCCGGCAAAGTAGCTTCGGATGGTGAAAGTGCTAACGGACTCTATACCAGCGTGCTCTTAAAGTATATTAAAGACCCCACACTTACCATTGAACAGGTTTTCAAAAAAGTACGAAGCGAGGTGACCGAAAAATCGCATGGCGCCCAGGTGCCCTGGGAAACAACCTCACTGACCGGAGGGGATTTCTATTTTACCACAAAAACATCTTCAGCCGAAAGTCAAGCTAAACCCGATCTGATTAGGACCGATAAAACAAGCCGTGAAACATCCGAGGAAAATCCGGAAAAAGCCCTGCAGTTTTATACATCCGGAATGGAGAAATACGATCAGCAAAAATTTACCGATGCTATCGCTGATTTTACCAAGTCTATAAATTTTAATCCCATCGATTTCCAGGCATACCTGTGGCGGGGTCATGCCAAATATAACCTGGGCTACAGGGATGGTAAAAAAGACAACAAGATGCTGGAAGAGTCCATAGTTGATTACTCCAGTGTCATTCAACTTGATCCGGCCAACTCTGATGCCTACTTCTATCGGGCAAACGCCAAAAAACTGCTCGACCGCTACACTGAGGCCATTCCTGATTTTACCCTGGCCATCAAATACGATCCCAAAAAATGGGGTAACTACTACTACCGGGGACTAACCTATTACCTGCTCAAAAAATACTGGGCTGCCATTGAAGATTTCACCAAGGCGGCCGAACTGGATAATACCATTCCTGAAAACTACTACTGGCGCGGGGCCAACTATTACGGGGCACAGGAGTATGAGAAGTCAATTGAAGATTTTAACCGGGCTATTGCATTAAATCCGGATTATCTGGACGCTTACTTTTTCAAAGGAGATGCTTATTACGAGTTAAAAGACTATGAAAACGCGCGTAAAGCCTATGAGTTCTACGTTGCCCGAAAACCCGAACCGGATGTGCTGATCTTTGTTGCTCATTGCCTGTATAATACCCAGCAATACGATAAGGCATTGGCAAAGTATAACGAGGTTTTAAAAATTAATGCCTCCTATGCCGATGCCTACTACTGGCGCAGTCATTTGTACTTCTTCGGATTGAAAGATAAAGTCAATGCCATTAAAGAAATCAACAAAGCACTGGCCATTAATCCGGATAATGCAACGTACCGGGAACTCCAGAAAAAATTAAATTAATCTGGATTGAACAGCTGTTATGAAAATTGACTTTGCCAAATACCAGGCTACGGGTAATGATTTTATTCTGATCGATAACCGGAACAGAGACATTCAGCTCAACGGCAGGCAAATTGAACAACTTTGCCACCGCCGGCTTGGTATTGGTGCGGATGGCCTGATTTTGATTGAACCCCACACCGAGGCCGACTTTTATCTGAACTATTACAATTCCGATGGAACGCAGAGTTTATGTGGCAATGGCAGCCGTGCGGCCGTGCACTTTGCGCATCAGCTCGGTATTTGCAAAAACACCTTGACCTTTTCTGCATACGATGGCCTTCACCAGGCAACTATTCTTCCTGACGGGCAAATCCGCATTCAGCTGCATGCGGTTGGTGAGTATGAAAAACATGAGGATGGTATTTTTATACACACCGGATCACCGCATTTTGTACGCTGGGTAACAGGCGTTGAACAATACCCGGTTATGGACGAAGGTCGTGCCTTGCGATTCAGCGAGCGCTTCAGGCCGCAGGGAGGCACCAATGTAAATTTTGCAGAATTGCTGCCCGGAAACGCCCTGCGCGTGCGCACCTATGAACGAGGTGTGGAAGACGAAACCCTGTCGTGCGGTACCGGAGTCACTGCCTGCGCTTTGGCTGCTGCGCTGCAACATGGCTATGCTTCGCCTGTCATTGTCTCAACAAGGGGCGGAACCCTGAAAGTAGAATTTGTTCGGGGCCCTTCTGGCAGTACATTTAAACAAATAACGCTGACCGGGCCGGCTGTGCAGGTTTTTACCGGGCAAACAGAAATGATCTAAACCCACCCCACCCCCGACAATTTGTTTTTTTATCGGACAATTTAAGTTTAGCAGATCTTCACTCGCCCACTTACCCGCAAGAACTTCGGCAAAGCGTTTCAGCGCAAAAAACCGAAAGATATGGTATGCCCATTCACAACCAAGCCGGGGTTTCTGTTCAAATCCGGTAGGCAAATAACCAAAACACCGTAACTTTGACCCGCCCGTATCTAAAGGGTCTGTTTTTGCGTTAATTAGTGCTGTTTTGCTTATGCTTCAATTCATTGCCAAACTTTTCGGGACCAAATCGGAAAAAGACATCCGCCAGATTATGCCGCTGGTGGAGGAAATAAAAAAAGAAGAACAACTGCTTACCGCACTTTCGAATGATGAATTGCGCGCCAAAACCCGCGAGGTTCAGTCGTTCATAGATAAGGAGCTGAAACCCATGGATGATCGCATAGCCGCACTGCATAGACAGCTTGCCGATCATCCGGAAATGGATGTTCCGGAAAAGGAGACACTCTTTGATGAAATTGACCGGCTGGAAAAGGAGCGCAATAAGGAGCTTGAAAAGGTTCTCATGAAGGCTCTGCCTGGGGCCTTTGCCATCGTGCGCGAAACAGCCCGTCGGTTTGCCGAAAACGAATACGTGGAGGTAACAGCAACCGATTATGACCGGGAACTGGCAGCCAGGTTTCAGCACATAAAAATAGAAGGCAACAAGGCGCGTTGGTACCGGCAGTGGATGGCAGCTGGCAACATGATTACCTGGGACATGGTGCATTACGATGTGCAACTTATCGGGGGCATTGTACTGCACCAGGGCAAAATTGCTGAGATGGCCACCGGTGAAGGAAAAACACTCGTAGCCACTTTGCCGGCGTTTCTCAACGCCCTGGCACGAAGAGGGGTACACATTGTAACAGTAAATAACTACCTGTCGGTACGCGACAGTGAATGGATGGGGCCGCTGTTTCAGTTTCACGGACTGCGGGTGGATTGTATTGATAAGCACGAACCCAATTCAATAGCCCGCAGAAATGCTTACCTGGCCGACATCACCTACGGCACAAACAACGAGTTTGGCTTCGACTATCTGCGCGATAACATGGCCCGCGATCCGGAAGAACTGGTGCAACGTGGCCATCATTTTGCCATGGTAGATGAAGTTGATAGCGTACTGATTGACGAAGCCCGAACACCGTTAATAATATCTGGCCCGGTGCCGAAAGGCGATCAACATGAGTATTACGAGCTCAAGCCACGCATTCACAAACTGGTTGAAGCCCAGCGAAAACTGGTAAACGATTTTCTGGTAACGGCCAAAAAGCTCATCAGCGAAGGCAACGAGAAAGAGGGCGGCCTGGCCTTGTTCCGCGCTTACCGTGGCTTGCCGAAAAACAAACCACTCATCAAGTATCTGAGCGAAACAGGCATTAAGGCCATTCTGCAAAAGACAGAGAATTTTTATCTGCAGGACAACAAGCGCAATTTACCCGAAGCCGATAAGCCGCTGTACTTTATCATTGATGAGAAAGACAACTCAGTTGAGCTAACCGAAAAAGGGATCGATTTGATTACACAGGAAGGGGAAGATCCTAAATTTTTCATCCTGCCGGAAATCGGCACAGAGTTAAGTAAAATTGAACATGACCAATCGCTGAGTGAAGCGGAAAAATTTCAGAAAAAGGAAGAGCTTATCCGCGAATACCAGGTTAAGTCCCAGCGCATCCATTGCGTGAACCAGTTACTAAAAGCCTACACCTTGTTTGAGCGCGACACAGAATACATCATTGTGGACGGCAAAGTAAAAATTGTAGATGAACAAACGGGTCGTGTGCTGGAAGGCCGCAGGTACTCCGATGGATTGCACCAGGCCATTGAAGCCAAGGAAAATGTAAAAGTAGAGGACGCCACACAAACTTATGCCACCATTACCCTGCAAAACTACTTCCGCATGTACCACAAGCTGGCGGGGATGACGGGAACAGCCGTAACGGAAGCAGCCGAGTTTTGGGATATCTACAAACTGGACGTGGTTACCATTCCCACCCACAAGCCGGTTATCCGCAAAGACTATGACGACCTGGTGTACAAAACCATGCGCGAGAAATTCAATGCAGTGGTAGATGAAATCGTGCGCCTCACCGAGCAAGGCAGACCGGTACTGGTGGGGACTACATCAGTTGAAATATCCGAGCTGGTAAGCCGCATGCTGCAGCTTCGCAAAATCAAACATCAGGTGCTGAACGCCAAACACCACCAGCGCGAAGCCGAAATTGTGGCCGAGGCCGGCAAGCCCGGTACCGTAACCATTGCCACCAACATGGCCGGCCGCGGTACCGACATCAAGCTCACACCTGAATCGCGTGCGGCCGGCGGGCTGGCCATTATTGGCACTGAGCGCCACGAGTCGCGCAGGGTCGATCGGCAGTTGCGCGGCCGTGCCGGCCGTCAGGGCGACCCGGGTACTTCCCAGTTTTATGTGTCGCTCGAAGATAACCTCATGCGGCTGTTTATGCCCGAACGCATCGCCCGCATCATGGACCGGCTGGGCCTGAAGGAAGGTGAAGTGATTCAACATCGCATGGTTACCCGCTCTATTGAGCGCGCTCAGAAAAAAGTAGAAGAAAATAACTTCGGCATCCGGAAGCGACTGCTGGAATACGACAACGTAATGAACTCGCAGCGCGAAGTAATTTACAGGCGCAGACGCAATGCCTTGTTTGGCGACCGCCTGGAAATCGACATCCTCACCATGCTGAACGACACCTGCGAAGACATAGCCGGAAACGCCAAAAATGCCAGTGACTACGAAAGCCTGCGGCTCAATGCACTAAGCACGCTTGCATTGGATTATGAGATAAGCAAAGAACAGTTTGATACATGGAGCGAACAGCAGATTGCTGCCGATTTGTACAACAAAGCGCTGGAACATTACCACCACAAAAACAAAATGGTGGCCGAAAAGGCACTGCCGGTAATCAAAGATATTTACAAAACTCGGGGGGCTACCATCGAAAATATCCTCGTTCCTTTTTCAGATGGCAATAAGACCATTGGTGTAGCTGCACCCCTTAAAAAGTGTGTGGAAAGCGGCAATGCCGAACTCATCCGCGCTATGGAAAAAATGGTTACACTGGCCATTATCGACCAGTTGTGGAAAGAACACCTGCGCGATATGGACGACCTGAAACAATCGGTACAAACCGCTGTGTATGAACAAAAAGATCCGTTGCTGATTTACAAGTTCGAAGGATTTGAATTGTTTAAGCGGCTTATAGGAAAAATCAATGAAGAGACCATTTCCTTCCTGATGAAAGCCGATATACCTGTGCAGCAGGCCGATGAAGTGCAGGAAGCCCGCGCACAACGAAGACAGCGTTACAATGAACAAAAAGAAGAGTCGCGCTCATTGCTCAGCGGAGGCGCTCAGCCCGATACCTCGAGGGGACGTCCTGCTGCAGAAAAGGTAATGCCGGCGCGCTCGCAAAAAATTGCCAACCGCAACGACCGGGTATCAGTGCAGTATCCGGATGGAAGAATTCTACGTGATGTGAAGTATAAAAAAGTGGAAGATGATATATTGAACAACCGCTGTGTGATCATAGACTGATGCGTTCGATTGCCTCAATAGGAATTTTTATACTTGCCATTGCCCTGCTCAGCAGGTGCAAACCTGCATCTCAGGCTACCTCATCCCGTCAGCAAGATGCGTACTATGAAGATCTTTCATCGCTGCGCCCGCAGATAAACCAGCCACCAGCAGAAGAGCAGAAAGAAAATTCTTCCGATGTAAGAAGTAACGACCGGTATGCAGAGCCCATGTTTACGGTTAATAAAAAAGTAGATGCCGTACTGGACAGTATTGATCGCTTTCACCTGGCCCGCGGTTATGTGGATGGCTACACCATTCAGGTACATGCCGGTACCAAACGCGATGAGGCACTGAACGTGAAGAAAAACATGTTGCTGTACCTGCCCCAATTTGAAGCAGAAATACAATATAGCCAGCCTACTTTTCGGGTAAAAACCGGGAAATACTTTTCCATATTGGAAGCACAGAAAGATTTTTTAACCATTAGGCGTTACTTCCCGTCTGCTATCCTGGTTCCGGATAAAATTCCAGTTGCCAAATGAATTTGCTGAACGTTATAAAGGAAAAAGCCCGGGCCTATGCACCTGAGGTGGTTCGGCTGCGCAGACACATTCATCAGCATCCGGAGTTGTCCTATCAGGAATTTAAAACGGCTGAGTTGGTAAGGAGTGAACTGACCAAACTCGGATTACAACCTAAGACCATGGCAACCACCGGCGTGGTGGCAGAGATTCAGGGCAAAAACCCACAAAAAAAAACCGTTGCCCTGCGTGCCGATATGGACGCATTACCTATTCAGGAACAAAATGATGTTCCTTATAAATCAGTTTATCCGGGTGTGATGCATGCCTGTGGACACGATGTGCACACCGCATCGCTGCTGGGTACAGCTAAAATTTTAAGCGACCTGCGCAACGAATTTGAAGGAACGGTAAGACTTATATTTCAGCCGGGCGAAGAAAAAAATCCGGGTGGGGCATCGCTGCTGATTAAGGAAGGTGCGCTGCAAAATCCTGTGCCTTCCTGCATTATCGGTCAGCATGTGTTTCCCTTGCTTCCGGCAGGCAAAGCCGGCTTTCGAACAGGTAAGTACATGGCCAGCTCGGACGAAATTTACATTACCGTTGTTGGCAAAGGCGGGCATGGTGCAGCACCGGAACTCACTGTGGACCCGGTGGTGATTGCGGCACATCTCATAGTTGCCCTGCAGCAGATCGTTAGCCGTAAAGCCTCACCCAAACAACCCAGCGTACTTACCTTTGGCCGCATAACCGCAGCAGGCTCAACCAATATCATTCCCGATAAAGTTGACATAGCCGGCACCTTCCGAACACTGGATGAAACCTGGCGTAAACAGGCGTTGAAGGAAATTGAACGAATGGCAGTGCAACTCACCGAAAGCATGGGCGGCCAATGCCACATCACCATCTCGCATGGGTATCCCTGCCTTGAAAACAACCCGGAACTCACGAACCGACTGCGCCATGCGGCAGAAGAATACCTGGGTAAGGAGAACGTAACAGAGCTGGAAATGACCATGGGCTCTGAAGATTTTGCCTATTATTCCCAGCTCGTACCAGCTACTTTTTACAGGCTTGGTACGCGCAATGAAGCACGTGGCATCTCTTCCTATGTACATACACCAACCTTCGACATTGAGGAAGAAGCATTGACAACGGGCACCGGACTGATGGCATGGCTGGCCATCCATGAACTCAGGGTTTGATTTCAACGGTTACAACCGTAAATCACCCCTGCCAACAAACTTTGCGTATCTCAGCTTCTTAATATCTTGCGTTTGATCCCTGAAAATTGGAACCTGAACAACCCATACCACAAACTGTAGCAGCACCCGGAAACCGGATTAAGACCGCTCTCCGGATTATAGCCATATTTCTGTGGTTCATCTTTGCCCTCGACCTAATGGTGTCATCGCTCAAGGCGTTGGGCGAACCGGCAGCCGAGTTCATTCTGCAGGCCACGTCCAATCCGTTTACCGCCCTGTTTATTGGTTTGCTCTCCACCGCCATGATTCAGAGCAGTTCAACAACCACCTCCCTGGTGGTGGCATTGGTTGTATCAGGGTCATTGACACTGGAGAATGCTGTTCCGGTCATTATGGGGGCCAACATCGGCACTACCATCACCAGCACGCTGGTATCGTTAGGTTTCATCCGCAAGAAGAAAGAATTCCGCAGGGCAGTGGCGGCCGGCACTTATCATGATTTTTTCAATATTCTTACTGTAGCCGTATTGTTTCCGCTGGAGTATTATTACAACCTCTTATCGCAAACCACGCGGTACATCACCAATCACTTATTGCAATTCATCCCCGTATCAACGGAAAACATTTCGGCCGGATCACCGCTCAGTCCGGTAACCGACTGGCTGGTTGGCGTGATACCGGGCTTGATAACACCGGCAATAATTGCCTTTGTTTTACTCTTTACTTCTATTCTGGTATTCCGGAGATATATTTCGGGACTGCTGCTCACGCAGTCTCCCCAGCGTTTCAGGCGTTTCTTCTTTCAGAATACAGGTAAAGCTTTTTTGTGGGGGCTCATTACCACTGCTGCCATCCGTTCGAGCACCATTACCACCTCGGTGGCAGTTCCTTTGGTGGCCCAGAAAATTACCACATTACGAAAAGCAGCACCTTTTATTCTGGGCGCTAACTTAGGCACAACGATTACGGCCATTATTGCAGCGCTGCTGAACTTCGGCTCTTCCAGTGCCATCAGTATTGCGTTGACACACTTTTTGTTCAATTGCGTAGGGATTGTAGTATTCTATCTTATACCGCCTTTGCGCGAAATCCCCTTTTACCTGGCCAACTGGCTTGGCCGGCTTACACTTCGATACCGCCTGGCCGGGTTTGTTTACCTGCTCACCACTTTCTTTTTCTTCCCCTTTTCTCTTATCTATCTGAATCAGAATCCTGTTCGGACATCCGAAGCATCGTATGAATCGGTAGATATGCGTACCGGAAAAACCACCGGCAAAAAGATAGTGGTGCGGCAACATCGCAGCAATCTATCCGGTGAATGGATGGTTTACGACACGCAGAATAATTTACGGCTGGTACCGCTCTTCAGACGTTCAAATACGTTGCTGATAAATGATCAGTTGTGGATTCTGGGACAGCCAGGTACCTGCTGGACAGGCACCGACAGCCTGGGGAACTACAGTCGGTGTGTGGAAGCTTTCTACCCGTCATGGAAGCTGCCTTCCGGAATTGTTTTTGATTCAGTATATGTAATCCGGCAGCAAAACATTACAGGCCATGACTCGCTGACCTTGCGGCTTTATATCAGTGCAATATACCCACTGGTTATTCAGCAGGAACGCCAGCGAAACAGCCGCATCGAGTACAAAGAGCAGGTTACCGGCTTTCGGACAAGGTAGGGCCTGATGTTTTTGGTTATATTGCATTTTTAAGAAACATTATGTGGAAGGAAACGCTGTTGAAGTGGCTTAAACTGGACGGGCTGGTAAAAAGTTTTACCGGCTATGTAGAAACCCGGTTGGAGTTGCTGAAATACGAGATACGCGAGGAGGTAGCATCAGCCATTGCAAAAATTCTGTTGATGCTGGTGGTGCTTGGCTTTGCGGCACTGGCTGTAGTTATAGCGAGCATTGCTTTATCCTTGAAACTGGCCGAATATTACGGTTATGCTGCGGGCTTTGCATTAACTGCCGGTGGCTATATGCTGGTGCTGCTGTTGCTGATACTTTTCCGGAAGCCGCTTTCCGGTTATCTTGAACAACGAATCAAGTCGCAGATGCTAAAAAAATAAGTCATGTATTCACCTGTTGATGATCCGAAAAAAATGCGCCTGCAGCGCAAGGCAGCCGCACAGCGTGAAGAACTGGAAACAGAATTTGAAGAGCTTACCGAACGCACGGAAAAAATTCTGACCAACGCCCTGATTATCGGTGGTGCGCTGGCACTCACCTACATACTGGTACGCCAGTTAGCCGGGGGAAAAAGCAGAAAAAAACAAAAAGCCAAAGAAGCAGATGCCACAAAAGAGACAGAGCAGGCAGAAACCGAATCGCCATTGAACAATATTTTAACCCAGGTGGGCACGGTACTGGCCACGCAGGCAACCGTATTTTTACTGAGCCTGGCCAAAGAGAAACTAACCGCCTATCTGCGTGACTCAGCTAACGCCAAAACGGATGAGCATTCTTAAGCAATTGTACGAAATACGGGCAGCAGGCAAAAAGGGAATTGCTGTGCTGATTGATCCGGATAAAGTTGTGGACACAACCCAACTACGGCACCTGATTAACCTGGCAAGCGAAAACTGTGTGGATTATTTTTTTGTGGGAGGAAGCCTGATTACCACCGTCAACCTGGGCGATGTAATCAGCCAGATACGTACCCAGGTAAATATACCAGTTGTGCTGTTTCCGGGTAATGCCATCCAGGTTGATCCGCAGGCCGATGCCATCTTGTTCCTATCACTTATTTCCGGGCGTAATCCCGAACTTTTGATCGGACAACACGTGGTGGCTGCCCCCATCATCCGTAATACATCACTTGAAGTACTTCCTACAGGATACCTGCTGATTGGCTCGGGCCGCACAACATCGGTAGCGTATGTAAGCAACACCATACCTATACCGGAAGACAAATATTCACTGGCTGCCTGCACGGCCATGGCCGGCGAAATGCTGGGCCTGAAGCTGATGTACCTGGATGCCGGCAGTGGCGCAGAAACTGAAATCAGCGGACGCATGATCAGCGCGGTGCGCAAGGCAGTATCGGTGCCCATCATCGTAGGGGGCGGTATCAACACCCCTATCAAGGCACAACAAGCCCTCGAAGCCGGAGCCGACCTGATTGTGATAGGCAATGCCCTGGAAAAAGATCCGGATATCCTTACCGGAATTGCTACCAAAGTGTACGAATGGAACGAACAGGTAGCAGTAAAAGGAAAATAGGAATAAACCGGCAACTGGCTCACTGCTTCCCTTCAAACTGGCGGTGCAGCGGGGCAAAGCGCTCCAGATCTTCCACAATTTTCCGGTCGAGTGGCGTGTCCTTAATAATGTTGTAGTTGTCCCAGAATTCCCGGTTGTAGGGTTTGTCCTGATATTGAAGCCCATAGTTGCGCATTTTTTCCGTGGTAGCAATGCGCTCATTGGTTTTGGAGTGCACTTTGTTAATCAGAAGCTGCTGAAACAATTCTGTTTTAAAGCGCAGCGAGTCGGTTTTCCGATCGTGCCAGTTAACGTGCGAAGTCATGGTAATGTAGTTCAGAAACATTTTTCCGTCAACTTCGCGGAAATCAATTTCTTTTTTCAGGCCGGCAAATTTGCTGATCAGGTTGCCGCGCTTCCCGATAATCTCATTCGATGATCCGGTTTCATAGGCCAGATGCACGATAGCATAGGTTTTTTTGTCAATAAAAATCCTGAGCAGGTACTGATCGGTATGTGCCACAACGAAAATTTCATGTCCGTTGTAGTATGAGTCAGGCTCTCGTATCATGCTGGCAAACATGGGTTCCCGCGCCTCTATTTGCCTGTAGCGTATGTTATTATGTAGCAATAAATCTTCCAGCAGATTGTCCTGATCGAAAAAAGTGGTAAACCGGCTTTCATAACCCAGGCTTTTCCGTACTTCAATCAATCGAACGCGTTCGCGCAGTTTGTACTTGTTGCGAGGTTCGGCATAATCTTCATCATAAATCTTCACGGCAGCCTCAAGCAGGGATATATAAGAGTCGGCAACTTTCTTCACATCGCGGTAAAAGCCTTCCAGTAAAAAAGGTTTCATAGGAAAGTTCTGCTCAATTCGGCTTAATGCTATTCGCAGAATATCACCGCCAGTAAGCGAATCCTTTACCACCACTTCCTGCAGCACAGTGGTATGCTGGTGTAACCGTACCGTAAGCGGGCTTTCAATAGCCCATATGGGCGCTTCGTAGTTTTCATAACCCATCATGCTGATGACAAGAATATCATTCCGGTACTCGGGGGGCACATGAAAATCAAACTCACCGTTTAAATTGCTGATGGTAGATATGGTTTTACCTTTTATGCCAATGGAGGCGTAAGGCAAAGGTTCACCGTCAGCAGCATCGGTTATTTTTCCGGTTATGGTAAGTCGCTGTGCCCAGGTGGCAACCGAAAAAAACACACAGGCCCAAACAGCAAATTGCTTCATGGGGATAAAATTCCGTATTCTGCTTTGCGTTTCAAATGCGAGGTAAGATTATCCGATATTTCCCCCAATTTGGCGATTAATCGAACCCGTTGAGCGGCTTACTGTTCTTCTGTGTAACTTTAACTTGGAATTTTAACGACTTTGTTTAACCTGGATAAAATACCGAGCATCTGGAAAAAGGCCTATCTGTACCTATGCCTGTGGTATTTCCTCAATTATGCGATAAGCGCAGTCCTGGAGTACCAACTGGAGCGGCCATTTACATTTGTATTCTGGAATACCCTGTATCTGTTTGAGGCCCTTTGTATCCTTATAACTGCTATACTTTTATACAGTCACTGGTTGTTCCGCTTCAACCTTTATATTCAGATTGCCGGGCATGTAGCAGGTGCGGTTGTTTTTTTTCTGATCATGGGCTCGCTGAGTTATTATCTGGAAGACTATGTAGAGGGCTTTGTGTATTTCGACCAGTGGAAAGATCACATGATCGGCTTACTGCGGTGGGAAGGCTTGCACTTTCAAAACCAATACCTTATTACGGCTGCCGTGTACTACATTATCCGGTACTTCCAGCGTATGCAAAAGCGCGAACAGGAGAAAGCCGAACTCGCAGTAAAAAACCGCGAGATGCAGCTGGCTTTGCTGAAATCGCAAATCAACCCGCATTTTCTTTTTAATACACTTAATTCAATCAATACACTCATCAGTTCAAATAAAGAAAGTGCACGCAAGGTAATAACCCAGTTATCGGATATTTTCCGCTATGCCCTCGATGCGCACAGCGATCAACCTGTGAAACTAATTCACGAGCTGGACTTTATTGATAACTATATCAAAATACAGCAGGTTCGCTTTGGCAACCGCCTGAAATTTATTAAACAGGTTGACTTTACCTGCCTCGGAATTAAAGTACCACCCATGATTTTACAGCCGCTGGTTGAAAATGCAGTGAAATATGGCATTGCACCAAAAGAAGAAGGGGGAACCATTACCTTGACAGTTAAGCGTTTTAATAAAACCATATTTTTTGAAGTAAAGGATGACGGACTGGGTTCCAATGCCAAAAAGGTCATGGATGCCTCCTCAACCGGTGTGGGTTTAAAGAATACCGACAGCCGCCTGCGCAACGCCTTTGGTCCGGACTCCGGTTTGCGCATACACGCCAGCGAATGGGGTTATTCAGTCAGTTTTTTCATACCACTTAGCGAAGAAGAACAACAACTGCAACACGAACCTGAACTGCATAAAGAAGCCGTATAATACACACTCTTATGAACGTAAAATGCCTGATTATTGACGATGAACAACTGGCCCGCGAATTACTGCGCGAGTACATCGATCAAATACCCGAACTTTCTGTGATTGGCGAAGCCGAACGCGGCCGTGAAGCGGTTGAGCGCATTGATGCCGATAAACCCGATCTGATTTTCCTTGATGTGCAGATGCCTGGCATGAACGGCTTTGATGTACTCGATGAAATAACCCACGACCCCTATGTAATATTTACCACCGCCTACGACCAGTACGCTATTAAAGCATTTGAAAAAAATGCTGTGGATTACCTGCTCAAGCCCATTGATCAGGAACGCTTTAAGCTGGCAGTAAAGCGCGCCCTTGACCGCCTGCAACTGGAACAAAATCCGGTTGGTGAACTGTTGCGCTCACTTAAAACAGAAAATAAAACTGTATTCGACTCGCACATTTTTGTGCAGAAGTCGGAAAAACTCATTAACCTGCCGGTAGAGGAGATTATGTTTCTGGAAGCCTCGGGCGACTACACCATTCTCACCACTAAATCCGATCAGTTTGTCAGCTCATCGGGGATAGGCAAACTCGAAGAAATTCTCAATCCGGAAGTGTTTATACGCGTGCACCGAAGCACCATCATCAATATCAATTACCTGAAGGAGATTGAACGTCATTTCAATGGCGGTATGATGGTGAAGATGAGCAACGGCAAAAGTTTTCCGGTAAGCCGCACCTATGCGCGGGTAATCCGGAAGAAGGTGGTTTAGGGTATAACCAATCTCTGCGGGTTATTTTGTTTTGCCAACCGGTTACTTCGGCAATTTAAAACGCAGTTGCACCCTTACGGTATCGTGTACAGGGGTATTATATTGCATGGCTGGTAACCAGCGTGCACCTTTACGCACGAGTCGTATAAGTTCTTCATCGCAGCCGCTGCCAAGGCTGCGAACGACTTTCAGGTTGCTAAGCGAACCATTGGGTTCTACCACAAATTCAATAACTGCAAGACCTTCTGTTTTCTGCTTCAAGGCTTCGGATGGATATTGCCGCGACTGTTCCAGGTAATTCAGATAGGCCTCCAGGCCGCCTTCGGGGTAGGCAGCCTTGAATCCTGGCACGTTCTTTTGCTCGCCTGCAATCACCACCTTGCTTATCTGCCCCCCTTCCGCTTCTCTGTCTGGTTCACTTCGCAATGCCATAACCGGTGTGTTTACGGCAGGCTTCAGTGCTCTGGCAGCTTCGTTTTCCGATGCAGCCAGTTCCGTTTCTTCCTGAAGTACACCCTGCACATTTTCTTTTGTCTGGGGCTTTTCAGCCAGTGTCAGTTTTTGGTCTGTTTTTTTATCGGATACAACAGGATCGGTTACAGGTTGCCTTTCGTCCTTCTGCTTCTGTTCACCTGCATGCTGCAAAACTTTTTCATTGAAGGCTACCTGTGGGGAGTCGGAACCAGCGGCCAATGTTTCAGCCTCCCGGGTGGTTACTTGTTCCAAAGCTATGGGTTCCGGCTTACTGCCCGGCCAGAGGTACACGATTCCGAAGGTGGCAAGCGCCAGCACCACCACCGCTGCAGCCACGCGAACAAGCTGTTGCCACCGCTTGCCTGGTTGGCGTTGCGCACGATGCTCAACCCTGCGATTCAACGCTGCCACTTCTTCCGCAAACGCCGTTGCGTCAATTTCTTCAGCACCCTCAAGGGCTTCGGCCAGAAAGGGATCGTTCAGCGCTTCCCGTTCAAGTGCATGCCGCTCCTCCGGAGTCATTTTACCGCTGCGGTATCGTCTTATATCATCGGTGTAATTGCGCATGTTTTTCGATACAAATTTTAAGATTCCTTCTCCCGTTCTGTATATAACTCTTCACAGCCTTGAGCGAGAAGCCGGTAATTGCAGCAACCTCAGCATAGCATTTCTGCTGCAGGTAAAACAGGCGCACACACTGCTGCTGACCTTCGGCCAGGCGGGACAGGCAGTGTTCAAGCGCTTCCATACGGGCTTCATCCAGTACGTTATCCTGATGCACTTCGGGCACAGTTTCCACAACAAAATCCGGCAAATCGTTTACAATATGGTTTTTCCGGCTGCGCAGCGTCATCAGGCAATGGTTGCGCACAGTGGTGTACAGCCACCCTTTGAAATATTGAATATCATGGTGCAGGAGCAATTTCGGCAGTTTTTCAAACAGGTGCATGGAAGCATCGCGGGCCTCTTCCCGGTTTTTCAGGTACTTCAGGCACACGCCAAACACCAGCGCTGAATACCGCACAAAAAGCCTTCCCACTACTTCCATCGTGCCCGTATGGCGATATACCCGCAAAAGCTCTTCATCTGGCAGGTTGTCGTGCATATAAGAAAGGTACGCAAAGTTTTTTATCCGGTTTTATGGAATGTCTGGCCTGGCTGCATCTCGCATATAAATCAAAATCGTTATCCCATGAAAACAAAAATGTTTTTGCTTACGGTGCTGGCCCTGTCTGGTCTGGCCTTTACCCTGGGCCAACAGCGCGTCATTACCGGAACCGTTACGGCATCCGACAGCGGTAAACCTTTATCCGGTGTGAGTGTGGCGCTCAAGGACACCCATACAAGGTCCTTTACCAATGCGCATGGATATTATTCTATAACCGTGCCCGATGCAGGCGGTACGCTTGTATTTGTGCTTGCGGGCATGAAAACCAAAGAAGTAAGAATCGGGACCGGCAACCGGGTGGATGTGACCCTGCATAATGACACCGCTAACCTTCCGGAAAGGTTGGGAACTACACAACACCGGCTGAAAGATCAACCGGCTGTTCAGTACAATATGTCCTTCACGAATGTCTACGAAGCCGTACATTATCCGAACTGGAACACCGAAGAATATGAGGGCATTAACGAAAACATCTTTCACGATGCACTGCGCAACCCTCTCTCTACCTTTTCCATTGATGTAGATGCGGCATCGTACAGCAATGTGCGCAGGTTTATCAACTATGGCCAGAAGCCGCCCAAAGATGCCGTGCGCATTGAAGAACTGATAAACTATTTCGATTACGAATATCCGCAGCCTTCCGGTGAGCATCCCTTCTCCATCACCACCGAAATTTCCGAAGCCCCGTGGAACCGCAATCATAAGTTGGTGCATATCGGCTTACAAGGCCGGCGGATCCCTACTGAAAACCTGCCCCCCTCTAACCTGGTGTTTTTGATTGATGTATCGGGCTCAATGAATGAGCCCAATAAGCTACCCCTCCTGAAAGCATCCTTTCGCCTGCTTATCAACGAACTACGCCCGCAGGATCACGTAGCCATAGTGGTGTATGCCGGTGCGGCCGGACTGGTACTGGATCCCACCCCTGGCAGTGAAAAGGAAAAAATTCACGCAGCAATAGAACGTCTTGAGGCGGGGGGCTCAACAGCCGGCGGTGCAGGATTGCGACTGGCCTATGCCACAGCAAAGAAATACTTCAATCCGAAAGGCAATAATCGTGTTATTCTCGCGACCGATGGCGATTTCAACGTGGGCGAATCGAGCAATGCCGCCATGGAAAGGCTGATTGAAGAAGAGCGTAAAAGCGGTGTTTTTCTAACCGTGCTTGGATTTGGCATGGGTAATTACAAGGATTCGAAAATGGAAACACTGGCCGGCAAGGGCAATGGCAACTATGCCTATATTGATAACATGAACGAGGCGCGCAAGGTACTGGTAAATGAATTTGGCGGAACCCTCTTTACCATTGCCAAGGATGTAAAACTGCAGGTTGAATTCAATGCGGCCAAAGTAAAAGCCTACCGGCTTATCGGATACGAAAACCGGTTGTTGAGGGGTGAGGATTTTAACAACGACAAAAAAGACGCGGGCGATCTGGGTTCGGGGCATGCGGTTACAGCCTTGTACGAAATTATACCGGTGGGTGTGGACAGTGAGTTCTTTCAGCCGGTAGATGAACTAAAATACCAGCAACAGAAAATGAATCCATTGGCCATGAAAAGTGATGAACTGATGACGGTAAAATTTCGCTATAAAAAGCCCGAAGAAGAAACCAGCAGGCTTATGGTGCATGTGCTTACGAACAAGCCGATGCCATTGAATAAAACTTCAGATAACTTCCGGTGGTCGGCTGCTGTTGCTGCGTTCGGCATGCTGTTGCGTGAATCGGAATATGTTAAACGGTTTACCTACGAAGAGGTGATAGCGATGGCCGAAGGTGCGAAGGGGCCGGACAACGATGGATATCGCAGGGAATTTATTGCCATGGCCCGGACCCTTTCGGGTATAACAGCCCGCAAATAACCTGCATTGCCGTTTAACCGTTTAACAGACCGCCTTCGGGCGGTTTGTTATTATTTAGAACTTGTCTGAATAACTTACTACTTTTGGGCTGCATGGAAGAAGAAAACATTGTAAAACGATACACAGACGAGGAAAAACTCGATATTTTTCATGGTGAGTTTATGCCCCACATCAACTCCATGCACAACTTTGCCTACCGGCTTACGCTGGACCCCGATGATGCCAACGACCTGGTGCAGGATACCTACCTGAAGGCATATCGGTTCATCGATTCCTTTGAACGCGGAACTAATGCCAAAGCCTGGCTGTTTCGGATTTTAAAAAACAGTTTTATTAATGACTACAGGAAGAAGAGCAAGGAACCTTCCAAAGTAGATTACCAGGAAGTAGAGAGCTTCTATAACTCAGAAGATGTAAACCGCCAGATAACACCCGATTTGCGGGTGGAAGCGGTGAAAGACATGATAGGTGATGAGATATCGAATGCACTTAACTCCCTGGATGTAGATTTCAGAACTGTTATAATTTTGTGTGATCTGGAAGGGTTTAAATACGATGAGATGGCTAAAATACTCGATATACCCATTGGTACGGTGCGCAGCCGCCTGCACCGGGCGCGCAACCTGCTGAAGGAAAAACTCAGCGACTATGCCCGGAAGATGGGTTATAAAAACACCTAAACCTATGTCGTGTTCATCTGAAAATCCTATCGGCTCACAGAAATGCCGCGAAATGCTCCAGAAAGTTTTGGATGGCGATGCTACACCAGAAGAGAAACGCGAATTTGAGCTGCACATTTTGCATTGCCTGCCCTGCTACCAAACCTACGAACTGGAGATCGCCATCCGCGCATTGCTCAAAACCCAGTGCAATGGCAATGGTGCCCCACCCGAGCTGATAGAAAAAATCAAACAGCAAATCCAAACTACCCGGTAAACATGGCGGGAAAAGCATTGATTTTTTCCGCACCTTCCGGCTCAGGGAAAACCACTATCGTTAAGCATCTGCTTCGAAACAATCCCGATCTGGGCTTCTCAATTTCGGCCTCCACGCGCGACAAACGCGGCCGGAATGAGCAGCACGGTGTGGATTATTACTTTCTTACCCCGGAAGAATTCAAACAGAAAATAGACAACAACGAATTTATTGAATGGGAAGAAGTGTACGAAGGCAATTACTACGGCACGCTGAAATCGGAGGTGGAAAGATTGTGGAAGGCAGGTAAGAATGTAATTTTTGACGTGGATGTAAAAGGCGGGCTCAATCTGAAGAAATATTTTGGCGACAAGGCACTGGCAATTTTCGTGAAAGTGCCTTCTATGGAGATCCTCGAGGAGCGCCTGAAAAACCGCGGCACCGAAACCCATGCCAGCTTGTCGCAACGCCTGTTTAAAGCACGCTTTGAAATGACTTTTGCCGACCAGTTTGACGTGGTGCTGGTCAATGAAAACCTGGAACAGACCCTTGCCGAAGCGCAGCGGCTGTACGATGAATTCAAAAAAAAATGATCAACTTAAAGGGCGCTTAACCGTACGCCATGAAAATCGGTTTGTTTTTTGGTTCCTTCAATCCCATTCACACCGGGCACATGATCATTGCCAACCTCATGGCCGAAACCACCGACCTGCAGAAAGTATGGTTTGTGGTAACCCCGCAAAATCCGCTTAAGCCTGCCAAGACCTTGCTGCACGACTTCGACCGCTACGACATGGTGCGGGCGGCCGTGTACGACAACTATAAACTGGAAGTAAGCGATGTGGAATTTCATCTGCCAAAACCTAATTATACTATTCACACGCTTGTTTATCTCACCGAGAAGCATCCCGGCAAGGAATTTAAAGTGATAATAGGCGAAGATAACCTCAACACCTTTTCGCGTTGGAAAAACTATCAACGCATTCTGGATGACTACGGCCTGTATGTGTATCCGCGTATGCTGCGCGAGCCACCAACGGATGAAGCTGAAAAAATCAAACAACATCCGAATGTTAAACTGGTGCCTGCACCGCTAATCGGTATTTCCGCCACATTTATCCGCGAATGCGTAAAAAAAAATCAGTCTGTGCGCTACCTTGTCCCTGACCCTGTTGAAGAAATCATCCGCACCAGGCATTTTTACCGATAACTGTAATTGAGGTTTGTTTCGGGCTACTTACCAGGCTGTATGTACATTATCCGGATGTTGTTTTTCTTCATAAGCACTGCGCTGCTGGCCGGTGGTATTAAAGGTACTATCCAGTCGGAAGACGGAACACCGCTGGCCTGGGCCACCATCTATGTAAAACAACTGGGCACCGGAACTGCCACCAATGAGCAGGGGTACTATGAGATTAGTTTACCACCGGGGCGTTATGACATTGTTTATCAGTACCTGGGCTATGAAAGCCAGCAAAGACAGGTAGAAGTAGGCCTTGAGTTTGTTGTGATGAATATCAGCCTGAAGGAGCAGGTCATTGTATTGCAGAACGTAACCGTAACAGCCGGCAATGAAGACCCGGCTTATACCATCATGCGCAAAGCCATTGCCAAAGCCAAGTATCACACCCAGCAAATTGACAGCTTTTCGGCCAGGGTGTATATCAAAGGCTCTGGTAAGTTGAAAGACTACCCGTGGCTGGCCAAAAAGGCATTGGAAAAAGAAGGCATTAAAAAGAACCGCGTCTTTATCTCGGAATCGGTGAGCGAGATTCATTATAAACGTCCTAATATTTTTCGTGAAAAAGTCATTTCGATCCGCAGTGACGGGCGGGACAACAATACTTCTCCCAACGCCTTTGTATTCGGTAGTTTTTACCAGCCCATGATTGCCGAAACTGTATCGCCCCTCTCGCCGGCAGCATTTGCCTATTATAAATTTGAATATCAGGGAACATTCAAGGATCGCAATTACGACATCAGTAAAATTAAAGTTATACCCCGTTCTCGTGGCGATAATGTAGTAGAGGGCATGTTATATATTGTAGAAGACTGGTGGAGTATCCATAGCCTTGACTTCCGCACCACCAAGCTGGGCATACGCATTGACATTAAACAAATGTATGCACCGATTGAAGATAAGGCATGGCTGCCTGTGTCCCAGCAGTTTTTTGTTACCGGCAAGTTTTTCGGGTTCGAATTCGACTACTCCTATCTGGCCACAGTAAGTAACTATCGCATTAGCCTTAATCCGGAACTGGCTGTGGAAAACATGGTGGTGATTGATGAAAAACTGCAAGCCGAAAAAGCGCGCGAAATTGAAAAAACACTAAGCAGGAAAAGTCAGCCGTTGCAGCAGCGCCTTGAAGCAGGCAAGGAAATTACACGCAAGGAGCTGAAAGCCATCATGAAGGAATACGAAAAGCAGGAACAGAAACAGCAGCCCGATCCTACCGTTGTGGCTATAACTGAATTTAAAGTGGACAGTGGGGCCTATAAAAAAGATTCGCTTTACTGGGCGTCCATCCGGCCGGTTCCACTTACAGTTGAAGAAGTGAAAGGTTACCGCATAACCGACAGCCTGGCCATTGAGGAACGAAAAAAGGAAGAAGGCGACACGTTGCGCAGGTCAGATAAAAACAAAGAAGGCTTCCAGCCGTGGGACGTGCTAACGGGCGATTATTATAAACTCGGCAAGCGTACCAGTCTGTGGATGGAGCCTTTACAGACATTGTTTAATCCCGTTGAGGGTTTTGTATTGCTGCACCGTACCAACTGGGGATATGCCTTACAAGACAGTATGCGAACCCGCTTAAACTTCAGGCCTACCTTTCGCTATGCCTTTGCCCGTAATCAGCTCAGCGGCACACTGCGTTTCCAGGTACGCAACAGAAAAAGCCGGATTCAGATGGAAGGCGGAAGATATGTACAGCAATATAACCCCGACGAACCCATCCTTCCGGTTATTAATTCTCTCACTTCGTTGGGGGGTATGCGCAACTTTATGAAAATATATGAACAGGATTTTATCAATCTGACTGCACAGCGTATCCTTACACCCCGTTTGCAGATGGGTACAACATGGACTTATGCCTATCGCAGGGAGCTGTTTAACATCACCAACTACACCTGGAGCAGGCGAGGAAACAGTGAGGGGTATTCGCCCAATGCGCCCGAAAGCCTGGAATTGGAAAACACCAGTTTTCCCAATCATTATGCCTTTATTGGGTCTGCCACTATCACCTACCGGCCGTGGCTAAAATACTACATCCGAAACGGACGCAGGTATGCAATTGAAACGTCGTCACCGGCTTTCAGTTTGCGCTATGATCAGGGATTTCCGGCATTCAACAGCGGGATTAATTTCAACCGGGCGGAGATCGGCTATCGCCATACACTGAATGCGGGTGTGCGGGGCGATTTGCGCATCCAACTGCAGGCCGGAAAGTTTTTCAAAACCGACAGCATGGCTTTTATGGATTACCGCCACTTTATGGGTAACCTCACGCCCCTGACCACTACCGACCCCATTGGCAGTTTCAGGCTGCTGGATTATTACCGGTATAGCACTGCAAAGGAATATCTGGTGGCCAATTTCAATTATCAGTTCAGAAAACTTCTGGTCTCATCCAATTATAAACTGCACCTGTTGGGCATACGCGAGAGCGTCTTTATCAATTACCTGGGTACTTCTACCTCGCAGAATTATGTGGAACTGGGCTATGCCGTCAATGGTATCCTGCGTCTTTTCAGGGTCGAGATTGCTGCAGCCTTTCAGAATGGGGCCTATCAATCCTACGGCTTCCGTATCGGTATTGCCTCAACGCTTATGGCCCGGTTTTCCGACATGTAATTTACCTTCTTAACTTCACCGCTATGGAACTTCGGGTGGAGGATTTTCTGAAACTTCGTGCGGAATTGCCGGTAATTGATGTGCGTTCAGAAGGTGAGTACGCAGCCGGACATATTCCGGGCAGCACCAACATTCCTTTGCTCAATAATGAGCAACGTGCTGCGGTGGGTACCGCTTACAAACAATATGGTCAGCTTGAAGCCATCCGCACCGGTTTCCGTTTAATCGGACCCGTGCTCGCACAACTAATCGAGCAAACGGAACGCACAGCCGGGGCAAGGCGGGAAGTCATTGCGCATTGCTGGCGTGGCGGCATGCGTTCGGACTATTTCAGCCGCTTTGCTGAGATGGCGCGAATAAAATGCCACACCCTGAGGGGTGGATACAAGGCATACCGCAGGCTGGCACAGGAATATTTTGCAAGGAAATGGAAGTTTAAAATTATCGGTGGTTATACCGGATCGGGTAAAACTGAAATTCTGCAAGCACTTTCACAACATGGTGAACAGGTTATTGATCTGGAAACGCTGGCAAAGCATAAAGGCTCGGTGTTTGGCGGCCTGATGATGCCGCCCCAGCCAACTACCGAGCAATTTGAAAATGAATTGTTTGAACAGTTACTGAAACTGGATGAAAACCGCACCGTATGGATTGAAGATGAATCCATTGCCATAGGCAAGGTTTTTCTTCCGCAGGCGTTCTGGAACAGAATGAATGAATGCCCCGTGATTGAGATTGATGCGCAGAGAGAAGTCAGGATACAACGCCTTGTCGGTGAATATGCCAATGCCGATACAACAGCGTTTCTTCAGGCCCTGGAAAAAATAACCCACCGGCTTGGTCATCAGCACTATAAACAAGCACGCGAGCATGTACTGGCAGGGAATTGGCCGGAGGCAATAAGCTGCATTCTCAACTACTACGACAAGGCCTACCGTAATGGATTAAGTCGTAAACTACAGCGTATTGTTTGCCGTGTGAACTGGGATGGACATTCGGTTAACGGAGTTGTTGAACAATTAGTGAAGCTGGATGCAGATGAAAAAGCGAATATTGAAGACTGAATATGTTGATCAATGAAATCAGGCTTACGCAGTTTGCCCATGGTGCCGGATGCGGCTGCAAGATAGCACCAGCCGTACTCGAAAAGATTTTGAAGGAAAGCGATGGTTCGATTCGGGATTTCCCCGGGTTAATGGTAGGCAATGCTACGCGCGATGATGCCGCTGTTTTTGCATTGGACGAGCACACTTGCCTCATCAGCACAACAGATTTTTTCATGCCGATTGTAGATGACGCGCATACCTTTGGTGCGATTGCTGCTGCCAATGCGCTGAGCGATGTGTATGCCATGGGGGGCAGGCCGCTCTTGGCTTTGGCATTGTTGGGATGGCCGGTTGATAAAATTCCTGCCGAAGTAGCTGCACAGGTACTGGAAGGCGGCCGGAGTATCTGTATGAAAGCAGGCATTCCTCTGGCAGGCGGGCACAGCATAGACAGTCCGGAACCTTTTTTCGGACTGGCCGTGAGCGGCATCGTTAGAAAAGAAAATCTCAAACGCAACAACACCGCACGTGTGGGAGATATTATCTACCTCACCAAGCCACTGGGCAGTGGCATCATCACCACAGCTGCCAAACGAAACCTGGCTGATGAAGATGACCTCATACAGGCAATAAGATGGATGACAGAACTGAATCAGGTGGGCGAAAAAATAGGGGAGCTATCCTACGTAACGGCCATGACCGATGTAACCGGATTCGGTGTGCTCGGGCATTTACTGGAGGTGTGCGAAGGGAGCAATACATCCGCTGAAATATTTTATGATAAAGTGCCGCTGATGCACAACCTGAAAACTTACACATCGCGCATGATTTATCCCGACAACACCATGCGCAACTGGCAGAGCTTTGAAAAGAAGGTGAGTGGTATAGGTGCCGAATCCCTGCTCACCCTCTGTGATCCGCAAACCAATGGAGGATTGCTGGTGTGTGTGGAAGAAGTTGCTGCGCAAAACTTTGCGTTTTTTTTACAGGAAAATGGGATATCGGCCAATCAAATCGGAAGAATGGAAAAAAGGAAAGAAATTACCATACATATATTGAATGGTTGAAGAACCAGAAGAGCTTATTCAGCTTTTGTTCACGGCTTCTCAACAAAAGCGTACCTGCTGAACATAGCTATAGACGAACCTATTTCGCGCATTGTTCATCCAAACGGCATTTACCGAACCCCGCGCAACCGCATCATGCCCGCTGCGTGGCAGGAACGCAGTTATACCAACGCCGGGGCAAAAGCAAGCTACCGCAACCTTGACATTAAAAACCGGATAGTGTTGAAATATTAGACGAACACTTTTTGGTTTAGTCTGACTTTAACCCGCACGACAGTCAGTATACCGAATGGATTTATCACATCTAATTCTGCCGGCTAACCAGAACCGTGTACGATGTAAGATTGCCGTTCTTATCGTACGATTCGGATTTAACCATGCCGGTTTTTTCTGAAATCCACTCAACCGAAGAGAAGTTCAGGTTCATGTTGATGCCCATCTGCATCTGGGTGTTCGACTTGCTGGATATTTTCCAACACTCAAATGTGCCGGCCGGTGTGGTGATGGTTTCTTTTCCTTCCACCTTCCGATCGGTGATGTGGACGGATATTTTCATGGGCATGGGGCTGCCGATGGCCGTCATGGTTACTGAACCATTTTTGAGCGTTTGTCCGGGCGAGAGGCGGGATGGTAGCTCCAGATTTTCGGCTTCAAACTTCAGCTCATAAGATTCAAATGCCTTTTGCTGTTCGTGCGGAATAAATTTGCGCATATCCATAATAAACGTGCCGCCTTCGCACCGCACATCCAGATCGGCTTCGGTAAGTTTTTTCCCTTTGTCGTTGTACATTACCGTGTGGATAGTAGCCGTATAGCCGTTTGACGATCCGTTGTAGGCTGTTACCTTTTGTTCGTTCTTTCCAACCGATTTTCCTTTTGCGTTGAAGTTTTCATACGTCCAGGATGAGCCTTCCTTTATGCCATAGAAATCGTTGCACTGCGCCTGTGTATATAGTGAGAGAATGAAAAACGCCGGGATCAGAGAAAGATTTTTCATGGGTAAGGGGCTACGAAGCAGAAATTTAGATAAAAAAACAGATCAAGCCAATTTACCGGGCGTTAAAATCTCGTTGTTCCTTTAATTTCCAGGATTAAGTCGGGGCCATAGGCCATTGCTGGTGTTTGAAAACCGGGTTTGAAATTTTGGTTCAGAATTTTCTGTGCAATCACAACACTCGTTTTAGCCGTAAGAAGGTAGCCGTTTAATGTTGCAAGCCGCGCTTCAACCGACATACCACCTTCGTTCCACACCCTTCCCCACAGATAACTCTTTCCTTCCTTTATCCTGTCAACCGAAGGGTTGTGTTTTTTGTCTGCCTGACGAAGAAGAAAATTTTTAATCATGTGCATTCTGAACAACCAGTTCAGGTAGCGCATCCTCCTGGCCCATTTAATCAGATTCGCGCTTGCGCCGGCATATACTTCAATGTTGGGTATGCCGGTACTGTACCAGGCTGTGGCAATATCGCCCCATGGAATACACAGGGTCATTTGCCGGAAGGTGCCAAAGTCAACCTCCATCACCTTATCACCAGGTTGTATATCGGTAAGTGCACCGTTCTTTCTGATTTTAACGGGATAACCCAGGCCTTCAATCATGCTTTTGCGTGTTCCGCGCGAGAGGCCGCCCTTCAGCGCAGTGAAGGCTAACTGAAGGTGTGTAGCGTCCGGTAGTTTATTTTTCAGATACAAGGCCAGACAGTCAGATGGTACCACGTCAAAGCCGGTTCCGGGCATAATCATAACATTTCTCTCACGTGCCGGTTGGTTGTATTGGGCAAGTTTTTCGAACACCTCGTATTCACCGGTAATGTCGGTATAGTGCACCCCTGCATCCAGGCAGGCTGTTGCCATCTGTGTGGCGGTATGACGAAACGGACCGGCACAATGTATAACCAGGGCGGCATTACCAAGTAGTTTTCGCAGTGCCTTATGCTGATGCAGTTCGCACACTTCGTAAGGATAGCCCGTCTGGCTACTTTGTTCGGCCAGTTGTTGTTTATTCCTTCCGCTAAGTACAACAGGAAGATTTAGCCTGCGGCACTCTTCTGCTATCAGCCGGCCGGTGTATCCGTAGGAACCATATAAAACAAGAGGCTTGCTCACGGTCTGGATTCAAAGGTGTACAAATATTTCGAAAAAATTCTGCAGGTTGAGGCCAAAAAGAGGGACGGAAATCAGAAGGTAAATGAACGTTTCAGGGTATTGTACCGGGCAAGTTTTGGCAGCTGTCGGTTGTATTGTTGCGGTTGTCCCAGTATCCGGTAGGTCTTCGGAAAGCTACCGCTTACAAATCCCAGGAAGGCGCCTCCGAAGGCACCCAGTAGGCCGGTGCCTGCTGCGCGTCCTATCTGGTTAATATCGCCATCGTGTCCATCGGAATAAGATGCCCACCCGGTACCAAAGCCAATGGTAAATCCGATGATGGCGCCATACAATGCATTTCGGGTAGATGCGTTGCTGCTGCGGATGTCGATGCGCAGTATATCTTCGGCCCGAAGGTGAAAAATCTGAGTGGTATCGGACAGCGATTGTAAGGTTACCCCTGAGGAATCGGCGTGAATCCATTTGGTGTAATGCTGCTCACCGGCACGCAGAAATACGTGTGCTGTATAAAAATGCCTTTGTTTGACGGACTGACTGCTGACCTGTTGTGCGGCAAGAAGAGCGAATACAGCCAGAAATATTCTCATTGCCGGGAACTGCTTCGTTCCACTCGGGTGATAAAGTAGCGGGTTTCACCGCGCCAGGGAACTTTGATGTAACGTTTTACGAAGTGCAGGTTTACCCGCTCGCCCGAGAGGGCTACCTCTTCCAAATCGGCCAGGACCTGGGTATTGTTTTTCTCAACCGAAAAATCAAAGGTTTCGGCTATCGGGCTGGTTCCTTTGAGTGCACCAAAAGATTCGAGGTTGAGTTTGCCCTCGTATGTTTTAAAAATGATCCCTTTTTGGGTGATGCGCAATACTTTACCGGCCATCACACCGCGCTCATACACACCCCAATACAGAAAAGATCCAACGCCTAATCCCAGCAAAAGCAATACCACCAGCATGCGCTTGACAAAACGGGATACGGATTTTTTTGCACGCTCGGTAAAGCTGGGCTGTGCCATGGTTACACCGTCATGATTTCTGTTTCTTTCTTTTTCATCAGGGCGTCAATCTTGCCAATAAATTCATCCGTGAGTTTCTGAACACGTGCTTCGGCATCTTTGATGTCGTCTTCAGAAACGCCCTTCACTTTTTTGATGTGTTCGTTGGTTTCCTTGCGGATGTTGCGGATGCTTACGCGGCCATGCTCGCATTCCTGATGTACCTGTCTGACCAGTTGTTTTCTGCGCTCTTCGGTTAGCATAGGTATATTAACTATTACCTGTTGCCCGTCGTTTTGAGGATTTAAGCCAAGATTGGCATCGCGGATGGCCTTTTCGATTTCAGGTATCATGTTTTTTTCCCAGGGCTTGATAAAGATGGTGCGCGCATCGGGGGTGGTCATGGACGATACCTGATTAAGCGGGGTCATGGTACCGTAATAAGATACCTGCACTCCATCGAGCATGGCCGGACTGGCTTTGCCGGCACGGATTTTCATGAGTTCATTAGTTACATGGTTCAGCGATTTGGCCATGTGGTCGCGTGCTTCTTCGATGTACAATTCAATTTCTTCCATAAGTAGCAGTTGGTTTTGCTGAGTTCAGGATATCAATGTGCCTGCTTCTTCTCCTTTGGCTACGCGAAGCAGGTTGCCTTTTTTATTCATATCAAAAACAATAATCGGTAGTTTATTTTCCATACACAGCGTAAATGCGGTCATGTCCATTACGCTGAGGTTCTTTTCGTAGGCCTCCATAAAGGTAAGTTGAGAATACCTGATGGCATCGGTAAATTTTTCGGGGTCTTTGTTATATACGCCATCCACGCGCGTGCCTTTCAGCACCACATCGGCCTGAATTTCAATGGCACGAAGACTGGCAGTAGAGTCGGTGGTGAAATAAGGATTTCCTATGCCGGCACCGAAAATAACGATACGGCCTTTTTCCAGGTGGCGTATCGCTCTGCGCCTGATGAAGGGCTCGCATACCTGTTCCATTTTTATGCCCGACATCAGCCGGGTGTACAGGCCGTGGCGTTCGAGGGCGCTTTGCAGAGCCATGCCGTTTATAACCGTGGCCAGCATGCCCATATAATCGCCCTGTACCCTGTCAATACCGAGCCATTCTGCTTCATCGCCCCGGAAAATGTTGCCCCCGCCTATCACAATGGCAAGCTCTACCCCCAGCTCTTTAACCTGCTTGATTTCTTCGGCATATTGCTCCAGCACCTCCCGGTCGATATGATGTTTTTTGCTTTTACCCTGTAATGCTTCTCCGCTCAGTTTTAGCAGAATGCGCTTGTATTTCATGCAACCAATTTTGAAATCCGCGTAAATATAGGCATTCATACCGGTTTGAAAGATGCGGTTCCGGGCAACAGCATGTGTTCAAGGTATGTAACTAAATTGTAAATTTGCCGCATAAGGGGTGCCTTAATACTACGGGCTGAGATCATACCCATTGAACCTGATGCCGGTAATGCGGCCGAAGGGAAATAGGCAAAGTAAACTTGTAAGCAGGGCGCAGTCCCCTCTGTACCTGCGGGTTTAACTTCTGTTAATCTATGTTCAAAAATTCGTTAGTGGCAGTGTGCCTTCTGCTGCCATTTGTATTGCCGGGTCAGTCCCGGCTCGAAGGCTTCGTGCGCGATGCGCGCACCCAGCAACCTTTACCGGGTGCCACGGTCCAACTTGTATCATCAGGAAAAGTTGCCGTTACCGATGAACGCGGATTTTTTGTGTTTACGGCTGTTACCGAAAACCGGTTAACGGCTGAAGTGCGTTTTGTGGGTTACCGCCCAAAGCGGGTGGAACTAATCACCGGTGAGAGCAATGCCATTGATCTGGAAGAAGGCATAGTTTTTACCGATGAAGTGTTGGTAACTGCAACCCGCGCTTCTGAAAGAACGCCAACTACTTTTACCACAGTAGATAAGATTACCTTACGCAAGCAAAACTTCGGGCAGGATATGCCCCTGCTGCTCAACTGGACGCCATCGGTGGTAACCACTTCAGATGCCGGCAATGGCATCGGTTATACCTACATCAACATCCGCGGAAGCGATGCCACGCGCATCAACGTAACACTCAACGGTATTCCGTACAACGACAGCGAATCGCAGGGCGTGTTCTGGGTTGATATCCCCGATATAGCCTCCTCCACCCAAAATATCCAGATCCAACGCGGTGTGGGCACTTCAACCAACGGACCGGGCGCCTTCGGTGCAACGATTAACCTGCAAACACTGTCGCAAAGTGCCGAACCCTATGCCGAGATCATCCAGTCGGCCGGCTCATTCAATACCTGGCGCACCACAGCTGGTTTCGGCACCGGACTGCTCAATAATCATTGGACAATTGACGGAAGATTTTCAAAAATTTCTTCCGATGGATTTATTGACCGTGCATCGTCTGACTTGCAGTCGTATTACTTCTCCGGTGGCTATAATACAAAACGAACCATGGTAAAAGCCATCGTATTTGGTGGCCACGAACGAACTTATCAGAGCTGGTACGGTGTACCTGAATCGCGCCTGCGCAACGACACCACCGCCATGCGCATAACGGCTGCCAATGAAGGATGGAATGAAGCTCAAACTCAACATCTGCTCAGGTCCAACAGCCGCACCTTTAATATCTACACGTATAAAGATCAGGTAGATGACTACGCTCAGGATCATTACCAGCTTCATGCTTCGCACCGCTTTGCCGATAACCTTACCGGAAACTTTGCGTTGCACTATACGTATGGGCGGGGTTATTACGAAGAATTTCGCAACCGCGACCGGTTAAGCAGGTATGGCCTTTCGCCCATTACCATTGGCGATTCCGTAATCAGCCGCTCCGATATTATCCGCAGACGTTGGCTGGATAATGATTTTTACGGATTTACCTTTTCACTGCACCGTGAAAAAGGAAATCTTTCGCTGACATGGGGTGGTGCATGGAACAGGTATGACGGCCGTCACTTTGGCGAAATCATCTGGGCACAGGTTACGCAGGTACCGAAGGATCACCGCTATTATTTCAGCGATGCGGTAAAAACTGATTTCAATACCTATTATAAAGTAAACTGGCAGATTACTGAAAAACTGAATCTGTATGGTGATGCGCAGATCCGTACCATAGATTACCGCACGGCCGGCAATGACAACCGGCAGAATACTTTTGATGTGGATGTGAGCTATGCTTTTTTCAATCCTAAGGCAGGGCTCACCTACCAGTTAAAACCTGCTGCACAGGCATATGTTTCATATGCCATTGCCAACCGCGAGCCGGTGAGAAAAGATTTTATCGATAATCCGTTTAACCAGTGGCCTCGTCCGGAACGCATGGGCGATCTGGAAGCTGGTTATCGTGTGCAACGCGAACGATACATGTTTAATGCCAACCTGTATTGGATGAACTATAAAGACCAGCTGGTGCTTACCGGTGAACTGAATGATGTAGGGGCGGCTATCCGGACCAATGTGGATCGCAGCTACCGGGCAGGTATTGAAATGGATTTCACCGGAAAACTTACCGACAAACTGAGCTGGAGTGGTAACCTTACCCTGAGTCGCAATAAGATCAAGGAATTTACTGAAATACTATATGATTATGGCGATAACTGGGAGTTCGATCCGCCCGTGGAAGTAAGACGCACATTCAGAAATACCGACATTGCCATGTCGCCCAATATTATAGGCGGATCCGTGTTGACCTATATGCCTAAACCAGGAGCGGAAATCGCGCTGCTTACCAAGTATGTGGGTCGCCAGTTCCTCGATAACACTTCCAACAGAAACCGCTCAATTAATGATTACCTGACCAATGATTTGAGGCTGACCTACACATTCAGCGCGGTACGGCTGCAGGAAATCAGTTTTTCACTGCTTATTAATAACCTGCTCGATGTTGAGTATGAGTCGAATGGATACACATGGGGCTATTTGGGTGGTGGTGAAGAGTTTCGCGAAAATTACTTCTATCCACAGGCCGGCAGGCACTTTATGGCCATGATGCGGATAAGATTCTGATGCTGATGATGGAGGGTTATGGAAAGAATAAAGCGGGCGACACCCGCTTTATTCTTTTTTGGCTGCCTTGGGCTTTTTTACCTTGAGCAGCAGTTGGTCGGCTTTGCCATCGTGGTCGGCTATAATGGTGCCGCCTTCCTCGATCTCACCTTTCAATATTTCTTCGGCCACCGGGTCTTCGAGATATTTGGTGATGGCGCGGTGCAAGGGCCGGGCGCCAAACTGCTGGTCGTAGCCTTTTTCGGCCAGGAAATCTTTGGCTTTTTCAGTGAGCTCAACGGAGTAGCCCAGCGCATTGATCCGTGCAAACACCTTTTTGAGCGTAAGTTCGATAATCTGATGGATGTGTTCGCGCTTCAGCGAGTTGAACACAATCACATCATCCAGACGGTTGAGGAACTCCGGACTGAAAGCTTTTTTAAGTGCATTCTGGATGGTGGCTTTCATCAACTCTTCCTCGCTTTCGCGTTTGGCGGCTGTTGAGAAACCGATGCCGGTTCCGAAGTCTTTCAGGTCGCGCACACCGATATTGGAGGTCATAATGATGATGGTGTTGCGGAAATCTACCCTTCGGCCGAGGCCATCGGTAAGAATACCGTCATCCAGCACCTGCAGTAAAATATTGAATACATCGGGATGTGCTTTTTCAATTTCGTCAAGCAGCACAACCGAGTAGGGCTTGCGCCTTACTTTTTCAGTTAGCTGGCCGCCTTCTTCGTAGCCTACGTAGCCCGGAGGCGCACCTACCAGTCGTGATACGGAAAATTTTTCCATGTACTCGCTCATATCGATGCGTATCAGCGCGTCTTCCTTGTCGAACAGATAGGTGGCCAGTACTTTGGCCAGTTCGGTTTTACCTACGCCTGTAGGGCCAAGGAAAATGAACGAGCCGATGGGCTTGCGCGGATCTTTTAAACCAACACGGGTGCGTTGAATGGCTTTGGTTAATTTTTTGATGGCTTCTTCCTGGCCAATCACCTTGGCGCTCAGTTCTTCGGCCATGCCCAGCAGCTTATTGCTTTCTTTCTGGGCAATGCGGTTGGTGGGTATGCCCGTCATCATGGCAATGACATCGGCCACATTCTCTTCGTTCACCACATATTTTTCTGTGCGGGTTTTTTCTTCCCAGCGGGCTTTGGCCAGCTCAAGCTGCTCCAGCAGTTTCTTTTCCTTGTCGCGAAGCTGGGCGGCTTCTTCGTATTTCTGGCTCTTCACCACACGGTTCTTTTCTTTCTTCACTTCCTCGATGGCCTCTTCCAGTTTCAGGATTTCATCGGGCACGTGAATGTTGTTGATGTGCACGCGCGCACCGGCTTCGTCCATTACGTCTATGGCCTTATCGGGCAGGAAGCGGTCGCTGATGTAGCGGTCCGACAGCCGCACGCAGGCTTCGATAGCTTCTTTGGTGTAGATTACGTGGTGGTGTTCTTCGTATTTATCCTTGATGTTCTCCAGTATTTGAAGGGTTTCTTCCGGAGTGGTGGAATCGACCATTACCATCTGGAACCTGCGTGCCAGTGCACCGTCTTTTTCTATGTACTGGCGGTATTCATCCAGCGTGGTGGCACCGATGCATTGAATTTCACCGCGGGCCAGTGCGGGCTTAAACATATTCGATGCATCGAGCGAGCCGGAAGCACCCCCGGCACCCACGATGGTGTGCAACTCGTCAATGAAGAGAATGACATCGGGCGATTTTTCCAGCTCGTTCATCACTGCTTTCATGCGCTCTTCAAACTGACCGCGGTACTTGGTGCCGGCAACCAGCGAAGCGAGATCGAGTGTAACCACACGCTTGCCAAACAGCACACGCGACACTTTTTTCTGTACGATGCGCAGGGCCAGACCTTCGGCTATGGCCGTTTTACCTACACCCGGTTCGCCAATAAGGATGGGGTTGTTTTTCTTTCTGCGGCTGAGAATCTGGGCCACGCGTTCAATCTCTTTCTCGCGGCCCACAATCGGGTCCAGTTTGCCTTCCTCGGCAAGGCGTGTCAGGTCGCGGCCGAAATTGTCGAGCACCGGTGTGCGCGATTTTTCGGTTCCTTTCTTCTCCTTGCCGGTGGGGCTGCCACTGCCAAAGAGGCGCGATGAGTCTTCGTCCGGATCGTCCGTGTCGGAAGCATTCTGAGGACCCTCGTGCTGGTATTCCAGCATTTCCTTAACGGTTTCATAGTTTACATCGTACTTGGCCAAAAGCTGCGAAGCCAGGTTGTCGGCATCGCGCAGTATCGACAACAGCAGATGCTCGGTGCCGATGAGCTGGGCTTTGAAAATTTTAGCTTCCAGATAGGTTATTTTCAGCACCTTTTCCGATGCTTTTGTTAGTGGTATGTTAGCCAGGTTTTTGATTTGGTGAGTGGCTGTTCCTTTTGAAATTCTTTCTATTTCGGCACGCAGTTCATTTAAAGGAACACCAAGCTTTTTCAGCACGCTGACGGCCACCCCTTCGCCTTCGCGAATCAGGCCCAGCAACAGGTGCTCGGTTCCTATATAATCATGTCCCAGCCGCAGGGCCTCTTCACGGCTCAGGCTGATGACCTCTTTTACGCGGTTTGAGAATTTTGCCTCCATACAATGCACCAAATTATCGTAAATGTAAAACTTTTTTCAGTCCTTTTTCCTGCCTGCCCTAGCTGCAACCAGCATCAACTTTACGTGAAAACGTAGGGTTGCCTTAATTTGTTCGGCTGCGGGGTTTCAGCAAAACGGCAGCATGCGGCCCCTCGCAGCTCAGCAGGTCAATTATGCTCAGATTATCCATAAAATCCATACCAAATACCTGGGTGTAGCGGATTTGACAGCTCAAACTGTCAATTGGTTTCTTTTTGGGATGGATGAGGTTTCTCAGGTCGGTAACGGAATTGTCGTATTGAGTCCGGAAGGCAGGTGATTCACTTATCCTGATGTCGGCTTTGAGCCATTTCAGGCATGCCCGAAGCAAAGCAAGATTAAGTTCATACAGGCTGACAAAACGAGTGTACATCAGGCGGTGCAACTCTTCTTCGTAATGTTCAAAGAAGGGTGAGAGCCTGTATGCGGATGTAAGCGTACGCCAGTGGTTGTTTACCCATTTTTGTGAATAGTCAATTTTTACCTGATGAACGGGTACCTTGCCGTGTACCTTTACCGGAACGATTAACCGGTGCAGGCCGTGCGCTGCGCGGATATGACAACGGTTGCGGTAGGATTGTTTTTCGTAATGCTCATGTCGTTCTACAATCACTTCATCGTGCAACAACACCTGTGCAAACCACTCAATACAGGGTAAGTAGTGAAGTTCAATAATACAAGGTTTGTTCATCACCAGATAACGGGGCCAAGTCCTTCGCGTACTATTTCAACTTCTTCACCGGTACAATCCAGGATGGTGGATGGGATATTGCCACCGGCTCCGGCATCAATAACCATATCTACCTGATGGAGGTATTGCCGGTGAATTTCTTCGGGATCGGTAGTGTATTCCTGGACGACATCACCGGATTTAATGGAGGCATTGATCAAAGGGTTGCCCAGTTCCCGCACCAGCAACAAGGGGATGGCATGAGCGGGAACCCGTATGCCAACTGTTTTTTTATTTACTCCCAGAATTTTCGGCACAGCCGATGAAGATTCGAATATAAAGGTGTAGGGACCGGGAAGAACTTTCTTCATGATTTTGAAGAGGGGTGTATCGAGCCGCTTTACATACTTTGCCACTTCGCTGATGTCGTGGCAGATGAAGGAAAGATTTAGTTTTTCAGGTTTTATGTGCCGCACCTGGCAGAGGCGCTCGATGGCCCTGCGGTTCATCAGGTCGCAGCCCAGGCCGTAAACAGTGTCGGTAGGATAAATGATCAGGCCGCCATCCCGAAGGCATTGCACCACGCGGTTTATCTTGCGCATCTCAGGATTCAGCGGATGAACCCGCAGCAGTTCGGCCGGCATAATGCAATATTAGAATTTTCCCGGAGCACTTCATTCACCGCAAAGGTAAACCATCTCGGCTGGATTTTTGTATTTTTGAAAATTACGTTATGTTATGAAAGGCCTGCGCAGACTGTTTCTGTTTCTTTTGTTTTCCATCCTCTTCATCTCCTTTGCATTCTACTTTTATCAGATTTGCTTTACCCCTAATATCCTGGTAGGTAAGGAACCACGCGAACTGATTATTCCCGATTCAGCCTCTTTCAAAACGGTCCAGCAGATTTTACATGAAGGTGGTTATGTGCAGGATCTTGTCTCCTTCAGCTTTTTGGCCAGGCTGATGAAATACGATAGGCAGGTAAGACCCGGGCGGTACATTCTCAATGCCAACATGAACAACCTGGAAGCCATCCGTTACCTGCGGCTGGGCAGGCAGGAACCCGTGATGATTACCTTTAACAACGTGCGGCTGATTACGGAGTTGGCTAAAAAAATAACACGCAACATTGCCATGACATCCGAAGCCTTTGAGGCAGAGGTTATCCGTTTTGCCATGAACAATAATTATGGTTTTAACAAGGACAATGTGCTGGCCATGTTTATCCCCAATACGTATGAAGTATATTACGATGTAAGCCCCGAAGATTTGATTGAACGCATGTATCAGGAGTACCGCAGGTTTTGGAATGAAGAGCGGATGGCCAAAGCCAACGCTTTGGGACTAACACCCATTGAGGTTTCTATCCTTGCTTCTATTGTGCAGGCCGAAACGGTGAAGCGCGAGGAGGCCCCGGTAATAGCCGGCCTGTATATAAACCGTTTGAAGAAAGACATGTTGTTACAGGCCGATCCTACCCTGGTATATGCAGCCGGTGATTTTTCGCTAAAGCGGGTGCTGAATGAACACAAGGAAATAGACTCGCCTTACAACACCTATAAATATAAAGGCCTTCCGCCCGGCCCCATCAACATGCCGGAGATATATTTTATCGATGCAGTGCTGAATTATAAACCCAGCAACTACCTGTACATGTGTGCGCGCGAGGATTTTTCGGGCTATCATAACTTTGCCTCCTCGCTCACCGAACACAACCGCAATGCGATGCGTTACCGGCAGGCGCTTTCGCGCGAACAACGCAAGGCAAGAATGTTAAACAAAAACTGAGATGTACCAGTCCGAAACATTTGTGCGTGTGCGCTATGGCGAAACCGATCAGATGGGTTACGTGTATTACGGCTACTATGCCATGTATTACGAAGTGGCACGCGTGGAGGCATTGCGCCAGCTGGGATTAACCTACAAGTCGCTGGAAGAGATGGGTATCATTATGCCGGTGCTGGAAAATCATTCGTATTTTATTGCACCCGGGCGGTATGATGAATTGTTGCGGATTGTAACCACCATACGCGAAAAGCCCGGTGTGCGGATTCGCTTTGCGTATGATATTTACAACGAGAAAAACGAATTGATAAACCGCGGTGAAACGCTGCTGGCCTTTATTGACCGGAAAAGCGGGAGGCCCTCGCGACCGCCGCAGGTTATGGTTGAGGTACTAAAACCATTCTTTCCGTGAAGTTCAAGTACAGAAGATACTTCTTTACCTGGACACCTGCACGGTTCCTGGTCAACCGTGCCAGGGAAATCCGCTTCAGGAGGTGGAACAACGTTTCGCTCTACACCATCATTAAACTGTTCATCAAAAACCTGACCGAAAACGAAATCATTGGCAGGGCCAACAGCGTAGCATTTAACTTTACGCTGGCCATTTTCCCGGCTATTATCTTCCTGTTCACGCTGATCCCTTACGTTTCTCTTATTGTGCCGGAAGTAAATGCCGAAAATATCATGGTGTTTCTGCAGCAAATGATGCCACCCAGTATGTACGAAGTGGTTGATTCAACAATCGAAGATATCGTCAGCAACCAGCGGGGCGGGCTGCTGACTTTCGGATTTCTGTTTTCCTTGTACCTGTCAACCAACGGTATGATGGCCCTGATGAGTGCTTTTAATGCCGTATATAAAACTGATGACCGAAGAGGACCCATCAAAATGCGCCTTATAGCTACAGGTCTCACGGTTAACCTGGCTGTCGTGCTTTTCCTTGCAATCATCCTGCTGGTGGTCGGGCAGTTGGTGCTGGATTACCTGATGAGCCACCTGAATGAATTTAAATGGCTTACAGATGTAAATGTGTGGCTGTTGTTGCTGCTGCGCTTTGCGGTGATCTTTATTGTGTTTTTTCTGGCGGTATCTACCATTTACTATTTCGGCCCTGCCATACACTACAACTGGCGGTTTTTCTCCATTGGTTCACTTTTGGCTACCATATTTATTCTGGCCATTTCATACGGGTTTTCCTACTATGTAACACATTTTGGTACCTACAACAAAGTATATGGCTCAATAGGTGTGCTCATTGCGCTGATGATATGGATCCAACTCATTACCATTGTGCTGCTGGTGGGTTATGAACTCAATGCCAGCATACACGATGCGGCACGCATGCAGGCATTGTGGCATGGTAAAAGATTTAAAAAGAATGATCCCGCCTGACTTCAGGGTTTTTGCCCGAGTTTTTTCAGCAGCCGGGTGTGCAGCACAAGGGCCTTTCTGAAGGTTGGCAGCGAGCGATAGGGCAGATTAAATTCCCGGGCAGTTTGTTCAACGATAGGGGCAATTTTACGGTAATGTACATGACAAATATTCGGGAACAGGTGATGTTCTATCTGATAGTTTAAGCCGCCTACAAACCAAGAAAACAACCGGTAGTCTGGGGCAAAATTGGCAGTGGTGCGCAATTGATGTACAGCCCAGGAATTTTCCAGACGACCGGAGTTATCCGGTTCCGGATATTCGGTACCGTCCGTTACATGAGCGGGCTGAAAAATGACCGACAACATAAAACCGGACACAGCGTGCATAGCAAAAAATGCCACCGAAATTTCCCACCAGGAAAAAGGCAGCAACCATACCGGAAGTGCCAGGGTATAGGTCAGATACACTAATTTGGTCAGCACTAAAATTGTCCATTCGCGCACAGCCGTGGTGTTTTGTTTTTTCAGCAGTCCTTCGCGCTGATATTTGAAAAGACGGGAAAAGTCTTTTACAAATACCCAGACAATGGTTAACAAACCATACAGAAACCAGGCATACCAGTGCTGATAACGGTGAGCCGGCTTCCAGGCCGAGCCGGGAGCCAGCCGTAGCACACCGCGCGGACTGATATCTTCATCGGCATCGTGCACGTTGGTATAGGTATGATGCAATACATTGTGCTGTACTTTCCAGTTGGTGGCATGCCCGCCAATCAGATTCAATGAATATCCGAGCAGGCTGTTTATCCATTGTTTCTTTGAATAGGCGCCATGATTGGCATCGTGCATTACCGAAAGACCAATGCCGGCAAGCCCGATACCCATCACGATATATACCAGCAGAAGAGGAATAAACGAGGTAATGAGGCCGGTAAACAGCAAAGCATACGGAATGCCATACAGCAGAAACATGAACAGGGTTTTTATCACCATTTCGCTGTTGGCGGTTCGGCTTAAGCCGTTTTGCCTGAAGTACTGGTTAATGCGTTGATTAAGCGTTGAGAAAAAGTCTTTGTGCGTTGTTGCAAAAGACAGGGATTTTACGTGGTTCATAAAAGAGAAGAGAAAATACCATGCCTGCGGCTTGGGCGGCAGGCACATTCATCAAATATAACGATAATAATGCTTGAATGAAGGTGAAAAAGAAAAAATTAATTTAAACGGTACGAACACCAGTTAGGGAAGTCGTGCAATAATGGTTTTTCCGGCAGTAGTTTTATCGCCTGGTTTTACGGTAATTTCTGCGTTGAGTGGTACAAATACATCTACGCGCGAACCGAATTTGATGAAACCAAACTCATCGCCCTGTTCCAGTCGTTGTCCTTTCTGTACGTAACATTTTATTCTTCGCGCCAACGCTCCGGCAATCTGGCGGAAAAGTATTTCTGTGCCCTCATCCGTTTTAACTGCAACCGTAGTTCGCTCGTTTTCCGTGCTCGACTTCGGATGCCATGCTACCAGATATTTTCCGGAATGATAGGCGCAATAGCTGATGGTGCCACCCGCCGGCATGCGGTTTACATGTACATTTACCGGAGACATGAATATGGAAATTTGCTTACGCCGGTCGCGCAGGTATTCCGGCTCATCGGTTTCTTCAACCACTACCACCTTGCCATCAGCCGGTGCCAGAATGTGCCGGGGATTTTTTTCAACATGAACGGAAGGACTGCGAAAGAACTGCAACACCAGCAGATAAAAAATTATCAGTACACCGATACCTGTGTTACGAAGTACAGGTTGTTCCGAAAAGAAGTAGTCCAGACCCCAGATTCCGGCAACTGTTATAAGCAACAGGATAAATAAAAGCGCTCTTCCTTCGCGGTGAATGGTCATATTTAGTATCCTCCTCGGTACTGATAGGTTTTGGCTACTTTATCAATGGCCACCATGTAGGCGGCTATGCGCATGGATACATTGTATTGCTGGGCAGTTTGGTACACTTTATTAAACGCTTCCTTCATGATGCGGTCGCTTCTGCGGTTCACGCGCTCGGCATCCCATTTATAACCCAGGCGGTTTTGCACCCACTCAAAATACGACACCGTAACCCCGCCGGCATTGGCCAGAATATCGGGTACCACCATAATGCCTTTTTGGTTAATAATGCTGTCGGCTCGGGACGAGGTAGGACCGTTGGCACCTTCCACAATCAACCTGGCCTGGATGTGGGGGGCATTGGAAGCTGTGATCACATCCTCGGTTGCTGCGGGCACCAGCACATCCACCGGAAGCGTAAGGATGTCATCGCGGTTGATTTTTTCTGCGCCCGCAAAACCCGCCAGTGAGCCTTTGTTTTTCTGCACATACTGGACGGCCGCCTCAATGTCAATTCCTTTTTCATTGTAGTAAGCCCCCGAAAGGTCGCTGATTGCCTGTACAATCAGGCCGCGCTCAGCCAGCAGGCGGGCAGCCCATGAGCCTACATTGCCAAAGCCCTGCACCGCACAGGTGGCTTTATAGGGGTTGATTTTCATTTTTTCCATGGCGGTGAGGGCGGTAACCATCACACCGCGTCCGGTAGCTTCGGTGCGCCCTAACGATCCCCCCAACACCAACGGTTTTCCGGTAACTACGGCATTTACCGTCATGCCCTGTGTTTTGGAATATTCATCCATCAGCCAGGCCATCTCGCGCGGACCTGTACCCATGTCGGGGGCGGGTATATCGCGGTCCGGGCCGAAAATATCGATCATGGCAGAGGTGTAGGCCCGGGTGAGTCGTTCAATTTCTCCTGCTGACATTTCGCGCGGGTTGCAGGCGATGCCGCCTTTTGCACCTCCGTAGGGAATATCTACCACCGCACATTTCCAGGTCATCCAGGCTGCCAATGCCTTCACTTCATCGAGGTTAACATGGGGATCATAGCGAATGCCTCCTTTTGACGGGCCGAGTATGTTGGAGTGAATAACCCGGTAGCCCTCGAACACACGCTTGCTGCCATCATCCATGGTGATGGGCAGTGATACAATAACCTGTTTGGTGGGCGATTTCAGAACATTGTAGGTTTCTTCATCCAGGCCCAGCTTCATGGCCGCCTCGTGAAAGCGCGACATCATGGCTTCAAACGGATTTTCCTTATCCGTAATGGGAGCCGGTTCTACGTACGACATAAATGGTAAAAATGGATTTTCCGGTGCGGCCGCAAAGATAGATAAATTCCCGTGCTGGCTGCTTTCTAAAATATTTCCAGATAGGCTACAATAAAGGGGGCGGATATCAAAAGTCCGTCAAAGCGATCCAGAAAGCCACCATGCCCGGGTAAACTGGTTCCGGAGTCCTTAATCTCCATGCTGCGTTTCAGCAACGACTCCACCAAATCGCCAAATGTGCCCCCAACAATAATAAGTACCCCCATAACCAGCCAGCTTCCGACAGACAGAGAGGTGAAATAAAGCGAGACGATGTAGGTGATAATCAGAGCCAGCAGCGCACCGCCCCAGAACCCCTCCCACGACTTTTTAGGAGAGATGCGTTCGAATAATTTATGTTTTCCAAACCGGATGCCGGCAAAATAAGCGCCTGTATCGCTGGCCCATAGGATAAGCAGCAGGCCCAGCAGTATTTCATAGTTGTACTCACCCGATTCGTACACCGCATGGTTGAGTAAGGCAAAGGGCACGGCTACATAAAAAACGCCAAGAAAGGTGAAAGCAATGTTGGTAAATGGCTTCTTCTCTGTTTTATAAAGCTTAATCAGATAGGTAATGGATAATAACGGAAAAATGAAAAAGTAATACCGGTACGACAACAAATGTTTTTCTATAAGAAATGAAAGACTAAAAACGGTTATCCCTGCAAGAATGCCGATGAATTTCTGCGGCTCCATGCCGTCCAGACCGGCCAGCTGGTAAAACTCCCGAAGAGAAAAAAAGCAGATTAGCAGAAAAACGGCAAAGTACGACCACTCGCTGAATACGATGCCAAATATTATGAGGGCCGCACCGGCAAAGCCGGTAGCCGCCCGCTGGGCCAGGTTGGGATAGTCAGCCAGTGATCTCATGCTTTCTGCCTGCTTCAAATAACTTTCGCAAGTAAAATAATAAACCCGAAAAAATGGCAGCGGCAATCAGTACCAGATAAAACGGAGCAGGCTCTGATTCTTCGGGATGAATACTGGAAATATCAAGCTGATACAGATAAATCATCAGCAGTGTTACCGCATTGTGCGCAAAGTGAGCAACCACCGGCACAACCAGATTGCCGGAAGCCGCATATAAATAACCGAAGAAAGCGCCCAGCAACATGCGCGGCACAAATCCGAAGAATTGTAAATGAATAGCGCTGAACAACAACGCACTTATCCACACAGCTGCGTGTACATTGCCCATGATTTGCTGCAACCGGTTTTGCACGATACCGCGAAAAACCAGCTCTTCGCCAATGCCGGGTAATACGGCAATCACAATAAGGGCAATTGCAAAATCCTGATGAGATGTAAACGTAGTGAGCAGCCGTGTCAGCTCCATGCGCATATCTTCCTGCCGACGCGCCCACACTTCAAATTCCTTTAAAAAATCCGGGAATTGTACATGCATATTCCAGTAGGCCACCGGCGAGAGGATAACCTGCAGGCACAGGCCCGATAAGATAATCAGCATCAGCACCGGAAAATCTGCCCGGCCAGTTAACAGGCTTCCGATTGGCTGACGCTCGGCCAGTATCAGGTAAACCAGCGGCAACAAAATAAGCCCCACCACCGCGGCTATTCCCTGGATGATCATCAGCGCAGTGAATATCTCCGGTCGGGCCGATGCCGGATGAAGCACGTCTTCCAAAAGGTTGCCGGGGTAGAAGGAAGAGGCGGCCGCAATACCCAGAGCCGGACCCAGCAGCGTAAACCCGCCAATAACCAGCACCAGCACCACCAGTAGCGATCGTACAGGATTATCAACCTTCAGCACATGGTTCATGCCGCAATGGTAGGCAAAAACTTTAAAACCCTAAACGTGGTTATCTTTGCGCACGAAAGATGGTAAAAATCGGAAACATAGAACTGGGCCAATTTCCGTTGCTGCTGGCACCTATGGAAGATGTAAGCGACCCGCCCTTCCGGGCGGTGTGCAAGGACAACGGGGCCGACCTGATGTATACGGAATTTGTATCCTCAGAAGGACTGATTCGCGATGCAGCCAAGAGCAAACAAAAGCTCGATATTTTTGAATACGAAAGGCCCATTGGCATCCAGCTATTTGGCAGCGACATTGACCACATGCGTCAGTCGGCTGAGATTGCCGCATCAGTCAACCCCGATTTGATAGATATTAACTATGGCTGCCCGGTTAAAAATGTGGCCTGCCGCGGAGCAGGTGCTGCCTTGCTCCAGGATATTCCCAAAATGGTGCGTATGACCGAAGCCGTGGTAAAGGCCACACACCTGCCTGTAACGGTAAAAACGCGACTGGGCTGGGACGATTCAACCAAAAATATTCTGGAGGTAGCCGAGCGCCTGCAGGATGTGGGCATACAAGCGCTCACCATCCACGGCCGTACCCGTGCGCAGATGTACAAAGGTGCGGCCGATTGGACATTGATTGGAAAAGTGAAAGAAAATCCGCGCATACATATTCCCATCTTTGGCAACGGTGATATTGATTCACCGGAAAAAGCGATGGAATACAAAAACCGCTATGGCGTGGACGGCATCATGATAGGCCGTGCTGCCATCGGCTATCCGTGGATCTTTAACGAGATCAAGGTGTTTATGAAAACCGGAATCAGGCCCGCCCCGCCCGATATAACCGAACGCATACGCGTAATACGCCGGCACCTTGAATTTTCAGTTCGCTGGAAAGGCGAGCGCACCGGTATTTTTGAGATGCGCAGGCACTATACCAACTACCTCAAAGGCATACCCGATGTAAAATCATTTCGCATGCAGCTGGTCAATGCTGTTCGCATCACTGAAATTGAGGCCATCCTGCAGGAACTGGAAAACCACGTTACCGAAATGGTGATGTAATGCACGCGTAGGATTTGAATGGCTTGTACAAGCACAATTAAAACATTCTCTTTGCGCGTTTGATTGATCCTGCCGTGAACCAGCATTCCCCCTCCGCATTAGCAGTTTTTCTGCTCGTTGTGCTCTCGCTCATGTGGGGCACATCGTTTATCCTGATAAAGAAAGGTTTAACCGTATTAACGCCCGAAACCGTGGCTGTGCTGCGCATCTCGGCTGCCTCGTTGTTAATGTTGCCGGTGGCCTTAACCCGCCTGAGCCAGCTTCGGCCAAAGCATTTTTTAAAACTGCTGGCCTCAGGCATGATGGGTATTTTGATTCCGGCATTTCTGTTTGCCGTTGCACAAACCAGAATAACCAGTTCGGTTGCCGGCATTCTCAATACCCTTACTCCGGCTTTCACCATGGTTGTGGGGGTTATGTTTTTCCGGCAACGCTTTCGCTGGATATCCGCTGCCGGATTGTTACTGGCCCTGGGCGGATCGGTAATGCTGATGCTGGCACGTGAAGATGGCCGTGTAGAGGGCATAAACATGTATGCTCTTTTGATTGTTGCAGCCTGCGTATTATATGGTGCCAACCTGAATTTTGTCAAATTCAAGATAGCCGACTTACATCCGCTCACCATTACCAGTGTAGCGCTGATGTTACTTGGCCCGTTTGCACTTATTTATCTGTTTGGTTTTACCTCCTTTTTGTCAACACTGAACGGAAACCCCGGGGCATGGAAGGCTACGGCTTATGTGGTGTTGCTGGGCATTATGAGCACTGCCTTTGCCACCTATTTATTTTACCGCCTCATCCAAATCAGCACGCCCCTGCTGGCCAGCTCGGTAACGTATTTTATGCCGGTGGTAGCCGTGTTGTGGGGCGTGCTCGATAATGAAGTGTTGTATTCCGGACATTTTATAGGTATGGCAGCCATTCTTGCAGGTGTTTACCTGGCCAACCGGAAATGAGGTAAGGGGCAGTTCAGCCACGGGCAAGGGCCCTCAAAATTTCCTGTTACCTTTGCGCCTCTCGCAGTTCGTTTATGAATAGAAAGCCAGTTCAGCGTGCACTTATCTCTGTTTACAATAAGGAAGGCCTGGAGCCCGTCGTTCACATGCTGGCCAGGGCGGGCGTGTCTTTTATTTCAACGGGTGGTACGCTGCAGTTTATTGAAAGCCTCGGCTATGCTGTAACCCCGGTGGAAGAGTTGACCGGTTATCCTTCCATTTTTGGCGGCAGGGTGAAGACGTTGCACCCGGCTGTATTTGGAGGCATCCTGAACCGAAGAAGTAATGCAGGCGACCAGCGTGAGGCAAAGGAGCATGGTATTTCGTCCATTGACCTGGTGATAGTGGATTTATATCCTTTTGAAGAAACCGTTGCATCGGGGGCAGCGGAAGAGGACATCATAGAAAAAATTGACATTGGCGGTATCTCGCTTATTCGCGCAGCGGCAAAAAACTACCGCGATGTACTGGTGGTATCATCGCGCAAGCAATATGAGCAATTACTGGAGGTGCTGGAACAAACTTCCTGTACACCATCGCTGGAACACCGCAGACTGTTTGCCGCGATGGCTTTTGATGTAACCTCGCACTACGACACTGCCATATTCAACTGGTTTAACCGCGATTGGTCAGTGCCTTCGTTTAAGCAGAGTGTGCAGGGCGGCAGAACACTTCGCTATGGCGAGAATCCGCACCAGTGGGGACGGTTCTACGGAAGGCTGGAGGAGCTGTTTGAGCAACTGCACGGCAAAGAATTATCCTACAATAACCTGGTAGATATTGACGCAGCCTGTGGTCTGTTGCAGGAATTTAATGGAGATACTGCATTTGTCATAATTAAGCACACCAACGCCTGCGGGGTGGCAACCGCATCCACCGTGCGCGAAGCCTACCTGAAAGCCCTTCAGGCCGATCCGGTTTCGGCATTTGGCGGTATACTGGCCACCAACCGGCCGGTTGATGTTGCGGCTGCAGAAGAACTCAACAAGTTGTTTTTTGAAATACTTATCGCTCCGGCTTTTTCCGATGATGCGTTGAGCTTGCTCACCACCAAAAAAAACCGGATACTGTTGGTGCATAAAAAAAATCTTCATAGCCGGTCGCAATTCAGGAGTCTGCTCAATGGTGTACTGGAACAGCAGGCCGATAACAAAACCGAGACGGAGGGCGACCTGAAGGTAGTAACGGAACGCCGGCCCACGCCCGAAGAAGTGCGTGCCATGTTGTTCGCTGCACGCATAGCAAAACACAGCAAGTCGAATACCATAGTGCTGGCCGTTGAAGGGCAGATGCTGGCCAGTGGGGTAGGACAAACCTCGCGCGTGGATGCCTTGAAGCAGGCCATTGAAAAGGCCAGGTCGTTCGGTTTTTCGCTGGAAGGAGCCGTCATGGCATCCGATGCTTTCTTTCCGTTTTCCGACAGTGTGGAGATGGCCCGGCAAGCCGGGATCAGGGCTGTTATCCAGCCCGGCGGGTCGCTGCGCGATCAGGACTCCATCGACTACTGCAATGCGCACGGCATGGCCATGGTCTTTACGGGCTATCGCCACTTCCGACACTGAAACGGCAGCCTTACCCTCTCCTGTAAGTTTTCGGCCACTATCGCATGAAAAACAAGTGATTATTTATTTACTTTCGGGCAATTTTTTCAACATCACTTCAAACCCACATGGCGCTTTTCGATCTTTTTACTTCCGATATCGCGATTGACCTGGGAACAGCCAATACACTCATCATTTACAAAGATAAAATTGTGGTGGATGAACCCTCCATTATTGCCATCGACAAAAACACCAATAAAGTACTGGCTTTGGGACGCGAGGCCATGCAGATGCACGAAAAAACCCATGAAAATATCAAAACCATCCGCCCGCTGAAAGAAGGTGTAATTGCCGATTTTCAGGCAGCTGAGATGATGATTCGTGGATTGATTAAGATGATTGACACGGGCAAGCGCCTGTTTCCGCCTTCCTATCGGATGGTCATCTGCATCCCTTCCGGTATCACCGAAGTAGAGAAGCGTGCTGTGCGCGACAGCGCAGAGCATGCAGGGGCTAAAGAAGTGTATATGATACACGAGCCCATTGCCGCTGCACTGGGCATCGGTATCGATATCGAACAGCCGATAGGCAATATGATTGTAGATATTGGCGGGGGAACTACGGATATTGCCGTAATTGCTTTGTCGGGGATTGTGTGCGACCAGTCGATCCGGGTGGCAGGTGATACCTTTAACCGCGACATACTGGATTATATGCGCAGGCAACACAACCTGCTGATTGGTGAACGCTCGGCCGAAAGGGTGAAGATTGAGGTTGGTTCGGCCCTCACCGAACTGGATGACGGCCCCGATGACTATGAGATACGCGGCCGTGATTTGATGACCGGCATTCCCAAGACTATTAAAATATCCTATTCAGAAGTGGCCTTTGCCCTGGATAAGTCGGTATCGAAGCTGGAAGAGGCGGTATTGAAGGCCCTGGAAACATCGCCACCTGAACTGTCGGCCGATATTTACGAACGGGGTATTTATCTTACCGGTGGAGGGGCCTTGTTGCGGGGCCTGGGTAAGCGCCTTAGCCTCAAAACCAAACTACCTGTTCATGTAGCCGATGACCCGCTGCGGGCGGTGGTGCGCGGCACCGGAGTGGCGCTGAAAAATCTTCATCATTATCGTTCCGTGCTCATGACCTGATATGCAACGGATACTGTTGTTCATTTATCAATACCGCGCCTTCTTCACGTTTCTTATACTTGAATTCATCAGCATGGCGCTTTATATTCAGAACAACAGCTATACCGGGGCGCGTTTCTTTAATTCTGCCAACCGGTTTACTGTTACCATCAATAATATCACGAATAATGTGCGGGAATTTTTTGCTTTGCGCGAAGTGAACAGGACGCTGGCCGAAGAAAACCGGAGGCTGCGGGAACAACTCCAACAGTACATTCAGCAGCGTTACTATCCGGCAGATACGGCCAAAGATTCGGCCCGCATCCGGCAATATGAATTTATTTCGGCAAAAGTGGTGAACAATTCAGTGGGCCGCTTTACCAATTTTATTACAATTGATCGCGGTGTGCAGGATGGGGTAGCACCCGACATGGCCGTTATCAGTCCGGAAGGCGTAGTGGGTAAAGTAAAAGTGTCAGGCAATCATTTCAGCGTTGTTACTTCATTGCTGAACGTTGACGTGATGATTTCGGCCAGGCTTAAGCGAACCGGTCATTTCGGGACTGTACAATGGGACGGATCCGACCCCGATTATACGTTGTTTAAATTTCTTCCGCGCCATGTACAGCCTGTCAGGGGTGATAGCATCGTAACAACCGGATACAGCGGGATATTTCCCGAAAATCTTCTGATAGGAACCGTAGCCGACATTGAGTTGCCGCAAGGAGCACCTTTTTACACCATCCGCGTAAGGCTGGCACAGGATTTTCGCAGGCTTTCGTATGTAACGGTCATTCGTAATCGCCTGTTGCCCGAGCTGGACTCACTTGAACTTCGTGTGCCTGATTTTAAACAATGAACCGGCAGTTTTTGTCATATGGCGTTTCGTTCGTTGCATTTTTTCTGATGCATGTGGTTTTTTTTAAAAATGCAGTGTTCATGCACACGGCTTTCTGCTTTTTTTATGTGGGATTTTTTCTCCGGATGCCGGTTGATGTGAATGTGCTTTCGGCTATGCTGGCTGCTTTTGCGATGGGCTTAATGGTGGATATGTTTTATGACAGCGCGGGCCTGCATGCCATGGCAAGTGTGTTTATGGTTTTTCTGCGCAAACAATGGCTTAGCGTGCTTACACCCCAGGGCGGATACGATAGCGGTTCACGTCCGTCTCTGGCTCAGTACGGTGCGTTTTGGTACCTGCTCTACGCACTGCCTTTGATTGTACTGCATCATAGCGTACTGTTTTTTACCGAAGCCGGTGGCTTTGCGTATTTTTGGACTACCACAGGTAAAATGGTGGCCAGTGTTGTCTATACCACGCTGATCATCATGCTGCTGGAAATGATTCGTCCACCCAGGAGACTATGACCGAGGGCCGCAAAGAAATTATTCAGATACTGGTTGTAATCACCGGTATTGTTTTTCTGGCCAAGCTATTTTACATCCAGCTGGTTGACGACCGCTATGCCCGTATGGCCGAAAGCAACACCATTGTAAAAAAAATAGAATATCCTTTCCGTGGCCTCATTTACGATCGCAACGGCAAACTGCTGGTGTATAATACACCGGAGTATGATCTTTTTGTTGTTCGCAAAGAAGTTACAAACCTGGATACGGCGTTGTTCTGCAGCGTGTTTAATCTTACAAAAGGTGAACTGCTTCAGGCTTTTGCCGAAATGCGTAAACGCAAAGAATATTCACCGGTTAAACCCACGCTTTTCATCAAGCAACTGTCCAACTATGATTTTGCCCGGATTCAGGATTATATTGATGAGTTTCCCGGCTTTTACATTCAGCCCCGTACATCCAGGGCCTATACCACGCGGGCTATGGCCAATGTGCTGGGTTATGTAAGCGAGATAACACGCAGCCAGCTTGAAAGGGATACAACGCGCATTTACCGTCAGGGTGATTACATCGGTCAGAGCGGCCTGGAAGCGCAATATGAGATATACCTGCGCGGTAAGCGTGGAGTGCGCTACAAACTTCGCAACGTGGATGGTGTAGATAAAGGCTCATTTAAAGAGGGTGAATACGATACGTTGTCGGTGCCGGGTTATGACTTAATTACCACCATTGATTTATCCTTGCAAGAGTATGGTGAGAAGCTAATGCACGGCAAGGTAGGGAGCATTGTGGCGCTGGAGCCGGCTACCGGAGAGGTGCTTGCTATGATTTCCGGGCCATCGTACGATCCGGTGCTGCTCACGGGACGTAACTTCAGCAGCAACTTCATGCTGGTGAGCAGTGATTCGGCCAAGCCGTTGTTTACCCGGCCGCTCATGGCCATGTATCCGCCGGGTTCTATCTTTAAAATCGTTCAGACACTCATTGCCCTTCAGGAAGGCGTTGTTGGTTACGATACCCGCTTTCCGTGTGATCGCTCAATAGTTAATTGTCATAATCATCCGCAGCCCTGTGATCTGCACATGGCCGTGCAGTATTCGTGCAATCCGTATTTCCACCAGGTATTCCGCAGAATCATCAATCAAAACAAATCGCCCAACACGTTTACCGATGCCCGTATCGGGCTGGAAAACTGGTATGGATATGTAACCCGATTTGGACTTGGTAAGCCATTGGGCATAGATCTTCCCAGCGAAAAGGGTGGTCAGATGCCGGGTCCTGCCTTGTATAACCGCATTTATGGCGAAGGGCGCTGGAAGTTTTCGACCATTTACTCGCTGGCCATTGGCCAGGGCGAAATGCTGGTAACACCTGTGCAGATGGCTAATCTTGCGGCCATCATGGCCAATAAAGGATTTTACTACACGCCCCATCTGGTCAGGGAAATCCGCGGAAGCGAAAATCAGCCAGCCGTGCAACGCCACGACACCGGTATTGATGAAAAGTATTTCGACTTTGTGCAGGATGCCATGAGCGATGCAATTTATGGTACGGCGCAGCGCGCGGTGATTCCGGGCATTGATTTGTGCGGAAAAACCGGAACGGCACAAAATCCACATGGGCATGATCACTCGGTGTTTATGGCATTTGCCCCGAAGGATAATCCGAAAATAGCTATTGCCGTATATGTGGAAAACGCAGGCTGGGGCGGAAGGGCTGCCGCATCCATTGCCAGTCTGATGATTGAAAAATATTTAACCGGAGAAGTGAAACGTACTGCGCTGGAAGAATACGTGTTGCGCGGTCAGTTCCTTGATCCGATAGTGAGAAGCATACAGGTAACCAACTGATTATGCGCAAGGATGCATTTACCGGTAAACTCGACTGGTTCACGGTGTTGGTATATGCCGTTATGGTGATACTGGGCTGGCTCAATATTTATGCAGCCGTGTACGATGAGTCGGCAAATCCATCGCTGTTTGATATGAGCCTGAACAGCGGCCGGCAACTGTTGTTTATTGCTGCATCGGTGATAATTATTCTGGGCATCCTTATCCTTGATGTAAGATTTTACGAAGCCACGGCCTACCTGCAGTATGGCCTCATGCTGTTTCTGATGGTGCTTGTTTTGTTGGTGGGCAAAGAAGTGGGGGGCAACAAAGCCTGGCTGGGGGTGGGTTCGTTTGGTATTCAGCCTTCTGAGTTTGCCAAATTTGCCACCGCGCTCGCTGTGGCAAAGTTTATAGGCTCGGTAAATTTTAAAATGAATCTGCTCAGGCACCAGATTTTACTCTTTGTGCTTATCGGTGTGCCCATGCTCATTATCCTGGCGCAAAAAGATACCGGTACAGCCCTGGTGTTTACTTCGTTTGTTATGGTTTTCTTTCGCGAAGGCTTGTCGCCGGTTATTCCTGCGGCAGGCATTGCGGTAGCGGTACTATTTATCCTTACTCTTCTGGTAGAAGAAATTTATCTCTACGCAGGTATTGGGGTGTTGTGGCTGCTGTTTATTGTGGCGGGCAAAAGGAAAATTAAGCGCATGGCGTGGATTACGCTTGCCGCTGTGGTGATGGCCGGTGTGATACAGAGTGTGGATTACGTGATTACCAATGTGCTGAAGCCGCATCAGCAAAACCGAATCCGGGCATTAATCAATCCTGAGGCCGATCCGCTGGGCTACGGATGGAACGTTACTCAATCAAAAATTGCCATTGGCAGCGGAGGTTTTACCGGCAAGGGTTTTCTGGAAGGAACGCTGACAAAGTTCGACTTTGTGCCGGAGCAAAGTACGGACTTTATTTTCTGCACCATTGGCGAAGAACACGGCTGGCTGGGCAGTTTGGTTGTTATTGGTTTGTTCGTGCTGCTGCTGCTGCGACTTATATATATTTCCGAACGACAGCGCAACCGTTTTGCCCGTGCCTACGGCTACGGGGTGGTGAGCATTTTCTTTTTTCACTTTGCTGTGAACATCGGTATGACCATCGGCCTGTTTCCGGTAATAGGTATTCCCCTTCCTTTTTTCAGTTACGGTGGCTCTGCCCTGTGGGGCTTCACTGCCCTGCTGTTTATTTTGCTGAAAATAGATGCGCACCGCGGTGAGATGCTGCACCGGCTGTAGCCGGCAATACCTCATTTACCACAGTTTTTCCGGATACCTGCCGGAATCGATCAAAGCACGGATTTTGGCAATAACCTCGGGCTTGTCTTCGGGATAGGTAACACCGAACCACGTGTCACCACCTGAGATGATTTTTATTTTTCCCTCACCGCTCTTCACCAATGTGTTGGCCAGTATGGGAATGAAAAATTCTGCTTTGGGATTCTGATAATTGTCTTGCAGAAAAGCGTTGAATAATCTTTCTGTTATCGGGAAAATAGACGGATAGAACCCCCAGAAGTTCATGGAAGTTTTGGCTTCAGGATTTAGTTCCACCTCACCGTCTTTTTCGCGTGCTATAATTTTTCCGTTTATGCGTTCCACGTTGGTGCGTTCCACCACACCGGTCAGGTAGCCGTTGCCGTCTTCTTCGCCCACACCACGGGAAACAGCACCGTGCTCGGATAGAACATACTTCAGGGTGTAACCCACCAGCGCGTGAACGTTTTCTCCTTCCTTGTTGGTGCGAAAGAACTGTACTACATTTTCAAAAGCGGTAGCGCCATAAAAATCGTCAGCATTGATAACAGCAAAGGGTTCGTGTATCACTTCGCGGGCGCAAAGCATGGCGTGGCCTGTGCCCCAGGGCTTGGGTCGTTGCGGGTTCTGGTAATGCGGTGGAACGTATTTATCAAGGGTTTGTACCACATATTCTACTTCGGCTTTGCCGGCCAGTCGGGCACCAAACTTGTCTTTAATAATTTCCTTAATTTCATCGCGCACAATAAATACCACCTTATTGAACCCGGCCCGCAGGGCATCGTATAGGGAATAATCCATAATGGTTTCGCCATTGGGGCCGAAGCCATCAATCTGTTTAATGCCACCGTAGCGGCTGCCCATGCCTGCTGCCAGAACCAACAGGGTAATTTTTGATGGTGCGCTCATGGTACTGAAAGAAATTTCTGTATAATCGAAAAATATTCTGACCAAAAATAGACGGTATCATGCAAAAGGCCAATTCATATACTTATTCATTGTTTATCATCGGCACTTTATTTTTCATTTTCGGTTTTGTTACCTGGCTTAATGGCACGCTCATTCCTTTTTTAAAACTGGCCTGCGACCTGCAGACCGATGCACAAGCCCTGCTGGTAACCTTTGCCTTTTATATGGCTTATTTTTTTCTGGCCATTCCCTCATCTTACATCCTGAGCCGCACAGGTTTTAAAAAGGGTATGGCGCTGGGGCTGCTGGTGATGGCCGGGGGTGCGTTGTTGTTTATTCCGGCAGCTTATTCGCGCAGCTTTGGAGTATTTCTCACCGGCCTGTTTGTGCAGGGCATGGGTTTGTCGCTTTTGCAAACGGCATCCAACCCTTATATATCTATCATTGGCCCGATTGAGTCGGCTGCCAGCCGCATTTCCATCATGGGCATTTGCAACAAGGTGGCTGGTGCACTGAGTCCGCTGATCTTAAGCGCCATTGTGCTGAGCGATGCCAGTGCAATAGAAGTTCAGATACAGGAAGCCACGGATGCAGCCATGCGCAGTGAACTATTGGGTAATCTGGCACAGCGCATCATTACACCATATCTGGTTATGGCGGGTGTGCTGGTATTGCTTGCCGTGATGATCCGCTTTTCGGCTTTGCCGGAAATTGAAAACGACTCGGAAGAACTTGCAGACACCGCATTATCGCAAAACAAAACCCACGTACTGCAGTTTCCTCACTTGGTGTTGGGGGCTGTTTGCATCTTTGTGTATGTAGGCGTGGAAGTAATGGCTGGTGATGTCATTGGTCCGTACGGCAAGGCACAGGGTATTAGTCTGGACGAGACCAAAAATTTCACTTCGTTTACCTTGTGGTCGATGGTGGCGGGTTACATGGTGGGTATTGCAACCATTCCGAAATACATCCGGCAGCAGGAGGCCTTAAAATACTCGGCCATAGCCGGGGTGGTGTTTTCCGTGTTTGCGTACTTAACTTCCGGTTATGTAAGCATTTTATTCATTGCCCTGCTTGGTTTGGCCAATGCATTGATGTGGCCGGCCATATTTCCCCTGGCTATTGACGGGCTGGGCAGGTTTACCAAAATCGGGTCGGCCCTGCTCATCATGGGGATAGCGGGCGGGGCGGTGATACCGCAGATTTACGGATGGATGGTTAGTGAGCACGGGCTGGGGCTTAATGCCCAGGTGGCGTTTACGCTGTGTGTGTTGCCGTGTTATTTTTATATCCTGTATTATTCTGTGTCGGGCTATAAAGCCGGCAAAAGATTTTGATGTGTTTTTTTAGGCTTTGTTTGGGTGGTTACCGGCCTTGTTCAGGCCCGGCCGAAGAAAGTTATGGATGAACTGTGCAGGTGGATGACCGGTACGTTCAGTTTGGAGCGCAGGCGTGTTTCGGCAGCAGTTTTTTTAAGTACCATTCATCATAAAGCCATCTGGCTACCTGCTTACAGTTTGTTCAGTAATCGTTCTGTCTCCTTTATAATAATTTGTTCACGTTCCTCCCATGTTCCGTGCACAGTTACATAGGGTATCATTCTTCTTTCCAGCTCTTTTTTAAACATGCCAAACAGGTGCTGGCGTTGTGTTTCGCTGCCCTGGTCGCGAAGCCCGTCACTTACCCAGGGTACGTCAATATCGAACAAAAAGTAGCGGTCGTATGCAACCATTTTTTCCAGCTCATACAATACGGGAGGTACCACGCCCAGGTAGTGGCGCGAGTAGATTTGCGTGGTGATCAGGTCGGTATCGCAAAACAGGATGCGGTTGGCTTTTCTGAGTTTGGCAAAAATCCGTTCGGTTTGCGCCCTCCCGATGGTGATGATGTCTTCGCGGCTGAAGTCGTTGCTGGTGATGAGCTCACGCGCCACTTCGGGCACCCATTCGGTGTGGAAGAGTTGGGCCATTTTACGGGCCATGACTGTTTTACCCGTGCTTTCGGGGCCATAGAAACAAACGAGAATGATGCCGTTAAACATGCGTTGAAGATAGGGAATAAGAGCGGTATTCCTTCATCCAGTTCCACAGCCCGTAAGCAGCAATGAAGCAGAAGATCAGGTATTCCAATGCTACAAATTTTATTCCTTTGGCAAAATACATGTAGGTAGCCACGGCATCTACGATAATCCAGATGATCCAGCTTTCCACTTTCTTTTCGATCATCAGAAAAGTGGTGAGTATGCTCATCACCGTTACGAACGAATCCAGGTAAGGAAAGGCGCTGGGTTTGTGAAAAATTACCGGCAGCCATTCGTGCAGGCGGCTGGCGGCAGCGCCCATCACAAGCGTGCCGGCAAGGCCTGTCAGCCCAATACCCAGTATTTGTTTTCTTTTCATCAAGCTAACGCGCAGCTGTTTTTTGTTGTCTTCTTCGTAAGGTTTGGGGTGAATCCACCGCCACCAGCCCATCAGGTTGGTTATAAAAAAGAAAACCTGCAGGAACATATCCGGATAGAGTTGTACCTGATAAAACAAAAAGAAAAATAAGGTTACATTGATAATACCGATGGGCCAACTCCAGATGTGGGCACGCGAGGCCAGGTACACCGCCACAAACCCGGCCATCGTGCCGAAAAACTCCAGGTAACTCATGGGGTAGCCCCAAAGCTCGAAGAAGGTGTTGGTGATGCTGAAAAATTCCACGGCAAAAGAACAGAAAATCACCGGAAACTTACATCAATTTTTGAAGAAGGAGCGATGAAATTTTGAAGATTTACTAAGAAAAATTAATTATTTGAATAAATTTTCCAAATAACAGCATATATGTAAAATATTGCTTCATTTTGCAAAAAAAATGACAGCAGTAATTTTACTTCAAGACCCTGGCGCGCAATTGGGTTGAGTTAATTATTTAACCTTAAACAAAAAAGAAATGAAAAAGGTCATCAATTTATTAATGTTATTCAGCTTTTCCTTAATCCTTTCTTGTACCGAACAAGTTCTTGTTAATGAGAAAGAGTATCCTGAATTTGTCGTGGTCTTTAAAATTACTGCTTACGAACAATTTGTTGAAGAATTCAATAACTTTTTAAGTAGACTTGATGTAGAAAACAGAGATTTGTTAGTAGAGTTTGCTGAGCATTCTCTTAGTAAACCCGTTCTGCTAAGTGCCAGTTGCATTTGTCAAGGCGAAGATCGACAGTGTAGTGCAAGTACGTGGTTTTCGGATTGTTGTATATGCTGTCCGCCACCGCGAGCTGCGGTTTGTGGAAAGATTATTGGTTTGGTTGCGAGTTGCAGATGTGAAGACGCCCCTCAACCCAGATTAAACAATTCAGAAATTAGTTCAGGAAATTCAAAAGTCATTGTTTATCCACGAAATATAGCCAGATTTATTAAGCAGGCTGAGAGTTACGGTGTTAATACTGACAAAATAAATAATTCCTTTGTTAATTTTATTAAAACGATTCAGTAAGCTATTATTTTGTTTACAATGACTTGCACAACCATGCGTTCACACGTAATAGGACTACAGATTTTGCTGAGCTTTTTCGCGCAAGCGCAGTTGACAATTCGTGGAACAATAACCCCTTCAGAAAACTGGGAAAATAAACTTTATATTGCCCGGATTGACAAAATAGGGCTGTCAACTCCCGTATTAATCGACTCGGTGCTTCTTAAGGATGACGGTAGTTTTACCTATACATTTGATAGCGATCCGCAGGGTATCTTATATCAGGTAAGTCAGCCCTGCAGCGGGTGCAATTATTTGAAGACCATTTCCGGCCCAAACGAAAATTCGTTTTTGCTGGTTTCCCGTTACAATACAAGAGATCAGTTGCTGCTGCAGGGAAGCAGTGATAAACTTTATTCCGGGATTACCATGACAGGTAGCGATTTGAACACTAAGATGGCCGGGTTAAGGAATTTAAAACAACCCATCAGCCAAATACTGAGTCAGACTGCCCAGCTTAAAAATGAATCACCGGAAAAAGTACAGGAGAAAAAAGTGGAAATTTTCAGGCAGGTCCTGGCGGAGGCAGAATTGCTTAAAACAAAGTTGCATACTATTCTGGATACCTGTCAAACACCAGCATTAATTGCAGGAGCAATTTTTTATCTCAATGAAGCCTACTTAGGTCAATTGCAAGCTGGACATATTCAACAATACACCAACCGGCTACCCGATTCAGAGGTCCTCTTATATCAGAATCTAAAAAAGAACAATCTGGCTAATCCGACCAGCAAAATCGGCCTTGCTTTACCGGACACAAAATTTGTTGATGCCAAAGGGAAGCAATATTTTCTTCATGAAATCAAGGGTAAATACAAGGTCATTGACTTTTGGGCAAGCTGGTGCGGGCCATGCAGGAAGGCCAACATCCATCAGCTACCTGCTTTGTATGCTAAACTCAGCAGACATCATATTCCAATTATTGGTATAAGTATAGATAAAAATGTAAGTCAGTGGAAAGAAGCTGTAAAAAAAGATAACACCCCGTGGATCCAGGTTATGGAAGTTGAGCCGTTGCTCGGTAAATTAATCCAGCCGGATATGGAAGGTATTCCACTTTATCTGGTAGTTGATGAAAATAACAGGGTAGTACTGGAAGCACGGGCTCCGGTTCAAATTGAATATTTTCTCAAAAAACAAATTACGGGTTTCTGAAAATATAAGCATTTTGAAATACACCGTGATACGATCCCGCAAAGGAGGAAGTCAACGGTAAACAGATTTTTTATCATTAAACAGGTCTTGGCGATAAACTGCAAGACCTGTTCTGCAACTTCACACACAATCTCAGCCCCGGTAAAAAAGCCAAACTCAGAAAAAACATACATCCATTCTGCGGGAAGAAACCTGCGATGATGCTTTTTTACAGGTTCTATTCCATTTCACCAAAAAAATTGGAAACAAAAGGTGACCAGGTAAGGTGTGTCAGAAAATTTTTAAAAAAATATAGTATTTACCCTCATTATAAAACACCAGCGCGCAGGGTTGAGTTAAAAATGTTAACAATAAACAATAAACCTTTAGTATCATGAAAAATTTTAAAGTGATTTCATTTATTACAGCTATTCTTATCGCATCCTGTTCGCCAAGTTATGAGATAGATTCTGAACCGGATGAAATGTTAAGTGGTTATTAAAATTCTTCTTCATTCTATGAGGTAGGCATTGAGAAATCGATGCTGGATTTATCGAACTTCAAGAAACATGTGACACAATCACAACGTATGGCGTTTTCAATACCTTTAAAATCCAGTTCAAATCAATTCATAATTGGAGCAGTAAAATCAGATGGTAATTTTAGTTCGTTTCTGGTAACAGTTGAAAAGGAGGCATATGTAGATGCTAATGCTATTTTTCAAGAAGGGGGCTTTAATGCTTATTATACTTTTTACAACAAGAAATTGATTTTTGGAATGAAGATTGAAAATTCTACTGTAACAGAGTTTAGGGATGACCCAAAATTAGCCGCGCTTAAATGCAGAGAGATGGTAGATGTGTACGATTGTGCAGCGCGAAATATTGCTGCTATGAGAACAGTAGCCTGGTTGGAATGTATGGCTACTATAATAATATGCTTGGGAATTGAAATGGCTGACTGTATACTTGATGGCTGTGCAAATCTTGAGTAGTAAATAAGAATTTTCAATTTAACTTTGGCAATTATTTTCTAACTTCAAAAGTCCATAATAAAAGCAAGCAGGTATTAATACCTGCTTGCTTTTTAATGATGTAATTATGCTTAGTGTAATAAATTTATCAAAGAAATTTCAACGTAAGCAAGTACTCAAGGATATTTCTTTTTCAATAACTCAAGGTGAGATAGTCGGGCTGATAGGCCCGAATGGTTCAGGAAAAACAACTCTTCTTAATATCCTTATGGGAATACTATACCCGTCTTCAGGGGGCTTTAAAGTTGAACCACACATCAAAACAGGCATGGCGGTTTCCCGTATGGGTTTTTTTGATGATATGACAACAAAGAATAACTTATCCATGTATTTCGATTTAGCCGGTACAAACCATAAAGCACTTCTTGAGGAGCTGATGAGTTACTTTTCAATTGACTACGAAATGCTGAAATATAGCAAACTATCGGCCGGCATGAAGCAAAAGGTATCGTTATTAACGGCCTTTTTGGATAACTACGATTTAACTTACTTAGATGAACCAACTAATCATCTTGACGTAGACTCAATTTTCCTTTTAAGAAGTTTGTTAACCAAAAAAAAGAATGAAGGGCGTTCCTTTTTAATCTCAAGTCATATATTAACGGATCTGGAGAAAATCTGTGATCGAATTATTTTTATCAACGAGGGCAGGGTCATAGCCGATGCAACAACCTCAGACCTAATTAAAAAGTATGGAACAGTTGAGGCTGCTTATTTAGGATTATTCAGAACCAACAATGCAGCATAGAGAGATGAGTATTATCCAATTTGAGATCAAAAAGATTATAGAAAGAAAATCTTTATTGATTTTTCTTGTTGTAACAGTCCTTTTGTTCCCTGCTCTGATGGCTGTTGGCACTCACGTGTCAGTACATTCAAATCAAATAAGCGAAGGATTGTTCATGGAAGAAGTCCCTTATTATATTATCCGTTTTTCGCAATCATATTTTTTTATCCCGGTTTATATTCTAATTTTTGCCAGCCAGGAGTTCTCTGGCGGGCATGTTAGCAGGGTTGTATTTCTGAAGTCGCGTAAGTTTTATTTTGCTTCAAAAATTGCTTATTGTTGCCTAATCTCCTTTTTGTTTTCTTTCCTTGGATTAGCAACTCTTTTGCTTTCTAAACAGTTTTCAGGCTTTACCGGGCTTTTAGTGAGTCCGGCATTTTATGTTGAATATGTTGTGTCTGTCTTTATAAGTTCTTTTGCTTTTTCAATTCTGCTTTTAGTGTTGGTCTTCGTTTTGAGAACACCGTGGATTTGCTTTATATTTTTTATCGGATGGCAGACAGTTGAGGAAATTGTCTTTCGTATTTTTTATCGCCTATACAATTTAAAACTTGTTTGGCTTCCTTTTAAATCTATTCAATTACTTTTTAACAAAACAATTGAAGACACTGATGGAAGTTACCGAAGATTATTCATTGAATTTGACTACATTTTAATCATTCCATTTGCATACATAATCATATTGATCCTTGCCCTGTATAAATATTTTTTAGTATCCGATTTAAAATCGCTTTCTGACTGATACCCACACATCGGTTCTCTGGATAATAGGACGCGGCATTCCTATTTTCTGGGCTTTTCATTGGCTTGTGCTACAATATGGCTATGATCAATATGAGCCAATTCATTTTAAAAATATTAAAAGTAAGTGTTTACCGGTTTATTTTTTCAATTCTTGCCGTTATCACCCGGGCTTTTCTCATCGCAATGAACCCTAAAGAAACGCTGGCATACACCACAGGCAGAGTTATGCTGCTCTTTGGCTGTGTAAGCCAAGTATACCAAATTATTATTATTTCCGCGGTTGTACGATCCCGCAAAGGAGAACGGTAAACAGATTTTTTTATCACCAAACAGATCTTGCCGATAAACTGCAAGACCTGTTCTGCAACTTCACACACATTCCCAGCCCCGGTAAAAAAGCCACACTCAGAAAAAACTTACATTCATTCTGCGGAAAGAAACCTGCGTTACGCAGTGTTTTTACAAGCTAATAAGGTACACGATACTGCGGGTATAAAATTTTGCGAAAAAAAACCGAAGATTGTATCTTCATTATAAACCCCAGTACAGGGTAGAGTTAAATTTCAACTAAAACCCTTACAACATGAAAAAAATTAAGGTTTTCTCATGCTTTCAGTCCAATTCATTGGTGAGTTTTGCCCATATACTTGTATGGATACTCCTGGCGGGTACAGCGTGCAACGAACAGGTTGGCGTATCAGGCAGCCTTTCTGACCAACAACTGTCCATGGAAGAGTTGTTTGAAAAAGTGAGTCAGATGAAAGTAAAAAGCGGTCGTGTTTTATATGTTGATTTTACCTGGAACAAAATTGAAAACACGGTAATCATTAATGAAATGGAAGAGCGCGAACCCGATTTCTTTGTTCTTGAAACACCGCGCAAAACTGGTGCTAAAATCAACGGCCCCTCTTATATTGTAGAATGCAGCAACGGTTCCAAAAGCTGGACAAAAACCTGCGACTCAAAACTATCCTGTGGTTCACTTATTAAAGAGTGCTTAGATCAAGGCGGTTGCGCCACCATTTGCCAGAAAAAGATGGTTTATCTGGGCGATGAATACGGAACGTTTTATGTGTATTAATTAAAACAGCAAAGCAATTTTTATGTGTATTCCGGGCTTACACAAAGCCCGGATTTTTAATTTCTCAGCACTACAACTTCACACACAATCTCAGCCCCGGCAAAAAAGCCAAACTCAGAAAAAACTTACATCCATTCTGCGGAAAGAAACCTGCGATGATGCTTGTTTTTACAGGTTCTATATCATTTATTGTAAAACTTTGTAACAAAAGGCACACGGGTAAGGTGAGCTCAAAATTTTGCAAAAAAAAACACACGAAGACTATACTTTCACTATCAAAAGCCCGGGCACGCAGGCGAGATAACTTCGGGTTATCAAAGCTAACACGTATATGAAAAATCAATTTTGGAGTATACTCCTGATAATTGGCCTGATACAAAGTATCCATTGCGATGGGGATAGGGAGATTGACCCGTGTAAAGATATGCAGCCAGTTACCGCTGCATTTACAATTCATGAAAGTTTTGCACTCGGCTATCGGCCTGAATGGGAAATTTATGACACGGATACCGTCCGCTCAATATATGTTACGTTCACGGCCATGGAGGATGAAGCGGAATATGAATGGACATTGGGAGCCGAAACAATTACTGAAAAGAGTTTTACGCGAAGTGACTTTCCACGGGGACAGAATATTGAAGTCAAATTAAAGGTTACAAAAAACCCGAATCTCGCCTGTTTTCCGGAAGATGACGGAAAAGACTCCCTTACCCGGATTTTCTATGTTACACCAAGTTGGGACAATAGTCTGTTCCAGGATGAATTTGAAGGTTTCCACACCGACAAGCCACAACAAAAGTTCACCATCATAATTGATGATTACTACAGGATACCAAACGACCCGGTTGATCAGTCTTTCATTAGAATAATCAATCTTGTTAACAATTGCGACATCATTGGCTTTGCAATTCAGGAAAGAGCTTACAAGGAAAATTATTTCAAGGATGGCGGAGCAGTTGAATGTTTGAATCCTATTGGGATTATGAGAATCAGCGGTCCGAGAAATGACAGCATCAAGATTAAGTACACAATCAAAAAAGCTCCCGATGATTTTATTAACAGGGTGCCCAAAACATTTATTGGTATAAGAAAATAAAATTAATGAGGCATGAGAATACTTTTACTCCTGCTTTTCGCGGTCATACTTCAGAAATCATTTGGTCAGTGTATTTCAGATGACCCTGCATCTCCTGCCTGCAATACCATAATTTCAACTGATCCACGGGGAACAAATGCCGTCAATCATGAAAGACCGGGGCGGACCAACAAGTTCAACTGGATGAATAGTACGTTTAATGTCAATCACCCGGCCGGAGGTTATACAGGTGTTAACTCCGTTATGGTTAACCCTTACTTTACTTCTGATCCTTACCTTGGTCATTTAAACTACTATTCATTTCCTCTTGATGGCCGTACCCCGGACAAGCTTGATTTCTATCCGGAAGACGGGTGGGAATTAATTCATAAAGGAAATGGGTACCAGGTAGATGAGGTGAATTTGCTGCCCGTAGAAGAAAACAGAATTGGTCCCTATTTTATCCTGTACAATAAATACACGAGCACCTTAAGGACTTTTGCCGCATTTAGCAACATTGGCATTAATGACAAAATGCTGACTATTCTTGAGATAAAGGCCCCACCTGCAGAGGGTTCTCAGATAAAATACTCTGCATTGCTCAACAAATATCGCGAATTATCTCTGCCGCTTGATCAAAAAACATTTGTAACAAAAATTTCACAAGGCTCTGATGCAACAATCGGTGGGCAGTTTTTTACTTCTGATTTTCGTGTTTCCTATGATCCATGTATATGTAATTACGAATCAATTTTAAATATTGATTTTAAGGTGAAAAATACAGGTAATATTGTATTGGGCGGAAGATTGATTGGAACTACTGTTCCCCTGGACGGCTCAGGTAATTCACCACTGCTTAATGGCCGTGACTTTTTAAATGCTGTTTACATGGATGGATGGGAGGTGAATGGAGGAATGCTTACTTACAGTAACATAGATAAGCTTGTTAACCTCTATAAAAAACCGGAAACCCCGGTGTTTCAGCAATTAGCACTAAACACCCTAAAGTCGTTACTAAAAACAGCCGTGGGACCACTCGACAAATTTCTGGGAAAGGCTGCCGGCACCTTCTTAACCTCTGTGGTGGGTGGCACTAACATACTTGGTTTGACAATACCGGACACCCTACGTGTTAGTTTTGGCGCCATCGGTGCAACTACCGACCAACTTTCAACTAAATTCATAAATAGTGCAATTAACGCCAAAATTCCCAACATTGGCTTTACTGAGGCCGAGATGGCCTTATCAGGTACAGTGGAACATGCTCTTGGAGCCGGTTCTGGCTTCATTGAAATTGCCCAGCCCGGAAGCAAGCACACGAATGATCCCCTCAAAATACCCGATAGGTATTATCCTTCGTACAATGAGGCATTGGGCACCTTCGCAGTTCTGAACACACCCAAAGTACTGATTCAAAATACAATTACCGATCCTTGCGGTCATCCCCGAGACTTACCATGCAAATTGCACAAATTTAAATTTGACAAAACTGCGATGAATTTTTACTTTAATCCAGCCGCAGAAGTTAATACATCGAAAACAAGAATCTACGCTGCAATGGAATTTAAAGTTCCCAACAGTTTAAAGATTAATCAGTATTTTAAAATAACGGGGGCCAATTTTATTTCCAACACCGGAGGCTACTGGAATTATGTAACAGATTTCTATCCTATAGAAAGCCTTGACCGCCTAATACCTACTATACGGCAATTATATTGGAATGGTAATCCACAAACAGACATAATTGTTAACCTCCGTCTACAAATATTTTACGAATTCATGCCCAATAGATACGGTAAAACCAACACACATTGGGAGATAGTTACTTACCCAACTACAAGAACTCTCACTACCACCAACTTAACAGGCAACTTAAGTACAATACCCGAAAATATTACGTTGGGCAATACAACTTACACTTCAAATCAAGTAGTCAAGGCGTATGGCAAAATAACGATTAACGGGATTATCACAGCAACGCCAGGAATAACCGTTGACTACATGGCACCGGAAATTATTAACAATAGTCCATCACCATTACCAAGTAATGTGCGACTAATTATCTCCGAATTTAACATCTTTGGTGACACAAAAATGCAACCGGTCACAAACGCTTTTGTGAAGAGTTTTTGTGCAGCTACTGGTCAGTACAAAGCTAAAGACTTAGATCCAGCAGCGCGTTTAGCTCAACAGAAAGGCTATAATCAAATAATAGAAGAAGAAAAGAAAGAGAAGGAATTTACAATATTTCCTAATCCGGCATCAAATCAAGTTACACTTCGTTTTTATATGGAGGAATTCACAAATGCAAAAATTACCCTTATTGACATTTCGGGTAAAATTATCTCAATAGTTACAGATACAACCTATGACAAAGGGTTTCATGAAATTAATGTTGAGACAGGTAATTTTTCTACAGGACTTTACTTAGCTGTATTTGAAACCAGCAGAAATAAGGTTTTTAAAAAGCTGGCCGTAGTAAGATAGCTATCTTAAGTCATCGAGTGACCAACGGTTAAATCGGCAATGAAAGGCGGCATAGGTTGGTTATGAACATACAAACGGTAAGAGTTTACAAGATTACAACTTCACACACACATTCCTGGCTTCGGTAAAAAACCGCAGCGCTTCCCAGCCGCCTTCGCGCCCCACACCGCTTTGTTTCATGCCGCCAAAGGGCGTGCGCAGGTCGCGCAGCAGCCAGCAGTTTATCCAGATGATGCCGCTCTTCACCCGCGCGGCCAACCGGTGAGCACGCGTCAGGTTTTCCGTCCACAGGGTGGCCGATAACCCATAAGGGGTGCTGTTGGCATAATCAATCACTTCGTCTTCGGTATCGAACGGCATAACGGTTACCACCGGCCCGAAGATTTCTTCCTGGTTGGTGCGGCATTTTTCATTAAGACCGGTGATAACGGTAGGTTCAACAAAATATCCGCTTGAACAGCGGCCGCTAAGGTTTACCCGTTTTCCTCCGGTTACAATTTTCCCGCCTTCCTCCTGCGCCAGCGCTATGTAAGCGAGCACCTTTTTCAGGTGTGCCTCAGAAACAAGTGCGCCCACCCGTGTTTTTTCCTCCAGCGGGTCACCCACTACAAGTTCGCGGGTAAGTTTTACAAATTCAGTAACGAACCGGTCGTACACGCTGCGTTCAACAAAAATGCGCGATCCGCACAGGCATATCTCACCCTGATTGGAAAAAGCTGCCTGAACAGAAGTGCGCACGGCTTTTTCAAAGTTGCAATCGGAAAACACAATGTTAGGATTTTTACCGCCCAGCTCCAGCGAAAGTTTTTTAAACATGGGTGCTGCCGTGGCTGCAATTTTTTTACCGGTTACCGTTCCGCCTGTAAAAGAAATAGCCGGAATACCCGGATGTTCAACAATAGCCTGCCCGGCCTTTGGTCCGAGACCATGCACAATGTTGAGTACTCCTTTGGGCAAGCCCGCTTCGATGCACAACTGCGAAAACAGAAAGGCCGTCATCGGGGTAAGCTCCGAGGGCTTAGCCACCACGGTACAGCCCGCGGCAAGGGCGGGGGCTATCTTCCAGGTGAACAGGTACAGGGGCAGGTTCCAGGGTGAAATACATCCGGCCACGCCCACCGGTGTGCGCAATGTGTAGTTCACGGCTTCCTGGCCGGTGATGTGTGCTTCGGAAGCAAAGTGAATGGCACCCGTGGCAAAAAAACGCATGTTGAGCGAGGCGCGCGGAATATCCACTGTTTGTGCCAGCTTAACGGGTTTACCCTGATCGGTGCTTTCGGCCAGTGCCAGTTTATCGAGGTCACGGTCAATTAAATCGGCTAGGCGCATCAGTATGGCCGAGCGCTTTTCAACAGGCATGGTGGCCCATGCATCAAATGCTTCTTGTGCTGCCTGAACAGCCCGTTGTACATCGGCTGCATCGGAGTCGGGCACCAGGCTGTAAGGCTTACCTTCAGCCGGATTGATATTTTCAAAATAGTTTCCGCTTTGCGGTTCTACCAATTCGCCCTTGATATAGTTCTGAATTTTCTGCATGTTCTATCGGTTAAAAACAGCCTGTTCTTCCACCATCCACGGGCAGGCTAACGCCATTGATGTAAGCCGCTGCCGGTGTTGCCAGGAAAGCAATGGCAGCGGCTACTTCTTCCGGGAGTCCGATTCGTCCGGCCGGAATTTCTGCTATCATCTCCTGGCGTATTTCGTCTTCTGTTTTTCCGGATTTTTCAGCCTTCGATTTTATCAGCCAGTCTAACCGGCTTGTTTGTGTGGCGCCTGGTAAAACATTGTTAACGGTTATCCCGTAAGGCGCCAGTTCCACCGAAAGTGTTTTTGCCCAGCTGGCCACCGCCCCGCGGATGGTATTGCTCACACCCAGTCCGCGTATAGGCATTTTGACCGATGTGGAAATGATATTAATGATACGTCCGTAGCCGGCCTGTTTCATGCCCGGCACAACTGCCTGTGTGATGAGTTGATTACAGATAAGGTGACTGTTAAAGGCGATGCGATACTCATCGATGGTGGCATCAATGGCTGTTCCGCCCGGAGGTCCGCCCGTGTTGTTGACCAGGATGTGTAGGGTGTGGCGGGCGGAGAAATCGCGAATAACTTTTCCCACCTGGTCAGGAACATTAAAATCGGCGGCCAACCAGTTATGTTGCTGTTGCTGGGGCACAGGAAGTTCTGCCAATGTCTCCTTCAGCTTTGTTTCATTCCTTGCAAAAAGAAATACTGTGGCTCCGAGGCGTGCCAGCTCCAGGGCAGCAGCTTTTCCGATGCCCTGGGTGCTTCCGCATACCAGCGCATTTTTACCGGTTAAATCCAGGTTCATGATGTGAAGGCTTAACAGAAGGTAAACCAAAAGGGATTTCATTAATTTAGCAAGTGAAACCATGATATTAAATCAACAAGTTATGGCCATACGCAGACCTTTTAATTTGAAAGAGTGGATACGCGAAAACCGCGATCTGCTCAAGCCCCCTGTGGGCAATAAAAACCTGTATGCCGATGCGGGCGATTACATTGTGATGGTGGTAGGCGGGCCCAACGCCCGAAAGGATTATCATTACAACGAAACGGAAGAGCTGTTCTACCAACTGGAAGGCGACATCAACGTACGCATTCAGGAAGATGGCAAACCGGTGGATATTCCGATTAAAGAAGGTGAAATGTTTCTGCTCCCTGCCCGTGTGCCACACCGGCCCGAACGACCCGCCAACACGGTAGGGCTGGTGATTGAGTGCAAGCGGCCGGAGCCGGATATTCTCGATGGCCTGCAGTGGTATTGCGACAACTGCAATAACCTGCTGCATGAATACCGGTTTCATCTGGAAAACATCGAGAAAGATTTTCTGCCGCGCTTCCGGGAATTTTATGGTTCGGAAGATTTGCGTACCTGCAAGAAATGCGGCACGGTGATGGAAGCTGACTCTCGGTTTGTTTAGTTTTTTGAATAATACCGGACTTCATAATCTTTTTCTAAAGCTTCGAGCGTACAATGAGTTGGATGTGTATTAAACAGCATTTTTAATGCGATTTGAAAATTCCCTGCATTTTGCCCGTTCGCTTGATCGCAATGATTCATTGCGTTCGTTCCGACAAGAATTTCTGATTCCCCGCATTAACGGTAAACAGGTTATTTATTTTACCGGCAACTCGCTGGGATTGCAGCCACGAGCTGCCGGAAAGTATATACAGGAAGAACTGCAAGACTGGGCAACGCTTGGCGTAGAGGGACACGTACACGCCAGAAGGCCCTGGATGTATTATCATAAATATTTTACTGGGCCGCTTGCAAAATTGGTGGGCGCAAAGCCGCATGAAGTAGTAGCCATGAACCAGCTTACGGTAAATCTTCACCTGTTGATGGTGTCGTTTTACCGGCCAACGGCCACACGGTTTAAAATTATCAGCGAGGCAGGAGCATTTTCGTCCGACATGTATGCCATCGAGTCGCAGTTGCGTTACCATGGATTAAACCCGGATGAAGCGTGGATAGAACTTAAGCCAAGGCCGGGTGAATACACCCTGCGCACAGACGATATTGTTCAAACAATTGTACATTACGGCAACTCACTTGCCCTGGTATTATTGAGTGGCGTGCAGTACTATACGGGGCAATTTTTCAATATCAAAAGAATTAGTGAGGCAGCTCATGCTGCTGGCGCTGTGGCTGGTTTTGATCTGGCCCATGCCATTGGCAATGTGCCATTGCATCTTCACGAGGATAACGTTGATTTTGCGGTATGGTGCAGTTATAAATACCTCAATTCCGGGCCGGGCAGTGTGGCCGGTGCTTTTATTCATGAACGGCACAGTGCGGACTTTCATCTTCCGCGCTTTGCCGGCTGGTGGGGGCACGATGAGAAGGAGCGTTTTCAGATGAAGAAGGGCTTTAAGCCCATGCGGGGAGCAGAAGGGTGGCAGGTTTCCAATTTTCCGGTGCTGGCCGGTGCAGCTCAGCTGGCATCGCTGGAAATTTTCAGGAAGGCCGGTATGAAGGCCTTGCGGAAAAAGAGCGTACTTCTTACGGGCTATCTGGAATTTCTGCTTAAGCAAATTAACCATGGTGATACATACTTCCGGATTATTACTCCCGAAGTACCGGATGAGCGGGGCTGTCAGCTGTCGTTGCTGATGAAAAGAAACGGCAAGCAGGTGTATAAGAATCTGATTGCCGCAGGCGTAGTGGCCGACTGGCGCGAGCCGGATGTAATC
>DAIQOI010000011.1:0-39657 GCA_036787955.1 Cyclobacteriaceae bacterium
TTCCTGTGCCGGTGTGTGTCCATAACAAGGAGGCAAAGTTCGTGGCACTGGCCGGAGTGGTCTGGGTGCTGAAGTTAAAGCTTACACCCTGACACGTCTCCGCATCGCTGCCTGCATTCACGGTCGGGGCCGGGGTGATGGTGACATTAACAATATTTGAAGCGTCAGAAGCGCAGCCTGATATTGTGGAAAGAACTGAATAGTTCCCGTCACTGGCAGGTGTAGTTGGAAGCGTCAGTGTAGTGCCGGTTTCACCGGGTAAAGGTGATCCGTTGCGGTACCATTGGTTGCCTGCTGCGGCACTACTGGTAAGAACTACCGGTGAGGTGCCTGCACAGGCTTCTACGGGGCCAGCGGGAGTAACACTTGGGGTTGCCGGTTTGGGGTTAACAGTAATGGTTGTGTTATCTGTAGCAGTAATTCCATTTCCATCCCGGATGGTTAGCGTGTAGGTGGTAGTTGCCAGTGGCGTGGCTACCGGATTAGGGATGTTGGTTGCACTTAAACCCGTAGCAGGACTCCATTCATAAATGATAGCAGGATCACCGGAAGCAGATGAGTTCAGATTGACAGAGGCACCCTCGCATATAGTCACATCGCCACCAGAAATTGTAACAGTAGGATCGGCACCTCGGATCCCAGTGAATACGTTGACTACACCCGTTGCTAAAGACGTGCCTGTAACGGCTAACGTGTTGGAACCAAGCGCGGTAAACTTTACCCAAGGATTGGATACCTGGTTGAAAGTACCGGAAAGCCTGGCTGAAGAAATACTCGTTTCCGTTCCGTTAATATCGGCTGCAGGGTAGTTTGCCGTGAGATCGGCTGTTACAGAAGTTAAAGATGTACTTACATTCCAGTACCGGGATAGAAAGTGTGTAGTGCTTGCATTATTTGGGTGTTTGAAGTCTTCAACCGATACGCTTATTGTTCCGGGAAATCCTGAGGCAGCGGTGATGTTGACTGTAAGCGGAGCATATTCCGGGGTTCCGCTATTGTCGCCAACAGGAAAAGTAAAGGAACCTATAGAAGGGTAAGTCTTTATCACTTCACTACCACCGGTAGCAACAATCATTCTGGAAGCAGACGGAGAGGAAACTGAAATAGACGCGGCTGGTCCGAGCATAAGGTTATAGCCCGAAAGATTAAGCCTGCCATTGGCAAGGGTGAGAACACCGTTAACGGTAACATCGCCTCCAAGCACCGCTCCACCTGATGACTGGTTAATGGTAAGATTTTCATAAGTGCCTCCGGCAACTGTCTGACCGGCACCGTAATAAACTACTGTTCCCGTATTAATGGCCATGCCATTGGCAGGGCCGGAAAATCGAATAGTTCCACCTGTGTTATTGATTGTTCCAGCAACCGTCAAAGCAAATCCTGCCATATCGAGAACAGCCGTATTGATCAGGTTATTGGATACGTTTGCAGCACCGGCTGCATTTTTTTGCCCTGCATTGCTTAGTTGGAGATTATAATAGTTTACCCCCGCAAGCGACTGAGCGGAGGAACCATTATAGTGAACCGTACCACTGTTGTTGGTAAATGTACCGCCTACCAAAAAGTTTCCGGCTATTGTCAGCGTGCCAGATGTGGAAATGAGTGCTCCCGCATTTACACTTAAATTGTTCAACGTAACAGGGTTTGCACCAAAACTCAAAGTGCCCGATCCGTTTTTTGTAAGGTTAAAGGAGGGTGCACTCAGCGTTCCCCCAACCGTAAGCACACCGGCATTAATGGTTACAACTCTGTTACCACTTAAAGTAATTGTTCCTGTTCCCAGGTTGATGTCACTCGAACCGAAAAAAGTGAAATCAGCATTCCAGTTCTGCGCATTATTGGTTGATAAAGTAACCGGTGCTCCGCTTGTGTTGTCCAGGTTACCTCCGTTAATAACCAGTGCTCCAGTTCCGATTGCGGACGGGCCGTTAATATTCAGGGTGCCAGCGGCAACCGTTGTTGTTCCGGTGTAGGTATTTGCACCTGAAAGAGAAAATGAGCCATTGCCTGTTTTGATTATGCCCAGGCTGGTGCTGGAGCCATTCTGAATAATTCCTGTAAAAGAGGTAGATAGGTTATCTCCTCCTGTTGTAAGCACTATTGAGCCCGCGGCATTGCTGGTTACCGTACCTGAGCCGGCAAGGCTGCCAATGGTCTCGCTAAAACCGTTTAAGTCAAGTGTACTGTTAACGATAACGGCACTCCCGTTGGGAATAGCACCGCCTGCCGCATTCACGCGAAGGATGCCCTGGTTGATGACGGTGGATCCGGAGTAGGAATTTCCGGCATTGGTTAAATTCATCGAGCCTGTTCCATCCTTGATAATTCCCCCTGTGCCGGAAATTATACCGGTTAGGTTTAAATCGGGAACAACGGGTGAATCATTAACTGTAAAGGTGCGGTTGACCGATCCAAGATTAATAGCGGGGTTGATTACCGCTGTTGTGGAGGCGGCCAATGATGTAACATTACCTGCAAGATTAATGGTACCGGTACCGGTTATTGTTGTTCCATTCAGTGTTACCGCGCCAACGCTTGTAATGTTATTGGCCCCGATGGCAAATATGCCACTTGTTACCGTAAGCCCGTTAGTCACGGCCACCGATGAAACAAGCGTAACCGTATTGTTACCGGATGTTCCCGTATTGTCAATGGTCAGGCTGTTAACTGTTGAAGGCAATCCATCGCCCACGGTTTGATTTGCGGTGCCGATATATACATAATTAGCACCGATGCTATACACCCTATTTGGCAGTGAACCCGACATTTGTATACTGCCTGAGGCTGCCGATTGTGTAATACCCTGTGGTGAGCCGATACGCAGGGTGGAACCTGCGCTGGTGATGAAGTTGCTTTCACCCGAGCCATTGATAAGCCCCCCGTTGGGAACGCTCAAATTGCCATCATTGGTAAAAAAGCGGTCGGTAGCACCTGAAGCAGCAAGCGTAACGGTGCCGTTAACGGTACCCGTTGCGGTGCTGGCCAGCGTAAAATTCATTCTGCCCGCCATGTTGCCCAGCACCAGCGTTTTTCCGGAGACCACACTAAAGCTGCGGGTAACGGTAAGGGTATTGCCCGCTGCTGAAGCCTGAAAAGTGCAGGTGCCACTGCCCTGAACCAGCAGGTCACGCAGGGTTATGTTAGGCACATTGGTTATGATGCCCCCTGTATGGGTAGCCGGTATTATGACATCGTCATTGGCCGCGGGAACGCCCGCCGGAGACCAGTTGGAAGCATTAGCCCAGTCACCACCACCGGCAGGTACCCAGGTGCGTGTAACCTGAGACCAGGTGGTATGCGCAAGCAGGAAAAATGCAAGGATACCGATCCTGTATAAGACGCTGAAGGGTAATTTTCCTGAGGTAAGATCCTTGCGTAAAGATGAAAGCATACAGGACGGTTCGCCAACTATTTGTTAAATAAAGTCTTAATCCGAAAAGTAACCAAATCCCACCAAATACCACCCTTCATTGCACCATGATTCCTAAAAATTTCCATTAGGTCGGAGCTTAATCAATGCAATTTTTCGCTGGTTGGTAATATCCATAGTAGCCAGCACCAGCACATCTCCACCCGGTAGTTCCATCACCCTGCTCACCCGGTCATCGGTATTTGGCCCCCCTATGGCCTTCTGAAAATCAATGACGAATTCCGATGTTAACCGCCCCACCCAAATATCGCTTCTGTTACCTGCCCCGATTCGGTTTAAAGCCACCAGAAAACGCGATCCCCCCGAAGGCGCAACGTGAACGGCTTCATAGCCTTCGGCTGATAAAGGAAGAATACCGGCATCAATAAGCGAAAAAGTGCTGGTTAATAAAGCAGCATAGGGCCGACTGGGGTTTGTAAGTCTGGTTCCCAACGCCATGAAGGTTCCGGTGGAAGACTGCGCAATGGATTTCAGAATCTCCGGTTGATCGGGTGTTCCGCTGACCGTGTTCGGGACCGATGCCGGATTGGTGGTAAACACCCGGAAATTAAAGTTGTGCTCATAATTTGAAGCGATGCCGGCTTCTGTCCCGTCCAGCCGGTCGCTGTAACCGGTAAAATAGTAGGATGAAGCACCCTGCAAAATCTTTATGCATGCCCCTTCTGTCGAGCCCCCGATCCGGCGGATGTATTCTATTGAAAAATCTGGACGAACAGACACCACCAGTTCATCCTCTTTGTCTACCAGGCCGATGAGTGCAAGGTCCACATTACCCGCCGAAGGATCAGGATCGGTATCGGTAGTGCGCCCGCCTATAAAATAGCCGCCGTTGCTTAGCGGAGTAACTGAAAAACCTTCCTGGCTTTTTAACGAATTGTAATAATAGCTACGCAGGCTGTCGCCTTCTGAATTGATCACAGTAAGCCTTATGGCAAGCGAGTCATCTGCGTTTTTGCGCACGTTGGAAAGTATGACAAAGTTGCCGGCTTCAGGACCCGCAGTTACGGGCTCAATATCCCGCGCTGCTTCATTAATCCCGCCCAAGGGCTTTTCCACAATTACATCCCCCTCAAGGGTTGCGATAATCAGGTACATTCGGTTTGTTGAGGGCGAATAATTGACATTTCCCAGTATTATCAGGCGCCCGGCAGGTGTCAGCAATACATCTTCTGCAAAATGATTGCCATTGCCTCCGTAAAAGCGGATAAAATAATTTTTGAACTCCGGATCCACATTGGTCGGTGTATCGCACTGCCAAATAAGGAGCAGAACAAGCAACCTGCTAATTTTTCGGATAATCTGCATCCGCTTTTCTGATTTGTTTTAAAACAGACTTCGTTCGGGCTCTCTTCAGTTTGCGGGGATGGTAAAATGGCTTAATATACCCCACCGACAATGAGAGATTGTCCAAACGAAAATAATCATCAACATGTGCAAATTCCTGAGCGGGTGGTCCGGTGAAGGTGGATGAGGGCTTGACCACATTTCGCATGCCAAAGCCATAGCGCAAATCAATAAAAAGATAGTCGAGATTCCATTTGTATTTTAACGTTGCTCCTGCAAATACCTGGTAGTTAACCCTGTTCCGGTAGGGTAAAAAGTTAAAAGAAGATGGACCTGCTATGATCGTACTAAATCCTATATCCGAAGGGTCATTATTAAATGATTCCACGCTTCCCCTATCGAACATCAGGTAACCGATGGAAATACCCCCGTAGCCCTGGGGTACAAATTTGCGGACATTCGACCCGAGGAAACGATTAAATGAATACTTTAATGCGAAGGAGGTATTCAACCATGTCAGTTTATCTTTAAATACCTGATAATCCGGTCCGCCAAACATGCGCTCCCTTGTTCGTCTGTACGACATGACATTAAAACCTATCATTTCTGCTGCTACGGCAAATTGTTCGGCAAAGTGCCAGTCAAATCCTCCGGCTACCTGAATGCCTGGCCGCAAAGTATAGCGGGTATTTTCTGCGGTAGTGCCCGACGATGCAGGGACAGTATGTATAAGCCGCACCGGTGATGCATTTAAACCCAATCTTGCGAAGGCAGAAAATATGGGCGAAGCGGTAAATTTTTTACTTAGATAAACCAGGTCGATCGGATCGGTTTGCGGATCGGGCATGTATTCAGGATTGGCGCGAAGGACTTCCAGGTAGCTGTTCTCTGCGGCTATGGGATCGTCCATAACCAGGTAGGTTTGAACCAACAGCAAATAGGCCCGTTGCCGCTGCTCACGGCTAAATCCTTTATCCACACAATCCGCAAGCATCCTGGGGATTCCGTAAAATCTACCCGCTTTAAATTCATCTTCGGCCTGATTTAAAATCTGTTCGCAAGTCAGTTCCTGCGCGCCCGCAGCATACACTCCAAGCACCATCAAGCCAGCTATGATCAAACGCATCTGCACTACTGATAATCGTTTATCAAAATATTAACACACGTATTTTCATAAGGTACGTCTTCACCCACATAAATCCTCCATTCCTCCATGGTCATGTTTCGCTTCATCTTCGGACAAACCTGTGAAGCCAGTATCTGCGGATCGGTGGGCCATACCCGAATCTCTGATTCATGGCTTGCAGCAAGGAGATAGTTGTTGTCCCCGGAAAAAGCAATATCCCATACAAAACCATTGTTATCATCCATTACCACAGGCAAATCCTCAGGGTGTTCCAAAACCCACATCTGAAGGCGTTTGTCGGCTCCGGCGCTGGCAAGCAGCTTGCCATCGGGCGAAAACTCTACGTCATAGACACCTGCTTTATGGCCAGTAAACTGACGAACAACCTGGCCCGATTTTAAGTCGAATATTTTTACGAGCCCGCGCTTTTCTTTAATCTCAAAAGTTCCGAATGCCAGTTGGCTGCCTTCCGGATTAAATTTCACAGAAAGTACCTGCGCGTTAGGAGTTTCTAAAAGTTGAACAACCTGACCGGTCTGAAAATCCATGATCAGTAACTTTCCGTCCCAGGATCCACCAGCCAGGTATTTGCCGTCAGGGCTAAGACTCATAGATTTGATTTCAAATGACAGCGAGGTTAAAGTTCTGCTCTTTCCCGTTTTGTAATCAATGACAACTATGCTTTTGTCGCCCTTTGCGGCAATAAGCGCTGAATTATCAGGAAGAAAAGCCAGGGCATTGGTTGGGCCCTTTAGTGATCTGATTTCCACTGGCCTGGTGGATTGCTGCAAGTTGATAATCTGTACCGCTGGCGAATCTGTGCCAACGGCCAGGTAGCGTTCATCTTTACTTAGTGCAAGTACCCGGTTTGGATGAGGATTGGCAAAGTTCATCGGACTTACCGTTCTGCGCTCATAATCACCTGTGAAAATCCTCCCATCGGCGGCAGCCGAATAATACAGGCTGCTGTTTTGAGAAACTATAACCGAATTTACCCTGTTTCGGGGCGGCCCCGGCATTTTAACAGCATTGAAGCTGTTTCCATTGAAAAGTTTTAAGGCATGATAAAGTCCGTTATAGATATATGGATCGTACTTCTTGCCGTCATACCGTTTGTTGAAGTGAAACGCCTGCATGATCTGTGCGCCTGCCAGGTCCGGATCATCATCTTCCTGATATGATTTACCGGCTAGTTGCTGGGCAATGGCCAGGTAATACAACCTGGTGGCACGCTCATATTGTTGTTGAGCCTTCAGGGTTTCACGCTCGGCAATGAGTCTTTGTTCTTTTTCGCTTTCTCCCGCCTGAAAAGCAAGCTCACGCTGCCGTTCGGCTTCCTGTAGGGCCTGCTCAGCCTTGAGGCGTTGGGCGTTGGCCTCTTTAAGGGCTGCCAGCGCTTCCTGCCGTGATCTTTCTGCCTCTAACTGAGCTTTTTTAGCAAGGTTAGAAGCAACTTCGGCCTCAAATCGTTTCTGCTCAGCCAAAGACGCCTGCTCTTCTGCCCTTTTGGCTTCCTTTCGCGCAAGTTCGAAATTCCGGTCGGCCTCAATTTTTTGCAAATAGGCAAATACCAGAAACAATAAGGCGATGGCTGTAGCGATTCCTAACACCAGCGCGGTGGTGCGCGCTCTGCGAAGTGTTCGCTTCTGCAACAACTCCTGGCTTTTCAACTCAGCCTCATAGGTAATCCGGCTGGTGTCCAGAAAAACGATGGCCCGTTCAAAGGCTTCATCATAACGTTGTGCCCACTCCCGTGTTGGTTTTTGTTTTTTCTGCCAGTTCAGCGCCAGCTGCAGATCCGGAGGCCTCCACAAACTGGTCTTCCCCACCTGGTACATGGCCGAGGCTTCAGCCAGGCGCTTATACATTTGTGCTGACTCGAACTCTTCTTCTACCCATGCGCTAAGCCTGTTCCAGATACGCATTAAGCTTTCGTGCGATAGCTCAATGATAGAGTTGCCATTAAGCGGAGCGGGATAAGCGGGCATTAAAAATGACCGGCCAGGGGCGCGGAAATGCTCCACTACTTCTATCACTTCGTACTCATCGGCATCGGCCAGACGGGCAATAAGTTGAACAGATGCCGGCCTTCTTGCCGAACGGCCATCGGCTCCTTTGTGGGTGATGGTTTTAAAAAGTACTTCCGCTATTTCTTTCTGCCGGGGCGACAACTCCTCCAACACTTCATTGGCATGCTGCGACAATGCCTGTTCCATCCGACCAATGGCATTGTAATGACGGATGTCCATGGGTTCGCCCGGCTCGTGGTTGCTAACCCAATAACTCCAGGTGCGCATCAGAGCATGCTGTAAGATGGGCAACTGGTCCTGGTTCCTGCCCATGTCGTTGAGCAGCCGCTCCACCAGACGTTCCGAAATGCGGCCTCCGGCAACTGCAACAGGTCCTTTGATGGCCAGCTTTTTCTGTTCACGCGTCATCTGCGGCACCAGGTAGTTGCTGGTATTGATTATTTCTGCCAATGCCGGATAATACGCACAACGGGCAAGAAAATCCGAGCGCATGGTAACTGCTACAAATACGGGCGTCTCGGACTGCTTGATGGCGTGAAGAACCAAATTAATGTATTCCTGCGTTTCGTTGGCTGCCTCCGTTTCATTGCGAACTTCCTCAAGCCTGAACAATTCCTCGAACTGGTCGAGCATGAAGAAAACATTGTCCTGCCGGAAGGTTTGCAGGAAGCGGGAAACCTCAACCAAACCATGCGGGCCGCTGCGCAATACAGAATTAATGATGGAACGGAAAACAGGAATATCTTCTTCCTGAATCCGCTTACCTGATACCATGTAGTCCACCACCGACTCTGCAAGGTTGCGAATGGGGTTTGAGCCGGGGCGGGAAATTATAACATGCCAGTGGGGACTGCTGTGAGAAACAAACCCCCCGTAGAGCACAGGAACTAATCCGCAGGTAAGTAAGCTTGACTTACCGCTGCCGGAATAACCCATTACGCACACAAACCGATGAACCGCAAGTTTGGCAAGAATCTGGTCCACCTGACCTTCCCTGCCAAAATAAAGGTGGCACTCATCGACTGTGAACGGGCGCAGACCAGGAAATGGATTTTGGCCAATAACCGAAAGCTCCTCAGCTAATTGATCAGAAATTTGCGCATACCCGGTATGAATCGGCTGACCCATCATGCCTGTAAGAAGATAATTAGCTGAAATATAAGTATTTCAGAAAATATATAGGCCAAGCACTTAAAGAATATATGCATTAAAAGCAGGTTACGAAACCTTTACAAAAAGTACATAAAATAAGTTAAAATACCGCAAACCGGCAACTCTACACATAAGTAAGCATACTGTCGGCAAGTTTGATGTGCTCGGTCATTAATTCATAGAAACGGTCTTTGTTTATTCGCAGCAGCACGGCATCCTTGGAGGCGCGAACCAAATTGGCCTGGCCAAAACCCGGAATAGCAGGCATTTCACCAACAAAATCACCGGGTTTAAAGGAATGAACCAGGTTACCGCTTCTATAGCACTCCAATTCGCCTTGCACAACAACAAAAAAATCGGGCTGCAATGGCTCATCAACCACCAGGGTTTGTCCGCTGGTAAGCCTGATTTCCTGACTGATATCTGCGATATATGTCAGTGTAACGCTTGGAACATCTTTAAATAAAGGCAAGTTACTCATGAAACGAACCTTGCTGTAGGAGCTGATTTTGTCCGTCTTCACCACCTCATCCAGTTCTTTTTTCTTATGTAATCCCAGGCGTACTGAATTCATCTCATACTCATCGGGATTAATTTGCCACAGTGCCCAGGCCGCTACCTCGTAAATGAGGGGATCGGGATTAAACAACTGGGCCAGCAGATCCATTTTAAATTCGTCAAGTTTTTTCTTTCCGATGTAATACAGCACACATGCCTTTGTCCACCTGCTGGATTGTGTAAAGTCGCGGTTAATAATAAATTTTAGTACCAACCGATCATCCAGTTTGGCCCGCGGATAGAAAATATCCAGTCGCCTGATGCGTTCCTCATCAGAAATTTCATCTAGAACCGGGATGATTCGTTCTTTTAAGTGTTCGGAAAGAAAGACGTCAAGCAGTTCGATGGCATACGTGATCCCTTCGGTTGTACCGCTTTCAATATTTTCCTTCACCAGCTGAATTGAATGGGTGTCATATAACATAGCAAGCAGCATGTAGATATGCTCCAGATCGTTCTGTATTTCCTCCCGAAGGGCTTGGATGATGGGCTGCACATCGCGTGTGTTGCCCAGTTCCTGGATCGCGCTGAGGTTCCAGCGGATATCAGCTATATCATTTTCGATAACAAATTTTATCCGACTAACCTGTGCGAGGTTTGCCTTGAAGCCACATTCGCCCAACGAAAGCAACACCTGCGAAACAACAACCTTATTTGGATAGTCAATTTTATTCCAAAGCAAATCCCGTGCACGCTGGCCACCTATCCGGCCCATTGCCTGAATGATTCGCTGCATGAGTTGGGTGCTCTGACCTGACCGGTAGAAAGCAGCATCCAGCAAAGGCAGTGCTTCTGTACCAATCAGTACCAACGCATTTAATGCCTGATTACTGAATGTTGGATTACTCAGGTTATCAATCAATGCCAGGATTACATCGTTATTATGTTTTTTAATGGATGATTTGATGGCTGTATTCCGTACACGTGGATCGGTATCGTGGAGTAATTCGCATAAAAATGAAATGCATTCCTCGGCCGAAGCATGCAACAACAATTCAGCAGCATACTGCCGATCATGGGCATGCGCCGATCGGGTAAGTTGCTGGATGCGAAGTTTGGTTATCTCACCACCGTGCTCTATTATCTGCTGCATTTCCGATCGGGTCAGCAGGGTTCGCGAATCGGCCGATGTTTTTTCCGGGTTCACGCGAATCACATACTTATCAGATACCGATAAGCCCTTCAGTTCATTAAGTTTGTTCTGTGCGTAAAAGCGCACGGTTTCATCGGGATTGCGCATCAGGATGTTTACCCAATTTGAAACCAGACTGAAATTGTATTTTTCAAGGAACTTAAAGGCAAAAATGGCCGACCCGCTATCCACTGCGCTCAGCCGGTTCTCGAGTTCGCGCATAATGCGTTCATACCCCTTTTCAAGCCGCTCCTGTCGTGCTTCGGGGTGTTCGAGTTTCAACCGGATTTTCATTCTGTAGCCTTGATATAACTTATTGATAATCAGCAAATAAATCAAACCCAAGGCTATCAGGAAGATGGCGATGTGAATGACCTCAAAAAACGGAATGGCCGTCAGACCGAATATGAGCAATCCGGCAATAAAGCGCGAGCTCTCATTCACCAGGCCCTCTACCTTAGTCTGCAGGCTAAACCTGAATCTGCTGTCCAGGGGAATAAAAAATAGTTTCAAAACCGGTGTTTCAAGGGAATCCCGGATGGTCCAGTTCGTCAGCCTGGCCATTGCTATGAAAAGGAAAAAGTACACAAAGCCTGCAGGGTTTGTGTGTTTGTGAAATCCCAGGATAAAGCCGCTTATTACTGCTCCCAGCGAAAACACCAGCACCAACACAGGTAACAGGTACAAGGAGGTGCGCAATCCGTAATTGGCAATGATTCGGTTATTTACAAAAGTTTGCATCAACAAACTTAGTCCGTAAATGGCCCCCGTAAAAAAAGCCATGAAGTCGGTTAATGAGCGTTGATCTGTGTATTGTTCTTTTACGGTTTCCTGAAAAGAATATTGGGTAAAGATGAACACCAGCATGGAGATTAAAACCAGCGCCGACATCTGCAGAATATATTTGTCGGAAAACATTCTGCGAATGCTGGTTTGATAGCGAACCTCCTCATCAAATTCTTTGGGATCATTTTTGGTTAGTGAAAACCTGAATGAAATAAGAAGCAGCAACAGTCCCATCATCATCACACTTACCTGGCATACCACGAGGTAGTCAGCGGTTTCCGGCACAAAACCGGCACTCAGCGGTATAAGAAATGAGGCAGTAATAGCCGCCACCAGCTGGCCGGTATCAATCCAACCGATAATTTTTTTAGATTGCCGGAAGTTAAATAGCCTGCCGAATGTTCCCCAGTAACTCAGTAACAACATGGCAATCATCGGACCCGAGGCGCAGTACATCGAAAAGATTACAATCCGCTGCCATTCCTCGCTGCCAAATGATAACAGGATATACACCAAAAGGGTGAAAAGAAAGATAATGGAAATTACTATTGTAGTGAGCACGGAAAACCGAACCACATTCTGCAGCCAGGAAAAGATTCCGGTGCTAACAATGCCCAGAACGCCGGCGATGAGGAAAGCGGTATTCAGGTATTCACCCATCCGGTTCAGAAACAGAGAGTCGGCAGTTACCTGGTAAGTGGCAATAAATACACCCATGAAGAAACCGGTAGACAACATGTAGAGCACCTGGCTTTGCTCCTGTTTGTTGGCCGTAAGTGAACCTAAGATTCCTGGCATAAAACAAAAATAATAAAAGCCCGTGATGTCCGGGCTTTTTAATTATAAGGCTGGTTTGGTATCAATTACTTCTTTGGATTCTTGGCATTCTCCTTCATTGCTTTTTCTTTTTCGGCTTTTTCTTTCTGATAAGCAGCGTTTAACCCTTCAAGCACCTCGTTTGTGATGTCCAGCGAGTCATAGGCATACAGCAAATCGCTGGTTGGATCAAACTTCAGCACCACCATAAGTCCTTTTTGTTTACCATATTCCTTCAGGAAAGCCGTAACCCGGTCGTACAACTCTTTGTTGATGCGAGCCTGATCGTTCATCAATTCCTGTGAAATACTTTGTTCAAACAACTGCAGATTTTGCTGCTTGCGGGCCAGGTCTTCTTCTACGGCCCGTACCTGACCGATGGTCATATTGTTCATATTGCGCTGATAAGCCTCAAACTCGCCACGCAAGCTTTCCGCGCGTTTGCGGTAGTCGCTCTCAATCTTTTGTTTTTTCGCCTCCATGATTTCGGCCGAAGCCTTGATGTACTCATATTTCTCCAGCAAAGTATCGGCATTGACAAACGCTATTTTGAAATCGGACACGGAAGCCGAATGCGCTGACCCGCCATTACCCCCGGCAGAAGGTTCGAAATGGAGGTAATACAAAATACCCACAGCGATCAGCAGTACAGCATTCAGAATGAGCGAAAGGTGTTTCATAAGGCACAATTAGGACGGCAAATATAACAGTAAACTCTTCACTCGCGGAACCATTGCGCGTACATTGGATAATTGCGGGCTGTCCGGGCAATCATTTCCAGCAATTCAGGTGTAGCATCTTTAACCCTTCTGGCCGGCACACCGGCATAAACACTGCCCGGCTCTACCACGGTACCCGGCAACACCACCGCTCCCGCAGCTATCACCGAACCTTTTCCGATGACAGCATGATCCATAACAATGGCTCCAATTCCAATCAACACATTATCTTCTACGGTGCAGCCGTGCACCACGGCATTGTGTGCTATGGAAACATTGTTTCCAATAACCAGCCTTGCCCGCTCGTACGTGCAATGCAGCACCGCCCCATCCTGAATGTTGGTGTTATCGCCAATGGTAATGGAATGAACATCGCCCCTTACCACGGCATTGAACCAAACGGTACAGTTATCACCCATGGTTACATCGCCTACCACGATGGCGCCATCGGCCAGAAAACAATTACTGCCAAATCGGGGTGTACAGCCCCTTACAGATTTTATAATAGCCATAGCTGACAACCTGTCAGGAAAACCGGTCCAAATTAATTAAATTTGTGCCCCGAAAACGAAGATGTCAAACTTTATAACCGATATTCCTATACTGCAAAGCACTGCCGAAGTAACACCGCAGGATATCCGAACCACTCCCACCACCCAAACTGGCCAGCCCAGGAAGCTGTATATTGAAAGCTACGGATGCCAGATGAATTTTTCAGACAGCGAAATTGTGGCCTCCATTTTACAAAAGGAAGGGTTCGATACCACCTCTGACGAGAACAACGCTGATGTTATCTTTCTGAACACCTGTTCCATCCGCGAAAAAGCCGAACAAACGGTGCGCAGCCGGCTCGCACAAATCAACAACCTGAAGAAAAAAAAACCGGAATTGATTGTAGGTGTGCTGGGCTGCATGGCCGAGCGGTTGAAGACCTCGTTGCTGGAGGAAGAAAAGATCGTTGATCTGGTAGCCGGTCCCGATGCCTACCGCGACCTGCCCCGCCTGATAGGCGAAGTGGACGGAGGCACACGCGCTGTAAACACCTTGCTGTCGCGCGAAGAGACCTATGCCGATATCGCCCCGGTCCGGCTCCACTCCAACGGGGTAACCGCTTTCATCTCGATCATGCGCGGATGCGACAATATGTGCACCTTTTGCGTGGTGCCGTTTACGCGCGGGCGCGAACGCAGCCGCGATCCCCAATCCATAATAGCCGAAGCCAAAGCCCTTTTCAGTCAGGGCTACCGGGAAGTTACCTTGCTGGGACAAAATGTTGACTCATACGCCTGGAGTCCGGAAGAAAACAATAAAGCGTTCATGATAAAGAAGGGCATCCGGCCACAGGTAACCTTTGCCGACCTGCTGGAAATGGTGGCCCAGGTCAATCCGGAGCTGCGCGTGCGTTTCTCTACCTCTCATCCAAAAGACATCACTGATGAGGTGTTGCAAACCATGGCGCGCTACCCCAATATCTGCAAATACATCCACCTTCCCGTGCAAAGCGGCAGCAGTCGGATACTTCAATTAATGAACCGGGGCTATACCCGCGAGTGGTACCTGAATAAAATTACGCGCATTCGCGAGATACTTGGTGATGATTGCGGGCTTTCCAGCGACATGATTGCCGGGTTTTGCACCGAAACCGAAGAAGATCACAAGGCTACCCTTTCACTCATGGACGAAGTGGTATTCGATTTTTCGTACATGTTTTACTACTCCGAACGCCCCGGCACTCCAGCAGCCAAAAGACTGAAGGACGATGTACCGCTGGAGGTTAAAAAACAAAGACTGAATGAAATCATCCAGAAACAAAATGAGCACTCACGCAGGCGCAATCAGTCGGATGTAGGAAAAGTTTTTGAGGTGCTGATCGAAGGCGAATCCCGGCGTTCGCCCGATTTTCTGCAGGGTCGTACCACCGCCAATAAAGTGGTGGTGTTTCCGCGTAAAAACCACCAAAAAGGCCAATACGTGCGGGTTCATATAACCGATTGTACATCAGCTACTTTATTCGGAGAAACGGTTTGAAGAAATGGCAGATCTGGAGACTGAAATACAAAGTGTAAAACAACGCTTCGGCATCATCGGAAATTCGCCGCTGCTGAACAATGCAGTGCGCGTTGCCCTGCAGGTAGCGCCAACCGACATGACGGTGCTCATCACCGGTGAAAGCGGTGTGGGTAAGGAAATTTTTTCCAAAATCATTCACCACCTCAGTCCGCGTAAGCATGGCCAGTTCATAGCCATCAACTGCGGCAGCATACCGGAAGGAACCATTGATTCCGAGCTGTTTGGCCATGAGAAGGGTTCGTTTACCGGCGCCCACGAAGCACGCAAAGGATACTTTGAGGTAACCAACGGCGGCACCATCTTCCTGGATGAAATCGGAGAAATGCCACTGGGTACGCAGGCGCGTTTGCTTCGCGTGCTCGAGTATGGCGAGTTCATTAAAGTAGGTTCCTCCAAAGTGCAAAAGACCGATGTGCGCGTGGTGGCGGCCACCAACGTCAACCTCCTGCGCAATGTGGAACAAGGCAAGTTCCGAGAAGACCTTTACTATCGGCTAAGCACGGTACCAATCTATGTTCCCCCCTTGCGCGAACGCGGCAAGGATATTGAACTGTTGTTCAGAAAATTTGCTACCGATTTTGCTGAAAAATACAAAGTTAAACCCATTACACTTACTGATGAAGCCCGTGAACTGCTGCTCCAATATCGTTTTCCGGGTAATATCCGGCAGTTGAAAAACCTGGTTGAACAAATGTCGGTATTGGCCACCGACAACAAAGAAATCACTGCCGAGAAACTCATGGAGTACCTGCCGCGTGAAACCTCGCTCCCTGCCATCGTGCCGCGCACAGGCAATGGCGCTCAGGATGCCATGAGCGAACGCGACCTCCTCTACAAAGTACTTTTCGACATGAAAAAGGATGTGGTGGAGTTGAAAAAAATTGTGCTTGAGCTCCTTACCCGCTCGGCCGATGCCGGACAATTGCTGAAAGACAATCACAGCCTGTTTGAAGGCCTGCAGCCCGCGGCAACCACTGCACCCCAGCCATCCGACACGCGCGTTCTGAATCTGAAACCTGCCGTGCAGGTTCACGATGAGCCTATTGAAATACAAGATATCAGCCATGAGACTGAAGACGAAACCCTTTCCATTGAAGAAAAAGAAAAAGAGTTGATTATTCGTGCGCTGCGAAAAAACCACAACAAAAGAAAATATGCGGCACGCGATTTGGGGATCTCTGAGCGTACGTTGTACCGGAAGATTAAACAATACCAGCTTGAAAATCTTTAAACCTATTGCTCCGGCACTGGTTGCTTTGCTGTCTTTACCAGGCCTGAACAGCTGTGGCGTGTACTCCTTTCAGGGAGCGGCCACCAATGCGCGCACCATAACCATCGCTGAGTTTTTCAATAACACAGAACTGGCGCCTCCCACCATCGGCCAGGTATTTACCAACCGCCTGAAAGATTACATGATTCAGAATACCAACCTGAGCGTGGTGCCCGAAAACGGCGAACTCCAACTGGAAGGCGTAATTACCGGCTACCAGCTTACTCAGGTAGCCCCTGTTGCCGGTGCCGGCCCTCAGCGCGGAGATCTGGCCGCAAGCACGCGATTTACTATAACTGTAAGGGTCACTTACATTAACTCACTTGACCCCACCATGAGCTTCAAGGATCGGTCGTTCTCTTTTTTCCGCGATTTCAGCAATGACCTGAGTTTCGCAGATGTGGAAGAAACCCTGACCCGGCAGATCCTGGATCAGCTTATACTGGACATCTTTAACGCCTCGGTTGCCAATTGGTGAAAAACGGTTATTTTTAAAGACAGATTGGCATCGTGCAAAAAACCTTTTCAGAAATACTGGAAAACGCCCCCTGGTTCAGCGAAGAGGAAGCCCGGCAGCTTCTGCAATGGGCCATGCAATATCCTTACTCACAGGCACTGAAAGTGGCCGTTGCCTGCGCAGCCTGGCGGTACGACTGGCCCGATAAGCAGGAGTGGCTTCAGCAGGCAGCCGTACATGCAGCAAACCGTGCGGTTTTGAAAAATTGGATCGAGAGAGCACAACAACAGGAGCCGGCCTATACGCATCAAAAAGAAACACTTCCGCCAAAATCAGACCTGGCAGAAGTTATCATGGCCGATATTGAAAGTTTGCACGAGGCCATGAAGCGATTCGAATCCTTAGTTGAGCAAAAACCTCCTACTGATACCGGAAGCCCCCCGGTAGCCAAAACAGAGAAAACCGGAAAAAGCAGGAAGGAACGTCTGCTTGCTGCTGTGCAACAACTTAAGCAACAGCAGGCAGCAGCAACGGATGCTGATGAAACCGCAACATCAAAAAATAAGTCACGCAAAAGACGCAAATCCGAAACCGACACCCTGCTGAAAGAAATTGAATTGCGGCAGCAAATAGAAACGGAAAACAACAAAACCCGTGAACAGCTGGAAATTATCGATCGGTTCATTCAAAGTAATCCAACCATCAGCCCGCAGGCCGGAAAAGCCGAAAGCGAACCGGCAACAGACCTGACCTCAACAGGACAACAACCCGATTTCGGTGAGCACATTGTTTCAGAAACGCTGGTGGAAATACTGCTCCAGCAGGGCAAAAAAGATAAGGCCATTGAAGTGCTGAAAAAGCTGATTTGGAAGTTTCCGCAAAAAAAGACGTACTTTGCTGCCCGCATTGATGAACTTAAAAAATAACCATGCTCACTTTCATCACCGGTCTCATTCTTTTTAGCTGTGTACTGCTAATATTGGTTATCCTTGCCCAAAACGCCAAAGGAGGAGGACTGACGAGCCAGTTTGGCGGTTCCGGTGCTACCCATCTCATTGGGGTCAAGAAAACAGGCGACTTGCTGGAGCGACTTACCTGGGGTTTTGCCATTGCTATTATGGTACTTAGCCTTTCGACAAACTTTATCGAAAAAGGCACCACCGGCACCGGAGACTCAATCCTTGATAAAGCCAGCGAACAAGCAGCACCATCGCAACCGCAAAACCAGGATACGGGTAGTTTCGGCAACGACTCAGTGCAGTAAATTCACGCTGCTGTTGACAGGTGCTTTACCAGCAACCGCTTGGCCACGGGCATTAGCGTGGCCGTAAACGGAAAACGCATTCGGCTGAGCACCAGATAGGTAGCCGGGTTGGGCAAATCGGAAAAACGCCGCGTCAGGCTAAGCTTCAGGTTTTCATAAGGCTCAAATGGACTTTTGGTGGCCGTTTCAATGTATTGGGTATTGAGGCTTCTGAGTTGTTCGTGGCGCTCTTCGTAAATACTCAGCTGGTAACGGTAAATGCTGGTTTCTTCTTCAGGGGGTTGGGTAACAAACAGATAGCCCTCGCGTGCATACAAGGGTGTTACCCCCACAGGGCTCAGCTCACACTGCGATTCCACATATTCGTAGATTATCGTACCTTCATCCAACGACTCCTTAACCTGGGGAATAGCAAATTCAATAATCGAAGTAAGTTCATTCATCACCGCATCATCTTCCACCAGCTCGCGGTAAGTAATCACCAGCTTTTTGAAATCTTCCAGCGAAAGCTCGCGCGGAAATTGCTCGCGCAACAAGGTGCGGTTTTCTTTAACGGCCTTTAAATTCTGGTAATGAAAAACAAGTTCGCTCAGAAACGGGTACAACTCGACCCGCCCAAACGATTCCTTAACTTTCTGCAGATAAGCCAGTAAAACATACTTCTTGTACTCAAAATCAATCAGCCCCTGCGTAAGCCAGTCTTTCGATAATGAACTCATACCCTTAGAATTTCCCTAAAATTTAAACAATGGCAGCGGTTTCTGTCAATGATTCAGTATATGTCAGGCCAACTGCCAAATCGGCTATCAATACCCTCTCCGCTAGCCGTCGTAAACGCCTGACAGAAGGAAAAAATCTGCCAAAACTACAGGTAAGGCCGGATTTTGGACTCTGGCACAATAGGTGATAAGGAAGGGGCTGTCGAATTACCTTTCTAACCAAACATTGATAATCTATGGCTAAAATCAATTTTAAACCAAATGAGGACCGGGTGCTGGTAGAACCTGCACCTGCGGAGGAAAAAACTGCTTCCGGAATCATCATCCCCGACACAGCCAAGGAAAAGCCCCAGCGCGGTCGCATTGTGGCTGTGGGTGACGGCCTGAAAGACAAGCCGGTAACCGTAAAGGTTGGTGATGAAGTACTCTATGGTAAATATGCCGGTACGGAAATCACCATTGACGGCAAGGAGTATCTCATTATGAGAAACTCAGACATTTTCGGTACCATCTAAATTGTTAAACCCAAATTCACAAACTATGGCAAAAGAAATTACCTTTAACACCACTGCTCGCGAGCGTTTAAAGCGCGGTGTCGATAAATTGGCCGATGCAGTAAAAGTTACCCTCGGTCCCAAGGGCCGCAACGTTATTCTGGATAAAAAATTCGGTGCCCCTGCCGTTACCAAAGACGGTGTTTCGGTGGCCAAGGAAATCGAACTGAAAGATCCGATTGAAAACATGGGTGCCCAGCTGGTGAAAGAAGTAGCCAGCAAAACAGCCGATGCCGCCGGTGACGGTACTACCACTGCCACCGTACTGGCTCAGGCTATCTTCAATCATGGTATTAAGAACGTAGCTGCCGGTGCCAATCCCATGGACCTGAAGCGCGGTATAGACAAAGCCGTTGCTGCCGTGGTTGAGCACCTGAAAAAACAATCTAAAAAGATAAAGGACTCCAGCGAAATCCAGCAGGTAGCTACCATCTCTGCCAACAACGATGAAACCATCGGTAAGATGATTGCTGATGCAATGGACAAAGTGGGCAAGGATGGTGTGATTACCGTGGAAGAAGCCAAAGGCACCGAAACGGAAGTGAAGACCGTAGAGGGTATGCAGTTCGACCGCGGCTACCTGTCGCCTTACTTCGTGACCAACACCGAGAAGATGGAGGCCGAGCTGGATAACCCCTACATCCTCATATACGACAAGAAAATCAGCGGCATGAAAGAGTTGCTTCCTATTCTGGAAGCCACCGTACAAACCGGTAAACCGCTGCTGATTATTGCCGAAGAAGTAGAGGGCGAAGCATTGGCTACACTGGTGGTTAACAAAATCCGCGGTGCTTTGCGCGTAGCCGCTGTAAAAGCTCCGGGCTTTGGCGACCGCAGAAAAGCCATGCTCGAAGATATAGCCATCCTTACCGGTGGTCAGGTAATCAGCGAAGAACGCGGATACAAACTCGAAAATGCTACACTGGATTACCTGGGTCGTGCTGAAAAGGTAATTATCGACAAAGACAACACCACCATTGTAAATGGTGCCGGTAAGAAGTCGGAAATCCAGGGTCGTATCAATCAAATCAAAGCTCAGATTGAAACGACTACTTCCGATTACGACCGCGAAAAACTGCAGGAGCGCCTGGCCAAGCTGAGCGGTGGTGTGGCTATCCTGTACGTAGGTGCCGCTACCGAAGTTGAAATGAAGGAGAAAAAAGACCGTGTGGATGATGCCCTGCATGCTACGCGTGCTGCCGTACAGGAAGGTATCATCCCGGGTGGTGGTGTGGCCTACCTGCGTGCCATCGAGGCGCTGAAAGATGTTGAAACCGAAAACGAAGATCAGGAAACCGGTGTCAACATCATTCGTCAGGCCCTCGAAGCCCCGCTGCGTATCATTGCTGAGAACGCCGGCCAGGAAGGCTCGGTGGTAGTAAACAAAGTGCGCGAAGGCAAGAAAGACTTTGGTTACAACGCCCGCGAAAACAAATACGAAGAATTCTTCAGCGCGGGTATTATTGACCCGACCAAAGTGGCCCGCCTGGCACTTGAGAATGCCGCTTCCATTGCCGGTCTGCTGCTCACTACCGAAGCTGTAGTAAGCGAAATTCCGGAAGAAAAAGAGCCGGCAGCCGCTCCCGGCCGCGGCGGAATGGACATGATGTAATCCCGGTTTAAGGATAAACACAAAGCCCTGCCGTACGGCAGGGCTTTTTTCTTTACCACCATATTTTCCATACTTGCCTAAACCTTTTTAACTTAGGCGCTGTCAAACAACCAGTCAGATGGTCATCCATAAAAATTTTGCTGACTTCGTACTGTTTCTGTACATCCACATGGCCCATGCCGACAAAGAGTTTCATGAAACTGAGATGGCCATGGTTCGGGAAAAAATGAAAAAATTATATCCGGAAGGAACCGATTACGAGGCAAAATTAAAAGAAGCCCTCATCCTTTACCAGGATTTTGACAAATCAAAACTACATACCCTGTTCAGGGATACCTTTCGTCAGTTTTCCGATGTTAAATTTTCGGTCAAATACCACATCTACACCGATCTTTATGAAATCATCAATGCCGATGGAAAAATTGATGAATCAGAAACAGATGCCTTGAATACGTTGAAAGAAATTATTGATATATCGCATTGAGTAGCAACCTACTCATATATATAAAAAGCCCGACTGGGCGGGCTTTTTTATTAAGACACGAACTGTCAGGTTACTCTTTTTTTATTCCAATTTTATATAACCAATAAGCCATTGCTGCAAAACACAAAACCCCCAGCAGGTTATAACCGCCCTGGCCTAAGCTATCACTAATAGCATGTTCGGCATTAACAAATTGCAGTGCCTTGAAAATACCTTCATCTACCGAAAGGAGGGCAACAACCACACCCGCCAGGGCTCCTCCGGCAATCAATCCTGTAGCGAACAAACTGCCCCGTCCCAACTCATCATCGGCTTTTGCAGTATGTTTTTTCTCCACCTGCCAATCGGTAATGCCCTTAATGGCTCCACCAATAAAAATGGGAAGCGTAGTTGATAGCGGCAGATACAAACCAATAGCAAAGGCCAGCGCTTTAACTCCGCATAACTCAATCATTACCGCTATAAAAACGCCTACCATTACAAATTGCCAGTCGAGGTTAAACGACAGAATACCGCGGGCCAAAGTAGCCATAAGGGTGGCTTGCGGTGCTGAAAATTTATCACTGCCGATGGCATGCGTATAGCCCTGGGCAACCATGTCGGCTGTGGGGGTATCGAGCACTTTTATCACAATGCCTATGGCAATTGATGATACAATCGCACCGATAAACAGTGCTAATTGCTGATAGCGCGGTGTTGCGCCTACAATAAAACCAGTCTTCAAATCCTGCGATGTTGCTCCGGCATTGGCTGCCGCGATACAAATCATACCGCCTACAACGAGGGCCAGGGGCTCATATAGCTTACCGCTCCATCCAACGGCCGTAAAAATTAAACAGGTTCCCATAAGCGTAGCAATGGTCATACCCGATATGGGGCTGTTGCTAGAACCTACAAGCCCCACAATGCGGCTGGCTACCGTAACAAAGAAGAAGCCGAAAATGATGATGAGAATTCCAATAAGAAGCTTTTGCAATAACCCTTCGCCCGGAATATTGGGCATAATAGTAAGCACGGCAATCAGAACAATACTGCCAAAAATTACCACTTTAATTGAAAGGTCACGCTCGGTGCGCAGCACCCCGGCCGCTCCCCTCTCTTTTAACGAACCTACGCTTTCCTTAAAGGAACTTACAATGGTAGGGATGGTCTTCATAAGGGTAATAAATCCGCCTGCTGCCACTGCGCCAGCGCCTATTTGCCTGATGTAGGCACGGTAAATGGCATCGGCATAACTGGTAAAGGTATGGCTGGCCGGATCCCAACCACCTGGCCCGCCCGGCTTGGTAACATCAACAAGGTACCCCAATTTTACAAGTTGCATAGCGATAGTTTCAGCAGGAACAAGTGTTGCTAACAATGGATTTAGTCCCCACCAGGCAAGTACTGAACCCGCCACCAGTACACCGGCTATTTTGGGACCGATGATATAACCAACTCCCAGATACTCCGGTGTGATTTCTCCACGCGTAGCGGCTGAAGGCCAGAACTTGTTGAGTTGACTGGTAACATACGATGGCGTCTCGGCAATAACATGAAAAACTTTCTGAAGCATGGCATATACAAGTGCCACCCCCATTCCTAAAAACGCAGTCTGTGCAAAAACGCCACCCTTTTCACCGGCCTGCAGTACAGAACCACAGGCTGTGCCTTCCGGGTAAGGCAATGTTCCGTGTTCTTTAACAATCAGCGATCGCCTTAGCGGGATCATCATGAGTGTGCCTAGCATACCTCCAAAGGCTGCCAGAATAAGTATGGTTAAATAGTTGAAGTACGATTCGCCAACACTAACCCCATTGGGCCCGGGCGATAAAAACAAAAAGCCGGGAAGGGTAAACACAACACCGGCAGCAATGGATTCACCTGCAGAGCCGGTGGTCTGTATGATGTTGTTTTCGAGGATTGTTGTCTTTAGGAATTTCCTGCCTAGTGTTATGGCAATTACTGCAATGGGTATGGAAGCCGAAACCGTAAGCCCGGCTTTCAGTGCCAGATAGACGGTTGACGAACCGAAAATAATGCCAAACAATGAACCAAATAACACAGACTTAACCGTGAACTCCGGGATATTTTGTTCGGGAGCGATGTAGGGTTTAAACGCTTTGGATTGATCCATAGGCTTAGACTTGAGGTTGATTCGATACTAAAAATTTGTTATACATCAGCATCAAAACAGTTGATATAATTCCAATTCCGGCCAGGGTATACCACATCATGGATGGATTGGTTTCGAGGTAAGAGCCCCGCAACCAATCAGCAATAATACCGGCTGTGAAAGACCCGATGGCTACCGGCAAGAATGCAAAGCCCATAAAAGTACCTACCTGGCTTTTCGGGGCCAGCGACCCCACATACTCATAAAACCGGGGAGCCTGAATTGCTTCGCCAAGAGCAAAAATAAAAATACCAATAATGGCTGCCGGTACAGTGGCCCATGCCCCAATGATAATCCACGACAGGCTGGCTATACTGAAACCAAGCGTCATGGCCGTAATGGGTTTCCATTTGCTGACAAGCGCGGTTACCGGAACGGTAAGCACAATGATGCTCCATGCGTCAACGGTTTCAAGCAGTTCAAACCGTTCGAACCTGAGCACATCGGTAACATAGAATGGAAAGGAGTAAAAGATTTGCCAGAACATCATCCAGAATCCGGAAAAGATCAGCAAGAACATCATGAACCGGAGATTGCCGAACACCAGCACCATATCGCCAAAAACTTTTTGAAAGGTGCGTACCTCTGTATCTTCGGTGGTTTCTGCCGGTTCTTTAAAAAACAACACGGTACCGATGATCAGAAAAAATGAGGTTATGGAAGACATAATCAGCACGTACTCAATGCCCCACTCTTCGCGGACCTGCAACGCCAGTATGGGTCCGATGGCTCCGCCCAGGTTAACCAGTGTGTAATAAATTGAAAAGCCTAACGCCTGCACTTCCTTTTTACTGGTTTTGGCCACCGTACCAACAATGCAGGGTTTTATTAAAGATCCACCTACCGCAGTAAGCAGTAATACTGCCAATACATAATTTCTCTTGCCGATCAAATTCACAATATCCTGACCATACTCCATTCCGGCCAAACCAATCAAAAAATACCCGACACAGAAAAATGTAAAACATGCAATGAGGGTTTTCCGAAAGCCATATTTATCAACAAAAACTCCGGCAACAATGGGAAGTGAATAAAGAACAAGATTAAAAACACCGGCTAAAAAACCGGCTTCTTCCTGAAGACCCACTTTAGTTGCCAGGTAAACGGTAAGCACAGCTTTAGACCCATAATAGGCGAATCGCTCAAAGAGTTCAAGGGTGTTGGCAATCCAAAAGTTTGAACTAAAACCAGTTTTTAGCTGGTTAATTCTTTCACGTACAGTCATCCGGATAAATGAACTTTAGGTTTGGTTTTCGGAAAAGTAGAAGTTAAAAGCGAAATAGACAAAAAATCCCGCATGCAGGCATACGGGATTGTAGTGTTCAATACACCTTACCTTTCGGGTGCAAGGCTCCATTTTTCAGGCGATCGCCACAGGCTTGACAGCAGCAGCTCGCGCATAAAAATAAATTCCTTCGGCAGGCGGTCGTACATGCGCTCGAACAACTCGGCATGCGAAAGCAATTCCTGTTTCCATTCTTCGCGGTCGATGGTCATCAGCCGGTCAAACTCTTCGCGCGAAAAATCCAGACCGCGCCAGTCAATGTCTTCATAACCCGGCATCCACCCTATCGGGCTTTCCACGGCATTGGTCTTTCCTGAAATCTTCTCAACGATCCACCGCAACACCCGCATGTTTTGTCCAAAGCCCGGCCAGATAAAGTTGCCTTGTTCATCTTTTCTAAACCAGTTCACGCCAAAAATGCGGGGGGGATTTGGTATATCACGGCCAAATTGCAGCCAGTGGTTGAAGTAATCGCCCATGTGGTAACCACAGAAAGGCAGCATGGCAAAGGGATCGCGCCTTACCTTGCCAATTTCTCCAAAGGCAGCGGCAGTCATCTCCGAACCCATGGTTGCAGCCAGATAAACCCCGTAATTCCAGTTGTGTGCCTGATAAATCAGCGGAATGGTGGTGCTTCTGCGACCTCCGAAGATAAACGCTCCTATCGGCACGCCTTGTGGATTTTCCCACTCCGGATCGATGGAAGGACATTGGGAGGCGGGTGCTGTGAACCGGGCATTGGGATGCGCGGCAGGTTGGCCGGATGCAGGATCATGCTTTTGCCCTCTCCAATTGATCAGATTTTTCGGTGGCTCTTTGGTCATCCCCTCCCACCACACATCACCATCTTCGGTAATAGCCACATTGGTAAATATGGTGTTGCGCGAAATGGTGCGCATGGCATTGGGATTGGTCTTTTCATTGGTGCCGGGGGCCACACCAAAATACCCGTATTCAGGATTAATTGCATAAAGCTTTCCGTCCTTACCGGGCTTAATCCAGGCAATGTCATCTCCAACGGTAGTAACTTTCCAGCCCTCCATTTCTTTGGGAGGAATAAGCATGGCAAAATTGGTTTTACCGCAGGCACTCGGAAAAGCCGCAGCCACATAGGTTTTCTTGCCCTCTGGATTTTCCACACCCAGTATCAGCATGTGCTCAGCCAGCCAGCCTTCATCGCGGGCCATTACACTGGCTATACGAAGCGCAAAACATTTTTTCCCCAACAGGGCATTACCTCCATAACCGGATCCATAGGAAACAATGGATCGTTCTTCCGGATAATGCACAATGTATTTGGTGGTAGGATTAGTGGGCCATTTTGAGTCGGGCTGTCCGGGTTTAAGCGGAGCGCCCACTGTATGCAAACACTTTACAAAATCACCGTCTTCTCCCAGCACGTCCATAACCCGCCTGCCCACACGTGTCATAATGTGCATGTTTACCACCACATACTCCGAATCTGTAATCTCCACTCCAATATGCGATATCGGAGAACCGATAGGGCCCATGCTGAAAGGTATGATATACATGGTACGGCCCGCCATGCACCCATCCATCAGCTTCTCCAACGTCTGCTTCATCTCTTTCGGATCAACCCAGTTGTTGGTAGGACCCGCATCTTCCTTTCTGCGGCTGCAGATAAAGGTGCGATCTTCCACGCGGGCCACATCGCTTGGATCGGAAAAGCACGCAAAACTGTTTGGCCGCTTCTCCGGATTCAGGCGAATAAACGTACCTTTTTCTACCAGCAGATTACACAATTCATCATACTCTTCCTTCGAACCATCGCACCACCTTACACGATCGGGCTTGCATAACTGTATTACTTCTTCAACCCACTCAAGTAATTTCTGATGCTTTACTGCATAGGTAGAACTCTTTTCCAATGAAGCAATCATATAAATGGCAACTATTGGCCGGCAAGTTACGCAAAGGGAAGAATTAATCGAATATTTCAAACGATTGAATCAATCGGTTTTGCGCTTATTGATGTTTTATATACAACTAATTGAAATATTCTTGAATTTAACCGGATTATGATTACCTTTAGGGTTTTGTTTTCATATAATCCAAATTTATTTGCCCTATGAAAAGGTTTTGTATTTTTCTTTTCGTCCTAACCGGTGTAAATGTTTTGGCCCAGACTCCCTCCGTAACCGTTACCGATGAAGAGCTGGAACGCTACGTAATTGCTATGGACTCGGTAAATGAACTCACCGAACAACTGAAGGAAACCATCAGCGAACTGGTAAAAAACAATCCCAACCTTACCGCAGCCCGGTATAACGAACTTTCCAAGCTAAATGGCGATTCCGTAAAACTTAAGGAGGCACAGGCTACACCTGCCGAACTACAAGCCCTCAAGGAAATAACCGAACGCAGAAATGCTGAAACGATGAAACTTCAGGAAACCTTCAAGAAACTGGCCAGCGAGTATGTGGGAGCTGCTACTTTTAACAAAATCAGAAACGCCCTGCGCACGGATACCGAACTAAAGGCAAGGTATGATGCCATGATGGCCGAACGAAAAAAGCAGGAAGACAGTTGATTTGCCCAACTTATTGATTTAAAGTAAGTTTGCCCGGTTATTAAAGCTATGCGCAGCAAATTCATTTTTGCATTTAGCTTATTCACCATCAGCTTGTCTGGTATTGCGCAACCCAGCGGCCCCTTCGATTCATACGATTGCCGGCCGGAAGCCGAACTTGAAAAGCTTCTGGAGCGGCAACGCACCCAGCGCGAGCTGGCAAAGCTTGACTCGATACGTAAAGTTGAGGAATGGCTTGCTGCTCAAACAACCAGCACTTTTGAACTTGCGGAAGACACCATCAACGGATGGAAATACTGGACCCTAGTTGAAAATTTTGCTTTTGGTAAAAACCGGGGAGACATTCCCATGATTACATCGCTTGAAGCACTCCATCCCTATTTCCGCGACAAGGTAATTGAACTTATTTCCAGAGCCCGCAAGAAAGGAATTGAGCTTGCCGTGGTTGAGACCTACCGGACCCGCGCCAAACAAATGGAATATAAAAGCATGGGCAATAAATACACCCGCACAGGGGCAGGTGCATCCAAACACCAATATGGCCTGGCCGTTGACCTTGTTCCGATTGTAAACGGAGAGCCCCAATGGCATAACCGGGCCTTATGGTACAAGGTGGGTATCATTGGCGAACGGCTTGGACTGCGCTGGGGCGGACGGTGGAGAAGACCCTATGACCCGGGACACTTTGAATGGACGGGCGGATTAAGCACGGAAGAACTGGCCAGCGGAATGTTTCCGGTTGTACCCAACGCTGACAAAAACTACCCCTGCATAGAACACGACCTGAAGCTATTGAAAAAATACTGGAACGAGTGGGAAATTAATCAGGCAACCATGGCCAATACGCGTTAACCCTGGCCGGATTCAAGCATTTCTACTGGCATATTACGTTGCGATAATTTTTACCTGGTCCTTTGGATAAAATTCGGATTATGCCTGCAACCCAAAACCATGGAAAGACTTTAAAAAAACAGGGTGGCGGATTCTTCGCTTGCCTTTTTTAAAGACCTGCGCGTGGGATTGAAAGTGGCTGGGAAATTTGAGAGGTTGTAAATATTTAGTTAGCTGCTTTGAATTTTGCATTGTTGAACCGAATCTGCACACTTTGGTAACCGGCAAAACTTGTATCTTTAGTACATGGAAGGCCGCGCCAAAAAACACCAGGATATTGTACCCGCCCTGGCCCGCATGAACCAGGTTGATGCTGACGCTTGCGGTCAGCATCCTGACAGCTATGCTCGTCAGGGCCCCATGGCCGCCAAATATGCAAACCTTACGCCCTACAACTACGCCTTTAATGACCCGGTGTTATGGAATGATCCATCCGGTGACGATCCCTGGAATAATGGTCCGTATGCCGGCAGCATGGCTTACTACTATGCCGTGCAACTTTCGTATGGAGGTAAGAGCCCCGGGCAGGAAGCCATTATGGACGCGGGCAGTGGTAAATATGCTACTTTTGGATACTGGAATCCAGCGACAGCCGGGGGGTATGGGGTGCAGGTTGGAGCCTACCTGAATTCAATGGGTTATTATAATCTGGAGCAGCAGAATGATATGCGAAGGGAGCGGGAAAGGCAACAACGTATTATCGATAATGCAGTAGACAAGGCTATGGCTTTCATTGCCGTTGAAAAAAAGGAATATCGATTTAAGAAAACCTACGATAGAACATTTTGGGGCATGCGGGTAGAAACTGGCGGTAAAGTGGTGGGAGTGAAAGAAAAAACTTCTAAACAAGTTTATTTCCAGCCGCAACGACTGCAGCTTCAAGCCCAGCAAGGGGGTTATGTGAAGATGAACCAGACGTATGATTTTAGTAGAATTGGTTATGTTCCTTTGGATGAACAAGTTGGCTATCAAATATCTAAATATGAAATGCAGTTAAGTGTACAGGTAGTTCAAGTAGCGGTTTATGAGAATTTAAAACTGGTTGGCCAGAAATGGCAAGCTATCGTTGATGGAATATCCAGAGTAAGTCCACCGCCAGTGGGTGATTTAAGTTCTAATGTAAATGTTTCACTAATTATTAACGGACAAACTGTTTCAACTTCTTCCTTAAGTATGGGAGGAACAGTTATTACCCCAGGGGGATGGTCGTACATAGGTGAAGCTGTCATTGATTTACCTTTATCCGGTTTAAATGTTCAACTTCAAATAACAGGCGGATGGGTGGTTTCGGGACCAGAAGGAAGAGCGGTGCCTGTATATCATCCTTTATTTGCGCCTGTTCCAATTAACGTTAATCAAACAGTAAATCTTTATAGGTATTAGCGTCATGAAAAATACATCATACATTTTGTGTTTACTGTTATATTTTTTTTCGGTCGTTACGTCATGCAGTCAAAAAAAAGATGAACAAAGGAAGGAGGAAAAAAGAAAGGTATTAAAAGAGTGCCGCGCATTAAATGACGTTGCTATTGAAAAATTAAATTCCTATTACTATCAGGGAAACGAAGCCGATAAACTAGATTCAGCGCTCGTGCTACTTCAAAGGGCCGTAGAATGTGATACAAATTATTTTCTTGCTTACGCCAACATGGCGACTGTCTTAACATTGAAAGGCAATTATAATTCAGCCATAGAAGTAGTTAACAAATTGCTGACGCTTACCAATAATGATCCTGAAATAGTAGTTTACAAAGGCATGCTGTATGAAAAACAAGGCAAAAGAGACATAGCGAAAAAACAATATACTTTTGCAAATGAGTTATATGATAAGCGCATAGCTCAGTATCCTGATAGCGTAGAAATTATCGCTGATAAAATGATCTTGAAAGCTTATCTGGAAGGGAAAGAGAAAGCACTTGCAGAACTTGATCGATATATTCAAAAATATCCGAATAGTCTAGTGCTTCAACAGTATAAGGAAATCTTAAGTAAGTTTGACAGGGAAGATTTTATAGGAAGTATAGGCCCAATACGACAGTAATTTATTAGCAAGCTAAAAAGACAAGCCCAATCGTGATAGGTTGGGCTTTTTAATATCCTTAGTTCGCGTAAGCTTTTTTTGCTTGATGGTCTCTAAGGAAGGCATCGAGCAAAGCAGTGACAATATTCTTTCCTTCCTTCACCGCAGATACTATGTTTGAAAAAGCATAAGTCCCGGTGTACTAACTTCTTTCCCCGCAACCTCTCCCGCAGGAGGCGCTGCGGGATTATTGCCGGCTGATTCTTCACCAGCAAAACCTGCTCACTTAGGTAACCGGCAAACGTGTATCTTTGGTACATGGAAGGCCACGCCAAAAAAACACCCGGATATTGTACCCGCCCTGGGCGAAGGGAGCGGGAAAGGCAACAACGTATTATCAATAATGCAATAGCCGAGGCTATGAATTTCATTGCCGTTGAAAAAAAGGAATATCGCTTTAAGAAAACCTACGATAGAACATTTTGGGGCATGCGGGTAGAAACTGGCGGGAAAGTGGTGGGAGTGAAAGAAAAAACTTTTAAACTAGTTTATTCCCAGCCGCAACAACTACAGCAGGTTCAACTAACGCAGGATGGGCCACTTACTCAAAAAGATTTAATTGACTTTGTTAGCAAGAATCCATTTTATAGTAAGTACCCAGCCGAATGGATTTTAGATTCGGAGGGTCTCAAGACGAGTGAAGGAAATCCAGGTAAGACGATTGCAACACTCAAAAGAAGCAGCGAAGGGGAACTGTACGTTTCAAAAATACAGGTTTACATTCATCCAAGTGCTTTTAGTGCAATCACTGACTTTAGGCAAACCTTAATAACAGGTCATGAGTTTATTCATGTTTCTCATCTTAGTTCCGGGGACTACATGAGGTGGTTTAATGAATTTGGTCAAGATGGAGCTCGAGCGATTTCAGAATATTGGGCTTTCAAATGGCAAGTTGATAATGAAGTCAGGTTGGGATACTCAATTGGTGGCCAAGCTGGACTTGATAAATGGTCGGCACTTTTGCCTGCAGGTTATAAGCCAAGATGAGAAGCATGTCTGTTTTATTAATTTCCCAGTTACTCATCTTTTGTACCAGCATGACTGGCAGCATCAAATATTCAATTGTGGATAATAAAGTCCAGATTAAGAAGGACAGTTCATTTTTTGAAGTCACGGTTGAATTGACTAATTCCGCGGACAGAAATTTTATACTATACGGTTTCAACAGGATATCGGATACCGCTTTGAGTGATTCGCTTTTGTGTGCTGAAAGACCAGGGGTTGGCAATGCGATATTTATTACCGACAATGAGGGAAACAGGATGCCGGAGGAATTTACTATTGAGATGCACGGAGACGATTACTTACAAAATCCGGTGACAGATGATTCTTTGTACAGCGTTTTTAAGAAAATTCGATCGGAGTACTTGGACGGAAAAGAAGTGTTGAAGTCAGGCGAAAAGAAGAGAATAAAATTAAAGGTCAATCTCAAATCTCATCGATCCATTGAACAGTTAGTCCCTGGCGAATACTTGGTGTATTTTATTTACTATGCAGGAGATGATCTAACTAAAACAGTTAAAGAAAGCCCTGCCAAGGTAAGTTTAGTTGTTGAAGCAGAGATCAAAGCAGATCAGAAGAAACACAGGGCACTTGTGTTCAGTGGATGGGTAAGATCAAATCAGGTTAAACTGATAGTGGAGTAACTTCAAAGAACCTTCAACAAAAAGCATCGGGTCGTTCCGGGCTTTTTGTTTTTAAGCTGCATGCGCTTTGCGAGTCTCTGCCTTTGTTGGTGTTCTTCACCAGCAAAACCTGCTCACTTTGGTAACCGGCAAACGTGTATCTTTGGTACATGGAAGGCCGCGCCAAAAAAACACCAGCATATTGTAGCTGCCCTTTTCGAAGGGAACAAGAAAGGCAACAACGTAATATCAATAATGCAACAGACAAGACTATGGCTTTCATTGCCGTTGAAAAAAAGGAATATCGCCTTAAGAAAACCTACGATAGAACATTTTGGGGCATGCGGGTAGAAACTGGCGGGAAAGTGGTGGGAGTGAAAGAAAAAACTTTTAAACTAGTTTATTTCCAGCCGCAACAATATTTCCAGCCGCAACAACAGCAGCAGGCTAAACAGACGCAAGGATGGCCTACTCAAGAGAAGGGCGGATGGATTGATGCGGATAAGCTTTACGACTACCTATTAAATCATGCAAAAAATACTTCCGTAGAAGTAGCAGCATATGAATTAAAAAGAGGTAAAGAGGACACCAAATATTTTGTATTGCCATGGAATAGAAATACAAAGACTTCCTCGGTCCTTCCAATGGCCACGCTGAACAAGTATGTACCTGGGTATTCTTATAAGGATATTACTGCAGTCTTTCATACGCATCCAAGTTCTTCACCGCCTAGCACAGCTGATAAGGCTTACAGTGATAAGTATAACATACCAATTTATAGCATAGGAGCTAATGGAATTTCTTATCTCTACTTGGGAGGAACCACAAGCGTGATTGACTTGAGTTTGTATTTTGGATTTTAGATCGATGAAAGCATTAGTAGTTTTATGCCTTTTACTTTCTACTTGCATTTTTCACGAATCAAGTGAGAGAAAAATGAACTCAAAGACCCCAATAGATTTTAATGAGATCAAAAAGGAAATAGCTTGGTTCATTGATAAGGTTAAACCTGAATCAATAGAGCAAGGAAAATACAATGTCTATACTGTCAAAATGTTCGCGGATGAAAATCGATACTGTGTTACGATAGGATTCATTCAGGATTCTTTATTCATTTCATATGTAAATGGGTTCAAATACTATATGCTATTAAATGATGACTTGGTCTTGTTGGAATATAGTGATGACTTTAGGAGTAAGTACGAATTTGATACAAAAGATATCCAGCCATTGCTTGACAAGCAAATAGTAGGCAGAAAAATATTCAACGAAGGTGCTATTGTCGGAACCTTTCCTGGTTATGTATGCTGTTATGAAAATGGAAACATTTTGAAAATGTATTATAAAAATTCTGATGAAATACCCTTCGATAAGGCCATTTTCAAATACACTCCATCTGGCGAGTTGATTCAACTAGACAGTAGTTCTCTAAAAAAGATTATTAGGGAGAAGAAAAAGAATTGAGGGAAGGAGAACAAACGCAAACTAGGCCAGGGCCAATTGATATTTGGAATGAGGACAGATTAGCAGTATTGAATGCTTTACTATCACATTTCCTTTCCCGCAGCCTCGTCCGCAGGAGGCGCTCTGCCTTTGTTGGTGTTCTTCACCCACAAACCTGCGGCCGCTGGTAAGCAACAAACTCTTATCTTTATCGCATGGTGCAACTTGCCAGGCAATACCCGGATTTTATCACCACCACATGTCTGGAATGGAAACCCGTCTTAAAGAATGATCAGTTCAAAGACATCATTATTGAAAGCCTTCGGTTTTTAAGTGGCAAAATCAGGATTACCGTATATGGATTTGTTATTATGGTCAATCATTTTCATTTACTCCGGCAAATCATAGGCGATCATAAAAGGAAAGCCGTGCAGCGCGATTTTTTAAAATATACAGGTCAACCGGTTTTGAAACATTTGCGGAACAGTTCATCACCGCTACTGCACAGGAGCTGTTGGTTAACTCAAAAGACAGCAAGTACCAGGTTTGGGAGCGAAACTCACTGACCTCTCCATTATGGACAACCAAAGCAATGTGGCAAAAGCGGATTCTTCGCTTGCCTTTTTTAAAGACCTGCGCGTGCTGGCGGGGTGAGTTAGCCTAACCAGTTGCGGGTTCGTGCAACGGCCTTTTTCCAGCCGGCATAGAGTTTATCGCGCGTGGCATCATCCATTTCGGGTTTAAAAATTTTTTGAACCTTGCGCCTGGCAACGATGTCCTGCTTGTTCCATAAACCCGCCCTGATGCCCGCCAGAAAAGCCGCACCTAATGCAGTAGATTCAATTATTTCCGGGCGCTCTACCTCAGTGCCCAGGATATCAGCCTGAAACTGCATAAGGATATTGTTGGCACAAGCGCCTCCATCAACTTTTAAACGGGCCAGTTGCAAACCGGCATCTTCCTGCATGGCCATCAGTACATCTTTAGTCTGATAGGCCAACGATTCGAGTGTTGCTTTAATAATATGGTCTTTTCCGGTATCGCGGGTAAGCCCGAAAATAGCTCCGCGTGCATACATATCCCAATACGGAGCGCCTAAACCCGCAAAAGCAGGAACAACATATACCTCGTTTGAACCCAACGCTTTGGCAGCAAAATATTCCGAGTCCTTTGATTCGTCAATAAAACCCAAACTATCCCGGAGCCATTGCACAGCTGCACCAGCAATAAACACGCTGCCTTCAAGGGCATATTCTATCTTGTTATCGATGCCCCAGGCTATGGTTGTTATCAAACCATTTTTTGATATATGAATTTTGGAGCCGGTGTTCATCAGCATAAAGCACCCGGTACCATAGGTGTTTTTGGCCATACCCGGTTCAAAACAAACTTGTCCGAACAAAGCCGCCTGCTGGTCGCCCGCAACGCCAAGAATAGGTATGTCAACATTCTTAATCCGGTAACTTCCAAAGTCATCAGCAGAACATTTTACTTCAGGGAGCATCGACTTTGGGATAGATAGTTCGGCCAGTAGCTTTTCATCCCATTTCAAGTCACGAATGTTAAACAGCATTGTGCGAGATGCATTCGATACATCGGTAGCGTGAATTTTTCTTCCGGTAAGGTTCCAGATAAGCCAGGTATCAACCGTGCCAAATAAAAGATCTCCTGCTTCGGCTTTTTTACGCGCTCCCGGAACATGATCAAGAATCCATTTGATTTTGGTGCCTGAAAAATATGAATCGATTACCAGGCCGGTAGCATCCCGAACGTAATCGGAAAGGCCTTTTGCTTTCATCGCTTCACACAGGGGTGCTGTGCGCTTATCTTGCCACACAATGGCATTGTAAACAGGTTCGCCAGTCGTTTTATCCCACACCACTGTTGTTTCTCTCTGGTTGGTAATACCGATGGCCTTAACAGAAGCCGGATCAACATTATAATCGCGTACAAGTGCCTCTGTTACACCCTTTTGTGTACTCAAAATTTCCATTGGATCATGCTCTACCCAGCCGGGTTGAGGAAAAATCTGCCTGAACTCCTTTTGGGCAATACCCACAATTTCTCCTTGCTCGTTTAAGAGTATTGCACGCGAACTTGTAGTGCCCTGGTCAAGAGCAATGATGTGTTTGTTCATGGGTTAATCTGGTCCGGTGGTTATCAGTTGCGCTTCCCGGATAGCTTGCTCCAATGTAGATAATTCAATCTTGTATTGCACGTCAGACCACTGAAAATATCGGTTAAATTCCTGAAGAATACTATCCTTAACAAGCTTGAGCCGGGGTATATCGAAATACAACATGCCTGTTCTGCGCACAAAAAAGTCGAGCGGTTTTTGGACCATTTCGTTCTCCAAAGTAAAACGGAGTTCCGCCAGGGCAAGTGCTATGTTCCTGTCGGTATTGGTAAACTTTTCAAGTTCCAGCAGAATAACATCTGCCTGCTTGCCATAGTTTTCTGTGAGGTAATCTGCAAATTGCCACAGGCCCAGAGGTCTGAGTCTGGAAATTAATGCTTCTTTGTAAACAGCAACATCACCGGCATGGGCGAAAGCATTCTGGCATAAGCTTATTTTATCGGTATGGCAAGGTTTAAAATCACGCGTTTGGAATGACCGCCGGATAACCATATCCACCACCCGCTCGGCCATCTTTCGATAACCGGTTAATTTACCTCCGGCAATGGAAATCAACCCTGAAGGAGATTTAAAAATTTCGTCTTTTCGCGAAAGCTCGGAGGCTGACTTTCCTTCTTCATGAATCAGCGGCCGCAATCCAGCCCAGCTCGATTCGATATCGGATAGCTGAAGATTAACGTCACGAAAAGAATCATTCACTGCTTCGATCAGATACTTCGCATCAGCGATAGAAACTTTTACATTATCAATGGAATCGTAATAATCGGTATCCGTGGTGCCGATGTAGGTTGTTCGACCACGGGGTATAGCGAAAATCATCCGGCCATCGCGCACATCAAAGTAAATCGCCTGTCGTATCGGAAACTTTTTCCGATCCACAACTATATGTACACCCTTAGTCAGACGAAGCTGTTTGCTGTTTTCAGAATTATCCAGCGCACGCAATTCATCAATCCAGGGACCGGTAGCATTAACAACCGTGCTTGCCCTGATTATTACCTTCTGCCCCGTAAGGACATCGATGGCATTTACCCCACAAACAATGCCGTGATCATAAATGAAGTTCTCAGCCCGCATATAATTAATCACACAAGCACCATGCGCAGCTGCGGTTTTCATTATTTCCAGGGTAAGGCGTGCATCATCGGTCCGGTACTCGGTATATAGCGCGCCCCCTCTAATATCCTCCGGTCTTAATAAGGGCTCATAGTGAAGGGTTTGTTGCCGATTAAGCATTTTTCGCTGGTCAGCTTCATTTACACCCGCCAGCCAATCGTAAAGTTTTAAACCGAACGAAGTGAGTAATGTTCCTACTCCCCTTCCCTCCTTTAAAGGCAGGAGCATCTTTTCGGCCACAACCAAATGTGGCGCAAGCCGATGCACAACGGCTCGTTCGCTGCCCACTTCTTTTACCAATCCGAATTCAAACTGTTTTAAATAACGGAGTCCGCCATGGATTAATTTGGTAGAGCGTGAGCTTGTGCCGTAAGCAAAATCATTTTTTTCGATAAGCGCAGTTTTTAAACCTCGCGATGCAGCATCCAGCGCAATACCTGCCCCAGTTATACCGCCACCAATAATTAACACATCAAAGGTGACTTGCTTAAGCAAGGAAAGGTTGCTTGGGCGGGCAAACACATTCATAAACTCCCTAATCTGGCGGCAGGCATTTTAACAACAAACAAACTTTCACTTTCCTATACTTAAAAAAGCAATTGATATAACCAGGCTCCCATCACCCCTCCGATCACCGGTCCGACCACCGGTACCCAGGCATATGCCCAGTCGGACGAACCTTTGCCGGCAATGGGTAAAATAAAATGAGCCAGGCGCGGACCCAGATCGCGTGCCGGGTTAACAGCAAAGCCCGTTGTCCCACCCAGACTAACACCAATAGAAACAATGAGTAGCCCAACTACCAGTGGATTTAGGCCTTCGGTAAATTTATTCGCACCAATGGTAAGTAAGCCTAAAATCAAGACAGCTGTCCCGATAATTTCGCTTATCAGATTGTGGACGTTGGAACGGATAGCCGGGCCCGTACAAAAGACAGCCAGTTTTTCTGCCGGGTTATGAGTAACCTTCCAATGCAGATAGTAGTGTAACCACACTACTATAGCACCGGTAAATGCACCAGCCAATTGAGCCAGGCAATACCCGGGAACAAGTTCCCAGGAAAAACTTCCTGAGTAAGCCAATGCCAGCGTTACAGCTGGATTGATGTGTGCTCCGCTGTACTGGCCTACAGCATAGATTGACAACGTAACGGCAAGCCCCCAGCCTATTACAACAGTTAGCCATCCGGCATTTTCAGATTTTGTTTGCTTAAGTACAACAGCGGCTACCACGCCATCGCCAAGCACAATAAGTATTAGTGTACCAAGGTATTCAGCCAGGTATGGCGACATAGGGAGAATAATTTAAGGCCAAGATAGTAAAACCCTGGCATAGCAATGGAAAGTCATGCCTGATTGTTGCTATTTAATAATTAACCTGGCAACTTCTCCTTTTTGATTTCGGAGCAGGTACAAGCCGGCAGGCAGTTGGCTAACATCAAGTGATGTAACCTTGCTCCTGAACAGTATCGGTTGATTTAATGAATTAAACAATTGCACGTTTACTTCCTCTGTAAAGTAAACAAATTGCCCTTCAACCGGATTGGGATAAACCACAAAACCCGGGTATGAGTAAGGGTTAGTAACAGAAATAACATACGAGTACTCGTAGGTTCCATCGAAATCCACCTGCTTTAACCGGTAATAGGAAATTCCCGATAGAGGAGCCTCGTCAGTAAACCTATAGACCTGCGATGTGTTGCTTGTGCCCGCGCCATTAAGCCTGCCAATCGCCTCATATTGAAAACCTGTGGCAGAACGTTCGATATCAAAGTAGTTGTTATTAAGCTCTGTAGCAGTTTTCCACTCCAATTCAACGGATCGATTAACCCACCTGGCAGTAAACGAAACCAGCTGTACAGGTAAAGGCGAAGATGTTGATGCCACCGCAAAAGGACTAAACGAAGAAACAAGAGAAGAAGTAACTGTTCCGAATGTTCCGCTGTCGGTTGTGCCAGTGACACCTGCATTCGACCATTGAGTGCCATCCCAGCGGCCTACGGTAAGAATAGCGGGGTTGCTGAATCCATAACACCCGGTAGCACGATTCCAGGTTAACGTAACAAAGACACTTGATGACCCGGCAGTTCTGTCCAGAATCCAGTAATCACACGACGATACATCGGTTATAGTGGGGTCAGTAACCGTTATGTCATATCCTAAAAGGGTCGGATTGCTGACAAAGTATTCTGCCGTAAAGGCATCTGTAACAGATGACGGAGCCGAAATTCGAACGGGACTATAAATTCCTGCCTTGCCTGTTGGGAATGTGAACAAATCGTTACCCACCTTTCGTACCGGTCCGCTTACATAGGAGGTTGCCGATCCACCTGTAACAGTAACGTTATCTCCAACTATGAGAAGGTTGGTTAATGTAGTAACCAGATTACCATTCAGTAATGAAAGGTTTTGAGACGGTGCATCAAGCTGGCAGACGGATAAAAGGGTTACATTACCTGAACTCTTATTAATCGTAACATTACCATTGAAATTGCCTGTGGCTCCGGTGAGATCAAAATTTTGATTCGAAGTTCCAGAAAATAACAATGCGGTTGAACCCCCATCAAATCCGGGCTGAACAGTAACATTACCACGAACGTCAAATACTGAACCATTGGCAAATCCGTTTGTTAACGTGAGGTTATTTTGAACTATCAAAGCGCCTGTTCCGGTAATGTTCAGATTATCTTCCGAACAGCCAAGGTTATTTACCTCAACAATCAGATTATAAAAAGTTATGCCAACCGGATTGTAAAGAGTAGCAGAACGTGTGGCACATTCAGCAAAAGATGGATCTAAATGCACCGTGCCGTTGTTGTGACCAAATGTGCCTCCGTTTATGGCAAAGATGGTCGGATTACCCACCCAACTGCCGCCCACACGGAACACGCCTGTGGGAGCGTTGAATACCC
>DAIQOI010000011.1:39757-86505 GCA_036787955.1 Cyclobacteriaceae bacterium
CGTTGGCCACAATTACAGTGCTGGCTCCGCTCACCGCAAGGATATCTTCCGTGCAGCCCGTGTTGTCCACATCTACAATCAGGTTGTAAAAGGTAACGGCCAGCGGGGTACTTATCGTGGCCGTGCGCGTGGCACACTCCGCAAACACCGGGTCTATGCGAACCGTGCCGTTGTTGTGGTTAAACGTGCCCCCGTTTATGGCAAAGATGGTCGGGTTACCCACCCAACTGCCGCCCACACGGAACACGCCTGTGGGAGCGTTGAATACCCCCGCATCCAGCGTGAACTGCTGTACCAGAAAATCAGTGGTGCCCACCCCCGGGTTCACCACCCCCGAACTTTTGTTCACACGAAGGTGCGCAAACCGCGCCGTGCTCGTGTTGTTGTAGGTTTGGTCGGTGGTGCCGTTCATCAAGATGGTGGCCGTGCCACCGTCTGCGCCCGACTCCAGGTATACGTTGCCACGAACTTCTATGGTGCCTGTGTTCACAAAACCGTCAAACTGTGTGAAGTCGTTGGCCACAATTACAGTGCTGGCTCCGCTCACCGCAAGGATATCTTCCGTGCAACCCGTGTTGTCCACATCTACAATCAGGTTGTAAAACGTTATCCCACCAGGAACATTTATCGTGGCCGTGCGCGTGGCACACTCCGAAAACGATGGGTCTAACCTCACCGTGCCGCTGTTGTGATTGAACGTACCCCCCGTTACCGTCAGTATCGTAGGATTGCCCGTCCACGCCCCGCCTATCCGGAACACCCCGGTGGGTGCATTGAACACTCCCGCATCCAGCGTGAACTGCTGAACCAGAAAATCAGAAGTGGATGCTGAAACGATACCAGAAGACTTATTGATGCGCACATGAGCCGTTCGGCCGGATCCAGAACTACTGTAGTTTTGATTCATGGATCCGTTGATTAATATGGTTCCTGAACCACCGTCTGCATCGTTTTGTACAAACAAGTTACCAAGGACCTCAATTGTTCCGGAATAAAAAATACCATCAGCATGAGTTAAATTACCGGCAACAACAGCATTACTGCCTGAAAAAGTAAACAGATCTTCAACGCAACTTAAATTAGTAACATCAACGATTAAATGATTAAAGGTTAGAGAAGAAGTAAGCGTTACGATAGCAATCCGCTGAGCGCAGGCAGTAAAATCCGGATCAAATTGTACTGTACCCAGGTTGTGTAAAAATGTTCCTCCGTTGTAGCTGAATAAATTAACATTTACTGCAAATGCGCCACCAACCGATAAAATACCGCTGGTGGAAGTAAACGTGCCACCGGATAGGGTAAATGTACCTGAATTGATATCAATGCCTGAATCTCCACCAGTAAAGGATCCCCCGGCCTGAGAAAACCCCGCGTTGCCGATTGTAATACTTACACCTGCCTGTTGGGTAATAATTCCATTATAGCCTGCATCAATCTGAATACCTTGTACACTAATGGAAACATTTATCAGACAATTCCCTGATCCGTTGGCATCGTATATTGCCACGTCAGCAGCGCCCGGAACCGAAGCACCGCCAGGCCCTCCGGACGTGGCCGACCAGTTTGCTGGATCATTCCACACACCTGCCGTGCCGGCCACCCAGTACCGGTTTGCTGCCAGTGCTGAAGCCAATTGGCAACTGAGTAAAACGATTAAGATAAAAGAGCGATTGAAATTCAGGAATAAAGCCATAGGCTCTTGAAATACAAAGAGATAAAGATACTTACTGATACTTTATATTTCAAATTATCAGACAATGTAACCCTTTTGGCTAAAGCTCCAGCTCGATGGTCTCGCCTACTCCAAAAGATTTACCCTGAGATGAATTATTTCCCTTTACGCTTTTGCCTTTTTGCGACTTTGCTTTTGGCTTTTGCTTTTCTTTCGATCTGTTTTGGCTTTGCGGTAATCCGCTTTCGGCGAAGAGACTTTGCTGAACGCCCCGCGGCTGACTTTCCTTTTTTTTTAAAACGCCCTCGTGCTTTGCCGGCTTATCTTCCAGCCCCTCTTCTGCCGCAGCATCCGGTGCTTCTTCCGGCAGCGACACCTTTAACACCTTATGCTGGCTTAACCGGTTGCCCAGCGCTTTCCAGCCTTTGATATCAATTAAATCTTCCAGATTAACTGTTTCCTTTACTTTCTCTTTCGATTTACCTTTCAATAGCTCTATCTCAACCTCAGGATCATCCTTCATAGTGGCAACTACCAACCGCGATCCGATGGCATCGGAAATGAAATTGAACTCCTTATCCTCCGTTGTGGTTTCCACCAGAAACCTTTTCACCATGTACTGCTTGGTATGTCCGTCAACATACACAGCCGAAACCGGCTTTTTGGGATAAAACTTTTCTACGCGCAAGGTTTTTTCCGGGTCAAAACGCGTATTCAAATCATAGCCCGTAATCCTGTATGAACCATTGGATAAAAAGGCTATCAGCCGGTCTTCGCCATCAAACTTTCCGAGATAGTATCCGCGCTTGTCGCGGTTTAGTCTGCCGGCCAACGGATCATACCACAGATCGAGTTTGCTGAGCGTGGAAGTACCTTCGCGTATTTTTTCCACTTTACGTACCGGATATTTGGTAACCGTTATGCCACGTGCTGCACGTCCTTTGATTTCCAGATCGGCAAAGTCAAATTCAAAAACTTTTTTGCGGGCCGTGCTGGATTGTGATAATTTAATTTCAACCACTTCAGCTTCGCCATTCGGATTACCGGAAACATACAGTATGCGCGAGTTGGCATTACCCTGAGTCAGATCATATTCCTTATCGCGGATGACACCCGGCATGGTAAACCGCTTGGCAAAACTTTTTCCGCTCTTGCCATCGGAATATATCAGGTTGTACACCATGCGGTCATCGCCTTTCTTCCACACACCAATATACATGATGTCTTTACCCATAAACACCTTTTCACTGATGCGCGATACCAGGGCTTTGCCGTCTCTGCGTATGGCAATAATGTCGTCCAGTTCCGAACAATCGCACACGTATTCATCGCGCTTCAGTCCCCAGCCGGCAAATCCATCGGCCCGGTTTACATAGAGCTTCTGATTGATGGCAATCACTTCGGTGGCTGCGACAGCCTGGAAGGTTTTCAGCTCGGTTTTTCGTTCACGGCCCTTGCCGTACCTATCCAGCAATCCCTGAAAATAGGAGATGGCAAAATCGGTAAGGTGTTTCAGGTGATGTTCCGTTTCTTTCAATTCTTTTTCCAGGTCGCGCAGCATTTCATCGGCTTTGAAGGAATCGTACTTGGAAATGCGCTTTATTTTGATTTCGGTTAGCCGGATAATATCGTCTGTCGTAATTTCCCGATAAAATTTCTTTTTATGGGGCTTCAGGCCCTTATCAATTGTGGCCAGCACTTCTTCCCATGTTTCGCATTCCTCTATATCGCGGTATATCCGGTTTTCAATGAAGATCTTTTCCAGGGATGAGAACAAAATCTTTTCCTTCAGCTCAGCCTTTTTAATTTCCAGCTCACGTTTCAGCAGGGCGACCGTCTGCTCCGTATTTAATTTCAGAATTTCATGAACACCCATAAACCGCGGCTTGCCGTGCACAATCACGCAGGCATTGGGCGAAAGGGTAACCTCGCAGTCGGTGAAGGCATACAAGGCTTCCAGGGCAATTTCGGGTGATTGGCCGGGCTGGAGGTGAATTTGAATTTCCACGTCCTGTGCAGTGTTATCGATAACCTGCTTTATTTTAATCTGCCCCTTTTCGCTGGCCTTGACAATGGACTCAATTAAAGAAGATGTAGTGGTGGAATATGGTATTTCTCTGATAACCAGGGTTTTCTTATCGAGAATATCAATCTTTGCACGAATCTTGATTTTGCCGCCTCTTTTGCCCTGATCATATTCGGTTACATCGGCTATACCACCGGTTGGGAAGTCGGGAAAGATTTTGGGGTTCTTTCCTTTCAGTACATCTATAGAAGCTTTTATCAGTTCGCAGAAATTATGCGGCAGTATTTTGGTAGATAGTCCTACGGCTATGCCTTCTACACCCTGGGCCAGCAACAGCGGGAACTTTACCGGCAGTGTTACCGGCTCTTTTTTGCGTCCATCGTACGACAACTGCCACTCGGTGGTCTGCGGATTGAACACCACTTCGAGTGCAAACTTCGACAAGCGCGCTTCGATATAGCGCGGTGCTGCCGCGCTGTCGCCGGTGCGTATATCACCCCAGTTACCCTGGGTGTCGATAAGCAAATCTTTCTGCCCCAGATTAATGATGGCCTCGCCTATGGCCGCATCGCCATGCGGATGGTATTGCATGGCCTGCCCGATGATGTTGGCCACTTTGTTGTACCGCCCGTCTTCCATCTCGCGCATGGCGTGCAGTATTCTGCGCTGCACAGGCTTCAGGCCGTCTTCAATCCTGGGCACTGCACGTTCCAGGATAACATACGATGCGTAGTCGAGAAACCAGTCTTCGTAAAGCCCTTCGAGATGGATGGGGTGGATTACATCCGGTTGAGTGGGTTCAGGTTGCTGCTTAACTATTTTTTTCTTACTCATCAGCTTAACAGATTTCTAAGTACAACAAAGTATTTCCCGTAAAAAAGCAAATAATAATTTGAGCTGCGCGCAAAAGAACACAGGATGTAACCTCTTTACTTGCTTCTTCGATCGGTTTTTTAAAGGTATTCATCAGGGCATTTGTTTTTTGAAGTAACGGTTAAGACAGCCATGATGATGGTCTTCATGGTAAGGCATTGTGTATGCGCAGTTTCATACTGCCACCGGTTCGGGTTCTGCTTCTATCTTATCCAGTTCAACCCGCAGGTTGTCGATGATGAAATCCTGCCGATCGGGTGTGTTTTTGCCCATGTAAAACTCCAGCACTTTATGCAGATGGCTTTCCTTGTTCAGAATAACCGGCTGCAGCCGGATGCTATCGCCAATAAAGTTTTTGAACTCATCGGGCGAAATTTCGCCAAGCCCTTTGAACCGGGTAATCTCGGGCTTGCCGCCCAGCTTTTTAATGGCCTCCTGCTTTTCTTCCTCGCTGTAACAATAAATGGTTTCTTTTTTATTGCGCACCCTGAATAAGGGTGTTTCTAGAATATAAACGTGTCCTGCCTTAACCAGGTCGGGGAAGAACTGAAGGAAAAATGTCATCAGCAGCAAGCGGATGTGCATCCCGTCTACATCGGCATCGGTGGCAATGATAACGCGGTTGTAGCGCAGTCCGTCCAAACCGTCTTCTATATTCAGCGCGTGCTGCAACAAATTGAGTTCTTCGTTTTCATACACTACTTTCTTCGACAGGCCGTAACAGTTCAGCGGCTTACCGCGCAGGCTGAATACCGCCTGCGTTTCCACATCGCGCGATTTGGTGATCGACCCGCTGGCTGAGTCGCCTTCGGTGATGAATATCATCGACTCCTGACCTTTGGGGTGGTTTTCATTAAAGTGGTAACGGCAGTCGCGCAGTTTGCGGTTGTGCAAATTGGCCTTTTTGGCGCGTTCATTGGCAAGTTTTTTTATGCCGGCTATTTCCTTGCGCTCGCGCTCCGATTGCAGGATGCGTTTGAGCAAGGCATCGGCCACCGAAGGATTTTTATGCAGGTAAATTTCGAGCTCCTTGGCCACAAAATCGCCTACGTAGGTTCGTATAGGCGGCCCGTCTGGTGCCATGTTTACCGAGCCAAGCTTGGTTTTGGTTTGCGATTCAAACACCGGCTCCTGTACCCGCACGGCAATAGCTGCAATAATACTGGCACGTATATCGGCTGCATCAAAATCTTTTTTGTAAAAGTCGCGCACCGCCTTAACCACACCCTCGCGGAAAGCCGCAAGGTGGGTACCGCCCTGGGTGGTGTGCTGTCCGTTGACGAAGGAATAATACTCTTCGCCATACTGATTGCCATGGGTCATGGCCACTTCAATATCGGGTCCTTTGAAGTGAATGATGGGGTAGCGGATATCTTCGGGATCGGCTTTCTGTTTGAGCAGGTCGAGTAAGCCGTCTTTCGAATAGAATTTTTTCCCGTTGAAGTTGATGGTCAGGCCGGCATTCAGAAACGCGTAATTCCACATCAGATCTTCAAGGTACTCGGGAATGAAGCGGTAGTTTTTAAACATGGTGTTGTCCGGCTCAAAAACCACCAGCGTTCCATTCCGTTCATTTGTCTTTGAAATTTTCGGGTCGTTTACCAAAATGCCCTTCTTGAACTCGGCCATTTTGGTCTGCCCATCGCGAAAAGCCTGTACCTTGAAATAATTTGACAGGGCATTGACCGCTTTGGTGCCCACACCATTCAGTCCTACCGACTTCTGAAATGCTCCCGAATCGTATTTGGCACCTGTATTGATTTTAGACACTACCTCTACCACCTTGCCCAGCGGAATGCCGCGCCCGTAATCGCGCACGGTAACGGTTTTATCAGTTATTTTGACATCGATGGTTTTGCCAAAGCCCATCATGTGCTCGTCTATGGAGTTATCGACCACCTCCTTCACCAGCACATAAATGCCATCGTCTTTCGATGACCCATCGCCGAGCTTCCCGATATACATGCCCGGCCGAAGCCGTATGTGTTCCCGCCAGTCGAGTGACTTGATGCTCGCTTCGGTGTATTCGAAAATAGGCGCTGGCTTATCAGCCTTCTTCTCCGCTTTCATAAACATCCGATTTTATCAGTTCAAAAAATTTTTCCGGAAGCATTTAAAAAATAAACCGGACTATTTACTACCAATAAACTAAAAATCCGGTGCACGCACACTATGCTTCACCATTAACTACTTACAAATTTTTAACAACACAAGTAGTATAATTTACTCATATTGAACAAGTTATGCTATGAGCATGAAGTCATTTCTTTATCATCAGATTTTGCCATAACCAGATTACCGGCCACCCCAATGCCCACACAAGCACCAACCCCACCGCAGCATAGATGATGCCCCCGATGCGCGTATAATCAAAGTGCTCGGCACTGTTGTATAAGCCAATAAAACTGAGCGCAACGATAAAAAAGGCATTGAAAGTGATTATCTGCCCGTGCAGCCATGAGCGAAATACCTCGCTGGGTGTTACACGCCTGGAAAACAGATACACCAGCAGGTTAAATACCGTGATAACAGCAATGGACGTATAAAATAACGGTTCCTTGCCTACCTCCACCCCCGCACCATTTGAGGTGTACAGCAGAACCTGCTCGGGCCATCCGGCATATACGTACAACAGGTTGGCCAGCACCGCCATGAGCGATACAAACCATACCGCCTTGAAAATCTTGAGGATCATCTTGTAAATTTCGCTGCAAATAAACGCAAACCGAGTGGATTTAAACCCGATTGTACTGGCTATTCCTGTATTTTTCGTGCTGATAGGCATTGAACTGATTGCCGAGCGCATCACGCACCGCCATTTGTACCGCCTGCCCGATGCCATCGCCAACCTGAGTTGTGGCATCACCAGTCAGCTCTCCGGACTGTTTCTCAAAATTTTTGCCATCGGTATCTATGAAATCCTCCATGCCAATTTCAGTCTGTTTACCTGGGAAAGAAACGTCCTGTACTGGTTTGTTTTATTTCTGTTGGCCGACCTGGCCTATTACTGGGCACACCGCATGAGTCATGAGATCAACCTATTCTGGGGTGGGCACGTGGTGCACCACCAGAGCGAAGACTACAACCTGTCGGTGGCTTTGCGCCAAAGCTCACTGCAGGTAATATGGACCTTTGCGTTCAGCCTACCGCTGGCTTTCCTGGGCTTCCGCACGCTCGACTTTGCGCTGATGTCGGCATTCATTACCCTATATCAGTTCTGGATTCATACCGAGTTGATTGGAAAACTCGGCTGGTTTGAATATGTGCTTAACACTCCTTCACATCACCGTGTGCATCATGGAAGGGATCCGAAGTACATTGATAAAAACCATGCCGGCACGCTGATCATCTGGGATAGAATGTTTGGCACCTTCCAGGAAGAAGAAGAACGGCCCACCTATGGTGTAACCAGACCACTGAACAGCTGGAATGCTGTATTTGCCAACTTGAGCCATTATGCCGATATGTGGAATGACCTGAAGCGCATTCCTTACTGGCGTGATCGGATTAAATATGTGTTTGCCAAACCCGGCTGGTTGCCCGACTACCTCGGGGGCTACCGTGCAGCGCCCGAGATTGATAAGTCGACCTACCGGAAATATGACACGCATGCCAGCATTTCATTAAGCCTCTATGTTTTATTTCAGTTTACAATTTGCCTGGCCGGTACAGCCTGGTTTCTCTTTAATCAGGACTCCTTTTCTCTCGGTGAAAAAAGTTTCATTACACTGATCATCTCATTCACCGTGGTAAACTGCGGTGTGTTGTTCGAAAACCGCAAATGGGTATGGACAGCGGAGTGGATACGCATTATCAGCTACCCAATTATCCTGGTCATTCTAACCTACACCAACAACTGGTCATTCAATTATTACCTGATAGCCGTTATCTTTCTGACTATCTCCGGTTTATGGTTCTATGCCCTTCGGCAAAATAAGGCGTCATGATGAAGGTACCTGTTTTTATCTTGCTTGTCCTTATTGCCCAGGGATGCACAAAACCCTTGCCCGAAATCGCGGCTATTGACCTGCAACAGTGGAAAGCCGACCGCCACGGCTGCGGCAATTACCGGCAAACAACAGCGGAAACGTTCCTTCAGCAAAAGGAAAAGTTACTTGGCCTTTCAGAAAATCAGATCCTTCAACTCCTGGGCAAGCCCGATGCAGCCGAACTTTATAAACGCAACCAGAAATTTTACTATTACGCATTGGCGGCCGACACCACCTGCAAGAGCGCATCAAAGGTGAGACAAACCTTGGTACTGCGGTTTAATGCAACCGGACTGGTTAAAGAAATTACCTTAGAATAAGGTTTCGGTTTATCCATTGACGGTTCGGATTATCTTTGCAGCACTTTAACCAAAATCGCATGAAAAACATTGCAGTGATAGGTTCCGGAACCATGGGCAACGGCATTGCTCACGTGTTTGCACAATACGGCTATCAGGTTTCATTGGTTGATATATCGGAAGAAGCGCTGAAAAAGGCCCTGGTTACCATTGAAAAAAATCTCGATCGACAGGTATCCAAACAGCTTATCACTGCCGAAACAAAAACAAAGGCGCTGGCCAGCATCAGGACCTTTACCAGCCTGGAAGATGGAGTAAGCCAGGCCGACCTGGTGGTGGAAGCAGCCACGGAAAATACCGACCTTAAACTGAAAATCTTTGCCGACCTGGACCGGTTTGCTCCGGCTCAGGCCATCCTTGCCACCAATACTTCATCCATTTCCATTACAAAAATTGCCTCGGCTACCCAACGACCCGAAAAAGTTATTGGTATGCACTTCATGAATCCCGTACCGGTGATGAAACTGGTGGAAGTAATCAATGGTTACAGCACCAGCCGCGAAGTTACCGATACGATCCTGCAGCTTTCGCGTATGATTGAAAAGGTGCCTGTGGAAGTAAACGACTACCCCGGCTTTGTGGCCAACCGCATATTGATGCCCATGATTAATGAAGCTATTTATGCACTGCATGAAGGTGTGGCAGGAGTTGAAGAGATTGATACGGTGATGAAACTCGGCATGGCCCACCCGATGGGTCCGCTTCAGCTTGCCGACTTTATCGGGCTGGACGTTTGCCTTTCCATACTGCAGGTACTGCACGAAGGTTTTGGCAACCCGAAGTATGCACCCTGCCCCCTGCTTATAAATATGGTGCAGGCCGGGCACAAAGGTATTAAAACAGGGAGCGGTTTCTATACCTACACCCCCGGCAGCAAGGAACTGACCGTTGCCGAGCGGTTCAGGCGAAAGGGATAACAGTGTGTTTTACTTTCTTAGCAAGTCTCTAATTTCAGTAAGCAACTGAACCTCAGCCGAAGGCGGGGGTGGTGCGGACTGCACAGCTTCTTTCCTTCTTGCAGCATTCACCAATTTAACAATCAGAAACAGCAAAAAGGCTACCACCAGAAAGTTTATCACACCGGCAAGAAAATTGCCGTAACGCACCGTGCCAAATACAGTCAACTCGTTCAGCTGGGTAAGTTTGGCGGCATCCAAAGCGGGTTTGAGAATCAACGGGGTAATTACATCGTCAATCAGCGAACTAACAATCTTGCCAAAGGCGCCACCTATAATTACGCCTATGGCCAGGTCGAGCACGTTGCCACGCATGGCAAAATTTTTGAATTCCTGAAACATAAATTTGCGGGTTTAGAACCCTACAATATAGTTCTTTAATCAGAATAGTTTACTTTGCCAGGCGGGGCGGATTGCGCAACCCGGAAAACGAGATAAGCTCTACTCCGGCACTGCCAATAAACATATTGGCACTTACTTTAAGCGGGATAAAGTTTTTATCATCCGAAAACCAGACGGTTACAGAATTTTCACCGTCAAATATTTTGTTGGCGGGCATTATGGGCTTGAGCACCACCGCCTGAAATTTTCCGGCTTTTACCTTAATGGTTTCTTTACCTTTGTATAACACTTTCATCCTGTAGAACTCATCTTCAAAAAAGCCACTCACCACAATGGTATCATTCATTTTTCTTTTGCTGAAATCCTGCGTGCGCATGTACATGAATCCACCAATCAGATCGCGTACCTGGGGTGGTGCTTCGTATACAACCGGTTCTTTGAACTGCCTGGTTTTCTGATCGAGCACCTTGGCTGTTATTTTCCGGTTTTCATGGTCGAACAAAATCACTTCATCTTTTTTATACCGTCCTTCGCGGATTTTGCGGTACGACATGTGCGGAACCAAAGCTGCCGTATCAATATAAGCACCCCACTGGTCGTTTACATCAGCTACCCAGTCAACCACACCGGTAGTCTTACCAAACACATCTACTTTAAAGCATTTGCGATGATTCATCTCCATGTATTCTTCATGGATTTTCACCGTGCCTTTGCCGATGTTGAAAATGCCGTAGTGCATGCGGTACTCCAGGTACTCGCCCCTTCCGAAGCTCTCATTTTTAATATACGGGTAAATATCATTGGCCTCAGGCTGAAAAGCCGATATAATAAGTACAACTGTTAGCAGGCAACAAAGGCGAAGCATACCGGCAGTTGATACAAATTTAAGCATCGTACGCAAACAGGGCATTTCCCGAAGTTTAAATCTCAAAGCACATGCCAGAACTATACGGGCACGCGGTTATCGCGTAAAGCATCGTTCAGCGAAGTTTTTTTGTCGGTACTCTCCTTCCGCTTACCTATTATTAAGGCACAGGGTACGTGATAACTGCCCGCCGGAAAATTTTTTGTATAGGCACCCGGTATTACCACCGAGCGTTCGGGTACATAGCCAGTATATTCAACCGGTTCCTTACCCGTAACATCAATAATTTTTGAACTCGCAGTTAAAACCACATTGGCCCCCAGCACAGCTTCTTTGCCCACACGCACTCCCTCTACCACAATGCACCGCGAACCGATAAAGGCATGATCTTCAATAATGACCGGTGCAGCCTGAACCGGTTCCAACACTCCGCCAATGCCCACACCACCGCTCAGATGAACGTTTTTTCCAATTTGTGCACAGCTGCCCACGGTGGCCCAGGTATCTACCATGGTCCCTTCGTCTACATACGCCCCGATATTTACATAACAAGGCATCAGGATGGTTCCTTTTGCCAGGTAAGCACCGTAGCGTGCCACCGCATGGGGCACTACCCTTACACCCAGTTGGGCATAATTTTTCTTCAAGGGGATCTTATCGTGAAACTCGAGCGGACCCGCCTCAAGCGTGCGCATGCCCTGTATGGGAAAATACAGGATAACCGCCTTCTTCACCCATTCATTGACCTGCCAGCCACTTCCAGCAGGTTCGGCTACGCGCAAGGTGCCTTTGTCCAGTTGCCCTATAACGCTGCAAATGGCCTCCCGTACATCCGCCCGGTCGAGAAGGGAGCGGTTATCCCAGGCCTGCTCAATAATCGATTTTAATTCCATCTTTGCAAATCTGATTTGAGAAACTTGCCGCAAGTAATAAAAAAAAGAATTGTGCTCGCATCGGTGCTGAAACCGGTAAGCGATACGCGCATGTTCGAAAAGCTGGGCCAGTCGCTTGCCCTGTTGCTGCAGGCCGATGTTCACATTATCGGGTTTCCATCCGAAACACCTTACGTGCAAGGTGTTACCTTTCATAAGATTTTCAGCAAGCCATTCAGGCGCATCAGCCTCAAGCGGCTGATTGCACCGGTAAAAATATTTTTCATGTTTTTGCGCCTCCGTCCGGAAAGCATTATTGTTTCAACCCATGAACTGCTGATCCCGGGAGCACTGTATAAGTGTATCAAAAGGGGGGTTCGGTTGTATTACGATGTACAGGAAAATTACTACTTCAATATTCGGTTTACATCTGCCTTTCCGCAGCTGTTGCGTGCGCCCCTGGCTGCGTATGTAAGAATGAAGGAGCGGTTGGTCTCTCCGGCCGTCAATCATTTCCTTTTGGCCGAAAAAGGTTATGTGGATGAACTGAAGTTTATCCGGCATTACACGGTGCTCGAAAACAAACTGGTAAAGCAAACCGAAGCAGCTGAAAACCAAAAGAACCGGCTTCATTTACTTTTTACCGGCACCCTTGCCGAAACCACGGGGGCAGTTCAGGCTGTTGAGCTGGCCTTGGAATTGCACAGACAAGATAACCAGGTGCGGTTAACCATCATCGGGCATGCACCCGATGAAAAGTTTTTGAAGAAGCTCAGACAAAGGACCGACGAACACCCCTTCATTCAACTGCGTGCCGGGCCATTTCCTGTGCCGCATAAAGTAATTCTCGAAGCCATTGCCCGGGCAGGCACGGGCATCATCATCTATCCGCACAATCCATCAACACGTACTTCCATACCTACCAAATTGTACGAATATCTGGGGATGAAGCTTCCGGTCATTATCCGCCACAACGAAGCCTCGCACGAATTTGTGAAACAATGCCGGGGCGGTATTGTGCTGCCGGACAAGCCTGATTACCAAAGGCTGCTTGAGGAATTACGGGCCCTGCAGCCACCCCTTTGTGCCGAATGGCTTTACTGGGAAAGCGAGGTACCGAAACTGCTGCAAATATTTAATTCATAGAATAATTTTTTTAGACCAATCTAAATTTTTAATTTTGCATATCCTAAAAATACCGCATTGCCGGGAAGGATATGCTGAGCTTCACAGAAGAAAACTACCTAAAAACCATTTACCACCTGTCGGGCGAGGGGCAAAAACCTGTTCTGACCACAGAACTGGCAGCCGGGCTGAACACCAAACCGGCCACGGTAACCGACATGCTGAAAAAACTTTCGTTGAAAGACCTGATCTCGTACGAAAAATACTATGGTGTACAGCTCACCAGAAAAGGAAGGTCCGAAGCGCTGCTCATCATCCGGAAACACCGGCTATGGGAAACCTTTCTGGTAGAAAAGCTGGGATTCAGCTGGGACGAGGTTCACGAAGTGGCCGAGCAACTCGAGCACATTCAGTCGCCTTTGCTCATTGAAAAACTCGATGCATTCCTTGGACACCCGAAAACCGATCCGCATGGTCATCCCATCCCCGATAAATCGGGTAAGGTGCCGGCAACCGCACAAACACCCCTTGCCAAAGTGGAAGTGAAGGGCAAGGCTACCATCAGCGCAGTGCGGCATGCATCGGCTGTGTTTCTGCAATACCTCAGCAAAATCGGTGTGTACATCGGTGCCTCGGTACAGGTGGCCGATCGGAATGATTTTGACCAGTCGGTTCACATTGTAATTGACGGAAGGAAGAAGGCCTATTTATCGCGTGAAGCAAGTGAAAATATTCTGGTTGAAAAATGACCCGTTCAAAAACCATATTCCTTAGTTTGATTTCTTTGATGCTGGCAGGGTGGTTATGCAACGGCTGCGAACGCAACAACCGTGCAGAAGTTGATAAATCGCGGCTGGTTATTGTAACTACCACAGGTATTATACGGGATGCAGTTATCAACCTGGTTCACAACAGGGCCGTAGTAGTGGCGCTGATGGGGCCCGGTGTTGATCCCCACCTCTATAAAGCCACACAGGGCGACCTGGACAAGTTGCTGGAGGCGGATCTGGTGGTCTATAACGGCCTTCATCTGGAAGGAAAGATGAGCGATGTACTCGAAAAGCTAAGTCACCGCAAACCGGTTTATGCGTTGGGCCATTCCCTGCCCGACTCCTTGTTGAACCGTATTTCAGGCTATGAAAATACCTATGACCCGCACATCTGGTTTGACGTATCGCTCTGGTCGATGGCAGTCGGCAACCTTGCTGCCTACCTGCAGGAATTCGATCCGGCAAATGCCACCTTCTACAAAAACAATTACCTGGTGTACGCCGCAAAGCTCGATTCCCTGCACAACTGGGTGAAGCAGGAAATCAACTCCATACCCGATAATCAGCGCGTGCTGATTACTGCCCACGATGCCTTTGGCTATTTTGGTAAGGCCTACAATATAGAAGTGCGCGGATTACAGGGAATATCCACGCTGTCGGAGTTCGGACTTCGCGATATATCCGATTTGGCGCGCTTCATTCAGGAAAGAAAAATCAAGGCCGTATTTGTCGAAACTTCCGTACCTGAAAAATCCATCCGATCGCTCATTACAGGCTGCCGCGAGCGCGGCTGGGATGTGCAACTGGGGGGCAGTTTGTACTCCGATGCGCTGGGCGCGGAAGGAACACCCGAAGGAACCTATATCGGCATGGTGAAAAGCAATGTCAGTACAATTGTTAAAGCCTTGCGGTAAATATGAAAACTTTACCACGCATGCTACTACCCGTACTGATGTGGATGCTCAACACATCTGCCAGTTCGCAGCATCTGTTGAAAGGCATGGTGCTTGATGCCGAAACACGCGAAGGACTCCCCTACGCATCTGTAGTTATCACCCATACCGACAAAGGTACTGCAACAGATGAAACAGGGCGGTTTACTCTTGAAGTGCGGCAATTGCCCGTTCAGCTGGTCGTCTCATTCAGCGGTTATCTTTCCGATACACTACTCGTGAGCTCAATACAGCAAATCACCTGCATGCTGAAGCCGGACGTGAAAAACCTCAACGAAATTGTGGTTGTATCCGGCACGTTGCGGGAAGTAACACGCCTGCAGTCGCCCATACCTGTTGATGTGTACTCACCGGCCATTTTCCGTAAAAATCCCACACCATCGGTTTTTGAATCGCTGTCCATGATAAACGGTGTACAGCCGCAAATCAACTGCAACGTGTGCAACACAGGCGATATCCACATCAACGGCATGGAAGGCCCCTATACCATGGTGCTGATTGATGGCATGCCGATAGTGAGCAGCCTGTCAACCGTATACGGACTATCAGGAATACCCAACAGCATGGTAAAGCGCATCGAGGTGGTAAAAGGGCCGGCCTCTACGCTGTACGGTTCGGAAGCGGTGGCCGGCATCATCAACGTTATTACCAAGGACCCGCTCACTGCTCCGCGGTGGTCAGCTGATTTCATGGCTACTTCCTATCAGGAATACGCGCTGGATGTGGCATCGGCCTGGAAAAAAAACAACGCATATGCGCTGATGGGGCTGAGCTACTTTAACTTCACCAACCGGGTTGATAACAATGCCGATAATTTTACGGATGTTACCCTGCAGAACCGGCTATCAGTTTTTTCCAAACTCAGTTTTGCCCGCAAAAACAACCTGCCTGCAACATTAGGGCTGCGCTATGTGTACGAAGACCGCTGGGGCGGGGAAATGCAATGGGACAGAAGTTACCGCGGCAGCGACCAGGTATATGGTGAGTCGATTTACACCAACCGCCTTGAACTTATCGGAAATTACGTTTTCCATAAACTACCGGCACTGCAAGCCGACCTATCCTACAATTATCATCACCAGGATTCTTATTACGGTACCGTGCCCTACATGGCTGCGCAACACGTTTTCTTCTCGCAGTTGCGCTGGCACAAAAAGGCAGGTAACACCGATATCACTGCAGGTGTACCTTTTCGGTATATATATTATGACGATAACAGTGTGGCTACTGCATCGGCCGATACGCTGAATCCGGAAAACCGACCGCACCTCACATTTTTGCCGGGCGTCTTTGTTCAATCCGAGACTTCGCTCAGTAAAAAATTTGTTGTGTTGGGTGGCCTTCGGTATGACCACCACAACCACCATGGCTCGGTAATTACACCGCGAATCAGCATTAAATACAACGCAACCGAAAATCAGGTGATACGCCTTACAGGCGGCAACGGGTTTCGCGTGGTTAACCTGTTTACTGAAGACCATGCCGCCTTAACCGGAGCGCGTGAAGTTATCATTCGCAATACACTCAGGCCCGAACAGTCCTGGAACATTAACCTGAACTATGCTGCGCACCGTGCGCTTGCTTCCGGCTACCTGAGTGTTGACGCCAGCGCCTTCTTTACCTATTTCACCAACAAAATTGTGGGCGATTTCATGACCGACCCGGAACTGATCATTTATGATAACCTGTCGGGCTATGCCATATCCAAAGGTTTTTCACTCAATGCCGACTTGTTGCTTAGCAACTCGCTGAAGATACTGAGCGGCCTGACGTTTATGGATGTTTACCAGGTTGATGAAGAAGCATCGGGCAGGCAGCGTAAACCGCAACTTTTTGCACCACGGCTTTCCGGAACCTTTGCCATCAGCTATACCTTGCCGCGCTGGAACATTACCACCGACCTTACCGGAAGGATAACAGGCCCCATGCACCTGCCTGTAGTGCCCAATGACGAACGCCCTGCCCAGTCGCCAACCTTTGCCCTGGTAAATATTCAGTTCTCAAAAAACCTGGGCAAACGATGGGATTTGTATGCAGGCATCAAAAACCTGCTGAACTTCATGCCGCAGCATCCGATACTTCGGCCTTTTGATCCATTCGACCGGAACATTACCGTTGACAACCCGAAAGGCTTTACTTTTGACACAAGTTATAATTACGCACCCGTTCAGGGCATCCGGGGTTTTGCAGGCATACGTTACACCCTAAACTAATATGGAAACAGCACTCGAAATTCACGACCTCACTGTGGCATTTAACCGTAAACCCGTATTGTGGAATATTGATACCCTGCTGCCTGCCGGCAAACTCATCGGTATTATCGGACCCAACGGTGCGGGCAAATCAACGCTTATTAAAGCCATCATGGGTATTGTTCCGTTAAGCAGTGGTTATGTGAAAATATTCGGGAAAGAACTGAATGATGTGCGCAGGCGCATAAGCTATGTACCACAGCGAGAATCGGTTGACTGGGATTTTCCTGTATCGGTAATGGATGTGGCACTAATGGGTCGTTATGCTCATGTGGGCATGTTTAAAAAACTACGCAAGGCCGATTATGACATAACGCTTGATGCCCTGCGCAAGGTGGGCATGGAAGCCTTTGCCAACCGGCAGATTGCCCAGCTTTCGGGTGGCCAGCAGCAACGCACATTCCTTGCCCGCGCACTTGCCCAGCAGGCCGACCTGTACCTGATGGACGAACCCTTTGCGGGTGTTGACGCAGCAACAGAAAAAACGGTTATCACGTTGCTTCGCGAAATGGTCGACAGCGGCAAAACAGTATTGGTGGTTCATCATAACCTGCAAACGGCAGCACAGTATTTCGATTGTTTATTGTTGCTCAACACGCGAATGATTGCCTGCGGCCCCGTAAATGAGGTCTTTACTGCAGAAAATCTGCAGGATACCTATGGCGGCAAACTTACACTGCTTACAGATGTGGCCAATCTGATGCGCCGGGAAAACTATCCGGTCCGGGAAGCACAACTGCAAAAAGAATGAATACGCTGTTTGAGTTTCTTTCATTTACCGACCCCAACGTACGTTATGTTACGTTTGGGGCCATGTTGCTTACCGGAAGCGCAGCAATGATGGGCACCTATACTTTGCTGAACAAAAAGGCGCTGATAGGCGATGCCATCGCCCATGCCGTGCTGCCGGGCGTATGCCTCGGCTTTATACTTGCAGGAAATAAGGACCCGCTGTGGATACTGCTCGGGGCATTCATTACCGGTGCCTTGTCGGTTTACCTGATCGACTTTATCGTACAGCATTCGCGCATCAAGGAAGATACAGCCATCGCCCTGGTGTTGTCGGTATTTTTCGGTGCGGGGGTGGTAATGCTTACCGCCATTCAGAAAAGCGGCAATGCAGCTCAAAGCGGCCTTGATCAGTTTCTCTTCGGCCGTGCTGCTGCCATAAACCGCCACGATCTGCTGGTATTCGGCATCACAGCTGCATTAATCATCACTTCCGTTATTTTATTCAACCGCATCTTTGCACTAATCGCATTCGATTCGGACTATGCCTGCACCCTTGGTTTTCCGGTAAAATTCATCCAGTTTGTGCAAACTTCATTGATTGTGCTGGCAGTGGTAGTAGGCATACAGGCTGTTGGTGTTGTGCTGATGGCAGCCGTGCTCATCACACCCGCAGCAGCAGCAAGATACTGGTCGGATTCGGTAAAAGGGACGCTGATAATTGCCGGGGGTACCGGTCTTTTCAGCGGCCTGGCTGGTGCCTTTGTATCGTATGCTGCACCTTCTATGCCTACAGGTCCGTGGATTGTGGTAGTGGCATCGTTCATTGCCTTTCTTTCCATGTTCGTTTCACCGCGCAAAGGAATACTTATCCGCCACATTCGGCAACAAAGACTGCGCAAAACAGTAGCCGATGAAAACCTGCTGAAAATATTTTATCAGCTGGCCGAATCCGATAATTCGTTTTTTGATGAACGCGTACGGAAAGATATTTCAGGCAAACGACCGCTCAGCACACCCCACCTCAGCAGGCGGCTTAACCGGTTGGAAAGGCAGGGCTATCTTGAAAAAACAGAAAAGGGCTGGCGGCTTACCGAGGCGGGTCTCATGCGTGCACAGCGCATTGTAAAAATTCATCGGCTGTGGGAACTGTACCTTACCACCTATATGAACATCGCCCCCGACCATGTGCACGATGATGCCGACACCATTGAACACCTGCTTACACCTGAACTTGAACAGGAACTTGAAAAACAACTTGGCTATCCAAAATCTGACCCCCACCGATCACAGATACCATACCGAAAGAGCTAACTATGCAACTGTCTTATGAGGATATAACCATTCTGATTACCGGCTCGCTCATTGCAGTAAGCTGTGCACTGCCCGGAAGTCTTCTCATGCTGCGCAGGATGGCATTGGCCGGTGACGCCATTGCGCACGCAGTATTGCCGGGCATTGTGATTGCTTTTCTGCTCAGCGGATCCCGTAGTTCTCCGTTCATGATTGCCGGTGCCGCCATGCTTGGACTCCTCACCACCTTCTCCATTGAACTGCTGCAGAAAAAAGCTCGACTGCAGGCCGATGCCTCCATCGGTTTGACCTTCACCTTTCTGTTTGCCACAGGAATAATCCTGCTGTCAATGCTGGCAGGCAAGGTAGATTTAGATCAGGACTGCGTACTGTATGGCGAACTGGCCTACGTACCGCTGGATGTATGGGTAAGCCCTTCGGGCAATGTGCTCGGACCGCGGGCCGTATTCATCACGGCTTACCTGCTCCTTTTGCTGGTTACGTGGTTTGCCATTTGCTGGCGACCGTTGCTATTAACTACTTTTGACCCCGCCTATGCCGCAGCGCTGGGCGTGAACACTTCGTTTTACCACTATCTGCTTATGGGCAGTGTGTCGGTTACCACCGTAGTATCTTTCGAACTGGTTGGCGCTATTCTGGTGGTAGCCCTGCTCATCGTACCGGCAGCAACCGCTTATTTGCTAACCGATAATTTCAAACACTTGTTGTTGCTTGCCTGCCTTATCGGAGTACTGGCCGTAACGGTTGGTTATTCTGTAGCCGCACAAGCCGATGCTTCCATCGCAGGTACTATTGCCGTAGTGAACGGGTTGTTTTTCTTTCTGGCTTTTCTGCTCTCGCCCCGCTACGGCTTGCTGATGGGCAGAAGAAGAAGCACCAGAATACATTAAAATAATCTGGTCTGCAGAAATGTTTTGGCTATCCAGCCTTTACGCCAAAGCTTAAAATTCATTCTACCTTTGCAGTATCATCATGAATCCTATCACTTCACATACAGACACCATCATTGCGCCAGCTACACCGCAAGGCATATCTGCACTGGCCGTTATCCGTTTATCGGGCGAGCAGGCCATTCCCCTTGCCGCACGCATATTTTCGGGTAAAGATCTGAAAACGCTCCCGTCACATCGCGTTGCAGTAGGATTTATCAAAGATGGTGATCGGATTGTGGATGAAGTGGTGGTAACCATATTTCGCAAACCGAAATCCTACACCCGCGAAGACATGGTGGAAATTTCCTGCCATGGCTCACCGGTGGTGGTACGCGAAATCATTAATCTGTTCATCAGGCTGGGCGCCCGATTAGCCGGACCGGGGGAGTTTACCAAACGCGCTTTCCTGAATGGTCGTATCGATCTCACCCAGGCCGAAGCAGTAGCCGATATCATTCATGCTGAAACGGAAAATGCCCGGCAGGCAGCCATGAATCAGATGCGGGGTGGGTTTTCAAAAGAAATTAACCGCCTGCGCGAAGAATTAATTGAATTCGCCTCGCTCATCGAACTGGAACTCGATTTTGCCGAAGAAGACGTAGAGTTTGCCAGGCGCGATGAACTAAAGAACCTGGTGCTGCGCATACTTGCGTTTGTGGAAAAGCTAATTGCTTCTTTCGCCTCCGGAAACGTAATTAAAAACGGCATTCCCACGGTTATTGCCGGCAAACCCAATGCGGGCAAGAGCACTTTGCTCAATGCCCTGCTGAACGAAGAACGTGCAATCGTTTCGGACATTCCGGGCACCACCCGCGATACCATAGAAGATGAGATAACCATCGGAGGCCTTTTGTTCCGGTTCATTGACACCGCCGGGCTGCGCCACACCACCGATGTAATTGAAGCACAGGGCGTGGAACGCACACGTCAGTACATGAAACGCGCTTCGCTTATTCTGTATTTAATTGACCTTACACAGGCCACCGAAGAAGAAGTAAAAGCCCAGGAAGAAGAGTTGCGCAGCCTGCATATTCCGTACATCCTAATTGGCAATAAGACAGACAAACTCACTGCAAGCGAAATTGAACGATGGAAAAAATTTCCGATGGTGTTTATTTCGGCTGCTGCCGGAAAAAACCTGGACGAATTGAAACAACGCATCTTAAACAACTTCCTTATCAAACAGATTAAAACAGGCGATGTACTGGTAACCAATGCCCGGCATTACCAAAGCCTGGTTGAAACACGCGAGGCACTGAAGCGTGTGCTTGAAGGCCTTGATCAGCAAATAAGCGGAGAATTGCTGGCATTTGATATTCGACAGGCTCAATACCATCTGGGCCAAATCACCGGCAGCATCACAACCGAAGACCTCCTAGATTCAATCTTTTCAAGATTTTGTATCGGGAAGTAACAAGCTGACTATCATTTTACATAAAACAAACAGATGGTGATGCCTACCGCTAATCAGAATGCTTCGGCAACGGAAAAATAAAAGTAACCGCCTTCCCTGCCCCGGGCATAGTCGAACCGGATATTTAATCGCTCGGCCGGATTAACCAGGAAACGCAATCCTGTGCCTATTGAATATTTCAGGGTATTGATATTGACATCATCCACCTTTCGGAAGACGTCACCTGCCCCACCAAAAGAAACCATGCCAAAACGCCAGAATAAAGGAAACCTGTATTCCAGCTGAACCCCGGCAAAATTCAGATCGCGAAAGCGGTTACGCGGGTAGCCGCGAAGGATGTCATCATTACCGGCTGTTGACATGTCGAGAAAAGGAACTTCGCCGGAAGTAAAACGTATTTTACTTTGTAGCGCCAATGTTTTTTTTCTGCCTAAGGACCAGTAGTGGTGATACCATGCATTCAGGTTAACAAATGAAAAAGTACTTCCCCAGGTCCTGGAGTAAAAGTAGGAGGAGAATTCGGCATACCGGCCTTTATAGGCATTGATGGCATTATCCCTGCTATCAAGTACAGCAACCATTCCCAAAGCCGAACCAATGCCCCCGCTGTAACCCGTCACAGTTCCCTGCTCCAGTACTCCTCCCGGTGCGTATTTAAATCCATATTCGCTTTCGAAATGATAGTCGAGACCGACAAACAGATTGGTCTTTATCTTTTTCATCACCAGGTTTTTAACACTTATCAGATCATAGGCATACTTTTCTTCCTGATCTTTTGTGGTGGTATTACCGATGCCATAAAATCGGTCTGGAAAATTGCGGTAGCGCAACTCTCCTTTTAACAGAAAGGATTCATCACGTGTAAAAATATTCCACAAACTCCACACATCAAGCTGATCGTTCTGCGTGTAATCGGCAAGAAACTGAACGTAGGATATGCGGGTTAGCTGCTGGTGCTCGTATTTAGGCTCTATCTTAAAATAATAAACCCCTGCTGCGCCAAATGCCCACCGTGTGTCGGGCGTGTAATAAAGCAAAGGCAAAAGAAATACTCCCTGCTTTTCTGAAGGAATGGTATCGGAGAGCGGATGGATGCCAAAAACTTTTCGCTGCGCAAAAAGCTGACAAGCGGTTAGGAGTACTATCCCGATAGCTATAAATCTCCCAACTGCAGACATGTTGCAAATCAGAAAAAATCAGGCGATCCTTTCTTTTTCTACGAAAACTGATTAAAGAATTAAAAAACTAATCACGCTGTCGGTAACTTTTTAAATGCGGCAATGCTTTTTCTTCTTTGGTAGGCCTGAGTTTAAAAATGTCCGTAGGGGTTTCACAAAACACAGCCATACCCTTGTAAATGGCTATGGGGGCCTTTACCAGATGTCCGTTATAAACCAGTACTTCAAGCCATCCGTCCATGGTATAAGTATTGCTGCCTATTTTTTTCTGATAATCCGGATGAGACTTGTCCAGCAATTCGTGGGGTTGCAACTTGAGCAGGTTAATGATTTCTTTCCAGTAAGTAGGCGATAATTTTTCAGAAACCACATCTACTTCATTAATGTGATTACAGATGTCGTGGGCTATGGCTTTCGTCTGCTTGCCCAGCGTTGTCTGCGGATTGTACACCAGAAAAAGTTCATTGGGATGAAACTGCATAGGCGTAGTGGTTTTATGTGCTGAATTTACAATAAATATATACACCGAAAAAGCAGCCGGCCGAGAGTTGGGTAATAATAGCCCGGAGAAGGCGGCTTAAGCCTAGCCAGATAATCGGCTTTTTCTTTTAAATTTCTGAAAAATCCTTCCCATGGTACAAAGGCTCTGCATGCTCTTGCTGTGTATTTTTTGTGCTTCAGCTGCTTTGGCGCAACAGTACTATGTGGTGATTGGAGCATTTGCAGTTGAATCAAATGCCCGAAAGTTTACAGGGTACGCCCGCAACCAGCGGTTTGACGCAGCTTATAAGTTGAATGCCCTGCGCAACCTCCATTATGTGTACGTAATGAAAACCACAAACCGGAAGGAAGCCTATGCCGAAGCGGTGCGGCTGCAAACCAAAACTGAGTTTACGGATGCATGGGTATTTTATGGCTACCTGGGCAACGAAGCCGCCTCCGAGCAGCCATCCCCCGTCAGCGCTGGGCCCGTTCAGCAACAGGAACCTGTACAGGAAAAGAAAAATATTCCTGCTGAAATTCCCGGGCCAGCATTGGAAGAAGCGAAAAAAGAGCCGGCACAAATAACAGAAACAGTTAACAAATCGGGCTTGCCACCGCCCAAAGGAAAATATTTTCGGTTCCGCATCACAACGACTGATGGACGACCGGTGCCCGGTGAAGTACACCACGTTGACCGGGTACGGCAGGCAGATATTGCCACTTACAAAACAGAACAGCTGATTGATCTTGTAAGCCCTCCCCAAAACCAGCCTTTAACCATTGTGTGCGGAATTTTCGGCTTTAAGGAAATTGTAAAAGTAATTGATTACAACGATCCGGCCACCTCAGCAGAAGCCGTTCAGGGAAGTGACGGGGAATGGATTATCACTTATAAACTTGAACCGCTTAAAAAAGGCGATGTACAGGTTATGTACAACGTGAGTTTTTACAAAGACGCAGCCATCATGACACCCCAGTCAAAAACAGAACTGGATGAACTGGTAAATATGATGAAGCTCAATCCCAACTACCGCATTAAAATCCACGGCCACTGCAACGGCAATTACAACAAACGATTGATTAAATATCCGGGCAAGAAAAAAAACTACTTCAGCATGACAGGCGCTGAGGATAAAAATGGTTCTTCCAAAGAGCTCTCACGTGTGCGCGCAGAAACCATACGAAATTATCTGACAGACAACGGCATAGACAAAAGCCGCATGGAAATTTTTGCCTGGGGTGGCACCAACATGCTTGTTTCGGAAACCAGCACCAGCGCACGCCTGAACGACAGGATAGAAATTGAAATTCTTCAGGATTGAAAAAGTTGTCTGAAATGAATTGTGATTCTGGTTTCCCGGCTTTAAGTTTCGAGTCAAAAGTTTCTACTATGAAGCACCTGGTTTGTGTAGTCTCCTTCTTTTTAACTTCTCTGATTGCCTTATCCCAACCCAAAGTTTATCCCCCGCACTGGTGGACCGGCATGAAAAACCCGTTTCTTCAGTTAATGATTCACAGTCGCGGTATAGCCACTGCCAGGCCTACAGTAACCCTAAACTACCCGGGCGTGAAGATTTCAAAAGTTCACCACGTAGAAAATGCCAACTATTTATTTGTCGATTTAACCATATCACCGCAAACCCAACCGGGAGAGTTCACCATTAAAATCAACACCTCACCTCCCACAACCATCCAATTCACCCTCAAGCCCCGCAGGCAGGGAAACGGTACCGCTTTTGCGCAGGGCATCACTTCGTCCGACCTGATATACCTCATCATGCCCGACCGCTTTAGCAACGGAGATCCCTCGAACGACCGCATACCCGGTATGCGCGACCAGAGCCTGAACCGCGACTCCATTTTTCTGCGCCATGGTGGCGACCTGCAGGGCATCATCAACCACCTCGATTACCTGCATGAGCTGGGCGTTACAGCACTATGGTTAACACCCGTATTTGAAAACGACATGCCCAACCGCACCGAGCACGGCTATGCCATGACCAACCACTACCGCGTGGAGCCCCGGCTGGGTGGTGACGAGATGTATAAAAAGCTAAGCTACGAACTGCACCGGCGTGGCATGAAACTCATCCAGGATGCAGTGTACAACCACGTGGGTCTGTATCACTTTACCGTACAGGATAAACCTACACGCGACTGGCTGAACGAATGGCCGGCTTATACCAACACAACTTATAAAGACCAGACGCTCTTTGACCCCTATGCCGCCCCTTCTGAACATAAACGCATGACGGACGGATGGTTTACTCCCTTTATGCCCGACCTGAACCATCGCAACCCCTACGTAGCTAATTACCTCATTCAGCATGCCCTATTTTCGGTAGAAGAATTTGGTGTGGACGGATTCCGCGTAGATACCTACTTCTACAACGACCTCGAATTCATGAACCGGTGCAATGCAGCGCTGCTTAACGAATACCCGAAGCTGTCGATTTTTGGCGAAACCTGGGTACACGGTGTGCTGAACCAGGCTTATTTCGTGCGCAATAACCTTAACGTACCTTTTAAAAGCAACTTGCCCGGCACCACTGATTTTCAAAGCTTATTTTACGGAATTCAGGCTGCGCTGAATGAAAGATTCGGATGGACGGAAGGCGTAAACCGGTTATATCAGACAGCCTCGAATGATTTTGTGTATGCAGACCCATTGAAGCTGGTCATCTTTCTCGATAACCACGACTTGAGTCGTTTTTATTCGGTGGTAGGTGAAGACCTGCGCAAAATTAAAGTGGCTTTCACCTGGCTGCTCACCTGGCGCGGCACACCCCAGATGTATTACGGAAGTGAAATTCTGATGAAGGGTTTTGCCAATCCGGACGGATGGGTGCGTCTTGATTTTCCGGGAGGCTGGCCTGGCGACAAGGTTAATAAATTCAAACCCGACGGACGCACACCCGAAGAACAGGAAGTGTTTACCTTGATTAAAACACTGGCCAACTACCGTAAACAGTCTTCGGCTTTAACAACCGGTAAAATGATGCACTACCTGCCCAAAGATGGTCTGTATGTTTATTTCCGCTACGATGAAAAGCAAACGATCATGTGCATCATGAATACCAGTGATAAACCAAAACAGGTAAATGCCTTTGATTATCCCGAGCGCACCAGCGGCTTTCAGTTAGGCATTAACGTGCTCACCGGTAAACAATACAACCTGACCGAAGGCATCCATGTGGAAGGCATGGAGATGATGGTGCTGGAGTTAAAGCGTTAACAAGCCCTACTGTCTGCCTTTACATCTTTGTGGCCTCATGCCGAGGCTGAAGCATTTCCGGGCCCGCATCTTAGGCTGCCTGCGCTGTCATGATCAGACCCTCCGGCCGAAGCATCTTTTGAACCAAAACCAATCGCACACCACCAGTACCTGCAACACTGAAGCTGAATCGCTAAAATCCCGTTTTTGCTGAACTCAGGGTGAGAAGTAAAAAATTCCAAACAATACTTTTATCCTGCCAATTTGCTATTGCGGCTTCCGCACCACTCCCCTCACCGGCTGCGCTGTCTCCGGGTTCTCAGGCCAGGCGTGTTTAGGGTACCTGCGCATCAGCTCTTTTCGAATAGCCGGATAAGTGTTGCGCCAGAAACTGGGTAAATCCTGCGTTACCTGAACAGGCTTAAAACCAGGCGACAGCAAGTGCAACACCACTGATGTGCGTCCGTCATTAACCGAAGGCGTCTGCATTAACCCAAAGCATTCCTGCAACCTCACCTCAACATGAGGTGCCGAGCCATCAGACTTGTAATGAACCTTGATACGCGATCCGGTTGGTACCACAATTTTTGCGGGTGCCAGTCTTTCAAAAATCCGAAGCAAATCAGCAGGCAGCAACGCATTTAATGCATCCATTAATTCAATCTGCTTAAAATCCTCCTTCCTGTGTACACCAACCAAAAACGGCGATAGCCACGTTTCTAATCTGGCCATCAACACGGGCATAGACACATCGGGCCAGCCTTCATCGGGCCGCCACTTTTTCAGGCTCATTACCCGGTTGCACCATTGATCATGGTCTTCATTCCATCCCAGCCATCCAATGCCTTTGTCGCGTATCAAGCTACATAACACCTTCTGGCGTTGCTCTGGCGAAACTTCGGCAACAGGCGTTGAACGAAGAAGAAGTGCACCCAGCCGGTGCTCGCGCACGGCCGTGATCATCTCACGGTGTTCATCCCATTGCACCGTTTCGGATGATACGGCTAAATCATACAAATCACTCTCTTCAACACCGGCTGCCAGGACAACTTTGCCTTCGGTAGGCCCGGCTTCGGCATGGGCTGCAACTATCCATTTCCATGAAGTAAGTGGATCCTTATCATCCAAATAAACTACCCGACCGGTACGCAACCGGTAGCGCGAAGAGCCAGGCTTTAACCGGCAAGCAATCCGATCAGGGTAAGCCTGCAGCAGCAAATAGCCCACCTCACGGCTGTTAACCGCATCGTTGTTTTCCGCCACACCAAGAACTTTTCTCCATTGCGCTGCTAACCTGGCAACTCTTTGAACCACCGCGCTTTCCGTTGAAATAGATTGATTACCGCGAAATTTGCGCAAAGTTTCTATTCGCAACACAAAGTCGGATTCTGTTGACCCGCGCAAAATGTCGCGTTCTTCGAGCAATGCTGCAATGTCGGCAGCCAGCGCTGCCTGAACAGCTGAAGCAAAATCCATGGTAAGCAAATGAGCAATACGCGGATGAGCAGACAACGATGCCATCTTTCTGCCACGAGGTGTCAGGCCTTGTTCATCAACTGCGCCAAGCGATTTAAGTAGTTCGAAAGATTGTGCCACGGCACCGGCCGGAGGAGGTGTTATCCAAGGTAGTTCGTACACATCTTTTACACCCCAATCCAGTGCGAGCAGCACCACCGATGCCAAATCAGTCTCTTCTATTTCGGGTCTTCTTTCCGTTCTCAACTGTTCATGCGTGGCTTTTGTCCATAACCTGTAGCATACACCAGGTGCTGTACGGCCTGCTCTTCCTGCCCGCTGTTCGGCCGAGTCAAGGGTAATGCGCTGAGTTTCCAGTTGCGCAAGTCCGCTGCGCGGATCATAAACGGGTTGCCGCACAAATCCGCTGTCGATCACCACGCGCACGCCTTCTATGGTCAGTGAAGTTTCTGCCAGGTTAGTTGCCAGCACAACCTTCCTCCTGCCAAGTGCATCGGGCAGGATGGCTTGCTGCTGCCGGTTGAGCGGCAACTCTCCATAAAGCGGACAAACCAGGGCACCAACACGGGCCTCGGCCAAGAGTTCGGCTGCGCGGGTAATTTCGCGTGCCCCGGGCAAAAACACCAAAATATCACCCGTATGTTCACGGAGCGCTCTGCGCACAGCCGATGCAGCACGCTGCCAGATCGTTTCCTGAACAGGCCGCTCATCATAAACAATTTCAACCGGAAAGGAACGGTCAGGTGTTTGAATAACCGGAGGGTTGTAAAGTGGCTGCAGCAGTGCTTTTGCAGGAAGCGTTGCCGACATGATTAAGATGCGAAGATCAGGCCGAAGTAGTTGGCGAGTGTGTAACGCAAACGCCAGCGCCACATCGGCATGGATGCTGCGCTCGTGAAATTCATCAAATATCAACAAGCCTGCTTCTTCAAGGCCCGGGTCGGATTGCAGCATGCGCGCCAGGATGCCTTCGGTTACCACCTCAATACGCGTCCGCCGTGACAAACAGGTTTCCAAACGAATCCGGTAGCCCACCCTTTCGCCCGGCACTTCACCGAGTTGCTCGGCAAGCCGGTGAGCAACTGCCTTTGCTGCCAGCCTGCGCGGCTGGAGCATGATGATTTTTCGCCCCTGCAACCACGGCTCATCCAGCAGGTAGAGCGGCAGCACAGTCGACTTGCCCGCACCGGGCGAAGCCTGAAGCAACGCAATACCGCTATGTTCCAAAGACCGGCGCACATCCGGAAGAACAGCAAGAACCGGGTAGGAAACACTCATGCATCAAAACTAACTGAATTGAAAATAAAGTTTGCAACAAAGAAACCCGAAACAGCCAAATGCGTTGTATAAATACAAGCGAATTTTTTGATGTCAATAATATCGTTGACGTATCAGCCTATGAAGATTGGTTTTGTGCAGATAATCAGAAAAAGCTTTGGCGAAATACCGAAACGATAAAATTTTTTTAATGCTATGGCTAAGAAAAAGAAAATAGTACCTCATTGGATACCGGTGTTTATAACAGGGTCAGAAGGCTTTGCCCAGAAACTCGTGGAAGCACTTAGCATGTCGGGTCTTCCGTTTATGCCCGGCTACTTCCACGACAGCAGTGCCCGAACCGCCCATACGCTGATTTGGGTAGACGAGCATACTTCGCTTGATGAATACAAGCGTGCCATTGGCGCACGCACCATCTGGAAATACCGCATCCGTTTCTTCAGAACCCTTCAGGAATTCACACAATTTGCCTGCAAGCCGGTTCAGGAAGAAGAGCTTGAAACAGCGGCATGAACTGATTATTCTCTTAACTTTACTCTTATGAGTAAGGTTATCATCCGAAACTTTGATGAATTTTCAGCTTTCATCGGCCGGGAAATTGGCACATCGGGCTACCATACTATAACCCAGGAGCAGATTGACCTGTTTGCCAAGGCTACGCTTGACTTTCAGTGGATACATATTAATCCTGAAAGAGCACGGGAAGAAAGTCCCTTTGGCGGCACCATTGCCCACGGATACCTCACCCTTTCATTAATTCCCTACCTGTGGGATCAGATTGCCGAAGTGCGCAATTATAAAATGCTGGTCAACTATGGTATTGAAGATCTGCGCTTTAACCAACCCGTGCGGGTAAACGATCAGGTACGGCTGCGCGTTGCGCTGAAAAACATCACCAACCTGCGCGGAATAGCCAAAGCAGAAATGAGCGTTACCATGGAAATCAAAGAGAATCCCAGGCCCGCTTTCAGTGGAACAATTCTGTTCCTTTATCATTTTACCGGATAACCTTCAGCTTTTTATTTTCTTGACAGAAATTGCATTTCGTTTTTTCCATACCGGGTAAAAATAGAGTGCTGCTCCTGCCAGCAACAGCGATATAAGCTGTGAATGGGATAAATAATCCTCAATGATAAAGCCTCGTCCCGAATCGCCCCTGAAATACTCCAGTATAAACCTGCCAAAAGCATAAAGCATCAGATACACCAGAAACAACTGCCCGTAAAACGTTCTGCTTTTTAACAGAAGCTGAAGGACGATGAAGACCATGCCAATATACAGGGCTTCGGCCAGTTGGGATGGAAATAAAGGTGTACCCAACGGCCGGGCCTGGCAGGCCGGATCAGTAAAGGTTACACCAAAAAACAAATCGGTAGGTTTGCCATAGCAACAACCAGCCATAAAACAGCCGACTCTTCCGAACATGTGCACCAGGCAAGTAACACCGGCCATGATGTCGAGCATAGGATAAACCGGCAGTTTGGTTTTATTAAAAAACCACAACATGGCGGGCACAGCCAACAAAAAAGAACCATAAAAGACAAACCCGCTGCCAGCAATAAGTTTGCCGGGATTTTGCGTGTAATACGATGGACTTTCAAAGAACAACAAAAGCTTTCCACCTACGAATGCCGTTGCAAAGATCAGCAGGAAAAGGTTGTTTACCTGTTCATACGTGAGGTTCACTTCTTTTTTACCACGCCAATACAGGTAAGCCACACCAGCAACAGCGCCAAGTGCAATGAAAAAGCCGTAAGCATAAACCGTTATCGGACCGGCCTTAAAAAGTACTGGATGCATGCAGTTGGCTACTGGTTGTAAGTAATACGGTATACCACGTTGGCATGGTCATCCGATACCAGCATGGAGCCATCGGGCATCACCAGCACATCTACCGGCCGCCCCCATACGCGTTGTGTTGCATCATCCAGCCAGCCATCGGCAAAAACCTCGTAACCAAGCGAACGGTTATTGCTGTCAACTTTTACAAGCGTTACCCGGTAGCCGATTTTTTTCGATCGGTTCCACGATCCGTGCTCGGCAATAAAAATCTGGTTACGGTATGTTTCCGGAAACATGTTGCCGGTATAGAACTTTAATCCCAACGGGGCTACGTGCGGCCCGAGATTCTGAACCGGAGGAACAAAATCCTTGCACGGCCGCTTGTGTCCGAACTCAGGGTCTTTAATGTTTCCGCCATGACAATACGGATAGCCGAAATGCAAACCTTCGCGCGGGGCATAGTTCAGCTCACAGGGCGGCAGATCATCACCCATCATATCGCGGCCATTGTCGGTAAACCAGAGTTGTTTGGTTACCGGATGCCAGGTGAAGCCTACGGTGTTGCGCACACCCCGGGCTACAATCTCGCGACCGCTGCCATCGGGATTGATACGCGTAATGGTGGCAAATATTTCATCCGACTCGCAGATGTTGCAGGGTGCACCAACAGGTATATACAGCTTACCATCAGGGCCGAAAGCAATGTACTTCCACCCGTGATGAGTTTTATCCGGATAGGCATCGGTAATCAAAACCGGCCTGGGAGGTTTGGCTAAATTGTTTTCAATATCCGGATAACGCCAGACACGGTTTACCTCAGCCACATACAAATCACCATCTTTAAAAGCCACACCGTTTGGCATGTTAAGGCCGCTGGCAATGACCCATTTCTTGTCGGCTTTGTTATCGCCATCTTCATCGCGCACGGCATACACCTTGTCACCATTGCGGTTGCTGACAAACAGTGTTCCCGAAGGACTGAGCGCCAGCGATCGGGCATTATCCACCTCTGCGTAAACTTCAATTGAAAAGCCTTCGGGCATCCTGATCCTATCCAAAGGCAGTTTTTTCGATTGCTCGGTAAGGGCAGGCAAACTTCCGTCTTCCGACATCTGCAGGGATTCACTCTGTGTTGACTGGGCAACTTCGGTGGTGTTTTTGGAAGTGCACATGCACATCAGTCCTATTCCGCCTACTATCCAGAAAATCTTTCTCATCGGATTTAAATTTTCAGCAATGTAAAACATCTACAAGGGTTTTTAAAGCCGGCTAAGAAAAGCGGAAAGAATCACGGCTTACCGGCCAATGGGCTATCTTTGCGGCCATGATTTCCATCAACAACCTCACCTACTATATCGGTGGCCGCGCTCTGTACGAAAACGCGAATATGTTTGTGCGTCCGGACGACAAAATCGGACTCATCGGCCTGAACGGCAGAGGCAAATCAACTTTACTGAAACTGATTAACGGTGATTTAACTCCCGATGCGGGTACCATCAGCAAAGCGAAAAACTGCACCATCGGATTCCTTAACCAGGATCAACTTTCTTACCAGTCGCATGATTCAATCCTGACTGTGGCCATGGGGGCTTTCCGTGCTGTGGTGGATATGGAGCGACAGATTGAAAAGCTTATTCACGATTTGGAAAAAGAATACGATGAAGACAAAGTGCACCGCCTTGCGCAACTGCAGGAAAAATATGAACAGGCCGGTGGCTATGCCCTGCAGTCGAAAGCCGAAGAAGTGCTGGAAGGCATTGGCTTTTCAACCCATGACCTGCACCGGCCGCTGCATGAGTTTTCCGGTGGCTGGCGCATGCGCGTGATACTGGCCAAGCTGTTGCTGGAAAAGCCCTCGCTGCTGATGCTGGACGAACCCACCAACCACCTCGACCTGCCCTCGATTGAGTGGGTAGAGAATTATCTGAAAAACTACGAAGGTGCTGTTATCATCGTATCCCACGACCGCAGGTTTCTGGATAACGTCATCAACAAGACAGTGGAAGTTACCCGCCAGCAATTGTTTACCTACGAAGGCAATTACAGTTTTTACCTGGAAGAAAAAGCGCTGCGCGAGGAGATTCAGCAAAATGCCTATGAAAATCAGCAGGCCAAAATCAGGCAGGCAGAGCGTTTTATTGAGCGTTTCCGTGCCAAGGCCAGCAAAGCCCGGCAGGTGAAGTCGAAAGAAAAGGCACTGGAACGAATGGAACGTATTGAAGAAGTGGTGAACGACGTGGCGGAAATACGTTTCCGCTTTCAATTTAGCCAGCAGCCCGGCCGAACCATCATCACGCTTAACAATTTGTCCAAATCGTACGGAGACCTGCAGATTTTGCGTCATGCTTCAGCCACCATACAACGGGGCGATAAAATAGCACTGATAGGCGCCAACGGACGCGGTAAGTCAACGTTGCTGCGCATACTGGCCGGCACGGAGCCGTTTGATGGCGAACGTGTACTGGGCTACAACGTGATAACAGGCTTTTATGCCCAGCACCAGATCGAAGCACTGAATATCGAAAATGAAATGCTCGAAGAGCTCAAACAGGCCGGCTCGGGAAAGACCGAACAGCAGCTGCGCAACGTGCTCGGATGTTTTTTATTTTCAGATGAAGATCATTTCAAGAAAATCAAAGTCCTTTCAGGTGGCGAAAAATCAAGGGTGGCGCTGGCCAAAACATTGATATCAGAGGCTAACTTCCTGCTGCTGGATGAACCCACCAACCACCTCGATTTTATATCCGAAAACATCCTTATCCAGGCGTTGCAGCAGTATGCCGGCACTTTTGTGATTGTCTCGCACAACCGCCATTTTATTAGCCAGGTAGCCAATAAAATATGGTACATCGAAGATTACCAGATAAAAGAATACCCCGGCACATACGAAGAATACGATTACTGGCTCAAGAACCGCGCCTTGCATACTACACAACCCATGCCGGTAAAGAGCAAACCAATCAAGCCAAGGAACTCCGGCAATATATCCGCATCATCAACAAAAAGTTTAAAGCGCGAGCTAAATGATGTTGAACAACGCATCGAACGGCTTGAACAGGAAAAGACTAATCTGGAGGCCGAAATGATGAAGCCCGAAGTGTATGCTGATTTTGAAAAGCTCAGCTTAATTCAGCAGCGCTACACGGGTATTGAAACGGAACTGAAAGCGCTCTTTGCAAAATGGGATGAGCTGATGAGTACTTCAGCATAATAATATGTTCCCTTTCTGCCAGCTGAGTACCAACTGCACCAACAACACCAGCACTGCCATCAGGCTGTTCCACCGAAATTGCGGTCATATATGCCATCTGTTCTCATTGGAATATATACCGAAAACGCAGCGACACATCATAGGTTACCGGCATAACCCCTGTGGTAACATCCGATTTATAAATGGATTGCAGGGCATAGCGAAAACCCGGCGCAAGGGCAATGCGGTATCTGCCGGCAAACCGGTAGCTCAGTTCCGTGCCGGCAAGCCCGGCAAAATAAACAGGCCTATAGGGTGAATCGTCTCCAGAGGTAATAACCGTGCGGCCATAGCCGGTATTTTCAGGAGTGAGTACAGATTGAATAAAGAAATCCGTGGCCAATCCGGCATTAATCATCCAGGAAAAATCCCGATCAATTAAAATAAAACCAGCCTGTATAGGTACGGACATGTACTGCATCGAACCTGCTATTTCGTAAGGCGATGTAACGATCAGGTTTTTTTCGCGATCGGCAAATTCATTCAAGGAGGCAACCGTGCTGGCCGCTTCCATCAGGGCAGTGCTGGATGTGTAATATGCCTGTTGATTTAAGTAAGCAAACCCTCCCTGTACTACAAGCCTTTTACCCAAACGATAACCAACCTGGGCCCCTACTGAATAAGCCGGTCCTGCCGAATTTCCCGGATCGGAAGGAGTTTGTACAGAAGTCATTGAAAAAGAAGAAGGTGGTGCCGTGACATTCGGATGGAATGTACCGGCACCAAAGCCAACTGATGTCCAAAGTTTTTCCTTCAAGGTTTTCTTTTCAGCTTGTTGCATTTTGTGCTCTTCATCAGCCAGGCGGGCCAGTAACAAGGCACCCGGATCGGCAGAATTATCAGGCAACTTGATTTTCAAGGTTTGAACAAGCGGGCCTGGTTTGGGTATTGCATGGGCATCGAAAACTTTCTGCCGCCCCGGTAAAGCACTCATTTCTTTCTTTCCGTTCTGGTTGGCTGCCTCAGCATTACGGTTGAAGGCAGCCCGCGTTGGAGATTTTACCGGATGAGATGTTGATCTATTGCTCAGAATGGTGGTATGGTGCGGCAGGTTATCAGAAACTGTGTTGCCGGTAATCGGCTCAGGTTTGCCGGAATCGTTGGACCGAATTTCTCCGGAAGCGATTTCACGGCCAGTATTAGTTTCCGTCAGCGATTTACGTGAAACGAAATACAAATAGATTGCAGTTGTTCCGGCTGCAAAAACCAACGAGGCAGCTGCAAGCCATTGATAAAACAACAGGCGTTTTCGGCTACGGGCTGCGTCAGCCTTTTCCAGCTCCAGCTCAATACCCGTCCATACCCTGTCATCGGGCCTCACCTCTGCGTCACGGAAAGCATCCTGAAATTCCTTTTCAAAGTTTTCTTTGCAATCCATAACCGATTTTCAACTGTTCGCGGTAAATTTTTTCCTGCAATAATTTTCTTGCACGGGCATATTGCGATTTTGAGGTGCCCTCCGATATACCCAGCATCTCTGCAATCTCTTTATGGCTGTAGCCTTCAATGGCAAACAGGTTAAACACCACCTGAGAGCCCGAAGGCAGTGACTGAATCATCTCAATAAGCTGGCTTACTTGAATTCCGGAAAGGCTCACTTCTTCATCTGGCAGTTCGACTTCCGTCACATCAATCATGGGATAGAGATACATCTTTTTTCGATGGTGGTTGAGGGCCGTGTTCACCATAACCCGCGTCATCCACGTCTCGAGTTTTGATTGGTACCTAAAACCTTCCAAACCCTGAAACACCCGAACAAAGCCCTCCTGAAGCATGTCTTCCGCCTCTGCCACCGACTTGGCATACCGGAGGCAAACCACCATCATTTTCTTACAAAAACGGTCGTACAGCGCCTTCTGAAAAGACCTATCCCCCCGAAGGCAACCTTCCACCAGCTCCTTGTCGCTGAGCATGTTAAAAAGTAAACGACCAGTTTTTACAGACTTAGACACAACTTTTACGATAGTGGTTGAAAGGCTTCGCATAAAAGTTAAGGAATTATGCGGGTAAAATCTATTTTTAACCCATGCGAACGGTATTGTCAGTGGTTGTTTTAGCCGCTTGTGTTCCGGTACAGCCGGGCGGCACACAGCAGGAGGGCAGCATTGACCGCCTTCAGCTTGCTGACCGTGTGTATTCCGAAAACGTAAGAACGGTGCAGTTGTACTCCCTGCAAGGGCCCATGCAGGCACCATCACTCAATCCACCGGTGGCACGCTTAGGTCAAGAACGGCTTGTGCTTGAGTTTGATGTGTTGCACAGCGGCAATGAGTCCATTATGTTCCGGCTGATTCACTGCAACCACAACTGGATGAAATCGGTTTTGTCGGACCTTGATTTTCTTAATGAGTTCAACGCTTTTCCGGTTAATGATTTTGCCTATTCCATCGACACAGCCATCCCGTACATACATTACCGGGCCACCATGCCATCTGTAAAACTTCCCGGCAATTACGTAGTGGTTGTTTATCGCAACAACAATCCGGACGATGTCTTGTTAAGCCGAAGGTTCATGGTGTTTGAAAACCGTCTTCACTTTGCCAGACAAGGAAACCTGATTGGTCCGGGGATGGCCGCTGAATTAAATCAGCAGTTGAACTTTTCTTTGAATTATTCCCGTGCCGAAATCATAAATCCACAGGAAACGGTCAACGTTACCATCCGGCAAAACCAGCGATGGGATAACCTGGCACAGGGCATAAAGCCCACCTTTGTGCGCGAACACCAGCGCGAACTTGAATACCGCTTTTTCACATCTGAAAACCTGTTTCCTGCCGGTAATGAGTTCCGCTTCTTCGATTTACGGTCACTCATCAATCCGGGTGTTCACATCGACCGGATAGATCGCAACCGGCAGCCACCGGTTGTTATGCTCAACCCCGATAAAAGCCGGGGCGAAGATCGCTATGCGCGATACCCCGACCTGAACGGACAGTATGTAATTGCCAACCTGGACAATACGCTGCCTAACTCAGCGCAATACGCTTTGGTGCGTTTCACCCTCCGATCCGCACAACTGCCGGGCGAAGTGTATTTGTCAGGGGCCTTCACCAACTGGCAGCTGGCAGAACCATACCGCTTGAAATACCAACCTGAAAGCGGAGTCTATCAAACCGAAGTGTTGCTTAAGCAGGGATGGTACAACTACCAATATGTTATGGACACACGTGGGACACAGGCCAACAGCCTGGAAGGCAACCACTTTGAAACAGAAAACTTCTACGAAGTATTTGTTTACTACCGGCCTTTTCAGCCGCAGGCCGACTTGCTAATCGGCTACTATTTACTGTACGAAAACCATCCCGACCGCTAGGCGTAAGCGGCATCCTGGAGCGGGTTTCTGTGCGCGGGGTTGTTGTTTACCAGGTCGAGCATACCAAAACCTTTGTGGCAAAAATACCCCAACCCGTGTTCGTAGATAAACTGTTGCACCTGCCGCGCAGCGTACAAGGTAAATGGGAATGTATAACCGCGCACTTCGAATTTCACGTCATTATCGTACAGCGGATATATTCGTGCGTACTTTTTATTGGAGGCCTGCATACGGTGCAGGTAATCGGCATCGGGAACAATCTGAAAACGATAAAATGAGGACAATTCTTCCGAAGAAAACTGTCCGGATGCTTCCATGCGCTGAATGGTTGATTCGTAGAGCAAATCGGAAAATTCATCGCTTTCCGGGTGAACGAACCGTTTTCCACGATCGTCATTGAAGCCGGTCTGGACAGGAACTACCGGAGATATGCACAGCAACTTGGATTCTTCGCCCATGACTACGGGCGGTTCGTCCTCCACCGAATCAGGCACAAGGTGTAAACTTCCGATAAGTATATCTTTTTGTCCGAAGATTTGTGAAAGCAGATAGTTACGGAAGGCCTGATCAGGACACGAAAAAACCAGGGTTACTTTTGAAGAATAAAAATGCAAACCCTTGCGACTTACTTTGGTCTGACCCTTCAGGCCGGAAAAATTAAACCGGGTATAGTCGCGAAAAGCAGGTTCAGGTCCAAACAGCTGAAGACCCCGAATAAACTGGGCCAGCAAATACTGATGGTGAAAAGGCACATAGGCCCCGCGGTTTTTAAGCGAAAAAATGATGCGCGTTCTCAACTATGTAAAAATTGCAGGTTAAAAAATACTTAATCCGTACAATGGTTTATACCTGATTGTGAACGGATTATAAAAATACCAAAAAAGTGTTTCTGAAATACTGGATGTAAGATTTTTATACGTTAAAACGAAAATGCATCACATCACCGTCCTGAACCACATAGTCCTTGCCTTCAATGGCCATCTTACCTGCCTCACGGCATCCTTGTTCGCTTTTATATATCTGATAATCAGATAGTTTTATTACTTCAGCTCGAATAAATCCTCGCTCAAAATCCGAGTGAATCACCCCGGCAGCCTGCGGGGCCTTCCACCCCCGTTTAATGGTCCAGGCCCTGACTTCCTTTTCACCAGCCGTAAAATAGGTTATCTGGTCAAGCAGGCGATAAGAAGCCCGGATTAACCGGTTAAGTCCCGATTCCTGCAGGCCATAGGATTGCAGAAATTCCAGGCGCTCGGCTTCGCTTTCCAACTCGGCAATCTGCGCTTCAATGGCTGCACAAATGAGCACTAATTCTGCCCCTTCTTTGGCAATATGCGCGCGAAGGCGCTCTACGTGCCGGTTGCCGGAAATAACCGATGACTCATCTACATTGGCAACGTAGATTACCGGCTTGGCCGTGAGCAACTGCATCTCGCCCATCAGCACCTGTTCATCGGCATCCAGTGAAAGAGACCGGATATTTTTCCCCTCCAGCAATGTATTCTTCCACCGGTTCAGTGCTTCTACTTCCTTGCGCGCCTTGGCATCACCGCTTTTTGCTGCCTTTTCCGTGCGCACCAATCTCTTCTCTACCGTCTCAAGGTCTTTAAGCTGAAGTTCGGTATCAATGATGTCCTTATCGGCAACAGGATCCACCCTGCCATCCACATGAACAATATTGTCGTTATCAAAGCACCGCACCACATGGACGATAACATGAACTTCTCTGATATTGGCCAAAAACTGATTACCCAACCCTTCGCCCTTGCTGGCGCCCTTTACAAGCCCCGCGATATCCACAAATTCTATGGTAGCCGGAACTACGCGCTGAGGCTTAACCAGATCTTCCAGTATTTTAAGACGCGGATCAGGAACCGGTACGATGGCCACGTTTGGTTCAATGGTGCAAAAAGGGAAGTTAGCTGCTTCGGCTTTGTTGTTGGATAGGGCATTAAAAAGAGTGGACTTGCCCACATTAGGCAGCCCTACTATGCCGCACTGTAATCCCATAAAAATTGTGCTTTTTGAAAGGGCGCAAAGATAATAGCCTACAACAAAAAATCCCGCCTTGGGCGGGATTGGAGAATCATGCAAAACGGAAAAGGAAAATTAGTCCCACTTTAATTCCGTGCCGGCCGGGTTGTTCAACGGTTCTTCCGTGTTGCGTGAATCCTCCTGCGGGTTGTCGAACTGGCTGAAATCCACTCCCGGCATCAGGTTGGTTTTTACGTGATTCAGGGTGTAGTTCAGCGCTTCCACAAACTTGTTGAAATCCTCCTTATAAAGGAAGATTTTGTGCTTTTCGTAAGTAAATCCGTCATCCTTAAAGCGTTTCTTGCTTTCGGTGATGGTCAGATAATAATCATTTGACCGCGTGGATTTAACATCGAAAAAGTACGTGCGCTTGCCGGCCTTGACTTTGGTCGAGAAAACTTCATCCCGACCGTTTCCGCTGGATTTAAACTCTTCCACAATCCTTCTGGTTTAGGGTTAGGTTTACGTATTTTAACCGTGTAAGATAGTATTTTGCTGTATTATTGCAAACAGGCACCGTAAATTCCGTGCATCATGGCCGGCTCAACTGCACTACCCTTTCAGGAATACCTCATTACCGGAAACCTTGAGTTGCTGGCCCGCCAGCTGGTGGAAGGTTTTATAACCGGGCTGCATAAGTCGCCTTACCATGGATTTTCGGTCGAATTTGCCGAACATCGCCTGTACAATGAGGGGGAAAGTACAAGGCATATCGACTGGCGGGTATATGCCCGTACCGACCGGCTGTACACCAAACAATACGAAGAAGAAACCAACCTCCGCTGCCTCATTGCACTGGATGTTTCACCCTCGATGTATTATCCGGTTGATTCGCTGGCCAAACTGAAGTTCAGTATTATTGCTGCTGCGGCTCTCATCCAGTTGCTTTATCGCCAGCGAGATGCAGCCGGGCTGTGCCTGTTTTCCGATGCCATTCATACGCTCACACCGGTTAAGTCAACGGCTTCACACCGGCAGAAAATAATGACTGAGCTGCAGGGCCTACTGCAACACCCTAAAAGAAATATCCCAACCAATGTTTCGGCCGTACTTCACGAGGTAGCCGAAAAAATTCACAGGCGCTCACTTGTCCTGGTGTTCAGCGACATGTTCGACAGCGAAAACCCGGAAGAATTATTTAAGGCCCTTCAGCACCTTAAACACAACCGCCATGAAGTTATCGTATTCCATGTATCGGATTACGCAACTGAACTGGAATTCAGCTTCGCCAACCGGCCCACTGAATTTATAGACCTCGAACGCAACGAAAAGATAAAACTTAACCCTGCCGATATCCGCGATGATTTCCGGAAGGAGGCTTCGGCTTTTCTGCACCAGATAAAAATGCGCTGCAATCAGTTCAAAATTGATTTTGTGCCCTGCGATGTTCGCCAGGATGTTAAAACCATACTTCAGACATTTCTGATTAAACGCGCACGAATGCACTAGCCCTGCGCAACGGCTTCCTGATGCAGCCAGATTTTTCTTGCCATCAGTACCTCTTTCGACTCCACATGATCGGGATCGGGCACACAACAATCTACCGGGCAAACTGCAGCACACTGGGGCTCCTCGTGAAAACCGGTGCACTCGGTACATTTGCCGGAAACGATATAGTAATATTCATCCGATAAAGGCTTCTGCGGTGCATGGGCATCTATAACCTGGCCGTCAACCTCTACTTTTTCAAGTTTCGTGCCCCCCGCCCAGGTCCACTCGCGCCCACCTTCGTAGATGGCCGTGTTGGGGCATTCGGGTTCACAGGCACCGCAGTTTATGCATTCATCGGTAATCTTTATTGCCATGGTAAAACGTAATTTGCGTCCGAATATCGGGCAAAGTTAAAAACCTAATCATTAACAACGATCCGTACCCCAAAGTTTTAACATGAACCTTCAACAAAGAATAGCTGCCTTTGCCCGGCTGGGTGATTATATCCGAACCCTGCCGGCAGAAAATTTCAGGGAACTGGCTGAAAAAGCAGCTCTTGAAAATCCCTGGTTTACCCCCGATAACGTACAACGGGCACTCAGGGGTTTATTGCAATACCTCGACTTCGACAAGCTATCGCAGTGGACAGATAATTACCGTTTCGACAAACTCACACCACAGACCATCGCCATCATTATGGCAGGCAACATTCCGCTGGTGGGTTTTCACGATCTGCTATGCGTACTAATCAGCGGACACCGTGCATTGGTAAAGTACAGCAGCAAAGACAGCGCATTGCTAAAACATGTCGTTAACAAACTCATTGAAATTGAAACGGCATTTAGCAGCAGAATAATACTGACCAACGAAACATTAAACCGATTCGATGCGATAATAGCAACCGGTAGCGATAACTCGGCACGATACTTTCATCAGTATTTCGCAAAGTACCCGCACATCATCCGGAAGAACAGGGTTTCGGTGGCTGTACTTGACGGAAATGAAACCAACCACGAGCTGGAACTGCTGGGTGAAGACGTTTTCAGTTTTTTCGGGCTGGGATGCCGGAATGTGGCAAAAATTTTCGTACCCGCTCACTTCGATACCAATCGGCTGGCTCAACCCTGGAAAAAGTTTGAATCAGTTATCTATCATCATAAGTATGCCAACAACTATGACTACCAGAAATCCATCCTCCTGGTAAACCGCCAGCCTTTTACCGACTTTGGTTTTGTGTTATTGAAGGAATCGGATGCACTCGCCTCTCCGGTATCCGTCATTTACATTGGCCGGTATAATTCGCTGGATGAAGTTAATCGGAATATGCAACAGAACCGACACAAAATTCAATGTATCATGGGAAAAACAATAGCCAATGGAATATCTTTCGGGCAGGCGCAATATCCAGAATTATGGGACTATGCCGATGGAATTGATACACTGAAGTTTCTCGAAAGCATATCCCGTTAAGGTTTTCGTCCGCGCACAATTTCTACCCATCCGGTAAATACCTGCCCACCGACCTGCAATCGGTAGTAATATACTCCGTCCGTTTCGTTGCCGCCATCCCAAAGGCCGGTATCTGTGGCGCTAACCGGGTAGCTGGCCGACTGAAACACCTGATTGCCCCACCGGTTGGTGATAACCAGCTTGGAGCCTTCCGGCAGATTGCGGATAAAGAATACATCGTTTACACCGTCACCATTGGGCGTAAACATATTAGGTATAAAGATATCGGTATCAACCGGTATTTCTATTTCAGCCGAGCGGACACAACCCAGGGCATCACGTACGGTGAGTGTATAAACACCTGCAAACAGGTTAATGAACTGCTCCTGGATACGCAGCGTAGCTGTATTGCGATTCACTACCTGAAAATCGCGTAAAAAAGCCTGACCACCCATAATGGGCCCTGTAAGTTCAACGCGTAATTCATAAGGCTCTTCCCCGCTTTCTTCAATTACCACTATCATCGAACCGGAAGGTTGATCGGGGTAAGATTCGGAGATATTTTCCACACCGGCAATGCCCAGCGAAGCCGAGGGACCCACTATGGTGAACGACTGATAGGGCGTAGCAGCCACGCAGCCGTTTAAAGAGGTTTGATCCTGCCTGAGGCGAATCTGATAATTACCCGGCACAAGTCCGGTTATGGTGTAGGGTCCGAGTGCCTCAAGGTAGGTGATGGTACCGGTAGTCGGAACGCCACTCAGCACGAGCTCATATTCATAGGCAAGGTTAGGTGCACCACTGATGCCCGACAGCGTTACTGAACCACCATCGCCAAAGCAAGTCTCATCAGACGGGGTAAATGTATAATTCAAAGCATAAACACCCGTAACATCTATCGGCCCCAGCCGCGTGGCACATTGCGCACCTGCTGATTGCAGCCACACATAGTATGTTCCGTTTTGCAGATTGGGAATAAGCACAAATGTTCCGCCCAAAGCAACATAATCGGCCGGAACCGGTACATACAGCGGATCGGTGGTAAGGGCAAATGAAAACGTACCTGAATCAAGAATGTTGAAAGAAATGCTTCCATTGGTTCCACCGGATCCACAGTCGGGCGGGGTTACCGTTACCGGAGAAGTGTTTACAAAGCCCGGAAAAGTAATGGTGATGAAGAAATTTCGCTGACAACCTGAATTATCCACTACCGTAAGCGTATAAGAGCCCGCACTCAGGTTGGCAAATTCTCCACCCGAAGGAACAACGGGAACACCATTAAGCAGATAACTGTAGGGTGCGCCCGTACCCCCGGAAGGCGGACCAGTTAAAATAATCTTACCATCGTTGTTGGCACAGGTAGCCTGCTGCACTGCATAAGGCTGCTGGATCTGAGGGTTAAGATTGTTGATGGTAACAGAAACCTCGGCCGGGCACAGATCGGAAGCATCATCACGCACCAGAATGGAGTAAGTTCCGTTAGGGGGCAGATTGGTAATAGTATGTGGTGATGTAAAAGTTATCCAGTTCGCACCGGCATCAATCGAATACTCAAAAGGCGAAGTACCACCCGATGTTACGGTAATGGTAGCCTGGCCTGTAGGCTCGCCAAAACAAAATGCGTCAACGAATCCGGATGCAGTGGCCTGCACGTTGGTCTGAACCGGAAGGCTGTAAGGCAAGGCACATACATTGGGCGAAGGAGATGAAGCATCCTGTATGATGTAATAATAATTGGCTGGTGAAAGATTGGTAAATGAAAAGTCAGGGCCCGTTCCCGGCTTGGATACCGTAAAGCCGGCACTGTCGGTAAGTGTTACAATATAGTTGGGCGTACCTCCGGAAATGGTAAAGGTTATTGACCCATCGTCTTGCACGGCACAGGATGGACGCACCTCCGTAGTTGTAACGGTAAACGCCAGGCAGCCCAGCCCGCCACAACCGGTAGCAGCATTGTTAACCGTGAAGGAAGCGTTGGCCGCGCAACCGAGTGTCAGATCCTGCACCAAAAGATTATAAACACCCGGTCTTAATCCGGATATATCCTCATTCGAAGAGGTAAATCCGCCAGGCCCCGTCCAACTAATGCTAAAAGGCCCGGGTGTACCACCAATGGTCACATCCAAAGCACCATTAAAGGGCGCCATACAGCTGGTGTTCGGCACATTGCTCACCAAAGTGATGCTTACTGCCGGTGCATTTTCAGGAACATTAATGATAAATACACCGGTACAACCATTACCGGTATCGGTAACAGTTACCGTATAATCACCCGCCTGCAGGTTGCTGATATCTTCATTAGACGATGTGTAACTTCCCGGCCCGGTCCATGAAAATGAGTACGGGCCCGGTGTTCCACCGGCCGTTATATCAATTGAACCGTTGTAAGGCGGAACGCAGTTTGTATTGCCAGTAGTAACGGAGGTAACTGTAATCGTTGGCGCTGTGCTGGGCACATTTATCGTAAACACACCCACACACCCCAGTACCTGGTCAGTAATCGTCACTGTATAGTCACCTGAATTAAGGCCGGAGATATTTTGGTTGGATGACGTATACCCTCCAGGACCTGTCCAGGCATAGGTAAACGGACCCGGTGTTCCATCGCCACTCAGGGAAATTGATCCGGTAAAGGGCGCCAAACAGCTTGAGTTCGGAGTAACCGACAAGCCGGTAATGCTTACCACCGGCCGAGAGTCACCAACTGTAAAGGTTACCACCGCCACACAACCCAGCCCCGTATCGGTTACGGTTACTTCGTAATCTCCGTGCTCAAGGTTGGTAATGTCTTCATCCGATGACGTGTAGCCTCCGGGTCCCGTCCAGGAAAAAGTGAAAGGCCCGGGTGTGCCGGTTACTGAAATGCTGAGCGAGCCCGTGAAGGGCGGCAGGCAACTGGTGTTGGGTGCCATGGCGTCAAGCGAAACATTGATAGGAGGTGTGGCATCGCCTACGGTAAGGGTGTACACGTCCTGACAACCAATGGTAACATCGGTAATAGTAACTGTATAATCACCCGACTGTAATCCTGTGATAGTGGAACCAGCCCCGGTGTATCCGCCAGGACCGGTCCAGGCAAATGTATAAGGACCGGGTGTACCACCTGCCGTTATGGATATTGAGCCGTTGAAAGGTGCTACACAGTTACTGTTATCCACAATCGTCTGACTGGTTATGGTAATTGTGGGCGTTAAATCACCAACTGTAAAAGTGGCTGTTGCACTGCATCCCAATGTGTTGTTCGTAGCAACAAGGGTGTAGTCGCCTTCGCGTAATCCGGAAATATCTTCGGTTGAATTGGTGTAACCGCCAGGGCCCGTCCATGAATAGCTGTAACTGCCTGAAGGCGCAACTGAAACCAGAATAAAGCCATTAAATGGTGAAGTACAGGAGGAGTTCGAACCTATGGCATCCAGGGTTATGGTAACCACAGGTGCATTGTCATTCACAGTAAAGCTTTGCACCACCGAACATCCGGTTGATGGATTGGTAACCGTAACGGTATATAAACCGGGTTGTAACGAAGTAATGTCCTCCTGCGAGGATGTATATCCTCCCGGTCCAGTCCAGCTGAATGCGTAAAATGCCGATGGCGATACGGTAAGCAGAATAGCCCCATTAAAAGGTGCATTGCAGCGGTCGTTGTCAATAACCGTTGAGGTAAGCGAAGGAACAACTGAAGCATCATTAACCGTAAAGCTACCTGTAATCGTACAGGAACTCGGATTATCAGTAACTACCACATCATAAATGCCCGGCTGAAGACCAGACAAATCTTCGCTGGTGGAGGTAAAACTGCCCGGGCCTGTCCATGCAAAACTGAACGGACCGGCCGAGCCCGATACTGTTATGTTTATCGCACCGTTAAATGGTGCAACGCAACGTGTGTTGTCAGTAGTTGTGCCGGTAAGCGATAGCGCGGGAGCGGTATTGTTGACTGTGATATTTGCTGTGGCCGTACACCCGCTCGGCACGTCTGTTACCGTTACCGTATAAGTACCGTCCTGGATGTTGCTCAGGTCTTCCGTGTTGTACGGACCTCCCGGGCCCGTCCACGCATACGTAAACGGTCCCGCTGAGCCGCTCACCGTCAAATCTATCGCACCGTTGAATGGTGCTACGCAGCGGCTGTTCGGGGTCGTGGTCTGCGTCAGCGTTAAGGTCGGGGCCGTGTTGTTCACCGTAATGTTCGCTGTGGCCGTACACCCGCTCGGCACGTCTGTTACCGTTACCGTATAAGTACCGTCCTGGATGTTGCTCAGGTCTTCCGTGTTGTACGGACCTCCCGGGCCCGTCCACGCATACGTAAACGGTCCCGCTGAGCCGCTCACCGTCAAATCTATCGCACCGTTGAATGGCGCTACGCAGCGGCTGTTCGGGGTCGTGGTCTGCGTCAGCGTTAAGGTCGGGGCCGTGT
>DAIQOI010000011.1:86605-98007 GCA_036787955.1 Cyclobacteriaceae bacterium
TCACCGTCAAATCTATCGCACCGTTGAATGGTGCTACGCAGCGGCTGTTCGGGGTTACTGTGCTGGAAAGAGAAAGTGTGGGGCGACCATCGGGCACGTTGATAACAGCTGTCGCCTGACAGCCTGTTGAGTTGTCTGTTACAACAACAGTGTAACTACCGTGCTCAACATTAGCAAGATCCTCAGTTGAATAGGGGCCGCCTGGCCCCGTCCAGTTGTAATTTAAACTGCCAATGGCTCCGCTTACGGTTATGTCAATGGCTCCGTTAAATGGCACTGTACAGCGGGTATTGGGCGTAACCACAGAGGTAATGGACAAACTTTGAATAGTTACAGTAACCGAGCCATTCATGAGTACCGGAGTGCATAGTCCATCCACGGCCTGCACAGTAAGCACATCGCCATTGGAGAAACTACCAGATGGAACAGTGAGCGTAAAGGGGCCGGGTGCTGCAGGATTAGATTGCGGCACGCCTACAGGATTTCCGTTTACCAGTACCTGGTAAGTTACCGGTGCCGGCTGAGTGGCTGCCAGCGAAATGGTGGCATCATCGCCCGAGCACACGATTTGCGGTGAAGGGGTGGTTACATTCTGAATAGCCGGGGAAGGATCGGTGATGGTTATTGGGCCGAGCGTGCGGGTACAGTTGGTACCATTATCGCTAATTAAAACCGAATAATTTCCACCTGCCAGGCCAGTGAGGTCCTGCGTGCCGGGGTCAACAAATCCCGGAGGACCCGTCCACTGATAGGAATAGCTACCCGTTCCACCGGTAACATTAATATCGATTGCACCATTCGGGGCTGCACAGTTGGAGTTGTTGGTAGTAGATGCTACTGAAGCAGACAGGTCGGGAGAAATTGCGAAGATGGTTACAAACTGAATAGAGCTTCCGTTTGAATCCTGCACCACAACCAGGTAGGTTTTTCCTCCCGGCGTTCCAGGCAGGCCGCTTACCAGAAAAGGTACACCCACCGTCAAATCGTATGGGCCCTGATCGGGCGGGCCGAAAATAAAAGCACGCAAAGGCGGAGGAACAGCAGCCGTAACCAGTATTTCAAAAGATCCGTTGTTCAGGCCATCGCAGGCATCCTTCTTATTCTGAATGGTAAAAGTGGGCTGTGCAAAAAGCTCTGTAAAACACAGCAGCAGGAAGAGTTTAAAAAGTAGAAATCGAGTCATGCTTTACCGTACTTCTATTTCCAGAAACTCGGGGCAATAATTTTGTTTTTCATTTTTTCCAGTAACCACTATGGTGTATTTCCCTTGCCGCAGCTGGTTAAATTCATCCCTGGTCGCGGGCAGCAATACCTTATCTTTCCCGTTCAGCATATAAATATGGTAATCCGTCCGGCTGCCTTCGAACCGAAACACAATTCGTCCCCCGCTGCCATTGGAATCCACCGGAAAAGACTCATAACTGAACTTGATTTTATCGCATGCCGCAACCTGGGAGTAGTCAAGCTCAACAGCCTTTCCCTGCACAACCAAAAAACTGATAATAAGCAAGTTATATAAACTCATTTAAGTAAAAAGTTCAAAAAGTTATGCAATTATAAATAACATTCAAAAAATTATAGTAACCGTTCCCTTTTTATTCGGAACAATATAATCCTGCCCTACCCGGCCGGTTCTGCACAGGTCAATCACTCCTCAAGTTATGCGATCTTATCTTTTGATTGGCTTTGAAGTAAGATTTTAGGCTCAAACGCCGAATTTTTGAATTCAGAAATATTTGCGGTTAAGAATCTCGCTTAAAACGACAGCTTTCTTAAGCCCTTCCAGGTTTTGCAAATCACGGGTATAATTCTCCAGCAGGTTGCGGGTTTGCTGTTGCTCAAACTCAGCAAACCGGTTGAAAGTAACTTTTACATCCTCCAACCGGGTTGTCTCCTCCAGAGATGGCCGCTGAAAAGCCATACTTTTGGCTTTCTCATAATCTTCGTAATACAGCGGTCTTTCGCGTTTTAGTTCGGTTTCTTCCAGGGGCTGGTATTCATCCTCAATCTCTTCATCGTAATCCACAACAGGCACTTCGGTTGGTTGGGGTTGCCGGCTTTCCTGTTTAGCCTGGGTTATTTCCCGCAACAATTCCTCAAAAGTAACCTGTTTGGGCGGTGTGCCTTGCCGCACTACCGGGGGCTCGGCATCCATTTCAGGCCGGGGTTGGCGCTTGCGCGTAAGCCAACTGTACAACGCATAACCGATACCAATAAGCAGATAATAAAGTATATCTTCCATAGTTGAAGTAAAAATAACAGATAATTCGTTCACCGGGCTACACTTCTGAACTTTTGATTTGAATACCCCTTTCTTCGGTTTATCTTTGCCCGCATTCCGATTACGCGGAAACCATTTTTTAAATTTAAACAACCACCCGATAACAATTTCATGCAGTTAGCCAGACTGGAGATTAAGGGATTTAAAAGTTTCGCAGACAAAGTTGTCATTCACTTTGATGAAGGAATAACCGGTATAGTTGGTCCGAACGGCTGCGGAAAATCCAACATAGTAGATGCCATCCGCTGGGTGCTGGGCGAGCAGAAAACCAGTGCGTTGCGTTCGGAAAAAATGGAAAATGTCATTTTCAACGGTACCAGTGGTCGTGCACCGTTGCAGATGGCCGAAGTGTCGCTTACCATCAACAACACCAAAAACATTCTTCCTACCGAGTATTCTCAGGTTACCATCACACGGAGGCTTTATCGCAGCGGTGAAAGTGAGTATTTGCTAAACGGAGTATTGTGTCGCCTGAAGGACATTACCAACCTCTTCATGGATACCGGGGTTGCCTCCAACTCGTATGCCATTATCGAGCTGGGCATGGTAGATGACCTGCTAAATGACAAGGATAACTCCAGGCGGATGCTGTTTGAGGAAGCAGCGGGCATATCAAAATTCAAAAAGCGTAAAAAAGAAACACTGCGAAAGCTGGAAGACACCGATGCCGACCTGGAACGCGTGGAAGACCTGCTTTTTGAGATAGAGAAAAACATGAAAAGCCTTGAAAAGCAGGCCCGGCAAACAGAGCATTACTACAAAATCAAGGACGAATACAAACAAAAAAGCATAGACTTAGCCCGGGTAGTATTAAAACGACATAAACTACAGGCGGCTGAAATACAAAGAAGAATCCAGGAAGAAACCGATCGTAAAGCTGCGCAGGCAGCAACCGTTGCTGACCTGGAAGCACGTATTGAAGCAGCCAAGGCCGAGCTGGTGATCAAAGAAAAAAACCTTGCAGCCCGTCAACGCGAAATCAATGAGTTTGTCAATCAGATAAGACAGTACGAAAGCGACAAACAAATCAAGAATGAACGCCTGCGCTATCTGAACGACCGCGTTCAAAACCTGCGGGAACAGATTGAACAGGATAAACAAAGCAACGAACGCGCACGTTTTGCCATTCAAAGTCTTGAAAACGACTGTGCTCAGGCACGTTTGCAATTAGCCGAGAGCGCCCAGCGACTTGAGCAACTGCGCCAGGAATACGAAGAACTGCGCAAACACTCAGGAACCTTGCAGGGTAAGGCCGATATGGAACGACAGGCCTTAAAGCAAAAACAAGACGAAAGCTACCAGCTGAACAAGGCCGTAGAAATCCGCGAAATACAGATCGCGTCCTTCCGGCAGGAGCTGGAGCGCACTGCTTCCGACAGCACACAACAAAGCGCCAGCCTTGCTGAATTTGAGAAAAAGCTGCTCGAGCTGCAGCACGAAATTGAAAGGCGCAACACCGAACTGAGCCGGTTACGTCAGGAAGAAACCGCAACCCTTGAGCAAATCAGCTCACTGGAGAAAACCATTGAGGTGATTCGCGAGGAGATGACGGCCATCAGCCGCAAGCTCGACAGCAAACAAAACGAGTATAACCTGACCAAATCACTGGTTGATAACCTGGAAGGGTTTCCGGAAGCCATTAAATTCCTCAGAAAAAAAATTACCAAAAATGCCCCGCTCCTTTCCGATGTGCTAACCTGCCCGGAAGATTACCGCGTTGCAATCGAAAATTATCTGGAGCCGTATCTGAATTACTACATCGTAGAACACGAAGCCGAGGCATTTGATGCCATCAACATTCTTAGCGATGCTTCAAAGGGGAAAGCGCATTTCTTTATACTCGATGCCTTTGAAAAATTTGAACCTACACCAACCCGCATATACGACAACGCGTATCCGGCTACCCAGGTGATTGAATTCGACCCGAAATACCGGAAACTCATGTCATTTATTCTGGATAAGGTCTATATCTATGAGGGTGATATCAAAAATATTCCGGCCGATGACGAAAATACCTTCATCACCAAGAGCGGAAAACTTACTAAACGCCGGTTCAGTATATCAGGTGGCTCGGTAGGGCTTTTTGAAGGTAAGCGAATCGGGCGGGCAAAAAATCTTGAAAAACTGGATAAAGAAATTAAAGAGCTTACTGCCAAGCTGGACAGCGTACGCCACACCTTGCTGCAGCGGCAGGCCGACCTGGAAAAACTCCGCAACAACACCTTGCGTCAGCAGGTCGAAGAAGCACAGGCTTCACTTCGGCAGGTAAACGAGGAGTATATATCCATCCGCACCAAGCGCGAACAGTTTGCCGAAATGCTGAGCCATGCCGACCTGCGCAGGGAAGACATCATGGAAAAAATTGATGGCCTGCTGCATGAACTGGATGAATTGAAACCGAAGGCACAGCAACTGCTGCATGAAGTTGCCGAACAGGAAACCAAACTTGCCCTGGTGCTCAATGAACTCACACAACAAAATGAACTGCTGGCCCAGAAATCTGCCGCATTGAATGAACAAAACATTCTGTTCCATCAGATCGATAACCGGGTTAAAAGCCTTGAACAGGAAATACGGTTCAAGGAAGAAGCCATAACACAAAGCACCCGCCGCATTGAAACCAATCAGGCTGAATTAAAGCAAAATGAAGAAGAAATACGGCAGATAACCCTTAGCGCGCAGACGCAGGACGAAGACCTGATAAGGATGTACGCGCAAAAGGACGAGATGGAAAAAATGCTAAACGAAACCGAGCGCGACTACTACGAAAGCCGCGGCCATGCAGACCAGCTGGAAAAAGAACTGCGCGAAACAGAACACAGCCGCCACCATGCTGATAGCCTGCTGCTGGAACTGCAAAACCAACTTAACGAAAGCAAATTGCAGCTCAACTCTGTTAAGGAACGACTGGCAGTTGAATTCAACATCGATCTGGATGCACTTGCTTCTGAAGAAGTTGCGGAGGAAGTGGTGAATGCAGACGAAGACAAGCTGCGCGAAGAGGTAAACCGTATCCGTCAAAAGCTGGATAACATGGGGCCCATTAACCCCATGGCCATGGAAGCCTACAACGAAATCAAAGAGCGCAACGATTTTATACTGGCACAAAAGGAAGACCTCGTAAAAGCCAAAGAGTCGCTGATGAATACCATCAGTGAAATAGAAACTGTGGCCAGCCAAACCTTTATGGATGCCTTCAACAAGGTGCGCGATCACTTTAAGCGGGTATTCCGTTCATTATTTAATGAAGAAGACGACTGCGACATTAAACTTGTGAATCCGGATAACCCCCTCGAATCCGAAATTGACATCATCGCCAAACCGAAGGGCAAACGTCCGCTTACCATCAACCAGTTGTCGGGGGGAGAAAAAACGCTTACCGCCACTGCCCTGCTGTTTTCCATGTACCTGCTGAAGCCCGCTCCTTTCTGCATTTTTGATGAAGTAGATGCACCGCTGGATGATGCCAACATTGACAAGTTCAATAACATCATCCGCACCTTCAGCAAGGACAGTCAGTTTGTGATTGTTACCCACAACAAACGCACCATGACGGCCGTGGATGTGATTTATGGTATTACGATGGTAGAAAAAGGCGTATCGAAAGTAGTACCGGTGGATTTGCGGGAACTGGCGTAAGAGCCATGAATGATGTGTTAGTGAAACAAATTGTAAATATCCTGCTCAATCCTGTGGGGTTTACCGGTACGCGCGTCCAGCAGACACCAGGTGGTAGCCGCCCTGGCCACCAGCTTGCCCGATGCATTGTAAAACTCTACCTTTCTCACTGAACGAACACCTGCAGATTCGGACACCCAGGTTTTGGCTGTAACTTCCTCATTCAGGAACACAGGCACAAGGTATTCAATCTCGTGCCTGAGTACTACCCAGGCGTATTGTTGCTTCATTTCCCGGGTAGCCAGCGCATTCCAGTGCGCTTCGGCCACATCCTGTACCCACTGCAGGTAAACCACATTATTTGCATGATTTAATGCATCAATATGACGGGGCTCAACCCGGATAGTCTGTGTGAAAACTTTCATGAAGGATCGTCATTCCGTAAGCATGCCTACTGTTTTTTCTTCAACAGGTATAACTCTACTCTCCGGAATTCAATCGGATGGCTTTCAGACTGCAGGGCGATATAACCTTCCTTTAACGGAGATCCCTCCGGTACCGGATAGCCCTCGGGCAAATAATCTCCGCCAATAATTGGCTTCGTATAGGTCATCACCGTGTCTCCTTCAATGACGTGGTGAATAATACTGTCGCCATGCACAATTAACTCAGCCCTCACCCACTGACCGGGTAAATACGTAGGTGTGCGGGCACTGATGCAGTGTTGGGTAACCAGCGTATCGGCAATGTACACGTGCGTACCGGGTGTGCACAGGTTTCCGGTAGAGCGGGGCCTGTCGGCTGTGCCGCCCAGAAACTGCGCTTCGAGCGATACCGGAAAACTCTGGTTTAAGCCCATGCTTTCGGGCGATTGCGCATGAAACATCACCCCGCTGTTCATAAAAGCCCATGCCTGCCCTCCCGGCGGCTGCTCGCCCACAAACCGGTATTCCACTACAAGCCTGTAATGCGAAAAAGGCTCTTTATAGAACAGATGACCAAACTGTGTGGTGAATGAGTCATACTCCGCGTAAGAAACCTTCAGCACACCGTCTTCCACCCGGAAGGTGTTCCTGTGGTTTTCTCCAGCCGGATAGCCGGCAATTTTCGGAATCCAGCCATCGAGGTTTTTGCCGTTAAACAGCACTATTGGTTGCTGATTTTCTTCTTTTCGGGTGCAACTACCTGATAGGATCAATGCACAAAATAAGAGAGCCGGGATACAAGGGTTGTACATAAGGCAGATTTTGAAGAAACGAGATGAACAAAAATAGAATAAGCTATGAACGTCCAGAAATTTTTTTATATAAAGGCAAAGGCAGGTTCAGCAATGTTTATAAATAAAAAACGGGAACACATCAATGTTACTTGTGTATCCCCGTCTTGTTAAAAAGCAACCGTAGCCGCCTTTTAACCCTAACTCAGCATATATCGGCTAAAACCGGTCGGAATTCCTCCGGCTTCGTGTTGAACACTGCAAAGCAGTATCCAACTCAACCCAACTGCCGAAGACCTTTTGTTCATCATTTCCGTAGAAGATGATGTTTTTGTTGTTCTTCGCAGCAGGCCAACCGATCAGCGGCTGGATTAGTGGTATGAAGGTACTGTGCAGAATCATAGCCACCAAAAATTCCGGCAAAAAGTAATGAACAACTTTTCCACCGAGTTATACACTTTTCAGAATTAAGCAAATGATAAGCTGTTACGACAACTGATTAAACTTTTACTTCAAGCTTATCCGCCTAAAAAAGTGCCTTGGCGATCTTGTAAATCGGGTCTGATTTGCCCATGGAATAGAAATGGAGTGTGGGAACACCGGCCTTTATCAGTTCGCGCGACTGCTCAATAGCCCATTCTATGCCTATCTGGCGGGCGGCTTCATTGTCTTTGCATTTTTCTATCTCATCGGCCAGCGCTTCCGGAATGTCAATATGAAACGTAGTAGGCAGTATGTTGACCTGCGATTTGGCGGTTATAGGTTTTATTCCCGGGATAATCGGAACATGAATACCCATTTCACGGCATAGCTTCACAAAATCAAAGTATTTTTTATTATCAAAAAACATCTGGGTAACGATGTAGTCGGCCCCCAAATCCACTTTCAGCTTCAGGTATTTCAAATCCGTTTTCAGGTTGGGAGCGGCAAAATGTTTTTCAGGATAACCCGCCACTCCAATGCAAAAGTTGGTGGGTGTGGGATTTTCAAGTTCATCGTCCAGATAAATGCCGTTGTTCATATCCACCACCTGTTGCAACAACTCAGAGGCGTAGCGGTGCCCGTCAGGCTCGGGCACAAAGCGTCCCTCGTTCTTGATGGCATCACCCTGCAAAACCAGCACATTGTCAATGCCGAGAAAATGCAAATCGATAAGCGCATTTTCTGTCTCTTCCTTGCTGAAGCCACCGCATATGATATGTGGCACTGTATCGACCTTATAGTGATTTTGAATGGCCGCACAAATACCTACCGTGCCGGGACGTTTGCGTACCGACCGCTTTTCGAGCAATCCATTCTCTTTCTTTTTATACACATACTCCTCGCGGTGGTAGGTTACATCCACAAATGGCGGCTTAAATTCCATAAGCGGATCGAGGTGATCGAACAACGAACGTATGTTCTGACCTTTTAAAGGAGGAAGTACCTCGATGGTAAACAGGGTTTTTCCGTTGGCCTTCTTCAAATGATCGGTTACTTTCATATCTAGATGCTATAATTCAAGTTGGGTGCTAACCATTTTTCCACTTCTTCTGTTTTCATTCCTTTCCGAACTGCATATTCTTCAATCTGATCTTTGCCAATTTTACCCAGCCCGAAATACCGCGATTGCGGGTGGGCAAAATAATACCCGCTCACCGATGAGGCAGGATACATGGCAAAGGACTCGGTCAGATGGATACCTGCACGCTTTTCTGCTTCGAGTATTTCGAATAGGGTGCGCTTTTCGGTATGATCAGGACAGGCCGGATAGCCGGGAGCCGGACGAATACCCTGGTATTTTTCGGCAATCAGTTCATCGTTGCTGAAGTGTTCATCCGATGCATAACCCCACCATTCCTTTCGCACCAGTTCGTGCAGGTACTCGGCAAAAGCTTCGGCCAGGCGGTCGGCAAGGGCTTTCACCATGATTTCCGAATAATCATCATGGGCCGATTTATACCTTTCAATTAATTTTTCAAGTCCGATGCCAGCCGTTACTGCAAACAAGCCGATATAATCGCGCTTGCCACTTTGTTCCGGTGCAACAAAGTCGGCCAGGCAGAAGTTCGGCAGGCCCTGTGCCTTCTTGTTTTGCTGCCGCAGAAAATGCAGACGGGCAAAGGGTAAGTCTTCCGTTTCAGAAGAAAACAATTTTACATCATCCGTATCGGTACTGTTGGCCGGATAGAAAGCCACCACACCACTCGCTTTTAATGAATGTGATGAGATCAGCTCATCCAGCATGGTATTGGCATCGGCAAATAATTTTTTAGCTTCAACTCCCACCGCTTCGTCACTCAGAATATCCGGATATTTTCCGCTGAGCATCCACGTCTGAAAGAAGGGCGTCCAGTCGATGTAATTGCGCAGTGTGCTGAGCGAAAAATCAACCAGTTCGCGTACACCGAAGAACGAAGGTCGTACAGGACGAAAGTTGTCCCAGTCTATTTTCACTTTATTTTTGCGCGCCTCTTCCAGTAAAATGTAATCTTTTAGTTGCGTGCGGCTTTCGTGCTCATTGCGCAGCCGACTGTATTCAGATTTTACCTGGCGGATAAATTTTTCACGTGCAGTGTCGCTGATCAGCTCACTTACAACCGGCACACTGCGCGAAGCATCGAGCACGTGTACCACAGGTCCATCATATACAGGATCAATTTTCACGGCCGTATGAATGCGCGATGTGGTGGCTCCACCAATCAGCAGGGGGATATTCATTTTTTCGCGCTGCATTTCGCGGGCCACGTGTACCATCTCGTCTAACGAAGGCGTTATGAGTCCGCTTAGCCCGATAATATCTACCTGCTTTTCACGTGCTTCCTGCAGGATTTTTTCGGCCGGCACCATTACTCCCAAATCGATCACTTCAAAGTTATTGCAGGCCAGCACAACCCCTACAATGTTTTTACCAATATCGTGCACATCGCCCTTCACGGTGGCCATCAACACACGGGCAGCCGGGCGGGAGGTTTCGCCATTTGCTTTTTGCTGTTCAAGCAGAAAGGGTTCCAGGTAGGCAACGGCCTTCTTCATCACGCGTGCACTCTTTACAACCTGTGGCAGGAACATTTTACCGGCTCCGAATAAGTCGCCCACTACGTTCATTCCCTGCATCAGCGGGCCTTCGATTACCGCCAGAGGTGAACCATATTTATCCAACGCCTCCTGGGCATCGGCTTCAATGTAATCCACAATGCCCTTTACCAGTGCATGCGTAATTCGTTCTTCAACAGCCGCATTGCGCCAGGCATCATCAGCTTCCTTTTTCTTTACAGTGCCCTTTACTTTCTCGGCATATTCTACGAGGCGTTCGGTGGCATCGGGCCTGCGGTCGAGCAACACATCTTCAACTCTTTGCAATAACTCAGGTTCTACCTCATCGTATACTTCCAGGAGCGTAGGGTTAACGATACCCATGTCCATGCCGTGTTGAATGGCATGGTAGAGAAATGCTGCATGCATGGCTTCGCGTACTTTCTGGTTGCCGCGGAAGCTGAAGGACACGTTGCTCACACCACCGCTGACGTGCGCATGCGGAAGATTTTCGCGTATCCATTTTGCTGCACGGAAAAAGTCGAGTGCATAGGTACGATGCTCTTCAATGCCGGTGGCTACCGGAAAGATATTCGGATCGAAGATGATGTCTTCGGGAGGAAATTTTACTTTCTGCACCAGGATATCATAAGCGCGCTTGCAGATAGATATCCTGCGTTCAAACGTGTCGGCCTGACCCTGCTCGTCAAAAGCCATCACCACCACAGCAGCACCGTATCTGCGTATAAGTTTGGCCTGGCGGATAAACTCTTCTTCGCCTGCCTTAAGGCTTATCGAGTTAACAATACCCTTACCCTGCAGACATTTTAAACCGGCCTCAATTACCTCCCACTTGGAAGAGTCAATCATCACCGGCACACGGGCCAGTTCGGGCTCAGAAGCCAGCAGGTTCAAAAATTTTACCATGGCCGCTTTGGCATCGATCATGCCTTCGTCCATGTTTACATCCAATACCTGAGCGCCCCCCCGCACCTGATCAAGTGCTACTTCCAGCGCTTCTTCAAACTTATCTTCTTTGATGAGCTTAAGAAAACGGGCTGATCCGGTTACGTTGGTCCGCTCACCGATGTTGACAAAGTTGGAAGCAGGTGTGATGACCACCGCCTCCAACCCGCTGAGTTTTAATGGACGATATGGTTGGTGGTTGATCAAAATGGTTTAAGGTTGGTGGTTAATTGGTAGATGGTTGATCGGTCCATGGTTGATCGGTCCATGGTTGATCGGTCCATGGTTAATCAGTCCATGGTTGGT
>DAIQOI010000012.1:0-40858 GCA_036787955.1 Cyclobacteriaceae bacterium
GGCAACAGGGTACAAATACCATGTAAGAAAATCAGTGAGATTGATTTGTAAAATTTATAACAGGTTAGTTACTTCGTTATAACATTTACTCCTGCACGCCTCACCAGTCAGTCACCCGAGAGGGTAACTGGTTAAGTGCTCCGGAGGGGGTGGGTGGATACATAATTTGAAAATCTTATGAAAAACAAACTTAAAGGATTTTTGATTTTAGCAACTGCAGCAACCATTTTTGCAATGGTATTACTCCCTTTTTCCGGTAAATCACAGGGAAGCTGTTATTACATCCGGTTTTCGTGCTGGTTTAAGCCCGATGATAAGTGCATTTGGAATGGTAATGACTGTGGATTGAAAGATCCGTGTGGAGGCGGACATGAAATAGAATAGCGATCCGATTAATTCAACGGGTTGTTACAATAAACACTTGTGAAGCCCGTTGAATTTACCTGTTTCTGGGTTATGAAAATTTTATTCAACATAATCCTTATCAGTTGCCTGTTTATTTTTTACATTTTTTCCCGCTGCACAAGTAAGGAACAAGCCGGGCACATTCAGGAAATTAAAAGATCACCTATACATGCAGGTTTAGAGCTTGTTGATACCTTAATATTACCCGTTGACTCGGTTACACAAAGCCAGCACTACTATGATCAGCTTATTGAGTACAACGGGTCGGTTCATTATTTGATTTACAATTCGCATACTTCCAGGCTGTACGGGTATAATTTATCGGAGGAAAAACTATCCTTTACCATACAGTTCCCCATCGATGGCCCGAACAGTATTGATAATCCTGGCAGGTTTTATTTTCATAATGATGACTCGATATTTTTTATCTATTCAGAGCAACTGAATACAGTAAAGATTTACAATAAGAAAGGCGCCTTGGTAAGGCGCATTAATTCGGCCTTGCCAACGGACAAAGAAGATTACTGGGGCACCAATGAATTGTTTTACGAGTTTGCCTATTACCCGCAAACAAAATCTGTGGGCTTCTGGATTTACAGCGGAATCCTCGAAAACAAATCGGCCCAGCGCACCATGATGCATTGCCGGTATGACATTTACTCTGAGACGGCCAGGGTTTTTGGTGAACTGCCCTACGCATTTCTCAGCACAAATTATTTTCCGAATGTGTACCTGAACGGATATTCAACCCCAACTCAGTTTATCGTGTATTTCCTGCCGTCACATGAGGTTCAGGTTTATGATCATTCAGGAAAGATTTTACGCAGACTGAAAATTAAAAGCCGCTACATGCCTGAAATAGTCCCCGGGTTTATTGTTAAGGAGGGTGATAAACCCGATGTGGAAGAGGAACAACGATATAACCTGAAGCATCCGTTTTATGTAAAAATGTTTTCAAACGAAGATGGCTCTTTACATTATAGAGTAGTAAAACATGCAGCCGACTTGAAATATCCGGACGGGAAACGAAGAAACTTTTACGACAGGCCGTTTTCGGTTATGATTTTGGATAAAGATTTTAATCTCATAGATGAAGTTCCGTTAGACGGGAAAACCTATGACTTTTTTCAAAGCTTTGCCTGGACGGATAAGTTGTATATCAGCTTGAATAATCCGTTGAATCCAGCCTTTAGTGATGACAAAATGCAATTGGCGGTATTTCAAATTCAGCCGAAATGAAACAGTTTGTTTTTTGCCTCGGAATTCTTCTCGGTGTTTCCTGCAACAATGCAGCGGATAAAGGTTTGGCATACAGACATGGGGAAGAACTCAATTTATATCTGCACGAAGTTCATCGCTTTCAATTTCCGGATCACAACAAAGCTTACCTTTTGGTAATACCCGTTGGGGGGTGTTCTAACTGCATAGAGGCAGCTTTTGAACTGGCACAACAATATATTCATCGAACCGACTTTTATGTTTTGATTACCGCAAATACCAAGAAGGATTTTATCCCCTACAGAAGCTATATGCAACAACTTTCCTCAAATACCCTGGTTGATTCAACCGGAAAAGATAATCATTATGACCTGGGAATATTTGGTCCAGTACTTTTTACATCAGAGTCGGGAAGGATTCATCAATTTACCGAACTTAATCTGCAAAATATAAAAACAGTGTTTTATGAAAACTTTGGGTATTAGTTATGCAATTCAATGCTTTTGTTACATAGCGATTGCCCAGGTCGATCTTGAAAAGCATCTGGTCTACCATAACAAAAATCAGGAAATAGAATACATCTATTTCTTTGATGAGCACTATAAGATAGTCCGGGGGCCGCAGAAAGCTCCGGGTCCGTTGCCGGTTTATCTGATGAACCAGCATAACCTGATTGTTGATACGCTGGACAAAAAATTGCTGCCGGAAATTTTATTGTTCGCCTATCCAAACAAGGTTTTTATTTCCAGCATGGAAGATTTCTGGAATATTCTGATTGAGGATGAAAGATTAAAAATTAAGTCGAGGGAATTTACCACAAAATGGAACAAAGAAATTGCGGGTGAACCGAAGGTTTGGAAGCGGGTAACAATAGAAGGCCGGTCCATTGGTTTACAGGGCAGAACAACAGTGGTTTACTACGACAGTCTTTCAAACACTTACAGGCATCTGATATCGGAGCGGAAACCGGCAAAAAAAATCAGTAACCAAAGGATGTTAAATGTGAACTACTTTTATATGCCGGGATATTTAATTATCTCAATTATACCTTATCAAAGTGTTTTCAGGGTTTCACTTTCAGACCTGCATACCACCGAATTCCATTTCCCTGATTTGACAAACAGCACGTGGTATTACTTTTTTGATCACATAACAAAACGGGAATTTGCTGTTCGTGAGATTAAAAATAAATTTTCATTGTATGAGCTATTTCAGAATGGTGATTTACGATATGTAACTGAGTTAGTAACTTTCCCTATGGCAGTTGTAAGCAATCATGTTCATTACGCAATCAAAAATCATGATGGCACAAGTCACTATCTCGTTCCGATATTGTTTGAAGAACAAATGAGAAAAGAACGGGATTATTTCAAACTGGAGGAAATTATCATTAAAAATTGAAAAACGATGAAAAAAATTTTATTGGGCATTGTACTTTGCATGCTGCTTTTTGCTGGCATTCTAACGCTACATAAGAATTATGTAAAAGCTGAACCTGGCCCTTTTCACAAGAAGCGGGAGTGTCTTTTTAGGCCAGACCTGAAATGTGCCGGTGCCGGTACAGATTGCGTTTTCGAAGACCCCTGTGGCAATGGTTCTGCAGATATGTAGTTTTTCTCAGTGAATGAGGCTGATTAAATCTTTTAACGGATTTCCTTGGCCGTTAATTGCGACCTCAGTTTCACTTATGTACATTATTTCTCAGCTGTCGGCTTGCAAGTACAAGGCGAACCGGCATTATTATCTCCAGGCTTGTGGTAAGTCAGTTGAAAATTCAACTTTGGTTTTAACAGATACGTTACGCCTGAAAGTTGACTCCGTCACATCATCACAGCATTATTATGATCAGCTTCAAATTATTAACGGTAAGCCCCATTACTTGATCATGAATTTAAACTTCGGGATTATTTATGTTTATGATTTAGAGGCGAAGAAGACTATACATAAAATTCATTTTCAGAAAGAAGGACCGGAAGGTATTGGTGCACCCCACCGGTTCTACTATCATAATAATGACTCAATATTTTTTATCTACTATGAATATTTTAAAAAGATACTGCTTTATAATGGCGCAGGTAACAGAATTAATTCCTGGCAAATTGAACTCCCCTCTCCTTATGAATCAAATTGGCTAAACGGAGATCTTTTTTATGAATTTAAATTCAACGCCAAGGAAAAAACAGTAGGTTTCTGGATTTCGTATGGCATGGTTCATTGGAAATCATATCCTGAAACAGTTGTACAGTGCCGCTATAATATTGTAGAGAATACATTTCGATTTTTTGGGGAATTGCCTTATGAACTTCTTAGTCAAAACTACTATCCTCATAATTATATAAATGGTTATACTGCTGTTGAAAAATTTATTTGCTATTATCTTCCCTCACATGAAGTTCAGGTTTATAATAACAAAGAAATTTTGCCTGAGAGAAGAATTAAGATAAAAAGCAGGTTTTTGCCTGAGGTAATTCCGCCTTTAATTGCAGGTAGTGAAAATCCATCACTGCAGGAAGAGCATAATTATAATCTGGAAAATGGATTTTATGTGAAAATGTTTTCTAATGAAGAAGGAACATATCACTACCGCATAGTAAAGCATCCGGTAAAAACGCGGTATGCCGATGGCAGAGCACGTAACTTTTATGATAAACCTTTTTCGGTGATGCTGTTGGATAAAGATTTGAACCAGATTGAAGAAATAGCGTTTGCAGGCGGACAATATGATTTTTTTCACAGTATTGCCTATGCCAACAAACTTTATCTAAGCCTGAATAATCCGCTAAACGCAATATTTAGTGATGAGGAAATAATCTTTGCGGTTTATGAGGTGCGGAGACATTGATGAATAGATTTTTTAAAGAGTAAACTTTCGGACACTGCACGGATGAAGTAGAGTAAGATGTCGAAGGCCTGTTGCGGCAAATGAGAAAAATTTTTCCATGCCTGATGTAAGATTTTCTCCTGTTTTGTAACATTTTTCCTGTGTGTGTGGATCCTCTCAAAGAGCCGAAAAATGCAGATTTTCATCCGGCAACAGGGTACAAATACCATGTAAGAAAATCAGTGAGATTGATTTGTAAAATTCATAACAGGTTATTTACTTGGTCATAACATTCACTCCTGCACGCCTCACCAGTCAGTCACCCGAGAGGGTAACTGGTTAAGCGCTCCGGAGGGGGTGGGTGGATATTATTGAATATTAGAATTAATATGAAACTCAGGAGTTTTGTTTCAATGTTTTTTGTTCGTTTTTACACTGATTATTCAGGCTTACCCTGATTGTCCTCCGACTAACTGTCAGACTGATTGCGGAGATCGCGGAGAAGGATGTATGATTGTGCAGTACGATGAAAACGGAAAAATTTGTTCAGTTACCTACTGCATCGGAAAGAGGGGTGCAATTGAATAATTTTTTGAGATTCAGGGAGAAAATGCTGAGGATTCAACTCTTTATTTTCTCCTTCAAGTTGGTTTATTTATAGAGAGTTACTGTATTTATGATTAGACTACTCTCTTTAGTATTTGCACTTTTTGTGTGGTCCTGCAACAAAAGTCAGAAGTTAAGTTTTCCACATAGTAAGCAATTTAGCGTAAAGGATTTTAAAAAAGAAGATTATCTGCATGGTGAAATACTTGATTTGGGATTGCTTGTATCGCCCATAAGCATTTTTTGTAACAACTCGAACTTGTTTGTTTATCAGGCAGGCCAGGATACCCTACTTACTGTTTACAGCACAAGGGAAAATTATAAAAAAATGGGTAGAGCTATTTCACAGGGCATGGGCCCGGGTGAATTGATGACGGTAAACAGAATGGATTTTAATTCGGATGGATCATTCTGGGTTCATGATGTAATGGGTGGGCAATTGAAAAAATTTCAGCTCCTTTTAAATGACGGAAAGCTCGATGTTAAGGTTTTAGATCATATAAAAATACCAGGCACGGCTTTGAATGCTGTTTACCTGAATTCTGATTTAATTATTACCACAACAAGGGAGATAGTTCCTCCAACCCGGTTCTCTATATATGATAAATTGGGTCGAATTACCGAACAAAAAGGCGCATATCCATACTACGGAACAGAGATTCCGGTATCTGTTGCAGTTGAAGTATTTAGTGCATGGGCAGCAGCTCATCCGTTAAAAAACAAATTTGTTTTGGCCTACGAATACACCGATTTACTTGAGTTTTATGATTCGACAGCAACATTAATTAAAAGACTACACGGTCCGGATCATTTTTTTCCGGTATTCGAACTAAAACAGAGAGGTAATTATCCGGTAATGAAAAGGTTGTATGATAAGACGAAGTATGCATATCCGGTTAAGCCTGTTGGGGGGGATGAAATGATATGTTTTTTATATGCGGATGGTAAAACGGTGCCGAAAGGGGATGATGAGGCCGATCACTTCAATAAGGTAATTTTTACCGATTGGAATGGAAATCCTTTGGCTCTGTATGAGCTCAATAAGAAGATTATATCTATAGCTGTAGATTGGACTGCACGGAAAATTTATGGATTGAACAGAAATGAGGCTAAGGTTTTCGCTTTCTCTTTTTAAAAACCTTCATGATAAGACATCAGTTGTCCTTTCTGGTAGCTCGAATGAACTTCAAGGTTGGTGCAATTTTTGTAATAGCTCAGCTGGCTGTTGCCTGCAGTGAACCAAAGGAAATCGCAGCAGGCAACTTTTTACCTGCATTAACATTGATTTCTGGCGGTTCAGATACGCTTCAATTAGATAGCAGAACACGAATTGCGGGTTCAGACATTCATTTTCACCGTGAGGAGGATGTGGATTATCTTTTTTTACACGCCGGCTTTTCATTCGCAAGCATAGATATTTATAACTTTTCGGAAAGGAGATTTTTAAAAAGAATAAATCTTTCCAAAGAGGGTCCGAACGGTATAGGTTCACCTCCATCGGGTTTAGTGGTAAAATCGCTGGATACGCTGTTTCTTTTTTTTAATTTAGGTCAACGCTTGATTAGCATAGATGGCAGCGGAAATGTCCTTGAAAATTATGGCTCCATAATTAAATATGATCCCTAATTAAATATGATCCCTGGCAGCATGTTTATTATCGTTTTGTGATTCGGCCGGTTTCGGAACATCAGTATAAAAAACCAACGGATACCTGGAATAACATCGGTATAATCATTCTGGATGAATTTTTTAATTACAGAGGCGAATTTTTAATACCGGATAGATTCGACTGGTATCAGTCATTTATTGGGCCAAAAGGAATTTATTTTCTGGATAAGTCCTATTTATCAAAAACCGAAGATAAAGTAGTTTTCACTTTTTTCAAGGTAAGGCCACTTCATCAAAAGTGATCTGCTTGGCGATGAACCGGGTATTACCACCTCTTCCCCAGGCTCCACTTCATCATCGGGCCGCTGCTCATGCTGGTAAGCAGTGCCATGATAACCAGCGATACAAACACCTTCTCGTTAATCAGTCCGTTTTCCAGTGCTATGCTGCCCAGAATAATTTCCATGGCGCCACGTGCATTCATACCGAAGCCGGTGGCCAGCGATTCCTTCCACGAAAACCCACCGAGGCGTGCACCAAAACCACTACCGATAATTTTTCCTGAAAAGGCAATGAGCAGAATTGCTATCGTAAGCCAGAGATCAAAATTGGTGGCAAAGTTTACCTTCAGTCCGATAGCCACAAAGAACAGAGGAGCAAAAATGTTGTTAATAAACTGATGGATGATTTCCTTGGCGCGCTCACTCATGTATTCGGAGTCGCCCAGTGCTACACCAAATATGAAAGCCCCGAATATGGCATGTATGCCGATGTATTCGGTGAAAGCAGCTGCCAGAAAGCAAAGGGCCAGCGCCAGCGAGAGCAAACCACCCGGCCAGGCCAGTTGCTTGTTTACCCAGGGCAGTACGCGGTTTATTAGGCCACGACCCAGCGTAAGCATAACAGCTGTAAAGCCCAGAGTAAGCAACAGGGTTTGCCACAGAGAAATGTGCTGCTGTCCTTTACCAATCATGGCCAACACCACCGAAAAGATCATCCATCCGATGAGGTCGTTGACCATGGCTGATGAAATGATGAGCATACCCATACGGGTTTTAAACAGATTAAGATCCATTAAAATACGGGCAATGACCGGTAGTGCAGTAATAGCCATAGCAGTACCCATAAACAGGGCAAAGGTGAGTCGCTTTCCTTCATCGGCATAGCCGAAGAATTCAGGAAAGGCAAAAGGAAAAATAAAGCCTACAAAGAAGGGCACAACCAGCCCTAAGATGCTGGTAACGATGGCCTGCCGTCCTTGCTGCCACACAATGTGCAGGTCTACTTCCAGGCCTGCAATAAACAACAACATCACTACGGCTACCTGCACAAATCCGTTGAGCACAGTAGATGAAGAACCTTCGGGAAAGAGTGTGGAAAAGCTTTCCGGAGAAATCATGCCCAGGAAAGTGGGACCCAGCAGAATCCCCGCCAGGATTTCGCCTACCACAGCCGGTTGTTTGAGTCGGCGGGCCAGCTCGGCAAATAGCCGTCCCATCATGAGCATAATACCCAGTTGTACAAGAAGCCGCAAAACTTCCGCGTGTTTCAACGCACACCTCCTTTCGTTGGTTTTACAACCAGCAGATTGCAGGGAAGGTCACTGAACAGATATTCAAGGTCGTTGGGCATGAATCGGTCGAGCAGCGAGAGCTTGAGCGGTGAGGCGCTAACCACCAGCAGGTCGGCATGCTTGCGGCGTGCAAACTGCGCCAGTTCGTGTCCGGATTTTCCTGAGATTAATTTGATATTCACCTTTATGCCCGGATGCGGAATAGTGTTCAGCAGGCGTTGTACATCGTCCATTTCAGTTTGTATCAGCTGGTTGCGGGTGTGTTCATATTCTGATTCAGAAAACTCTTCGGCTGCCGACAGGAATGCATACCATTTCAGGGTTCTTACTACATGCAGCCAGGCAGCCTGTTCAGCACTGGCCAGCATGCAGGCCGTACGCAACGTGTCAGCCATATAAGGGTTATCTTCATCAGCCTGTACCACCACATTTTTAAACCCAACAGGCGATGTTGCCGGGTCGGTAAGCATCAGCACCGAGCAGGGAGCCTTGCGCAGCAGCTTACGCGCCACACTGCCCAGGTAGTATTGTATAACTTTTTCGCGATGCAGTGCCCCGGCTATGAGCAAGTCAATGTTTTCTTTTTTGCAAACGGCCAGGATGGCTTTGGCAGGAGGGCCGCTTTCCCAGATAATCCGGGTTTTATCCGTATCAACCCCCGCCTGTTCCATCACTTCGCGCAATCTTTTCTCCGACCCGGGCTGACGTGCACCGGCATGGATAAGCACAAGTTCAGCCTGCCACAGCCGGCTTAGCCGGTCGGCTTCCTTCAGCAGCGCACCCAGTCGCGGTGTAAAGCCTGCGGCCAGCGCCATCCTGGTAAACAACGGTTCCATTGTCTGGTCAAAATAATACTTTTTCCATAGCCGGCCGTTACCGCAATCAAACTAATCCTTGCCGTATATTTGCGGCTTATGGCACAACAGGACGACAATCAGTTAAAGAAAATCATCGCCCACGCCAAGGAGTACGGCTTTATCTTCCCGTCCAGCGAAATTTATGACGGTCTCAGCGCTGTGTACGACTACGGACAAAATGGTGCAGAGTTGAAATTCAACATCCGCGATTATTGGTGGAAGGCCATGACGCTGCTGCACGATAACATCGTGGGTATTGATGCGGCTATCTTCATGCATCCCACAGTTTGGAAAGCATCGGGCCATGTGGATGCTTTCAACGATCCGATGATAGATAACCGCGACTCGAAAAAGCGATACCGGGCTGACCAACTGATTGAAAAATATGTGGAGAAGCTGGAAGATAAAATTGAAAAAGAAGCCGAGAAAGCTGCCAAACGTTTTGGCGAAAGTTTTAACCGCGAGTTGTTTCTTTCCACCAACCCGCGTGTGCTGGAATACCGCAAAAAAATAAATGAAGTAAATGAAAAACTGAAACAGGCCATGGGTGCAGCCGATATGGCGGCCCTGAAGCAACTGATTGTTGACCTTGAAATTGCCGATCCCGAATCGGGCTCGCGCAACTGGACCGATGTGCGCCAGTTTAACCTGATGTTCTCCACCGAAATCGGTTCGCTGGCCGATGAAGCCAGTAAAATTTATCTGCGTCCGGAAACCGCACAGGGTATTTTCGTCAACTTTCTCAACGTGCTCAAAACCGGAAGGATGAAAATCCCCTTCGGCATTGCACAAACGGGCAAAGCTTTCCGCAATGAAATTGTGGCGCGCCAGTTCATCTTCCGCATGCGCGAGTTTGAACAGATGGAAATGCAGTTTTTTGTAAAGCCAGGCGAAGAAATGAAGTGGTATGAATTCTGGAAAGAGCATCGCCTGAAGTGGCACCTGGCACTTGGTTTGGGCGAGCACAACTACCGTTTTCACGATCACCTCAATCTGGCTCACTATGCCAATGCAGCATGCGACATACAGTTTAATTTTCCGATGGGCTTCCGCGAACTCGAAGGCATTCATTCGCGGACGGACTTTGACCTGAAAAATCACGAACAATACTCTGGAAAAAAATTACAGTACTTCGATCCGGAGACCAACCAGAGCTACATTCCTTATGTTATAGAAACATCCATTGGGTTGGACCGCATGGTGCTTGCCGTGCTGTCGGCTGCTTACCGCGAAGAAAAAGTACCAACGGCCGAAGGTGAGGAGGGCGGTGAACGGGTGGTGCTGAGCATACCTCCTGCGCTCGCTCCGGTTAAGGTGGCCGTTTTGCCTTTGGTGAAAAAAGACGGTTTACCTGAAAAGGCCCTGCAGGTGATGCAACAACTTAAGTTCAGCATGCGCTGCTATTACGAAGACAAAGACACCATAGGGCGCAGATATCGCAGGCAGGATGCTATTGGCACACCGTATTGTGTTACCATCGATCACCAGACACTGCAAGATGATACCGTAACGGTGCGCCACCGCGATACCATGAAGCAGGAGCGCGTGAAGATTGATGCGCTCGAGAAGAAACTGTCAGAAGCCTGCTCGGTAAATACTTTGCTACGCAATATTTAGACCAAAACTTACACCTGCTTCAACAGCTGCGCTCGCACATTATACCGTATCAAAAAAAATGCATGTGAAATCGATACGAGTTTGCTGATGGATTCATTGGGTATTCACCACTCAAAACGATTCCTAAAGTAGGGCTCGCATAAATTCATTAGCTTTGGCGCATCCATGTGGACAAAACTTGCTCATTTTATCATCAAATACAGGCTGCCGCTTACAGCGCTCATCCTGCTGTTTACGGTGTGGATGGGCTTTCATGCCCGCAAGGCAGAACTGGGCTACGACTTCCGTGGCACCGTACCCGCCCACGACCCCGACCAGGTTTTCTTCAACCAATTTCGCAAGCAGTTTGGTGAAGACGGCAACATCATTGCCATCGGCCTGAAAGACAGCAGTATTTATCAGTACAAGAACTTTGAAAAACTGCGCGAGCTGTGCGTAGCGCTGAAGTGGATAGACGGAGTAACCAACGTAATCTCGCTTCCGCAGATTAAAATGATGGTGAAAGATACAGCCCGCAAACAGTTTGTATTGCAAGATATTTTCCCGCCAAAGATCAAATCGCAGAAAGAACTGGACAGCCTGCTCAAAGAAAGCAGCAAGCAGAAATTTTATTTCGGCAGGATAGTAAACCAGACCAACGGCGCGGTAGCCATACTCATTACCATAGACCGCGAAGTGCTCAACTCCGACAGGCGCATATCGGTAACCAACGAAATACTGAAAAAAGGTGAGCAGTTTACCCGCAGCACAGGCATTGAATTGCACTATGCCGGTTTGCCGTTTGTGCGCTCGGTGATTGCGCAGGAAGTTAGCCGTGAGCTACAACTGTTTCTGGCGTTGTCGGTCATTGTTACATCGGTCATTCTGTACCTTTTCTTCCGGTCGGTGCGGGCCATGATTTTTCCCCTGGTGGTTATCGGCATTGTGGTTATCTGGGTAATTGGAACCATTGAATGGCTGGGCTTTAAAATCACCTTGCTCAGCGGTATGCTGCCACCTATTATCGTGGTTATCGGCATACCCAATGCCGTCTATCTGATGAACAAGTATCACGCAGAGTATGCGGCACACCGCAACAAACTGCTGGCCATTAGCCGGGTAATACGCAAAGTAGGACTGGCAACTTTTCTCACCAATCTTACCACGGCTATAGGTTTTCTGGTGCTGCTCACAGCCGATATCACCGTATTGCGTGAATTTGGTATAGTGGCCGGGCTGAATGTAATGGCCACTTTTGCAGTAAGCCTTATTTTAATCCCGGGTTTCTTTTCCTGGATGCCTCCGCCATCGGCCAAGCATCTGCGCCATTTACACATTAAACCACTGAACACCTTCCTGCAGTTTGTGGATGTGCAGGTGCATCGCAATCGCCCTGTTATATATACGGTAACGGCCGCTATCGTTTTACTTGCAGCCATCGGAATAGTGCGCATTCATACCGTATCGTTTATGGTGGATGACCTGCCCGAAGACAGTTCGGTGATCAGAGACCTGCGCTTCTTCGAACAAAATTTCAGCGGTGTGATGCCGCTGGAAATGGTGGTGGATACCGGCAAACGCAGAGGGGTGATTGATATGAAAAATCTGCAAAAAATTGAGGAACTGGAAAATTTTCTGGCCGCTCAGCCCGATCTTTCCACACCGGTATCGCTGGTAAGTTTTGTGAAAGCAGCACGCCAGGCTTTCTATAACAACAATCCTGCACGATACGGCCTTCCCGACAACCGCGAGCGAAACTTTATCCTTCCGTATATGCGGGGTCAATCCGACAGCTCCGGCCTGTTTCATTCGTTTGTCGATTCTTCGCTTCAGGTGATGCGCATTTCCCTGCAGATGGCCGACATCGGTTCCAATAAAATGGATTCGCTGATAAACCGTGTCATCAAACCGCAGATCGATTCGGTGTTTGCCGGAACCAACATTACCGTGAAGATTACCGGCACTACGCCTTTGTTTATCAAAGGCAATTCGTTTTTAATTTCCAACCTGAAAGGCAGCCTGCTGCTGGCCTTCGTACTCATTTCCATTACCATGGGTTTGCTGTTTGCCAATGTGCGCATGATACTCATAGCACTCATCCCCAACATCATTCCCATGCTTATCACGGCCGGTTTGATGGGCTACTTCGGCATTCCGCTCAAACCCAGCACGGTGCTGATCTTCAGCATTGCCTTCGGTATTTCCGTGGATTACTCCATTCACTTTCTGGCCAAGTACCGGCAGGAACTGCATGCACGGAATTTCTTTATACCGGTGGCAGTAAGCAACACCATTCTGGAAACCGGAAAAAGCATGGTTTACACATCGGTTATTCTGTTTGCCGGTTTTATCATATTTACTTTTTCATCGTTTGGAGGCACCATCGCGCTGGGTAAGCTCACCTCCATTACACTGCTGCTGTCCATGCTTACCAATCTCATCTTGCTTCCGGCACTGATTCTTACGTTCGATAAATACAAAACCAAAACCAGTGAACACCTGCTGATTGACGATGTGGAAGGTAATTTTTATACGGAAGAAGATGACCAGACCATTGATTTAAACAAAATCCGCATCCATAACCGCCATCCGGCAGCCGAATAGGCGGCATTTGCCTTTCGTTTTTATCTTTGCTGCCTTATTTGGCTGAAAATCAATCTTATTTGCGGTTTTTTGCGATGTTGAAGCGCTACCCTGAATTTATCCAACTGAATCTTCCGCAGATTGCGGCCGATGTGCTGGCCTTCTGGGAACAGGAAAAAATCTTTGAGCAATCGGTTCAAAACCGTCATGGTGAACCGTCCTTTACTTTCTACGAGGGCCCTCCGTCTGCCAACGGCACACCGGGCATTCACCATGTTATGGCACGCACCATCAAGGATATTTTCTGCCGCTTTAAAACCCTGCAGGGCTATCAGGTAAAGCGCAAAGGTGGCTGGGACACACACGGCCTGCCGGTCGAACTGCAAGTGGAAAAGGAACTGGGCATCACAAAGGAAGACATCGGTACCAAAATTTCCATAACCGACTACAACCGGAAGTGCCGCGAAACGGTGATGATGTACAAAGACCAATGGGATGACCTGACCCGCAAAATGGGTTATTGGGTTGACCTGGAACACCCGTACATCACCTACGAAGCTGCCTATATCGAAACACTGTGGTGGATTTTAAAACAACTCTATAATAAAGGACTGCTGTACAAGGGTTATACCATACAGCCTTATTCCCCGGCAGCCGGCACTGGCCTCAGCTCGCACGAACTGAACCTGCCAGGCACGTACAAAAATGTAAAGGATACTTCCATTGTAGCACAGTTCAAAGTAATCCGTAATCCACAATCGGAGTTTTTGTTTGAGCCGTCACCGGCCGGTGCTGTGTATATCCTGGCCTGGACCACCACACCATGGACACTTCCCTCCAACACCGCGCTGGCGGTGGGAGAGAACATCAGGTATGCAGTAATAGATACCTATAATGCCTATACACACCAGCCGGTACGCGTGGTGCTGGCCAAAGACCTGGTAGGAAAATATTTTTCGGAAAAAGGAAACGCCATTGCATTTGCCAACTACAAGCAAGGCGATAAGATTATACCCTGGAAGCTGGTGAAGGAAGTAGCCGGCAAGCAGCTCGTGGGCCTTCGCTATGAACAACTGATGCCCTATCTGCAACCATTGTATGATAGCAGCAAGGCATTTCAGGTAGTGGCCGGTGACTTTGTTACTACCGATGAAGGAACAGGAGTGGTACATACTTCGCCAACCTTTGGCGCAGACGACTTCAGGGTGGCACGCCAATACGGCATTCCGCCTTTAACCGTACGCGATGAAGCTGGCAATGAAGTGCCCGTAGTTGACCGCAAAGGAAAATTCGTGCGGCAAATCGGAGAAAAGCTAAAGGAAGGTGTTGAAAAGTACGGCATTAAAACTCACCGACCACTTACTGCCGATGATTTTTATGTGAAAAATTATACAAATGAGGATGAGTCACATCCGGATTACAAATCCACGGATGTGATCATTTCCATTATCCTAAAAGAAGAGAACAAGGCCTTTAAGGTAGAGAAATACGAACACACCTACCCGCACTGCTGGCGTACCGACAAACCGGTGTTGTACTACCCGCTCGACTCATGGTTTATCCGGACCACAGCGTTAAAAGATCGGATGGCCGAACTCAATCGTACTATTAACTGGAAGCCTGAGTCAACAGGCACGGGTCGTTTCGGCAACTGGCTCGAAAACCTGGTAGACTGGAACCTGTCGCGCTCACGGTACTGGGGAACACCCCTGCCCATATGGCGTACCAAAGATGGAAAGGAAGAAAAATGCATCGGCTCGGTTGATGAGCTACGGGAAGAAGTAATCAAGGCCGTGAACGCCGGCATCCCGAATCCCAGTCCGGATGTGTTGAAACATGAAAACATTCGTCTGCTCGACCTGCACCGTCCTTTTGTTGATGAGTGGGTGCTGGTGAGCAACTCAGGAAAACCCATGTACCGCGAGCCCGACCTGGTAGATGTGTGGTTCGACAGCGGGGCCATGCCCTATGCGCAGTGGGGGCTCGATCCGGTGCTGCTGAAGCAAAACCATCCCCAGCCCTTTCATGATGGCTGGAAGGGTGCCTTTCCGGCTGATTTTATCAGCGAAGGCGTGGACCAAACCCGTGGTTGGTTCTTTACCCTGCATGCCCTTGCCGTGCTGCTGTATGACAGCGTGGCCTTCAAAAATGTGATCAGCACCGGTCTGCTGCTCGATAAAGACGGCAACAAAATGTCGAAGCGGCTGGGCAATGTTATCAATCCGTTCGACACACTTGCCCGATACGGGCCCGATGCCGTGCGCTGGTATATGGTAGAAAATGCACCACCATGGGAAAATCTGAAATTCAACCTGGCCGGAGTAGAAGAAGTACAGCGCAAATTTTTCGGTACCTTGTTTAATACCTACGCCTTTTTTGCACTGTATGCCAACATTGACGGGTATGTAAAAGATGAAAAAAACAATTCACCGCAGGAGGCGCTCACGCTGCTGGACAGGTGGATATTGTCGCGCTTACAGGAACTGATTCAAACGGTAACCGAAGCGTACAACGACTACGAGCCTACGCGTGCCGCACGGGCCATACAGGAATTTGTATGCGACCACCTGTCAAACTGGTATGTGCGGCTTAACCGCAAACGTTTCTGGCAGCCTGCTTCCCGCGGCGAACTTTCGGCCGATAAAAAGGCAGCCTATGACACACTTTTTAATTGCCTGGTGGTAACCGCCCAGCTCATGTCGCCCATAGCACCCTTTGTGGCCGAGTGGCTGTACAAAAATCTAACCGACAACATCCGCGACAGCGCAAAAGCAGATAATACACCCCTGCGTTTTGAATCGGTCCATTTAACCCGCCTGGTGCAGGCAGAAGAACAGCTGCGCGATAAAGAACTGGAACAAAGCATGGATTATGCCCAGCGTATTTGTTCCATGGTGCATGCCCTGCGCAAAGGCAGTAAGATAAAAGTGCGCATCCCGCTGCAACGGATATTTTTGCCGGTGTTGGATGAAAAATTTGCCGGACGCATTCGCGCAGTGGAAGATATCATCAAAGCCGAGGTAAATGTGAAATCGGTTGAATACCTGGATGATGCATCCGGCCTGCTGGTAAAGAAGGCCAAACCGAATTTTGCCCGGCTCGGAAAGCAATACGGTGCACGTGTAAAAGACATTGCTGCCCTTATCACAGCGCTCACACAGGAAGAAATCAACGAGCTGGAGAAAAAAGGCAACCTGACGATAGGTGAATTTACGATTACACCGGACGATGTGCTTATTACTTCGGAAGATATTCCGGGTTGGCTCGTAGCCACCGACAACGGCCTGACGGTGGCACTGGATATAACACTAACCGAAGAACTTAAACAGGAAGGCCTGGCACGTGATTTTATTAACCGCATTCAGAATTTGCGCAAAGAAATGGGTTTTGCGGTATTGGATAAAATTGCCATTGAGGTAGATAAAAAGTCACTGACCAACGGTGAAGGTGAAACCTTGCTGCGGGCATTGAATCGTCATACCCATTATATTCGTACCGAAACCCAGGCCCTGAGCCTGGAAGTAAAGGAAAACATAAGTGAATCCGTGTCTGTTCAACTGGATGAACTGACACTTCATGTAAATATCCGGTTATGCTCCTGACCCAATCGCAAAAATACTTCCTTATCGCCTTGCTGGTGGTAGTCATCGACCAGTCGTCCAAGATACTGGTGGTGAACAACATGGAACTGCATGAAGAAATCAAGGTGCTGGGCAACTGGTTCCGCATTCATTATCTGCTCAATCCGGGTATGGCTTTTGGCATTAAGTGGAATAACGAGTTTGGAAAACTGGCCCTCACATTATTTCGCATTGCAGCCATGGTTGGCATAGCAATATACCTTCATCGCCTGGCCAGAAGGGAGTCGCATCCGGGATTATTATTTTGCGTGGCACTGATACTGGGTGGTGCTGTTGGAAATGTTATTGACAGCACCTTTTACGGAGTATTGCTCAATAATGCGCCACCGGAGTCGCCCACACCCTGGTTTCACGGTCAGGTTATTGACATGCTCTTCTTTCCGCTGTTCGATTTTGTATGGCCCGAATGGGTGCCTTTTGTAGGAGGCGATTATTTTTTGTTCTTCAGTCCGGTTTTCAACCTGGCCGACACGTCCATTTTCATTGGTGTAACCATTATCCTTATCATGCAGAAAAGGTTTTTTAAGCATCAGGATGAGCAGCCACAGGGTAGTACAGCCCCCGCTCATCCGCATGCCGTTGCCCCGTTGGAAAACACCGGGGATCAACAACAGTAAATTTGGGCAATAGCCGTCTCTTCTAAAAGGTTTTTTGCCATCGGCAGAATCTTGTTACTTTTAGGCGTTAACCAAACCCAACCAGAATATAAATAAGATGACCGATCAGCTTTTCAATAAGAAACCCATGGAGGTGTTGATGAAGGAAGCCTCGGGTGATTCGCATGGTTTAAAGCGCACATTAGGTAAAATCAATCTCATTGCCTTAGGTATCGGTGCCATTATTGGTGCAGGTATTTTCGTGCTTACCGGTCAGGCAGCCGCCATCTATGCCGGTCCGGCTGTTTCACTCTCGTTCATCGTATCGGCACTGGCATGTGGCTTTGCCGGGTTGTGTTATGCCGAGTTTGCTGCCATGATTCCGATAGCTGGGAGCGCCTATACCTATTCCTATGCTACCATGGGTCGGGGCGTGGCGTGGATCATCGGCTGGGCGTTGGTGCTCGAATATTTGTTTGCCGGCTCAACGGTAGCCGTGGGTTGGAGTGGTTATGTGGTCAACTTTTTGGACTCCGTAGGGATTCACATTCCGCCCGCTCTGGCCAACGCACCGCTCACTTTTGATGAAAACCACAACCTGGTTGCTACCGGTGCAATATTCAACCTGCCCGCTGCTTTCATCATTACCATCGTAACGGTTTTGTTGTTTCGCGGTATCAAAGAATCAGCTACCTTCAATAACATTGTGGTGCTTATCAAGCTCACGGTTATTTTCCTGTTCATTATTTTCGGATGGCAATACGTGGTGGCCGACAACTGGGTGCCCTTTATTCCGGAAAACACCGGCACTTTCGGTCAGTTTGGGGTGAGTGGCATTTTCCGTGCCTCAGCTGTAATCTTTTTTGCCTACATTGGTTTTGATGCAGTATCTACCGCTGCACAGGAAGCCAAAAACCCGCAGAAGGATATGCCCTGGGGTATACTTGGCTCGTTGTTCATCTGCACCATTGTGTACATACTGGTGGCATTGGTCATGACGGGAATAGCTCCCTACACCGAGTTAAATACACCCGCACCCATTGCAGTAGCTATTGATAGGACCGGTGATGCCCTGAAATGGCTTAGCCCGCTGATTAAAATCGGGGCCATTGCCGGCCTTACTTCGGTTATACTGGTGATGCTGATGGGACAAACCCGTATTTTTTATTCCATGGCCAATGACGGATTGTTCTTTAAGCCCTTCTCGAAAGTGCACAGCCAGTATGGCACACCCCATATCTCGACCCTGGTTACAGGTAGCATTGCATTGGTTGCTTCGGGCCTGTTGCCCATTACGGTGTTGGGCGAACTGGTGTCTATTGGTACGCTGCTTGCGTTTATGATTGTGTGCCTGGGTGTGCTGATACTTCGCTACCGCCACCCCGAATTGCACCGGCCTTTTAAAACACCTCTGTTCCCCGCTGTGCCGGTGCTTGGCGTAATTTGCTGCGGTGGTGTAATGGCATTTTTAAATCCGCTCACGTTTATCATCTGCGGCATCTGGCTGGTAATGGGTGTTTTGATTTATCTGGCATACGGGCACAGGCGGGCAAAATACTGATTACTCCGTTCCTTTTTCGCGCATCAGCCTGAACTCCCTGAATCTGCGGGCCATGGCGATACCAAAGCCGGTCATCAGCAACAGGGTGCCCAGCCATAAAATGTTTACCCATGGCTTTTCTAATGCCTTGATCACCACCCAGTCTTTCTGGCGGGTTTCCACCCCGATCGTCAGTTCATCGGATTGCGGATGTACATTCATCAGCGTAAAACGCAGCCCCAGTTCCGGTATTTCATCGGCCAGCAACCCACCGCGCGATTGCGTGCCGTAAATCAGAACCGGCTCGGCCGTGTAGCTGCTCCGCTCGCCTTCTGCTACGATGCGGGCTTTGATGGCCAGAAAAGAAGAATCCAGTTGTTCGCCGCCAATGTTATACACACGTGAGAGCTCTTCTACCCTGGCCACGTAGTCGTTGGCAAAAAATGTTGCATTGCGCTTCACGCGCATTTCTTCGCGCTCGCTCCAGTCCTGTTTTGCCTCCTCGGTCATGGGTGCTGACACGTGGGTGTATAAATCCAAACTCACTTTACGCGTAATAGCCGGTGAGGCCATGGTGCCAAACTGCGGATTAACCTGCACGCGCGGATATTGCACAAACTTCACTTCACCTTCTTTGCGAAACTCAATCTCGTAAAAAGTATTTTCCGGGTTGATTTCGAACAGCTCTCCCTTGCTGAACAATTTTTTGCCGTTGTAGTAAATGTCTTTGCGCGCTACGACCTCGTAGGGATTGTCGGTGTATTCAATATCTCGTTTGCTGATATAGCCTTTTTTATGCCGCGGCTCTACACGCTCGCCTTTGTATTCAATTTCATAACCAAACATTTGGCGCGGTTCGTTTACAAAAAGCAGCAGATTTTCGCGGTTGAATTCTTCACTTAACTGGCGTGAGATGAGCATGCCGGTATTGTTGAGCGAAACCACGCGCGAATAACCGGATGAAAAAAGAATGCCGATGAGCATCAGCCCCACGCCAATGTGCGCAACGGCCCCACCCGAAAGTGCTGGATTGCTGCGCAAAATATTCCATAGAATCTTCAGATTGGCAGCGATAGTAAAAAGAGAAGCCAGCAACAGAATCAGGTAAGCAGGCTGATAGATTTTTGAAGAGATAAGGATAATAATAAAGAGCAGCAGTGCAGCAAGTGCCGGATAATGCAATTCGCTCCATACTTTCCTGCTGTCAATTTTTTGCCACCAAAAAAACTGTCCCACAGCGGAAAGGATGGCTAAAGCCACGGCAAACCATATCTGAAATTTTGAATAGAAAGTAACCTGGTCGGCCGGAGCGGCAAGGTTGCTGTCCAGGCCAAGCCATACTGCAACTTTGTTGATAACCGGGAATGATGTGGGCACCAGCACCTGAAAGCCCATGAGGCACAGCACTGAGGCACCGATGAAGATCCAGAACTCGCGCGAATACACGGAGGCTTCCTTTTCATCTCCGGGAATTTCTTTCCAGCGAAGGGCTGCCAGCACGGTTCCGGCTATCAGAAAAAAGAAAAGATATACGAGCAGTTGCCCTGACAATCCCAAATCAGTAAATGAGTGCACGGACGCATCACCCAGTACACCGCTGCGGGTCAGAAAGGTAGAGTAGAGAATGAGTACAAAAACCGATATAACCAGCACGATGGATGCCTTGAGTGCCGTCTGGCTGTTTTTGTAGGCAATCATGGTGTGGATGGAGGCAATGAGTACCAGCCACGGCACATACACGGCATTTTCAACAGGATCCCAGTTCCAGTAACCGCCAAAGTTCAGTGTTTCATAGGCCCAGTATCCGCCCAGCAAAATGCCGAGGCCCAGCGATGCACCGGCAAAGATGGCCCAGGGTAATGTGGGCCGTATCCAGTCGCGGTATTTGCGCGTCCATAAACCGGCCAGGCAGAACGAAAAAGGAACAAGTGTGGAAGCAAAGCCAAGAAATAACACAGGCGGATGTATTACCATCCAGTAATTCTGCAGCAGCGGATTAAGGCCCTGCCCGTCGGCAGGGATAAAATCAGGCTGCAGGGTGAAAATGGGGTCGTTGATGGCCTCGCGCAACAGGATGAAAGGTGAGCTGCCGATTTTTATTGCTAATCCGGGAATAACCACACCCAGTATCATGGAAGTAAGAAAAGCCTGTACGGTGGCGAACACCGTAAGCACGGGCGCTTCCCAGAAACGATTGGTGCGAATGAGTATCAGGCCCAGTATGGTGTGCCAGAATATCCACAACAGAAAACTGCCTTCCTGGCCATTCCAGAATGTGGAGAAAAGATAATGCGCCGGCAACCTGCGGTCGGAATAGGTGTAGGCGTAGTAATATTCGAAATAGTGGTTGTAAATGATGATGAACAACGACAAGGTGGTTCCAAGCACCGACAGTGCATGGAGGTAAAAAATAAAACGACCATTGATGGTCCAGTGTTGTTTGGTTTCTGAAAGGCTGCTTCGGGTGGCGCGGTAATACGAAAAAGCCGACAGCAGGGCAGTAACAAAGGAAGTAACAACAAAAAAATGTCCGAGTTTGCCGATGAGATAGTGCATATTATTCCCCTTCAGGGGTATCAAAGTTCAGTTATAAAACAATTGTGTACAGCAAGCAGGTTTAAACATTGACGGTGTTTTCCTGGTACTTTGAAGGACACTTGAGCAGAATTTTTTCAGCGCGGAAAATATTGCCCTGATAACGGCCAATAACTACCACCTTCTCCGAACGCATAAAATCCTGGGGCATGGGTTGGTTGTAGAACACCGTTTGTTCGCGGCCACTGTCATCTACCATAATAAAGGAAAAAGATACTTTGTCTGCACCCGGCTCAATGCCCACTACTTCACCTTTTTCGTTTTTTTTCAGTTCGCCCACCACATGGATGCTGCGTGTATTGCCCTGCGAGGCCATCTGGTAAGCTTCGGCAAACGTAACGTACGTACTGGCTTCGCGCGAAGTGGTAACAAGGATAGCCGCCGCCACCGCCAGGATAACCAAAAGAAAAATATGCGATTTCTTCATATGCTTTGTCCCGCTATAATCCGGGACAAAATTAACCTGAAAAGCCGGTATTACCGGCATGGGGGCAACTGACTTATTTCAGCCGGTCCTCCAGCTTTTTCACTTTCCGGTCCAGCAAAAACAGGTAAATAAACAACCCGGCCAACACAATAAGAATAATCAAAACGATAACGTAAATCTTGCCTTCGGAACGAAGGCGGTCGGCCATTTCCACATCCGATTGTGCCCGGGCAGCACCCGCAATCAACGCGGTAAGGAGCACAGCAAGGTTTAATTTTTTCATGCAAATTCCTTTTCGTCCAGTTTTTCCTGAATCTTTTTCATGCGGAAGCGCAGCGAGGCGATCCACAGGCCAATGATAAACCATCCCGCCACCGCGGGATAAAATACCCACCGCATGCGGCTGTCGAGGTCGTACACATTGAATCCGGGATTACCGCCACTGCCCGGATGCATGCTGCTGGTAAGGCGGGGTATTATGAAAATGAGCGGTATCATGGCGGCAAAAGCAAACACATTGTACACAGCGCTGAGTCGTGCGCGCTGTTCCCGGTTCTCAACCGAGCCACGTAAAACAAAATAGGCCAGGTACACTAACAAGGCTATGGCCGCACCGTTTTGCTTCGGGTCGCCATGCCAGGGCGAACCCCAGGTGTAATTGGCCCACAGCATACCCGTAAGCATGCCGAGCAGCCCGAAAGCGGTGCCGGTATGCGCAAGTGATTCAGACCAGTTATCATCCGCTGCCTGTTGCCCGCGCAGATAACGCACGGCATAGTACACCGAAGCACAATACAATAGCACCATGCCGAACCACATGGGCACATGGAAGTACAACGCCCGCACGGTTTCATTCAGAATAGCCAGCCTCGGTACATCCATCAGCAAACCTGCTGAGTGCACATAGATGAGAACGATGACTGCTGTTATTTTAAGCCAGGGCCTTATTACCATGAAAACATATTTTTCATCAGCAGATGCCGGTAGGTGAAAACCCGCATCCCGCTTTTAACTGCGCCAAATATACGGGAACAACACATACGCCATAACTCCCGCTATGGCATTTATTGCTAAGAGCGTAAGCACATCATCGAAGGAGGCAGAGAACTCTAAACCATCCAGTGCTTTGCGGGTAGCTCGTATAGCCACCAGCAGTATGGAAATGACCACCGGAAAACCGAGCACTGCCATGAGTACGTTGCTGTTTGCAGCTTTTGAGGCAATGCCCGAAATGAGCGTGAGCGAAAAAGCAAAGCCTGAGCAGGCCAGCACCACAATCAGCAGAAACAACACATTGTTCTGAACCGGATTGAAAATAAATACAGCAAAAAGCACATAGCCCGTCAGCGCCACCAGGCAAGACAGGATGGTGTTGTAGATGAGCTTGGCCAGCAACACACTTTGTGCCGGAGCTACGGTGTACAGGTAAATAAAAATGCCTTTTCGCTCGCCAATAAAACTCTTGGCAACCGTGTTCACAACAGAAAATAAAACCGTAAGCCAGTACAAGGCCGCCCAGGTAGTTTTGTTGAGCGCCTGCTGTTGCAACGCAAAGGAGAGGTAGCAGATAAACACAAGGCTGAACAGGTAAAGCCCCAGGCCAGCTATTACCGTCTTTCGCCTCAGTTCAAGCAGCCATTCCTTATGCAGCAATGTGCGTATGCGGCCCGTCATGTGTGAAAGCCGGCAAATTAGTGCTTCCACCGCAATTATTAGTAGCTTTGCCGACTTTCGGAGAGCTCCTGCATGAAAAAAAAGGTACTGGTAACAGGCGCGGCCGGTTTTATCGGGTTTCATCTTTCGAACAGATTACTTGCCGAAGGATACCGCGTAACCGGCCTGGATAACCTGAACGATTATTACGATGTGAATCTGAAGCAGGCCCGCCTGCATATTTTATCGGCTCATCCGGATTTCCGGTTTGTCAGGGCCAACCTTACCGACAAGCAGGTAGTTGATGCCGCTTTCCTTGAAGAAAAATTTGATTACGTGGTGCACCTGGCAGCCCAGGCAGGGGTGCGTTATTCGCTGCAAAACCCCTATGCCTATCTCGACAGCAATCTTCATGGATTTCTGAATATACTGGAAGCCTGCCGGCACTACAGGCCGGAACATCTGGTATATGCTTCTACCAGCTCGGTATATGGGGCCAATACCAAACAGCCTTTTTCGGTACATGATAACGTGGACCATCCCTTATCGTTGTATGCGGCCACCAAAAAAGCCAACGAGCTAATGGCGCATACCTATGCTGCCCTGTACAATATTCCCACAACAGGTTTGCGTTTTTTCACAGTTTACGGGCCATGGGGCAGACCAGACATGGCGCTGTTTCTGTTTACCAAAGCCATACTCGAAAGCAAACCCATTGATGTATACAACTACGGCCGCATGAAGCGCGACTTTACCTACATCGATGATATCATAGAAGGCCTGGTAAGATTACTCCCCCGGATACCCCAACCCGATGCAAAGTGGAGCGGCATGCGCCCCGATCCGGCCACGAGTTTCGCGCCTTACCGGCTGTATAACATCGGCAACAACAAACCGGTTGAACTGATGCGCTTTATTGAGGTGCTGGAAGAGAAGCTCGGCCGAAAAGCCCGGAAAAACTTTTTGCCCATACAGGATGGCGATGTACCCGAAACCTGTGCCGATGTGGACGACCTGATGCGCGATACGGGATTCAGGCCATCTACTTCCATTGAGGAAGGTATCGGTAAGTTTGTGGACTGGTATAAATCGTTTTACGGAATAAACTGATATGGATAAAATTGGAATTATCGGCCTTGGATACGTGGGCCTGCCCCTTGCGGTAGAATTTGGTAAGATCATGGATGTGGTGGGATATGACATCAGCTCCGGGCGCATCAATGAACTGAAGAAAGGATATGACCGCACCCGCGAAGTTGAACCCGATGAACTCAGACAGGCAACAAAACTGGTTTACACCGATAATCCCGAAGATTTACGAAGTGTTAATATCTTCATTGTAACGGTTCCCACGCCTGTTGATGAATATAAAAAACCCGATCTGCGACCCCTGATCAGCGCCAGCACAACGGTGGGAAAGGTGCTCAAAAAAGGCGACATCGTAATCTATGAATCAACGGTTTATCCGGGTTGCACGGAAGAAGACTGCGTACCTGTGCTGGAGCAAGCAAGCGGATTGAAATTCAATCGGGATTTTTTTTGTGGCTATTCGCCCGAACGCATCAATCCCGGAGACAAGCAACACCGGTTGGTAAACATCCAGAAAATTACCAGCGGCAGTACGCCCGAAATTGCCGACAGGGTGGATGCTCTGTACAAGCGTATCATCAAAGCCGGCACGCACAAGGCTTCGTCCATCAAGGTAGCCGAAGCTGCCAAGGTCATTGAAAACGCACAACGCGATATCAACATCGCTTTTGTCAATGAGCTGGCGCTCATCTTCTCGCGCATGGGCATTGACACACACGAAGTGCTGGAGGCTGCCGGCACCAAGTGGAACTTCCTGAACTTTAAACCAGGTCTGGTCGGAGGTCATTGCATCGGAGTGGATCCGTACTACCTCACCCATAAAGCCGAAAGCCTGGGCTATCATCCGCAGGTTATCAATGCCGGCAGGCGCATCAACGACAACATGGGCTTTCATGTGGCTGCTTCGGTCATTAAGCGCATGGCAAAGCACCAGCTTCCTATTCACGGCAGCAATATTCTGGTGCTGGGCATCACGTTTAAAGAAAACTGTCCCGATATCCGCAACAGCCGCGTCATCGATATCATCAGGGAGCTGGAAAGCTATGGTGCACAGGTAGATATCTATGACCCCCATGCCGATGCACAGGAAGTGCAGCACGAATACGGACGAAGCCTGATCAAACAGCCCGACAAAAGATACCATGCCGTGGTGCTGGCGGTAAGTCATCATGAATTCAGAAATCTCAACTGGCAAAACCTTACTGCACCCGGTGCTGTGGTTTACGATGTAAAAGGATTTTTGGACCGTTCGGTTGTAACTGAAAGATTGTAATGAAAATTCTTGTTACAGGAGGAGCGGGCTATATCGGGGCACACTCTGTTGTCGAACTCATATCGGCAGGTTACGATCCGGTAGTGGTGGATAACCTGAGTGCCAGCGATTTAACTCTTATCCAGGGTATCGAAAAAATTACCGGCAAGCAGGTGGTATTTTATCAGGGCGATTGCCGTGACCGGCTGTTTCTGAGCGATGTCTTTGCCAAAGAAAATATCTCGGCTGTTATACACTTTGCTGCCCTGAAGTCGGTTGGCGAATCGGTTGAGAAGCCGCTTGAATATTACGATAACAACGTGGGTTCGCTGCTTGTCTTGCTGGACGCGATACGCAGGCACCGTGTTACCGACTTCATTTTCTCTTCATCCTGTACAGTTTATGGACAGCCTGATAGTATTCCGGTAACCGAAGAAACACCTTTCAAAAAGGCCGAGTCGCCTTATGGAGCGACCAAGCAGATGTGCGAGCGCATACTGGAAGATGTGGCGAAAACAGGTCTGCGTGTGATTTCACTAAGGTATTTTAACCCCATCGGGGCGCATCCCTCCGCGTATATCGGAGAATTGCCCAGGGGCGTGCCCAATAACCTGGTGCCTTTTGTTACGCAGACGGCTGCAGGCCTGCGCCAGGAACTGGTGGTCTTCGGCAACGATTACAACACGCCCGATGGTTCCTGTATCCGGGATTTTATTCATGTAGTAGATGTGGCTGGCGCACATGTAGATGCTTTGAGGTATCTTCAACAGAAAAGTGAGCCGGTGCTTTATGAAGCATTCAACCTCGGCATAGGTAAGGGCATGTCGGTGCTGGAGATTGTCAGCCTGTTTGAGCGGGTTACCGGTGTGAGTCTGCGCTATCGCATCGGATCCCGCAGGTTGGGTGATGTGGAGAAAATTTATGCCGATCCTTCGCGCATTATGAACCAACTGAACTGGAAGCCGAAGTTCACCATTGAACAGGCACTGCTGCACGCCTGGCAGTGGCAGAAGAAACTTTCGGGTTTATCCTGACAACCATGATACCGTACTTCGACTTAACACGTCAGCTCAATTCCTGGCCCGAACTGAAAGACACTGTGCTGCGCGTGATGGATAGGGGCCGCTTTGTGAGCGGAGAAGAAGTGCAGCAGTTTGAGGAAAATTTTGCGCGCAAGCTGGGTATTGACCACTGCATTGGCACGGCCAATGGCACCGATGCCCTTTACCTGATTCTTAAAGCGCTGCAACTGCCTGCCGGGTCGGAAGTGATTACCCCGGCCTGGAGCTGCATGCCTACAGCCGAAACCATTACACTGGCCGGTTATACCCCGGTTTTCTGCGATGTAGATGAGCAATACATGGTAATTACCCCGGAACGGGTGAAACAAAAAATCACCTCGCGCACGCGTGCTGTTCTGGCGGTTCATTTGTATGGCCAGGCTGCTCCGGTACACGAGCTAAAACAACTCTGTGACGCCCTGAGCATCCATCTTGTTGAAGACTGCGCACAGGCGCATCTGTCGTTGGAAAACGGCAGGCCGGTTGGGACCTTTGGTATTGCTGCGGCCTTCAGCTTTTATCCCACCAAAAACCTGGGGGCTCTGGGTGATGCCGGATGCGTGGTTACCGCCAGCAAAGAACTGGCCGATCGTATCCGCATGCTGGCAAATCATGGCTCACCACCACCGGCACAATATGATTATCAAACAGAGGGCATCAACAGCCGCCTCGATGCCTTGCAGGCAGCGGTACTCAACCTTAAACTTCATCGCCTGAACGAATTCAATAACAAAAGGCGCAACATAGCTGCGCACTATGCGAGGGCGCTGTCCGGCATAGGCGGGCTTGGTTTGCCCGAAGAGCGACCGGAGTCTTTTCATACGTATCACATCTATTGCATCCGCAGCCGCCACCGCAATGAATTGCGGAAATATCTCGGCCTGAACGGCATTGAAACCCACATCCATTACCCGGTTGCGCTGCCACTAACTCCTGCCTTTGCGCACCGGGGTTTCAACGAAACCCACTTTCCCGTGGCTGCCCGCCTGGCCAAAGAAGTGTTGTCCTTGCCCGTATTTCCCGAATTAACAGACGATGAGGCAACACGCGTAGCAACGCATGTGGCTTCCTTTTTCAAAAAAGAATAAGGCTAAAAATTATTTAGATTTGGCCCTAAAGACCCTTCTCCATGGCTACGATTGTTGCCGCGGCACTTACTGCTTTTGCGCTGGCGTTTTTAATTATTCCGGTAATCATCAGGTATTCGCACGAGAAAAACCTGATGGACATACCAGGGCGCAGAAAGGTTCATAAAAAACTCACTCCATCTCTTGGAGGCATAGCCATCTTTCTGGGTTTCGGTGTTGCTTCGTTTGTCTGGATTGAACCCGGCCTGTGGTCAGAGATGCGTTACCTGCTCGTTGCCCAGGCTGTGGTCTTTTTCATAGGCGTACGCGATGATTTGGTGCCCCTGCCCCCTGCCTCCAAACTGGTGGGCCAGATCATCGCATCCGCTATCCTCATCGTTTTTATGGATCTCAGACTACGCTCGTTTCAGGGCATCTTTGGCATATATGAACTTCCCCTATGGTTCAGCTATGCATTCACCTTGTTTACCATTATTGTTATCACCAACTCATTTAACCTCATTGACGGCCTGGACGGCCTGGCTGGATTGCTGGCCGTTATTTCGCTTTCGTTTTTAGGTGCCTGGTTTTTTCTTGTCGGTGATAAGCCTTTTGCAGCCCTGGCTTTTGCAATGACTGGTGCGGTGATAGGGTTTTTGTATTTTAACTGGGAACCATCAAAAATTTTTATGGGCGACACAGGTGCATTGGTCATTGGTATCACGCTGTCCATCTTTGTCATCCGGTTTATTGATATGCATACTGCCATGCCTGCCGAACACCCGTTGCGGTTTGCTTCCGCTCCTTCAGCCGCTATTGGGGTAATTATGATACCGCTGGCCGATACACTCAGGGTCTTTGTGATTCGCCTCTTGCGGGGGCAGTCGCCTTTTGCGGCCGATAAAAGCCATATTCACCACAGCCTGATGCGACTGGGCCTGTCGCACAGCAGGGCTTCACTGTTATTGGGCTTTATTCAACTTGTTTTTATCCTGCTCAGCCTCGGCCTTCGCAATCATACCAACACCGTTGTTCTTCCGGTGCTTATTGTTCCGGCAGTCATACTCAGCCTGGTGCTGGACGGGTTGTTGAGAAGAAAAGTGGCTTAAACGGGAATGTTGTACTTTTGATGCTTAAACAGAACATGGAAGAACGCATTGCACAGATACTTGACGAAGTAAGAAATTTTTCAGGCGAGGCAGAACCGTTCAGGCTGAAGTACCTGAGCCGCAAAGGGGTTTTAAGCGAACTGTTCGAAGAGCTGAAACACATGCCTGCCGAAAAGAAAAAAGAAACAGGCAGACAGCTCAACATCCTGAAACAAACAGCCGAACAACGCCTCAGGGAACTATTAACTCAAAACCAAACGCCCGCCACAACTGCCGAAGTACCTGATTTAACCCTGCCGCCCGTAAGGAACAAAACCGGTAATCTGCACCCGCTTACACTTACGCGGCTGCGTATCATAGAAATCTTTGAACGACTGGGTTTTTCGGTGGCCGATGGACCAGAAATTGAAGACGACTGGCATAATTTTACTGCGCTGAACTTTCCGGAAAATCATCCGGCCCGCGAAATGCAGGATACTTTCTTCATCGAAAAAGGTCACGATGAGCAGGGCCGCAACCGCGATATTTTGTTACGCACGCATACCTCCAACGTGCAGATACGCCTGCTCGAGGAAAAGAAACCACCTGTACGTGCCATTATGCCGGGGCGCGTATATCGCAATGAGGCTATATCGGCCCGCGCACACTGCTTTTTTCACCAGGTTGAAGGATTATACATTGATTACAATGTAGGCTTTGCCGATCTGAAACAAACCTTATATCATTTTGCTAAAGAAATGTTCGGGCCCGACACACACATCCGGCTACGCCCTTCTTTTTTCCCCTTTACCGAGCCCAGCGCAGAAATTGATATTTCGTGCCTCATTTGCAAAGGAAAAGGTTGTGCTGTGTGCAAACACACCGGCTGGGTTGAAATAGCCGGGGCAGGCATGGTACATCCAAATGTGCTGCGCAACTGCGGTGTTGACCCGGAAGAGTTTACCGGCTTTGCATTCGGTATGGGCATCGAACGCGTTACCATGCTGAAATACCGCATTGGCGATTTGCGGTTGTTCTCCGAAAACGATGTGCGTTTTCTTCGGCAGTTCCACACCGTAATTGCTTGAAATATGACCGGGATTAAATACATCGGTATTGCAGGAGCCGGCACCATGGGCCGCGGTATTGCTCAGGTTTTCGCTCAGGCAGGATTTGAAGTGACCGTATATGACGTAATCCCTGCACTGGCCGTGCAAGCCAAACAGGAAATAGAAAAGACCTTGCAGGTGCTGGTTGATAAGAAAAAAATTACCGAACAGGAAAAAACAGAATCGCTGGGCCGCATCAAGCCGGTAGCACGTGTAGAAGAACTGAAAGGCGATTTAATAATTGAAGCGATTGCAGAAGTGGTGGACACAAAGCGCGAATTGATCCGGAAGCTGGAAGACAGTCAGCCTGCTGAGATCCTTATTGTTACCAATACCTCCTCGCTTTCCGTAACCGAATTGTCGGCCGGCATGCGCTATCCGCAGCGCTTTGCCGGTCTGCATTTCTTCAATCCGGCCCCTGTCATGAAGCTGGTGGAGGTGGTGCAAGGCGGGCTCACCGCTGCCGAAACGGTGCACCAGCTTGTTGCGCTGGTAAAAAGGGTTGGCAAGTACCCGGTGCTGACACACGATTCACCAGGTTTTATCGTTAACCGGGTGGCGCGTCCTTACTACACCGAAGCGCTGAAGCTGCTGGAAGAGCAGGTGGCAAACGTGCAGACCATTGATAAACTGATGCGTGCGACTGGTTTTAAGATGGGGCCGTTTGAACTGATGGATTTAATCGGAAACGATGTGAACTATGCGGTTACAAAGTCCGTGTACGAAGCATTTTCGGGTGAACCCCGCTTCCGGCCAAGCCGTATTCAGGAACATAAAGTAAAAGCCGGCCATTTGGGAAGAAAAAGCGGAAAGGGTTTTTATGATTACGATAAAAAATAATGGTGCACTCATACTGCTCACAGGGTGTTGCCTCTTCTTGCATACCTGTTCGACCGAACCGATTGATGACCCGATACCAACAGCCACCTTTGCCGACATCTACCTGAATCTGATGTTGCCTGAAAACGCGGTGTTGCAGCAAACGGGCAATTACCGGTATATCAATGGCGGGGTGCGCGGATTGATTGTTTACCGCGCAAGTGCTTCGCAGTTTCGCGTATTTGAGCGCAATTGTTCGTATCAGCCTAATACAGCCTGCGCCACGGTAGAGGTTCATGCTTCAGGGCTATACATGCACGATGTGTGCTGCGGGTCGCAGTTCAGCTTTAGCGGCCAGCCATCAGGCGGACCAGCCTGGCGGCCCCTTCGGCAGTATCAGGCTATCTTGAATGGCAACGAACTGGTTATTACCGATGAAATAATCACGGGAAACTAATGTATTTAAACATACCTTTCCTACCTGTTGTACTGTTGTTGTCATTAGGCTGTTTGCAGAGCAATCAGATCAGAACTTCCATGGACCAGGAAAATAAAAATATGGAAGTGTTACGTAAGCTATATAAAGAATACCGTAAAGGGCAGATATCAGCGTGTATTCTCCACAACAAACCGGTATTTACAGCTACGCTCAGTGCTGTGGATGCCCCGGTACATATCTTTGATTCAGCCGGAGCGAAGATTGGAACATGCAACTATGCCTGGGGCCGGTACGATGCCATGTGCCGGGAACTGAAAAACTGTGAGGTGGTTTTCCGGGTTAAGGATAACATCTGGCACATGCCTGCAGTAGATAAATACGGTCTTGCCGGTAAAGATTAAGTCGCTGAGGTGAAGAGCGACTCTACGAACGTTTGCGCATCGAACGCCTGAAGGTCTTCGGGTTGCTCGCCCACGCCAATATATTTTACCGGAATGCGAAATTCATCGCATATACCGATTACCACACCGCCCTTTGCTGTGCCGTCCAGCTTGGTAATGGCCAGGGCATTTACTTCAGTAGCTTTGGTAAACTCGCGGGCCTGGTGGAGGGCATTCTGCCCGGTACTGCCATCGAGTACCAGCAATACCTCGTGCGGTGCTGTTGGCAAAACCTTCTGAACAGAACGTTTGATCTTCGACAATTCATTCATCAGGTTCACCTTTGTATGCAACCTTCCGGCTGTGTCGATAATTACCACATCTGTGCGTTGTTTGATTCCTTCCTGCACGGCATCGAACGCCACAGCCGAGGGGTCGGTATGCATGCCGCGGCTTACTACCGGCACATCAAGCCGCTTTCCCCATAAGGTCAGCTGATCGACTGCTGCGGCCCGGAAGGTATCGCCTGCACCCAACAGTACGCTGTAACCCTGCCCTTTAAAATTGGCCGCCAGCTTGCCGATGGTGGTAGTCTTTCCCACACCATTTACGCCAACTACCAGTATTACATAGGGACGCGTTTCGGCAGGTATCCGAAAGGGTTCAGATGCGGGCTTTTGCGATGAGAGCAGGGCAGCAATTTCTTCTTTCAGCATCTGGTTCAGTTCGGCCGTGCTCAGGTATTTGTCGCGGGCTACCCGTTGCTGAAGTTTTTCAATGATTTTAAGCGTGGTGTTAATGCCTACATCAGCCGAAATCAAAGCCTCTTCCACATTGTCCAGCGTCTCATCATCCACCGAAGATTTTCCGGCAATAGCTTTGCCCAGGCGTTGCAGCAGTGAGTCGCTGGTCTTCTGCAACCCCTTTTTCAGTCGTTCTTTTCCGAAAATCGAGAAAGCCATGCGCGTGATTTTAAAAAACAAACCCCCGATCCGCTGGGAATGGGGGTTTGCTCATATCAGGTTGTTGAATGCTTATTTTTTTGCAAGCGTTTCCTTAACGGCTTCTATCGGAACAATTTCTTCCTTAAAGGTATAGGCACCGGTTTTTTCCGAGCGCACCGCGCGGATTACCTTAGCAAAGTTCTTGCCTTCACCTTTTTTAAGCGTAGCAACTACTTTCTTAGCCATGGTTACTTAATTTCTTTGTGGATGGTATATTTCTTCAAAATAGGGTTGTATTTGCGAAGCTCCAGGCGCTCCGTAGTGTTTTTGCGGTTTTTGGTGGTAATGTAGCGGCTCATACCCGGCATGCCCGAGGCCTTGTGCTCGGTGCACTCCAGAATTACCTGTACGCGGTTTCCTTTCTTTGCCATAACAGCTTTCTGTTTATAGGGTCAACGTTCCTTTTTCACGGGCTTCTTTCAGCACCGCCGAAATTCCGTATTTGTTAATGGTTTTAATGGCCCTGGTCGAAACCTTCAGGGTAATCCACCGGTTCTCTTCCGGCAGGAAAAAGCGCTTTTTCTGAAGATTGGGGTAAAATCTGCGTTTGGTTTTGTTGTTGGCGTGCGACACGTTGTTGCCCACCTGCGGGCGCTTTCCGGTAATCTGACAAACTCGGGCCATAAAACCTTGTTTTTTGTAAAAGGACTGCAAATATCGGTAAACCTGCCCTACATATCCAAACCTGACTTAAAATTTGCCTTTTGCACAATCGGGCTGGCTGTCAGGAACTTACTGTACGATGATTCTGCGGGCATATTTTTTACCCTGTATATGGAAGCGCAGCAGATACATGCCCTGTTGGAGATGGGCAGTATTAAACCGGTGCAACTGGAAGGCGTTTATCACAATAGGTGTGCTCAGAGGCTGACCCAGTACGTTGAGGAGTGTAAATGTGGCGGGCCGGTCGGTGCGGATATTCAAGGCATTGCCAGCCCCTACCGGATTTGGGTAGATGTCTATGCGGGGCTGCTCGGGCAGCGGCACCGAGTTATCAGGATGAAGCAAAACCAACCCCCCGGTGATGGTCCCGGCCACAATGTGGGGCCGGTCGGTACTGAACAGGTTAACAACAGTGGGCCACAATCTTCCACCGAGGTTGGGGGCGGTGAGGGTTTCGGTGAGCGGGTTGAAAACAATTTCCCGAAGAGCAGGCTCAGCTGCAATCACCTCCCGGAAGTTGGGAATGATAGCCAGCTGGCCGGTCTGGTCACCAAGTACCAGGTCGGCCAGACCATCTGCATCCAGATCGCCTTCGGCACAACTCAGGTTCTGCCGGGTCACACTGGAACTTAGTCCCAGCCAGGCGTTATCTGCCAATGTAAAGGACGGCGTTTCCGTGGTACCGGTATTTTGCCAGTACTGCAGTGCGCCATTCGATTTGCCCAGCAATATGTCGGGTTTGCCATCGGCATTGACATCGATAACGGACACGTTTTCGTTGCTGAAAATCGGGAAGTTGAGCGATTGTATATCCATCAGGTTTACCGACAAACCAGCGGTTGCGGTGTTAAGCAGGTAAAATACATCGGTGGTAAATCCTTGTGACGCAGTGAAAATCAGGTCCGGGCGGTTATCGCCATTCATATCGGCAAACGCAGGCTTTATGTTGGTGAAGTTGAGAAGTGAAAGAAATGCGTAGTCGTCTGTAACTTTGCGGAAGACGGGCCGGGTGAGGGTGCCTGTGTTTTCAAAGTGAACCAGCGAGGCGCGGCCATCGTAGCCGAAGTGGCCAACCAGCAAATCCTGATCGCCATCGCCATCCAAATCCATAAAGGCAGGTACCGCATTATCGCCCACCTCAACCATGGTATTCTGAAGAAAGTTGGGCTGTACCAGCTCATAAGCCGGTGACGCATTCGTGCCGGTGTTGCGATAATAGAACACCGACTCGCGGAAGTTGGAAAAGAGATAGTCCCTTCGGTAAGCGTTTGATGTAAATATCAAATCGTTGATGCCATCACCATTCACATCTTCCTGGTAAACCGAAGGGTAGGGAAAAATAAATACCGGGTTAGCAGACGGAAAGAGTTCAGCTGTTCGGATAATGGGCGATTCAAGGGTACCCAGATTTCGCAACAGAAAAACGCGCGGGCATTCAGATTCCGAGAACAGGATATCGGGGTTGCCATTGTTGTCTATATCAATCACATCCAGGCTTTTACCACCGGCATGTTGCGCACGCCCCGGTGATGCATTGCAGGGCTGGCCGTCAAAAGCAAATACGCCACAAAAACAATCCGTTACGTTACCCCAGGTTTGGGTGATGCGCTCAAAGTCCAGCGAGTCGGCAGTTCCGAACCGTTCCATACCAAAGTTTTTATGAAACTCAATGGTATTGCCTGTGGGGTAGCGTGCACAAAAAATATCCAGGTCCCCATCGCCATCCACATCGCGGAAAGCGGGCATGTCATCAAAATTCTGTTGCAGATTTACTTTGCCCGAAAAGCCTTTGGTAAGCAATACGGTGCTTTTTGTACCAAAACCAGTGTTGAACAGCACATGCTGCCAGGCAGGCGGCTGCCCGGGGAGCGTTACATTTTTAAATACTTTAATCCCCAACACATCGCCTGTAAACAAGTCTTTCTTTCCGTCACCGTTGTAATCGCGCAACAACATCCAGTTGGCGATTTCATCCGGAAAAAAAATTTCATACTGCGGGGCATGGAAGTAGCCATTACCTGATTGGATGAAGACCATCACCCGTTGGGCCATGCGGTCGTATAAAACAATGTCATTATGCCCGTCACCATTTACGTCCATGGTATTGAACTGACCGGCATTAAAACCGCCCGCCCAGGCATTGCGCAGGGTATCGGTGTTAATGATAACCGGTACGGAATTATCAATCCGATAGCTGAACTGCGCAGAGGCAGTTAGTGCAAGAAAGAGCAAAGCATGAATAAGCCGCATGTAAATTTTCCTGTACCTCACTGACGAACAGACGACGGGTGCTGTTATCTTGGCGGACAAGATAACGATGGACATTGAGAAATTATATGGGTTTTTTCAGTACTGTACCGGTGTAAGTACAGACACGCGCGCAATCCGGCCAGGGAATATGTTTTTCGCCCTGCGGGGCGAACGGTTTGATGGCAATCGTTTTGCCGCAGAGGCGCTCGGGAAGGGCGCTGTCAGGGTTGTTGTTGATGATGCGAACGTTGTACAGGATGATAGGTACATTCTTGTGCCGGACGGACTGACAGCCCTGCAGAACCTGGCAAAATACCACCGTAACAGACTGAAAATTCCTTTCATTGGTTTAACGGGTTCCAACGGCAAAACCACCTCCAAAGAGCTGTTGAGTGCCGTGTTGGCAAAAAAATACAGGGTATTTGCTACAAAAGGCAATTTAAATAACCATATCGGGGTGCCGTTGTCCGTTTTATCGGTTACTGCCAAAACAGAAATTGCAGTTATTGAGATGGGCGCCAATCATGTGGGCGAGATAGCTGCACTGTGCACCATTGCCCAACCCACGCATGGATTTATCACCAACATCGGCAAGGCGCACATCGGTACGTTTGGCGGATTTGAAAACATCATTCGCGGTAAAACTGAATTGTATCAGTACCTGCTCGAACACGGTGGAGTGGTATTTATCAACTCACAGAATCCCATCCTGATGCGCCAGGCACACCGGTTTAAAAATCCGGTGTTGTATCCTGCCAAGGGCGATTATTTTCATTGTGAACTGGTGGCAGCCGACCCGTTTGTGCGCATCCGCACGGAATCAGGAATGGAAATACAAACGCAGCTTCCGGGTAAATACAATTTTGAAAACATAGCCGTGGCACTTTGCATCGGAAAGTTTTTTGGTGTTGCCGAATCGGCAGCCGCTGAAGCGGTGGCAGCGTACGTTCCGGCCAACATGCGCTCGCAGGTTGTACAAAAGGGCAGCAACACCATCCTGCTCGATGCCTACAATGCCAACCCAACATCCATGCGTGCCGCACTGGAAAACCTGGCCGATATGAAAGCTGAACGGAAGGTGGTCATTTTGGGAGATATGTATGAGTTGGAAGAAGAAGCCGAAAAAGAGCATCGTGAAATAGGGCGATTACTAGCGGAACTCGATTTAACAGAAGTGTATTTGTGCGGCAAACTGATGCGCTCGGCTGCAGAAGTATTTCCGGTAGCGCGGTATTTTGAAGACAAGGAAAAATTAACCGATTACCTGAAGAAACACCCAATAACGCAGGCCACTATACTTATAAAAGGATCACGGGGTATGGCGCTGGAATCGGTGGCTGATTACCTTCAGTAAACAGATGAGCAGCATCGGAAAAGCTAGATAAGCAGCAGGGTATTTAACTTTTACACTTAAATAACGGGGTGAACCGAACACAACACCGAATGGCTATGGAGAAAATTCTATCCTTTCTCAACCAAATCAGGCGCAACAACAACCGCGAATGGTTTGAGAAGAATAAAAACAAATATCTCGAAGCAAAGCAGCTGTTTGAAGATTTTCTGGAGGCCCTGTATAAAGAACTGCTGAAGTTCGATGAATCGCTGGCCGGATTAAATCCCCGAAAACAGGCCTTTCGCATCTACCGCGATGTGCGCTTTAGCAAGGACAAAAGACCCTACAAGGTGAATATGGGTGCGGCCTTCTCGCCACATGGCAAAATGGAGCAGGAACCGGGTTATTACATTCATCTGGAGCCCGGCAATTGCTTTGTGGCTGGCGGATTATACATGCCATCGGCAGAAAATCTGGCCCGCGTACGGCAGGAAATTGATTACAACGGTGAGGTGCTGATGCAAATCCTGCGCAGCAGGAACTTCAGAAAATATTTTTCAGGTTTAGACGATTTCGATAAGCTAAAAACAGCGCCTAAAGGATATGCCAAAGATCACCCAATGATTGACCTGCTGCGCCACCGCAGTTTTGTGGTGTCGTATGCATTTTCGGATGCGGAAGTGAACCATAAGATGTTTGTGAAAAATGTTGCGGCCGTTTGCCGGGCGATAAAGCCCTTTAATGATTTTTTGAAAACGGCCGTGGATGAATAAAAACCCGAAACACTCCGGGTAGGGCACAACTTATACCGGAAGCCTGTTGCCACCTGGTATTTTACGGAAGTTGTGGCGGCAACAATTCTAAAATTCCTGCAGCGAACAAAGCACGTTTAAGGGTTTTCCCAGTCGAATTCTTCCTTCGACAGCTCGGCTTCTTTCTTCTTTTGCTTCTTTTTAAAAAGGTCTTTCAGCTCCTGCACCTCGCGCTTCAGGTCCGATGCAATTTTGCGTCTTACGGCATCGGTGTCGTATACCACCCGGTAGTTATCGGTTGTTCCGGTAATTTTGAGAAACAGTTTTGCGCGTCCCTCCATTTCTTCGATTGCACCCGCAGCTTCTTCCAGGTTGATGGCACCCCGGTTTTGCAGGGGTGTTACAATGCGGTAGTCAATTTGCTGATCGAAACGATGGGTGCCGCTGATTTGTAAAACCGTGGCATTGCTTACTACCTCCATCATGGGAATGAACACCGTGCTCCGTTCAATGTGGATGTCGTTCTTCAGATCGGCAAAACGCAGGGCATGCAGGTTGTTATCGCCCACGTATTTGCTGAGTTTTTGCAACGGTTCGAAGTTGTTCAGTTCTCCGTTTTTAATGGTGGCAATGATGTCGGCTGTGAGTGTTTCGGGGAAGAGGGTCAGGTCGGGTTTCAGCTTCATTTCCATCATAATTTCTGCGTAGGCGCGGCCTTTCAGGTGATGGTCCTGAATGAAAGTTTGACCGAAGTTGCTGAATACATAAAATGCGCTGTCCAGGTGCACGCCGTCCAGCAGCAGGCCGCCCGATGCCTCGATAACCTTTGCATTTTTGGCGTTCAGGCTTCCGGTAAGCAACACGTTGCCTCCAAGCCCGGTGAAGGAAACATTTTTGGAAAGTGCCACCTGTCCTGCTACCAGCAAATCGCCTTTCAGGTTGCGCGCATAAAACCGGTTGAACTGCAGGGCGCGCACATCGGCCAGGAATTTAAGGTTTACCAATGGCGAAATGGAAAACGCAAAAGCCTGTTGCTTATCCGATTCGGATGAAGTAAAGGCGTATTCAAACAGCTGGGCAAGATTGATATATGTGGATTGCAAGTCGGCTTCAATGCCCAGAGGCTGGTTTTCAAACAACAAAAAGGTGATGATGTTTTTGAAAAAACCATTGAGTCTGAAGTCGCTGTCGCCTAAAACTCCACTCACGTTGCTTAACGCAAGATCGTTTTTGTTGAACTGTAATGTGCCGCTCAGGTTTTCCAATGTCATGGCGGGTTTTTCGAAGCGGAACGAAAGGTTGTTCATTTCTATGCTGCCAAGAGCCGACACCTTTTGTGCGGTAGTTTTATTTTTCAGCCAGCTTGTTTTTCCTTCAAAGCTGATGTTGGCTTTTATACTTCCGGTGGCTTTGCTCAGGTTTTTTACCGGATACAACCGAACAACCGATTCTGCATCGGCTTCTCCCTGGAACTCAAGTATTACCTCGGGGTCGGAAAAGTTTTTTATGGCAATGCTGGCACTGAAGGATTTATTGTTTAACTGACCGGTTATGTTTTTCAATGTCAGCAATCCGCCTTCGGGCTGGCGAAGGTTTTTTACCGACAATTTTCCTTCCAGGTTTAAATTGTCCAGCGAAGTGTTGTAATCCGGATGGTAAATGCGTGCTTTCTGCAGTCCAAATTCCACCTCCATTGAAGGACTGTTGATTCTGCTTATTTTTCCTTGCAGGTTCAACCTGAAGTAAACATCTCCCTTGCTGCGGTACTGTGTCCATTGCTGTTGCTGTTTTTCCGGAAGGAAGGCCAGCAAGGTTTGCACGTTGGCGTGCTTGCCGGTAACGGCCAGTTCTACATGACTTTCGTCTTTCCACTGATAAACACCCTGAATGCTAAATGTAGCCTGGTGTAGTTTCAGATCGGATGGCTGAATGGATAATTTTTTTTCCGCGTCATCATACACCATCATGGCTGTAACATCAAAGGTTTTGGGTGTGGGCCATTTTGCAAGACCAGTGTGGAATTTTTCAATGGTGATTTGCCCCTGGCTGCGAATGGTATACTGCCGGCCCTCTGCATGGAGGGATGCGGTGAGCCGGTTGGTATAAAATTCCATATCATCGTTCAGCTCCAGATTCAGGTAATGAACCCTGCAGCTCTGCAGGCGGATATCACGCAGTTTAAAACCCACAGCCGATTGACCTGCTTTGGCATCTTTAAATAAGAGATAGTTTTCCTCGCCCCGGGCATTGATTTTGAGATTAATTTCGCTTTCGGTGATGGTGATGCCGCTTACGGTGTAGTCTCCGCGGATGACCTGAAGCGGATTGAGTGTAAAAGCCACACGGGTGGCGGTAAGCAGCGGATATTGGCCATCGTGGGTGTCTTCTACATATACATTGTTGAATTCCAGGTTTATGGAAGGGAAGCGACTAAAGACATTAACGCTGGTTTTCCCGATGGTGATGCGTGTATTGAGACGGGTGTTGGCCTGCCGGATGAATTCACGGATAAGCTGGTCGCTGAACAGGAATGCAGATAAAATCAGCGCGAGCGCTCCGGTGAAGAGCGCAACTGCGGTATAGAGCAGAACCTTTCTTAAAGTTTTCAATGTTAACCTGACTTCTGCAAAAATAAGCAAAGCAGGGGCCAGTGATTTTAAGAGGCCACGCACCAAGATGTTATTCTCTGCCTCGGGCACCGGAAAAGATGACGCAATCCCGATGAGTTACTTGCGATGGGACGATAAAATTTCCCGGTTAGAAGCCTCACAAGTGGGTGCTGAGGGATTCCCTGCGGGGAACCCCCGACCAAGGCGAGTGAGCAGAGTTAGTT
>DAIQOI010000012.1:40958-75958 GCA_036787955.1 Cyclobacteriaceae bacterium
AGTGTGCAAAAATTTACGGGAAGGCGGAACATTACAAGTGGGAGCTGAGGGATTCCCTGCGGGGAACCCCCGACCAAGGCGAGTGAGCAGAGTTAGTTGCTTGATGGTACTTAAGGAATTGAGCGATGAGAGAGTGTGCAAAAATTTACGGGAAGGCGGAACATTACAAGTGGGAGCTGAGGGATTCGAACCCCCGACCCTCTGCTTGTAAGGCAGATGCTCTGAACCAGCTGAGCTAAGCTCCCAAAAGGACTGCAAAGGTAACCCAGAAATTGAATTGTGCAAAAATTGCAGTAGCCTTCTCAGCCCATTTGTTTTCGTTCAATAAATTCCCTGAAAATTTTCCGGTAGGTATCGCTGATGGGCAGCATGGCCTGACCAATCTGTACTTCGTTTTTGTGCACGGCATCAATGGCTTTTACATGAACTATATAAGAATTGTGTATGCGGATGAACCGGTCGGCCGGCAGTTGCTCTTCCAGGTTTTTCATCCGCTGCAGCGTGGTAATTTTTTGCTGACGGGTGTGCAGCGTAACATAATCTTTAAGTCCTTCGATATAAAGTATATCGTCCAGGAAAACCCTGACCAGTTTGTTGCCGTCCTTTACAAACACATATTGATTTTGAGATTCCTGTGGCGGTGAGGAGAACGGCCTGTCGGCCTGAATCATCAGCCTGGAGGCAGCTTTTTCAACGGCTTTCAGAAAGCGCTCAAAAGGTATGGGTTTTAACAGGTAGTCAACCGCATCAAGCTCAAAACCTTCAATGGCATATTCGGAATAAGCTGTGGTGAAAATAACCAGGGGTTTTTTGGGCAGTATTTTAAACAAGGTTGTGCCGGTTATTTCCGGCATCTGGATATCCAGAAAGAGTAAGTCTACATGATGTTGGCGCATTATCTCCATGGCAGCCATGGCGTTGGGGCAGGCTTCCAGCAGATTCAGGTAAGGAACCTTCTTCACATATTCGGCAAGCAGGTTCCGTGCCAGCGGCTCATCTTCAACAATCAGGCAGTTTACCTTTTTCAACTCAGGTTAATGTCCAGTTTAACAATATACCTGTCGGGCTTGTCTTCGGTTAGTAACATGTACTTGCCCGGATAGCTTAATTCAAGTCTTCGCTGCACATTTTGCAGGCCGATACCGGATTTTCTTTCGCGGGTATCGGCCGATGGATGTGCTTTGCTGTTTTCGACCACATACTCGCATTTTCCGTCCATCAGTTTAATAGATACGTTCACCCAGGCGTTCTGATGATTATTGTTCACACCGTGCTTAAAGGCATTTTCCAGAAAGGTAATAAAAATCAGCGGGGCAATCCATTTCTCATCCGGGTTTCCTTCGATTTCAAACTTTATCGGTATCTCGTTATTCAGCCGCATCTGCTCCAGGCTGATGTAGTTTTTCATGTATTCAATTTCCTTGCTCAGCGGTACCTTGTCGTGGTTGGAGTCGTATATCATGTACCGCATCATTTGTGAAAGTTTTTCAATTACCACCGTGGTTTTATCCGATTTGGTATAAGCCAGGTAGTAGAGGTTGTTAAGTGTATTGAAAAGAAAATGCGGATTGATCTGAGCTTTCAGAAAATTCAGTTCGGCTGTAAGGCGCTCGTTTTCCATGGTTTTTTTTCTGGCCTCCAGTTCAAACCAGTCGGATGCAAAACGAAGCATGCTTACAAATACAGTAATAAACAGGTTAATAGCCACCACCTGTACAGTAAACATGTGGCTGAAGAAGTACCCCGAGCGGGGCATGTCCTCTACCAGGAAGCGCTGGGTATAAATGCGGCCCATTACCAGCAGGGCGAAAGGCAGGCTGAACTCCAGCAGATACTGCCAGATGTTTTTATGCCGGATGAATCGCGGCAGAAAAAAGAAATAATTCAGGTAAGCTATGGTGAACGTAAAACCAAACTGCACGCCTGCAAATAGCAGGGCATTGTTCCAGTCGTATCCCCTGCGCTGCTGGTAAAAACTTATTTGATACAGGTTAAACGAAAGGTAGATGCACCAGAAAATGATGTGCAGCAAGGTGAGCCGGTGGCGTTGAAGTAAGGTTTGCATGCCGATGTGGTAACTGCAAAACTAAGCCGCAGGTTCACAATCATCGGAAAGGCCACGCATCTTTTCGACTGTGGGGCCAAAGTCTTCGATTTTCGGGGAAATTTGTATCAAGCAGGCCTCAGGGGGTGTTTTGTCGAGTGCTTCATGCCATTGGTCTAATACAGGGCATGTTTCTAAAACTTTCCGCCTTGTTTTGCAGTCTTAATCGTGTTAATAAATATAAACAGCCTGTGAAACGGTTACTTTCTGTATTTCTTTTAAGTCTGATTGCGTCTCACCTTCTGGCCCAGGCCGATCGGCCGCGGGGCAACAATAAAATAACCGGAACGGTGGTTGATGCAGCCACCAAACAGCCTGTGGAATTCACCACCATTGCCGTAAAGGATGAGTCCGGTGCGGTGATTGATGGAGCAGTGGCCGATGATAAAGGTAAATTTGCCGTTACCAAACTGGCCCCCGGAAAGTATACCGTCACCATTTCCTTTATAGGTTATGAAACGCAGGAAATTCCGGTAACTATTGAAAGGAAAGATGTTGACTTAGGTACTATAAGTTTTAAGGAAGAAGCTGCCATACTAGGCGAGGTGGTGGTGGAAGGCCAGCGCGCGCTGATCGAGGAAAAGGTCGATAGGCTGGTCTATAATGCCGAAAATGATGCAACGGCACAGGGCGGAGATGCCACCGATGTATTGCGCAGGGTGCCCATGCTGAGTGTGGATTTGGACGGCAACGTTACCCTGCGGGGTAATTCAAACATCCTCGTACTGATCAACAACAAGCCCTCTACCATCATGGCCAGCAGCATTGCCGATGCGCTGAAGCAGATACCGGCCGACCAGATTAAGTCAGTTGAGGTCATTACCTCTCCTTCGGCCAGATATGACGCAGAAGGTTCTTCGGGTATCATCAATATCATCACCAAGAAAAACACCCTGCAGGGCCTTACCCTGAATGTGGATGCAGGTGCGGGATACCGGGGATCAAATCTGGGGCTGAACGGCAACTACCGCAAAGGAAAGATGGGTTTTTCACTCGGTGGCTTTGGCCGGGCCAATTATAACGTGACCGGCAAATTTGAAAACCAGCAACTTACCCAGGACACCATTCTGAACCTGCAGCGTGCCCGTACGCTCAATGAGGATATTTTTGGCCGCTATCAGTTCGGGTGGGATTATGAAATCAACAAATACAACCTTTTGGCTGCGTCTGTGCGCTACGGTTTGCGCTATGGCCGCAGCTTCCAGAATGATTTGTTTACCGAAACCAGGGTAAACGATGTGCCAACACGTAACGACCTGGCCGATGTAAGAACCCTGAATAACTCAGGAACTGTTGACATAAACTTTGACTACACCCGTTTGTTTGACAGACCTTCCAAAGAATTCAGTTTTTCAGTGCTTTACAGCCGAAATGATCGTACCGATGACTTTACGAATACATCTTACGATAACGATGGTGTGCCGGATATCATCCGCAGAAATGATAACAAAGGTTTAAATGAAGAAATTACTTTTCAGGTAGATTATCAGACTCCCATTAACGATAAACAGATTGTGGAGATGGGAGCCAAAGAAATTATCCGCAATGTAACCAGCGACTACCAGAGTTTTACGGCCACTGGCCCGGATGGGGAATTTGTTCCTGATCCGGGCAACAATGCCGGTAACATATTCAGGTACAGCCAGGACGTAACGGCCGGGTACCTTTCCTATACGGTATCACTTCCGAAAAACTACAACCTGAAAGCAGGTGCACGCTATGAATATACCCGCATTGATGCAAACTTTGCCAATCCGGAGGGCCTGCCCGAGGTAAACATACCTTCCTTTGGCAACCTGGTTCCCAGCATTAATCTTTCCAAGAAAATAAAAAACAGCACGCTGCGTCTTTCTTACAACCGCAGAATCAGAAGACCCTCCATTCAATTTCTTAACCCGAACCGGCAGAACCCCAACCCGTTGTTCCAGAATATCGGAAATCCGGAGCTGACACCCGAGCTTACCGATAACTACGAGGTGTCGCTGAGCACCAATATCAAAAGCACTTATCTGAATATTTCCGCCTTTGCACGAAACACCTTTGATGCCATACAGAGTGTGCGCGAAGCACGGGGCGACACCATTCTGATAACCTACCAGAACATCGGCCAGGAAAGTGCGTACGGGATGAGTGTGTTTGGTAATGTGATGCTGGGCAAATTTACACTGGGTGGCGGTGGCGATCTGTTTTATGCCGTACTGAATAACAACGTACCGGATCCTTTGTATGCCGCAAGCAATACCGGCTGGGTGGTGAGCGGCAGGTTGTTCGGCAACTACAAAATCACCGATCGATGGACCATTCAGGCGTTCGGGTTTTTCCGTGGCCGGCAGGTTAACCTCCAGGGCTTTCAGGGTGGCTTCGGCACATACAGTGTTGCAGCGCGCAGGGAGTTTAACAACAAAAAAGGTGGTTTCGGAATTGGCATAGAAAACTTCTTTACCCCCCAGTTTGTCATCCGCGGACGCACCGAAACTCCGCTCATTGATCAGTCCAACACCAACATACGCGATGTGTTCAGTGTGCGCATCAACTTCAATTACCGTATTGGTAAAATGAGTTTTGAAAACCAACCGCGCAGGCGCCGGTCGGTAAGCAACGATGACCTGAAAGAAAATGGCAATGGCGATATGGACATGGGTGCCCAGCAGAATATAGCTGGCGCCGGGGGCCGTGGTTTTGCAGGCGGTGGCAACCGCCAGATGAGTGCACCCGCTCAAACGCAGCCGGCAGCAATTTCAGGTGATCCATCTGCCGAACCAGCCGACATATCCGGAAGCTGGACTTATACTGTGGAAGGCGGGCCGCAAAACACAGGCGGGATAATAACCTTTATAAAAAATGAAAACGGACAATGGTCAGGTACCATTAAGAGCGACAGAATGCCCCAGCCGGTTAACCTCACCTCGGTAACGATTAAAGGAAATAACGTGGTATATACCTATGTGCTGAGCTTTGGTGGAAATGAGGTAACGGTTACCGTAGATGCAGTTGTGAAAGATGATACCATGGAAGGGAACATGAGCATCGGGCAATTCCGCACCATTCCGGTTAAAGCAACAAGAAAGAAAGAATAGGATAGAAGATCAGAGGTGAACAATCGGAATAAGGCTGCCTGAAGGGCAGCCTTATTCATATCAACGGAATGACAAAACTGCTTTTTCAATAAGGTCACATCCTTCGTGCAATTGTTCTTCGGTGATAACCAATGGAGGCGCCAGCCGGATGATGTTGCCGTGTGTGGGTTTGGCAAGCAGACCGTTTTCGGCAAATTTCAGGCACAGGTTCCATGCCGTGTTGCTTTGCGGTGAGTCATTGATTACAATGGCGTTTAGTAAACCTTTGCCGCGTACCAAAGCAATTAGGCTGGTTTTTTTAATAAGGCTGTTTATTCGGTCACGGAAAACTTCACCTAGCCTTGCTGCGTTGTCGGCCAGCTTTTCATCCTTTACTACTTCCAGCGCTGCCATGCATACGGCCGCTGCCAGCGGATTGCCGCCAAAGGTAGAGCCATGCTCACCCGGCTGTATCACCAGCATTATATCGTCATCGGCCAGTACCACCGATACCGGAAGCACTCCACCACTCAGGGCTTTGCCCAGAATTAGAATGTCGGGGCGTACATTTTCATAGTCGCTGGCCAGCATTTTTCCGGTGCGCGCAATGCCCGTCTGAATTTCATCCATCATTAACAGCACGTTGTGTTTACGGCATAGCTGTTCGGCAGCTTTCAGATAACCTTCGGCCGGCACATACACTCCGGCTTCGCCCTGAATAGGTTCAATCCACAAGCCGCATACATTGGGATTGGCAAGTGCCTGCTCCAAAGCAGGTATGTTATCGTAGTCGATAATTTCAAACCCCGGCATAAAAGGTCCAAAACCTCTGCGCGCGGATGGATCGGTAGAGGCCGATATTATCGTGGTGGTTCGGCCGTGAAAATTCCTGCGGGCTGCAACAATCACCGCCTCATTATCGGGGATGCCTTTTTGGGTGTAGCCCCATTTGCGGGCCAGCTTAATGGCCGTTTCATTGGCTTCGGCACCGCTGTTCATGAACAAAGCCTTGTCATAACCAAAGGTTTCGCATACATATTTTTCGGCCAGGCCGAGTTTGTCGTTATAAAAAGCGCGCGAAACCAGTGTCAGTTCTTTGGCTTGTTCAATCAATGCATGGATGATGCGGGGGTGGCAATGCCCCTGGTTTACCGCACTGTAGGCCGAAAGAAAATCATAGTAGCGCTTTCCCTCCACATCCCACAGGAAAACGCCCTCACCACGGGTAAGCACCACCGGCAGGGGATGGTAATTGTGCGCCCCATATTTGTCTTCCAGCCCGATGGCCTGATGGCTTGAAGTGACAGACGTGGTCATAGGCTAGCAATTTACAATTTTGCGCGGTAAGGCCAATGAAATACAAATTTGACAACTGTTGACAGCCCTTTTTTATTGGCGGATAAAAAAGACAAATCAATCTGATTAAAAGGTAACTTTACCGTATGGAATGGATGTTTTTACTAATCGGGTTAACGCTGGGCGGTTTTGTGGGTTGGCTGTTGGCCAAATCACGGCTGGCTTCTCAACTCTCTGAAAAGTCTTCCCTGCTAAAGGCCGAGCAGGAAAGAAACCTGGAGCTGAAGCAGCAGATTGGCGAACTGGAAAGCAGGCTCGAAAAGGAGCGCATCCGTATAGAAGAATTGAACCGAAGCCTGTCGGCAACCGAAGCCGATTACCGCAACCTGGAAGAACGGCTGGCCGAACGCCAGAAGGAGCTTGCTGAACTGCAAACAAAGTTTACTGCCGAATTTGAAAATCTGGCCAACCGGATACTGGAAGAAAAATCCAGAAAATTTTCCGAACAAAATAAAACAGCACTGAGTGACTTGCTTGCTCCGCTGAAGGATAAGATTAGTAGCTTTGAAAAGAAAGTAGAAGAAACCTACGATCGCGAATTACGCGATAAACTCAGTCTGCGCGAAGAGGTGAAAAAGCTATATGAACTAAACCATAAGATTAGTGAAGAAGCCAATAATTTAACCCGGGCCCTGAAAGGCGATGTCAAAAAGCAGGGCGACTGGGGTGAGGTGATACTGGAAACCATACTGGAACGTTCAGGGCTGGTGCGCGACCGCGAATACCGAAAACAGGTTGTTGGTAAAAATGCGGAAGGGGAGACTGTCCGTCCCGATTACCTGGTTATGCTGCCCGACAACCGGCACATCATTATCGATAGCAAGGTTTCGCTGGTGGCCTATGAACAATTTGTAAATGCAGATGACGATGAGCAACGCAACTACTATCTGAAGGCCCATCTGGAATCCATGAAAAACCACGTTAAACTACTGAGCGACAAAAATTATTTTAGCTCGCTCGAGTTTAACACCCCCGACTTTGTGTTAATGTTCGTGCCCATCGAGGCGTCATTTGCTGCGGCATTACAGGCCGACCCGGAGCTCTTCAATTTTGCCTGGGATAAACGAATTGTCATTGTTAGTCCCACTACCTTACTGGCTACTTTGCGCACCGTAGCCAGCATCTGGAAAATGGAGAAACAAAGCCAACATGCGTTTCAGATTGCCGAAGAGAGCGGAAAGCTTTACGACAAGTTTGTGGCCTTTGTAGAAGATTTAAAGAAGATTGGCCATCAGATTAATCAGGCAAGAGATACCTATACAGAGGCCATGCGCAAACTGTACGAAGGCAAGGGGAACCTGGTAACACGAGCCGAAAAAATACGTGAACTGGGGGCCAGGACCACCAAGTCAATTGACCCCAAGCTGGTGGAAAGAGCATCGGAATAGCCGGCAACGACCGCAATGACGAGCGGTACCAGATGCTGCCCGTAAAACCGTGAAAAGATGCCGAACCCACCGGGAATCGGGCAAAAAGTTTCGGCAAGCCTTTACCAAACATTAATCGGTCATTGACGTCACAGGAAATATGCATGTATATTATCTTTCGGCCGGAAAAAATGCTGGATATAAGCGTTCATCTATGCTACCCTGCACCCGCTATGATCAGATAGATAACCTCCCCGGCGGATGACAAAGAGCCAGGGAATGCGGAATCCATGTTCATTGTTACCCGAAAAAAATCAGCAGCCATGAAAGTTACACCCGACAATAAACTCAAGAAACTGATCGTAGTAGGCGATCGCGTATTGATTAAACCCGTACGCCAGTCCGATCGCACCGAAAGCGGTCTTTACCTGCCGCCCGGCGTTCAGGAAAAAGAAAAAATACAGAGCGGTTATGTGATTAAAGTAGGCCCGGGTTATCCGCTGCCCCTGCCGGCCGATGAAGATGAACTGTGGAAAGGACGCGATGAGCAGGTGAAGTATCTTCCGCTGCAGGCCCAGGAGGGCGACCTGGCCATCTTCCTGCAAAAGGGGGCCATTGAAGTAATGTACGAGGGCGAAAAATATTTCATCGTTCCGCAATCGTCAATCCTGATGCTGGAAAGAGAAGAAGAATTATAACATCAGCCTTTGTTTTGACATGGTTAACCTGGTGATTGTAAACGGATGAAAGGCCTGGCTCTGGATGTTTTGCGCACCGGAAAAAAATACCGTATTATAAACCACGGTGAGATACACGAGTTTGTCATAGAAAACATTCGCACGGATGGCGATTTTGATGTGAAAGACCTGCACACACTTGAAAGGTACAGGCTTAACGATCTGACCCGCTACGGCAAGGGAGAGGATTTTGAAATCCGCGAATTGGAGTGAAAAGTTATACTTTGAAGCGCTTCCACCTGCCCCTGGTGAACAGCCATAGTGTAAATAATCCCACGGATGTTTCGGAAATAAACACACCCCAGAATACACCGCTGTGCTCCCAGTTTAACCGCAGTGCAAGATACCAGCTCAGCGGTATCTGCATGAGCCAGAAGAACACGAGGTTAATTTTTGTGGGAGTCTGTGTATCCCCAGCCCCGTTAAAAGCCTGTACGGCTACCATCCACCAGCCATAAACAAAATAGGAATACGATAAGATCTTCAGCCACTCTGCTCCTATGGCAATTACCTGCTTATCGTTGGTAAAGGGCATGATCAACTGCTCATTGAAAAAAAAGAAAACCAATGATATGGCAATAAGAAATACCATATTATAAATGCCAATTTTCCAGACAGTCAATTCAGCTCTATCCGGTTGTCCTGCACCAAGGTTCTGGCCTACCAGTGTCGCTGCTGCATTGGAAAGACCCCAGGCCGGCAACAGGGTAAACATCATAATACGGATGGTAATAGTTGAGCCGGCTACTGCTTCGCTGCTTACATCGGCCAGTATGCGCATCAGAAATACCCACGATGAAGTGGCTATGATGGATTGCCCGATGCCGCCCAGTGAAGTTTTCAGTATGTGCAGCATGGTAAAAGCATGCCAAACCATATGCTGCTGTTTTATACGGATGTGTTTTCCGCCTTTCAGCAGGAAGTACAACTGTACGGCAACACCGGTCGCGCGACCGATGTTGGTGGCAATAGCTGCGCCTTCAACACCCATGGCAGGCAAGGGGCCCCAACCGAATATAAGCAGGGGGTCGAGCAGGATGTTGATGCCATTGGCAACCCACAATACCCGCATGGCTATGGCCGCATCGCCCGCTCCGCGAAAAATGGCATTGATTACAAATAACAGGATAATAACTGCATTTCCGCCAAGCATCCATATCGTGTAGTTTTGCCCTTCGCGTATTACCTGCTCGTCAGCACCCATCAGCAACAACAGGTCTTTGCTATAAAATATTCCGGCAAGTGCAAACGGAACTGAAGCCAGCATGCCAATAAACACAGATTGTACTGCCGCCAAGCCCGCCCCATCGAAATTTTTTTCACCTATCCTTCGTGCCACAATGGCGGTTACTGCCGTGGCCAGTCCTCCGGCTATGGAATACAACAGGAAAAGATATGTTTCTGTAAGTCCCACAGCAGCAACAGCCGTAGGGCCCAGCTTTCCTACAAAAAATATGTCAACCACCGCAAAGGTTGACTCCATGACCAGCTCCAGTATCATGGGCACGGCCAGCAGAAAAATGGCGCGTTTCAAACTGATTTTTGTATAGTCGGCCTCCGTGCCGCGCAGGGCGTCTTTCAATGCCGACCAGACAGACTGAATTGTGGAAAACTGCTGCACTTTTGCAAAAAAAAGGCGTGCAATTTAACCGGTTATTTCCGTTAAACGGGCCTTGCTGAACAATAATTTCATGTCCGGTTATCCCAAAAACGGTCAGGCATGAAATGATACAACAACACCCCTGCAACCAGTGCAATGGCAAAGCCATACGGTAAGCCGAAGGCCATCAGTCCTACCATAATTGCCAGCATGAAATCTTTCCGTACCGATACCGTATCGCCCGTCAGCATAATCAATGCAATACCTTCAAACAACAGAATGGTGCCGAGTACAGGCAGCGGAAAAACATTAATCAACTGATTGAAGCCCTGACCGAAAAACAGGCCCAGCACAACATACAACATACCGTAAATTATCACCGAGCCACCTGTTCTTCCGCCAAAGGTATAGTGACCCACCATGCCACCCGCACCATGACACACCGGAATGCCGCCTGCCAATGGCGACAACAGGTTCATTGCGGCATAGGTCAATCCTATTTTTTTTAAGCCGATATTTCGATCCGGATAATAATCGGCAATAACCTGTCGTGTGGCAAGCATGGAGTTACTTAGTGAGAGCGGTATCTGCGGAATGGATAACAACAGGAAACCCTTCCAGATGTCGTTCCACCCGGGTATTGCAGGTTGGGGCCAGGTAATACCAAATGCCTGTTGCAGTTCTTGGAGATTTACCGAGGTGAGAAAAGCATAAAGAATGCCCATTATAATAACCACCAGCGCAGCAGGATACTTTTTGTTATGGAACAACAGGATAATAAGCAGAAAGGTGATGGCTGCCAGCACGTAGCCGGTTAGGCCGGCTGAGGGTATATATTCTTTGAAGGCCAGCCCGCAAAGGCTTAGTCCCAGGCCAAACTGAATACCGCGGATTACCGGCTTTGGAACCACCTTGCCCAGCCAGGTGAGCAGGCCACTTGCCGACAGCACCAGCATAATAACCCCTATGGCAATACCGGCACCCAACAGCACCGGCCCGGCAATTTTTTGTGCAATAACCAGGGTAGCCATGGCCTTCAGGGGTTGTACCGGCATGGGCATGCGGTAAACCAAACCGGTCGCGATCTGCATCAGGCCAAAGACAATCAACACACTGGGCGTATGCAGGCCGGCAGCGATAATCATTCCTACAATCAATGGAAAATCGGTGCCAATGTCACCAAATGCGCCTGCAAGTTCCTGGCGATTGAACCGAATGGGCTGGCGTTGCATACTTGTTAATTAAGCGAGGCTATCCATTCGCGAATAAGCGCAACGCCTTCTTCGTGAACCAGTTTTTTTCCCAGTTCCGGCATCATGATGCCCGGGTCGGTTGACGTGATGCGGTAGTACAGGATGGATTTTTCCGGATGTCCGGGCACAATATCATAGTGTAATCCTCCCGAGCCACGTCCGGCAGCAACGGGGGGTTTGCCAATGCCGAGTTCGAAGGGCCGCGTTACATCGGTGGTCAGGTGCAGTCCGCTGGTTTTGGCGGGGCCATCCGGGCGGTGGCAGTGAGCGCAGTTCACCTCAAGCCAGGCACGTGCGCGTGCATCAAGCGGGGCGCTCTCATCGTCATAATCGGGCAACTGAGGGATTTGCTGAAGTTCGGGCAGATTTTTCAGTACGCCCATTGAAGCAAGATGGGCCAGCTGATGGATGCCGTTGACCGTTTTATTCAATTGCCGGGCCAGCGGGCCGATGGGAAAAATTTTATCTCCCCGCAGGTGGCAGCCCTTGCACTGGTTCATGTTGGGGATGGAATAATTCACACTGCGCACAGAACCATCGTAGTGAACCCAGCTTACGTCCAGATTTTTACCGCTTACGTCCAGAAAGGCTTCGGTTTGTTCCTCATTCCAGATGTAAGGCAGGGCCTTCCACTGGCCGTTTTCCAATATCAGCAACCGTGTTTCAATAATCCGGATATGTTCATCCGGCCTGCGGAAATCGGATGGATAATAAAAATTTTTGATGATGACCGTGCCCTCCGGAAACTCAAATACATCGGTAGCATGATAACGTATTGCTGTACCGGGCGGAAGATATATGAAACGTTTCTTAAAAGCATAATCGCTGAACAACGGAGCGTTGAGCTCGTAATAAAATACCCGCTCAGCGGGCTGAAGATTTTTTAATTCACCCTGAAAAAATCCGTACTCCGACAAAGTCTTTTTACCCGGAAGCCGGTTTGAAGGCAGGGTAACCTTTTCTTCCATCACCACAACTTCTTCCGATGCCTGCTTCTTCGAGCAGGCTACGGTCGCCAGCAAGGCGAGTAAGATCCAATGCTTTGTGTGCATCATAGCTTCAAATCCAGGTACGGATTTTTCTTCAGGCATTCAAAGGGCGAAGCATCTTTCGAAAGATTTTGAAAGTCGTTACCTGCATCCAGATTAATGAATGTAATTTTTCCGTTTTCTCCGATGCAGATTTCAGGGTCTTCCAGTTTAGGATGCTTGATACCGTCAAACAGAATATCGGGCGGATTAAACAATGACTTCCAGGCCAACAGCTTGCCCACGTCATTGCTCATGCTGGGAAACAGGTGTCGGTTTTTAAAATGATTGCGGTGAATTAGTATTTTGTATGGATACGGATTGTAGAGTGTATCTTCGCGGAAGCGGTTGTTCACGGTTTGCACTCCTGCCACTGCACCGGCGGTCTCTTCCTGTCCTTCGCTCAGGGCAGCCACCAACTCATAGCTTATGATGGCCAGCCCTACGGTTTTATTGTTTTTTATTTGATTAAAAAAAATCTCTGCATGGTGCGTGGCCAGAATCATAATACCCGAACCCGGTGGTATGGTTGCTACGATATTCCCCTTTTGGGCAAAATTTTTGTGGTTGTTGTCGCGAACAATGTTGTTATAAACCTTGGTAGAATGCCCGTAGGTGGTTAAGCCGGGTAAATCAAACACCAATATGCCACCGCTGTTTTCGTAGGCTTCGTTGCCGTAAATTTCCACATACTTTGAATTTTCGGCTTCAATGCCGGCCACGTTCCAGTAAGCTTTGTTCTTGCGGATAATTACCGTATCCGACTGACCCACGTAGATTCCTGCATCGGATGAACCCATGGCAACACATTCTTCAATTAGTACGCGCGTGCACAATACCGGATACAGGGCATAGGCACCGTTTTCGGTTTTCGGGCCGCCCGACCATTGCGAGCGGATCCTGCGCAGAATAACGCCCCGGGTATCATTGACCTTCAGGTTATCGCCTTTGGCGTCCTGAATGGTAAAATCCTCCAGCTTAATGTTGTAACCGTTGCTAATCAGCATGCCCTGTGCACCTTCCGTCTGGTTTTTCCACGACAATACGGTTTTGTCCATGCCCTTGCCGCGGATGGTGATGCGCTTTTTTCCATCCATGCTCAGGGTTCGGGTAAACATGAAATGCCCTTCCGGCAGTTCAATCGTTTCTCCATCTTCCGCAAGGATGAACCGCTCCTGCAGTTCCTTTTCTATCGATTTCCATGTAACAGACTCCTCTGGTGATTTGGTGCAGGCCCAACACATCGCCAGTACAAGCACAATGAATAACCATTTTTTCATAGACTGAATGTAGGGAAATTTTTTAAACCTGTAAATAAATCATTTATAGCAGAACGAAAGTAAACCTTTCTTTGAAACCTGATAACTTACCTATTTTGCAAGTGTAATTGAAATTTTCATGCCGCAGATTTTGCCTGCCTTACCGGAAGATGCCCAGGCGCTCAGCCAGTTGGTAAACGCTGCTTACCGCGGAGATACCGGCCGCCAGGGCTGGACCACCGAAGCCGACCTGATTGACGGCACCCGCACCGATGCCGAGCTGTTGCGCGAAGTCATGCAGCGGCCGGATAGCGTTATCCTGAAATATGTGGATAATGAAGAAATTATCGGTTGTGTTGAGCTGCGCGTGGAAGGTGCTAAACTTTACCTCGGCATGCTTACGGTAAAACCCACGTTGCAGAAAAGCGGCATCGGCAAAAAACTTATGCAGGCAGCCGAAGCCCATGCGCGCGAAAAAGGCTGCACCGCCATATTCATGAATGTGCTCACCGACCGCTCCGAGCTGATTGCCTGGTATGAGCGGCAGGGTTATACCGATACCGGCCAACGCAAACCCTTTGCTTTTACAGACCCACGGTACGGCTTCCCCAAAAAGCCGCTGGAGTTTATGATCATGGAAAAGAAGATTTCAGTGTATTCTGCTGCCGGGAAAAGCCAAACTGCAGAATAGAATGCCTTGAACGATTAAACGGTTTTCTTTAACATTAGCAGTAACCAAAAATTTGCCTGCCATGCGTTCCTTCATTCTGTTGTTTCTGGCCTTCACAGCTCTTGGCCAGAAAAAACCGATAGCCACTGCGATAGCCACTGATAAAAAAGTTCAGGAGTTTGAAGCCTACCTGGTGAAAGGAATGATCGATTGGGAAATTCCGGGGATGGCTGTTGCGGTGGTGAAAGACGGCCAGGTGCTGTTGGCCAAAGGATATGGCGTGCGCGAGCTGGGCCGGCCTGAACCGGTGGATGCACAAACCTTATTTGCCTGCGCCTCCACCACCAAAGCCATGACGGCTGCCTGCATGGGCATGCTGGTGGATGAGGGCAAAATCAACTGGGATGACCGCGTGCTCAGCTACCTGCCCGAATTTCAGCTAAACGATCCGTACGTTACACGCGAGTTGCGCATACGCGATTTGTTCATCCATAATTCCGGTGTGGGCAATGCCGATTTCCTGTGGAGCGCCATGAACATACCAACCGAAGAAGTGCTGCGCAAAATGCGCGATGTGCCGCCATCCTACAGCCTGCGGGGCAGCTTCATTTACCAGAATATTATGTATGCGGCAGCGGGCGAGGTGATAAGCAGGGTGAGCGGAATGCCATGGTATGAGTTTATGCGCCAGCGGCTGTTCAAACCACTGGGCATGAACCGCACCTTCCCGTTTCTGCGCGAAGTAATAAACGACAGCAACCGTACGCAGCCGCATTATAAAATAGAAGGCAAAATCCAGGTTATAGAACATTCCAGTGCCGATGCCATTGGTGCAGCCGGCAGCGTATGGTCGTGCATTGACGACATGGCCAAATGGGTGCGCTGCATGATCGATAGCGGGAAATACGATGGAGGCCGGTTGCTGTCGGCAAAAACGTGGACCGAATTGTTTAAACCACAAACCCTGGTGCCTGCATCTCAGTTTTATCCCACGGCACGCCTTACCAAACCCAACTGGACCACCTATAGCCTGGGGTGGTTTCAGCACGACTACAAGGGCAGGAAGGTGAACTTCCATACCGGCAGCCTGGCAGGAGCCATTGCCCTGCACGGCCAGTTGCCGGAAGAAAAACTGGGTATTTACGTGTTTGGCAACCTCGACCATGCCGAACTGCGGCATGCGCTCATGTACAAGGCGTTCGACCTGTTTGCATTAGGAGGCACCCGCGACTGGAGTGCGGAGTTTCTGCAACTGTACCGCGGCATAGAGGCAGAAAATGAAAAACGCACCAAAGATTTTGAAGGCAAACGCGTGGCCGGCACGCAGCCCTCGCTGCCGCTGGATGCCTATGCCGGCAGGTATGTGAGTCCGTTGTTTGGCGAGCTGATCATCACGCGCGAGGGCGATGAACTGATAGCGGTGCTGAACAACTTTGTCAAAGCCCGCTTTGCCCACTGGCATTACGATGTGTTCCGCGGGTGGTACGACAAAAGGTGGTACGGCAAGCAAAACCTCACGTTTATTTTTGCACCGGATGGTAAAATAAAACAGGCCAACTTCGGGCCGATGGAGTTCAGCCGGGTGCAGTAGATGCGCTGTATATTTTATGAACAGAGAAGCATTTCAATGAAATTTCACCTTCTCTTTCCTACAAACGTACCATGCGGCTGAATGAAGGTTGCCTCGGTAATTTTGCCGCCTGATTCGGTGAACTTGATCGTGAAGCCCTCCAGATTCCTGATGATAAAAGTGTGCTTCTCTGTGGGCATCAGCTCATATTCCGGCTGGCCGGGCACCAGCAGGTACAACACATTGCCCGACTCTTTCAGGTAAAAGCGGGTTATTACACCGGCCAGTTCGTATTCGCCCGCATAAGCTTGTAGGGTTTCGCGCGTAACTTCTATTTTGCGTGGCGTACGCTTAAACTCAAGGGCATCCAAAGAAGGCTCCAGCTTTACCATAGCCGAAACAATATCCCCCTGATCGCCGGTGCGAAAGTTAAACCGCAGGTTTACGTTGGCGGCTGTGTCAATTTTGCCGCTCACTTTTTCGTATGGTACAAACACATCATAATGATAATGCTTCAGCCAGAAGGTTTTGATCGGTGTTCGGGCAAACAGCGAGTCGCGTTCCACCACCAGTTCAAATTTTCCGTAGCCGGGGTGGTGGTAACTGCCGGTAAGTTCATGCAGGTGGCGCGATGGGCGGGTGTTTTTCTTTTGCGATGAACGCATCTGTGCCCTGGCAGAAACCTGTTGTTTTTCGGCATCTTCTATGCGCTTGGTATAAAATTTATCCCAGTCGGTGCGGTGTACATTCAGCATCCGGTCGCTGATGATATTACGCACCAAGGATGTGAGCACGGATCCATTCTGGTTTACAAGCACCACTATGCCGATGCTGTCGGTGGGAAAGAAACAGGTGCTGGCCGAAAAGCCGTCAATATTGCCGCCATGTTCAACACGATAGTGTCCTTTGTAAGAGGTTATCATCCAGCCGTAGCCGTAGTTGCCAAACTGAATATCCGGATATTCACCATCGGGCGGATCGGCCGATACAACGGTGTGCGAGCTGATGGCTTCTTTTACGTACGAAGGTGGAAGTATCTGTTTACCCTGAAATTTTCCCCCGTTAATCCAGGTTATTACCCAGTTGGCCATTTCGCTCACCGAACTGTTGATGCTGCCGGCCGGGCCCATGGCGGCAATGTCGTAATAATCCATCTTTACAATCTGCTTGTCTTTTGCGCGGTAGCCGGTAGCTGCCTCATAACCTTTGCGCAGGCCGTCAATATCCGTGGTTGAAAGGTTCATTTGCAAGGGCCCGAAGAAACGTTCGCGGATATTGTCTTCCCAGCTTTTACCGGTGATGCGCTCGGCAATCACACCCTGCAGCAGGTACATGAAGTTGTTGTAGTAGTACTTCTCGCGTACCGATGCAAAAGGCGGCTGGTGTTCGATGCGCCTTACAAGGCTGTCGCGCGAGTGGGTGGGAAACAGGTACCAGCTGTAGTCGTGACGCGGCAGGCCGGTGCGGTGGGTCATGATGTCGCGGATGGTGATGAGCTGGTTCATTTCGGGTTTGTTGAAGCGCAATTCAGGCACGTGTTTTATCGGGCTGTCATCGAACGATATTTTTTGCTCTTCGCGCAACAGGCCCAGCAGTGCACAGGTAAAGGCTTTGGTACATGATCCTATGGCAAACTGTGTGTTGGGTGTTACCGGCAGCTTCTTTTCCACATCGCGGTAGCCGAATCCTTTGGCATAAATGATTTTATCTTTTTCTACAATGGCTACGGCAAATCCGGCTGCATGGTATTTTGCCGGCAGTTGCTGCAGTTCAGCATCCAGCCCGGCCAGTCGCTTGTCGGCTGAGACGGATTTTTTCTGAGCCATCGTAGGAAACACAATCCACAGGCAGATGGGAAAAAGCAATTTTTTCATACTGAAATGAAAATTTTCTGAAAGTAAACATTTTGGGCCGGTGGTGAAAAGTTTTTTTTGCAGCAGGAATTTTTGTAGTTTCATTAACCTAATGACGAAATCATGAAGCGCCTGTATGTTTTGTTGGTATGGATTTACGGAGCATTGTCTGCCCAGCAGCTGCCAACCGATTTTTTAAGTAAGCACTGGCACAAGGAACGCAGGCAGAAGGTGCGCGAAAAAATGCCGCCCAATTCGGTGGCGGTGTTCTTTGCCAATGCCGTGCGCAACCGCAGCAACGATGTGGACTATGTATATCACCAGGACCCCGACTTTTATTACCTCACCGGCTACCGCGAGCCCCATGCCGTGCTGCTTATTTTCAAAGAAAAGCAGCAGGCGCCTAACGGAACGTTGTTCGATGAAGTGATTTTTGTGCAGCCGCGCAATCCCATCATGGAAATGTGGACGGGCCGCAGGCTGGGCTTTGCCGGTGTGCGCGAACAACTAGGCTTTGAAATGGCTTTTAACAACACCGACTTTGCAAATTTTCCCGTTGATTTCTCAAAATTCTCTCAGATATTTTTTTTCGATTTTCACAATGATGTCCGCGATGATCCCAGGGATCCTGCAGATTTGTACAATTTGATAGAGCAGTTCAGAAAAAAAGCCGGCTATCCGGATAAAACCTCGATACAACCAGAGCCTGCGCGCAACCGGTTAAATACCGTGGCACTTGCGCATATCATGAACGATTTGCGGGGCATTAAAACCCCCGAAGAAATTGCGTTGCTCCGTAAGGCTGTGATGATATCCAGTATTGGTCAGGCAGAGGTAATGAAAGCCATGAAGCCCGGCATGAGCGAGCGCGAAGTGCAGGGCATCCATGAGTTTGTTTTTAAAAAATACCAGGCCGAGGGCGTAGGCTATCCGTCTATTGTGGGCAGTGGCCACAACGGCTGCATTCTTCACTACATTGATAATTATAAGCCCGTGCTCGATTCGAAGGAATTGATACTGATGGACCTGGGGGCCGAGTACCACGGCTATACAGCCGATGTTACGCGCACCATTCCGGTGGGAGGAAAATTTTCCCCTGAACAAAAGCAGATCTACAATCTGGTGTTGGCCGCGCAGGAAGAAGCGATGAAAATCTGTAAACCGGGCACGCGCTTTTCGGAATTGTACGAAGCCACTGCGCGCATCATAAATACAGGGTTAACCGAATTGAAAATTATTGACAAACCGACCGACCGACACATGTACTATCCCCATGGCTGCTGCCACCATATCGGGCTGGACGTACACGACCGTGGTAATTATGATGTACTGCAGGAAAATATGGTCATCACCATCGAACCGGGCATTTACATTCAGGAAAAGACCACCAGGGATCCTAAGTGGTGGGGTATTGCAGTACGCATTGAAGATGACTTTCTGGTAACCAAAGATGGCTGCGAGTTGCTGTCGTACCATGCGCCCCGTACGGTGGAGGAAATTGAAGCGAAGATGGCCGAGCCCAGTGTGCTGGATAACTTCATACTTCCTCCCCTGAAAACCGAAAAGGAGTAGGTTGATACTGTGAGCAGCTGATACCAGGCCTACGGGTGCTTATCAACGAAAAGTTATTATTCCACAGAATGTCCGTTACCAAATAACTTACGCAGGGAAAGGAGGTGAAGGAGCAGCGCCACCGGAATCAGGAAGCCAGGAAGTAAAACAAAGGGAAATTTCATCAACAGAGCACTGCCGGGTTCGGCAAAAAACTGCTGAAAGGGAGTAGGGGCCGAAAGAACGCCCGTAACAAAAATGTTCAGCAGCAAAGCCATGCTGAATGCATTCCACAATATCATGATGATTTTGTTCTTTGAAAGTGTAAGCGCCACCACCGGTGCGGTTAGTCCGGCAAGTATGTCGTAGTTTTTCCCTTCAAAAGTCATGTGCACAGGCAGTTTGTCGTTGAGAAACAGCCCCCACATCAGCATTTCTACAACTACCCGGAAACTTTGCAGGTAGGTTAGTCCACTCAATGGAAGGTGTTTTAGCAGCGTGCTGCTCCGGCGTGAAAAAGCAATTGCAAAAACACCGGTAAAGGGGGGTATGAGAACGGCTGCTATATTTAACGGGAACCAGCTGCTGCGCTGCGTAATACCCATGATGGAAAAAAATGAGAGGGTCAGCAGCCAGATGATGAGCAGGCCCGCGCTGCGCGACAATAGCTGGCGTTGTTGCGGTGCTGTCCAGCCGGTGTGTTGTAGGGTTAGTTTAAGCTGTTTGAGGATGATATGACCAATGAAAAGTGATATCAGCACAAACCCGGCAGCTGCAATAGCAGAAAGGGTATTCATAAGAACGTAAGTCTTTTTAACGGGAATACCCTCACCAGGTTGTTAAGATAGCTGAATAAGTTTCAGCACACGTTTGTACAGGCATTTTCAGGTGGTTTTACATGTCCGGTGTCAAAACAGGGTCCAAGTAACAATCCGATCGGGTTTGTGTGTATCTTGCCGGTCGATAAATCATTTAAATCGTTTGCTTTATGAGGATAGTTTATCTTTTGCTTCTGGCGGTATTTTCAATTGCTTTACAGGCTCAGCAAATTGATGCAACGAAAATCAAACAACATATTAAAATCCTTGCCAGCGATTCGCTTCAGGGTCGCGGAACCGGCTCGGAAGGCGAGAAGATGGCGGCTGCTTACCTTGTTTCAGAACTGAAAAAACTGAAGCTGCGTCCGCTGGGCCACAATGGTTCCTACCTTCAGCAATTTCCCTTCCGGGGTGGTGTACATGGCGAGGGAGAAGCAGGTACTGCTTTGAATGTGGTGGCCTTACTGGATAACAAAGCGCCCGGCACCATTGTAATTGGCGCGCATTACGATCACCTGGGGCTGGGTCTGCAGGGCGGTTCGCTCGATGCCAACCCCAAAGACAAAATCCACAACGGTGCCGACGACAATGCCTCAGGCACTGCCGGAGCAATGGAACTGGCGCGCTATTTTGCCACCAACAAAAAGAAAGAGAAACACAACCTCCTGTTCATCTTTTTTTCGGGTGAAGAAATGGGTTTACTGGGTTCCAAGTATTTTACCGAACACCCTACCCACGACCTTTCCAAGGTCAACTTCATGATCAATATGGATATGATTGGCCGGCTGAATTCCGAAACCAAAACCGTGGTAGTAAACGGCACAGGCACCAGTCCGGTGTGGGAGCCTCTGCTGAAACAACTGGCTACCGAACAACTGAAAATAAAAACCGATTCCAGCGGAATAGGCCCATCTGATCATACCTCATTTTATCTCAAAAATATTCCGGTGCTGCATTTCTTTACCGGCTCACATGCCGACTATCACAAGCCTTCTGACGACTGGGATAAAATCAATTACGAGGGTGCTGTGGCGGTGTTGAATCTGATCCGGCAGGTGATTGAAAAGCTGGATGGAGAACCAAAGCTACAGTTTCTCAAAACCAAAAGTAATGCCATGGCCGTGCGCAGCCCGTTTAAAGTAACCCTGGGGGTGATGCCCAGCTATTCATCCGATGAACCGGGCCTGAAGGTAGATGGCGTTACCGAGGGGCGACCGGCACACAAGGCCGGCATTCAGACCGGTGACCTGATCATCCAGATGGGTCCTTATGAGATTAAGGACGTTCAGAGTTATATGGAAGCATTGGGCAAATTTGATAAAGGTCAGACCGTTCAGATAAAGGTAAAACGCGGCAATGAAGTACTGAGCCTGATGGTGGAGTTTTAAGGTTTATAATGAGCTATCCAGCGGATTGATAAAGATTGAAGTCCAGTGTAACATGTAGTACGTGGAAGCACGACATACGTTGGAATCGTTGATGGCCCAGTCTCTGTTGTTTCAGGCCGGGCTCAGACCCGCAACAGCTCCCTTGAAATTACCATCTTCTGGATTTCTGAAGTACCCTCGTAAATCTGCGTAATCTTTGCATCGCGCATCAGGCGCTCCACGTGATACTCTTTCACATAACCGTAACCACCGTGTATCTGCACAGCTTCGGTGGTTACTTCCTGGGCAATTTCGGAGGCGTACAACTTGGCCTGCGCAGCTGCCTTTACAAAATTCTGCCCCTGATCCTTCAGGTAGGCGGCATGCCACACCAGCAGGCGGGCAGCATCAATCTTGGTGGCCATCTCGGCCAGCTTAAACTGGATGGCCTGATGCTCGGCCAGGTAATGACCGAAAGCCCTACGCTCCTTTGAATATTTAAGAGCCAGCTCGAATGCACCTGACGCAATACCCAGGGCCTGTGCGGCTATACCTATGCGTCCGCCATTCAACGTGGACATGGCAAACGTAAAACCGAAACCCTCTTCGCCTATGCGGTTGGCTTTCGGAACCTTTACATCCGTAAACATGAGTGAGTGAGTATCCGAACCACGGATGCCCATCTTGTCTTCTTTCTTGCCTACCACAAACCCGGGCATGCCTTTTTCCACAATCAGTGCGTTAATGCCTTTGTGCCGTTTTTCCGGATGGGTCTGGGCCATCACCAGATAGACGCTGGCTGTGCTTCCGTTGGTTATCCAGTTTTTAGTGCCGTTCAGCAAGTAGTAGTCGCCCTTGTCTTCGGCCGTGGTACGCTGACTGGTGGCATCGGAACCGGCTTCGGGTTCAGACAGGCAGAATGCTCCGATAATCTCGCCTTTGGCAAGTGGTTTCAGGTACTTCTCCTTTTGCTCTTCGGTGCCGAATTTCTCCAGCCCCCAACACACCAGCGAATTATTAACCGACATAACCACCGCGGCCGAAGCATCTACCTTTGAGATTTCTTCCATGGCCAGCACATACGATATGGTATCCATGCCCCCACCATTGTACTTCGGGTCCACCATCATGCCCATGAACCCCAACTCGCCCATTTTTTTGATTTGCTCATGTGGAAATTGCTGGTGGGTGTCACGCTCAATCACACCGGGCAAAAGTTCAGTTTGCGCAAAATCACGTGCTGCTTTTTGTACGGCCAGGTGTTCTTCGGTTAACTGAAAATTCATGAGTTACAATTTGTTTAAAATAAAAAAGCCTGAAGGTTTCAGGCTTCAAAAATACTGGTATGAAACAATTTTACAGCAACAAGCTCTTAATCTCTTCTGCCCAGGAATACCATAACCCAGTACATCAGCGAGGCCAGCGCGGCAATAGCGGCAACCACGTACGTCATGGCAGCCCATTTCAGTGCATCCTTGGCCATCTCATGCTCGCGGGGTGTAACAATGCCCCGCGCTTCAATCCATGCCAATGCCCTGCGGCTGGCATCAAACTCTACCGGAAGCGTAATGAGGGCAAAAAGTGCAAACACGGTATAGCAGCCAATAATTACCAGTAAGGCCGTATCGAATGAGAATAATCCCTTAACCGCAAATGCACCGAACATCATCATGAAGAAGATGATATTGATGACTTTGGATGAAATGTTTTGAATGGGTACCATGGCCGAACGGAACTCCAGCATGGAATAAGCGGTGGCATGTTGTACAGCATGGCCGCATTCGTGGGCTGCTACTGCAGCTGCAGCGGCACTGCGCCCGTGATACACATCGGGGCTGAGGTTAACAGTTTTATTTACCGGATTATAGTGGTCGGTGAGCTGCCCCTCCACACTGATAACCTGCACATCGTGGATACCGTTGTCGGCCAGCATCAGCCGCGCAATTTCGGCACCTGTCAGATTCTGGTTCAGCCGGATTTGCGAATACTCGCGGAACTTGCTCTTCAGCTTGTTGCTGACCAGCATACCCACAATCATAAAAACAACACCAATAATAAGTAAACCCATAGACGTATTTTTTTGAACTTTATAACAAGTAACAGGCCATTTTGATTTCCTGACATTCCGTCAGGGTTCCAAAGGTAATGGATTTTGTATTTTCTTTCGCATCCCCAGCCATGCAGTAGAAAGCAAGGCAGGCACACCGCCTGCAATCATAATCAGGGTTTGCCAGGCGTGAAATACAAAGGTAAAAGCAACGGCATCGGGAAGTGGAATTTTGTAAAGAAAGGCGAGACCGGCCGGTACCAGTGTGTGGTAAGAACCGGTGCCTCCCGGCATAGGCAGCACCATGGCCAGCGAGCCGATGGCAAATAGGTTTAAGATGGCCTGCCAGCCCAGCGATTGGGTTTCATCAAAAGCCATTAGCACAGTAAAGGTCATCAGAAAATAAAGCAACCATATCAGTATCGTATAAAGGATAAAAACCCCGGGCTGTTTTACGCTCCATGCAGACCGAAGACCACTCATAAAACCTGCCCATAGTTGCTTCACCTTGCTTTGCAGGAACGGTACGCTCCTTATCCAAAACCATATTACAACAGCGGCTACGAAAAACAACACCAGCCCGGCTAGCACAAACCACGTTTCGGGCATTTGCACGGGCAAGGTTTTCAGGAAGGACATCAGCTTGTCGAATTCCACCAGAAAAGCCAGGAACAGGACCGCCAAAAAACAGACCAGATCAATGGCGCGCTCGGCTACTACGGTGCCAAAAGATTTATCGGCCGGGTAATCGTTTAGTTTATACAGGTTTAGGCAGCGCGAGACCTCTCCTCCGCGGGGAATGACGAGATTAACCAGGTAACCCACCATGAGTGAAAGAAAGGTATGGTAAAAAGAAACGCGCTGACCGGAGGCATGCAATAACATACGCCAACGCTCAGCGCGAATAAGGTGGCTCGCCATAGCCAGCAGGGCCATGAGCCACAGCCATCCCTTATCGGAACGCTCCCAGGAGCTCAGCAGGTAATTCCAGCGATTTTGCCCGTCAGCAGGCGCCAGTGCTTCGAGCGAAAACCACAGCAGCAGAAGGGCGAGGGTTAACCAGATAAAATATTGAATCAGAGAACTTCGTTTCATGCTCTGGGCTTGGTGCGGAAATATAGGCACACACCATGAAAACAAGATTAAAAAGTGTGGAATTTACGGCCTCCCGGCCTTTTAGTGGGCTGATTATGTGAGGGTTATGAATCTGAAAGCCAGGAGTTTATGTGTAATATGATTGAGTTCAGAGTTGAATAAGGAGGCGTTTTTTCGTACCTTTGTGCCTCGTTTTCGTTCTTCAAGTCAATTTTTGATACTATGTCAAAGCTTCGTATTCTTTATGTATCCAGTGAAATCAATCCCTTTCTGCAAACTTCCGAGGTAGCCGAATTTGTGCGCAAGCTTCCGCAATACATGCAGGAAAAGGGGATGGAAATCCGGATTCTTGTGCCACGTTTCGGCATCATTAACGAACGCAAGAACCGTTTACACGAGGTGGTGCGCCTGTCGGGAATTAACATCGCTGTGGGTGATGAAGAGAAGCCGCTGACGATAAAGGTTGCATCTATTCCCAATGCCAAACTGCAGGTTTATTTCATTGACAATGAAGATTATTTCCACCGCAAGTCGGTATTCTACGATAAGGAAAATAATTTTTACGAAGACAATGACGAGCGTGCCATTTTCTTTTGTAAAGGTGTGATTGAAACGGTGCGCAAGCTGGGTTGGGCTCCTGATATTGTACATTGCAACGATTGGATTACCAGCTTCATTCCTTTATATCTGAAAACCACTTACAAAAACGATCCGCTGTTCAAGAACACCAAAACCATTTTCACCATTTACAACAACTCGTTCAACTATAAATTTAAGGGCGACTTGTTGTCGAAGGTGAAGATGATGGATATTGAAGACAACATGCTTGGCAATCTGAAGTCGGCTGATTATGAAGGATTCATCAAAATGGCCATTGAATTTTCGGATGCCGTGATTGTGGCAGGTGAGAACAAAAAACTGGAGGGTCTCTTTAAAAAAATCAAAGAGAAGAAAGTAGAGACCATCGGTAAGAACGATAATTACACCGAATCCTTCTATAACTTGTATAATGAACTGGCGGGGTAAGGTAACTGCAGCAATACTGGGTATTGCAGCAGTTATAGTCTGGTCATGTAAGGATGAGGTCACATTTCTGGGCTTCAGAAATCCTACACCGAAATTTGAGACCCGATATGTGGAATTTCCGGTAGAGAGCAGTGTTATCTGGCTGGACTCGCTGCGCACCAGTAATTTTATTTTTAATGGTGAAGGCAACCGTTTTTTGCTGGGCAAGTACCAGGATGATCTGCTTGGCGAGGTGAGTGCTTCCTTCTACACCCAGTACTTCGGGTTTGTGCTGGGCAAAATTGATGTCAACTCAGTACTCGATTCGGTGGTACTGCAACTGCGCTATGATTTGTATACTTACGGCTCCATCTCAACAAATCCGCAGACGTTTGAGGTGTATGAATTGGCCAAGACCATTTCAAGGACTGAATCCCGCAATTATTTCAATAAAACCTCGGTGCCGCTCGGTGATCTTATCGGTACCGGAACCATTTACCCGAACCCTATATTGTTTAAAAATAAGCTGGACTCCGGTAACACTTCCGAAGTGTTTAAGGTCCGTATCCGGCTCGATCAGGCCTTTGGCCAAAGATTGTTCAACACGGTGCTCAGGTGGTCATCGCCCACGCCTACTTATGAAGATTCGGCCTTTATCCGCCCCAACGATTTCTTTAAGATTCATAAAGGTATTGCCGTAAAACCCGTGTTTGGTGATAAAATTGTCGGATTCCATGCCTCGGATACTGAATCCAAACTGATTTTGCATTACCACAATCCTACGGACGACAGCCTTCAATATACGTTTATATTTTCCAGCTTTGTGGCCAGTTTTAATGAGATAAAATCCAATCGTACCGGCACAGATGTGCAACTCATCAATCAGTACTTCACCGACTACGATCCGCCATCAGGCTTGCGATATGTGCAAAATGGTGTAGGACTGTTTACCAAGCTGGACTTGTCCCCTTTTGTTGATTTTCTCGAAGCCGATACCATCCCCAATATGGCAATTAACGCAGCACAGCTCATCATTGAAAACGTTGAGCCGCCCGGCGGACTGGCACCGCCCAATGAGCTTTATGTGCGTGTGCTCGACCCCGACAACCGGCTGCGCAAATTCAACCGGCAAAAGACGGCCGAAGCGCGTACACGCGACCAGAAGATTCTGGCCAGATATAACAACCTGGCACGTACACTTGATATTGATGTAGCACGCGTAAACAACGACAGCGTATTTACCGTCTTTTCTGACTTTGGCAGCTATCTCAGCCTGAACTACAACTCGACCAGTAACTCGTATCAGGGCTTTTTGACGCTCTTTGCACAGGAGATGGCCCTAGAAGAACCCGATAAACCACGGTTCCGCCACTTCATTCTTTACCCGCTCAATGCCGGAAAAACCGTGAACCGGGTTGCATTTCACAAAAACAATATCAAGCTTCGCATCTATTACACCCGTCCGCTTACCGGTATTTAACCGAAAAAACTTATGTGTGGAATTGTTGCCTATGTGGGGCACCGCAATGCCCAGGAAGTAGTTATCAAAGGGCTGAAGCGTCTGGAGTACCGCGGTTACGACAGCGCAGGCATTGCCCTGCTGAATGAGGGTATTCATGTGTATAAAAAGAAAGGGAAGGTGGCTGAACTGGAAGAACTGGTTCGAAACCTTGCAATTGCAAGCCCGATAGGTATCGGACATACCCGCTGGGCTACACATGGTGAACCCAACGACATCAATGCCCACCCGCATTACTCGGCTTCCGGTAAGCTGGCTATCATCCACAACGGTATCATCGAAAATTACAGCGCCCTGAAGCAGGATTTGATGAATAAAGGGTACCGCTTTACCAGCGAAACCGACACGGAAGTATTGATTCACTTCATTGAAGATATCCAGCTTAGCAACGGCTATTCACTCGAAGAAGCCGTGCGGGTAGCGCTTACGCAGGTAGTCGGTGCCTATGCCATAGTCATTATGACATCGGAAAATCCGGAAATGCTTATTGCCGCACGCAAGGGTAGCCCCCTGGTGATTGGCATCGGACAAGACGAATTCTTTCTGGCCTCTGACGCAACACCTATCATTGAGTACACAAAAGATGTCATTTACCTGAACGACCAGGAAATAGCCATTATTGACAAAGGAGAATTGCGCATCAAAACCATTGACGATGCGCCCGCAACACCCTACATCCAGCGGCTGGAAATGGAACTCGAAGCCATTGAAAAGGGCGGGTTCGAACATTTCATGCTGAAAGAAATTTTTGAACAACCGCGATCCATTAGAGATTCCATGCGGGGCCGCCTGGACGCACAGGCCGGAAGACTGGTGCTGGGGGGCATCCGCGAATACGTGAACAAAATGATGCAGGCCGACCGCATCATTATCGTGGCTTGTGGTACCTCATGGCATGCCGGTCTGGTGGCCGAATACATGATAGAGGAGTTCTGCCGCATACCCGTAGAGGTAGAGTACGCCTCGGAGTTCCGCTACCGCAACCCCATCATCCGCGAAGGCGATGTGGTCATAGCCATCTCACAATCGGGCGAAACGGCCGACACGCTCGCGGCCATTGAACTGGCTAAATCCAGGGGCGCTATTATCATTGGAGTGTGCAACGTGGTTGGTTCATCCATCGCACGCATATCGCATGCCGGCTCCTATACCCATGCAGGACCTGAAATAGGTGTGGCCAGCACCAAGGCTTTTACTGCACAGCTTACCGTACTGAGCATGATCGCCCTGACCCTTGCCCAGAAACGCGGCACCATCTCCGACCGGAAATTTCATGAAATGCTGGTTGAACTGGAGAGCATTCCGGATAAAGTAGAAGAGGTGCTCAAACAAAATGATAAAATCCGCGAACTGGCCTATATCTTTAAAGATGCTACCAATTTTCTGTACCTCGGACGGGGATATAACTTTCCTGTGGCGCTCGAGGGCGCACTTAAGCTCAAGGAAATTTCCTACATCCACGCCGAAGGTTACCCGGCTGCCGAAATGAAACATGGCCCCATTGCACTGATTGACGAAGCCATGCCGGTAGTTTTCATTGCCACACGCGATAGTTCGTACGAAAAAATCATTTCCAACGTACAGGAGGTAAAAGCACGCAAAGGCCGGGTCATTTCCGTAGTTACGGAGGGTGACAAGCTACTGCCCGGACTTTCGGAATTTGTGATTGAAGTGCCGGCCGTGCAAGAAGCACTCATGCCCATCGTTTCGGTGGTACCCCTGCAACTGCTGTCGTACCACATTGCCGTAATGCGCGGCTGCAATGTGGACCAGCCCCGCAACCTGGCCAAATCGGTTACCGTTGAATAAACTTACCGGTGTTAAACGCCCCGTAGGTTTTGTGTGTCTTAAGTAAAAATACCTTTGGTTATGCGAAGTTCTGTATGGCTTGTAAGTATTTCGCTCATTCTGCTCTTAGGTTGCAAACTGGAGCCCGACCTGGGCGAACTGGTACAGAATATGGTGGTACAAACCCGGTATGATCGGGATTCGGTTACCCCGGACTTTAACATTTTCAACACCTACAGCACTTTTACCATGCGCATTGATACCATGGGCCTGGTATCGACCCGTTACACAGACACCTTGCTTATTGATGACTCAGGCGGGGACTTTGTTAAATCAGTAACCCGCAGGGTGCGCGACAAAGTTCTGGAGGCTGGCTATATCCGAGTTCAACCGCAGGATAATCCCGACTTTGCAGTGAATGTCATCCTGCTTGACAATTTTAGTTTCTTTCAGGCCATCAATTATGCACCCTTTTATTCCTGGTATTGGGGCTATTACGGATATTGGTTCCCTTATGTAACCACGTATGCGGCTACCTATGGAACTGTGGCAATTGAAATTGTGGACATTAAAAATTATGCGGCAAACGGAAACAAATATAAAGTGATATGGAAAGCCTTTATCGGTGATATCTACGCCTCCATTGATCGCAACACAAAAACCCTGGAAGCAGTAAACCAGGCCTTTGCCCAGTCACCCTACATTCAAAAAAATTAACCATGCGCAAGCACTTGGTCATACTCACGCTTTTTCTTTTGCCTGCACCGCTCTCTGCCCAGCCTGCTGACGGAGCGTTCAATCTAACCCTCAACATCCAGCAACCATTGTACAAAGAATTTGTGGGCAATTCTTCAGTGGGCATGCGCATAGGGTACACACGCTTCAGCTCAGCAAAATTCGGATGGGGTATAGAGGCAGCGTACAACACCCTGAATGATTATGTGCCAAGGCAAACCTACACTTATCCCGGAGGCGCCATTACAACCGATATTTTTAATTACATGTACTACTTTACGCTGCTGGCCAATGCACAGTACTATTACAAAGCATCCGATCGCCTCATCCCCTACGCCTCATTGGGGGCCGGGCTTGCTATAACGCGATATACATTGTTTTACAACGTATACAGCGAAGGAGATAATAACCGAAGCTGGGTAGTGCGGCCCGAAGCAGGACTTATATTTCGTGTGCGTCAATATTCATCGTTAGGGCTAAAGTCAGCGCTTAGCTGGGAGTATGCCGGCAACAAAAGTGATGCTTATGCGCTAAAAGATTTTTCAGCTCTGTCTTTTCAATTGGGTCTGGTCATCTTTTCCGACTGATTTTTTTACACCCCTCCATGTCTTAACCTTCCGGTAAGGCATTTCTGCCGGTTTTCCGGTAAATTTGAGCGATGCAACATGGTGTATTTTTAATTTTCTGCCTGTTATTTCAGGCTGTCATGCTCAGTGCTCAGGTCTATATTCCCAAATTCGACCTTCAGGGCCACCGGGGTGCACGTGGCCTGAAACCTGAAAACACTATTCCTTCTTTTATTGAGGCCCTGAATCAGGGTGTTGCCACGCTGGAAATGGACGTGGTGATTACCAAAGACAAACAGGTAGTGGTTTCACACGAACCGTGGATGGCAGCCGGTATATGCCTGCAACCCGATGGAACTGAAATTTCCTCGAAAGAAGAAAAGCGCTTCAATATTTATGAAATGACTTATGAAGAAGTGAAGCGCTTCGATTGCGGTTCGAAGGGCAATGCCCGTTTTCCCGGGCAACAAAAAATGACTGCCTATAAACCCTTACTGCGCGATGTGATTATTGCCGCGGAAGATCACATCAAAAGTTTTACGCAATATGAAGTGGATTACAACATCGAAATAAAAAGCCATCCGGCAGGCGATAACCGGTTTCACCCGCAGCCCGGGGAATTTTCAGAGCTGGTTTATAAGGTAATCAGCGAGTATCTGCCGTTGGAACGTGTGGTGATCCAGTCGTTCGATATCCGGGTGTTGCAGTATTGGCACAAAACCTGGCCGCAGGTACGGCTTGCCCTGCTGGTGGAAAATCAAAAATCGCCTGAGCAAAACCTGCAGGAACTGGGCTTTACGCCATCGGTTTACAGTCCGCATTATAAGTTACTCACTCCCGAAATCATTCAGCAGCTCAAATCTATGGGCATGCGGGTAATACCCTGGACGGTCAATGAAAAATCCGATATGCAGCGCCTGCGCGCCTGGGGTGTGGATGGCCTCATCACCGATTATCCCGATCGGGCTGTTGCACTGAACATGGGCGTACGGACAAAGGCCAACGGAAAAAGATAATTTACAAAACCCATGTTATATTGGCCGCATATCCAGCATACCACTGCATTCTACCACTATGATAATCCCGGAAAGTTCCGGAACCTCGGCGAAAAATAGAGGTACTAAATGGCGTGCCGGACTTTAGCAGGTTGAAGTTACCTTTAATCTCAAAAATGCAGAAAGGGCAAAGCAGGAGTTTAACTCAGGGTTAGACCGGTGCAGCATAATGGAATAACCTGCAAATGATGGCGGTCCCGGCTTCAGAAAAGGATGGAGTGTTCAACGGGCTGCGGGCCTTAAAGTGCATGGTTTCGTTTCAGAAGTTTATTATTCGGACAGAACTTGTGGCAGGGCTGATTTTTCAAGTGCTGCAATACCCGTAATATTGCCGAAATTAATTGCATGCTCTCAGAAAAACCGGCACAGTCTTACCACGTATATGGCATGGGCAATGCCATTGTAGACATCGTTACCGAAGTAGATCATGATTTCTTCGACCGCCACGGCATCGAGAAAGGCGTGATGACGCTGGTAGATGAAAAACGGCAGCTGCAACTCATTAAAGCCATCGACATGAAAAAAAGCCGCATGTCGGGCGGTGGGTCGGCCGGCAATACCGTGGTGGCAGTAAGCCAGTTTGGCGGAAGGTGCTTTTACTCCTGTGTGGTGGCAAAAGATGAACTGGGAAAATTTTACCTGGAAGACCTGAAGCGCAACAACATCGACACCAACCTGAATTATGAAGACTGTCCCGAAGGGCATACCGGCAAGTGCCTGGTTATGACCTCACCCGATGCCCAGCGCACCATGAATACCTTTCTGGGAGTAAGTTCCTTCCTGGGTATCGAGCACCTGAATGAAGAAGCATTGAAAAAATCCGAATACCTGTACATGGAAGGCTACCTGGTGGCCAGCCAGCGGAGCCTGGAAGCCATGAAGGAGGCCAAAAAAATAGCCGAACGAAACAAGGTGTTTACCGCGCTTACCTTTTCTGATGCCAGTATGGTAAAATATTTTTCAGCACAGATGAACGAAGTGGTAGGCGCCAGCGTGGATTTGCTCTTCTGCAATGAGGAAGAAGCCATGATTTTTACCGGCACCGGTGATCTGTACCATGCCCGTGAAAAACTGAAAGCGGTGGCCAAACGCTTTGCTATAACACTGGGGGCCAACGGAGCACTTATCTATGATGGAGATACCTTTATTCAGATAGAACCTTATAAAGTCCGGGCTATAGATACCAACGGAGCGGGCGACATGTTTGCCGGAGCCTTTTTGTACGGCATCACCCACGGCCACAGCATGGCCGAAGCCGGTAAACTGGCTTCACTGGCTTCTTCGCGCGTTGTGGCACAATGGGGGCCACGCCTCGATCCGCAAACGGCCCGCAAACTACTGGCCGACCTGATGGTGTCATGAGGCTTCCGGTCATTATAGTGTGGTTGCTGATCGCCAATGGGCTACTGGCTCAGCCATCAGCCGGCCTGAAAACAATCGACCAATGGATAAGGATGTGGAACTCCTACGACCTGTTGGCCGTGGATTCGCTCTTCAATGATCAGGCTACGTATTTTTCATCTGAATATGCCGGCCTGATCACAGGCCTGGACAATCTACGACTTCATCATCAGAAATTCGGATTCGTTCGCGGAGGCCGCCAGACAGGCAATACTTTATGGCTGGAAAACCTGCATGTTCAGGCTGCGGGAGCTGAAGCTTTAATAGTAACAGCTACCTGGTATTTTCTGCGAAAAGATGCAACCCGGCCACAGCATGGCCCGGTTACTTTTGTGGTGGGCAGAATTGCCGGGCAATGGAAAATCCTGCATGCCCATTTTGCAAATAACCCTTAATTCTTGGAAAAAAGGAAAATACTAAGCACTTTTGCAGCCCTTTAGCTAAGCGGTTATGAAAAGAACATATCAGCCCTCGCGCAGAAAACGCAGAAACAAACACGGATTCCGTCAGCGGATGGCTACGGCTAATGGACGCAGGGTGCTGGCTGCCCGCCGGAGAAAAGGCAGAAAGAAACTTACGGTTTCTGACGAGTTTACGTTCAAGAAGAAATAAATCCGTACCCGGACCCGTAAAAATCATGGGTCTGCAAAGTCTTCCCCGAAATGAGCGCCTGCGCGGCAAAAGCGCAGTTGAGAGTCTTTTTAGAAAAGCTGATGTCTTGGTTGTTCCCCCCTTGCGCATTTTGGTGCAAAAGAACCCGCAAACCGACTCAACCCATCAGGTATTATTTACTGTTTCGAAAAAATTTATCCCCAAGGCCATACAGCGCAACCGCATCAAGCGCCTGATGCGCGAAGCCTACCGGTTGAATAAAAATCACCTGAAAGAATTACCATCCCTGCGCATTGCGTATATTTATCAGTCCAGGAATATCGTTCCACAGTATAAAGTAACGGAAGCCATGCTTCAGGCGTTTATCAAGCTGAAAGCCTATGCCGAAAAGAGTTAAGTACTTCGTCCCGGTTCTTGCCCTGGTGCTTTTGCTGGCTGCCAGGGGCCCTGCTGACAATTATTTCGAGATAGCCAAAAACCTCGACATCTTCGCCACACTATTCAAAGAAATCAACATCTACTATGTTGATGAAATTGACCCTGGCAAACTGATTCGCAAAGGCATTGATGGCATGCTCGAATCGCTCGATCCGTACACCGATTACATTGGCGAAGAAGAGCTGGAGGGTTTCAGAATTTCAACTACAGGTCAGTATGCTGGTATCGGGGCGTTGATCGGCAATGTGAACAATAAAACAGTCATCACGCACCCTTACAAAAATTTTCCGGCATATAAGGCAGGCCTTCGCGTAGGCGATGAAATCATTGCAGTTGATGGCAAGCCGGTTCAGGGAAAATCCACAACTGAAATATCAAACATGCTGCGCGGCCCGTTAAAATCCGAGGTCGAACTTAAAATCAGGCGTTATGGCCAGCCGGATATCATAACACTGAAAATTAAACGCGAAAGAATTACCATCAGCAATATTGCCTATGCCGGAATGGTTGCACCGGGAATTGGCTATATCCGCCTCGATGATTTTACCCCCGGCGCGGGAAAAGAGGTGGCACAGGCAGTAACCGAACTCAAGCAGCAAGGCGCCCACAAACTTATCCTTGACCTTCGCGACAACCCCGGAGGCATGCTCTATGAGGCTGTCAACATCGTGAACCTGTTCATCCCAAAAGGAAAAGAAGTTGTCAGCACCAGGGGTAAAGTGGCCGACTGGAACCGGACATATTCCACCCTTAATAATCCCCTGGACACACAAATTCCATTAGTAGTGCTGATAAACCAGGGCAGTGCTTCGGCTGCCGAAATTGTGGCGGGAGCCCTGCAGGATTATGACCGGGCTGTATTAATCGGGCAAAAGACATTCGGCAAAGGACTGGTGCAAACCACACGGCCACTTGCCTACAATGCGCAGCTCAAAGTTACCACCGCCCGGTACTATATTCCCAGCGGCCGCTGCATACAGGAGCTCGATTACGCCCACCGCAATACGGATGGAACAGTGAATAAATTTGCCGATTCGCTCCGCAAAGAATTCCGCACATCCCGCGGCCGAATCGTATATGATGGGGGAGGCCTCAAGCCCGATATTGAAACAGAAAATCCCCGCGATATTCCATTGCTTGAAGCACTGGT
>DAIQOI010000012.1:80958-82004 GCA_036787955.1 Cyclobacteriaceae bacterium
CAAATCCTACCAAATCCAGATGAACTCCGAATGCTGGTAAATATACCCTGTAGTGAGGGCATGGGTGCTAAGGTCCGTGTCCGAGAGGGAAAGAACCCAGACCTGCAGCTAAGGTCCCAAAATGTACACTAAGTTGAACTAAGGCGGTCCAGTTGCTTAGACAGCCAGGATGTTTGCTTGGAAGCAGCAATTCATTTAAAGAGTGCGTAACAGCTCACTGGTCGAGCGACAGGGCATCGATAATAATCGGGCATCAAGTGTACTACCGAAGCTCAGGACCACGCCATTGGCGTGGTGGTAGGGGAGCATTCTAACAGCAGAGAAGTGGCGTGGTAACGCGCCATGGAGCGGTTAGAAAAGCAAATGTAGGCATAAGTAACGATAAGGCGGGTGAGAAACCCGCCCACCGATAGACTAAGGGTTCCGCGGCAATGTTAATCAGCCGCGGGTTAGTCGGGGCCTAAGACCAATCCGAAAGGAGTAGTCGATGGACAACCGGTTAATATTCCGGTACTACCTTATTGAGCGAAGTGGTGACGGAGGAGTGACAGCTCCGCCCGGTGACGAAATACCGGGTTAAAGGGTGTAGGTATATTTCCTGTAGGCAAATCCGCAGGGAATGCCGAACCTGATAGTACACGGAGGCTTCGGCCAAAGTGATAGCGAGCGTAACCATACTTCCAAGAAAAACCGCTAGCGTTAATCAGTAAGGTACCCGTACCGCAAACCGACACAGGTAGTCAAGGAGAGAATCCTAAGGTGCTCGAGTGAGTCATGGCTAAGGAACTAGGCAAATTGATCCTGTAACTTCGGAAGAAGGGATGCCTCCCACGCCTTCGGGCGTGGAGGTCGCAGTGAAATGGCCCAGGCGACTGTTTAACAAAAACACAGGGCTTTGCGAAATCGAAAGATGATGTATAAGGCCTGACACCTGCCCGGTGCCGGAAGGTTAAGGGGGGATGTTAGTGGAGCAATCCGCGAAGCATTGAACTGAAGCCCCGGTAAACGGCGGCCGTAACTATAACGGTCCTAAGGTAGCGAAATTC
>DAIQOI010000013.1:0-71222 GCA_036787955.1 Cyclobacteriaceae bacterium
GGTTTATCCATCGGTGTACACCTGCTCAACCTGGTTACGCTGCCCGCACTTGGCTTGATTTTTTATTTCAAAAAATATCAGCCCACCCGATGGGGCATCATTGCAACACTCGCAGTGAGCGGGCTGCTCATCATTTTCATCAACGATTTTATCATTCCCGGACTCCCCGGACTTGCCGGAAACTTCGAAGTATTTTTCGTGAACTCACTCGGGTTACCTTTTGGTTCGGGTGCCTTGTTCTTCAGCGCTCTCATCATCGCAGCCCTGGTTTACGGCATTAATTACAGCCAGCGAAAGGGCAAAGCCGTGCTCAACACGTTCCTGCTATCCACTGCCTTTATTCTTATAGGCTACACTTCGTATGCCATCATCGTCATCCGCAGTAACTACAACCCGCCCATTGATGAGAACGATCCCAGCGATGTGATGAGCTTTGTGAGCTACCTGAAGCGCGAACAATATGGCAGCCGCCCGCTGTTGTACGGACCTTACTTCACAGCCGAAATCATTGACGTTAAAGAAGGCGCTGCCATTTACAAAAAAGGAAAAGACAAGTACGAAATCGTTGACCGCAAGCGTGAATATGTGTACGATCCGAAACAAATGACCATCCTGCCACGCATTTACAGCAACATGGAAAATCACGCTTCCATTTACCGCAGCAAATTGGGACTAAAAGAAGGGCAAAGACCCACCTTTGCAGATAACCTGCGGTTCATGTTTCAACACCAGATAGGCTGGATGTACATGCGGTATTTTATGTGGAACTTTGCCGGACGCGAAGGCGATGAGATTGGCGATGACTGGCTCGGCCCTTCGCAGTGGTTTGAAAAAGTGCCTTACCTGATTTCCTACAACAAGGCACGAAACAACTTCTTCCTCATTCCTTTTGTATTGGGTTTCTTCGGCTTATACTACCAGTTTGTTAAAGACCCGAAGAACGCTGCAGTGGTAGGCTTGCTTTTTATTTTAACGGGTGTTGCACTGGTTATTTACCTCAACTCACCCCCCACCGAACCGCGCGAACGCGACTACATCTATGCCGGTTCTTACTATGCCTTCGCTTTCTGGATTGGGCTGGCAGTAATTGGTATTGCTGCAGGCATTGAAAAACTGCTCCGCAACGGCAAAGTGGCCGCCATCGCTGCCACCCTTATTGGCCTTACCGCACCCGGCATCATGGCAGCCGAAGGATGGGACGACCACAACCGTTCTGACCGGTGGTTTTCCGTTGATTCGGCCGTGAATTACCTGGACTCCTGCGCACCCAATGCCATCCTGTTTACCGGTGGCGATAACGACACCTTCCCGCTGTGGTATGCCCAGGAAGTGGAGGGCATCCGTACCGACATGCGCGTGGTGGTGTTGAGCTACTACAATACCGACTGGTACATTGAACAAAGCATGCGCAGACATTATGAGTCGGAACCTTTTCCCTATACGCTCACAGCCGAGCACTACCGCCAGGGCGGGCCTAACGAAGCACTGGTGTATTTTGATGCGGGCATCAAAAGCATCGACCTTGCCCAGTATATCGATCTGATCAAAAAGAAAAGCCCCAGCCTGTTACACCCCTACTATCCCAACACCAACATGGTGCCTGCCAAAGAACTGGTGCTGAAAGTGGATACGGCACGTGTTAAAGCGCTGGGTATCATTCCGAAAGAATTTGAAAAATACCTGGTCCCTGAAATGAAACTGCGCATGCGCAAGAATACCTTAATGAAACAGGACCTGGCACTGCTCGACCTCATGCTGACCAACAACTGGGAAAGACCGTTGTATGTAAACAATACTTCGCTCGAACAATTCAACATTGATCTAAAACCTTACGTGGTGAGCGAAGGAAATGCCTTCCGGATTTTGCCCATACAAAATCCCAATCCACAGTCAAGGCTTGTCAATACTGAAGTGGCCTACAACAACATCATGAACAAATTCCGCTTCCGCGGACTGGATAATCCCAACGTATTCTACAGCGTGGACTATCGCAATTTTGTGCAGAACCACCGCAGCACCTTTAACGATGTAGCCGAAGCGCTGTTACAGAAAGGCGATACCGCGCGTGCCCGCGAAGTACTCCTGCGCAACATTGAAGTAATGCCCGACAGCAGCATTCCCTACGACTTTACCCATGCACTTGGGTTGCAGTTATGGTTTGAAGTGGGGGAAAAGGAAAAAGGTATTGAAATAGCCCGCATCCTGGGCGACCGCACCGAAGAGATGGCCGAGTACATGATTGGCAAAGGGCTTATTAACCGCGACCTGTACAACCACATTGCCGTGCTGGGCACCATTCAGAATGTGCTGTACGAATATGGTGAACAAGAGCTGGCCCAGCGCTACGAACAGGCCTATCAGCGATATGCCCAACAGGTGCCGGTAAGATTCGGGCAGTAACCTTTATTAGGTCTTCCGTACCACCACCAACAGGTCCAGGGCTTGTTCGGCATCGCTAACAAGCAGATAGTCTTCGTGCGTAATGCTGTCAACCAGCTCATTGCTGCGGTTGCGCAGGTTGTTGCGGTTTATGCGATTAAACACCTCATAAGGTAATCTGAGCAAAAAGGCCGGAAGCCGGTATTGCAGTTTTAAAATGTCCCACCGCGTAATGCGTTCAACGGCTGCTTTGTTTTTCCGGTAGTAGGTCATCACCTTTTCGTTGCCGGTAATTCCCTTCATTTCCACCTGATCAAAAACACTGTGCGCCAGCCGATGCAACTCATGGGCCAGGTACTCACGCACATGCCAGGGATTCCGGGTAAGCGACATGCTGCGGTTGGGCGTAGTGAGCAGCGCCACACCCCCGGGTTTGAGCACGCGATAAATTTCCTGCATAAAAAACCGATCATCTTTAATGTGCTCAATTACCTGAAAACTGATCACCACATCGTACGCGTTATCGGGAAGACCCGCAAAAGGCGGAAAATTCAGGGCAACAAATTTTCCCTCCGGAAATTTTATTTGCAGTCGTGCAATGGCTCCTTTCAGTTTATCAATAGCCGTAAACCGATCCGACAGCGGCAGAAGCAGGTCAATTCCCCGGCCTTCACCACACCCCACCTCCAGCACACTTTCCTTACCCGTAAGAAAAGACTGTGCCAGCACATAAGGTTTGAGCAGCCGCTGGTGCAGCGGATTGTCGGATGGCAACGTGTCGGATGCTACTTCGGTGGTGTAAATTTTGCCTGCCATAGCGCACAAAAATAGCCGAAGAACAACAGAATATCAGCCAAATGCGTTATTTTAATCCGATGAATCTTCGCAGTGCTTTATTATTACCGGGTCTGCTCACGGCAACCGTGTCCTTCAGTCAGCCGATGCGCGACAACAACTTCAGTCACATCTACAATCCCGATGAAGCGTTTTCAGTCAGTACACTGTGTTATCATGAAAGTAACAAGCTGATATTTTACTTTTCGTTCGGGCTGCGCAGCTCCCGCAACATGAGCGAGTTCAGCATTCAGGCGGAGTTGCGAAACGACCTGACCGACAAAGAAGGTGCAGTACTCCCGGAACCGGAATGGATAGCTTCGAACGAAACGGTTAAATCGGGCAAAGTTCAGCTGCCGGCAGACGCAGCAGGGAAGATCGTTGTATTGAAAATAATCCTGGCCTCGGCCCGAAGGCCCTGGTTTGTGTACACCGAAATCCCTAAAACCAGAAGCTTTGCCATCCTTCGGAACGGTATTCCGGTAACCGGAAAATTTATTTCGGTTAACGAACAGGTAACTTTTGCAGGTTTTGAAGAAAATAAACCGGTTATTGTATCGGTATATCAGGATGATTTTCCGCCGGCACTTCCTCCCTTTGCCACTTCCCAGGCACGCGTGGCCCCCATGATAAAACCCTCGTTAATTTTTACTCATCAACCGGATAAACCTCTGGGTTTTCAAAGCAAAGGGCTTGTACTCATACAACAGGATACTACAACGGCCGAAGGCATAGCATTCAGGGTAGAAGACGATTACCCGCGTTTTACTACCATCCCTTCACTCACAGGGCCGATGGTTTATGTATGCGAAAAAAAAGAAATGGACCGCCTGCGGGAAGCACAGGGTAACAAAGCTGCATTCGACAAAGTAATACTGGGTATCTTGGGCAATGCCGAGCGCGCCCGCATTTTTATGCGCAGTTATTTTCAGCGCGTAGAGCAGGCCAACCGCATGTTTACCTCTTACAAGGAAGGCTGGAAAACCGACCGTGGCATGATCTACATCATTTTCGGTCCGCCGGAAGAAGTATATCTGCTGGGGAACCGCGAAATTTGGGAATACAACAATGCCAGCTTCAAAGGGCGCTTTATCTTTACCCGCTCGGCCACTCTGTTCGACCCGCAAAACTATGTTTTGATACGGGACGGCAGCCTGCGTGATAAGTGGTACAGCATGGTTGATTTATGGCGTAAGGCAAGATTCTGAAATGCCTACCTTTGCCACATGGGCAAACCCAATCTTATTTACGGCACACGCGCAGTAACCGAAGCTATACTGGCAGGCAAAACACTCGAACGCGTGTTCATTCAGCAGGGCATACGCAGCGAACTGGTGCGGGATTTGGTACGCCTGCTGCGCGAGCGGCACATACCCTTTACCCAGGTGCCTGCCGAAAAAATCAGTCGCCTTACCGGGAAAAACCATCAGGGCGTGGCAGGCTTTCTTTCGGCGGTTGATTATGCGCAATTAAACAACCTCATTCAGCAGGTCTTTGAAGAAGGCCGCCAGCCGCTTGTTATCCTGCTCGACCGCATTACCGATGTGCGCAACCTGGGCGCCATTGCCCGTACGGCCGAATGCATGGGAGCCGATGCACTTGTGGTGCCCGAAAAAGGCAGCGCTCCAATATCGGCCGATGCTGTTAAAACCTCGGCAGGAGCATTGCACCATTTGCCGGTATGCCGGGAAAAAAATCTGAAACATTCCGTGCAGTGGCTGAAAGAATCCGGCCTGACGGTAGTGGCCTGCACGGAGAAAGCCGCAAAAAACGTGAATGAATGCGACCTGAACCGCCCGCTTGCAGTGGTGTTTGGTTCGGAAGAAGATGGCATTTCGAACGAGCTGCTGCGTGCAGCTGATGAGCTTGTTAAAATTCCGATGCGGGGGAAGATTCAATCACTTAATGTATCCGTAGCTGCCGGCATGGTGTTGTATGAAATCCTGCGTCAACGGAACTTTCGCTGACCTACAAATATTCATTACCGTTTTTCAACGTCTTCACATCATTTACAAACTGACGGAACAGGTCTTCGCGATCTTTTTCACACACGATAACCACATTGCCAAACTCACCTACCAGGTAACCATTAAGGCCGTGCACCACCAACAACTTGTCAGGTGATGATGCTTTGAAAATACAATTGCGCGATTCGTAAGCCAGCACACGTCCAGTGATGAGATTGTTTTCCTTATCCTTGGCCGACACGTCATGTATGCTGCTCCACGAACCTAAATCGGACCAGGTAAATGATGCCGGACACACATATACGTTGGTGGCTTTTTCCATCACACCGTAATCAATGGAAATACTTTTGCATTGGGCATAAGCCTGCGCAATGGCCTCTTTTTCCTTCGGTGTTCCGAATGTCGATGAGCATTCTTCAAACACCTCGGCCATCTCCGGCAAATGTTCCTTCAACGCCTGGATGATGGCCCGAACGCCCCAGATAAAAATCCCTGAGTTCCATACAAAATCACCGCTTTCCAGAAATTTCTTGGCCAGGGCAATCTGCGGTTTTTCGGTAAAAGTTTTTACTTTTTTCAAGTAGGATTTATCAGGATGATACTGAATGTATCCGTAACCGGTTTCGGGACGGTTGGGTGTAATACCCAGTGTGATCAGCTTATCCTGGTCGCGTGCATATTCAGCAGCACGGGTAATGGTTTTTTCAAACTCCTTTTCATTAAGTATCAGATGATCGGACGGACTTACAATCAATATTGCTTCGGTATCCAGCTGCGCAATGCGGTAACTGGCATAGGCAATACAGGCCGCTGTGTTTTTTCGCATGGGTTCGGCCAGTATCTGAGCTTCGGGCAAATGTGGCAATTGTTCGCGCACAAGGTGCACATGCTCTTCGTGTGTTACCACAAAGATCTTACCTGGCTCAGAGATGGGCAGAAAGCGATCGTAGGTAGCCTGCAGGAGGGTCTTACCCATACCCAGTACATCCAGAAATTGTTTGGGCTGGCGGTTACGGCTGTACGGCCAGAAGCGCACGCCTACACCTCCGGCCATTAACACCACGTAGGGTTTCTTATTCATGACAGGATTTTGTAATATGTAGTTTGTACGTAAACAACTTGTATTGCGTTATCTCAGGCAATACCTTCTTTCAGTAAATCATGCAGATGGATGAAGCCCGCCAGCCGCTCACCATCCATCACCACCAGTTGGGTAATATTATTCTCCTGCATCTGCTGCAAAGCTTTCACCGCAAACTCGTCCTGTTGAATGGTTTTCGGATTGCGCGTCATAATATCGCGGGCTTTCAATGCCGACAGGTCCGGATTTTTTTCCAGCATCCTGCGCAGGTCACCATCGGTAATAATCCCCAGCAGTTTTTTATCGCCTTCGGCTACAGCCGTACAGCCCAGTCGCTTGGATGAAATTTCAACTATCACCTCTTTTAAAGTAGCATCCGGGTGCACCACCGGTAAGGCGTTGTGTATGGAAATATCAGAAACTTTAAGATACAATTGCTTGCCCAGCGAGCCACCCGGATGGAAAGTGGCAAAGTCGGCCGGAGTAAAGTTACGCAGGTGTACCAGGCACACGGCCAGGGCATCGCCCAGTGCCAGGTGAGCCGTGGTGCTGGTGGTGGGGGCCAGGTTATTCGGGCAGGCTTCTTTATCAATGGTGGCATTCAACACATAGTCGGCCTGCCGGGCCAGGTAGCTGTCGGTATTGCTCACCAGGGCTACCAGCAGTGCACCCCTCCTTTTCAAAAGGGGCACAAGCACTTTGATTTCGGGTGTATTGCCGCTCTTGGATATGCAGATTACTATGTCTTCGGGCTGAACCATGCCCAAGTCGCCATGAATGGCATCGGCCGCATGCATAAAAATTGCGGGCGTTCCGGTAGAATTTAGGGTGGCCACAATTTTATTTGCTATAATGGCACTTTTGCCAATGCCTGTTACGACAACTCGTCCTTTTGCCGAATAAATTGCCTGAACGCACGCTTCAAATTCTTCGTTTATGAAATCAGTTAACCGCTCAATAGCTTTTGATTCATTTATTAATACTTCGCGTGCAATGTTTTTGATATTTTTTGCTATATTCAATGCCCTTTACGATTTAGTTTTGTTGTTAGCAAAGATATAAGATTAAACTAACCCACGTTAGGATTATGATGGTGGCAGAAGAGAAAGATATTCTGAAAAGTAAACTGAAAGAAGTTTTTGGTTACAGCAACTTCCGCGGTAATCAGGAAGCTATTATCCGCAATGTGCTGGAAGGCAAAAATACGTTTGTCATTATGCCTACCGGTGCCGGCAAATCACTTTGTTATCAGTTGCCGGCAATCATCATGGACGGTCTGGCGGTGGTGATCTCACCACTCATCGCGCTCATGAAAAATCAGGTTGATCAGCTTAATGCTTATGGTATAAATGCCCGCTTCCTTAACTCTACGCTTTCCAAAGGCGAGATAACCCGTTTGAAAAAAGACAGCATCAGCGGAAATGTTAAGTTATTATATGTGGCCCCCGAATCGCTGAACAAGGAAGAGAACATAGAGTTTCTTAAAAAAGTCAAGGTATCGTTTGTTGCCATTGATGAAGCTCACTGTATTTCCGAATGGGGGCATGACTTCCGGCCGGAATACCGCAAGATCAAATCCATGATACAGCAACTGGGCAACCTGCCCATCATTGCACTTACTGCCACCGCTACACCCAAGGTACAGCTCGACATCCAGAAAAACCTGCAGATGGAAGATGCCGACATCTTCATCTCCTCGTTCAACCGCAAGAACCTGTACTACGAAGTACGCCCGAAAAAAGAAACCAAGAAGCAACTGATCAAATTTCTGCGCGACAACAAAGGTAAATCCGGTATCGTGTACTGCCTGAGCCGTAAAAAAGTAGAAGAAATCGCCAACCTGCTTACAGTTAACGGATTCAAGGCGGCACCCTACCATGCCGGCCTGGATGCCGATGTGCGCGAGAAAAACCAGGACGCCTTCCTCAACGAAGAAATTGATATCATCGTGGCCACCATTGCCTTCGGTATGGGCATTGACAAACCCGATGTTCGGTTTGTGGTGCACTACGATGTACCCAAGTCGCTCGAAGGATATTATCAGGAAACCGGTCGTGCCGGCCGCGATGGCCTGGAAGGACACTGCCTGATGTTCTACAGCCACAACGACCTGAACAAACTTGAAAAGTTTAATAAAGACAAATCCGTACAGGAGCGCGAAAACGCGCGCCTCCTGTTACAGGAAATGGAATATTATGCCGAATCGCCCGTATGCCGCAGGCGTCAGTTGCTGCATTACTTTGGCGAAGAGTTCAGGGAAGAAAACTGCGGCATGTGCGACAACTGCGTGCATCCGCGCGAACGCTTTGACGGAACTCCTTATGTTAAAACCGTGCTGCAGGCTGCAAAACAAACCAACGAGCGCTTCGGCCTGAATCACCTCGTGAATGTTATTCGCGGCATTGAAGATGAATACGTAAAAAGCTATGCCCACTTCGACCTGCCGGTATTCGGAACCGGCAGCGATGAAGAAGCTGACTTCTGGAAATCCGTAATCAGGCAGGCACTCATTTATCAATACCTGGAAAAGGATATCGAAAACATTGGCGTATTGAAGCTCACCCCGAAGGGCGAAGCCTTCCTGAAGAAGCCACACCCCATTGAGCTGGCACGCGACCACGACTTTACCACCGATCTGGATGAGGAGGAAGAATCGTCCGAGCGCGTGCCTATGAACACCAAGTCGTACGATGAGAAGCTCTTTGAAATGCTCAAAGACCTGCGCAAGAAAATCGCACGCGAAAAAAATCTTCCGCCCTATGTTATCTTCCAGGACCCTTCGCTGGAAGAAATGGCTACCACCTATCCCACCACCCGCGAAGAACTGGCCCAGGTAAACGGAGTGGGCATGGGCAAGGTGAACAAGTTTGGAAAAGAGTTTCTGGAGCTTATCCAGCAGTATGTTGAAGAAAACGACATCGAAACAGCAACCGAAGTGGTGGTGAAATCTTCGGTCAATAAATCCAAGACAAAAATCTTTATCATTCAGCAAATTGATAAGAAGGTTGACCTGGAAGAAATTGCTGAGATGGCCAATCTGACATTCGATGAACTGCTCACCGAAATTGAAAACATTACCAACTCAGGCACCAAGCTCAACCTGAATTATTACATCGATCAGGTGCTCGACCCGCAAAAGCAAGAAGACATTCACGACTACTTCATGCAGGCCGAAACCGACAGCCTGGAAGCAGCCCTTCAGGACGAAAGCCTTTCTGAATACACCGAAGAAGAAATCCGCCTGGCGCGCATCCAGTTCATGAGCAAATACGCGCACTAAACATTGGCATAGCCTGCGCCCGTTCATTTTGACGGGCGCAGGTCTTTGTTCATCTTTGAACCTTTACACTGTAACCTGATGAACATTTTACTCATTGGCAGCGGAGGCCGCGAGCATGCGTTGGCCTGGAAAATCAGGCAAAGCAGCCTTTGTAGCAAGCTCTATGTCGCCCCCGGAAACGCAGGAACTTCAAAAGAAGGAATCAACATCCACATAGCAGCCGATGATTTTGCCAGCCTTGCCGAACTCTGTCTGAAAGAAAACATTCGGCTTGTGGTTGTAGGGCCTGAGGCCCCGCTTGTTGCCGGGCTTCGCGACTATTTCGAACAACGCAGTGACCTGCTGCACATTGGTATCATTGGCCCGGGAAGGTCGGGTGCCCGGCTGGAAGGCAGTAAAAATTTTTCAAAGGCCTTCATGCACAGACACAATATTCCCACAGCCCGGGCCCGAACCTTCGCTGCCAATCAGCTTCAGGATGCCATCACTTACCTCCATGAGATTTCTCCCCCCTATGTTGTGAAAGCCGATGGACTGGCAGCCGGTAAGGGCGTAATCATTACTTCCGATAAGCACGAAGCTGCCACCGAATTGCGCCTGATGCTGAGCGGTGAAAAGTTTGGCAGAGCCGGCACCACCGTATTGATTGAAGAATATTTATCAGGAGTTGAACTTTCGGTATTTGTTTTAACCGATGGTAAAAACTATGTAATACTTCCGGAAGCCAAAGATTACAAACGCATAGGCGATGGCGATACCGGGCCCAACACCGGTGGAATGGGAGCCGTTTCGCCTGTGCCGTTTGCCGATACCACCTTCATGAAAAAGGTAGAAGACCGCATCATAATTCCAACCATCAATGGCCTGCAGTCTGAAAATATTCCTTATCGCGGATTTATTTTCATCGGTTTGATGAACGTAAATGGCAACCCCTACGTCATTGAGTATAACTGCCGTATGGGCGATCCCGAAACACAGGTAGTCATGCCCCGCATTGAATCGGACCTGGTGGACCTGCTATGGAAAGCGGCTACCGGCACGCTGAACAATACCTCCATCAGTGTATCGCAGCAAACGGCCGTTACAGTAGTTATGGCATCAGGCGGTTATCCGGGCGAATTTGAAAAAAACAAAACCATCAACGGGCTGGATAAGGTCAAAGATGCGCTTTGTTTTCATGCGGGCACCAAAGAAGTTAACGGAAATATCGTAACACAGGGCGGACGGGTTTTGGCGATAACCGGCCTGGGAATAAACCTGGAAGCTGCCCGGCATGCGGCCTACAATGCCATATCGCAAGTTTCCTGGTCAAATGCCTATTTTCGCAAAGACATCGGATTGGATATTTTAACTTATCAGCAATAAACATCATGGCCTGCACGTGCTCATCGGGAAAAGGAGTGAAAGTTGCCGGATGCAACAACAACGGCATGTGCCTGACAGGCGGATGCAATAAGATGAATGTATTCGACTGGCTTGCCGATATGGAATTGCCTTCCGATCAGCGGTTTGATGTGGTTGAAGTGCGCTTCAAAAACGGTCGCAAAGATTTTTTCAGAAACAGTGCAGGTCTCGAACTACACACAGGCGATGCGGTGGTTGTAGAAATGCCCACCGGTCATCATATTGGTCATGTATCGCTGCAAGGCGAGCTGGTACGCCTGCAAATGCAAAAGAAAAAGGTAGCCAATGATGCAGAAATAAAAAAGATTTACCGCCTTGCCACCCCCCGCGATTTGGAAAAGATGGCCGAAGCACAGAACCGGGAGATGCCCACCCTGTACCGTACACGCGAAATTATCCGCCAGCTGAACCTGAAAATGAAGCTCTCGGACGTAGAGTACCAGGCCGATAACACCAAAGCTACTTTTTACTACTCGGCCGATGACCGGGTTGACTTTCGCGAACTGATAAAAATTCTTGCAGCCGAATTTAAAATCCGGGTGGAGATGCGCCAGATAAGCCTGCGCCACGAGGCCGGCCGACTGGGTGGTATAGGTGTATGTGGGCGGGAGCTGTGCTGCTCAACCTGGCTGAGTGATTTTAAAAATGTTGCCACCAGCGCTGCACGTTATCAGAATCTGTCATTAAACCCTTCCAAGCTTTCGGGCCAGTGCGGCAGGTTGAAATGCTGCCTGAACTATGAACTGGATACCTACATGGAGGCACTGAAGGATATACCGAAAATCGAGGGACCCCTCCTTACCGAGCAGGGAGAGGCGCGATTACAGAAAACCGATATCTTCCGAAAAATCATGTGGTTTGCCTATGGCGAGGAGAATACCTGGTATCCACTGGATGTGGCACGCGTAAACCACATTCTGGAAATGAACAAAAGCGGCAAAAAGCCCGCCACCCTGCTGGAAGATGTACTGGAAGAAAAAGAAACATCAGGTGCACTGAACAGCGACCTGGAACAACTGGACAGAAAATTCAAATCCAGGTCAAAAAAGAAAAAAAAGAAACGCAACCGCACTAAACGCGACAACCGAAACAATTCTTCTAATCCCACATGAAAAAGGCATACTGGCTGTTGTTCCTGCTTGTGGCAGGGTGTGACTCCACAAGACTCTACGAACAAAACCATGATTTTGAAAAAAACTGCTGGAAAACTTCGGAAAAACCTGAATTCTCATTCCATATTTCCGATACCACCGTGGCATATAATCTTTATGCCAACATCCGAAACGACACTGATTATCCCTTTTCCAACCTGTATTTCAACTTCCGGATCAGCGACACAACCGGAGTAATACACGAAAAACTGCTCTCAGCCGAATTGTTCGATCGTAAAACAGGCAAACCGCTGGGCAGCAGCGGCATCGGATTTTTATTCGATCATCGCGTCCCACTTTTGCAGGGCCACCGGTTTACCCGTCGCAGCACCTATACCATTCGTTTCGAACACTTCATGCGCAAGGATACAATTTGCGGAATCCGGGCCATAGGCCTGCGGGTTGAAACGATGCGTAAAAATGAATAGAATTTTTATATTTTACATTTTACAGTTTACTGTAAAATGTAAAATAGTTAAAAACGACATTCTTAAGCTTTTTGAGCAACATAAAGAACTTTCTGTACGGGAGATTGTCGATAATTTGGCGGTTTCCCGGCAGATGGTGCACCATGCCCTTGGCCAGCTTCTTGATGAGGGAAAAGTAGAAAAACTTGGAAGACCCCCAAAGACAGTCTATCGGTTAAATCAGCATAGTGACCAGTTGGTAGCCGAAAAAGTTTCAGAAGCTGAAGAACAATTTCTAAAACGGCATTTTCTTGTTATTACTGAAACTGGTATAAAATTGGAAGGAGTCGAAGCATTTCAGTATTGGTGCAAACAACGAAAGCTTCCTGTAAAGAAGACAATAGCCGAATTCATTGAAACAAAAAAAGTATGAAATCTATTACAACGAATTCGGGATCATAGATGGAATGGATAAACTCCGTAACACCAAAGGATTTAACACAATTTGGCTCGACCAATTTTTTTATCTTGATTTTTACACAATTGAAAGATTCTGTAAAACAAAACTCGGGACCCTATTGCATTACGCAAAGCAAGGACAAAACAGACAACTAATGGCTGAAATTGTTCAGCTATGCCAGGAAAAAGTAAAACAGTTTTTAACGAATCAACACGCTGACGCTGTAGGGTTCATTCCACCCACAATAAGAAGGGAAGTTCAATTTATGAAATATCTGCAAAAAAATCTGAACATCGCATTGCCACATATTGAAATCAAAAAAATTTCAGGAATTATTCCTGTGCCTCAGAAGTCTTTGCAAAAAATTGAAGAGCGGATCAGGAATGCAGAGAATACCTTTGCAGTAACTGATTCGAGAAAATTCAATCATGTTGTATTAATTGATGACGCGGCCGGTTCGGGTGCAACGCTTAATCAGATAAGCCGAAAAATAAAAGACAAAAAAATCGCCCAAAAAGTAACCGGACTGGCGCTCGTTGGAAGCTTCAAAGGATTTGAAGTAATATCGGATGTATAAAAAACACCGGCCATCAGGCCGGTGTTTTTTTAAGCTTATCAGGCCCCTGCAGGTACAGCCTTTTTCGTTTCCGAATGGACTTGTTTCTTTCTACCCAGATCCAATATAACCGGAGCAGCTATAAACACCGAGGAGTAAGTGCCTATAATAACACCTACAAACAAGGCAAAGGAAAATCCGCGCAGCACTTCACCACCAAAAATCAGCAACACCAGTACCACCAACAGGGTTGTACCCGCTGTAATGATTGTTCGCGACAAAGTATCATTGATGGCATCGTTCACAATCTTCTTATCATCGTGTGATGTACCCAGTTTAAAGTATTCGCGTATGCGATCAAAAATAATTACGGTATCATTGATGGAATACCCGATGATGGTCAGTACAGCAGCCACAAATACCTGATCTACCTCAAAGCTGATACCAAACGCCTTGGCTATGGCAAAGGCAGCAAACACAAACAACGTATCGTGAACGGTAGCCAGAATAGCCCCCGTACTGAACTGCCACTTGCGGAAGCGGATAAGGATGTATGCGAAAATCGCAGCCAGTGACAATAGGCTTGCCTTCCACGCCGAATTTTTAATATCATCAGCAACTGTTGCCCCCACTTTTGTCGAACTGGAAATAGTGAAGGTATCATTGGTGAGTTGTGAGTCATGCTCAACATACTTTTTGCCGGTTAGTTTTTCCATTCCCGCAATGAGTGTTTCCTTTACTTTTTCATCGGCTTCACTACTTTCGTCATCAATCAAATACGAAGTGGTAACTTTTACCTTGCTGTTGCTGCCGTAATTTTTTACTTCGGTGCCGGCATTTACAAACGCCTGGCTTAACCCAACCTTTAACTCGGTGGCTTTCACCGGTTGGTTAAAGGACACCACGTAGGATCGTCCTCCTTTGAAATCAACTCCAAGCGTCAGGCCATGCAGGACAATCAGGATTATTCCAATAAGAATAATGACCGATGAAGTGATATAAGCCAGCTTGCTGTTGCGCACAAACGCAAATTGTCTGCGTTTTTTAACCATTCTTGCTATGAAGGTATCGAACGATATTTTGCTTTCATCGCCTTTACGCGTCATCCATTCAACTACTACCCGTGAAACGTAAACAGCTGTAAAGAACGAAGTAAGGATGCCAATGATAAGTGTAACCGCAAACCCACGGATTGGACCCTGCCCTACCCAGGCCAGCAGCACTGCCGTAATGAGCGTAGTGAAGTTGGAGTCGAAAATGGTCCAGAAGGCCCGCTGGTAGCCGGTTTTGATGGCATCTTTCATTTTGCGTCCATGCTGGTACAGTTCTTCCTTAATGCGCTCGAATATGAGCACGTTGGCGTCCACCGCCATGCCGATTGTCAGCACAATACCGGCTATACCCGGCAGCGTGAGGGCCGCATCAAACTGTGCGAGAATTCCCAGTATAAAGAAGATATTGAACAAGAGGGCCAGATTGGCTACCCATCCCCCCTTGGCGTAGTAAATAACCATGAAAATGACCACCAGTACAAGACCGGCAAAGGAAGAAAGCAGCCCCTGTTTACGGGCCAGCTCTCCCAAGGTAGGCCCTACTATCGCTTCTTCTACAATGCGGGTGGGAGCAGGCAACGATCCTGCCTTTAAAATATTGGCCAGGTCTTTTGCTTCTTCAACTGTAAAGTTTCCGGAAATCTGCGAGTTGCCATTTGGTATCTCGGTGTTTACCACCGGTGCGCTGTACACCAGGTTATCCAGCACAATAGCAATACGACCTTTGGGCGATTTGCTGGATGCTTCGGCAGTCCACTTGGCCCAAATGCGGGTACCTGTAGCGTTCATCGTCATGCTTACAGCTGGCCGGGCAAATTCATCCAGATCCTGACGGGCGTCATTTATTACTTCACCGGTAAGTTTGGGTTTTCCGGTACGACCCAAATCCAGGAAGTACAACTGGAGGGCCTCATTGTTCGATAAATCCCTGTCGGGTTTGTTGGCCCAGTAAATACCCACATTGCGCGGCAACAAACTACGTACATCTGCTCTTCTGAAAATACGGTTAATTTCTGCAGTATCTTTTAACGGATACCGGAATGTGCCCTGCGGAATACTTTTGGCAAACAACGGAGACACAGCAAGGTTTTGCAGTGAATCAAGGCCGCTGCGGGTGGTATCGGAGGAAGAAGCTTTCTGCAGTTGCTTTTCCAGGTCGGTAAGGGTGGTGTCCGCTTTTGTTTCTGCATTTACCGGCTGTGATGAAGCGGTTGGTGCCTGGGCTGCCTTTGCGCGTTGCTCCTTCACCAGCAAATCGTTGATACTTACCAGTGCCGGCATGATGTCATTGGGATCAATCAAATCCCAGAACTCAAGCCTGGCCACACCCTGCAACAGCTTGCGCACACGTGCAGGATTATCGGCACCAGGAATTTCTATCTGAATGCGCCCGGTACCCGGCAGTCGCTGGATGTTGGGCGATGAGGTACCAAACTGGTCAATGCGGTTTTTCAGAATGGTGTAAGCCCGGTCGATAGCACTTTCCACCTCTTGTTCCACTACTTCAATCACTTTATCGTCAGGGTCATTGAGGCTGATGCGGCCGCGGGTATTGGCCGATGCAAACACGTGCGCCAGTCGTTTTCCCGGGTTATCCTCGCGGTAAGCCCTGAAAAAAAGTGTGGTAAAATTTTCCTGGCTGTTTTTCTGCAGTTGCGCAGCTTTACTCAAGGCACGCACAAATGCCGAGTCCTGGCTGTTGCCGCTTAGTCCGCGAAGTATGTCCACGGGCGATACCTCCAGTGTTACGTGCATGCCACCCTGCAGATCAAGACCCAGGCTTAGTTCATTTTCTTTTACCTCCTTGTAGGTGTACTCTATGCCAAACAGGTTGTATACCGGTTTATTCCACACCGAATCGATGTAGGCCACTTTTTTATTGAGGTCAACCACACCATTGGCATCGGTGGCATAAGCAATTGCATCACGCTGCACGCGCGTGGATACAACGGTGAACGACAGATAAAACAGGCATAGTGCCGAGATAATTATGGTTAGAAAAACTACAAATCCTTTGTTCTGCATAACGGGTTAACTATTTAATTGCGATAAATGAAACCAGGGTAGGGGCTTTCGCCCTGTAGAGAAGAAGAGTTCGATAAAATTCAGGGTGCGTTGGGTGAGATAATTACCCTTAGCATTTTTTCGAGCAGGGCCGTCCAGCCACCACACGAAGATTCAGCCACCGGTTCATCGTCCGGCTCACCCGGAAAAATTTCAAGAATAAGATGGAGGCCCGATGAATTTTCCTGAAATGTGGAAGCCCCCTGAGCACAAGCAGGCATGGTGAGCGTCTCATCGCCCGTCCGGCTTTCCGGCTGTTTGTTTTCGGTTTGTTCGGTTGCTGCTTTTGCAGGCTTTTGATACTGAAGAACCTGCAGGCAAACAATAGCTGCCGCCAGCACTGTTCCCAGTGTCAGCATCAGAAAGCGGCCTGTTGTGTTCTTCTTTTGCATTCGGGTTACAAAAGTATGGAAAGAAGGCAAATTAAAAAGCCTTGTGGTCGGATTTCAGTTGTTTTTTCCAATCCGTGCCTTTAGTGCCCAGGTAAGGATTTCCAGTGCGGCTTCAAAGTGGTGGTTATTGGGTATGACCAGGTCGGCCTGATGTTTGAGTGGTTCAATAAGCTGTTCGTATACCGGCATCACATGATACTGGTAGCGATACAGCACATCTTCCAGGTCGTAGCCGCGTTCCTCGTTGTCACGTTTTATCCTCCGGCTCAGTTTCAGATAATCTTTTGCCTCGATGAAAATCTTCAGATCCAGCTCTTTTCTGATAGCGGGAAAGTATTGTACAAACAAGCCCTCAATAACCAGCACCGGGGCAGGATGATAGGTAATGAGTTTTGGCCGTACCTTGGGGTTATTGAAAGTATATTCGGTAAGCGTAACAACTTCGCCCTGCTTAAGCCGCTGAATATCCTGTGCAAAACGGAGGTGATCAATGGCTTCGGGTAGGTCAAAATTTTTTATGCCGCGTTCGTCCGTGCGTTGCTGTTCACGCGGATGATAATAGTTATCCTGCGAAATGAAACAGATTTCATCCGTGCTAAAGCGCTGCGCCAGTTTTTGCAAAAAATAGGTTTTACCCGAGCCGCTTCCGCCTGTTATTCCGATGGTATAGGGCTTTAACATGCCGGGCATAAAATTACATGTTATGACTGGACGGCTTGCAGGAAAGCCGCCCCCGCCCCTCGCCCAAACCACCACACCCCCAGTTATGGCTGGCCTGCTTGCAGGAAAGCAGGTAGGCGGTGAGTTTACGCACTGCCAGGGCACGGTGGCTGATTTGATTTTTTTCTTCCATGCTCATTTCTGCCAAAGTGCGCTCATCTCCTTCCGGTACAAATACCGGGTCGTAACCAAAGCCAGCTTTTCCGCGCGGCTCAAAAGCAATTTTTCCGTTCAAAATACCTTCGAACAGTTGCACACCCGAATCTTCAGCCATCGCTATTACACAGCGAAACCTGGCCTTCCGGTTGCTTACATTTTGCATGCGCGACAACAGTAGTTGAATGTTGTCAGCGCTGCTCCTTTGCGGTCCTGCATAGTGGGCCGAATGGACACCCGGCTCCCCGTTAAGCGCCTCTACTTCCAAACCCGAGTCATCGGCAAAACAAGGCATGCCGAGTTTGTTAAATATGTAGGTAGCCTTTTGGGCCGCGTTGGCTTCCAATGTGCTGCCGGTCTCGGGTAGCTCTTCGGCACAACCTGTTTCTGCCAATGATTTAATAATAATCCGATTACCCACTGCCTGTTTTACTTCTTCCAGTTTGTGGAGGTTATTGGTGGCAAATACCCAGGCTGCCGGCATAAGGCTTATTTTCTGACCTGTTTTTCCTCTTTAAAATCCAGGAGTTCGATCTCAAAAACCAAAACCGTGTTGGGTTTAATGGTCTGGCCCATGCCGGAGGCGCCATAAGCAAGCTGAGAAGGGATGTAGAAAGTGCCTTTCGCACCTTTATTCAGGTATTGTAACGCTTCGTGCCAGCCGGTTATTACATTACTTTTGCCAATGGTAACTTCCATGGGCTTGTAGGTGCGCAGCGGATCGAACAAGCCGGCTTCGTGTGCAAAATATTCCATATTGGTGTCAAAATACTGCCCGTTGAGAAAGTAGCCCACGTAGTTTACCAGCACGGTCTGGTTGGGTTGCGCGTTGGGTCCATTGCCCTGCCGGGTGATGACATAGCGAATTCCGTGCTCGGTGGTGTCGGCTTTAATATTGCGGCTTGCCAGGAAGGCATCGATGGCACGTTTGTCTTTTGCTGTTTGCCGCTTGTAGAATACATTCATCAGTTCGCGCTCGTAGTCGGTGTACTCGCGGTTGGTCATGATATCGTTTATGCGGAAGCGGTAAATCATACGCAGACTCGGATCGATGTATTTAGGCCGTGTCCCGCGGCTTAGCTTGCTGTAAAAATCATTTACCGACATGGTTACCACAACGCTATCACCCTTCGACAACATACGAAGCATTTGCACGATTCCGTTTTCCTGTGGAATCATGCTGCTGTCGTCAATCACAAATGCACTGGGGTAGGTATCGAACGTATTTGCCCATACCGAATCTTTGGAATCGGAGAGCATGTAATCAAATACCATAACCTCACCCACACGTGCCAGTTTACCATCGCCCTGGCGCACGATTTTAAACCTCATACCATTGGGTGTTTTCTTCACATTTCCGGAACATCCGGCTATAAACAGTAACACCGTAAAAAGCGCAGTATATCTGAGCATATCTGTTGAGATTTTAATCATCGGCCAGTAATTTGTCCCTGTATTCGGGCAGCAAATCTAAAAATTTCTTCACGGTGGCCTCAAGGGTTGTTTTGCTGGATCCTCCGGCTGCGTTTTTATGACCTCCGCCATCGAAGTGTTTTCGCGCCAAATCATTCACTGAAAAATTTCCGATTGAGCGAAATGACAGTTTGATCTCTTCCCTGCGCTCGTAAATCATAACGGAAAGGCGGATATCCTTAACTGAAAGGCCATAGTTCACCAAACCTTCTGTATCGCCTGTCTGCGAACCGAACCTTTTCAGTTCTTCCTGCGAAAGCGTCATGTAGGCTGTACGGTACTCCGGCAGTACCACCAGTTTTTCGGTAAGTACATAGCCTGTTAAACGCAGCCGGTCGAGTGAATTGGTATCGTAAATCAGTTTGGCTACCCGCGAGGGATTGGCACCCAGTGAAACCAGGTCTGAGGCAATCATAAACTCCTCCCTTCGGGTGTTGCTGTGCCTGAAGCCCCCTGTATCCGTCATCAGTCCGGCATACAGGCAGTTGGCAGCATCGGCTGTAATTTTACTCCTGCCGCCTATTTCAATGATCATTTCATATACCAGTCCGGCTGTTGAAGCTGATGCCGGATCCCACTGCTCAAAGTCGGCAAAGTGCTCTGGCTCAAGGTGGTGATCTATCAGTACTTTTTTGGCGCCGGACTGCCGCACTTTATCGCCCAGATTGTTGATGCGGCTTAGCGTGGAAAAGTCCAGACAAAAAATAATCGCTGCTTTCTGAAAGGCTTCATTAATCCTGGACTGGTTGTCTGTTCCGTCAATCCACACCGTTTCGTTACCCGGCATCCAATGAAGAAATGACGGGTAATCGCTGGGGGTAATAACCTGTGGCTGGTGGCCGCACGCCTTCAGATAATGATACAGTCCGAGTGAAGAGCCCAGGGCATCGGCATCGGGCTTGTAATGGGTAACGATAAGCACCTGGCGCGGGCTGCTCATAAACGCCTTAAACGCGCTGAGGTTGGTCATGATACGGGGGTTGGAAGGCGTAAAAATAAGCAGGAAATACCGATTGCGCGGGCCAGCCAAATCAGCAAATAAATCTATTTTTGCCCCGTATTTTTTGAAACCCATCAAAACATGGCAGGAAACCGCACATTTACTATGATTAAGCCCGATGCTGTAAGTGCCGGGCACACCGGAGCCATTCTGAAAATGATTGAAGAAGCCGGCTTTCGCGTAGTGGCAATGAAAAAAACACAGCTTACCAGGGAACGTGCCGGACAATTTTACGCCATTCACAGAGAGCGACCTTTTTACAACGACCTTTGCAACTACATGTCGTCCGGTCCTATTGTGCCGATGATTCTGGAAAAGGAAAATGCCGTGGAGGACTTTCGTAAGCTGATTGGCGCCACCGACCCGCAGAAAGCTGCTCCCGGTACCATCCGAAATCTGTTTGCCAAATCCATTGAGGCCAATGCTATCCACGGATCGGACAGCGATGCCAATGCCGAAATAGAAAGCAACTTCTTCTTTTCGAAAACTGAGCAGTTCTGAAGTAGCCCCGGCACTAAGGTATCACGGGCTATTAACTTCATTAAACCCTTCACCGGGTTGTACATCCGTCCAGCTCATCGGATAGTTTTTATCCAGGTACTGCAGGGCATCGGTGGTGAGGTACAGCGGCCGGAAGGTGTCAATCATCACCGCCAGTTCGTGAGTTTCTTTGGCTCCAATGCTCTTTTCCACCGTTCCCGGGTGCGGACCGTGGGGCAACCCTCCCGGATGAAGGGTAAATGATCCGCGCTCTATACCCCTGCGACTCATGAAATTTCCTTCGGCATAATACAGCACCTCATCGCTGTCAATATTGCTGTGGTTATAGGGTGCCGGAATGGCCAGCGGGTGATAGTCGAACAACCGGGGCACAAACGAACAAATTACAAAGTTGTGAGCCTGGAAGGTTTGGTGCACCGGAGGCGGCTGATGTATACGACCTGTAATTGGTTCAAAATCATGAATGGAAAAAGCGTAGGGCCACAGAAATCCGTCCCAGCCTACCACATCCAGCGGACTGTGATCATACACATACTGATGCAAGAAACCTTGCTTCTTAATTTTGATCAGGTACTCACCCCGGCCGGATTCAGTAATCAGTTCCTGAGGCGGACGTATATCGCGTTCGCAGTAAGGCGAGTGTTCCAGCAACTGGCCCAGCTCGTTGCGGTAGCGCTTTACTGTTTCTACCGGTGAAGCTGATTCGATAATAAGCAGCCGCAGCGGTCCGGTTTCATTGAACTCCAGCCGGTATATTACAGTGCGCGGAATAACCACGTAATCGCCCTGTCTGATGTCCACCACTCCAAACTGGGTTATCAGCTTACCGCTGCCATCATGAACAAACAAGACTTCGTCACCTTCGGCATTCTTGTAATAGTAATCCATTTTTCTTTTGCGCGGCGAACAAATGGCAATGGCGCAATCGTTGTTTTTCATCAGCACCTTGCGGGCTTCCAGGTAGTCATCACCTGTACTTTCCACTTTGGAGGTGTTCAGGTGTGTTTGGCGGAGACCGTAATCTTCAACTATGGATGGTCCGTACCGCACCGGCTCACGCAGTTGCTTGATGCGCGTGGGCGGATGAATATGATAGAGGATGGAATAAATTCCGGAAAAGCCTTCCGAGCTTACCAATTCTTCTTTATACAAGCTACCATCTGGCTGCCGGAACTGGATATGGCGTTTGGGCGGAATTTTTCCAAGGCGATGATAAAACATGGGCTTGTGGATTTATGGCCGAAATTAATCAACACTCTCCGATTTAACCATGCGGTTTTTACAGGTTGCCGGTCTTCAGTACTTCGGGCATTTTATCAAACAACTTCAGCGATTGCTTCAATATTTCATTGGTTTCATTCAGCACCGGGTACATGCCGCGGTTACCCCAAAGCTTGCGCGCAATCTGGGCCTTCACATGTATCTGAAACTGAGCTTTTTTGTTGCGCATTTCGTGGTAATCGGGCTTCACCTTGTTGCGCATACCAAGCGCCACCAGTTCGCTGAGCATCTGGTCGGTTACTTTAAAGTTTTTCAGGTACCACTCCAGCCCCTTTTTTTCAAGTTCATCCTTGTGCTTTTCTGCATAGGTGAAAGTGTATTCCTGAATGGTTGTTGATGTGTAAAGCTCATTCAGGTAATGGCTGTTAAGGGTGGTGTCCAGCGGAATAAAGTAATCGGGCATAATACCACCTCCGCCATAAACAATCCGACCACCAACGGTGGTGTATTTCAACGAGTCATTCAGCCGGATACTGTCGGCATGGAAGAATTCGCCTTTTTTGTAGCGCTCTAATATATCCGTAGCGTATTCATCTTCATCGTAATAAGGCTTTTGGATGGAACGGCCACTGGGGGTGTAATAACGCGAGATGGTAAGCCGAAGCTCGGAACCATCGCTTAAATCAAACGGATGCTGCACCAGGCCTTTGCCAAACGTTCTGCGCCCGGCAATCAGTGCACGGTCGTTATCCTGCAGTGCTCCGGCCAGTATCTCCGAAGCCGAGGCACTGCCCTCATTTACCAGCACGATTACCTGCCCCTGTTCAAAAATGCCCCGGCTGGTAGCATTGGCATCGGTATTGAGCCGTACATCCTTGCCGCGGGTATACACAATCTTCCGGCCTTCCGGCAAAAACTCATCGGCAATCTTGATGGCTTCTGCCATGTAGCCGCCCGGATTTCCCTGCAAATCAAGTATCAACCGGGTAATGCCCTGCTTTTTGAGGTCTTCCAGGTGCTGAACAAATTCATCGTGGGTGGTGGCTGAAAAGCGACTGATTTTGATGTACCCGGTTTGTGCATCAATGGCATAGGATACGTCAACTGATTGCTGTGGAATTTTATCGCGGATAATGGTGAACCGCAGTAATTCGTCTTTTGACGGGCGCTTGATGGTAACTTTAACAGCCGTACCACGCGGCCCCTTCAGCAATCGCATCACCTCGGAAGTGGTTATTCCAATGCCCGCAACGTTTTTGTCATCTACCTCCACAATTTTATCACCCGACTGAATGCCCAGTGCTTCCGAAGGACCCCCGCTGAGCGGAGCCACCACAACAATCGTATCCTGGAAAATGTTGAACTCTATGCCAATGCCATCAAAGTTACCGCGCAAATCTTCGTTGGCCAGCAGCCGCTCCGATGCCGGTATATAGGTTGAGTGTGGATCGAGTTTGGTTAGTAAATGCCGGATGGCCTCATCCGTCAGATTGGTGGTGGTTATGTCGTCCACATATTTTTCGTTGATGTAGGTAAGCACCTCGCGCAACTTTTGTACGTCACGGTCCACCTCTTCACTTAGGTGGGGTTTGCCCCACTGCACGCCCAACAATAAACCAGCGGCAAGGCCGATGGCCATAATAAGCGGAAGTTTGATTTGATTGGGGGTATTAACAGGTGTATTTTCCATGGCCAGGCAGTTTGTTTAACGAAAAACGGCCGCACAAACTTAAATGTTCGTACCATCAGCCGCAGCAAAAATGACAAAAACCAAAGTAAACCCTATATTTGAAGTCAAATGGACACAACCGGCCTGAAATCCAAGCGCATTGCCCAGCTGGTGGAAGAAAACCACCTCCACGCCTATGTGCTCTATTATTATGGAATCCGGTTTAGCGATTATTCCGAGCATACGCTCGAACAGGCCTGTAGCGAATGCGGCCTTCGGGTTGAGCAGGTAATCAAAGACCTCGAAAATCAGGCTCAGCAACCCCAGGATCAACCCCCGCTCAACACCTATCCCATTGATTTAATTCTCGAATACCTGCGCCATGCGCATTACCGTTTTATTAAGGAAAAATTACCCTACATCTCACGCCTGGTAGCCGACTTCGATGCCGGCATGCAAGATTTTAAAACACTGGAACGCGACCTGAAAGTGGTGTTCCCGCTTTTCGTGGAAGATTTTATTCACCATATCTACGAAGAAGAAGATACCCTGTTCACATATATTCAGGCCCTGGACAAAGCCATGAAAGGGAATTACCATCCGGCCCGCCTGTTTTATATGCTGGAGCGAAATTCAGTGCAACGGTTCGCCCTTGAACACGAAGCCCACGATGACGAAATGGAGGGCATCCGCCAAATCACCAACAATTATTTTACCGAACCCGGCTTTCCGCTCTCTGTTAAAGTAATCTACCGCGAATTACAGGACTTTGAAAAAAGCCTGATGGTACACGCCCGCGTGGAAAACGAAATCCTCTTCCCAAAGGCACTTGCACTCGAAGCTAAAGTTAAACACCTGTTCTTCGAACGGAGCCGCAACAACTGATGGGCCGACTTATTGCCCTCGATTATGGTTTAAAACGCACCGGCCTGGCTGTTACCGACCCCCTGAAAATAATAGCCACAGCCCTGGAAACCGTTCCCACAGCATCGCTGTTCGACTTCCTTAAAAACTATATTCAACGCGAACCGGTAGATGCTTTCATCATCGGCATGCCCCGAAGCATGGATAACTCCGATTCTTCGCTAACACCCCATGTGCGTAAGCTCAGGGCCGAACTCGAAAAGCAGTTCCCGCACATCCCGGTTTATGAAGAAGACGAGCGCCTTACCAGCATTATGGCGCAACAAGCCATGTTGCTGGGTGGCATGAAAAAACAACAACGCCGGCAGAAAGGCCAGACCGACAAAATCAGTGCAGTGCTCATCTTGCAGTCATTCATGGCACGAATGCACCATACCCGCTGACGCCAAGCCTTCAATTTGCTTACCTTTGCCCCGCAATGATCCACCCTATTGTTGTATATGGCGACCCGGTGCTGCGCCAGCGCGGCAAAGAGATTGAGCCCGGCACCGACATGAGCCAGCTCGTTACCGACATGTTCGAGACCATGCATGCAGCCCAGGGTATCGGGCTGGCTGCACCTCAAATTGGCAAAAGCCTGCGCCTGTTCGTAGTAGATGGTACTGCCCTGCACCAGGACGATGAAGAGAACGAACCAGGCATGGACACCTTCAAAAAAGTGTTCATCAATCCGGAAATTCTGGAAGAATCGGGCGAGCCCTGGGTTTTTGAAGAAGGCTGCCTAAGCATACCCAACATACGCGAAAACATAAGCCGCAAAGCCAGGGTGCGCGTTCGCTGGTACGATGAAAACTGGAACCTGCACGAAGAAGAATTTGACGGAATGAGGGCGCGCATCATCCAGCACGAATACGACCACATTGAAGGACGGCTTTTTATTGATTACCTGTCACCACTGAAAAAGCGCATGCTGAAAGGTAAGCTGAACGACATCAGCCGCGGACTGGTAAGCACCGAATACCGCATATTGGCACCCCTGCGTAAGTAACCGGAATATTGGATTTCACAATTGCGGTCTTATCCTGAATTTTGAATCCGTAACTTTGAATGCTTCAGATCCATGTCCCGCCTTCCCGATATCGGCACATCTATCTTCACGGTCATGTCGCGCATGGCCGCTGAGTACGGTGCCATTAACCTCTCACAAGGCTTCCCCGACTTTCAGGTAGATAACAAGCTAATCGATCTGGTTTATCGGTTTATGCAGGAGGGCAACAACCAGTATGCGCCCATGCCCGGTGTACCTCTTCTTCGTCAGGCCATCGCCCATGCATTGGAAGCAACTTACGGGCGTGCCTTTGATCCCGAAACCGAAATAACAGTAACAGCTGGTGGTACAGAGGCACTCTTTTCGGCAATAGCCGCATTTGTACAACCCGGTGATGAGGTTATCGTGTTCGATCCTTCGTACGATTCCTACTACCCGGCCATCCGGCTGAACGGGGGCATATCTGTTCACCTTCACCTCCGCTACCCTGACTTTTCAATTGACTGGGAAGAGGTAAAGCATCGGATTACGCCACGCACGCGCATGATTATGATAAACACTCCGCACAATCCGAGTGGTGCCGTGCTTTCTGCAAACGACCTTCTGCAGCTCCAACACCTTGCTGAAGAACACAACCTGATCGTACTAAGTGATGAGGTGTACGAACGCATAATCTTTGATGGCATCCGCCATGAAAGCGTATTGCATTACCCGAAGCTGGCCAAACGAAGCATAGCGGTATTTTCATTCGGCAAAACTTTTCATGCCACCGGCTGGAAAGTGGGTTATACGGTAGCCCCCGAACCGCTTACGCGCGAAATCCGTAAGGCGCATCAGTTCATCACATTTGCCGTAAACACGCCTGTACAAATGGCCCTGGCCGAATACATGAAAAATCCCCACCACTACCTTCACCTTGGTCAGTTTTATCAGCAAAAACGCGACTATTTTCTCAACGGCCTGAAAGGCTCAGCGTGGCAGCCTATCGCCTGTCATGGTTCCTACTTTCAAACGCTCTGCTACGCATCCTTTTCCAATAAACGCGATGTGGAAATGGCTGAAGAACTGACCAGGAAGTATAAAGTTGCTGCCATCCCCGTATCGGTGTTCTACCGCGACAAAACCGATAACAAGTTGCTGCGCTTCTGTTTTGCGAAAAATGAAAGCACCCTCGACAAAGCCCTGGAAATCCTGAACAAGTTCTGATGAATAGCCTTCGCATCACACTCATCCAAACCGAACTGTACTGGGAAGACCGCACGGCCAACGTCTCTTCGCTGGAGGAAAAAATATGGCGCATCGGGCAGGAAACCGATGTGATTGTTTTGCCCGAAATGTTTACCACCGGCTTTACGATGAATGCAAAAAGACTGGCCGAACCCCTGAACCTGCATACCTTTAAATGGATGAAACAGATGGCGGCCCAAACCGGTGCGCTGATACTGGGCAGTTACATAGCTGAGGAAGACACTAAATTCCATAACCGGTTGTTATGGATGCAACCTGATGGCCGGTTTTTTACCTACGACAAGCGTCATCTGTTTCGCATGGCCGATGAGCACCTCACGTACACTGCCGGAACCTCCCGCCTTACAGCCGAATGGAAGGGATGGCGCATTTGTCCACTGATATGTTACGACCTGCGCTTCCCGGTGTGGAGCCGCAACGTTTACCGCAGCGACTTGGGGCGGATGGACTACGATGTTTTGATTTACGTAGCCAACTGGCCCGCAGCACGTATACAGGCGTGGGATGTACTGCTGAAAGCACGGGCTGTAGAGAATTTATGCTACACCGCAGGAGTAAACCGCGTTGGCAAAGATGGCAACAACATTGACCACAACGGCCACTCGGCCGTGTATGGCCCACGAGGAGAAACCCTGGCCTTTGCGGCAGACCGTGAAACCACATTAACGGTTGAATTGTCGTGGGATGAATTGGCTACCTATCGGGAAAAATTTCCCGCCTGGATGGATGCGGATAATTTTAAAATCTCAACAACGAACCTGTGAATCCGAAATGTGTAATCAAATGGCTTCCACCGCCCTCACTTCGCCCGGCATCAGCTTTGTAAACAGATTTTCAATGCCGGCTTTCAGGGTAATCATCGATGACGGGCAGCCACTGCATGAGCCTTGTAAACGAACTTTCAGCACACCGTCATGAAACGAGTGATAGGTAATGGCGCCCCCATCCTGTTCAACAGCGGGACGGATGTACTCATCCAGAATGTTTTTGATTTTTTTCACCGATTCACTCTCTGCCTCTGCACCTTGCCCAACTTCCTCCACAGAATCCAGTATTAGCCTGCCACTTTCCAGGAACTTTTTAATGTGTTGCCGCAAGGTATCCTGAATTTCAATCCATTCCACGTCTTCACGCTTGGTAACCGTGATGAAATTGCTCATGTAAAACACACGCTCCACAAACGGATACTGAAAGAGTTCTTTTGCCAACGGAGCATGTTCAGCACTTTGCGGATCCGGAAAGTCAAAACTCATCCCTTCCGGTACCAGCATTTCATTCACCACAAACTTCAGCGAATTGGGATTCGGGTTGGACTCCAGGTAAATGTGGATAGGAGGCAGCGATTTATTCATTGAAATTAAGTTTACGGAATAAGAACAAATCCGCACAAAATTAGTTCGGTTCGTCCGGTTTCCGAAATCCGTTTTCTGTTGTAGCTACTATACTGGCCACTACCGTATCGCCCGTTACATTCACAATGGTACGGCACATGTCGAGCGGGCGATCAATGGCAATGATTAAGGCCAATCCTTCGGGTGACACGCCAATGGCACCCAGCACAATGACCAGCGTGATAAGGCCGGCACTGGGCACGGCAGCAGCCCCTATAGAAGACAGCGTGGCCGTGAGGATAATCATAAGCTGGTCGGCAAGGGTTAAATCATGGCCAAACACCTGAGCTATGAAAACAGCCGAAACGGCCTGGTGAATGCTGGTGCCATCCATGTTGATGGTTGCACCAAGCGGAAGCACGAAGCTGGTGATCTCATCTTTGATTTTCAGATTCTTCTCGGCACATTCCATGGTAACCGGCAAGGTAGCCGCGCTGGAACTGGTGGTAAAGCCCATGATTTGTGCCGGTAAAACAGCTTTTAAAAAAGACTTGTATTTAAATGGCGTAAAAAAATGAATGGCCAGCGGATAAATTACCAACACCATCAGTGCCAAACTAAGCAATACCGTAAATGCGTACACCCCAAGGGCACTGAACAATTCAACAGCCTGCCGGGGATTACCCCCCGCCACATCGGTCATGAGCGATGCCAGCAATGCCATAACACCAACAGGTGCATACCGCATCACCATATCCACCAGTTTAAGAATAACCTCATTCACCCCGTCAAAGAAATTTTTCACCGGCAAGCCTTTCTCTTCCGGTGCCATGAGCAAGGCTATCCCGAACATTACAGCAAAGAAAATAACCTGCAGCATGTTGCGGTTTACCGAAGCAGCACCAAAAATGTTCTCCGGAACGATGTCCACAATAACCTGCAGCGGTCCCGACTCTTTGAGTTTCTGTGCATCGGTAACACGAAGACTGGCATCGCTGGCATAACGTTGCGAAAGCTCTGTCTGCTTTTCCTTCGACAGAAAGTTACCAGGTTTAATTGTGTTTACCGCAATAAGCCCCACGGTTATGGCAATCACAGTGGTAATCAGATACAGGCTTAGTGTTTTTCCTCCGATGCGCGAAAGCCTGGATATGTCGCGAAGGTTCGACACCCCACTTATCAGCGAGGCCAGAATAAGCGGAATGGCAATTAACTTGAGCAGGTTGATAAAGATGGTGCCAAACGGCTTAATCCAATCGGATATAAATCCACCCAGGTTAAAGGCAATCCCCAGACTGCCCACTATCAGACCAATACCCATCCCGATGAGGATGCGGGTATGCAAGGGAATTTTCTTCATAGAAAAGTCAATCCGCGCAATTTAGCGGATTGTTGAGCTATTTAAAGCAACCGGCACCAAGAAATACATCAGCGGAAGTTGGAACTGGATTTGCACCGCATCAGGGGTCCTGGTCCGCATGCCGGTTTATTACGGATGCCACAGTTGTGTCGCCCGTAACATTTACCACCGTGCGCAGCATATCCAGGGGCCGGTCCACAGCCAGTATCAGCGCCAGACCGGCAGGATCAAGCCCCACCGCTTCCAGCACAATAATGAGCATGATGATGCCCGCACCAGGCACAGCAGCCGCACCAATTGATGATAGCACGGCTGTAAGCAAAATGGTGAGTTGTTGGCCCAGCGTTAAATCAATGCCAAATGCCTGCGCAATAAATACAGCCGACACGCCCTGATGGATACTCGTGCCATCCATGTTGATGGTTGCACCGAGTGGCAGCACAAACCCGGATACTTCTTCGGATATTCCCAGATTTTTACGCGCACATTCCATTGTAACAGGCAGGGTAGCTGCACTCGAGCTGGTAGAAAAGGCAAGTATCTGCGCCGGCAAAATACCCCGCACAAAGCCGGGATAACGGATACGAGAAAGAAATCGCAACAACAATGGATAAACTATAAACACCATGAAAGCCAGTCCCAGCACAACAGTAAGACTGTACATACCAAGGGCACCAATAAGCTGCAGATCAATATTCAGGCTGGCTAACAGGGCAAAAACACCTATTGGCGCAAATTTCATGAGCAGTTCAACAAATTTCAGGATGACTTCATTGGCGCCTTCAAAAAAACTTTTCACCGGCTTCACTTTATCGGCAGGAGCCATAATCATGGCAATACCAAACAAAATGGAGAAGAAGATAACCTGCAGCATATTGGTGTTGCTGCTCATGGCACCAAAAATATTCTCCGGAACAATGTTCACCAGTACCTGCAACGGCCCTTCGCTCTTTTGCTGATGCGCCACCGTAACCCGTGTGCTGATGTCGGAAGCATAGGCTGCACTCAACTCCTGCCGTTTTTCAGCTGACAAAAATTTCCCCGGACGAATTATATTCACTGCCAGCAGGCCTATGGTAACAGCCAACACCGTGGTGAACAGATACATGGCAATGGTTCGCCCCCCCATGCGCGATAGCTTCGATACATCGGAAAGCCCCGAAATACCATCAACGAGTGAAAAAAGTATAAGCGGTATGGCAATGAGCTTCAGGGAATTAATAAACAAGATGCCCCACGGCTTAATCCAACTGGTGGTAAAACCAAGCAGGCCGAGCGGTTGGGCAACAAAACCCCACACCAGGCCCAGGGCCATGGCAATAAGTATTTTGGCATAGAGCGGTAGTCGCAACAGGCGCTTCATTGGCTAAAAATAGAAAAATCAATAAAGCTGCCGAAGTAAACTTTTACACTGCCCTTTTACAAACTGCACCTGTTTTTTTCACACCTGTATGTCGCTACGAGAACGATAACTCAATAAGCAGTACAGCAAAGGCACCCATTATATAAGCACAATTTGATCGGACTGACTTCAGTCTCAACACGGAATTATTCTGTTGATTATGTAAAATTCTGGTAGTAAAGATCTGAAACCGCCTTACCTGCATCCTGCACCATTTACTTCAACGTTTCCAATGCGTCTTTAATTCGCTTCAGTGCTTCTTTAAGTTCATTTTCCGAAGCCGCATACGAAAGACGGATGCAGTTGCTGTCGCCAAAAGCACCGCCCGGCACCAACGACACATGGGCTTTTTCCAGCAGGAACATGCATACATCCAAATCGTTGCGAATTATCCACTGTCCGTCTGATTTACCAAAATAATAGGACACATCCGGGAAGAAATAAAAAGCCCCCTGTGGATAATTAGATTTGAATCCGGGTATCTCTTTTAACAGGCTATACACCACATCCCTGCGTCTGCGGTACTCCTCAGCCATCGTACGTGTAGGTGTCAGGTCACCGGTAATAGCCGCCAGTGCCGCGCGCTGTGCAATGGAACAATTGGCCGATGTAAGCTGTCCCTGCATTTTAATGCACCCGTCCGTAATCCACTTAGGGGCTGCCAGGTAGCCTATGCGCCAGCCTGTCATGGCAAAGCCTTTGGCAAAGCCGTTAATGGTGATGGTTCGCTCAAACATGCCGGGCAATGCAGCCATGCTTACCCGCTCTCCGGTAAAGTTGATGTGCTCGTAGATTTCATCAGCTATCACCAGCAGGTTATCGTGCTTTCTAATCACGGCTGCTATCTCTTCCAGTTCCTTGTGCGTGAATACCGAACCGGTAGGGTTGCAGGGTGAAGAATAAATGATAGCCCGCGTTTTTGATGTAATGGCCGCTTCTACCTGTGCCGCCGTTACTTTGAAATCATTTTGAATGCTGCCCTGCACATATACCGGCGTGGCCTCGCACAGGCGTATCAGTGCATCATAGCTTACCCAGTAAGGCGAGAACACAATGACCTCATCGCCCCGATTAAGCAAAGCAAACATAGCGTTGGCAATAGACTGCTTGGCCCCATTGGAAACAATAATATTTTCTGCCTTGTAAGGCACATTGTTTTCGCGCTCATATTTGGCGGCCAGCGCTTCACGCAGGTCCTGATAGCCGGCCACGGGCGGATAGGCAAACCACCTGCCTTCATCTATTGCCTTTTTTGCAGCCTCACAGATGTGCGCAGGTGTTTTGAAATCGGGTTCGCCAAGACTCAGGTTAATGACATCGATGCCGCGGCTTTTGTACTCGCGGGCTTTGGCGGCCATAGCCAGCGTAGCCGATTCTTCAATGGCATTAATGCGGTGCGAGAGATTAGTCATAACAGAGCATTATGCAACAAATAAAAAGATAAATTTCAGAAGGTAAAACGAGATTTAATCCGCTGCCGGATTGTCGGTTATGATGCAGTCAGGAACCTGCCCTACTTACGATTGCCTGTTTGCTTAACCAAACTGGATACGCCCTGCAATACTTCTTCCCAGTGTTATCTCATCGGCATACTCCAGCTCTCCTCCCACCGGTACCCCACGGGCGATAGTGCTTACTTTCACCGCCAAATCTTTAACACGCTTGTGGATATAAAAGGCAGTGGTATCGCCTTCGAGCGTAGGACTCAGTGCCAGAATAACCTCCTTTATTTCTGTTTGTCCGTGGTTCAGGCGCTGCACCAGCGTTTCTATGTGCAGTTCGCCCGGCCCGATTCCGTTTACCGGTGAAATGACTCCCCCCAACACGTGGTACAAACCATTGTACTGAGCCGTGTTTTCTATGGCCAGCACATCGCTGGCGCTTTCTACCACGCACAGCAACGAACGGTCGCGCCTTGCACTGCTACAAATACCGCACACTTCGCTGTCGGATATATTATGGCAGTACCGGCAAAACCGGATGTTTTCGCGCAGGCGTTGCAGCGCCGAAGTGAGCGCACCGGTAGCCTCGGGTTTTTCTTTGATAAGATGAAACACGAGGCGCAGCGCGGTTTTCCGGCCTATACCCGGCAGGCGGGAAATTTCTGTTACAGCGTCTTCAATAAGTTTAGACGGAAATTGCACAACAGTCAGATAATTCGGGCATCAATACCGGCTTCGCAAATGGCATCGCGCATGGGCCTGAGCTGCTCAAAGCTGCCCTGCTTCACGGTGCATTTGCCTTTGTAGTGGATAATCCAGGTGCACTGCTCGGCCTGTTCCGGTGTGTGTTTGCACACACGGATGAGCGTTTCTATCACATGATCAAATGTGTTTACATCATCATTGAATACCACCAGGTCAAGGATCTCGGTGGTTTCAATGGTTTCCAGCACATCCACTTCCAGAAGTTCCTGTTCACGCATAGCCGATTCCTTTACAAACAACACCCAAAATTAAACATTCGGGCGGCAAAACACACGAACTGTTAAACCTGTATTTTTTTTGGATTTCCGTTCATTAACCACATTCTTTGCAGCATGTCGCCCCTGTTTGTCCTTTCTATCATCGGAATCTATTTCCTGGCACTCATCTTCATATCGCAGCTTACTTCCAAAGGCGCCACCACCGACACCTTTTTTACAGCCCACCGGCAGTCGCCCTGGTACCTGGTAGCTTTTGGCATGATTGGCGCCTCCTTGTCGGGTGTAACCTTTATCTCCGTACCGGGCAATGTAGGCAAGACGGGCTTTGCCTATTTTCAGGTGGTGCTCGGCTATGTGCTGGGCTACTGGGCCATCATCGGCATACTGATGCCGTTGTACTACCGGCTTAACGTTGTATCCATTTACACCTATCTGGAGCAGCGTTTCAGTTTCTGGTCGCACAAAAGCGGAGCTTTCTTTTTTCTGGTATCGCGTACCATTGGTTCATCGCTGCGCTTGTACCTATCGGCCACGGTTTTGCAACTCTTCCTGTTCGATGCCTGGCACATTCCTTTTTATCTCACCGCGGCCGTCACCATTTTTCTGATATGGGTGTATACTTTCCGTGGCGGGATTAAAACCATTGTATGGACCGACACTTTTCAAACCACTTTTCTGATCTCGGCAGTAATAATTGCTGTGTGGCAGGTAGCTGAGCGTATGAACTTTTCGTTTTACGAAATGATTGAGGCCATCCGCTCGAGTGGCTATGCTACCGTCTTTCACTTTGAAGATGTGAACTCACCTCTTTACTTCTGGAAACAATTTCTGGGTGGTGCTTTCATCGCACTTACCATGACAGGCATGGATCAGGAAATTATGCAGAAAAACCTGACATGCCGCACACTGAAGGAAGCCCAGAAAAACATGTTCTGGCTCAGCAAAACCATTGTGGTGGTTAACCTGCTCTTTCTCACTTTAGGTGCCCTGCTGTATCTCTACAGTGCAAAGCACAACATCCCTGTACCGGCTTCAACCGATGAACTTTTCCCACGCCTGGCGCTGAATGAATTCAACCTCACGGTAGGTATCTTCTTTGTACTTGGTATTACAGCTTCTTCCTATGCCAGTGCCGATTCGGCGCTGGCCGGTTTAACCACATCATTCTGCATTGACTTCCTGAATTTCAAAAACAAACCCGAAAAGCAAAAGCAACGCGAAAAATTCTTCGTGCACCTTGGCTTTTCGCTGCTCTTCCTGCTCATCATCCTGATCTTCAGGGAAATCAACAACCGCGCGGTTATTGATGCCGTGCTCACCATGGCCGCTTACACCTATGGCCCCCTGCTGGGACTGTTTGCTTTCGGGTTATTTACCCGAAGAAATGTGCGCGATAAACTTGTACCGGTTGTATGCTTGCTTTCTCCGGCCCTGTCTTACTACATCAGCCTGCATGCCCCCGGCTGGTTCAATGGTTATGTTGTTGGTTTGGAAATTCTTCCGGTAAATGGTTTCATCACCTTTGCCGGCTTGTGGATCACTTCCATCGGATTACCAAAAAAGGAAAAGGCCATCCCGACAAAGTCAGAATGGCCCTAACCCGATTAAAACCAACCCCACGTTGGTGTTGCCGGTAGTCGGCCTTCAGGCCGATTTATTTCTTTACGTATTTGTACTCAATGATGTCATTGTCTTTGACCAGGCGGATGGTGTATTCGCCAAACTTCACATCGCAGAAGTCAATGATCATTTTTCGGCGGTGCAGGCGCTGGGAAGTAACCACATCGCCATTCATGGCAATAACCTGAACCACAGCACCCAGGTATTTGCGCTCGGCCCGGAAAACAAAAAGATTCGGATGGCGGGTTTGCAGGATATCCACCACTTCCTCCGACTGACCGGCCTGAACAGCCGGTGCAGCCGAGAGGGTTAGGATGGCACCCAACAACAGACTCAAGGCAATAAGGATTACAAGTTTTTTCATGGGTTGTTTGATTCTGTACAACCCTTTATGCCAAAGTCTGTGCCGTGTAAGAATTCGGGCGTTTTTGTCGAATTTTGAGGTCTTATGCCCTTAATTTGTCCCGATTTGGGAAAGAATTTTCCCTGATTTAAAAAAGATTCAGGGCAGTTCCTGCGCCGGATCCCAGAAATGCCGCTGAAAATCCACTATCTGGTCATTTACCACTTTAATACCTTCTTTTTCGAGCAGGTGCTGCATGGTATCGGGTGTGGCAAAGTGGTGCTTGCCGGTAAGCAGGCCGTTGCGGTTCACTACACGGTGGGCGGGTACCCCTGCCGGTGCGGCATTCATGGCCCAACCTACCATGCGGGCACTCATTTTCGTTCCGAGGTAAGCAGCAATTGCACCGTAGCTTGTTACTCGGCCGCGGGGTATGAGCTTCACCACTTCGTACACATCGCGGAAGAAATCCGGGCGGCCGGGTTGCAGTATAGCAGTTTTGCGCTTGCGCATCAGATGGATTCAAATAATTGCACACTTTCCAGGTATTTTGGCACCATTACGTTCCAGCCAAAATGCTGTCGTATGGACTCGGCATAGGCATACAGGTCGTTCCCTTCGCCATGCACAGTAAAAGTAATCTTTGGTTTTTGCTTTAGCTGCGACATCCATCGAAACAACTCTTCGCGATCGGCATGCCCGCTCATGGAATTGGTGTATTCTACGCGGCACTGAACCGGTACTTCTTCACCAAAAATTTTAATGGTTTTGTCCCCATCGAGTAAACGCCTGCCTCGTGTACCTTCGGCCTGATAACCGGTTATTAATACAGTATCCTGCTCTCTTCGCAGACGATGATAAAGGTGGTGTAAAATTCTGCCGCCTGTCATCATGCCACTGGATGATATAATTATTGCCCGCTGTTTTATTTGATTAAGTGCCTTGGAGTGTTCATTCGAACGCACAAATACCAGCATGTTGGTTTCCACCTCGCGGGCAAATTCCTTCAGGTTGAACGTGTTTTTAAGATAACCGGCATGGGTAAAGAAAAGATAGGTTGCCGAGATAGCCATGGGACTATCAATATACACCGGCACATCGGGTATGCGGTCCTCTTTCATCAGCTTGCGCAAATGATAGAGCAATCCCTGGGTTCGTCCTACTGAGAACGCAGGAATCAGAAGCACGCCGTTTTTGTCGAATGTCTCATTGATTATGCGCGCAAGTTCCTCTTCCGGATTTCCAACAGGGTTATGTTTGTTGCCATAGGTGCTTTCAACAAAGAGTACATCGGTCTCTTCAATCGCGGCAGGCGGATGGAGCATTTCATTTTGGTACCGGCCTAAATCGCCCGAAAAAACTATTTTTTTCTTTTGGTTATCACCCTGTATAGTTATTTCAGTAATGGCCGAGCCCAGCAAATGACCGGCATCGCGGTAGGTAACGCTTATCCGCTTGTTGAGTTGAAAGGTTTCGTTGTAATGAAATGTTTTCAGTAAAGGAAAAACAGCCTTTGCATCGGTCTCGGTGTACAGCGGCAACGGTTGGGCGTGGCGCGAATATCCTTTATGGATGGCGTATGCGGTTTCTTCTTCCTGCAGCTTGGCCGAATCAATAAGCATAATTTCCAGCAAATCGGCTGTTGGTGGGGTGCAGTAAACCGGACCTGCAAAGCCTTCGCGCACCAGTTTCGGCAGGTATCCGGAATGGTCGATGTGTGCATGACTCAGCACCACAGCCTGAATGGTAGCGGGGTCAACGGGAAAGGGATCCCAGTTGCGCAAGCGCAACTCTTTTAAACCCTGAAAGAGGCCGCAGTCGAACAGGAACCGGAACTCATCAACTTCAACCAGGTAACGTGATCCTGTTACACTTTCGGCACCACCCAGAAATTTAACCCGAACATCCATTAATAATAATAATTACCTCTCGATAGTGAATGATTTAAAATAAACCAGGGGGCCTTCTGCAACCCGCACATCCTCCACAACGGCACGTGGGGGACCTTTTTTGCACCAGGTTATGAATTTTTCAAGTTTTTCTTCATCACCTTCGGCTTCGATGTACACACTGCCATCCGGCTCGTTGCGTACGAATCCGGTTATGCTGAGTTGCCGGGCAACATCGTGCGCAGATGCCCTGAAGAAAACTCCCTGCACCTTACCGGTTATGCGGATGGTAAAGTGTTTTCTGTCCATTTGTTCAAATAAGATAGTCGGTGCTTAAAAATACCGATTCACGATTCCGGATAATGGAAGAAATTATCTGCTTATTTTCATCAGTAGCTTTTGTAGCCACCACGGTGCGGATAGAAAACGCGCGCAGGGCATCGGCTACCGACAATGTACCTTCGGCCGAATCTTTCCGTCCGTTAAACGGAAAGGTGTCCGGCCCGCGCTGACACTGGGTGTTTAGGTTGATGCGCCCCACCTGGTTAATGAATGCATCTATATAGCGGGCCAGCGCTTTTCCCGATGAGCTGAACACGCTCACCTGTTGTCCGTAATTTGAGTTAACTACGTATTGTATTGGTTCTTCATCCCGCTCAAACGGAACTACCGGTATTACCGGCCCGAATTGTTCTTCATAATACACACGCATTTTATCGTTTACCGGATAGAGCACTGCCGGATAAAAGAAGGTCTGGTTGATTTGTCCCCCGTTCTCATTCACAATACGGGCGCCATGATTCAGCGCATCTTTTACCAGGCCATCCAGATAAGTGGTTTTGCCCGGTTCTGGCAACGGTGTAAGGGAAACATCCGGCTCCCACGGCATGCCGGGTTTTAGTTTTTTTATTGCTTCGGTAAACTTCCATAAAAACTCATTGACAATCTGCTTATGAACAAAAAGTATTTTAAGTGCTGTGCAACGCTGACCGTTGAAGGACAATGATCCGGTGATACACTCGTTCACGGCATTATCCAGGTCGGCATCGGGCAGAATGATGGCCGGATTTTTGGCATCGAGGCCGAGAATGGCCTTCAGCCGGTTGGGCTTGGGGTGTAGCTTTTTCAAATCGTTGGCCCCCTTGTGTGTTCCGATAAAGGCAAATACATCAACCTTTCCCGTTTCCATTAATGCGCCCACCGTTTCACGACCTTTGCCATAGATGATGTTGATAACGCCGGGCGGAAAGGAATCGCGGAAAGCTTCCAGCAACGGCCGGATAAGCAGTACTCCATACTTGGCCGGCTTGAAGACCACGGTATTGCCCATGATAAGTGCAGGAATAAGGGTGCTGAACGTTTCATTAAGCGGGTAGTTGTATGGCCCCATACACAACGCCACGCCAAGCGGCACCCTGCGTATCTGGGCCACAAAGCCCTGTTCTTCGGTAAACTTTGCCGAACTGCGATCCAGATCCTTGAGCGCCCTGATGGTATCCACTATATAATCGCAGGTGCGATCGAATTCCTTTTCCGAGTCTTTTCTTGTTTTTCCGATCTCCCACATTAACAGGTTCACTACTTCACTGCGCACGATGCGCATGCGCGCAAGAAACTTCTCCACATAAGCAATCCGATCAGCCACCGATCGCGTAGGCCAGTAGCCCTGGCCGAGATTGTAGGCGCCAAGCGCGGCATCAAGCGCCTGCAGAGCCGTGGCAGAATCCATCAAGGGAGTTTTGCCAATCACCTGCTGCTCCTGCGTTCCATCGGGCCGACGTACGAAAACAGGACTCAGCACCGGACTGAGGTCGCCTTTCCACTCACGCAACTCTCCGTTGATAAGGTATTCGCGCTGCTCGGTATAGGGAACCTGTACATCGGCAGGAATATTGCCTGCTTCGGGGAAAAGACGGGTAAGAAAATTTTCCATGGTCAGACGGAGGAAGAGCTAATAATAGCAATTCCCGATGAGGTTCCCAACCGATCGGCACCGGCCGTTATCATTTCTTCTGCCTGCAAACGTGTTCGGATACCCCCGGAAGCCTTAATGCCCACCTGGGGCGGCAAATTTTTCCGCATCAGCCGGATGTGTTCAACCTTCGCGCCAGCAGGTGCAAAGCCTGTTGAAGTTTTCACAAAGTCGGCACCGGCATCGGCACACAGCTTACAGGCTTGTACAATTTCTTCATCCGACAGATAAGCGGTCTCAATAATCACTTTAAGTATCTTCTGATTTTCATGCAGCAACTTTGCACATTTGGCAATCTCTATTTTCGTCCAGGGCAATCCGGTTTTAAAAGATGAAATATTCCACACAATGTCCACTTCATCAGCCCCATTGTCTATGGCGCGTTGAATTTCATCGAGTTTGGTTTCCGTCATATGGTAGCCCAGCGGAAAGCCGGCAACCGTAACTAATGTAACAGGCCTTGACCCAATCTCGCGCCTGGCGCGCTTCACCCAGAATGGAGGTACACATATTCCAAAAAAATTATGCTGCACAGCTTCTTCTACCAGCCGGTCAACGTCAGCAAGGGTGAGCATGGGCGAAAGGTTGGTATGCTCAATGCGTTGGGCAAGGTTCATCGAACGAAGTTATTCAAAAATACCTGTTGCAGAAAGAGCCTATTACTTTATCACTTTTTGCTGCGGGTGTGCAGGTAAGTGTTGAGCACTTTTCAGTGTTTAATACCGCATACCTTGCAATATTTCATCTTTTCAGGAGGGCGCTTTTTTGGCGGGCGCTTATGCCCGAAATACATCGGATCGGAATACTGCGGTTTTTCCATCAGCCTTTCGTTCTTCCTGCGCTGCCTGGCTACTGCTTCCATGCGCTCGTAAAAACGTTCACGTGCATTGTAAGTAATGGGCTGCTCCTTCACTTTTCCACTGCGTACTTTCTTTTCCGACTCGGGTGCATAATCTTTTTCGGGAAAATAAGGCTGAACGGACGTGGGCGAGCCCGTCTGCCTGCTTTCGGTAGATGATTTTTTTCTGGAAGGGCCCTGTGTTTGTGCAGAAACATTCAGCACCAACAGGGTAAGCACAACAAAACTGAAGTTCCGAAGCATAGCAACAAATATAGTAACCACAAAAAGGCTGAAAAATTGCAGGTATTCGTTGAAATAGTTTTACAGGCGCTGAAGGCCGCTCTTCTACAGTTCAAGGGAAGTTGCCGGGTAGCTCCTGCCAGCCATAAGCGGTGCGGGTGCGGAAATGTCAACTTCCTTTTGCGGTCATCATGCTCTGCTGCCTGCGAAATACCCAGGGTGGTGTAGGTGCCTCGTGCGACCATAAACCAGCTTTTGCCTGTTGCGCCAGGCTCTGCAGCTGCAGCAATTCCGGCTGCTCACATTTTTCGCTTACCCAGGCCAGCCCTTTACGCACCAACTCGTGGCGCAAATCGGTTGATGTATTCAGGTACAACACTCCCATGTAGTTGCCCCGCCGGTCCTTACCGCAAAGTTCAAGTGTAATGTTTTTGTTCAACAGTACCTTTTTAAGATACGCTTTGGCCTCTTCTGCGAAAGGCTGCCCCGCTTCCGGGCTGTCTACATCGCACAGTACAACCTGGTATGTTTCCGACTCGGCCTTCACCACCACAGTATTTCCGTCAATAATCGTTATCACTTTGCCGGTTATAGGATTTGAGGCCAGCCCTATACCTGTAATCAGACTCACTAAAATACTGCCCAGCGCTTTCATACCCGTACAATCTGGAAGTAAAACTACAACCCGTTCAGTTTACCCAACTGACTAACCGATTGTACAGATAGCATATGTAAGATTTTTGGCAAAGTTGCTTGCCGCAAATGGCGAACCCTTACAGAAAACCTGCAAATGCCGCGAATTTACCGTTATCAAAGCAGGAATGAGCTCAGAAAGCAACGCGGCTGTTGTTACTTTCTGCAGTACTGGTCAATCTGGTAGCGGGCTTTGGCATCGCCCAGTTCTACGGCCTTGCGCCAGTCGAAGCAGGCCTTGTCTTTCTGCTGCAGCTGATAATACAGGTTGCCGCGCATTTTGTAGTACGAAGCATTTTTAGGCTCAACGCGAATGGCCTCGTCTAAATCGGAAATGGCTGCTCCGGGATCGCCCAGTTCGGCTTTGCAGTTGGCCCGGTTGTAATAAGCCACCCCGTCATCAGGATTGATCATCAGCACCTGGTTGTAGTCGGTTACAGCACCTTCATAATCCTGAATGCTTTCGCGTATTAGCGCACGGTTGTAATAGGCTTTTACATTTTTCTTGTCCACTGCCAGAGCATTGGTGAGTTCGGCAATGGCCGATTTTGTATCGTCCATTTCCAGATGAGCACGTGCCTTATCCAGGTAAATCTGCGCTGCATTTTCACCGGCTTTGATGGCCGCTTCAAAATCTTTTACCGCACCGCTAAAATCATTGGTTTCCAGCTTTACCTTTCCACGTTTGTAAAGCGTGGTTTTATCATCCGGTTGCTGTGCCAGCATCTTGTCGAAATATTCCAGGGCAGGCACATAGTTTTTCATGTTGTAATAGCTTTCGGCCAGCCAGGTGTAGAGCGCTGGATCGGGTTTTTCGGTAAGTTTTTCTGCAGCCCGGAAGTCTTTCACGGCCTGGTCAAACTTTCCCGCTTTGAAGTAAGCCTGGCCGCGGTTTTCATAGGCACGCACAAATTGCGGATTGAGCGATATAGCCGAAGAAAAGTCGGTTACAGCCTCCTGCAGGCTTTCCTGCAGCAAATATACCTTTCCGCGGTTATTGAAAAGCACAGGATCTTTTAACCCCAGCGTAACCGCTTGCGTGTAACTTTGAATGGCTTCGGGCAACAACTTGAGTTGAAACTGTGCTTCGCCGCGGTGGAAGAAGGCTATGGCCATTTTGTTATCGCGATCGATGGCTTTGTTAAACTCGGCTATGGCCTTATCATACTGTTGTGTTTCGTAGTAACATACGCCCAGCCGGTGGAAAAGTGTTGCTTCGTCCAGGCCGCTTTTTACGGCCTGTTCAAAATCAGGCAAGGCGCGGTTGTATTCCTTTAACTGAAAATAGGCCGTTCCCCTGGCCGCATAGTTTTCTGCACGGTTATCGCCTTTTTCGATGGCTTTGTTTAAATCGGTAACCGCCTTTTCGTATTCCTTCAGCTCGAGATAACTCCTGCCGCGTGCGCTAAATACCCGGGCCGATGCATCGGGTGCATCAATAGCTTTGGTCAGTTCAGCAACAGCCGATTTATAATCTTTCAACTCGTAGCGTGCTATACCCAGCATGGCATAGTCATCGGTTTGTGCTTCGTTTCGGGCAGCCACCACGGTCAGGTCGGTTACCACGCCTGCAAAATCATTTTTTGCAAACCTTAAGCGTGCACGGGCTTTCATGGCCGGTATATAATCCTTGCGAATAGCCAGTGCACGGGTTAAATCCTCCAGCGCCTCATCGGTTTTGCCCAACCGGGCCCGCGTCTCGCCGCGCAGGGTAAACACTTCCTCGTTGTTGTAGCCCAGGGAAACGGCTTTTTCAAGGCTGGCATTGGCATCGGCAAATTTTTTATCGGCAAACTGCAGCTTACCCAGCTGCAGGTAAACTTCCTTGTTATCGCTGTTCATTGCGGCAGCTTTTGCCAGCCAGGGATGTGCTTCGGTGTTTTTCTTTAATTGCGCAAGTGCCAGGCCGAGCATCTCGAATACCTCGCGGTCGTTGGATGCGGAAGCAACGCGTACGAGATCGGCAGCGGCAAGTTCCAAATTATTTAACCGGTAATAGGCTTTGCCGCGCTTGCTGAACAATTCCGGTTCATTTTCTCCGGCTGCTTCGGCCTGTTTCAGCGCATCGGCCGAGCCGGCAAAATCGCTGCGTTCGTAGCGCAAATACCCTGTGTATAACGCCACTTTGCCGTCTTTCACACCGGCTTTGAAGGCCGTTTCCAGCCGGTTGCGCGCTAAGTCGGTCTGGCCATTGTGGTAGGCGGCTATGCCGGTCATGCGCAGGATATCCGGTGTTTCACCCGTGGCCTGGCGTACCCTCTCCAGGTCTTCCAGGCACCCTGCGAAATTGTTTTGTGCGAAACGCAGCGTTCCCCTGCCCAGCAGGGCAGCATTTAAATCGGGCCTTATCTTCAATGCTTCCGTAAAATCGGCCTCTGCCCCTTTTGCATCATTCATTTTCAGCCTGCACTGAGCGCGGTTGGCAAAAACCTGGGCATCGGCCGTGCCGTTTTTTAAAAACTGATCGTAGTAATGAAGCGCTCCTGAAAAATCGCTTTTTGCAAACCTTATGTCGCCCAGCAGGCGCAGTGCCTCGGCATCTTTCAGTCCCGCTGCAAGTGCTTTTTCCAAATCAGGCTGTGCCCTGTCGGGGTCGCGCTGTGCCACAAACGATTTACCACGCGCCATGAATACTTCTGGTGAAGTCTCGCCTGTGCTTATGGCGCGGCTCAGGGTTTCAATGGCAGCCGCATAATCCTTTTCCTTAAACAAACACAAACCGTATCGGGTAAATACTTCTTTGTCTGAAATACCCATGGAAACCGCTGCCGCAAATGCGCGGTTGGCTTCGCTGCACTGATTAAGTTGTGCCTGACTGATACCGAGCATACGGAACACCTCTTTGTCTTTCACCCCACGACTTACCACACGGCTCAGCGCCTCAGCAGTACCGGCAAAGTCTTTCAGTTCAAACTTCGCTTTGCCCAAACGCTGGTAAAATTCCACATCGCTGCGTCCTGCTGCAATCAGCTTATCCGTATCCTCTGCGCATCCTTTCCAGTTGCCCGTAAGGCACCTTACTTCTGCGCGGTTCTCAAGTGCACGATCATAATCCGGTTTAAGCTCAAGCGCTTTGGTAAAGTCGGCTTCGGCAGCCGGATATTCTTTCAGCATCATCCGGGCCTTTCCGCGGTTGTTGAAGAGTACGGCATCGTTTACACCTTTTGCAACAGCTTTGTCATAGTTGGCAATGGCTTCGCGGTAGTTTTCGTTCCGGAATTTAAGGTTGCCTAAATTGACAAAGGTTTCAGGGCGTTGGGCGCCCATTTGTACGGCTTTTTCCAGGTCAGGCAGTGCGTTCTGAAAATCGTTCAGATAGGTGCGCGCATTTCCGCGCAGCTCAAACAACTCTACCGTATTGATGCGCTGCCGCGCAGCTTCGTCAAAGTCGGCTCTGGCTTTTTCATATTCCTTCAGGTGATAATAGGCTGTTCCGCGGTGCAGGTGAATTTCCTTTTGGGCAAAGCCTGTTGATACCAGCCGTGAAAATTCATCGGCTGCCTGACGGTACTCGGCTGCTTTCAATTTATCAAGCGCCTGCTGATACTGAGCGAGTAGCAGCGAGTCGTTGCGGGTTTGGGCTGGTGCCGTTGTAATCCCCGATGCAACGAGAATGAAAATCTGCAGGATGTGAATTAGATTTTTCATACCCGACAAAGGTATTAAATCGCTATCGGGCAAAATGGACAAAAATGCTGAAAATCCTACCTCTGCGTTGAATTACTCGCCTGCAAAAAGGGCTACCAGCATGTAGCCCGACACCACCAGCAGAATGAGCAACAGGAGATAACCAAACAGGCGTGCCCGGCTGAAATAAACTTTTACGGGAAAGGTTTTTTTCATGGCACGGAGTTAGTTATAAGGACAAAGACCAGGTAGGCTGCCACCGAAAGCAACAGCATCACCACGAAATCGCGGGCCATACCATAGACGTTTGCCACTGAAATGTCCTTTTTCATAGCCGGAAAGGTCATTCAAGTTAAAGTAAAACTTTAATTGACCCAATTTTGTTCACCGTTTTCTGAGAAAACTGTGCAAACGGTCAGAAAACAAGGTTTAGCTGCCTTGTAAATCCGGTAAAAGGAGGGGTAAGTAAGCGCCCTCAGAGGTGGATCACTTCGCCATAAGCGGCCGCAGTTGCCTCCATGATGGCCTCACTCATAGTAGGGTGAGGGTGTACAGATTTGATGATTTCGTGGCCGGTGGTTTCGAGTTTGCGGGCCGCTACCACCTCGGCAATCATTTCTGTAACGTTGGCGCCAATCATGTGGGCACCCAGCCATTCACCATATTTGGCATCAAAAATCACCTTTACGAAACCATCAGCGGCTCCGGCTGCCTTGGCTTTGCCTGAGGCTGTAAACGGAAACTTGCCTACTTTAATCTGGTATCCGGCTTTTTTGGCCGCCTCCTCGGTGTAACCCACGGAAGCGATTTCAGGCGAACAATATGTGCAGGCCGGTATGTTGTTATAATCAAGCGGCTCGGGATTGAGGCCGGCTATTTTTTCCACACAAATAATTCCTTCGGCCGATGCCACATGGGCCAGTGCCTGGCCTTTTACAATATCGCCTATGGCGTAGACACCTTGTACATTCGTACGGTAGAATTCATCTACCACTACTTTTCCTTTGTCGGTTTTCACACCGGTTTCTTCCAGTCCGATGCCCTCCAGATTAGCTGTAATGCCTACTGCCGAAAGCACGATGTCGGTTTCGATCTTAATTTCTCCGGCTGGGGTTTTGACGGTCGAAACACAACCTTTGCCCTTTGTGTCTACCGCTGTTACTTCCGAACTGGTGTACACGTTGATGCCCGATTTCTTGAATGATTTTTCAAGTGCTTTCGATACTTCAACATCTTCGAGCGGAACCAGATTGGGAAGGAACTCTACAATGGTTACTTCCGTGCCTATGGCATTGTAGAAGTAGGCAAACTCAGTGCCGATGGCACCGGAACCCACCACCAGCAGTTTTTTAGGCTGCTGGGGCAGGGTCATGGCTTCGCGGTAGCCGATGATTTTCTTGCCATCAATTTTCAGTGCGGGCAGTTCACGTGCCCGCCCTCCGGTAGCCAGTATGATGTGTTTGGCTTCGTATTCGGTTTTCTTGCCATCGTTACCGGTAACTTCCACCTTCACTGCGTTACCCGATTTCTTCAGCTTTCCGGTACCGGCTATATGCTCGATTTTATTTTTCTTGAATAGAAACTGAATGCCTTTACTCATGCTGCCGGCCACTTCACGGCTGCGCTTTACCATGGCGGCAAAATCCGGCTTCGCATCACTTACTTGTATGCCGTAGTCGCTTGCATGCCTGATGTATTCAAAAACATTTGCGCTTTTCAGCAGGGCTTTGGTGGGAATACAACCCCAGTTCAGACACACACCACCCAGCTCAGCCTTTTCTACCACTGCTGTTTTCATACCGAGCTGAGATGCACGAATGGCAGCCACGTAGCCACCCGGACCGGAACCGATTACAAGAACATCAAATTTGGACATACGTATCTGATTTGTTGCGCCAAAGATATAACTCTTGAGCGGCTTACCATCACAGTTATATGGATTTGGCTATTTTTGAAACCTGTTCAAAATCAAAAAGCATGAAATTATTATCCGGAAAAACCGCGCTGGTTACAGGCGCTTCTAAAGGAATCGGTCGCGCCATCGCTTTAAAATTTGCCGAGCAAGGCGCCAACGTAGCATTCACATATTTATCGAGCGTGGAACAGGGTCAGGCACTCGAGGCAGAACTCGCTGCCAAAGGCATCAAAGCCAAAGGCTACCGCAGCGATGCAGCCGATTTTGCCCAGGCCGAAAAACTGATTAATGATGTGGTTGCCGACTTTGGCTCGCTGGATGTGCTGATAAACAATGCCGGTATTACAATGGATAACTTGTTGTTGCGCATGACCGAAGAAGCCTGGGATAAGGTGATGAACGTAAACCTGAAATCGTGTTTCAACACGGTAAAGGCCGCAGCCAAAATCATGATGAAGCAAAAGAGCGGCTCCATTATAAATATGACTTCCGTGGTGGGCCTCAAGGGCAATGCCGGGCAGGCCAACTATGCTGCATCCAAAGCCGGCATCATTGGTTTTACCAAATCGGTTGCGCTGGAACTGGGCTCACGGGGCATACGCTCCAATGCCATCGCCCCCGGATTTATTGAAACCGAGATGACCGGCAAACTCGATGAAAAGACCGTGCAAAGCTGGCGCGATGCCATTCCGCTGAAACGCGGTGGCAAACCGGAAGATGTGGCCGATGCCTGCGTGTTCCTGGCCTCCGACATGTCGGCATACATTACCGGGCAGGTATTGCAGGTGGATGGCGGAATGCTGACATGATGTGCTAGGGGCTCCAGGCTGATAATGGTTGCAAGAAACTTTTTTGGCTTAACACTTCAGCGCTTTTGCGGCTGGCTGCAGATCCTACTGCACGCAGGCAACTGCAGCCTCCCTCCTGATTTCGGTACCGGCGGCCGGCCATGAAGTTATCTTAAAATCTTCGGGCAACAGCACCACATGCACACCCTCCTGCTGTGCAAGATAAGCGATGGTGTCGAGCGCAAGCTCCCCAACAATCACCTGACACCCGGCGTTGGCATAGCCACCGAAAACTTTATTGAATACCGTCCAGGTTATAGCCTGGTTTCCATCAAACCTTACCCAGGCATTCAGCGAAATGTTGGTTGAAAACAACGGACACTTCGATGACTTTCTTTTAGTTAACGGATAACGATAGTTGTTTTGCAATGCAATTATATCTGACAATACCGCCAAGGCCGTAGGCATGCTCCCGGCTCCCTTTCCGGTAAGCAACTGACGTCCGGCAAATTCACCCGTGATCTGTACGGCATTGTATTCCAACCTTGTATGAGCCAAATGGTGGCTAAGCGGAATAAATTGTGGCATAACCCAGGCAAACACTTTATCATCCTGCTTAACAGCATGTGCACATAACCTGAGTGACAGGGAGTTTTTCTGTGCGAATTCCGATTCTTCCCTGCCCATGCGCGTAATACCCGATACAGGTATCAGTTCGGGGCTTATCACCACGCCAAAAGCATGCAGCAAAACGATGCTGAGTTTATAACGAGGATCTAATCCTTCCACATCCAGTGTTGGATCGGTTTCGGCAAAGCCAAGCCTTCGGGCTTCGTTCAATGCTTCTGCATAACTCAGTCGTTCCTCCAGCACCCGCGTAAGGATATAATTGGTTGAGCCATTAAAAATGCCTTCAACAGACGATATTTCTTCGTGGGCATAATATTCTTCAAGCGACCGGATGATGGGAATACTACCGCAAACAGCCGCTTCGTATAGCACCGAACGGTTGTATCTGCGCTGCAGATGCACAATTTCTTCCAGATTTTCGGCCAGCATTTTTTTGTTGGCCGTAACCACGTGTTTTCCGTTTTGAAGAGCGCTTTTCAGGATAGCAAATGCTGCGTCCGCATCATCTGTCAGTTCAACCACCACGTTGATTTCCCCATCCTTCAGTATGTCATCAGGATGAAAAGAAAATCTCTGTCGCGGCAACGGCCGATCTTTCTCCGGATTTTTTACAACGATCTTTTTTACACCGATTGATTCGTGCTGGCTTCGCTCCAGGATATTGTACAATCCCTGCCCCACGCATCCAAAGCCAAACAATCCGATGGTTAGTTTACTCATACAAAAAGTGATTTTGTCTTTTTTGAATAAAAAAGATGCAAGGCCTGATTGATCTGTCCGAACTCTGCCAGAAAGCCATCGTGGCCAAACAAGGAAGAAATCACAGCCAGGCGTGCCCCGGGTATAGCTGCAGCCAGATATTCCTGCTCGGGCAGGGGAAAAAGAATATCCGAATCGATACCTATAACAAGTGTTTTACCTTTTATACCGCCCAGTGCTTCATCGGCCGAAACGCGGTCCCTGCCCACATCATGCCGGTCCATCATGCGGCTGAGTACGCGATAGGTAAATGCATTAAACCAGTTGGCCAGTTTTTCGCCATGATACCGCTGATAGGTTACAGCCCTGAACAGGCTGCTGTCTTTCCATACGCCCGGCTGGGTATGGTTGTAGCACGCATAGTTGCGATAGGAAAGCATGGCAATGGCTCGTGCCGCCTTTAATCCGGCCCGGCCGGCATCCTTGCTTTTTTCTTTCCAGGTTGGGTCGGCCTCTATGGCCATGCGCTGCGCTTCGTTAAATGCTATGCCCCAGGGCGAGTGAGCCGCATTGCAGGCTATGGGTATTACATGCTCAAAAACCTTGGGCCTCAGAATAGCCCACTCCAACACCTGTTGTCCTCCCAACGAGCCGCCAATCAGTGTATGAACGGTTTCCAGGCCAAGGTGTTCACGCAGCAAGTCAAAAGCCCGCGCAACATCGCGTGTGGTAACGTCCGGAAAAGCATGGTAGTAGGGTTCTTGCGTTGCCGGATTGACCGACAGCGGACCGGTTGACCCGTAACATCCTCCCAGGGTGTTGGCACAGATAATGAAATATTTTTCCGGGTTAAAGATGCTTTCGCCCGTAAACAATGGTGCCCACCATTGTGTAACATCGGCACTGCCCGTAAGTGCATGGCATACCCACACTGTGTTGTTTTTATCCGTGTTAAGTTGCCCCAGTGTGGTATAGCGTAGCCGGAAGCCGGGAAGCACTTCTCCCGACTCCAGCTCGAACGCATCTGGGTAGTTAAAATCGTGATGGGCCGCTGTCATTGCTCAGGCTGTTATCTTTTCATGCACATATACTTTCTCAAAGGCCTGTTCAAAATCGGCTTTGATGTCATCAATATGTTCGATCCCAACCGATACACGAAGCAGTGTAGGAAGCACACCCGTTGAGAGCTGCTCTTCATCGGTAAGCTGCTGGTGGGTGGTAGCCGATGGCTGAATGATGAGCGTTTTGGCATCGCCCACATTGGCCAGATGGCTCACCAGTTTCAGGCTGTCTACAAATTTTGTTGCATTTTCCTTGCTGCCTTTAAGCGTAAACGACAGCACTGCACCAAAGCCATTGCGCAGATATTTTTTGGCCAGACCATGATAGGTGCTGCTCTTCAGTCCGGGATAGTTTACACTTTCTACCTGCGGATGCTGCTCCAGCCAGCGGGCCAGCTCCAAAGCGTTGTCGCAGGCGCGCTGAACACGCAGCGAAAGGGTTTCAAGTCCTTGCAGGAAAAGGAAGGAATTAAACGGACTGAGTGCCGGCCCGAAATCGCGCAGCCCTTCCACGCGGGCGCGTATGATGAAAGCAATGTTGGGTAACCCCAGGGGATTGTTCTCACCGAACACCTCCCAGAATTTGAGCCCGTGATAGCCTTCAGCAGGCTCGGTAAACTGCGGGAACTTGCCGTTGCCCCAGTTGTAGTTGCCGCCATCTACAATTACACCGCCAATGGATGTGCCGTGCCCGCCAATCCACTTGGTAGCTGAGGCTACCACCACATTTGCACCGTGCTCGAACGGACGGAACAGATAGCCTGCAGCTCCAAAGGTGTTGTCCACAATCAGCGGAATATCGTACTTACGGGCCAGGGCAGCAATGGCATCGAAGTCGGGAACATTAAAACCTGGATTTCCGATTGTTTCCAGATAAAGCGCCTTGGTGTTTTTGTCTATCAGTTTTTCAAAGGCTTCAACTGTATCGCCTTCGGCAAAGCGTGCATCAATTCCCAGTCGTTTAAATGAAACCTTAAACTGGTTGTACGTGCCGCCATACAGGAAGGATGTGGTAACAAAGTTATCGCCCGCCTGCAGGATGTTATTCAGCGCAATGAATTGTGCCGCCTGTCCTGAACCTACTGCCAGGGCGGCCACACCGCCTTCGAGTGCAGCAATGCGCTTTTCAAACACATCGGTAGTTGGATTCATGATGCGCGTGTAAATGTTGCCAAACTCTTTCAGCGCAAACAGGTTGGCACCGTGCGCAGAGTCGCGGAAGGTGTACGATGTGGTTTGGTAAATCGGTACGGCACGCGACCGGGTTACAGGGTCAACTTCATGCCCGGCATGAAGCTGAAGTGTTTCAAATTTCAGATTGGACATAGGTAATTGGATTTTAGTTAAGTGAAAATTTTACAGGAGTAGGATTGGCCAGGTTATCGTAAACCGGACAGCGGTTTTCAATTTCGCTGATGAGCTTCTGTTTTACGTGCTCATCCAGCGATCTGCTGGTTTTGAGCTCCACATGCAGCGACTGATAGCCCGCCCGCTGGCTGAAGGACGAACCCAATAAACGCGCAGGATTCAACTCGCCTTCGATATTGATTTGCAGGTCCGGCAAATCAATCTGCAGTTCTACGGCAACCAGATGCGCCACTACATTGATGCATCCGGCATAACCAGCCAGAATGTATTCTACAGGGTTTGGCGCACGGTTGGTGCCGCCAAGGGCCTCGGGCTCATCTACAATGAGCCGGAAACCACGGATGCTCACTTCGGTTCGTGCAGGGGTCTGACTAACCGACTGAACGGAAAATTTGATGAGCTTTGACATATACAGGTAGTTTTGTTTTAGGATTTTAAGGTTGATTTCAGAAGATGCAGTACAGGCATACTGCTCCCGGCATCAAGGCTACATTCGGCTAAGACTATGGAATGACGGCCTTAACAGCAACAGATACAACAACAGCAACACATCATGGCATGCATGTACATACCACCGTTGCTGCAAGCAGTGAATTGATAAGATGGATGATTGATAAGGGGCGAATCCGAGCCGCTGCGACCTGACTGTTGGAAGAGTTGAGTTGTGTGTTTCATGGTTTATCGGTTTATATTCCTCCCGCCTTTCAGCGGGATGTCAGGAATTAGCACCGTGCACGGTTGTGCCGGTTGCTAGCGCTTCACAGAGCCTGTCTCTCCGCGCTTCTGTATAAATCGATAGCAGCGTGGTGCTGTGTTCGATTGTTCATGCAAACGTATAGGCTGAAATTTTTGTTACCAAATAAAATGACAATTTTTTTAAAAAATTTTGCTAACAAGCGTTGGATGGCCATGTTTCTCCTTACATTCAATTTATTGATAATCATGGCCCTGCATGTTTATGCGCAGGAGCGTGCTCAGGAACGCGAACGCATGGTGCAGCAACAGCTTGTAAGCCGCGGCATCCGCTCAAAAGTTGTATTGGACGCCATGCGCAAGGTAGAACGGCACCGTTTTGTTCCCCCGGAACTAAGCCATGAGGCCTATAACGATTACCCGTTACCGATTGGCGGAGGGCAGACCATATCACAGCCCTATATCGTGGCATTCATGACCGAAGCGCTGAACTTAAAGCCCACTGACAGGGTGTTGGAAATAGGCACAGGTTCCGGCTACCAGGCAGCTATACTTGCTGAAATCTGCAAGGAGGTTTATACCATAGAAATCGTTGAATCTCTTGGCAGGCAGGCAGAACAAACACTGCGGCATTTGGGCTACAGAAATGTATATGTGCGCATAGGCGATGGCTACCATGGCTGGCCCGAAGCCGCCCCCTTCGATGCCATTATTGTTACCTGCTCGCCCACCAATGTACCCAAGCCCCTGGAAGAACAGCTGGCCGAAAACGGCCGCATGATTATACCCATCGGTGAAGACCAGGTTCAGGAGCTGGTGCTCATTACCAGGCAGGGAGGTAAACTGAAGCGCCAGTCGCGCCTGCCGGTACTGTTTGTACCCATGCGCGACAGGAAAGGAAAGCGATATTGAAAAACCCATTGAATCCTTTGATGTTTAACGATAAAAAAAACCTTTTTCCTGCCGTTTTAGCGGCCGGATTCTATATTTGTAACCCTAAAAACTGAAGGATTCATGGTAATCGCATCTTCCATTATTGCATTTACACTCATTATTTTCCTGTTGGTTATATTGCTGTTAATTGCCCAGAAAAAGCTGGTGCAGACGGGGCCGGTAAAAATCATCATTAATGGTGACGAAGAAAAGGCTATTGTAGTGCCGGCCGGCTCGTCTTTGCTAAGTACCCTGGCCAGCCAGAAAATATTCATCCCCTCTGCCTGCGGGGGAGGCGGTACCTGCGCCATGTGCAAATGCGTGGTGGAAGAAGGCGGTGGTGATGTGCTGCCCACCGAACTCGGACACCTCAGCCGCAAGGAAAGAGCCGAACACGTGCGCCTAAGCTGCCAGGTAAAAGTGAAACAGGATATGCGCATCCGCATACCCGAAGAAATCTTTGGTATCAAAAAATGGGAATGCGAGGTAGTTTCCAACTACAATGTTTCCACTTTTATTAAAGAATTTGTTGTAAAACTTCCTCCCGGCGAAGTATTGAAATTTGAAGCCGGTGGCTATATCCAGATTGACGTGCCTCCCTGCACCGTCGATTACAAAGATATTGACATCACGCCTCACCCTGAGTTGGGCCATAAGCCCGATGTATTCAAAAGCGACTGGGATAAGTTTAAAATGTGGGACCTGAAAATGGTGAATGATGAGCCCATCTTCCGCGCCTACTCCATGGCCAATCACCCCGCTGAAGGCAACATTATTATGCTGAACGTCCGCATTGCCACTCCGCCATGGGACCGCGCCAACAACCGCTGGATGGACGTGAACCCGGGTATCTGCTCATCTTATATCTTCTCGCGTAAACCAGGCGATAAAGTAACCATTTCCGGACCGTACGGGGAGTTTCACATCAATCCTACCGACCGTGAAATGATTTACATCGGTGGTGGGGCCGGTATGGCTCCGCTGCGCGCACAGATATTTCACCTGTTCCATACCGAAAAAACCAAACGAAAGGTATCCTACTGGTATGGCGGACGTTCCAAGAAAGAACTCTTTTATGTAGATCACTTCCGGAAAATTGAAAAAGAGTTCCCCAACTTCCGCTTCTACATTGGACTTTCCGAGCCGCTGCCCGAAGATAACTGGAAGGTGAAAAAAAGCCTCGATGACACCGAAGGCGATGGTTACATCGGCTTCATCCACCAGTGCCTGTACGACAACTACCTGAAACACCATCCCGCACCGGAAGATGTAGAATACTACCTGTGCGGCCCGCCTCTGATGAACGCGGCTGTGCTGAAAATGTTGGATGAGATGGGTATCCCGAAAGAAAACATCAGGTTTGACGACTTCGGTGGGTAATACTCTGTAAAACTTTTAAGGGGCCGGCATGACCGGCCTTTTTCATTTCCGGCTTTTGTATCTTTCAAAAAAAATTCGATGGACTTAACCCTGTTCTTCAATCCTGTTCAGGAATCGTTAATAAGTACTCAAAATGTTGCTTCACTGGCCCGCAGCCTCCGGATTTATGTGCACAAAATGCCCGATTATAAAGATGCCCACCTGGCTATTTTAGGCGTACCCGAAGAAAGGGGCGCAGGAAAAAATTCGGGCACTTTACACGCCCCTGATGAAATCAGAAAAAAACTCTATTCGCTGAAACGCAGTAATGTTACTTACCGCGTTGTAGATCTGGGCAATTTAAAACCCGGACATGACCTTCAGGAAACCTACACCCGCCTGAGCGAGGTATGCCGCATCTTGCTCGAACACAACGTTCTCCCAGTTATTCTGGGTGGTTCCCACGACCTTACTTACGGTCAATATACTGCCTATGAGCAACTCGATAAGCTGGTAAGCCTGTTGAACATTGACGCTTTTCTTGACCTGGAACAGGACAGCGAAGCCTCGCCTTCCTCAAGCCATTTACAGAAAATTTTGCTGTACGAACCTAACTTTCTGTTCAGCTACACCCACCTGGCTTATCAATCCTATCTCATTGATCCCGATTCGGTTGCTACCCTGGAAAAACTTTATTTCGAGGCGTTCCGCATCGGGCAGATGCGTACCAACCTGCAGGACATCGAGCCGGTTATCCGCCAGGCCGACATGCTTTCGTTCGATGTTACCGCCATCCGCTCGGCCGATGCACCGGGTAATATCCATGCCCAGCCTTTTGGTCTTACCGGTGAAGAGGCCTGCCAGATATGCTGGTATGCCGGACTGAATGAAAAACTCAGCTCCATTGGCTTTTACGAGTACAACCCGTTGCTTGATGATGCTTCCTGTAAAACCGCTTCGGTCATAGCAACCATGGTCTGGTATTTTATAGAAGGATATTATCACCGCAAAAGCGAACAGAACTTCCGCAGCAACGACTTCCTGAAATACGTAGTGGCCATGCCCGCTCACCCCGAAACCATTATCTTCTACAAAAGCAAGCGCACAGAAAAATGGTGGATGGAGATACCTTATCCCGAAGGGCTGGAACGCTACGCGCGTAACAGCATAGTGCCCTGCAGCTACACCGATTACCAAACTGCCACCCGGGGTGAGGTGCCCGAACGGTACATACAAACCATTGCCCGATTAAGCTGATGACCTGGCGCGCCAGATGAAATAACCCAACAACAAGGTGCAGGACATCGCTATTCCGCCAAGGAAGAGCATGCCAAAACCCGTTGTCCAACCGGCAGCAATAAAAACTTTTTCAATCTGGTTCAGGCCAATAATGGTTACGCTGAAAAAGACCGCCAGCATGGCCATCAGGTAAAACCATCCCGGGAGCTGGGCATCCTGTAAAACCTTTTTATGATTGACCAGCAGAATAAGAACTGCTGCCAGAAGCGGAAGAATGAATCCGTTTAAAGCCTGAACAGTCAGAATAACGGGAATGGGTTTAATACCGCTGATACCGAAAAGAAAGCCCACCATAAGCACCATTCCCCACACCCATCTTAACTTCTGGGCTTTATCCCATCCCCACAGCGTGGCTGCTACAAGCGAAGCCGCGTAAGGCGCGGTAACGGAAGAAGAAAAACCGGCAGCAAACAATCCGACACCCAAAGCCCACGTACCAACCACACCCATTTCATCATGCAGCTGGTTTGCCAGTTCAGGAAAAGAAGCGAAAGCATCGACAGCCGTGCCGGCCACCACAATAGCCCCGGTAATAAAACCACCCGTGAGCACCGACACCGCTAATCCCAGCCGCATCTCCGCAATGGTTTTTCCATGGCTTATGCCGGAACCCAGAAAGATGTTGTACGGCACAATGGTAGTTCCTACCAACCCCAACACGATTAAAGCCGAACCGTGGGGAAAATGCGGTACTGCTGCCGATCTTAGCAACTCTAAAGGGGCATAAGGCTGCTCAATGGCCAATGAAATAAATGCAATGCCCATCAGCGCCACAAGAAAAGTCATGATGCCGGAAATCAGGTTGCGCTTGTTAAACCAAAGTATTGCAAAAACAGCCAGGACAACGGCCAGCGTTAACCAGCCCATCTCAAAACCTGTTAATATATTTAAGCCAGAAACTGCCCCCAGAATATTTCCGGCTTCATAGGCGGCACATCCCAGCATCACCACTATGCCGGTTGTACCAATCATCAGGATACCCGGTTTACCCAGGCCCATTTCTGCTGCCTGTCGGAGATTTAAGCCTGAGGCTATGACCGTGCGCGCTGCTATTTCCTGAAGCACCAGACATCCCAAAGTACCCAACGTCACTGCCCACAGCAATTGCAAGCCAAACGTGGCACCAGCCGTAACCGAAGTAGTTATAGTGCCCGGCCCGATAAAGGCAGCCGATATAACAGAGTACAATACAATGGAACTGATCCGGGATTTAACTGGCATTTTTCAAAAATAGTCTTTCATCGAAAATGCCCTGTAAGTTTTTCGAATTTTTCAGATTACCGGCTTCGGCTCTTTTTTAACTTATTTTACATTTCACCGTAAGAACAGTGCAAAATGCAGAGGAGAACCATTGATAAATAAACTTTTCATTACACTAATTTTTGCTCGGGCGCAACTGTTTTTTCTACTGGGGCGCCTACTGAAATCCGGTTGCACGGACCTTTTTATAATGAACTATCTTGTATGACGAAGCCATCGTTTACAATATTCGGGGCCACCGAAATCGATCAGGCCGCCATAACGCAGATGGAAGCTGCCATGCGCCTGCCCGTTTCGGTTGCCGGTGCACTCATGCCCGATGCACACCCCGGCTACGGACTGCCCATTGGCGGGGTGCTGGCCACGCTGAATGCCGTTATTCCGTATGGTGTGGGAGTGGACATTGGCTGCCGGATGTGCCTGAGCGCCTACCCGCTGCCAGACAGCCACCTGACTAAAAACCGGGATAAGCTGAAAAAGATATTAACTGATAACACGAGGTTTGGCCGACAGGCATTTAAAAAACCCATGGATCATGAAGTGCTCGAACACCGGGCCTTTAAGGAGATAGCCGTACTGCGCAACCTCAAAGACAAGGCTGCCGAACAAATCGGAACATCGGGTAGCGGCAATCACTTTGTGGAATTTGGTGTGCTGGAGTTACCCGAAGCCAATGAATGGAACCTGCCAGGTGGTAAATACCTGGCAGTATTATCGCACTCCGGATCGCGCGGGCTGGGTGCAGAAATTGCCCGGCACTATACGCGGGTGGCCAAAGACATCCGCGGCCTGAAAGGCGAGGCAGGTAACCTGGCCTGGCTGGACCTGGACAGCGCAGAAGGCCGGGAATACTGGGAGGCCATGCACCTTGCCGGTGCGTATGCTTCGGCCAATCACCATCAGATTCACGAGCGCATCAGCCGCGACCTGGGTGAGCAGCCATTGCTGCGCGTGGAAAACCACCACAACTTTGCCTGGAAAGAAAAACTGCCCGATGGCTCAGAGGTCATCATTCACCGCAAGGGTGCCACACCGGCCGGCAAGGGAGCGTTGGGCATTATTCCCGGATCCATGACCGCCCCCGGATTTATTGTAAAAGGATTGGGCAATGCGCAGTCGCTGGAGTCGGCTGCGCACGGTGCCGGCAGAAAGCTGTCGAGAAGTGCTGCCAAAAAAAGTTTCACCCCAAAAATGATTAGCGATGTACTGAAACAAAACGGTGTGGAACTGATTGGAGGGGGAACAGATGAGGCACCCATGGCCTACAAAGACATCCGGCAGGTGATGGAACACCAGCGCGATTTGGTGCAAATAGCAGGAGTGTTTACACCCAAAATTGTGCGGATGTGTGGCGATAACTCACCTGCAGAAGACTGATGGGAGAATTTTTTTAATCAAAGCACATTTGCCAGTTGTTCCTTGATTTTTTCCAGATCTTCTTTCATCAGTACAACTGCCTGTTGAATGGCTGCATCATTGGCTTTGGCTCCCAGGGTATTTATCTCCCTCCCTATTTCCTGCGCAATAAAAGATAACTTTTTCCCGGCCGATGTATTTTCCTTCAGGGTTCGCAGAAAATAATCCAAATGGGCCTCCAGGCGCACACATTCTTCGCGTATATCCAGTTTTTCAGCATAGTACACCAGCTCCTGCTCCAGCCGGTTCCGGTCAAAACCTTCATCGTTAAAAAGCGATGCCACCTGTGTTCTCAGTTTATCGCGTACCTTGTCCAGCCGGCTGCGATCCAGTTCCCTTACTTTTTGCAACCCATCGCTGATGGAGCCGGCCAGTTTCACAAACTCTTTTTCCAATCCAAGGCCTTCCGTTTTTCTGAAATCATCGCACTGGGTTAACGCCTTTTCCAGAGTTGATTTAAGTTTTTGATATTCCTCCTCGTCCGCCGCTTCGGGCAGGTTGTTTTGCACCACTTCCGGTGCATTCAGCGCCAACTGAAAAAGCGAGTCGTAAGGAGCCATCACGCGGTCGGCCAGCCTTTTATACTCGGTGTAATAACGGATAAACAGTTCTTCGTTATAGGTTTGACGCAGTTCAGCAGCAGCCTTGCGCACATATTCTACCTGAGTCGTTATCTTACCGCGCTCCAGCCGTTCGCCTATCAGCATCCGCACTTCCATTTCCCGATCGGAAAAAGATCGCGGCAACCGAAGATTCAGATCCAGAAATTTGGAATTCAGGCATTTGATTTCAACGGTAAGCAACGAAAGGTCATCTTCAAAAGAAGAAAAACCATAGCCCGTCATGGACTTTATCATGCGAACAGATTTAAAATGGTGGCATTAAAAATCCAAACCCAAGGTTACAGTAAGGCGCGGGCTTTGTACCGTATAATTAATAACCGGCCATGCCAAGTCAAATTTCATATAATATCCCAGCATGATGGTACGCAGGCCTACTCCGTAACTGTATAACCAGGGGTTCAGAAACTTTTTAATTTCAATCTCAAAGGGATTTCGTTTGATAATATCATAGCTGACAGCTGTGCCCGTTCTGAATGGGGGAGAACCTGACCAGCTTGAGCCGATATCATAAAACCCGACAAACTGCATATTTCTGAAAAAGTTGGAGCTGATTGGTGCGTTGCTCAGTGTACGGAATAAGGGCAGCCGCAACTCAGCATTGAATAACAACACATTATTGCCAAACATGGTGGCGTAATCAAAGCCGCGGAGATTGGACGCAAACTCTACAAAAAGAATGTCGGTATTGCGGGTAGCTGAGCCCAGGGGATTGGTTTCACCGGTAGCCGTTGTTCCGCTCTGGTTAATACGATTGAACACCCAGTTATCCATGCCGCCCAACAGGTATTGCTTGGGTGCACGGCCAAAAAATGTTCCTCCGTATCCGCGCATGGCTATTACTATTTCCTTGTAAATTTTCTGATAATGCCGGATGTCCAGCGAAACCTGGCTGAAGCTCAGCGCAGGATTGTTTATGCCCTCCCAATGATTGAACGACAATTTCCCTCGTGTGCCTTCCATGCTGTTCAGGTTCATCGTCACTGAGTTGTCGTACACCAGCTCGGTACGCACACCGGCATAATAATCGGTTGAAGGTGGTGTTTCGGGTGGGCGGATCAGCACACGCGGATTGCCCAGGTTGGCTGCCGTTACCAGGGCCCCGAAGGGTTTAACCGATAAACGGGTGCGGTCTGAAATGGGAAGCGCTGCCCCCAGCTCAAACCGGTTAAGCGAGTAATGAAAAGCTTCGGCATCGTTGAAGGGCTCCCACCTCAGTCCTTTTCGGTCGAACCGGGCGCTAAAATCTATGTAATAGGGTAAAAGCTGAAACTCACCGAACACATCTCCATTGCGAAAATCAAAGCTACTCATAAGCCCCCCGTAAAACCGGTAGTTTTCCAGTATATCGTTCATCTGAAACTCCAGCAGAAAGCCAAATCCGCGCAACTGATCGATAACAAAGGAGGTGACCATTGATTGTCTTCCGAATTTGATTTCGTAGGGGAAGGGCCCCATGAGCCGGCCGCGGTCGCGCGAACGGATGTACCGGTTTAAAAATGTTTCTGACGGCTGTTGTTTTATCACTTCGTCTTCAAATACGTAGTTGTCGGTATTTACCACCTTATCGCTGCGCCCCGAAACGGCAGCCGAATCTTTTTTGGCAAGTGAATCTGCATGGGCAGCAGGCAGTGAGTCTGCCCGGATGGTATTTTTATCGGAAAGCTTCAGAGAGTCCGTCTTCAAAAGGCTGTCGGGCTGCCGGGTTTCGCGCAGGCGGTTGTTGAGCAACTCTTTTAATGAAATGTTATTTTCTTCGTCTGCCTTTCTTCGCTCGCGAATAATCTTAGCCTGTTGCAACTCCCTTCTTCGGGTGGCAGGGGTGAATACATTGCGGTTGATATTGAAATTTCGATCGAGGTATATATCATCGTACAGCCGCTGCCGGGTAACCAGGGCAAGCTGCGAGGTGGCGGGATTCAAATCATAAAAAACAATGCTGGAGGTGTAGTTGGTAACCTGTGCGTAAATACCAGTCGAACGATCATACCTGAACAGGTTGATAATGCCGCGCTGATCGCTTAAGTAGTAATACACATCATTATTCAGCGCCAGCGGAGCATAGTCATTGCTCAGGGTGTTGGTTATGCGCTGCAATACCAGGTTGGTAGTATCCAGGTCGAACACAAATAAGTTGTAGTTATCTGTCAAATCGCTCAGCATCGGTTTTTTTGCACGCAGGGAGTCGGTGGTGCGGTTTGAGCTGAACACGATGCGGTTGGTACCCGGTATGAAACTTGGATCAAGATCATCAAACAAATCGTTGGTCAATCTCCTTACACGGTCTCTGCGCGTGCTCAGTAAAAACAAATCACTTTGTCCTTCGTAGTCGGCACTAACTACCGCCAGGCGGCCGTTTGCCGAAAAGCTTATGCTGCGCACATTTTGAAACCGATCCAGTTCGCGGGGAATTTTGGTGCGGGTGTTCAAATCGTACAGCCAGAAGGTATAACCCCCGTTCTTAACGGCTATCACTCCCAGCGTGTTGGCATCGGCCCAGTTGATGACCGGAAGGCGGTAGTCAACCCGCTGATTGATTACCTTGCTGCCACCCGACAGGATGGTCGTCTCCCTTCCGTTTTCCAGCGAACGCACTTTTACCCGATAACTGCCCCGATCGTTTTCGGCATACGCCAGGTAACGCCCGTCGGGGCTGAGTTTGATGGTGGTAAATTCTGTGGTACGGTTCTGAAATACAGGCAGCCGCATATTTTCCTGAAGGGACATATAAGATTGATTTACGCTGCTTTCCATTTGCGCATAGTACGACTGCCATTCATTTAAAAGCTTAGAATAGGTTATTCCCAGTGTAAGTACCAGGCTTCTTTCTTCGTTGCGTGTAATGCGGGTGTAATTAAGGATATTGGAAATGCTGCTCCTGCCATAGCGCTCGGCAATGAAGTTCCACAGCGATTGTCCGATGAGGGCAGCTTCACGGCCGGTAAAGCGACTTAGTTTTTTTACCTGCCTGGTTCGGATTACCTGGCGCACAAAGTCATCCATTTCCACAGTCCAACCCAGGGCTACATAATTGACAGCGCCCTTCACAAACCACTCAGGGAGGTTCATCAGGTAGGCACTCTGAAAAATATCTTTCAGGCTTCCGCCATACATCATTTCGTTGATGAGCATATCGGTTACCCGCAGCGTGAGCTCGGCTTTAAATTCCCGGGCTGTGCCGGGGTAGGCCACTTCCACATAAGGTTTTACAAACTCCAGTTCGCCATTGATGTTGTAAATGGTATGATTCAACCCCACATTGCTCTGGCGCAAGTCGGTAAGTGAGTTGTACAGAAAAATTTTGGTTTTATAATAAGGTGAGTAACCGATGAGGTCGGTTACGCGGTCGAATTCCTTTTCCAGGAACTGCACAGCCTGGGTGGCAATTTCCCTGCGTGCATCGTAATAATACACATCAAAATTTTCGCTGGTAATGTATTGCCAGTCGAAGGTGCGGTATTGGATGCGGTTTTTACCGAAAACTTCACGCGCCTGCTGGGCCAGCACCGGTACCGGCAACAACAATCCCAGTAAAACCATTTGCGGCAATTTCATTTTCAACCTCTCAGGAACCCGAAAATTAACGAATTAAATAACGTTTAATATCTGCCTGTTGATTTACCGCGGTGCCTTTTTCCATAAAATCTGCCATCTGCTTTGAAAAATAAGGCGCCAAAGTAACGCCTTTTGTCCCTAGACCGTTGAAAAAGTACACATTCCGGTACTGCGGATGGCATCCCAGCAGAGGCCTTCTGTCGGGGGTAGTGGGCCTGAATCCAAAATCCTGCCCTGTAACCTCATACGGAAATCTGATCAACCTGCGCAGGCTCTCTTCCAGTTCGGCTTTTGCCCGGTGGGTTACAGCAGCATGCTTATCATGGCGGTTATACGTTGCTCCGGCTTTCCACACACCCGGCACCACATATACACTCCGGTTGTAAATGAACCTGGGCTGAACCGATGACCTCAGCGTTAACACCTCGCCTTTCAGTGGCTGAACGGTAAGGAAGTGAAACAGGTTTATGGGTTGCGCACCGGTACAAAATACAATGCGGTTTGCCCGGTAGTGCTGATAGGTTAACGTGTTCGGTTCGAGGTGCAGTTCGTGCTCATTGAAATGACCTTCTATAAACACTCCGCTTGCGCGAATTAAATTTCTTACTGCTGCAAGGAAAACTGTTGTGTTCAGATAACCCCCTTGCATCAGCTCGAGCCCCCCATAGGGGTTATTCACCTCATCCGGAAAAACCGGTTTAGTATGCACTTCCCGGACAAACGGGCCGAAGCCGGGCAGGGTGGATTTGGCCGTCCAATCATTTTGTTCGGCTATACCGGTAAACGGGCGGTAAACCGGCATGGAGTGAAAGAATGATGTGTTGAGAAGCTGCTCCGCCTTAGGATAAAATTCGTGCAAATAAGAAAACAGTTCAGCTGCCATCCATGTTAAGCCGGGAGTCTTGCCGGTAACAGGGTTAAACAAACCTGCAGCCACGCGGCTTGCCGCATGCGGATAGGAATTATCAATTACCACGATGCGCTTGTTGCGCATGATTAACTGAAGCGCCAGGCAGGATCCGGCTAACCCTTGCCCTACAATGATGTAATCGGCCTGATACATGGTATTGAAAATTCCGGCTTATCTTTGGAAGCCGCTCTCAAAAATACCGGAGAATTGCGGATATATTCTTATTTGGATCATGCTTCAGCTTGCACAATTTGCTTTTAATCCATTTATGGAAAACACCTACGTGGTGTATCAACCCGGTGGTGAGGCGTGGATCATCGATCCGGGCTGCAGTTCAAGGACCGAAGAAAAAGAACTGGATGATTTCATCGGAAAAAACAATCTGCACGTTACACGCCTTATCAACACACATTGTCACATTGATCATGTGCTGGGTAATTATTTTGTAAAAAGTAAATATCAGGTGCCCCTTTACCTGCACCAACTTGAGGCACCGGTACTGCGTTCAGTTAAGGTTTATGCCCCGATGTACGGCTTTGGGCAATATCAGGAAACTGAGCCGGACTACTTTCTGCAAGAAGGTGATGTGCTGCAACTGGCACAAAACCACCTGAAAATACTTTTTGTGCCGGGACACAGCCCCGGGCATATTGCCCTGTACCACGAACATGGTGGCTGGCTGCTGGGCGGTGATGTGTTGTTTGACGGAAGTATTGGGAGGACTGATTTGCCGGGAGGCGACTTCGATACACTTATTCAAAGCATCCATGAGAAATTATTCACCCTTCCCGATACGACCATCGTACACTGCGGGCACGGTCCCTCCACAACCATCGGTAAGGAAAAAAGAACCAATCCATTCTGCGCTTTAACTGCCTGAAAAAAGTGAACATCAAAGCACATATCCCCAATCTGCTCACACTTGGTAACCTGCTGTGCGGATGTACCGGAATTGTATTTGTGCTGGAAGACCGCAGCCTGCCCGCTGCTTATTTCGTCTGGCTTGCAGCCTTATTTGATTTTGCAGATGGCTTTGCCGCCCGCTTACTGAAAGTAAATTCTCCTGTGGGCAGGGAACTCGATTCGCTGGCTGATGTGGTAAGCTTTGGGGTACTGCCGGCTTTTGTTCTGTACAAAACAGGGCAGCACCTGCCGTTTCCGGTGCCCTACGTTGCCTTTGCGGTGGCTGCGTTTTCGGCTATGCGACTGGCTGTTTTCAATACCGACATTTCGCAATCCGATTCTTTCAAAGGCCTGCCCACGCCAGCCAATGCCTTGTTCATCACCGCCCTTCCGCTTTTGCCCGAAAGCATCATCTCGTGGATTGCACGCCCCCTGCCTTTTGTGGCGCTGTGTATTGCTTCGTCTTTGCTGCTGGTATCGCGCCTTGAGTTGCTTGCACTCAAGTTCAAAAACTTCAGCTGGAAAGACAACGCACTGAGGTTTACCTTCCTGGCTATAAGCGTATTACTATTAGGTATACTGCAAACATCTGCCATCCCGATTGTTATAATGTTATACATTGTTGTGTCGTTATTCATGCGAAAATCAGTTTGAATAACTCATTGCCAGCAAAAAGAGCCGTTGATGAGGAAAACCGCTTATCTGTTCCTGGTGATTTTTTACGTTGCTGTGATACAGCTGGTGGCCCAGTCATCCATTTTGCAATCGGGTTATTGGTATAAAGTGGCTGTTAAACAGAATGGTGTGTACAGAATTTCCCGCAGTCAGTTTGTAAAGATGGGATTCAGCGCCACCACCGATCCCCGGAAAATCCGGATATTTGGTTATCCTGCCGGCATGCTGCCACAAAGCAACGCTGTTGCACGAAGTGAAGGTTTAACTGAGCTTGCTATTCTGGTTACAGGGCAGGAAGATGGCATCTTCCATAACAACGATGCCATTTATTTTTATGCTGAAGGACCGGATCGCCACTGGTACGACAGTGCGCGCGAAGTTTTTGGTTATGAAAAAAATCTTTACTCCGATTACAGTTTTTATTTTATCACTGTCGGGCCGGGCAATGGCAAGCGAATCACCACCATTTCAAACCTTGAAGGCACTTATCCGCTTATCGAAAGCTACGACAACTTCATCTATCATGAAAGCGATTTGCACAACGAGCTGAAGTCAGGCCGCATGTGGTTTGGTGAAAAATTTGACCTCACCACCGAGCTGACGTTTAAATTTCCTTTACCCGGAATTGTACCCGGCTCATCCATCAAGCTGATATCGGAGGTTATGGCGCAATCGTTTCAATCCACATCATTTAACCTGTTTCTCAACAATCAGCCTGTTGGTTCACAGATACTGGGCCCGGTACCCAACGATCGGTACGGAGTAAAAGGACAAATAAAAAGGGATACCTTTTTAATTCCTGAACCATCGGTACATGCTGCTACAGTAAACGAGCTGCAATTGCGCTACGTGTATCAGAAAAGTCCATCGGGCCGGTCGGTTGGGTACCTGAGTTACTTTTTGATACAAACCCGGCAACAACTGCGCCTTACGGGCGGCCAGCTTGTTTTCCGTTCGGCCGAAAGCACCCGACAACCTACCAGTACATTCAGCATCGGTAACACCACTGGCCAAACCGAAATATGGAATATAACGCACCCGTTCGATGTGGCCCGGCAGGAAAAGTCTTTCAACGCGGGTATCACAACCTTTTCGGCTGCCTCGGCTGACTTGCAGACCTACATTGCCTTTGGACCAGACGCTCCCGCACCTGCATTAATTGGTAAAGTAGCCAACCAGCACCTTACCGCCCTTCCGGCTGCTAACCTTATTATCGTTACCCATGAAAATTTTTTACCCGAAGCACAACGACTTGCCCGCCACAGGCAAACCGCAAGCGGATGGGCAGTAAATGTGGTAACCACTACTCAGGTATACAACGAATTTTCGGGAGGAAGGCAGGATATTTCTGCTATACGTGACTTTGTTAAGCACCAGTTCGACAAAGAGCCGGGCACAGTCAGAGCCTTGCTGCTGTTTGGAAAAGGTTCTTATGACTACCGCAACATTCTGCCAAACAACAGAAATTTTGTTCCCACTTACCAGTCGCGCAATTCACTTCACCCGCTGCTCACTTATTCCTCGGACGATTTTTTTGGATTTCTTGAAAATCACGAAGGCGAGTGGAGCGAGGCCCCGGCCATCAACCACACTCTTGACATTGCCGTCGGTCGCTTGCCGGTTAAATCAATGACCGAGGCAAAGCAGATAGTTGACAAGATAATTGCCTATGAATCAACAGCCCGATTGAACCGATCCTGGCGCAAAACAATTGCATTTGTTGCCGATGACGGTGATGGAAACCTGCACGCCACCCATGCAGATATTCTGGCCGAAAACATCGAGCAAAACTTTTCGCATGCCGATGTGCGCAAACTGTACCTTGATGCCTTTCCGCAGATTTCGGGCGCTGCCGGTCAAACGTCCCCCCAGGCGCGCAACGAACTGCAGCGTTTGTTTCTGGATGGAGCCTTCATTATCAATTATTCGGGGCATGGGTCGGAACGGCAATGGGCGCAGGAACGCCTGCTGGACGAGTTGTTCATATCCGGTTTGCGCAATACCCGCCTCCCCATCCTGGTAACGGCTACGTGCGAGTTTGGCCGGCAGGACGACCCGGTTTTTGTATCAGGGGCAGAACTGTTGCTACTGAAGCCCCAGGCCGGAGCCATTGCGCTGGTCAGCACTTCGCGTCCGGTTTTTGCCAGCAACAATTTTTTTCTGAACCAGGCATTCTATCAGGCGTTGTTCACCGGCTCTGCGCAATTTCTGGGAGAGGTGTTCCGCATTACAAAAAACAACAGCCTGAGTGGTGTGGCCAATCGCAATTTTTCGCTCATTGGCGATCCTTCTTTACTGTTGCTCCTTCCGGAAAACAACATCGTCATAACTTCGATTGCCACTCAAAATGGAGGCGACACGTTGCGCGCCCTGTCAAAGGTTATTGTAACCGGAGAAGTACGACAATCCGATAACACCACCCATACTTCATTTAACGGAACCGTTCAGCTTACCGTATTCGACAAACCTTCCGGTAGAATTACACTGGGCAACGAAAATCCTCCTTTCGGTTACAATGAGTTTCGAACCCACCTGTTTCGGGGCCAGGCATCTGTCGAGCATGGTGTTTTCTCTGCCGAATTCATCGTGCCACGTTCCATCAACTATGCCGTAGGCAAGGGTAAACTGAGCGCCTATGCCTTCACCTCAGATGCGACCCAAAATGCTTCAGGCTACCAAAAAGATTTTAAAGTAGGGCAGAGCGAAGAGGTTTATCCCCCCGACAGCAACCCACCTTCAATTGAAATATTTGTAGGAGACACCACCTTCGTTGATGGCGCGGAGGTTCCGGAAAATACCCGGTTGGTTGTGAGGCTTCAGGATGAATCGGGTATATCGCCATCCAACTTTGGCATTGGCAACGCCCTTTCTGCAAGCCTTGACGATTCCGAAATTTTGGACCTGACAAGATATTATGAAGCGGACTTGAACGACTACACACGTGGCACCATTATCTACCCTTTGTTTAATCTCACCCCCGGGTGGCACCGGATTTCGGTAATGGCATGGGACACCCACAACAATCCCGCTTCGGCATCGGTCCGTTTCAGGGTGGGCACTGAACAATTGCAGATCACCAGTTTTGGAAATTATCCCAATCCTTTCCGGGATGGCACCGATCTTTATTTTACACACAACCGGGCCGGAGATGATCTGGAAGTGAGTTTGGAAATATATAGTCCTTTATCGGGCTTAATTATGCGCAAGAAATTCCAGATAACTGAAAGTCCGTACCGGGTTGAGTTGCTTAGTCTTGATGCAGAACATTTCAATAAAAATCCGGCAGCGGGTGTATACGTAGCCCGTCTGGTAGTTCGTTCTTTGGCTAATGGCTCTAAAAATGAGCAGGTTAGCCGGCTTATATATGTGAAATAGTTATCTTTGAACCCTTTCGAACAGTTTCATGACTCGTAAAAATCTTGCCTCTTTTACCCTGATGTTTGTTTTTGTGGGTGCGATGCACGCCCAACAACCCGGAATTATCCTTGGCAGCGACACCACCTTCCGGGTAATCACCACAGCCGTTCCTTTTCTCATGATTAGTCCTGATGCGCGAAGTGCCGCCCTGGGTGATGCCGGATCAGCCCTGTCGCCCGATATCAATTCGGCTTTCTGGAATCCCGCCAAGGTGGTCTTTATCGAAGACTCCTACGGTGGAGGCATTTCCTGGACACCCTGGCTGGGAAAGATCGTAAACGACATGTGGATTGCCTACCTGCCCGGTTTTTACAAGATATCACGCGAACAGGCTGTTGCAGGATCGCTGAAATACTTCGACCTGGGCGATATCAGTTTCCGTGGAAGCGGCAATGAACCGCTGGGCGACTTTAATCCGCGTGAATTGGCCCTGGATATTACCTATTCCCGTATGCTTACCGAGGCATTCAGCGTAGGACTTACCGGAAGATACATCTATTCCAACCTCACCGGCTCGTTGCAATCGGGAGCAGTGGATGCCCGGCCCATCAACTCTGTGGCAGTCGATTTGGGCGTCTTTTATACCAAAGAACTTCAAAGCGCCAAAACGTCCAACCTCTCCCTGGCGGCAGTCATCTCCAACATCGGCCCCAAGGTATCCTACACCGACAACGCCAACCGGAACTTCATCCCTACCAATCTGCGGCTGGGTGCAGCCTACACCCGCGAAGTGGACCCCTTTAACTCTTTCACTTTTGTGGCCGACCTGAACAAACTGATGGTGCCCACCATTAACAGGGGGCAGTCGGTACTAAGCGGCATGTTCAGTTCATTTACCGATGCACCTGGAGGGTTTTCGGAGGAGATTAAGGAATTTATTCTTAATACAGGGGTTGAATACTGGTACAACCGAACATTTGCCGCGCGAATCGGGTACTTCCTTGAAGCAAAAGAAAAAGGGAACCGGAAATACATGACCCTCGGACTGGGTTTTCGGAACCAGAAGTCGTTTGGTATTGACGTAGCATATCTGGTGCCCACCAACAGCCGGGAAAATCCCCTGGCCGAAACCCTTCGCTTCTCCCTGCTCTTTCAGATTAAAAAGGCAGCAGAAGAATCTGTTACAGACTAACACACATGCCCGACCGAAAGAAGCAGCCACCTTTTCAGAAATCAATCAACTTTCAACTAAAATTACCCGAAGCTATTCACCGGCCGGGTAAAGCACCCTTATTTATTCTTCATGGCGGTGAGCAGGAAATAATCCGGGTTGAATTTGTTTTCTGTGCAGGAAAGTGGTTTGAAACCACTCCCGGCTTATCTCATTTCAGCTCCACTTTATTAACCAAAGGAACTTCCGGATTGTCGGGAAATGAAATTGCATCTCTGTTGGAAGAGCTGGGTTATCATGTCGAAACCGGTACCTCACCGGACTACACCTACCTGGCGGTTTCCGGCTTGCGCAAAAATTTTAAGCCAGCTATCGAAATCATCAGGTCCTGCCTGACAGACCCTGTGTTTCCCGAACACGAACTACAACAACAAAAGCATATATACATTCAGCAACTCAGCGTAAACCGGGAAAGAACCAGCTACCTTGCTTCAAGACTTTTCAGGCAGCATATTTTTGGAAAGGATCATCCTTATGCAGCAGAGGCCGATGAGACCCGGGTAAGTCAGCTTACACGCGAGGAAATTGCCGCCTATTACGCACGTCACTATGGCGATTTCACGGTATTTCTGACCGGAAAAACCGATGATGTGATCCGGGAAAGCATCAGCGATCTGATAGAGCGGTTAAACTGGCAGGCACATGCCAAACCGGAACATCGCATCAGTCCGGGCAATATCAGAAAGGTAAGTCAATCGAAGCCAAAAGCCGTACAAGCTTCCGTCCGAATCGGAAAAATTACGATTTCAAGAAGTCATCCGGACTTTCCGCAACTGGTTCTTGCCAATTACGTGTTAGGTGGTTATTTCGGTTCCCGGCTAATGAAGGTTATCCGCGAAGAGAAAGGCCTTACATATGGCATTTATTCCGGTATTCAAAGTCAGAAAAATGCAACGGTATTTTCTGTCAGTGCGGATGTAAACCTGAACCAGGCCGAGGCCGTAATTGAAGAAATTTTAAATCAGTTGAAAGACTTACGCACCCATGCAGTACAACTCAGAGAGCTGGAGTTGGCAAAGAGCCATTTCATAGGGAACTTGCAAAATGAGATGTCGAACATTTTTGCGCACATGGAAAGATTCAAGACCATACATCTGTTTGACCTGCCGCACAACTACTATAGTCAGCTTATTCAGAAGATAGATTCAGCCAAATCCGAGGATATCATGGGTGTCATGGAAAAGCACCTTCATGAAGATGAAATGATCATTGCCCTGGCAGGTTAAGGGGCCGAGCCGGATGGCTTATTGATTAAAAAAGGCAGGTAAGAACTTATGCTGAAGCACGGTAAGTGCCTACAAAAAATAAACCCTACCCGATTACTCAGGTAGGGTTTGAATAAAAAACAGGCAACGACTTACTCTCCCGGGTTTTATCCCAGTACCATCAGCGCTGGTGGGCTTAACTTCTCTGTTCGGAATGGGAAGAGGTGATCCCCACCGCTATAGTCACCTTAAACTCTTTCCAACCGGTGCCACCGGATTGGGTAATATTTTTTGACAAGTGGAAGAAAGAATACAGCAAAGCGATTTACGTGCACATAGGTCGTGCGAAAAGAAGTGTTCGGGTAATTAGTACTGCTCAGCTTTGCCATTTCTGGCTTTACACCTGCAGCCTATCAACGTCATCATCTCTGACGTCCCTTAAAGGAAGTCTCATCTTGAGGTGGGTTTCGCGCTTAGATGCTTTCAGCGCTTATCCCGTCCCAACATGGCTACCCAGCGGTGCAGCTGACGCCACAACTGGTACACCAGCGGTTAGTCCAACCCGGTCCTCTCGTACTAAGGTCAGATCCTCTCAAACTTCCAACGCCCATCACAGATAGGGACCGAACTGTCTCACGACGTTCTGAACCCAGCTCGCGTGCCACTTTAATGGGC
>DAIQOI010000014.1:0-56318 GCA_036787955.1 Cyclobacteriaceae bacterium
AAACAATATTAATCTAAAAGATAAAAGATTAAAGAAAATTTATGATTACTTATGTAACTTAAATAAAGACTATCATCTTCTAATTGAATACTGCGATAAAATATTAGAATTGATAAAAGATGAGAATATTGATGCAAGAATTATATTAACATTTACCGATAAAGAGAAATATCCAACTCATAATAAAAACCATATTTTCAAGTTCCACATACAAAATCATCTACAACGCTTGCAAATGCAATTTCAATCAAATAATTCGTTTGTGATAATTGTATATGACAGCATAAGTGAGCAAAACAAGAAATTATTCAAAGAAACTTATAAAACAATAATCACAGAAGGCGACTTTATTAAAAAATATTCTGTTGTTTTTGACTCTTTACTTTTTGACGATTCTTATGATAATAAATTTTTACAAATTGCTGATTTTATTGCTGGTAGTTTTGCAGGCACATTAACAGCTATTAAAAAGAAGCAAAGTAATAACTATAAATATGCAATTAAATTTTTCAAAGTTTATATTTATCCAAGATTAGGTAAAACAAATAATGGTGAAATTTGGGGCGCTGGAATGATAGAAATACCTACTGATAATGTTATAAGAGAACATTATAAAAATAAAATAAATGAAATATTAAAAGAAATGAAATATTAAAAGTACATAAGTTTGACATTAGTGTTAATTGTAAGCCGTATAGAGGCGCTGGTGGATAAGATCATTGCAGCAAAGCGTGGCTTCGATACGCCTTCCGGTGGAAGGCTACTCAGCCACCGCAGCGATATGCGGTCGTTGAGTTTTTCGCCAAAGACGAAAAGTACCGAAACAACCACCCCCGAACCACAATGCGGTTGTTGAGTAGCGAGCAAAGCGAGCGTATCGAAACAACCGCCCAGTGTACCATCTGTATGTGCTAACGAAAAAGGAAACTGGAATAATTAAGCACAAATAATCGGGCGTTTCGGTACGGCTTCGCCTACTCAACGCCCGAATACTTACAACGCGGTTGTTGAGTAGTCCGCCATAGGCGGACGTATCGAAACAACCGCTTTTACCTACCATAAATCCTATTCAACCATATAGATTATATTTATCAGAAAATTCTAATATGAAAGGATATATGTATATCCTGAAATGTAGCGATGGCAGCTACTACACCGGAAGTACAACTGACCTGGAACGCAGAATAAACCAACATCAAAATGGCGAAGGAGCAAATTATACCAAGAAACGACTTCCTGTGGAATTAGTCTATTACGAGGAATATTCGCGTATTGATGAAGCATTCTATCGTGAAAAGCAGGTGCAGGGGTGGAGTCGCAGAAAAAAAGAGGCATTGATAGAAAGACGTTTCAGTGAACTACCGTCATTGGCAAAAAAGAAATGGAAAAAAAAGAAAGAGTAGAGCGGTGGCTGAGTAATCCGCCATAGGCGGATGTATCGAAGCCACCGCTCCCCACGGTCGTTGAGCATCCCGACACAGTCGGGAGTATCGAAACGACCGCCCACTGGGAGCACGAAATAGACCGGCTGGTGTATAAGCTGTATGGGCTAACAGAGGAGGAGATAAGGATAATTGAGAGGAAATAATCGGGCGTTTCGATACGTCCGCCGAAGGCGGACTACTCAACGCCCGCTAAGTAACCATCCGGTAAACTACACCTTGTCAGGCAAGAGTTCTGCGATTTTGTTGATTGGATAGGTTGGTATTTTATCGAGTGTTGTGCGCAACCACTCAAATGGATTGATGTTATGGATTTTGCATGTGCCCAGGAATGAATAAAGCATCGCTGCGCGTGCCGCTCCACCGGGTAAGCTGAAGAGCCGGAAACTACTCAACAAATACCGGTCGTTCAACAATTGCTTTGGCGGTTGCTTCCAGTATTTCGAAGGCGTTCTCGGCCATCCGGTTCTCCGTGTCCAGTGTCGGGTTTACTTCCACAATTTCCCAGGCCACCAGTTTAGGGCTTTTGGCCAGTTCCACATTCAGTATTTTAGCTTCCTCAACAGTAAGCCCGTTGGGTACAGGCGTGCCGGTGCCGGACGATATACGGCTGTCCAGGCTGTCTACATCAAACGACACGTAAATCATGTCGCAGTGGTCCAGCATCTCCAACGCGCGCCGGGCTGTTTCGGCAGGGCCCTGCTTGCGCACCTCTTCAGCCTCAATGAAGTTGATGTTGTATTTATTGATCAGGTAGTTTTCTGGTTTTTCCAGGTCGCGCACGGCAATATACACGATGTCTTCGGGATAAATCTTCGGCCCCGGCATGCCTACGTTTTTAATCTGCTCCCAGTACTCCAGTGTTTCTCCGCGCGGGTCATTCACCTTGCATTCCAGGTTATCAATGCCACAGGCCATGGCCAGCGGCATGCCGTGCATGTTGCCCGAGGGTGTGGTAAAAGGCGTGTGGATATCGGCATGGGCATCAATCCACACCACACCCAGCCTGCCTCCCGGGTTCGATTTTTTGATGCCGGCTATGGTGCCGTAAGCCGTGCTGTGATCACCGGCAATCACCAACGGAAAGTAATCATCCCACAGGGTTTCATACACTTCCAGGCATACGCGCTCCTCCATGATCATCACCCCGTCAATAAACTTGGCATAAGCATGCTTTGCGCCATCAAACAATAATTCATTAACGTGCTCAACCTCCACCGATTCATGTTTCTTGAAGAAATCGGACTTCATATCGAGGCTGGCTATTTTAATAGCCTCCACACCCAGGCTGGCACCGCGCGTGCCAGCCCCGATTTCTGACTTTACCTCTATGATTTTTATCTTTTTCACAATACATTCAATCTAAGTTAAAAAAGCAGTAAGCTTTACCGGTGGTAAACCAAACGGATGAGCCACGACCTAGTGGTCGGGCAGCGGATTGAGACCGCGGCAAAAACCGGGTTTTTCGAAATATGGGCAAATAAGGGCCATTCGTTTTGAAGCATTGCAAAGATGGTGAATTTATGTGAATATTGCACTTTTTAAGGGAACGGCCGGCTGCAGAAAAGCCATTACCGCACCCGCAGCAGTTTAACAACCACCCGACAACAGTGGACCAACAACCAAGATGAAGAGCTACCGCGAGCTGATTGAACAAACCTTTGAATTCCCGCAGAAGGAATTTAAGGTGCGCGACCATGAGTTGCTGTTTAACGATGTTCCGCTGATGGACATCATCCGCCAGTACGGAACCCCGCTCAAGCTTACTTACCTGCCGCGCATCAGCGAAAATATCCGGTATGCCATCGCTACCTTCAACAGCGCCATCGAAAAATTTAAATACAACGCAACCTATACCTATTGCTATTGCACCAAGTCTTCTCACTTCAGTTTTGTAATGGAGGAGGCTTTGAAAAACAACATCCACATCGAAACCTCATCAGCTTTCGACATTCCCATTGTACGGGCTTTGTATGAAAAAGGACGCATAACCAAAGATACCTACATCATCTGCAACGGCTTCAAGATGCCCCTCTACACCCAGTACATTACCGAACTGGTAAACGAAGGGTTTAATTGCATCCCCATTCTGGATAACATGAACGAGCTGGAGGTATACGAAAAAAACATCCGCGACCCGTACCGCATTGGCATACGCGTGGCCGCAGACGAAGAGCCTAACTTTGAATTTTACACTTCACGCCTTGGCATCCGGTACAGCGACATCACCCCCTTCTACCAGAATAAAATTGCCACCAGCAGCAAGGCATCGCTTAAAATGCTGCACTTCTTCATCAACACCGGCATAAAAGATACCGCCTACTACTGGAGCGAGCTGAGCCGCTTTATCTTTAAGTACTGCGAACTGAAAAAGATCTGCCCCACCCTCGACAGCATTGACATAGGCGGAGGTTTCCCCATCAAAACATCGCTCACCTTTCAGTACGACTACAAGTACATGATTGAGCAGATTGTGGAAAACATCAAGTGGATATGCGATAAAAACAACGTACCCGTTCCCCACATCTTTACCGAGTTCGGATCCTACACGGTAGGCGAAAGTGGTGCCGTTCTGTACCAGGTCATAGACCAGAAACTGCAAAACGATAAAGAGCTGTGGTACATGATTGACGGATCCTTTATTACCCACCTGCCCGATACCTGGGGGCTGAACCAAAAGTATGTGTTGCTGGCCGTAAACAAATGGGATGATCCCTTTCATAAAGTAAACCTGGGCGGCTTAACCTGCGACAGCCACGATTATTATAATTCCGAAGCGCACACCGGAGAAGTGTTCCTTCCGATGATTAATGACGAGGAGCCGCTGTACATCGGCTTCTTCCACACAGGCGCCTATCAGGAATCGCTGGGCGGCTATGGCGGCATACAACACTGCCTTATCCCTGCCCCCAAACACGTACTCATCGAGCGCAATGAAGACGGTGAAATATCGACCCGCCTGTTTGCACCCGAGCAGACCGAAGAAAGCATGATGCGCACACTGGGCTACATTAACCAGCCCGAAATGGCACAACACCCCGCATCCTGACCATTCCCGGCTACCGCCTCCTCATTTTTGTTTGATTATTGGCGGGCTTTAACTTATCTTTCTTTCCCGGTACCCCCGCCGGAAACAGCTCTTTTTTGTTCCATTAAAACCCTTCGGTTATGAAAGTGTATGACGACAAACACATCAAAAACATTGTTTTACTGGGTGCCCCCAAAAGCGGTAAAACCCTCCTCGCCGAGGACATGTTGTTTGAAGCCGGCCTCATTCACCGAAGGGGTACCATTGAAGGCAAAAATACCGTAAGCGACTACCACGAAATAGAACACGAACGCGGCAACTCCATCTTCGCCACCGTATTGCACACCGAGTGGCGCGACTACAAAATCAACATCATCGACACCCCCGGCTTTGACGACTTTACCGGTGAAATGATCTCGTCCATGCGCGTGGCCGACACCTGCGTTATGGTAATCAATGCCCAGCATGGCGTGGAAGTAGGCACCGAACTCATCTGGAATTATGCCGAACAATTCAGAAAGCCTGTGATCTTCGCCATCAACCAGGTCGATCATCCCAAGTCCGATTTCGATGCAGCGCTCGAATCGCTCAAACAAACTTTCGGCAAGGCCGTAACACAGATGCAGTATCCCGTCAACCAGGGCGAGGGCTTTGATGCCATCATTGATTTGCTGAAGATGGTAATGTACAAGTTCCCCGCCGAAGGCGGAAAGCCCCGTAAACTCCCCATCCCCGACAGCGAAAAGGAAAAAGCCAACCGCCTGCACAATGAACTGGTGGAAAAGGCAGCAGAGAATGATGAAAAGCTGATGGAAAAATATTTTGAAAAAGGTACGCTGGATGAAGATGAGATGCGCGAAGGCCTGAAACTCGGCATGATTCACCACGATGTGTTTCCGGTGTTTGTCATGTCGGCAAAGAAAAACATGGGCAGCGGACGCATGATGGGCTTCATCGACAATGTAGCCCCCTCGCCCCAGGAAGCCATGCCCGAACGCACCACCGATGGCAAAGAAATTCCATATGATCCGAAAGGCCCGGCTGTGTTATTTGTTTTTAAATCCCATCTCGAACCCAACCTGGGTAAAATATCTTTCTTCAAAGTTATTTCCGGTGAAATAACAACCGGTGCCGAACTAATGAACAGCCAGACCGGAGCAACCGAAAAACTTAATCAACTGTTTATCATGGACGGCAAAACGCGCCATCCGGTAGATAAGCTGGTGGCAGGTGATATCGGCGCTACATTAAAGCTGAAAGACACCTACACCAACCAGACCCTGCATGCAAAGGGATTTGACATTACCATTGAACCCATCCAATATCCTGAGCCGCGTATCCGCACAGCCGTAGTGGCACAAACCAAAACCGATGATGAAAAAATTGGCGAGGTGCTGCAGAAAATTCATCAGGAAGACCCTACCCTGGAAGTGGGATACTCGCGCGAACTGAAACAACTCATCGTGGCCGGTCAGGGTGAGATGCACCTGGCTGTGTGCAAATGGCTCATCGAAAATGTGTACAAACTGCATATAGATTACAAACCACCCCGCATCTCCTATCGCGAAACCATCCGCAAACCGGCAGTGGCCATGTATCGCCATAAAAAGCAGTCGGGTGGTGCCGGCCAATTCGGAGAGGTACATCTGAAAATAGAGCCTTACTACGATGGCATGCCTGAGCCCACCGAATACACCGTGCGCAGCAAGGAGTTTATTGACCTGGAGTGGGGAGGTAAACTGGCTTTTTATAATTGTATAGTGGGTGGAGTGATTGATGCGCGTTTTATTCCTTCCATACTCAAAGGTATTCTGGAAAAAATGGAGGAAGGGCCTATTACCGGTTCCTACGTGCGCGATGTACGCGTATGTGTGTTCGATGGCAAAATGCACCCGGTAGATTCCAACGACATTTCATTTAAAATTGCCGGCATGATGGCCTTTAAAGAAGCTTTTCTTAATGCCGACCCCGTAGTTCTTGAACCGATCTACGACCTCGAAGTATTGGTGCCGGAAGAAATGATGGGCGATGTGATGGGCGATTTGCAAACCCGCAGATCCATGATTATGGGCATTGATGCAAAAGGTAATTTTCAGGTTATCAAAGCACGCACCCCGCTTGCCGAACTGGACCGGTACTCAACCACACTGCGTTCGCTTACCCAGGGTCGCGCGAGCTTTACGCAGCGCTTTGCCGAATATGTACAGGTACCTTACGAAATACAGCAGAAACTGGCTAAGCAGGCACAGGAAGTTGAAATGGCGTAGAAGTAAAAAAATAAACCCCTTAGCCAATGCCATCGTTAAGGCTGCTATAAAATAGTACTTTTGTGGTTTAACCACCCCACGTGAGCAAGGCCATTGTTATTATACCCACCTATAACGAAAGGGAAAACATTGCCGATATGATTGATGCGGTGATGGGACTTCCCCTTTCACTTCATGTACTGGTAGTTGACGACAACTCACCCGATGGAACAGCTCAGGCTGTAGAAGAGCTGAAGGCCGTTTACAACCGCACGGAGGTACGTTTACACCTGCTGAAACGCAGCGGCAAGCAAGGGCTGGGCACAGCTTACATCGCTGGTTTCAAATACGCCCTGCAATACGGCTACGACTACATCATAGAAATGGATGCCGACTTCTCGCACGATCCGAAAGATTTGCCGCGGTTGCTGCGCACCTGTATGGAAAACCGTGCCGATGTGGCCATCGGGTCGCGGTATGTTACCGGTGTGAACGTGGTGAACTGGCCCATCGGCCGTGTGCTGCTTTCTTATTTTGCCAGCCTCTATGTGCGCATCATCACCGGCATGCCGGTGTACGACACCACCGCAGGTTTCGTTTGCTACCACCGCAGCGTATTGGAAACCATTCCGCTGGATGAAATAAAATTTATCGGTTATGCCTTTCAGATCGAAATGAAATTCAAGGCGTGGAAATACGGCTTCAAACTAACCGAAGTGCCCATTGTTTTTACCGAGCGCACGCGCGGCCAATCAAAGATGTCGGCCGGTATTTTCAAGGAAGCTTTCTTCGGGGTGCTGCAGATGGAAATACAAAGCTGGTTTAAAAAATATTACAGACGCAAAACCGCTCCTGTTACACCGCTAACCCAGCCCCAGCTCAATCAAAACGAATAGCCCTTACCGGACTGATGCGCAGGATGAGCGCAGTGGGGATAAGCAGCACGGCCAGGACAACCGCAAAGGTGAGCACGTTCAGCAACACAACCGTTTCCCACGACCAGCCCACCGGTACATAATTCATATAATAGTCGTGTGGGTTCAGACGGATAATTTTCAGCTTATCCTGCAGCAGGCAAAGTCCCAGGCCGATGGCATTGCCCAGCAGCATGCCGCGCCCCAGTAATCGCGCACCGTGGTATAAAAAAATTTTCCGAATGAAATCATCGGTGCCACCGAGGGCCTTCAGCATGCCAATCATGGGTGTGCGCTCCATTACCAGAATAATAACGATGGAGATCATATTAAGGCACACAATAGAAAGGATAATGCCCAGAAGAATATTCACCTGCCGGCTGAGCAGCTGCAGCCATTCAAACACCTGAAGGTATTTATCGCGTATAGCCGTAACATTCAAATCAAAATCAATCATTTCAGCAAGTGCATAACCGGTTTCATCAATCCGGCCCGGGTCGTGTACAAAAATCTCCAGGCCACCGGCAACGCTGTCGGGCCAGTCGTTTAGCCGGGCAATCAGACGCAGGTCGGCCAGAATCACCTTGCTGTCGAAATAATCGGATAAGTTGGTTTCATAAATGCCGCACACGCGCAGGCGCCTGAACCTGGGCGGATTCTGAAAAAAATGAACGATGAGCTCATCTCCGTTTTTCAGGTTGAGTTTATCGGCAATGATTTTACTGATCACCACCTCGCGCGAATAGCCGGAATCAGGAAAGTGAAGAAACCTGCCCTCAACAAGATTGCTGCTGAATAACAGCGTATCAAAACGCTGACTCACACCTTTCATCAGTACTCCGAGAATATCCTCATGGCTTTTAATCAGGCCGGCCTGATGTGCATATTCCTGATAATGCCTGATGTTCGGCAGGCTGTTCAGTGTGTTTTTCAGACTGGCAGTTACATCAAAGGGCGGCTCTTCCACCGAATTGCTGATGGTAAGTTTGTTTACCAGCAGATGCCCGCTGAAACCATATATCTTCTGCACCACCGTATTCCGGAAACCATCCATAATCAGGAAAGAAACAATTGAAGCCGCCAGGCCAATGGCCACACTGGCAATGGCAATCTTATGGACAATAGCAGAAAATCCTCCGTTTTCCGGCCGGATAATTCGTGACGATATGAAACGCGAAAGGTTCATATATTTCAGGCAAGATAAGTGAAGAAAATGATACGCACGTTGATCCTGCTGTTGCTCCTGTGCTGTGCGCAACCGAGTCAGCAACTTACCGAGTTGCCCGTAATTACGGGTGCCGAACAGATGGACGAAGTGATTGGCAGGCTTGGCAGAAAACGCGTTGCGTTGGTGGTAAATCACACGTCACTGGTGGGTAAAAAACACCTAACCGATACCTTGCTGAAATCGGGCATTGCAGTAAAAAAAATTTTTGCACCGGAGCACGGTTTCCGCGGTGAGGCCGAAGCAGGCGAAACAGTAAAAGATGGACGGGATACACAAACGGGTTTACCAGTTATTTCTCTGTACGGCAACCAGAAAAAACCCTCTCCCGATATGCTGCAGGACATCGACATAGTGGTATTCGACATTCAGGATGTGGGTGCAAGATTCTTCACGTACATCAGCACCATGCACTATGTGATGGAAGCCTGTGCAGAAAACAACAAGACGTTGCTCATTCTCGATCGACCCAATCCAAACGGACATTATGTAGATGGCCCCATTCTTGAACCCGAATTCAAATCGTTTGTAGGCATGCACCCCATACCGGTTGTGCACGGCATGACAGTGGGCGAGCTGGCCCGCATGATTAACGATGAGGGATGGCTGGAAGGTGAGCGAAAATGCACACTGGAAGTGATACCGGTAAAAAACTGGACACACCACACTCCCTACTCATTACCTGTTAAACCTTCACCCAACCTGCCCAACCACCAGGCCGTGGCGCTTTATCCTTCCCTCTGCCTGTTTGAAGGAACGGTTATCAGCGTAGGACGTGGCACGCACACGCCCTTTCAGGTAATTGGTCATCCGGATTTAAAAAACATGCCCTATCAGTTTACCCCGGTAAGCATCAGAGGTATGGCCACCAATCCGCCACACGAAAATAAGGTATGCTATGGTATGGACCTGCGGCAGGTGAAGGTAAAACCCGCAATCGACCTGAGCTATCTGATAACGATGTATAAGGCCTTTCCTGAAAAAGAAAAATTCTTCAACAGCTATTTCGAAAAACTGGCCGGCACTCGCACCCTGCGCACACAGATTACGCAGGGCTTATCCGAAGAAGAAATCAGGAAATCATGGGCCGAAGGATTGAACAAGTTCAGGACTACGCGAAAAAAATATTTATTGTACGATTAGCTTGGCAGCATGAAAAAATCGGATAAGGTTCAGCACATACTTAACCTGCTTGACCAATACATTCCTGAAGCACCTGTGCCGTTGCAGCACAAAGACGTTTACACCCTGCTGATATCGGTTTTACTTTCAGCACAATGCACCGATGAACGGGTAAACAAAACAACACCTCAGCTGTTTGCAAGGGCCGACAACCCGTTTGATATGGCCCGGCTGTCTGTGGAGGAAATCCGGGAAATTATTAAGCCCTGCGGGTTATCGCCCATGAAATCAAAAGCCATAGCCGAACTGTCGCGCATACTCGTTGAAAAATACAACGGCCGCGTACCCGACACTTTTGAAGAACTGGAGGCACTGCCGGGCGTAGGCCACAAAACCGCTTCGGTAGTAATGGTGCAAGGATTCGGCAAGCCGGCCTTTCCGGTAGATACGCACATCCATCGGCTTGCTTACAGATGGGGGTTGTCGAATGGCAAAAGCGTGGAGCAAACCGAAAAAGACCTGAAGCGCCTCATTCCACAGGATAAATGGGCAAAAGTGCACCTGCAAATTATCTACTACGGGCGGAAATACTGCCCCGCCCGTGGACATAAATGGAAGGAATGCCCGATCTGTGCAAAGTTTTTACGGAAAGAGCTGCGGCATGCATGATACCAAAGTGCGGTTTGCTTTTTTCAACAACCGGCATCTGCCTGTACACAGCGCACGAACCAACAAACCGTTAGGAATTTTGCAGGTAAAACGGAACAAGCCTGCCCGTTGTTTCTTTGATAAATTTTGTCTTAATTTAACTAAGTTAAGTTCACCTAATTTTACCAATATGAAACCCATCAAAACAACTTTCCTGTGGCTAGTCACCCTCTTGCTCCTTGCAGGTTGTAACAGTAAGTTTCAAACATCCGTCACGGTCGTTCCGGATAACCCGGAAACACAGTCACAAAATAACCTGTTGATTACACATAGCGAAAATAACGAGCAGTCGCCATCAACAGGAACCACGTATATTTTTGAAGGGAGTAATAACATAATAGAAATCATTTTAAAAAACAACTACTTAGACAGTGGTCATGATGTGGTTATTGTCAAGGGAAATAATATGAATTTAAGATTTATAAGAATTAATACAACACTTTTAAAACCAACCCAGCTGGATACTCTAATTATCGTAGGAGACAATCAAAAATACATTTTGGATAACTCCTTTTCCTTTCCTCTTGATACTTTAGGAAAAGATTTAAAGACCGTCACGGTAAACCTTCCGGAAGAGTCTATGGTAAAAAAGTATGAAGATGTTTTTGCACGGGAAAATCTGAAAGACGCAAAATTAAAGATCCGTACGAGCTACTTCGAGCAGCCGGTTACCATTGAATATGCTTATAATTACTTTTTAGAAAAACTCTCAACCGGAGACCCTGAATATTTCTATCAAATGGGCGAATTTTTTCTGTATGGCATTGGTGTTGAGCAGTCTCTTATTAAAGCTGTTGAGCTCTATGAATTTGCGGCCATGAAAAACCACATACCTGCCCTCACGAAATTAGGACTGATCTATTCGGGTAATTTTGAGTCAAAACCGAATCTTGCGAAGGCACGATTTTACCTCAAATTATGCGCTTCCCTGGGCGAGGATTTCTGTAAGGAACAACTAAAAATTTTACCTCCCCGTTGATAAGCGCCTGCGGTTTGGCATCAGCAACAAGCCCCGGCACCAAAAAAGCGGCTCGCATCGCTACCTAAACCGCTGCATGCACCACCTTTTTCGTTTCAAAAAAAGGCAGTGGAAAGTGTTCGTACAGGCTGAAAACCCGGCAAGGGCGCTTGAGTTCATTGATTTCCTGGGTTAAATCACCGCCTTTCAGCAGCAACAAACCGTTGGGCAGGTGGTGGTGCGACTGTTTATTCACCTTGCGGTGCACCCACCTGTACAGCGTGGCCAGCGGTGCTACCGCGCGGCTCACCACGAAGTCGTAACTGCCTTTCAGTTCTTCGGCCCGTATTTGCTGCGCAGTAACATTTAATAGGCCCAGTGAGCGGGCTATTGCCTTCACTACGGTAATTTTTTTTCCGATCGAGTCTACCAGATGAAACTGCACCTCCGGAAACAAAATGGCCAGCGGAATACCCGGAAAACCACCACCTGTACCCACATCGAGTATCGTTACTCCTGACTTAAACTGAATGACCCTGGCTATACCCAACGAATGCAGCACATGGTGCACATACAGGTTGGGCAGGTCTTTGCGCGAAATGACATTGATTTTTTCGTTCCACTCAGCATACAACGGCATTAGTTGTTTGAACTGATCTTGCTGTTTTTCGGTCAATTCCGGAAAAAAGGTAAATACAACGTCCGCAGGGGCAGTCAGGGAATCGTTCATCAGATGTGATCGCGTTTGCTTTTCATCATTTCATACAACAGTTCGCGGGCACGGTGCAGCTGTGCCTTTACGGTGCCCAATGGCGCTTCGAGCTCCTGAGCAATTTCTTCATACGAAAGTTCCTCGAAGTATCGCAACCGCACCAGCTTCTGGTATTTGGGTGGCAGCTTATCCACAAATATCTGCATCAGCTCCTCCTTCTGCATTTTAATGGCGCGCTCCTGCGGGTTAAGGTCTTCATCTTCCACTTCAATGGAAACAGCTTCGCCCTCGCTGTCGGTATAGGCACTGCTGATGCTAAGTGTATTTAATTTCTTCCTGCGAATAAAGTCAATGGTGTTGTTGGTGGCGATGCGAAACAGCCAGGTAGAGAAGGTAAAATCTTTTTTGAATTTATGCAGGCTCTTAAAGGCTTTGGCAAACGATTCGATGGTCAGGTCTTCGGCATCGTCCACATTGCGCACCATTTTCAAAATCATGTGGTACACAGGTCGTTTATAGCGCTGCATCAGACGCGCATAAGCCTGCTCGTCATTTTGCTGAACGGCCTGGTCAATCAGCCGGAAATCCTCCAGTGCTTTTGACGAAAATCGACCTTCCTCAAATTGATTCAGTTCTTCCATTTTACGCGTTTGGCCACCAGCGCCTGTGGCGCAAGGGTAAGATAGTAAAACAGGTAAAGAAAGTCTAAGAGCGGAACGAAAAAGGTTTCACAGGTAAAACCCAGTTTGCGCGAAGCACGTGCCATCAGCCAGGTAAACCCTCCGGATCGGACAGCCAGCAGCGCAGCTACCCAGGCGGTTTGAAAACCGCTAAGCAACAGCACGATGCCACCGGTCCAAACGGCCAGGTGCGATGCGATGAGCGTGCCCAGCACGAGTTTATCTTTCTTCCGGTAATACCTGCCTGCCATCAGATGTCTCTTTTTTTGCTGCAAAAAATCGTGCCATGTTGTTTTAGGTTCCGACATGACGCGGCATTCCGCACCGGCACAAACACGGGTATTGCGCCACCGGGCATGCCGGTTTACCCATAAGTCGTCATCGCCACCTGTAAGTTTCAGCAGGCCGTTAAATCCTTTATTACTGAGAAAAAACGACTTGCGGTAAGCCAGGTTGCGCCCCACACCCATGTAGGGCAAATTGTTGCCGGCCAGCCCCACATACTGTACGGCTGTGTAGAGCGTTTCGAATCGTATGAAGCGGTTCAGCATGCCGGGCCTGCGTTCATAGGGAGAGCAACCCAGTACAAATTGCGCATCGTCTGTCATGCACCTGCTCATGGCATCGATCCATGCATCGGATACAGGACGGCAGTCGGCATCGGTTAGCAGCAGCCAGTCGTACGCAGCAGCCTTTATACCAAGCGTCAGTGCGTATTTTTTGGAATTAACATGTTCAGGCACTTCGTTAACCCGTACCAGGCGCAGGCGTTTGTCTTGTCGCGACAGATCCAACAAATAATCGTAAGTGCCGTCATCCGATCGGTCGTCTACCACCACCACCTCAAACCGCGGATAGTTTTGGTTTAAAACCAGCGGCAAGAGCTTGCGCAGATTGTGTTCTTCATTGCGCGCGCATATCAGCACCGATACGGCTGGCCGTTGGTCTGTGAAGGGCAGCCTTGGCTGGCGGGCTTTGCGTATACCGCGCGACAAAAATACCATGAAAAGGATTTGCACCGCGGCAGCGACAACAACTATGGTAAACAACAGTTTCAAAACAGCTTATGGTTAGTCCCAAATATACAAGTGCCGCAGCAGAGGGCATTATTTTTTAAACGCACGAGAGAAAACGGGTATTTTTGGCGCACCCTATGAAGTTCTCTCTTATCCACACCGATAGCCAGTCGGCCGCCCGGGCAGGCCTGCTGCAAACTTCCCGCGGTAACATCCCCACCCCCATCTTTATGCCGGTAGGCACTGCCGGTTCGGTAAAGGCTGTGCATCAGCGCGAACTGCTGCAGGATATCGGCGCTGAAATCATACTGGGCAACACATATCACCTTTACCTGCGTCCGGGCACGAACCTGCTTCAGCAGGCAGGGGGCCTGCACCGCTTCATGAACTGGAACAAACCCATCCTCACCGACAGTGGTGGCTACCAGGTATATTCGCTCAGCGACATGCGCAAAATCAACACCGAAGGCGTGTCGTTCAAATCACACATTGATGGCTCCCGTCATTTCTTCTCGCCCGAAGGTGTGGTAGACATTCAGCGCAAGATTGGTGCCGACATCATGATGGCTTTTGATGAATGTACACCCTACCCTTGCGACTACAGGTACGCCAAAGAATCCATGGAGCTTACGCATGCCTGGCTGAAACGCTGCATCGCCCGGCTGAATGAAACCGAGCCGCTATACGGCCACGAGCAGGCTTTGTTCCCCATTGTACAGGGCAGCACCTATGCCGACCTGCGCGAAGCATCGGCCACGTTTGTGGCCGAACAAAACATGCCGGGAAATGCCATTGGCGGATTATCGGTAGGTGAACCCCATGAAGAAATGTACGCCATGACTGAAAGAGTATGCCGTATTCTTCCGGCTGATAAACCACGTTACCTGATGGGCGTGGGTACACCTGAAAATATCCTGGAAAGCATCGCCCTGGGGGTTGATATGTTCGATTGTGTGATGCCCACCCGTAATGCGCGCAACGGCATGCTGTTCACCACCGAAGGCGTTATCAACATCCGCAATGAAAAATGGAAAGACGACTTTTCGCCCATTGATCCGGCACTGGGAGGCTATGTGAGCACCTGCTACAGCAAGGCATACCTGCGCCACCTGGTTATGGGAAAGGAAATATTAGGCGCACAAATTGCTTCGGTTCACAACCTTACCTTTTACCTTTGGCTGGTAAAAGAAGCACGCAGGCATATACTGTCCGGCACATTTTATGAATGGAAAAACCGGATGGTTAAAAAAGTATCGCAACGGCTGTAATGAAAATACTCGACCGGTACATATTGAAACAGTTTCTTGTTACGTTCCTGTTTGCCATAGCCCTGTTGCTGGCCATCGTAACGGTTATTGATTACACCGAAAAGACGGATAAATACAGCCAGGCCAACCTTACTGCAGCACAGATACTTCGTTACTATGCCGACTTCATTCCATGGATTGCCGTTTTGGTCACACCGCTCACAGCTTTTATTGCTGTAGTGTTCGTTACCTCCAGGCTTGCCGTGCGAACAGAAATCATCGCGGCACTAAGCAGCGGGGTGAGCCTAAGGCGGTTGTTGTTACCTTATTTTGCAGGTGCTTTCATAATAGCGGCTGCCAGCTTTTACCTGAACGGCTGGGTTATCCCCAATTCCAACAAAACCCGACTGGCTTTTGAAGTACAGTATCTTAAAAAAAATGTAGCCAATAACCTGCGCAACATTCATTTGCAGCTCGATAAGAATGTTTATTTCTACATGCAGTCGTACAACACACTCAGCAAACGCGGCTTTCAGCTGGTGCTCGAACGGTTCGACAGCAACCGACTGGTTGAAAAACTTACAGCCACCCGTATACAATGGGATACCGCTAAAAACACATGGGTACTGCAGGACTGGAAAAAAATTAAGGTAGAAGAGATTTTTATGCACACAGGGCAGGACCACGTGGCACACCTTACCGAATCGGGTACCTCGCTCGATACTGCCCTGGCCATCCATCCGAAAGAATTTGAAAACGACTACCGCAAATATGACGGCTTGACCATCAGCGAGCTGAACGAATACATTAAAATTCTGCGGGCGCGCGGCTCGGCCGGCATTGAAGTATATGAGGTAGAGAAATACACCCGCTTCGCTTCTCCCTTTACCATTTTTGTGCTCACGTTCATGGGCGTTATTGTTTCGGCAAAGAAGAGCCGGGGTGGCACAGGCTTTCAGATAGCTCTTGGTTTTGTGCTGTCGTTTATTTTCATACTCTTTTTTATATTGTTCCGTACGTTTGCCGAAGCTGGATCCCTTCCGCCTTTCATTTCTGTATGGATACCTGCCTTGCTCTTCGGATCCATCGCACTGTTTCTGTATCGTTACGTTCCGCGCTAAACCATGGCTACCGTTACCGATTATCTTAAGCTGCATTTCATTGTATTGCTGTGGGGATTTACCGCTGTAGCCGGTTTGCTCATTTCCATTCCGGCTGTTGAAATGGTGTTTTACCGCACCCTGCTGGCCGCACTGGGCATGGTGGTTTACCTGGCATGGCGCAAAGAATCTATGCTGGTTTCAGCTGCTGACTTATTTACACTGCTGTCCATCGGCATCATTGTCAGTGCCCATTGGCTCACCTTTTTTGCCTCGGCACGTGTATCCAACGCTTCGGTAAGCCTGGTGGGTTTTGCTACCAACTCGTTGTGGGCAGCGTTGCTGGAGCCCTTATCAAACCGCCAGCGCATAAAGTGGATTGAACCGGTGCTCGGACTTGTTGTGATCAGCGGGTTATACATCATCTTTTCCTTCGACTTTCAATACCCGCTGGGGCTGGCGCTTGGTGTTGCCAGCGGTTTTACTGCTGCCTTGTTTTCAGTGCTCAATGCTCGCCTGGTAAAACGCATCACCCCCGAACGGATAACCCTGTATGAAATGTGGGGCGCCTGGCTTGCCACCACTGCTTTTTTACCGTTATACCAGCATGTTTGGGCTGAGGATAATCAGCTGCGGTTGATACCAGCCGCAACCGACTGGCTGTATCTGATTTTTCTGGCCTGGGGCTGTTCGCTCTATGCCTATGCAGTAGCCATTCACCTGATGAAAAAGTTATCGGTATTTTTCATTCAGCTTACACTGAACCTCGAACCGGTATACGGCATCGTGCTTGCCCTGATTGTATTTGGCGATAAAGAAAAGATGGGGTGGAATTTTTATCTCGGCACACTAATCATCGTGTCGGCTGTTTTGCTCTATCCGTGGCTTCGCGCAAGATTTATCCCGGCAGAACTTCCTCACAAATCTCCTTCCCAGATAACATAGCTTAACATATTTTGCTGAACCCGGGGCTTCATTTGAAAAATGCCGTAAACAGCCGAGCCTGATCCGGTCATCGATGCGTACATGGCTCCGCTGCGGTAAAGTGCCTCCTTCAGTTCACCGATAATCGGGTACCTGCGTATTACAGGCAATTCAAAATCATTCATCAATGTTGATCGCCATTCTTCCGGCTTACTTTTCAGAAGTTGTTCCAGCGGAACATCGGGCACACACGGTGTAACCAGGCCGTACGCTTCAGCGGTTGAAACGTGCAGTTCGGGTTTAAGCAACACCAGATAGTAGCTTTTCAAGGACACTTCAAGTGGTTTAAGCACCTCACCGCGTCCGGTGCCCAGCATGGGCTCATCGTGCATAAAAAAAGGACAATCGCTGCCCAGTTGTGATGCCAGGGCTGTTAACTCCTCATAACTTACCGGAAGGTTAAATAGCTGGTACAACAGGCGCAGTATCCAGGCAGCATCGGATGAACCTCCGCCCAGGCCGGCTCCCGGTGGAATAACTTTATGCAGATAAACGGCTGCTTCGGGTAGATTAAACTTATCCTTAAGCAGCCGGTAAGCTTTTACACAAAGATTTTCATCGGGGTTTCCGGGCAATGACAGTCCGGTTTGCTTGAATAAAAATTTATCCGACGGCACTACCTCCAGCACATCGGTAAATGGCAACGGATAATAGCAGGTTTCTACATCGTGGTATCCGTCGTTTCGTTTGCGGATAACACGCAGCCCCAGGTTTATTTTACACGGGGGGAAGGCAATCATCCGCTATTTCTTCAGTCGCTCGATTAATTCTTCCGTAATACCTGTTGAAGAGAATCCACCATCGTGCATCAGGTTCTGCATGGTAACCATGCGGGTATAATCAGAAAACATGATAACGATGTAGCGCGCACAATCTTCTGCGCTGGCATTACCCAGTGGCGACATCATCTGGGCATAGTCGAAGAATACGTCAAAGCCCGAGATGCCCGTGCCTGCCGTAGTTTTGGTAGGCGACTGCGATATGGTATTTACCCGTACTTTTTTCAGCTTTCCGAAGCGGTAGCCATAGCTTCTGGCAATAGATTCGAGCACGGCTTTGGCCTGCGCCATATCGGAATAATCGGGAAAGGTGCGTTGCGCAGCAATGTAGGAAAGGGCCACAATCGAACCCCATTCGTTCATGGCATCCAGCTTCTCGGCTGTTTGCATTACTTTATGAAAAGATACACCGGAGATATCCAGTGTTTTCATAAACCACTCATAGTTCAGATCACCGTACGGGCGGTTTTTGCGCACATTGGGGCTCATGCCGATGGAGTGCAGCACAAAATCAATTTTGCCCCCCAGTATTTCCATGCTTCGGCTGAACAGGTTTTGCAAATCAGCTTCAGAGGTGGCATCGGCTGGAATTACCTCTGCACCGCACATTTTGGCCAATTCGTTGATTTTGCCCATCCGCAGGGCAATGGGTGCGTTGGTGAGGGTAAATTTACCGCCTTCCTCGTGCACGGCCAGCGCTGTTTTCCATGCTATGGAATTTTCATCCAGGGCTCCGAAAATAATGCCGCGTTTTCCTTGTAAAAGGTTATGTGCCATGATGTAAAATTTTTGCTAAAAGTATCGGAAATATCGTTTTCGGCAAAAATATGCCCTTTCTGTCAGTTAAAATCAGCCTGTTGTTGTTCAACCTGTCAAAATCTTTTTTAATTTGGTCAGACCAAACACCCAAACAACCCTCAAGCCTATGGAAGTACCTTACGAATTTCTGAACGCATGGAACCAGTACATGTTACAAGGAACGGTGATATTGATTGCGCTCGGCTTTCTTATATTGCTGTACCACGAATTGCGCATTCTGCTTATTCGGGATTACAAGGAAAAGTACGACTATGTGAACCTGAATGAGATCAAATTTTTCTGGTATGCCGTTATCTGTTTCATTGCAGCCGGCTTCCTGTTCTTCAACACGCTGGCCACCGAAATGATACATGAAAAAGGGATGACCTGGTTTTATGTTCGCCTGTTCATCACCGTAAGTTTTACCGTTATTGCCTATTACATTTTTTACAGCCTCATACGGATATATTACCCGCGTTCAGTGGAAAAGCGGTTGCGCAAACTCCGCAATAAACCGCGGAGATCGCCGGCAGGTAACCTGATGCGCAAACTAAGCGAAGCCGAAGAAGATGCCCACATGGATGAGAGCATGATTCACGAGGAGCAGTTTCATTCGGTTGACTATGATGTGTGGATTGACGATGCTACCGGCTATAAAAAGATTGAAAAATACATGGCCTATCAGCACGCGGAAGAATGTCCGGAGTGTGGCTATTTTACCCTTCGAATTGAGCGCGAAGAGCTGGTTAAGGCACCTACCATGGATGAGGCCGGCTTGTTTGTAAAGCATTATCGCTGCACCTATTGCGGTCATCGTGAAGCACGCGAGCAGGCCCTGGCCAAACTCTCTACCAACGCCTGATTTTCACAGCACACATCCGGATACTGCGGCATTAGTTTAGTATTATTGCCGCAGTTTTTTATGTCTGATACCCGACCGATAGGCATCTTCGACAGCGGCATTGGCGGATTAACAGTTGCCCACGCTATACGCAGGCTTTTACCTCAGGAAAGTATCTTGTATTTCGGAGACACGGCACACCTGCCTTACGGAGATAAATCGGAAGCTGCCATCCAGGCATACTCAGTAAAAATTGCCGATTTTTTGCATCGGCAGGGATGCAAGCTTATTGTCATAGCATGCAACTCGGCCAGTTCGGCCGCCTACGAGTTATTAAAAGAGTATATCCGCAAAATCAAAATCATCAACGTGATAGACCCGATGATCGAGTGGGTTAGCAGGCATTATGCGGGCAAAGCAGTAGGTCTTATCGGCACCCGGCGCACCGTACAATCAGGGGTCTACGCCCGCAAACTGGAGGCTACCGGAAAAAACATAAAACTCCATGCATTGGCCACTCCGCTGCTCGCACCCATGATAGAAGAAGGTTTTTTTAACAACCGAATCAGCCACGACATCATCGCCGGTTACCTGATGGCCCCGGAATTAAAAAATATTGATGCCTTGATTCTGGGCTGCACACATTATCCTCTAATAAAAAACGAAATCACCTCCTTTTACGAAGGAACCACCGCCATACTGGATTCCTCTGAAATGGTTGCCCATGCAGTTGCCGAATACCTGCACCAGCATAACCTGCTGAACCGGGAATCCCCCTTGCCCGACCGGTTTTTGGTATCCGATTACACAGAAGCGTTTGAGACTTCCACCCGCATATTTTTCGGCCGGCAGGTTAAACTGGAAGAACAGTCACTTTGGGAATAGACCTGACCGTTTTACTGCTTCCTGAAGAAAAACCGAAGCCATGTAAGATTTGAGGGCAAAGTCTTTTAATTCGTTGTTTACTTTTTGCTACTTTTAAGATTAAAGCGGCTGTATGTGCAAACTGTTAAGGGGACTGTTCCTGGTTTATCACCTAATAACCATGCTCAGTGTGAGGGCACAGGTAGCATTGGTTGACAGCCTGGAAAAGGAGCTGAATAAAGTCCATCACGATACCACGTTAATCAATATTCACCTTAAGCTGTCGGGAATATGGATGCTGAAAAATTACAACAAAGCGATTTTTCACGCGCGTGAGGCCGTACGCCTGGCTGATCAAAAAGAATATACCAACAAGCAATCCCTGACCCACCAAAACCTTGGCCTCATTCTTAACCTCAGCGGTGACTACACCTCTGCCATCGAACAGGAAAAACTGGCTATTCAATATTCCATTAAACTGGGCGATACTACCCATCTGGGTTTAAGTTACAGCAATATCGGCAATTATTATCATGAAATGGGGGTATATGATGAAGCCTACTATTACCTTACCCGTGCCTATCGTTTATTGCAAAAAGGCAAGGTCAGCAAGCTGGACTCCATCTACATGAACATTGCCCTGCACAACATAGGAAGAGTGTTTAAGGAATTAGGTCAATATGAAACAGCCGAGCAGCACTTAAAACTATCAAGAAAAATCAGCAAACAATTAAATGATCAAGAGGCCGAGCCTTACTATTTTGATGAAATGGGCGACATTAAGCTCAGGTTGAAACAATATGACTCTGCTTTACATTACCTGACACAAGCCCGGAACGCCGGGATTCAAATACTGAAAGATAAGCCCACCTCAACTGTTGCCGAAATCTTGCCGAAAGTAATGGTCAAAATTGGGATGGCATATCTGCTGCAGAAAAAATTTGACTCAGCACTAATCTATTACGATTCCGCCCGCCTCTATAACGAGCGCACTGCTAATCAATATGGAGTTGCCGATGCCACACTGGGGCGCGGAATGGTTTTTGTTGAACAGGGTAAATTTAATGAAGCCGAACCCCTGATCATCAATGCATTACAAACTGCACAAAAACTAAACGCTCGCCTGTTGGTTATTAAATGCCACGAACAACTTGCCCGGTTATACGATCGCAAAAAAGATTTTCAAAAAGCTATTCATCATTACCGCAATCACCAGCAGTTGCGCGACAGCCTGTTCAGCATCAGCATGCAGCAGAAATTGTTCCGCGACCAGGTAAGGTTCGAAACCGAAGAGAAAGATGACATTATCACAGCGCTCATGAAGCTGGAACAGTTGCGGAAGTCTGAAATCAAGAAACAGGAGTTCATCCGCAACATCCTGGTGGTGGTGGTTGCGCTTACGGTCATTTTACTTCTAACCGTTTACCGCAGTGGTCAGCGGCGCAGGCGCATTAACATGCTGCTTCTGCAACATCAGGAAGAAACCGAAAAACGCAGTCAGGAGCTCGAACAGCTCAATCAGGTGAAGGATAAATTTTTCTCCATCATATCCCACGACCTGCGGTCACCCATCAATGCACTTGCCGGCATTCTGGACCTAATGGATAAAGGTGCCATCCGCCCGGAAGAAATGCCACAGGCCATCAGCGAATTGCGCAAGCGGTTTGTCCACACCCGCAATCTACTGAACAACCTGCTGGACTGGACCCTGCTGCAAATGGATAAACTTAATCTGCAGGCCGGCACCATTAATCTGCACGAAATTACCAATGAAAATATTGAACTGATGAACTCAGTGCATGAAAAGAACATCCTTATAAAAAATGAGGTGCCACCGAACGCCCTGGCTTATGCCGACCGCAACACCATTAACCTGGTTATTAGAAACCTGCTCACCAATGCTATCAAATTCACCAACGAAGGGGGCGAGATCGTTATCTCAGCAACCGAATCTGCAAACCAGTGGACGGTATCGGTTCGCGACAATGGTGTAGGTATAAGCGAGGAAATTCGCAGTAAATTATTTGACAAAATTAACCCCTACAGTACCCGCGGAACAGCAAATGAAAAAGGAACCGGCCTTGGACTTATTCTATGTAAAGAATTCGTTGAAAAAAACAACGGGCGCATCTGGGTAGAAAGCGAAGAAGGCAAAGGCAGCACTTTCAGTTTTACCGTGCCCAAGGCTTCCTGATTTTGGGCCGGTTGGGCAAAACCCAAAATTACGCGTAACTTTGGGCTGAAATTCCCGCATGAGCGACCAGATTCATCATGAATGCGGAATTGCGCTAATCCGCCTGCGCAAACCTCTTTCCTACTACATCGCCAAATACGGCCCGGCTTATGCCATGCACAAAATGTACATCCTCATGGAAAAGCAGCATAACCGCGGGCAGGACGGTGCCGGCATAGCCAATATTAAAATAGACCTGCCGCCCGGTTACCGGTACATCAGCCGCTACCGTTCTATGAAGCAACAACCCGTTGCCGCACTCTTCAAAAAAATCAGCAAGAAATACCGGAAGGCCCAAAAGGCCGGTGGCGACAAATTCAGGGACGAAAAATGGTTAAAGCAGCATGTGGCTTTTACCGGTGAACTGTGGCTCGGGCACTTGCGCTATGGTACACACGGATTAAACAGCATTGAAAACGTTCATCCTTTCCTGCGGCAAAATAACTGGCGCAGCCGCAACCTGGTGATGGCCGGCAACTTTAACATGACCAATGTGGATGACCTGTTCGACCTGCTGATTAACCTGGGCCAGCATCCGAAGGAAAAGGTTGACACCGTAACCGTAATGGAAAAGATTGGTCATTTTCTGGACGAGGAGGTACAGGAACTGTACGACAAGTACAAAGATCATTATTCCAACCCCGAAATCACCGAAATCATTGAAAATGAAATTAACCTGCAGCGCGTGCTGAAACGTGCCTGCAAAGATTTTGACGGTGGTTATGCCATGGCCGGTCTTACTGGTTCGGGACATGCTTTTGTCGTGCGGGATCCCAATGGCATCCGACCGGCTTATTATTATGCCGATGACGAGGTGATAGTGGTGGCCTCCGAAAAACCCGCCATAAAAACTGCTTTCAACATCCGCTACGATCAGATCCAGGAAATACAACCAGGTCATGCTTTAATCATTCATAAGTCGGGGCAATTTGATCAATATCCTATTTTACCTGCAGGCGAAAAAAAATCGTGCAGTTTTGAACGTATTTATTTTTCCCGCGGCAACGACCCCGACATTTATCAGGAACGAAAACAACTCGGACGGTTACTGGTGCCCCAGGTATTGCGGGCCATTCAGTTCGATCTTAAAAATACCGTCTTCAGCTACATACCCAATACCGCAGAAACCGCCTTCTATGGCTTGATGTCGGGCATCGAAGAATACCTAATTAACAAGCAGAAAGAAATTATCCTGGAAGGAAAGCCTTCTGTAGATCCGGTTGAAGATTTACTATCGTTTCGCCCGCGCATCGAAAAAATCGTATTGAAAGACGCCAAACTGCGCACGTTTATTACCGATGACGAACACCGAGATGAACTGGTAACGCACGTGTACGACACCACCTACGAAGTGGTGCAGAAAAACAAAGACACACTGGTGGTTATTGACGATTCGATCGTTCGCGGAACAACCCTGGAAAAGAGCATCCTGCGCATGCTTGACCGGCTGGAGCCGAAAAAGATAGTGATTGTAAGCTCCGCACCCCAAATCCGCTATCCCGACTGCTATGGTATTGACATGAGCCGGCTGGGTGACTTCGTGGCCTTCCGCGCAGTTGTTGAACTGCTGAAAGAAAGCGGCAAGGATTATTTGCTGGGCGAAGTGTACGAACAATGCCTGCGGGCTGTATCTAACAAAGACCCCGAAAACCATGTAAGGAAACTCTACGCTGAATTTTCGTACGAGGAAATAAGCAGGAAGATTGCTGAAATTGTTCGTCCTGCCGATATGAAGGCCGAACTGGAGGTGGTTTTTCAAACGGTTGAAAACCTGCACAAAGCCATCCCCAATCACCTTGGCGACTGGTACTTTACAGGCGACTACCCCACACCCGGAGGCAACATGGTCGTAAACCGGGCGTACATCAACTTCATGGAAGGACGCCTGGTCCGTGCATACTAATGTACCTGAGTATATCAGCCACTGAAGAAGCCGGGAATATTACCTTCGTGTTTTATCTTTACTTTCAATAAAACACAGGCTCATGAACTACTGGCTGGTAAAAACTGAACCGGATACCTACGCATGGTCGGATTTGGTTAAAGACAAATCCACAACCTGGGATGGGATCCGAAACTTTCAGGCAAGAAATTTCATTAAACAAATGAAAAGGGGTGATACCGTGCTGGTGTACCATACCGGTGATGATAAGTCGGTACAGGGTATAGCCAAAGTAACAAAAGAAGCTTTTCCTGACCCGAAAGACAACGCCTGGCTTGCCATTGAACTGTCGCCTGTAAAACCACTTAAGAAACCGGTACCGCTGTCGGTGATTAAGACCGTTAAACAACTTAATAAAATGATGCTGGTACGCTCACCCAGGCTTTCGGTACAACCGGTAACGGCTGACGAATTTAAGCTCATTATTCAGCTTAGTGAAAATGTATGAAGCGGCTTTATCTTGTTGTTTTTCTTTTATACTCAGCTCAGATCATACACGCGCAGATTACACAACCTTATCGCTACGAAAAAGAACTGCGGTTCAACGATCAGGAATTTATGATTATTCCAAGGGATAGCCAGGGCATAGCTCTGGTTCGCGAGACCAACACCTTCAAAGCCGGAAACCGCACCTGGGAAATAATTCTGCTCGATACCGCACTGGCTGAAAAAAAATCCTACCAGATAGAAATAGATCAGCGCAAAAATCTGTTGGGCTACGAATACACCCCTTCGGCGTTGTACCTTTTATATGGTCAGGCCGATAATCAGGTGCGTAGCATATTCCAGCTTTTTCAGCTGGAAGACGATTCCGTAAAAAGCTGGGAGATAAAACCAGAAATCAATTGCATGCTGACTCAATTTATCCGGGTCGGAAAAAATTTCATTTTTGGCGGATATATGAACAACGAACCCACGGTGTTGCTTTTCCGTCCGGAAAACCAGAGCCTGAAACTGCTACCCGGGTTCTTTCAAAAAGACAATGACCTGCTGGATTTGCGCACCAACGTTAACAATACCTTCAGTGTGCTGTTGATGGACAGAAGGTCGCGCAACAACCGGAAGCTGGTTCTGCGCATTTTTGACTCCGAGGGCATCGAGTTATTCCAGAATGAGATAGAAATGGGCGATCGGAGGGCACCGCAAACCTGCCTTGTAAGCACCCTGAAGCGCGAAGACATGCTCATAGCCGGAACCTGGGGCGTACCGCATTCCCGGCAGTCCCTTGGTTTTTTTGCAGCACCTGTTGAGCCCTTCAAACAACAGGAACCGCGACTGTATGCACTGGGCGAGCTGAATCATTACCTGGACCATCTGAAAGAAAGCAAGCGCAGGCGCATTCAGGAAAAAACCAGATCGCTTATCAAGGCCAAGCGCCTGCCAGATTACATGGACAACATCCGCCCCATCCGTCTCGAAGAAACTCCCAAAGGCTTCATTCTACTGGCCGAAGTTTTCCTGCCCTCCACCACCATTTCGCGCGATCCCACGTATTACCCTTACCCATATTATCCCTGGCCGTATCCGCCCTATTTTCTTCAAAACCCCATGTATTATCCGCCGGTTTTTAACCGGTGGTACAGTCCTTTCTACCCCTTAGACGCACCACGTGAACAGGACAACGTAAAGGTAACCCGCTCAGTGGTGCTGGCTTTCGATAACCGCGGTGACTTACTTTGGGATTACTCCTACCCATTGGACGATATCCGCCTGGCATCAGTCGAGCAGATAAGTGATTTTTATATTTCAAATGACAGTCTTTTTATCTTGTATAAAAAGAAATCAAACCTGCATCTAAAAAAGATTAACTTACAAAGCCAGGAGGCTGAGGAAAAGGTTATACCCATTGCATTGAATGCTTCCGGTGATGAATTAAGGCAGGAGAAAGACCGCGATGAATACGTTCGTTACTGGTATAAAAATAACTTTTATGTGTGGGGCGTGCAGAACATCCGAAATAAAACCCTTCCGGAAGATTCTAACCGCAACGTATTTTACGTTAACGCTGTTCGCATTCATTAGTTGCCATTTTTTCCATCCCGCAAGTGCACAGATTAACCAGCACAAACGACTCGAAATACAACTTGCCGGACGGGAAACGGAGTTCATGGTGGTTCCCGTTGAATCACAGGGAGTTTTGTTATACAGAAGTAAAACCGAAAAAAAGGAAGACTTCCTTGAAATCCAACGCCTGGACACTGCTTTTCAGCTGAAATGGAAAAAAACCTTACCGGTCGAAAGAAAATTTAAACCCATCCTGACAAAACACCTGGGAGATACACAGTATGTCTTATTCTTTCACAGCGAATACAAGGAGATTAATTTCAGACTGTATAGAATTGATCTGGAATCTGCAACATATCAGGTTGATACGATTTTCAATATCATACCCTTTTTGCCCACCCACTTCGAGGTTACCCGGTACGGTACTTTGATTGGTGGTTTTTTGATAAACCGCATTCCCGTTGTGGTGTTATATGAATTTGCCACCCGCAAAACCCGCATCCTTCCCGGGCTGTTTAATGAGCAGGGAGAACTGATCCAGATTCAGGTTTACCCCGATAACTCTTTTCATGTGCTCATCAGCACACAGCCCAAAGCGCGTTTTAAAACCATCTGGGTTAAGTACTACGATTCGGGGGGCAACATCAGGCACAATGCCATGCTGCGTACGGACCCCACTGTAAGCCTGCTGTCGGCCAGGGCACTTAAAACCCAAACGGACGAAGTAGTCGTTGCCGGCACTTACGGTATCCGGTCGGCCGAATATTCTTCGGGTTTGTTTATTGCCCGCATAACCAGGGAAGGTGATCAGGAAATCAGGCTTTACCCTTTCTATCAGCTGCAGCATTTTTTTAGTTATCTCAAACCCCGGCAGGAGAAAAGGCTGCGTCAGCGAATCGAGCATAAAATAAGCAGAGGTAAACGCACCAAACTGCAGTATCACATCCTGGTTCATGAGTTGGTTCCTCTGGATGACCAGATTATTCTGCTTGGCGAGGCCTTTTATCCGGTTTACAAAAGAGACGACAGGTATAACTACGGGCTGGCGGTGAGCGCATATGTTCCCTATATATTCGATGGTTACCGGTACACCCATGCGGTGGTAATTGGTTTTGATCTTCAGGGAAATATGATGTGGGACAATAGTTTTGAAATCAATGATGTCAAAACATTTAATCTTGAGCAATTCGTAAAGATGGATTATCGTGATAACCGCCTTGCCTTGCTGTATTTATTCGACAACCGTATACGGTACAAACTCATTCAGAATAACCAGGTGATAGAAGAAAAAAAAATCAATTCACTTGAATTATCATTTAAACCGGAAGAACCTGAGATCGATGAGGACATCAAACGACTTGAATACTGGTATCCCGGTAACTTTCTTGCCTACGGCATACAACGGCCTTACAGCAGGGCTGTGTCCCGTTCGCGGGAGCGTTACTTCTTTCTAAATAAGGTAGCCTACCGTTAAACACCTGCAAAAATTTTATATTTGCAGGGGCTTATGCAAAAAAAACTCATTCTTGATGCCGATTTGCTGGATATTACCATAAGCCGCCTTTGCCAGCAACTTATTGAAAATCACGGAACCTTCGAAAATTCGGTTATCCTTGGACTTCAGCCTCGTGGAATTTATCTGGCTGAACTGATTCAGCAACGGCTTTTTAAGCTTTGCCGCAAAAATATACCCCTCGGCTACCTGGATATTTCTTTTTACCGCGATGACTTCAGGCGCAGGGAGATAAACAGGGTTAATGAACTGCGCATACCCTTTAGCCTGGAGAACAAAAAAGTTATCCTGATAGATGACGTGCTTTTTACCGGCCGGACTGTTCGTGCCGCACTTGATGCCATGCTTGCTTTCGGAAGGCCTGCTAAAGTTGAGTTGCTGGTTCTGATCGACAGGCGCTATAACCGCGACCTTCCCGTAGCCCCTGATTATGTAGGTAAAGTTGTAAATACGGTGGCTTCACAGAAAGTTTTGGTGGAGCTGCAGGCCCAGGGTCATAAAAAAAATAAAATCTGGCTGATAAATAATTCCTGACCATGTCGCAACTCAGTCAACCACACCTGCTCGGAATAAAAAATCTTACCACCCGCGATATTGAACTTATATTCGAAACTGCCGATAATTTTAAAAACATCATTAACCAGCCAATAAAAAAAGTACCCTCCCTGCGTGATGTTACGGTTGCAAATATCTTTTTTGAAAATTCAACACGAACGCGCATCTCGTTTGAATTGGCCGAGAAAAGGCTTTCGGCCGATGTGATCAATTTCACCGCGTCATCCAGCTCAGTAAAGAAAGGCGAAACGTTGCTGGACACCGTTAACAATATACTGGCTATGAAAGTTGATATGGTGGTAATGCGGCATGCCAGCCCGGGAGCGCCTCATTTTCTGGCCCGACATATCAAAGCCAATGTCATCAACGCCGGTGACGGCACGCACGAACATCCTACACAGGCCTTGCTGGATGCCTACTCTATACGGGAAAAACTCGGAAGTGCAGCGGGAAAGAAAGTAGTGCTTATTGGCGACATCTTACACTCAAGAGTGGCACTTTCCAACATCTTCGCCTTGCAGAAACTGGGTGCCGAGGTAATGGTATGCGGCCCCCCTACCTTGCTTCCGCGATATGTGCATGAACTGGGCGTGCAGGTTGAGCTGAACGTAAGAAAAGCGCTTGAATGGTGCGATGTGGCAAACGTTTTGCGCATACAGTTGGAGCGCCAGCAGCTCAAGTATTTTCCTTCGCTTCGCGAATACACTTTGTACTATGGCATCAAATTAAAAATGCTCAATGACTTAAATAAGCGCATCGTCCTTATGCATCCCGGTCCTATTAATCGCGGAGTGGAATTATCCAGCGATGCAGCCGACTCACCTCACTCCATTATACTAGACCAGGTGGAAAACGGTGTAGCCATCAGGATGGCTGTTCTTTACCTGCTGGCAAACAGAACAGCCTGAACTTTCCAAATCTTATCGAACAATCCATTTGTGCCGCACCACATCATCGGCTGTACGAATGATGACAAAGTAAATTCCGGCTGGTAACTTTTGGGTTAGACGAACCGGCACATCCAGGCTCTGGACGGTAGCTTGTTCTATGTGCATTCTTTTTCCTTGCGCATCAAGAACGGTAACAACAGCAGTCTTGTTAAAATCGGCTGCAGTAAAGCGGATATTCAGTTCATCACCCCCGGAAGGATTGGGATAAACCTGCCAGAACCCTTTACCTGAAACAGTTACCGACTTAACAGAGGAATAAGAGTAGGATCCATCAAAATCAGTCTGCTTAATCCGGTAATACCACGTTCCGGGGCCAATGGCATAGTCTTCATAGCGGTAATGCTGCTCAAGATTGGTTGTGCCGGCACCGGGTATGGAAGCCAACGCTTCAAATTGCTCAGCATGTTCGTGCCTTCGTTCTACTGTAAAGTAATCATTGTTAAGCTCCGATGCCGTTGACCATTTGACTTCAACGAAATCAGCATGAGCAACCAGTTCAAACGATTTTAACTCAACGGGAAGTGGTGCAGTAATATCGGCTATGGCCCAGGGTGAGTACTGGCTCACATTAGGAACTGTAACCGTTCCTGCCGCCGGATTGTAGGTTTGCCCGGGCAATGCCGGCTCCCATGTGTTGGAAGGGGCCCAGCGTTGTGCGTTTAATGTGGTAGCGCCTGTGGTTGCAATCTCCGAAGCGGTGGCGGTAAAGGTGATGGTAGATGTAGGCCTTGTGCCGGTATAATTGTTTAAGGTTATTACCCAGAACCGATCGGCAACCGAAAGCCCACCGCTGGTGCCATTCAGGTTGGTTACTCCATCCGGGTAAGGTGTGTTATCAGTTCCTGTGGCATAAGTCGAAACCGAAACGGAACCTGCGGCCGGACTACCTGCAGAAGTAATATTCATGGTAAACGGAATATACTCCGTACTGGACTTTCCAAAAGGGAAGAGGAATGAGCCGGTAGCCGTACCGGTATGCCTGCGCAAGGTGCCATACGGACTGGTATTGTTTTCGCTTTTAACATAGCCACCGGTACGGTTCACAGCACCTGGAACCGGATTGGTAATGTACAAGGTCCGCCCATTCAGATCCAACTCGCCTTGCTGAAGATTAAGCTGGTTGCTTACATCGGTATTGTTAAGTATGCGCACAATGTCAGTCGGGTCACTGGTATTAATGGTAAGGTTATAAAAAGTTTCAGCGGTTGTTCCGCCAATGGTTTGCAGTGTATTGGCGGCCGGACTGTTAAATACTACGGTACCTGTGCCTTCGTCAAAGCCATTGCTGCCACCGGCAGTGGAATTATTGACCCAGTTCCCGCCCACGGTAATGGTTGATATTCCCTGGTTATTATCTGCCCGCAGGCGTCCGCCTGAAGTTATGGTCAGATTACCGGCCACCGTTAGCGCTGAGGCACCACCACCTCCAAGGTCCTGTAAAGTGACACTGGCTGAGCCATCGCCAATGGTGAGGTTGCCAGCCACATTGATGGTAACGTTCGGTATGGAATAGGTACGGCCGTTTCTCAGCAATGTCAGGTGGCCGTAATTCACGTTGGCTAAAGTCTGGTCATTGGTTTGTTCGTAGATGACTGTTCCAAAAGGCGGAGTGGTACCAAGGTCGAATGTACCAAAGCCGGTCGGGAATGTCCGGTTGCCCTGCATTCTGAATGTTGCACCGGGAGCAACCTGAAAAGTACGTGATGTATTTCCGGTAATATTATGATTAACAACCCTGAACAAGCCAGACTGAACCCTTAGGTCACCTGTCACATTGGTTGCTGTAATATTAGCTCCGCTTACAAGTGTAACACCGTTGCTGCTGGTATTATTAAGGTATAAGTTGTGATAGGTAAATGGATTCGCAGCTGCATTTAGTGCTGCAAATTTTACCTCCTGAAGTGTGGAAGTACTGTTGTAGTTAAAAACACTGCCTGCAGTTCCGGGAATAAGGAGACCACGGCCATTGTTAAAGAAAAGATTGCCTCTGAGATTAACCCTGCCATTCCCCCCCGTCATATCCAGCACTGCGGTCAATTCGCGGTTGGCATTGTTCGATGTATTGAATACCAGGTTGGAACCTATGTTCAGTGTACCCGTGGTTATATTCACTCTTGCCAATGTATTGGCATTGTTTACCCCTGACCCGATTACTACGTTACCACCCACTGTAGCTGTACCTGCATTAATATTCCAGACATTGGTAACCGGTGAACCGGTAACTGCCGGGTGATTTACCCGCACGTTGGTTTGCACCGTAAGTGTATTTGTTCCGCTGTGTGTAAGCACCTGGGCTGTGGCCCGCGGCCCGCTCACTGTATTGATATCCAGCGAATTGACTGTCGCGTTCATATCCAAAATGATGGTGGTGGCCACATCCGGCAAAATATTTGAATTGCCAATCACCACTACATCATTGATGGTGTTGGGCACATATTGCCGGCCGTAACCTCCGTTAACTGTAGCCGTGGCAGCCGAGGTTAATGTAAGGGTTTCGTTATCAATGATTGTCTGCACGGTTCCGCGCACAACACCTGGACTGGTTTGTAGCATGAGCACATCTCCAACAGCCAGCTCGGTGGTAAACAAGGTCCCCACCCCTGTTACAGAGGTGCTTCCTGCAGTAAACTGAACTGCCCCGGTTCGGTTCTGTATCCAGGTGGCCGGATTGCTCCAGTTCTGCGTGCCGGCAAGACGGTTGGCTGTACCACTTGTGGGAATCAACTCTCCGATTTGATAAAACCTTATCTGTCCGTTCGGAAGGTTGGCTGATGCTTCTCCGGTAATTTGTGTTGAGGTAGCTGTCCTTGTTCCAACCGTGGTGTTTCCCCAGTTGACACCATCATAACGCCGTACACTAAAATTGCTGAAATCGGCCAGTGGATCCAGATCAGATGATCCGTAATTAAATACCACACTTGAAAGATTTGCAAAAGTAGTCGCGTTATTGGTAACCGACCAGTGTCTGTTTACACTTCGGTTCGGTTCAATATTGGATCCCAGAATATCGGGATGATCTCCCGCTAAGGCTGACACGGTAAAGTTTCCTGCCGTAGTAACTCCTGAAAAAGTCAAAACAGCCGGAGAGTAGGTGGTTCCTGTGCCTACTTCAAAGGTAACCGTGGGAGTACCGGTGGATACCGGCTTGCGAAGGTTACCCTCTACAAATCCGTTTGCAGGATTTACCGCAACAGCCGCATTCGTGCAAATAACAACATTCGGCCCTGTAATGAGGTTGCCGTTTGTAAATGTCAATGAGGTTGAAACGTTCGCATCGATGCCATCGAGTGTAACTCCGTTCGGGTTGTCTATTTCCAGGTTCGCGAAAGTAGTTACAGCCGAACCTGTTATGCGCTGGTTGGTTCCGGTTGTAAAAATTACCCGGCTGGTGGCATCGGTGGTCAGAACACCACCACCTCCATTGAATGTCCAGGTGCCGTCATTACCATTGACGGTAATGGTGCGGCTGCTGTAGTTTAGCTGTCCGTTCTGGAAGATGAAATTACCCACCGTAATGTTATTGGCCAGTGTGGAGGCACCGTTTGAAGTATAATTAAATGTTCCTCCTACGGTAAGCACAGCATTGCTGTTGAATGTTCCCTGGTTTCTGATAATAAAATCCTGGGCTATGTTGGTAACCGCCGACATATTAACTGCCGAACCGGCTGCACCTGATATATCCAGATTCTGGTAGGGATACAGTGCGCTGCTGGCGGCAGTCTGCGCACCTCCCCGGTATAATTCAATGATAGTACCGGGTGCCAGGGAATGGCCTGTTCCGGTAAGTGCCGGCACTGTCCCGGCCGATGACAGCCGAAGCAGACTAGTACCGGTCATGATCAGATTTCCGGGACCAAGCAAATCGTTGCCTCCGCTAACGTCTACCACGGTGGTGCCGGTAATGGTAAAATCACCATTAACGGTGGTGGTGCCATTAATGGTCTTGGTAAACCCGTTAAATGCATTGATGTGATGATAGGTAGTCGGATAAATATTTTGGTTCACGGTTCCGGAATACTCAACGATATTGTTGGCAGGTGTAAAATCCACACTGCTGAAGGCGCCTGTCACTTCAACCACATCACCACCGCCCGTCATGATAAGGTGTCCGGATGTGCCATTACCATTAATAAAAGTAGAGCCGCTCAAAACAGACAGATTCTGGCCCCCTGCCCGCGTAAGTCGCAGGCGGGCCGTATTGATAACCGTGCTGCTGTTTTGCAAACGCAGCCTTGTCATACCTATTTCTGCATTTCCCGAATAGGTATAGGTTCCGCCATCATTAACTGTATAAATACCGTTGCCTCCTGTGGGCACAGGCCACACACCGTTGTTTATGATAGAACAATTTACAATAGGATCCTCGCCTACAGTATTGTCCCAGGTGCCTCCCAGGTTCACGGTAATGGTATTGTTAAAGCGCTTTGCACCGGCGTTGGAATCGGTAAATTCCAGGTACCCATTGGCCAGTATGGTGGTCGTACCATTGATGGTAAGCGATATCCGTGCTATTTGTACGCGAAGCCCGGGAGATGACGGAAATACTGTAAGGTTTCCATTGGCAACAATAGTAGATGTGGCATTACCTCCTATCGATGCGCCATTAAAGAGTGTCATGTTATTGACCGTATAGGTTTCGCCCGAGGTAGCGGTCCAGGTGCCGGTGGAATTGATTATCAAGTCGCCCAGATTTTTGACGCCTGTCGCGCTCGTAGGTATAAAGTTTCCGCTTATGGTAAAGGTATTCGGAGCACTCTGATTAACCTGAACTCCTCCGATTGAACCGGTTTGGCCGGCCGGAATGTTGAAATTATTGTTAAGATTCAGTACCCGCGAATTATTGTTACCACTAACCTGGCTGTTGCCGTTCATGGTCATCAGCCCGTTTACATTCAGGGTGCGGTTGTTGGTATTAAAGTTGAGATTGGCCGTGCCGTTTAAGGTAAGCGTATTGCATGCGGCATTTACATTTACCGAAATGGTATGCCCGGTAGAGATAATCACTTCGTCATCGGCATCTGGTATGTTGTCGGCATCGAGGCCGGAAACCGACCATACTGTAAGCCCACCGTCCCAATTGCCTGAGGCTATGGAGGTAAAGGTAGCCTGGGATAAAACCTGTTCAAAGAGCAAACATAATACGAATACAAGGAGCGTAGCAATACGCTTCATAAACTCAGGGGATTAAGCCAAACATATATTGTGCAAATATAACCTTAAAGCAGTTCAACAACTCCCAATGGCTGTTGTTGCTCAGGTGCCATGTATTGCGGTGGGTTTCAAATGGTAACCTTCCCCTATCGCGGTAAAAAGGCCTTATTTTCTTACATAACGAGCGTTAGGCCCCTGCTTTTTGTACCTTTGAAGTCCTTATGAAAGTGTATAACTCCATTATCGAAACCATTGGAAAAACCCCGATGGTGCGGCTCAATAAAATCTTTAAAAACCTGCCCGGTACATACCTTGCCAAAGTGGAATATTTCAATCCCGGTAACTCTACCAAAGACCGGATGGCACTCAAAATGATTGAGGATGCCGAGAAAGCCGGTTTGCTGAAGCCGGGTGGTACCATCATAGAAGGCACCTCTGGTAATACCGGCATGGGGCTGGCGCTGACCGCGGCCGCAAAGGGTTATAAATGTATATTCACCATGGCCGATAAGCAATCGCAGGAAAAAATCAACATCCTGCGGGCCGTAGGCGCTGAGGTTATCGTGTGCCCGACCAACGTGGAACCCGATGATCCGAGATCTTATTATTCCGTAGCCCGAAAACTCAGCCAGGAAATTCCCAATTCTATCTATCCCAACCAATACGACAACCCCTCCAACGCACAGGCCCATTACGAAACCACAGGCCCTGAGATCTGGGATCAGACCGAAGGAATGGTTACACACTATGTAGCCACGGTGGGCACAGGTGGATCGATGTGCGGGACCGCAAGGTTTCTGAAAGAGCAAAACAAAAACATTGTTACAGTCGGTATAGATACCTACGGATCTGTTTTTAAGAAGTACAAGGAAACCGGAATTTTTGATGAGAACGAAATTTACCCCTACCTCACCGAAGGTTTTGGCGAAGACATTCTACCCAAAAATGTTGATTTTGACCTCATTGACCTCTTTATCAAGGTTACCGATAAAGATGGCGCATTAATGGCCCGAAGACTGGCCCGTGAGGAGGGTTTGTTTGTAGGTTGGTCCAGTGGATCTGCAGTTCACGGTGCCATGGAATATGCGCAGGAACATCTCACCGAAAAAGATGTGATGGTTATTTTATTGCCCGACCATGGAACGCGCTACCTGGCCAAAATTTACAACGACCAGTGGATGAAAGACCATGGTTTTCTGGAAACGCCTTTTGTGGCCACTGCCCGTCACCTCATTGAAGCGCGCAAAGGAAAAGATACACTCTTCACGGTGTCGACCAAAGACAAGGTAAGCGATGCCATATTGATAATGAGCCGTGAGGGCATTGATCAGATACCGGTAACTGATCAGGGACATTTTGTGGGCAGCATCAGCTCCTCCGGCTTACTCGAAAAAATAATGGATGATCCTCATCTTGCCCATAAAACAGTAGGCGAGGTAATGGATAAACCCATGTTATTCGTAGCACCCGACAGCACACTGGATGTATTGTCCTCCCTGCTCAACAAAGAAAACAAGGCTGTACTGGTTCGCGATGAAAATCAAAAAGTTCACATTATTACCCAACACGATGTACTCAAAGCAATAACAAATTGAAATAAAGTGGGCCCGGGAAATTTTTTACGAAAATTTACTTATACCTGTGCCTTTGTTCTGGCTTCTGTTTTGGCAAACGGACAGGCGCAACTACCCGATAGTCTGGCCAGATTTAACACCCGAAAGCACGACTCGATTTATGTTGTTGAACTGAATCAACTTGCCACTGATTACCTGAAATTAAATCCCAACGCATCGCGCAAAATAGCCCTGCATACTTCTGAAATATCGCAGCAAATCAATTTCAAACGGGGTTACGCTCGTGCTTTGACCATCATCGGAAACTCCTTCTGGTATGAAGGTGTGTACGATCTGGCCCAGAATTATTATCTGTTGGCGGCCCGTCAATACCAGGCCATTGGCGATAGTATAGGCCTGGGGCAAGCCTATAACAACCTGGGCGAAGTATATAAAAGAATGGGCGAATACAGCAAGGCGCTTGAATTTTTACACCGGGCTATTCAGTTGAAAAAAAGAGACTCCGCCACGTATGCAATCACCTGGTACAACATTGGCGAACTTTACAATCAGACGGGAGAGTATGATGAAGCTGTAAAATATTTTAATCGTGCACTTACATTAGCCTTAAAAGATAAAAATCAACGCGTTACCGGATATGCCTACTGGGGGTTTGCCATATCAAGTCTTCATAAAAAAAAAATATGCAGAAGCTCTCGAATATTTTAATAAAGCCGAAAGATTGTTTCGTATGCTGAAGGAATCGCGGCTGCTCTGTCAGATGTATCAGGATATGGCTGATGTGTACATCCAACTGAAAAATTACAAACAGGCAGAACATTACCTGAATCAGGCCGGGCAATTGTCGGCCATTATTCGTGTGCCCGACCTGATGGTTACCAATTATTACAAGTTTGCCCGCCTGGACTCTGCGCGGGGTAATTATAAAGAAGCCTTGCGGTACATGTATAAGTATAATCAATTAAAAGACAGCGTATTTAACCTGGTTAAATCCGAGCAAATGGCGAGGTTACAAATGGCCTACGAAGCTGAAAACCGCGAACGGGAAAATCAGCAACTCCGGGCAAGTAATGCAATAAACTTAGCGCAAATTCGATTTCAGCGATATGTTATCCTATCTGCTGTTACCGGACTTGCCATCACCATTGCGCTCAGCTGGATACTTCTTCGGCAACGCCGGCGGATATTGAAAATTAACCAGATGATAAAAGAGAAGTCGGCCGAAATAGAACGTCAGAAAAACCAACTGGAACTTCAGTCAAAAGCTGTGGCGCAGTTAAACGAAGAACTTACAGTGCTCAATAGGTCATTGGAACAGCATATCGAAGAACGCACCCGACAACTTTCGCTGCAAAACCAGAAGCTCATGGAGTACGCCTACTTCAATGCACATAAGCTGCGCGCACCGGTATCGAGCATTCTGGGCTTAATTAACCTGCTCGATCAAGGATTGGAGAAAGATACAAAAACAATAATACAACACCTTCGGACATGTAGCGAACAACTTGATGCCATAACCCGGCAAATCAGCAAAAATCTGGAAAGCGGAATTATAGAATAATATCTTTCAGTCAGTTCTCCAAAATTTCTATTTCCACACGGACATTATTCTCGGCAAGCGTATGCAATTTATCTACAACCGGGCGCTTACCACCCCAGGCTTTGATTTGCATTCGCGAAGCATCAATGCCATTAGCAAGCAGGTATTCCCTGATTACTTCCGCGCGTTCCTGCGAAAGTTTTTTGGCCGAACCGTAACCCTCGCGGGTATCGGTTAAACTAAAGAAATTTTCAGGCTTACCCGACTTGGTGTTGTGCGAAACAATCTTTCCTGGTGCATTGCCATTGGTGTGGCCGTGTATGCGGATTTTGTATTTCGGATTTTCCAGCAGCATTTCCAGTAAGTTGTTCAGTTCCCACCTTGACTCAGGCCGCATAACAGCCGCATCTTTAAAGAAATAGACATTATACATCACTGCAATATCGCCTTTCTGCAAGCGCACCAGTTCAAAGGGAATAACAAGGTTGCCACTGGAATCTGTTTGCAGGTCATCGCCCTGCGGTGCAGTGAAATTAAATGTACGCTGCACCTTGCGATAGCCGAAAACTTCGGTCATAAACAGCATTTCCCCCGACTGATTACCGGGATGATAAATACGTACCGGTCTGTTTGCATCAAACGAGGCTATCTTTCTTGCACGTTCCGCATCTATCGCCAATACATCACCATCTATCGGTGTGCGGTTGTCGGCACGGAAAAGCGAAAATACTACCTGGCGCTGTGCAGGTACGTTTTCTGCACGGGCTATTTCAACCGGCGAAATGGACGCACTCAATTCGTTTTGTGGCAGGCCCGCAACCAGCTTATATTCAGCTACTGATGAGGTTTGCTTCTCCTGAGGAACCGGAACATCGGCAATTACAATCTCCGAAGTGCGATGCGTGACCGGGTTAATATCTTCTCCACTAACCTTACTCAGCGTTTCTCCAAGAACACCTTTGAATACCCAGGTATCATGATAGGGCGATTCTGCCCGAAGTTTCAGCGCTGTTTGTATCGCTTCGTTCCGATCGTCCGTAAGCAGTACATAAACGTAATACAGATTCCTGTCGGGGTTGATTTCAAAACGGGCATGCAGGCTATGCTGCTCCGCATGGTGAATGAACCGCTCAGCATTTTTCTTAATGGCAAAGGCACCGATCACTACGTAGTGATGCGGCTGCGGAGTGGTGGAATAGAGAAAGCCTGCGGCAAAAATCGAAGTCAAAATAGTTAACAAGAGGGTTTTCATATATCAAATGATTAAAAATCAATATAAAATAGGCGTTTTTCAATTAAATAATTGAAGCAATTTAATCTAAAACCTTACATATCAGAGATTTATTGCGAAGAAATCACAGTAAACCGACAGGAAAGTTCCTGACCCTGTTGGTCAAAAACCTTTAAAAAATGGCTTCCCGGGCCAGGATTGACAGGAATCTGATGCTTATTCTGCGTGATACCGAGAAATTCCCCATCCATATGCCAGTAAATGACAGCATTTTTTTGCCGGTGGGTCAATTCAAAAACAGCCTTTCCCGGTTCACCGCTCAAGTGCCGGGGGATAAATAGTTTAGCCCCGTCTTTCGGGTACACCCAATCCATAATGGCTATGCCCTGTGCCGGCTGGCAAGCCGAAAGAAAGGGCGGAAGGGTGCGGTAAAACATTTTCCGCCTGACATAATAATGCTCCTGAACGGGCGGCAGCACAAACCAAGGGACAGTAACCATTTCGTCAACCTTTGCACAGCCAGCATGCACACGGTGTTTTAAATCTTTCGATAAATGAACCCATTTATGAAACGAGCATGCGTCCGATTCCAGTCCGCGCCTGACCACCCACAACGTATCAGCAAGCGGGCAGGCTTCCGACAGGCGCATGCCGCTTAATTTGCACACGGCAATCTGCTGCATCTCGCTGTATGGCATGGCAAACCAGGGCGATGCAGGCAAGGTGTTGAAAACATCGAACAATACAGGGGCAGCCGCATCAATGCCTGTAAGACCGGGCCTACCTTCGCCTCCGGCATTTCCTACCCATACCCCCACCGCATACATCGGTGTTACTCCTATTGCCCATCCATCGCGGAAACCAAAACTGGTACCTGTTTTCCAGGCAATCTTCTGAAGACTCGAAAATTTTTTCCAGCCGCGCTCCTCTCCAGGCCTGCTCAGTTCAGTAAGCACTTCGAAGGTCTGGTAAATGGAAGAAGCCGACAGGTATCCTGACGATTCGAACCGATCATTTCCCACTTGTTCATTAGCCAGGTAATGAAGCGGTCGGTAGTCAACAGGGCGATAACGCTTATCCGGAGGATTATTTAGTACACGGGCCATGGAAGCGTACATGCCAACGATATCCCACAGCGTTCCTTCGGCACCACCCACAATGAGCGAGAGCCCGTAATGATCGGGGGGCATTGAAAGGGTAGTCATGCCGATGCGTTTCAGCAGAGCGTGAAATTTTTCATACCGGTACCCGCGCAGCATGTGGACGGCCGGAATATTCAGCGAACGAACCAGCGCTTCATCGGCAGGTACAGCCCCATCGTAACTGAGTGAAAAATTTTTTGGAGCAAAGCCGTTGATCATTACGGGTATGTCGGGCAACAGGGTTTTTGGCAAAATTTTGCCTTCATCCAGCATGGCGGCATACAAAAATGGTTTCAGGATACTGCCGGTGCTGCGCGGTGACCTGATGATGTCAACCTGGCGGCCGTGCGCATCCGAATCATCGGCAACCGCGTTGCCTACATAAGCCAGCACCTGGCCCGAGCCTACTTCGGCAACCAGCACAGCAACATTGTATATTTTATTGGACTGAAGCCTGCGGGCATGATCATGCGCAACCTGTTCGGCCCTTTGTTGCAGCGATTCGCTGAGGGTGGACCGTATGCGATAGGCCTTCGGATTTTCTAACCTGGACCTCTGAAGCAGGTGACGGGCCATTTGCGGCAGCTCAACAGGTTTTTCCGGAAGCGGCTCCGCCAGCGCAAGTTGCAACTCCAAATCATCTATAAAACCTGAATCACGAAGCCGGACGAGCAGGTTGTTACGCTTTTTCAATAAAGCATCGCGGTTTTTACCCGGATGAATAAGCGAAGGAGCATTGGGCAGCACCGCCAAAGTTGCTGCCTCAGCCCACGATAATTGTTCCGGATTACGCCCAAAATAACGCCATGATGCAGCCTCCATACCAACCACATTTCCGCCAAACGGTGCATGGCTGGCATACAGGTTCAAAATCTCATCTTTAGAGTAAGAAAGCTCCAGGCGGGTAGCTAAGATTAACTCAATAATTTTCTCCAGATAAGTTCGTGGTTCCTGACGCCACAACCTGACAACCTGCATGGTAAGGGTGCTGCCGCCACTTACTACTTTTCCGGCTTTAAGGTTTTGCCAGATGGCCCGCGCCAGTGCTAACAAATCCACTCCATGATGGCGGTAAAACCTTTTGTCTTCAAACAATACAACTGCTTTGGCAAATTTGTCGGGTACCTGCTGCATGAGCGGAAAACGCCATTGGCCGTCATCGGCTACCGTTGCCGACAATAAATTGCCATTGCGGTCTTCAAGCACGTACGAATAAGGTGTGATAAAAAGACGCGCGGGAAGTGCCGCATAATACAATCCTCCAAGAATTATGGAGAATATTGCAAGCCCTGCCGTTATCTTTCGCTTATACATAGCTCACTATGGGATGCGGCATGCGTACCGGTTGACGAGTTTCCAACGACCGTAATGGATCCTCTGCTGCCAATTTCTTCAAACCAACCTTTACCGGTAGCAACAGCTGCCTGATTGTATATCTGCACATCCAACTCTTCTGACTGCACCTTTTGATAAACGATTATTCCGGATTTCAGATTCTGAATCAAATCACGATCGCTCTCCACCCATGCAACTTCGGCTTTGGCCCATTGTGCATAAATCTTTACCTCTGCCAGCAGAGCAACACAACACAGCAGGCAACGCATATTTTTATGGTAACACAGGTTTTATCACACTTACAGGAAAGCCTTTTTTTCGGGCATACACCGATGGGTCGTACATTGCCTCGCAAACTACAGCAGGCAGGTAGTAGGTTCCTGCATAGGCAGCTGTGAGCAATACACGAAAAGTTTTACGCCCGCCTGCATGCAGGTCGAAATGCGTATAAACACGGTCATCGCGAATATCCTGATAATTCGGACGGTCTCCGCCTGCACGGCTTTCCGCCTCATCAAGGCGCAGGTTAGCAATTTCCCATCCTGAAGGAAACACCTGCGCAAGGGCTATATTTTTTAGTGCGCTGCGCCTGAGGTTTGTTACAGTGACCGAAGCAACAAACTGCGTACCCTGTTCCAAACGTGAAACATCGGCTGGTCTGCCCTGCAGATCCAGGTAATCCACGGTCAGGCTCAGGTTCCGCCACTCTTCTGTTTCCTCGCCACGCAAAGGTGTACCAACCGAAATGAGGCGCACAAACAACCTGGAAGATGACGTATTGGTAATTTGTAGCGAAGCAGGAACATCGGCAGAAGGTAAGGTTATTTCGGCATACGACAGTTGCGTAATCACCTCCTTTTCCTTGCCCCCAAAAGTATAACGAAACTTAAGCTGGTCGTGCTTCTCGCCCATCACAAATTGCGAAACCGATTTCAGGCACCATGCGGTTGTTTGTGTGCTCATGAAGTAATCTGTCTGGTTCAGTTTTTCCGAAATTTCCTTTACCAGCTCAAAGGCCTCTTCGCGTTCGTTCAGCAGGATATAGGTTTCCAGCATGATGGCTTTGTCCCGCAAATCTGATCCATAGCTCCCTGCCAGTTCCTGATAAGGGGCAGAGGAAGCCGGCAGTTTATCAATAAGGTTGCGTGCCGCTTCAGGCTGGCCGGCTTTGGCATAGGCTGCTGCCAGCATCCACCTGGCCGTTGTTTGTGCAACCTGCTGGCGCAGGCGGTTCATGGAGCTTAAATCGGTGTTGCCCGAGGCAGCTAGTGTGTACAGTCTGTAGGCCTGTATCAGTTCACTGCTGTAAGGTTCTTCGCTTTTGCGCCACGACTGTGCGCGATTGCGCTGGAAGCGCTTCCACTTGTTCATCATATCGGGTGGAACAGGATATCCCTTTCGTTCGGCTTCGGCGAGAAAATGGCCAGCGTAGGACGTAGCCCAACTGTCTGTGTCCTCACCGCCCGGCCAAAAGGCAAAGCCACCATCGCGGTGCTGGAATGACTTTAGTCGCTCAACAGTTGCCTGAACGTTGCGTTGCACCATGTTGCGCTCACCAGGTGTAAGTTCCTTTACCTCATTCAGGTACAATTGCGGAAAGGCCGCAGAAACAGTCTGTTCCATGCATCCGTACGGATATTGCATAAGATACTCCAGCCGCTGCCCCAGATTAAGCGGTGGAAGGTTGCTTGCTTCCAGCATAACGCGGTTGGTACCAGCCATACCGATGGGCTTGTACTGAATGGTATAGTTTTGGCCGGCATCCACAACCACACCATACGTTTTCGTGACCGGGACATCAGGATTACGGACATCGATATGAACCACATCGGAGGCCGACACTTTTCCTGATGAAGCAATCACCTCAATTGTTGCCTTTCCGGTGGCGGGCAATACTGTTAAATCGAAATCGAAGGTCAAGTCCTCACCTGTTATACCGACAGACTGAACAGGCTGTTTAATTTGAACAGGACCTTTCGTCTTTACTTCTACTTTTACCTGCCGGATATTTTTGTCCATGCTAAACAGCGTTACAGGAAGTTTCAGCTTGTCTTCGGGCCGAAGGATACGCGGCAGGGTGGCCAGCACCATCAGCGGCTTGCGCACGGGTACGGTTTTTTCGGCTGAGCCATAAGCCCCCTCGTATCCACTTACTACCATGAAGCGCACTGAACCGATGTAGTTGGGCATGCGAAAGCGATGTTCCTGCTTGCCACTTTTGAGCGTAACCGGACCAAAGAATTTAACAACCGGTTTGAACCGGCTTGTTGCGGCATCTTCCTTTGCCTGCTCCGTGAGCAGCTCGCTATCACCGCCAACAGCAAGCAGTCGTTCCACCTGCCCTCCGAATGCCCCTATTACTTCGCTGAACACATCCCAGGTTTTTACGCCCAATGCTTCGCGGGTATAGAAGCGACTCCACAAATCGGGAGTTTTAAAACGGGTTAAGTCCAATAAACCTTCATCTACCATGGCCAGGGTGTAGGTCATGGAGCGTCCGCTTTTTTCCGACACTCGCACTACCACCTCCTGTCCGGGCTCCAGTACATCGTTTGTTTCAATAACCGGTTCAAGACGGGTTTTCGGATCTTGTACCATAACAGGTATTACACCATATAGCCGAATGGGCGAATCATTGACAGTTTGGCTGTGTGGCTGCACCAATGTGATGTGTACGTAAATATTTGGTGCCATATCGGCAGTGATGGGAAACTTAAAAGGAGTATCTCCTTGTTTTGTTTCCACCCAGTGCATTTGCAGCACGCGGCTTCCGTTTTCAATGCTTACCAGCGCCCGGCCCGGAGCACTGCCCGGAATAATGACTGTAGCTTTTTCTCCCACACGGTATGCTGGTTTATCAGCCGAGAAGCTGAGCATAGCAGCCCCGTCTGCACCGGGTCGTGCGCGTCCTGCCCAGCCCGGCCAGTCGATATATGCCACCTGCGAGGCACTGTGTCCTGAAGTTTCATCGGTAACACGAACCAGATAACGGCCCCATTCGGGATATTTTATTTTAAAAGACCAGGAACCTTTGCCGTTTCGTGTTTCAATCACATCCGTGCTGATTTCCTGAGCCTGTGAAAAAGACCGGTACACCGCGCTGTTATCGGTATTGTCCCACCACCAGCTCCAGGTAAGTTTGTACAATGTAACCCGGACGCGATCCCGCGATACAGGGTTGCCATCTGCATCGACCGTTACAATAGATACACTGTGTGTGGTGTCAGTCAGCAACATATTGCGGGCTTTGTCGCCTTCCGGCAGGCGCAGACCCACATAACTGTTGTAGGGATATACCGGAACTGAAAACTGAGCAACAGAAAAGCTACCACTTTCTTCATATACCCTTCCACGAAACAGGGCATTGATCAATGCGGGTGCATTTTCCGGTACTTGCAAATCTGCACTTATAGGTGTTTTACCCTCAGCATCGGTAAAGCCATCAAACACTGGTTGTACTTCAGGATAATACTCCTGCGATAAGTCGTTAAACTGGTAGCTGGGGTAGTTAGGGAAAGTAAGCTGTGCCGGGTTAAGCAACACTTCAAACTGTGCCTGCAGATTTCGTCCGGGGGCGCCATGCAACCAGTTAACGGCAAGGGTTCCGTCAATTCGCATAGCGGGCGCTTTGATTTTAGTGGTACCAAAATCCAGGTTAATTTTCAGCCTGTTTGGTTTAATTGTTTCAATTTTCAGAGGTTGGCTGAATTCAGTCCCACCGGCTTTTACGCGTGCAGTCCATGTTCCGGTGGGAGCATCTTCGGGTGTAGCAGTGATAAATGAATAAAAACCGTTTTCACTCGCGGTACGTATCACACGATGAACCACCTGACCCGCTGGATTTTGCAGTTCAAGAATCACCGGATGCGCAGCCGGCAGTTTTCTGAGTTTATCTTCGAGCACGAATGTCAGATATATAGAATCACCCGGCCGCCATACGCCCCGCTCACCATACAGGTAGCCTTTCAGGCCTTTTTCAATCTGGTGTCCGCTCACATCGAAATTGCTCAAAGAAAGCGAAGCTCCTTCGGTTAATTTAAGGTAACCACGTTGCGCACCTTGTTTGGCAATGAGTGCGAATGGTGTTGCTGTGGTTTGCACAACGGCTCTTCCATCGGCACCTGTAGTGCCCGTACCAAGCAACTGCTGCTGATAATCATATAATTCAACTGTTACACCCGAAAGCGGCTGCGTAGTTTTCAGATCGGTAATCACAACCAATGTGTTGCCATCGCTGCCACGTTTGGCAATGATGCCAAGGTCAGAGGCAAGAATATTTTTACGGATATTACGCGAACCGGTGTAGTAGGAAGAATGGCAAGGGTTATCGCGCTGATACCAGTCGTAATCTTCATTATAATAGTAGGTTTCATAGGAATCCCAGTAACTAAACGTTTCCTCTTCCTCCCAGGCAGTTTCCTCAAAAGGTACGGATGGTTCATCTGAAGCAAGCGACTCCTTGCAATAGTAAACCGATTGCGATTTTCGGAAGCCAATCTGTACCTGATAAATGGCCCCTGGCTCAGGTGTAATCAGGGTTGAGAGATCCAGCGTAAAGCGGTTCCACTTTCCCAGATCATTTACTCCTGCATGTTCGAGTGAAATGGTTTTTTTCAACACCGGCTTGCCTACCCTGCGCAGATCCTGGTTACCGTCCATATCATTTACCTGAAGAAACTGCAGGATGTTGTTTTCATAGATACGGATAACCTGTACATCAACGGATTTGAGGTTTACCGCTTCAAATGGCAGAATGAGTCCTTCTGAGTTGGGCAAAATAGTTCCCTTACCGGTAAAACGCACAGCTGGTTTTAGGTCTTCAAAATTCAGGTTGTATGTTGAAGCAGCCATAAGGCGCTTGTTCAGCGTATTGCGTACACCTGCCTCAATGCTGAGCGTTGCATTACCCGACTGGCGGGTTGAGGGATATATGCGTAAAAGATTACCGTCAATCTGATATTCCGGCGTTCCTACTCCCGGCAGGCGAATGAGACCAAAAAGATTTTGCGACTCATCGAGCGGATCGGAAAAGCGAATGAGTACATGCTGTGAAGTGCCCTGAACAACCCTTACTTCCATCACCCTGAAATCCGTCAGCGAGGGAATCTCTACTTCTCTTTCAAATTTTTTCCGCACGCCAAGCACTGATCCATCCGCTGAAATTATCACCTTATTTGCGGTTTCCCTGCGGCTTACATCTTCAATCACAAAATGATGCTGACGGCCGTCTTCTGCATGATTCCACGTAACACTCAGCGGCTTTCCATCCTGCATTGCACGCAGGGATTTCTTTACTTCTTCCGGTTCCGCGTAATCGGCTGTTTGTACATAGCCTTCTATTTTCACTCTGGATAAGTCGGTTTGAACGTAGGGCGCTACATTTTCTACGGTTAAGTCAAGGTACTGTGCCATTATCCTGAAACTCCACGTAAAGACCGATAAATCATCGGGAACGTTCATCACACTGCTCAACCTGAAGCGTCCTTCAATCAGTTTACCGCGCGGCCACCGGCCATCCGGAATAAACGCAACGGTGCGCCGGTCGAGCCAACGCACTTTTCCTTTTATTTTTGGCGTGAACTCGAACAACGGGCGCGGATCGGTCTGCCCCACCGTGGCAGAGTCTACCACATCGCGGGTAAAACTTATTTGCACCGCAGAGCCTGAACCAACCATACCAGCGGAATAAGAAGCGACAAATTCAGCGAAAGCGGGATTGACTGAAACTGGTGCGTAGGAGCGTTTACCCTGAAATACATACAGCCAGGTAACAACAGCGGCAGCGGCAATCAAAACAACTGCCAACAGGAAAATAAGTGAACGTTTCATGGAAAGCGGATTTGGATGAAACAATTTCATAAAAAAAAGCACATCCTCATCATAAAGTGATTAAAATTTACCCAGAAACTTTTGTCGCAGATTTACCTTTTGAGTTATTAGTTTTGCGGCAACTTTAAGCCAGTCCTTATGGAAGATTTTTTAAAAGAAGTGTATTGGGGTAATACCGTGAAGGATTATCTGATTGCGCTGGGCATTATTCTTGGCGGCATGGGCGTTCTGCGGTTATTCCGAAAGACCCTGCTGAATCAGTTAAAGAAGTGGTCGGAAAAAACCGAAACGAAATTTGACGATTACCTGATCCTGGGGCTGGAGCGATTCGGCCTGCCAATATTGAACTTTGTTATCATTTACTGGGGTATTCATTACCTGCATCTATCTGACCGGGCATCGAAAGTAGTGACAGTCGCCACCACGGTTGTCATTACCTATTTTGTTGTCCGGATCATTCTGACCATGATCCGCAAACTGTTGGAGTCGTATGTATTGAAGCAGGAAAATGGTGAGGCCAAATTAAAACAGATTACCGGAATCATGGTGGTAATCAACGTGGCGGTCTGGGCAACAGCCTTTGTTTTTCTTTTCGATAACCTTGGCTATAACGTAACGGCCATCATCACCGGGCTGGGCATAGGCGGTATTGCCATTGCATTGGCCGCCCAAAATATTCTGGGCGATTTGTTCAATTACTTCGTGATATTTTTTGACAGGCCGTTTGAAGTTGGCGATTTTATTGTGGTAGACGACAAGCGAGGGACGGTTGATTACATCGGCATAAAAACCACGCGCATAAAAAGCATTTCGGGCGAGCAGATTATTATTTCCAACTCAAACCTTACCGGTGCGCGGCTGCATAATTTCAAGCGCATGGAGCAAAGGCGCGCCATCTTTACCATTGGCGTGGTGTACGGCACTCCACTCGATAAGTTGAAAAAGATACCGCAAATCATCACCGATATTATTGTGAACGAGCCGCTCACCAACCCCGACCGGGTGCACTTTGCCGCCTATGGCGAATACAGCCTCAACTTTGAAGTGGTTTTTTTTGTGCAAAGTCCGGATTACAAACAATACATGGATATTGTGCAGGATGTAAACTACCGGATTTATGAAGCTTTTGAAAAAGAAGGCATTGAGTTTGCCTATCCAACACAAACACTGTTTATTAATAAAGTCAATAACTGATTACCTGCACGATACACCGGCCACATAGTTTTTTATTACATCAATTGCGGCAGCTGTTTCACTGCCCTGAAAGCCGGTGATATCAGTGAGTGTAATGGTACTAAGATATTGTTCAAGCAAAGGAATGGATAACGGTGTGTACGACCAATGCCATTTTTCCTCTTCATAACCGGTGCGGCCGTTTGATTTAGATGTGTAGGGCTGGCAGAAGCCATAATTTCCTGCATGTGCAGTAAGCCATTGATAGACTTTCAGCCCTTCGCCTGAGTTGAAATAGTCGTTATCCAGACTGTTCAAATCCATGTCGGTACCCCAGTGATGCCGCGAAGTACCTGGCATGGAAGAATATTGCAGTATTTTCCGCGCGCGGCCGGTTGGATTATCAATAGCCGACTCATCTTTCCACTTTCGCTCCCAGATGGATTTCTGTGTTTCAAAATTCCGGGTGGCAGAAATGATAACCAGCTTCACTCCGTCTTTTTCTGCGGCTTGGGCCATTTTCACGAAAGCCTCGTAAGTTTCTTTGCGCAGGTATTGCGATCGCGCTGCCCCGGCTGTATAACGGTCATCGGGTTTTACAAAACGACTGTCGGCAGAGGGATCAAATTTTCCAAGCAAATAAAGTTTATCTGCTCTATTACCAGGATCCTGCTGATAGCCTGAAAGCCAAACCAATATGATAAATATTCCTGACCGAACCACGGACGAAATCTACAGCGGAAAATTTAATCTTTAAGCCATTTCACAGTTAAATAATGTATTTTCACAAAAACAATGGCTATGAAAAAAGGCATGATATACCTTATCCTTCTGCTAGTAACAATAAGTTTGGGGATATTTTATCTGATCCCTGCTTCTACTGTTAACCTGGATAACCTCTACCCGGATCGGGCCCTTTCACAGCTTCAGCAAATCCGCCAGCTACCCGTGCAGCAACTGCAGGCCGGCAACCATAACTGGACTTACCTGGCAACCGGAAAGGGCGAAACCACATTACTTTTTCTGCATGGCATGGGCGGCACCTACGATATCTGGTTTCAGCAAATTGACTACTTCAAAGACCGTTACCGCATCATCAGCGTGGAGTATCCGCCTGCACACAGTCTGGCTGAACTTACAGCAGGAATTATAGCTGTGCTGGATAAGGAAAAAGTGCAACAAGCTGTTGTTATCGGCAGTTCGCTGGGCGGGTATCTGGCGCAATACCTAGCGGCACACCATCCACAACGGGTGTTGAAGGTTTCGTTGGGCAACACCTTTCCGCCCAACACCGAAATCCGTGAAACCACACGAACCATGGCACTGCTGATGCGTTATTTGCCGGAGTGGCTGGTTATCCAAAAGATGCGCAGCCGCTATGAAGAAGAAGTTCTTCCGGCCTCCGGCAATTCGCCAACCGCCAAGGCCTTTCTGCTTTCATTGGTGGGCGGCAGAGTAACTAAAAAAAATCTGCTGGCGCGATATGATTGTGTTGTGGACTACTTTGATATGCCCATTTCTGAAGATATTCCGGTTCAGATTATTGAATCGGATAATGACCCGTTGATAATACCTGATTTACGCCAGCAATTAAAAGAGAAGTACGGCCATGCGACAACCGTTACCCTTCATGGCGAAGGACATTTTCCCTATCTCAGCAATCCTGAAAATTACAATAAGATTTTGGAGGATTTTATAATCAGGTAGATGAAGCGTTCTGGCTATATCCCGTTTATGATTTAATTCCGTCCTAATTATGACATATGTTCCTGATATTATTTCTTTCCCATCGTATCCTTCAGGGTTTTCTGCGTGACGGATAATCCGGAATATTCAATCCGAGTATAATGTTGTGTCGGGCAATCATAACATCTCCTTCTTTTGTAACATTCAGGACTTCTGTACCCGCACGATTTATCTGACCGTACTTTTTCTTATGTATTGCATAAAGCGGATCATCCTGAAAGTACAGGTCGGCATAATACGCATTTGCAATATCGGGCTCTTTTATTGACAGATGAATGTGTTGGGGAATATCCTGGTCGGGGTATGCAGCAGGTCTGGATGTTTTGATTTTATAGTTTCCCTGGCTGTCAGATTTTACCCATCCCCTTAATCTGCCATGTTCCCTCGCCCTGGCAGGCACTTTACTGTCGGATGTGTACAACCCCTGATCGTCTGTATGCCAGTAATAAACTATAACATTTGCAGCAGGGGTTTTGCCATCGGATTGTAAAACTTTTCCTGTGATGATAAGTTTCTGCTTTCCTTCGGTCCAGCCGGGGGTTGTGTGCTCAGCTGTAATGACTTTCGGCATTCCAACATACATCAACTCGCAACCCTCACAGCCGCCACCAACTGTTTTATCTGTTCTGTATTGTGTCTGATTATCCTTTTTTGTTTGCCCATCGCAATCTGCAATCGCGCACACGAGCATAATAATACACAATCCGTATTTGTTAACCTGCCGTACGCTTTCGATGCTGTCAGCATGTTTTTCTGATAAATTTTCTTCAATCATGGATAAAGGCATTTACGGCAAACCAGTTGAATCAAAGGTACCAAATATATCCAATCCATCTCATGGTAATTGGATTCCTGATTTTCTCATAAACTACGGCTTCTTCCCGCTAACCAAGGCCGGTGACGTTGTATTCATAACCTCTTCCTGCACACGGATGGATTCCTGATGAATAAGTTTCAGTAGGTCGCGCGAAAAATTATCAGCCAGCCCCATAGCAAGTCCCAGTGCTACACGCGTGTGGATGATTTCTTCCCAGCGACTTACCTGCAGTATGGTGATGTTTTTTTCTTTTTTGTATGCTCCAATCTTGCGCGATATTTTCATGCGTTCGGCCAGGCGCTGCATGATTTCATCATCCAGTTTATCAATCTGGTCACGCAATTGTTGCAATATTTTCTCGTTGTCTGTTTCGGCAACTTCCGGTTTGCGTTTTATCAAACCTGCAACTATGGTACGCAGCGCTGCCGGTGTTACCTGTTGTTTTGCATCGCTCCATGCCGCATCGGGATGGATATGGCTTTCTATCATTAATCCGGCCATGTCAAGGTCGAGTGCTTTTTGGGCAATGAAAGGGATTAAATCGCGCGTACCGCATATGTGGCTGGGGTCGCAGATGATCGGCAGTTCGGGCACTCTGGTTTTCAGGTCAATGGCCATATCCCAGAGCGGTGCATTGCGGAAAGGACCTTTTTCGAAAGAAGAGAAACCACGATGAATAGCTGCGAGCCGTGTGATACCAGCTTTATGAATGCGTTCAATGGCACCTATCCAAAGTTCCAGGTCCGGATTTACCGGATTTTTCACCAGCACCGGCACATCCGTACCGCACAGCGCATCGGCTATTTCCTGCACGGAAAACGGGTTCACGGTGGTGCGTGCCCCCACCCACAAAACATCTACACCGGATTTGAGGCACAACTCCACATGGCGGGCAGTGGCTACTTCCGTAGCTACCGGCAAGCCCGTTTCCTGTTTCGCTTCAATAAGCCACGCAAGTCCTTCTTCACCGGCCCCTTCAAAATGACCGGGTCGTGTACGGGGTTTCCAGATACCGGCCCGTAGCACATCAACCACACCGGTAGCGGCAAGCTGGCGGGCTGTGGCCAGCACCTGCTCACGCGTTTCTGCACTGCATGGACCGGATATTATAAACGGGCGGTTGTCTTGCTTAACCCCATTAAAGAATGGCTGAATCTTCAGATCCTGTTTCATGGTACAAGTGTTTTTTCGTTGATGGTGTTGTTGGGTATTCCGTTTAGTATTCTTCGTATTTCATTGGCCTGCTGCATTATGTTATACAACTCATCAGTATTGCCTTTGAGTAAATGATACTGAAACCGTTGCAGGTGCAGAATATATTCCTGCAACGCCTGACTGAGGTATTCCCGATTTTGCTCAAATATAGGAGCCCACATGGCCGGTGAACTCTTGGCCAGTCGTACGGTTGATGCAAAGCCACTACCTGCCAGCATGGCAATGTGCTTTTCGTTTTGCTCAATATCCAGTACGGTCTGACCGAGTAAAAAGGAACTGACGTGCGAAAGATGTGATACATAAGCCAGATGGCGATCGTGCTCATCGGGGTCCATAAATATGGTGCGCATTCCGGCAAGGGAAAATATGTCCAGCGCCAGGTTAAGCGCATCTTCATCCGACCTATCCTTTTCACATACAATGTTCAGTTTACCCCGGAACAAGCCGCTAAAAGCAGCCGAAGGGCCTGAGTTCTCTGTGCCGGCAATAGGATGAGCCGCCACAAAACGACCACGCTTAGGGTGCTGCTGTACCGACTTACAAATAGCAGCTTTCGTAGAGCCGGTGTCTATTACAACGTCATCAGGCGAAATGCGATCCAGGACTTCCGGAAGCAGCTGTGCGATAACATTTACCGGAACGGCCAGCAACACCACATCGGCAAGGGTTACGCCCTCATCCAGGCTGGCTGATGCATCTATGAGCCCAAGTTGCAAAGCCTGTCGGGCATTTTCGGCTGATACATCTACACCTGTAATCCGGTTAAAGCGGCTGTCACTGCGCAGATCCAGCCCCAACGACCCTCCTATTAATCCTACTCCTATGATTGTTACATTCATGTCTGCTGAAATTTTGTTTCAATAACTGACGGAATTTTTCCCGACTTTAATTTCCATTCGTCTATCCGTTGTGTTGCTTCTTCTATTTTTTCTGAAGGTACACATAACGACACCCTTACAAACCCTTGTCCGTTCCGGCCAAATACTGACCCGGGCGTAATGAATATCCGAGCACCATAAAGCACTTCATCAATAAATACGGTATCATTCAAACCCTCAGGCAGCCGGGCCCATACAAACAAACCCGCCCGATCGGTGTTGTAGCAACAATTCAAACTGTCCAGCAATCGGTACACTTTTTCTGCCCGTTGAGCGTAAATTTTATTGAGGTGAGCAAACCAGCTTTCGTTCAGCTGCAAGGCTGTGGCAGCTGCGTGCTGCACGGGCAGGAACATGCCTGAATCCATGTTGCTTTTCACACGAAGGATATGCTGAATAAACTCCTTCCTACCGGTGACCCAGCCCAGTCGCCAGCCGGCCATGTTGTGCGATTTGGAAAGGGAATTGAGCTCCAGTGCAATTGCTTCTGCACCCGGCACTGAAAGTAAACTTACCGGACTTTGATTTCGGATTAGTGCATACGCATTATCATTGACCAGCAGGATATTTTTTCTTCGTGCAAGCGTTACCAGATCCCGCATTAGCTGTCTGTCGCATGTGCGTCCGGTTGGCATGTGCGGGAAATTTATCCACATAAGTTTAACCCTGGACAAATCCCTGTTATACAGTTCATCGATGTTTATTACCGATCCGTCATAATTGATGGAGTAGGTTGTAACGGTTGCACCTGCAAGCGCTGCCGCGGCTGCATAGGTTGGATAACCCGGATCGGGCACCAGCACTTCATCGCCCTCATTCAGGAAGGCCAGGCTGATGTGCACAATTCCTTCCTTCGAGCCGATAAGCGGAAGAATCATTGAGTCGGCATCGGGCCGTATGCCAAAGAAGCGCTCTGTAAAACCGGATATTGCACTGCGAAGCGCCGGCACACCGGTATAAGGCTGGTAACCGTGATGCAGGGGATTTTGTGCCGATGCCATAAGGGCTTCTATTACTTCCGGTGGTGGTGGCAGGTCAGGGTTACCGATGCCGAGATTTATTACCGGGTGTGCGGCCGTGTGCAGCGCGCGCACCTCGGCCAGCTTACGGCTGAAATAGTATTCATCAAGTCCTTCGATTCGCCTGGCCGCTGCTATGTGAGTTCCATTTATCATTTGTATTCAATTTTTGCCTTTTCATATTCACCCAGTATGGTGAGGTTATTCACCTGACGCATAACCTCACGTAATGCATTTTCATACTGACTTCGCTTAGTCCATTCCACATCAATATGAATGGTATATTCCTGCGGTCGCCCGATAAGCGGCACCGACTGTATTTTGGTGAGATTCAGGTTGTGCAACTTAAGCACCTGCAATACGTCAGCCAGACTGCCGGGCCTGTTGGCCACTTCAAAACACAGAGAAGCTTTATTGGCATCAACGTTTTCTGTGGCCTGGGGCTGAAGCACGAGAAAACGTGTGAAATTTTTATGGTGTGTTTCTACGTTGCGCCGCAGAATATGCAAGCCATAGCGGCGTGCCGCTGCTTCGGCTGCCAGTGCAGCCGTTGACTTCAGCTTTTTGTCGCGTATGTGCTTTGCCGCCAACGCAGTATCATCGCTTTCGCGAATCTGGATGCCGTTCAGGTTGTGCAGGTACTCAGTGCATTGGGCAAGTGCCATCGGATGAGACTCAACTACCCGTATGTCTTTCATCGTTGTGCCACGCAGCGCCATCAGATGAAAATGAATAGGCAGGTACAGCTCACCCGTTATCCGGAAAGCATACCGTTGCAATAAGGCGTAATTGTGAAGAATGCTGCCCGCTATGGAGTTTTCAATGGCAATAACTGCCCCATCTGCCTCGCCTGCTTTCAGCCGTTCAAATACTTCCTGAAAAGTAAGGCACTCTACCAGTTGAATATTTCTGCCAAACAGCTTACGTGCTGCTGCATCGTGAAAACTGCCCGCAATACCCTGAATGGCTACCTTCATCACGGTTGTATTTGCCTTGCTGTTTTTCTTCCGGTTCATATTAAAAAGCCGTAAAACAAAAAGTCCCGGATTTTTTTGTCCGGGACTTGCTGAGTTATATCGTTTTATTCAACAACAAACTACTTCCTCATCCATCCCGGTAAAGGGTGAAAAAAGAAATAATAAAAATAAAACCAGTTGTTACTGAACATATAAAGTCCTTCTTTCGGTCGAAAGAAAGATGATTTTTTAATAATGTACAATACCTCACGGAATTTTTTTTCAACAAATGGCCGTTAGGTAACCCCTGAATGCTACCTTTGTTTTGTTAAAACAGATTTAAACATGGCACGATTTATTCTTTTAATCCTCTCGCTTTCAATGTTTGCCGGCTGCTCAGGCTCCCGCGATAAACAGGAAAAGAAGGAAGCCGACCCCAACCAGTCTTTGTACGAAAAAGTGATGGGCGTGCACGATGAAGTGATGCCGCGCATGGACGAAATCCATAAGCTGAAGCGCCAGCTTGAAGAAACCATTAAGAACAGCAAAGACCTGGCAGCAGAAAAGCGCAAAGAACTGGAGCAGAAAATTGCCCTGCTCGACTCTGCCTCAAAGGCCATGATGAACTGGATGTACGAGTTTCGTCCTGAGGAACTGAAAGGTGATTCCCTGCGCATGTATCTGGAAAAAGAAATGGATCGCGTAACCAAAGTAAAGGAATTGGTGCTGGAGGCGATTAAAAAGGCTTCGGAGGAGTAGGGTTAAATAGTCCATGGTTTGATGGTTAATCGGTCCATGGTTGATGGTTAATCAGTCCATGGTTAATGGTTGATCGGTCCATGGTTGATGGT
>DAIQOI010000015.1:0-55708 GCA_036787955.1 Cyclobacteriaceae bacterium
ATAACAATGAATAAATTTTCTAATTTAGAACTGTCCTAAAAATGGGGAGCTTACACACATGCTTCAAGAAAAGAATCTGAATTTTACAAAATGAAAGCTGATTACTTCGTTTATGGCATTACAAATTGTCTAAAAACCAATATCAATCAATGTACGGACTTTATTAAATATGCTGTAATTGACTTAAGAAAATTATATGAAAAGATTGATAGTAAACATATTATAATAGAGGATAACAGAAAAAAAACTTGTTTAATTTCTGATGGTAAAATAATATGTCCTATCAAAAATAATAAGGATGGTTCTTCCTCATTTTTTCCAATAGATATTAAACATTTGGTTACGCTTTGGGGGAATGAAATGGTAATAGTACAAAAGGGATTTTTTTAGCAGGATTTCACTATATGAAAAACATTGAAGAAATTTAATAAAATTTCCATAGCACAAATTGCCATTCTCAATCAAATATCAATGATTCAATAAATTAAATATTGATGCTCAAAAACGGCAAAAAACTAACAGACAAAGTTGAAAAGAAAAGACACTGCCTAATTAAGTGTGTAAATGCCGGGTAACGACTAAGCAACTGCATAAAGGTTTTATATTTTGCATCTCCCTTCGAAGATAGTTAAAAATTGGTTTAGGATGATAGACCAGTTTCTCACCGGAAAGGTCCATTTTTTGGTAATCTCCCGTAAAGCCAGGTACACCGCTTTCACTATCTGCCTTGCGCATTTAAATCAGTTACCGGCTCCACTCACCGTTGCTTTACCTCTCAGCCTTTCGGCCGGCCGATTAAACTATTTAATTTCTATATTTGCGGCTCTTCCGGGCCTTGTTTTAAAATTCACGAAGGCGCAATTTTTGCTTTGCGTGTGTATTTTATTCACCCACTTTGCCAATGGATCATATGAAGGGATGCTTTTTTTTATTTGTTTTATTTACTGCCCTGCTCTTCAAAAGTTATGCACAGGAGGCAGACTCGCTAAAAGCCTATCATGAAAAACTGGACAGCCTGTACATAGTAGAGTTTGAAACCAAAGGAGAAAAGCCCAAAGTGCTGCACGCAGAACCGTTGTATATTGACCTGATTCGCGATTTGGGAGCACACAAGGGCGAACGGGAATGGAACATTGGTTTCGGAATCAAAGACAACTTACGCTACGACACGTACGAAGCACTGATTGAATACGAATGGGCGCCCGTTGACCGGCTTGGACTGGAGGTTGAACTGCCTTTTACTTTTGTTGCACCGGTTAACGGTTACGAAAACGATACCTTGCCGCAGAGCCGGCTGGAAAGCCTGAAAATGGCCGCACAGTGGACCTTTCTGGTCTTGCCGCAGTATTCTCTATCGCTTGCCCTGGGATATATTCACGAATTAGAGTTTTCATCCCTGAAAAATTTTGGTAATCCTTTATTCACCGGTAATCTTTACAATCCTTTCTTCATAGCCGCCAAACGTTTCGGCAACAACTACCATACCTTGGTTTACACCGGACCGCGTATTGAACAGGAATTCCGTACCCGTAAATGGCACACTTCATACGAAATGCACACCAATTTTCATTACATGATATCCGGAACAAGGAACTTTATCGGAGTTGAAATAAACAAGCATTTTTCGCGCAACGATTTCGATATGGTGCTGCGGCCACAGATACGGTTGGGCATAGCCGACAATTTTCTTATCGGCATAGTAAACGGAATACCCATCCGCAGGGAAAACCAGCGCTTCAGTTCTTTTATGCGCATCATCTGGGAGCCCGGACACCGTCTTGGACGCAAATAATTTCACCCGATTTTCTCCAGGGGGCGCGTCTTCCACCGCTCGTGCATCCACAGCCATTGTTCGGGATATTTCCTTACCTCCTGCTCAATCACTGCAGTAAACGCCTGGGTGTTGAGGCGGATATCCTCCGCCTCGTTGCCGGTGCGGATCAGTTGCATTTCCGGATAACATCTTATTTGCTGTTTACCATTAGCACCCAAATGGATAAATACCGGTACCACAGCTGCACCGGTGCGCAGGGCCAGCATGGCTGCACCTATGGGTGTGGCACAACTTTGACCAAAGAAATCCACAAAAACGCTTTTCACCTTTGTGTCCTGATCGATGAGTATGGCCACTGTGCCGCCTCCCTTCAAGGCTTTCATAAGCCGCACTGTTTCTTTTCCGCGTTCAATAGCAGTAGCTCCCAACTTGCTGCGTTGACTCCACAAAAGCTGCGTAAGCCGTTCATCTTTCATGGCCGTGCCTATAACCAATGGTTTATAACCGCGGAAAGCCATTTCGGTAGCGATAAGTTCAAACGCCCCTAAATGGGCGGTCAGAAACAACACACCCTGCCCTTGCCGGTAAGCCCGCTCTACATATTGCACCCCTTCGATGTCGCGGATTTCTTCAAATTTGCTGAATTCCGTTAGCGGATAAGCCCGCAATACATCCCCGGCATTCCGGCCCAGCATCACAAAGACTCTTTTGGCCAGTTTTTTTATCTGTTTAATATTCTGATCCGGATAAGCCCGTTTAAGATTTTCCACCGTAATCTTACGCGACTGCGAAGCAAGATAATAACCCAGTGCACCAAGAAATCCACACAATGCCAGCCACGCACCTCTCGGTATCAGGTTGGAAATAATTATCATAGCCTTTACAGCTACGTATATCAGGCGATAGCGTATTTTTCGTTTAACCTTTTTCCACGCCATGGGCGCGAAGATAGCAGATTTAGGGCAGGATGATTAGTTTTGAGTACCTGTGAAAACGTTGTATATCGTACGCCACGCCAAATCGAGTTGGGATGACCCTGCCTTGCGCGACTTCGACAGGCCGCTGAATGACCGTGGAAAAAAAGACGCTCCCATGATGGGCAAGCGGCTGCGCAAGCGCGGCATTACACCCGATATTTTAATTTCCAGTTCGGCCAAACGCGCACGCAGCACCGCTAAACGAATTGCGCAAGCACTGAACATTGATGAAAAGCAAGTCAGGTTATCGGATAATCTGTACCATGCCGGGCCCGATATGATTCTTAGTGTTATTCAACAATTGCCCGATACTGCGCACTCGGTCATGTTGTTTGGGCACAATCCAGGTTTAACGGATTTTGTAAATCAATACATACATGTACACATTGACAACCTGCCCACGTGTGGTATCGTGGCAGCAAAATTTTCCGTGCAGTCGTGGAAGGATGTTGGCAACGCCAAAGGTGAGTTGATATTTTTTGATTTTCCAAAACAATCCAACGATTAAATATTAAAAGGAACAAATTCCCAGACTTTCTTCTTTAGAATACCCTTCTCAGCAAAGCGAAAGCCCACCTGCAACCTGAATAAACTGGTGTTATTGCTTACCCGAACTTCTTCAAATTTCACAATGCGCGCCTGGCTGGAAAAACTGGTACCACAAAACCAGCGGTCGTTGGAATAACCAAATGCCAGCCGCACAACAGCAGTGCTGTTAATGCTGATATCATGATGCAGGTCGCCCGCGCCATCGCGGTAAACTATCCAGTGATGGGCCGGGCCCGTTATGAGTGTGGTGTTGAGAAAAAATTTACGCCAGATAAAATTATGGGAATAACCGGGTGCAATACTTAAAGTGGTGTATTGTAACCTGGAAAAAGCCGAACCCTGGCCGATGTCGGCTTGTACCTGGGGCGATAGCAAAACCGAGTCTTCTTTTGTTTTAAACGAATTGATGGTTCCATAAACGATAAATGACCCTTGGCTGCGTATCTGCCGATCGGCAAAATTAAATGACGATCGAAGGGAAAATCTTCGGTGATTGAAAACATAAAAACCGGATAAGCCAAAGTTGCGCGTTTGCAGGTCTGGGCGCTGAGGGAATGGCTCGCCCGAGGGTATGGCAACGCGCGAGTCTTTCTTATAAAATCCCTCGTATTTCTGATAGTACAGGTCAGCGCCCCATTTCCGCGAGAGCATGTTGATCTGCCAATCACGATCGCGGGTTTCTCCATAAATCCGTGTGTTCTCCTGGCTAAGGGGCACTGCAAAACCTACTTCTACGAGCAAATCAAAAATGTACATGCCTCCGCCTAAAGTAAACCGGTTGTTGGGAATAAACTCCACCTTTCGGATACGCTCATTGCGATCACTCACATCAAAGGCCAATGTCCTGCGCTTCAGTACCGGCCACACAAAAAAGTGGTCGGGGTATTCCCGAATGTAATGACTGCGAAGAGAGTCCTTCGGTGCCTGACTTTTCGCGCTTAGCACCCAACCCAAAGCAAGAAGCACCACGCAGTAGCGCATTACAGAATATACTCGCTCAGATCTTTATTTTTAACCAAACCGGAAAGCCGCGATTTCACTTGCTCTGCATCAATCTGCACAGCAGTGCCCGGAGCGATTTTATCGGGTACATCAAATAAATATTCATTCAGCACGCGGCTCATCACTGTCTGCAGTCTTCTTGCACCTATGTTTTCCACTTCTGCATTCAGGGTAAAAGCCACATCGGCAAGGGCCTCAACGGCATCATCAGTAAATGATATGGTTACGCCTTCGGCTGCAAACAAGGCTTCGTACTGCCGGGTGAGGGCGTTGCGCGGTTCCTTCAGTATGCGAATAAAATCTTCGCGTGTCAGGTTGTTCAGTTCAACCCGTATCGGGAAACGTCCCTGCAGTTCGGGTATTAAGTCGGAAGGCTTGCTGATGTGAAAAGCCCCTGCGGCTATAAATAAGATATGATCCGTTTTAACCACTCCGTATTTGGTATTTACGGTACTTCCTTCCACAATTGGCAGCAGGTCGCGTTGCACGCCCTCGCGGCTTACATCGGGCCCCCCACCGCCTTTCTTGTAGCTGCTGGCAATTTTGTCAATTTCATCAATGAAGATGATGCCGCTGTTCTCTGCAAGAAAAATCGCTTCTTCCTTCACCTCGTCCATGTCAATGAGTCGTGCTGCCTCCTCTTCCATAAGAATGTGCCGGGCTTCGGCCACCGTTACTTTTTTCTTGCGCGGTTTACGAGGCATCATGTTGCTGAGCATCTCCTGCAAGTTCATCATCGAAACTTCATCAATCATACCTGCGCCAATCATGCCGATATTTGAAGGACTGCCGGATCGAAGGGTAATTTCAATTTTCCGGTCTTCCAGTTCACCATTGCGCAGTTTCTCGCGGAATAACTGGCGGGTGCGCTCGTTGAGCTCCACATCCGATGAGGGCATGTCGTCTGTGTCAAGCGATGCGGCACCAAATCCGGCCGATGCCTGTTGCCGTCGCAGAGGCGGGATGAGTGCGTCCAGTATCTGATCTTCTACCAACTGGGCAGCTTTCTCGCGAACCTCTTCCTTTTTGCGGGCCTTAACCATATTTACTGCCTGTTCCACCAGATCGCGTACCATGCTCTCCACATCGCGCCCCACATATCCCACTTCGGTAAACTTCGAAGCTTCCACTTTTACAAACGGTGCATTAGCCAGTTTGGCCAGCCTGCGGGCTATTTCGGTTTTGCCCACGCCTGTGGCACCTATCATTAAAATGTTGTTGGGTACAATTTCAGTTCGCATATCGCCCGGCACCTGCATGCGTCTCCACCGGTTACGCAGTGCAATGGCCACATTTCGTTTTGCTTCGCCTTGCCCGATAATGTATTTGTCAAGCTCTGCAACAATACGCTGCGGTGTAAGGTGTTGTGCATCGTTCATAAATCTCTTATTGTCCATACTGATTGTGTATTTGTGCTGATGGTAAATGCCCACGATCCGGCTCCCCGTGCGTAGGTTGTATTGCTGATAACCAGGTTTATGCCTTTTACCAAAACCGAGACCCCCGCCGAGAATCCGCGTCCGAGTTCGAAATTACGCAAACCATTGAAGCCGGTAAGCACGGTAAAGTTTTTGTGCAACAGTATCTCGGCACCCGTGGTAAGATGAGTCAGTGCCTTTCTTACTGCCGAGCGCTCTTCGGCTAAAGCCGGGTCATCAAATACTCTTCCCGGCTGGGTAAGACGGGATAAGGTAATGGAAAAGCGGACTGGCATGTGCTCCGGTTTAAAAGTTGTTCCCAACTGAACATCAAAAGGAACGGTGCTTTCGGCCGATGGGCTGTAATCATGTACAACCAGTCCGAGGTTGCGGAAAACAAGTGCGGCTGTAAATCTTTTGCCTGGATCCAAAAAAGCCCCGCCTATATCGGTGAGCAGAGCCGTACTTCGAAAGCCGGCCAGATTGGAAAATATGCCTTTGACATTGACCCCAAACCGGAAAGCACCCGACTGCATGTTTTTTCCGATGAGCAACTCGGTATCCGACGAACGGAAAGTGCCCAGTGGCATGCCGGTATCATCAAAGCCTTCGAGTTTCCCGTAGTTCACATGCCGGAAGCCGAACAACAAGGTGCCGGCCTGAGGAAAAGTATGTACATAAGCTGCCGTGCTCTGGCCAATGTCTGCCAGATAAAACAGATAACCGGCAGAGGCTACTCGGGCAAGTGAATCACCGGTAAGCGCCGGATTTAAAAACATATAATTCACGTCCCTGTCGGACTCAGAAACATTATCACCACCCAGCGCCTGCAACCGCGCCTGCGGTGGTAACCTGAGGAAAGCGTATGCGGTAATGTTTTGCGAAAAAACAGAAGCACTTACCATCAGCTGAATTATGACCAATGCAACTCTCACTACCTTTCAGGCTGGAACTTTAACATCCACAAAGGTAAACTTCATGGGTTTTTTTACACGTTCGTTCAGCAGGGCAATTTTTAAAACCTCATCAACGGTATCAACATAGTGAAACTTCAGACCTTTAAGGTAGTGCTGCTCTATTTCCTCTACCTCTTTGCGGTTGCGTTCGCTGAGGATGATTTCCTTTATACCGCTGCGCTTGGCAGCAAGAATTTTTTCCTTGATACCCCCTACCGGAAGCACCTTGCCACGCAGTGTAATCTCACCTGTCATGGCTAATTTGGCTTTTACCTTGCGTTGCGTGTACAGGGAAGCCAGGGATGTAAAGATGGTGATACCGGCCGATGGGCCGTCTTTCGGAACCGCACCTGCCGGAACATGAATGTGTAAATCATATTGCTGAAATACGCGCGGGTCTATATCAAGGCGTTCGGCATTCGATTTTAAATAAGACAACGCAGCCATGGCCGACTCCTTCATCACATCGCCCAACTGGCCGGAGATGGTAAGATTTCCCTTGCCTTTGCTGAGACTGGATTCTACAAAAAGAATTTCACCACCTGCCTGTGTCCACGCAAGTCCGGTTACCACGCCTGCAATTTCATTGCCCTGATACAGCTCTTCTTCAAACACTTCAATACCCAGGGCTTTACGAACCAGCTCTGCGTTCACTTCTTTCTGATAAGGTTCGTTCATGGCTACTGCCCGTGCCACAAAGCGGATGATGGAAGCAATTTTTCGCTCCAGATTCCGCACCCCCGACTCGCGCGTATATTTATCAATGATGTAGCGTATGATTTTGCGGCTGAACTTCAAATCGGAAGGCTTTAATCCGTGCTCGGCCAGTTGCTTAGGCACCAGGTGGCGCATGGCAATCTCTACTTTTTCTTCGGCGGTGTAGCCGGTTATTTCGATAATCTCCATCCGGTCGCGCAAAGCAGGCTGGATGGTATCGAGTGTATTGGCCGTGGCAATAAAAAGTACTTTCGATAAGTCGTATTCTACTTCCAGATAATTATCCATGAAAGTGTTGTTCTGCTCCGGATCGAGCACCTCCAGCAAGGCAGAGGAAGGATCGCCCCTGAAATCAGAACGAACCTTGTCAATTTCATCGAGTATAAAGACGGGATTAGACGACTGTGCCTTTTTAATAAGCTGAAGAATTTTTCCCGGCATAGCGCCCACATAGGTTTTGCGGTGGCCGCGTATTTCGGCTTCATCGTGTACACCACCCAGCGACATGCGCACGTATTTGCGGTTCAGTGCCCTGGCTATTGATCGGCCCAGTGAGGTTTTACCCACTCCCGGCGGGCCATACAGACACAGAATGGGACCCCGCATGCTTTGCTTCAGCTTAAGCACAGCCAGGTATTCCAGGATTCGGTTCTTCACTTTTTCCAACCCGTAATGGTCCTTATCGAGAATAGCTTTGGCTTTGACCAAATCAAAATCATCTTCGGTATACTCATCCCATGGCAGGTCGAGCATAAACTCCACATAATTCATTAACACCGGATATTCGGCAGCCTGAGGATTGATGCGCAGCAGCTTGTCCAGTTCTTTATTGAAGTGATCGGCTACGGCCTTCGGCCATTTTTTCTGTTCGCCTTTCTTTCGCAGCGCCTCAATTTCTTTTTCGGGTGTATCATAACCCAGCTCGTCCTGCAACACTTTTATTTGTTGCCTGATAAAATAATCACGCTGTTGCTGGTCAATATCGGTATGTACCTTTTTCTGAATTTCGTTTTTTATTTCCAGCATCTGTATCTCGCGCATCATGAACTGCAGCAGCAGGGTGCCGCGATCCATGATGTTGCCGGTTTCCAATATGCGCTGCTTCTCGGCAACTTCCACGTTCAGGTTGGAGGCCAGAAAGTGAATCAGAAAAGGAACACTCTGAATATTGTCCAGCGCAATGCGCGCCTCCTGAGGTATCTCGGGATTTAAATGAATGATTTTATAGGCGGCTTCCTTTAAAGAACGAACCAGCGCTTTTACTTCCTTATTCAGCTCCACAGCCGGATCATGATGAATGGCCACCTTGGCAACCAGAAAGGGCTCTTCCTGAATAAACTCCGTAATCTGGAATCGGTTTTTTCCCTGAATGATAATGGTGGTGTTACCATCGGGCATAACCAGCATCTTGATGATGCGAGCTACTGTTCCGGTGCGATAAAGTTCTTCGGTGGTAGGCTCCTCGGCTTTAGGGTTTTTCTGCGCCACAACGCCTATAATCCGGTTGCCCTGATACGCCCGCTTGACCAGTTTAATGGATTTCTGCCTCCCAACCGTAATGGGTATCACTACCCCGGGAAACAGCACCGTGTTTTTTATCGGAAGGATAGCCAGTTCCTCCTTCAGTTCACCCGGCTTAAAATCGCCCTCCTCTTCCGGGTTGATCATCTGAATAAGGCTGTCGCCCTCATCTTCCTGAATCAATTGTATGGTTGTGTACATGAAATTTCAATCGGTTATGCCAAATTGACACAAAAATACCTGCACCGAGGTATAAAAACACCCGGACCACTATACCTGTCAATACCAGTGCCAGTTTCGTTGTAAAACCGCCAAAAAACTACCAACTTTAAACAATTATGGTATAGCCAACGCTGTGAAAAGATATTTTTTTATAGGCCTGACTGCATTTTTTTTGGCAGGACTATCCGCTGAAGCCCAGAAAAAAAGAGAAAAATTAAAAAACGGTAGTGTCATTGAGCTTCAGGATAGTCTGACATCTTATGGTCAATCTGACATTTTTCTGTTTCCCAATATAAACCGCACTCCGTACTACTACGACCGCGCTAAACTTCAGCGCATTCATCAGCTGGAAAAATCAGGTCAGCAGCAATTGCTGTACAAGGCTTTGCGCGAGTATGTGGGCAACTTTGGCGTGAGTAACTTTTCATGGAACACATCTCTGATATGGCAACTTGCCCGGCTATCGAAAACTTACGGCCCGCCGGGTGAATCCATTCTGCTTTACAAACTTGTGCTGAAACATCATCATCCGGGGGTTGACCTTTCAAAAATTCAGGATGAGTTTGATATGCTTACACGTAACCACCGCGATTATTACGTTCCATTGGATATGTATTACGAAATGATTGAATTCAGAAAAGAAATTGATACGTTGCGTCCACCGCATGGAGTGCTGCTCAACATGGGTATTGGCATCAACTCGCCCTATGCCGATTACGCCCCCACCATCGCCCATGTGGATACCATTATGCTCTTCACATCCAAGCGCAACCAGCATACCCAATCGCTCGAACGCCGGTATGACGAAGATTTATTTTACAGCGTAAAGGAGTTTGGTTTGTGGATGGACGCCCAGGAATTTAAGTCGATAAACACCAACGACAACGAAGGTTCGGCCTGCCTGAGTGCCGACGGCAAATACCTGTATTTTGCTCGATGTGTGGAGCAGCCTCATCGCGATTGCGACATCTATGTTGCTGAGCGCTTACCCAACAACTCGTGGGGTAATGTGCGTAACCTCGGCCCGAATGTTAACTCTCCTTACTGGGATTCTCATCCATCCCTCTCGCACAGCGGTGATACGTTGTTTTTTGCTTCCGACCGAATAGGCGGGTTTGGTATGTCGGATTTGTATTTCAGCGTAAAAGATGCGAATGGCCAATGGCAGAAGGCGCAGAACATGGGGCCGATTATCAACACCCGGCAGTCGGAAGTAAGCCCCTTTTTTCATCATCAGTTCAACGTGCTGTACTTTAGCTCCAACGGGCATCCGCTGAACTTTGGCGACTTTGATATCTATAAATCCTATCGGGTAAATAATCAGTGGACGGAACCGAAAAACATAGGTCCCCTGGTTAACGGAGGTGGAAGCGAATACTACTTTACCATCGACTCGCGATCCCAATATTTGTATTACGCGCGGTCGGAAGCAGATGATCCGCAAAATTTGGATCTGTTCTCCTTTCCCGTACCTATGGAAGCACAGCCCGAAGCAGTTACGCAATTAAAAGGAACCGTTACCCATGAACAGACGGGCCAACCCATGCAGGGCATTGTTTCGGTCATTGATCTCGATCAAGGTGTTGAAGTGGCCCCAAAATTTCTGCGTCCCGATGGCAGTTTTGATTTTAACCTGATTAACCGGCGCAACTACCTGCTCATCATTCAGGGTGAGGAGTTTTTCAGGATAGAGGAAACCTTTTTCCTGGAAGGTGAAACGGAAATCAATAAAAAAGTTGCACCCTTCGAAAGCAAAATTGCCTTCCGATCGCTCGAATTTGAAAGCGGCAAGGCCGATATACTGCCAGCCATGTACGATGACCTGGCCAAGCTGGGTAATTTTCTCCTGGACCATCCGAAAGTTAAACTGATCATCAGCGGTCATACGGATTCGCAGGGACGGCCCGACACCAACCTGAAATTATCGCAGGCCCGGGCTAATGCCATTAAAAATTATCTGTGCGAGGTATATCGCATTGACGCAGGCCGCATAACTGCCATTGGTTATGGCGGCTCAAGGCCGATAGTGGAAGAAAAAACCGAAGAAGACCGAAGGCTGAACCGCCGGGTTGAGTTTGAAATTGTTCGGAATTAAACCGCAATGCTCTGCCTGCTCAGTTCAAGCTAGCACTGAAAAAAACAGATGAGGTCAAAACCGGTCAATCAGCTTGATGATGTCATTGGCAAAAATGAGCACCATAAGGGTGAGCAGAAACAGCATCCCCACCTTTTGTGCCCGCTCAAGAAATTTATCCGATGGCTTTTTACGTGAAAGAATTTCCCATCCCAAAAACATCACGTGGCCGCCATCCAAAGCGGGTATGGGCAAAAGGTTCATAAAGGCTAGCACCAGCGACAGCACGCCGGTAAGCGACCAAAAGCGCTCCCAGTCCCAGTGCGGGCCAAAGGCCTGCATGATGCCGATAGGCCCCGACAGCGATTCTCGGGGCGACAGCACTCCGGTTAAAATCTTACCGAAAGCCTTCACCTGCACCACCAGCGTAGTAAATGCGCGTTCTGTACCCAACGGAACAGACTGAAGCAGGCTGTAAGAAATTTTTTCTTCGGCAGCTTTCAGAAAATCTTCCGGAACTGAGGCGTAAAAACCAATAACCGGTTTATCGGGAAATTTTCCGGCAAAAGTCAGGCGCTGCGCACCGCGTTCTACCACAAAAGAAACCGAATCGGTACGCTGGCGCACCAGCGGCAACACTTCATCGTGATACCGGACCGGTATGCCGTTTACTTCAACAATTTTATCGCCTGGTTGCAAACCCACCTGTGCTGCCACGGTATTAGGCACTACCTGCCCTACTACCGACGGGAAGCGGTACCACACAAAATCGGTTATCCCCTCGCGCCTGTTGAACGTCTGAATAAAATCCGGGGGTACCGGCACAGTTACCTCTTCACCGTTGCGCAGCACCGTGTACGTGGCATTGTCAGCTAACAGGTTTTTTGGATCCACCAGCTCCTGAAAATACCGGTAGTTCTGGCCGTTGATCTTAATAATTTGATCTCCTGTTTTCAGCCCGATGCGTTCACCGGCAGGACCTACTACAAACCCCCCGTTGGCATTGATGGCATCTTTTAACAAATACGTATCGCCATAGTACCAGGTGATGCCAATGAAAATGAGGATACCCACCAGTAAGTTTACCAAAATGCCGCCCAGCATCACAATGAGGCGCTGCCAGGCCGGCTTGGCGCGAAACTCCCAGGGCTGTGGATCATTTTTTAACGATTCGGTATCCAGAGATTCATCCACCATACCCGCAATCTTTACATAGCCACCCAGGGGTATGGCGCTTACGGCATATTCGGTCTCGCCTTTTCTGAATGACCAGATTTTAGGCGGAAACCCAATGGAAAACTGTTCCACCCGCATACCGAAATATTTGGCTGTGATAAGATGGCCCAGTTCGTGTACCGCCACCAGAATGGAAATACTGAGAATGAGCTGGGCAAGTGAAATAATCCAATCCATTTATGTAGCAAATTCTAAAGCAAGTTGTCGGGTTTCTTTATCGGTTTCAATATAATCGCTCAGTTTCGGATGACCGATATAACCGATTTTATCCAGGCATCGTTCCACCACCTCAGCGATTTGCAGAAATCCGATTTTATCTTTGAGGAACTGAGCCACTGCCACTTCGTTGGCCGCATTTAGCACGCAAGGCATGTTGCCACCCCTGCGCAGCGCCTCGTAAGCGAGTGCAAGATTACGAAAAGTTTCTGTATCGGGTGCCTCGAAAGTAAGTGTCGGATATTGTGCAAAACTGAAACGTGGAAAATCGGCCGGAAGGCGATGGGGATAGGTTAGGGCAAACTGAATGGGCAACCGCATATCGGGCAGCCCCATCTGGGCCTTGATGGAGCCGTCCTGAAACTGTACCATCGAATGAATGATGGACTGCGGATGAACAACTACTTCTACCTGGTCTGGCCTGAGACCAAACAACCAGCGCGCCTCAATTACTTCGAGCCCTTTATTCATTAAGGTGGCTGAGTCAATGGTGATCTTAGCCCCCATGTTCCAGTTCGGATGCTTCAGTGCCTGTGCTTTGGTAACCTGCTGCAATTCATGCCGCTTGCGCCCGCGGAAGGGCCCTCCTGAAGCTGTAAGAATAATTTTTTCTACCGGATTGTGGAACTCTCCCACCAGGCATTGAAAGATGGCCGAGTGCTCGGAGTCAATAGGATAAATATTTACACCCTTTTCGCGGGCAAGGTGAGTAACCAGTTCCCCGGCCACCACCAGTGTTTCCTTGTTGGCCAGGGCAATGGTTTTGCGGGCCTCAATGGCTTTTAAAGTAGGCATCAACCCGGCATAACCTACCAGTGCCGTGAGCACCAGATCAACGGTATCCATCTGCACCACATCGTTCAGCGCCTGCTGCCCGGCATATACCTTGATGCCATGCGGGAAGAGTGTGGCTTTTAAATCATCCAGGTGTTCTTCGGCACCAATTACCACAACGTTGGGTTTGAAGCGCAATGCCTGTTCCTTTAGCAGCTGAACGTTGTTTTGTGCTGTGAGTACCTCTACCTGAAATACCTCCGGATGCGCAGCAATGACCTCCAGTGTCTGTGTGCCTATAGAACCGGTGGAGCCAAGTATGGCAATGGATTTTTTTTCTTTCAGCATACTTTTTTCAACTGCCTACAAATGCACTTAAACCGTCTGCAATCTTCCGGTCATTCGACAGCCGCGGCACTTTGTTTTGTCCGCCCAGTTTTCCAATGGATTTCATGTATTGCACAAAAGCGCCCGGCTTAAGTTGCGTGATTTTCAGGGGTCGTAAAATAGATCCCGTAATCAAATCGTCATAATAAACATTCAGGCTGCGCATCTGGTTATCCAACGCTGCTGCAAATGCATCCAAATCGGCCGGCAGGCGGCTGAATTCAATCAACCATTCGTGGTGCGGTAATCCTTCGGCGGGTGTTACCTGAGGCGCTACGGTAAACTCTGTGATTTCCGTTTCCGGAAATTGCTGCAACACTGCCCGCAAGGCTTTTTCTACTTCTTCACCGATTACGTGCTCGCCAAAGGCCGAAATGAAATGCTTGATTCGGCCGGTAACAAGCAAGCGGTAGGGATGTTTGGAAACGAATTTTACCGTATCGCCAATGGAATACCCCCACAAACCTGCATTGCTGTTGATAATCAGTGCGTAGTTTTTACCCAGCTCAACTTCCTCAACCGATAAACGCCTCGGATTTTCAGAAAAATATTCATCGGCCGGAATGAACTCGAAAAACATGCCATTGTTGAGCAACAGCAGCAAGCCGGGTTCGCGCTGAGAATCCTGGTAGGCAATAAATCCTTCCGATGCGGGATAGGTTTCAATTGAATCCACTTTTCCCCCGATAGACTCTTCCAGTCGTGCACGGTAGGGTTCGTAATTTACTCCCCCATACACAAATACCGAAAAGTTGGGAAACACTTCTTTTATCTTTTTACCGGTGCGGGCAATAATACGGTCGAAGTACATTTGTACCCATGGCGGTATGCCGGATATCAGGGTCATATTAGCCGGCAGAGTTTCGTCAATAATGCGTTCCAGTTTTTCTTCCCAGTCTTCAATGCAATTGGTTGTATACGAGGGTTTCTGGTTTGTTCTGAAGTAGGAAGGAACCAGATGATTGGATATTCCGGAAAGCCTGCCGGTTTTAATGCCCGCAATTTCTTCCAGTTCGGGGCTTCCCGAAAGAAAAATAAGGTTGCCATCCAGAAAGGAAGCATTGCCCGTTTCATGCACATAAGCCAGCGTAGCATTGCGCGCGCTAATAAAGTGCGTGTATTTCGATTCGTGCGAAATGGGAATGTACTTCACCCCCGAAGTGGTGCCTGAAGTTTTGGCCAGGTAGGCGGGCTTACCTTTCCAGAGCACATCGGCTTCGCCCTCCAGTATTCGGTCAATATAGGGCTTCAAACCTTCGTAATCGCGAATGGGTACCTGCTTTTTAAAATCATCGTAACAGCGGATGTCTTTAAAACCATGGTCGCGGCCAAATGCGGTGTTGCGTGCCTGTTGCACAATCTGCATCAGCGTACGATGTTGAATCAAGCCCGGCCTGGATGACCAGGCTTTGGTTTGCGCATGAACCAGTGCGGCAAATGGTCGGGCAAGAGCAGCTCGGATTCCCATGAAAGCATTTCAAGGTTCAGGTTTTTACAATGCGAAACGCACTGTTATCTGCGCCAAAGATGTTGAGAATGCGCTGCAAAACCAAAAATAGGCAGCATCGTTAAGATATTGATATCCGAAAAAGATAAATAATTTTTGCCCGGAAAAAAACTTTCTTGTCGTAATTTTCATCCCGGTTAATCGGCAAACACCATTGTATGCGTAAAATTTTCGGAATCCTTCTTATTGCCTTTGCGGGCGGGGTAGCAGGTGCCTGGTTCTGGACCACGTATTTTTTACTGCCCAAATTGCAACGACCGAATGAAACGCGGTTTTCGCCTGCCACCTACGACTCGCCTTTGGTTTTCGATAATTTAAATCCGCGATATCCCGAAGAGCAAGAAACGGCATCCCCGTCAGACACGGATTTCAGCCTTGCCGCCTCGCGGGCCATACCCAGTGTTGTCTATATCAATTCCATCTTTGAAGGATCGTCTTTTTCACCTTTCGACTGGTTTTTTGGGGGCGCTACCACCCAAACCCGCGTTAGCAGCGGTTCGGGCGTAATCTTTACTTCCGATGGATATATTGTAACCAATAACCACGTGGTTGAAGCTGCCGAACGCATTGAAGTAAACTACAACAAGAAGATTTATAAAGCCGAACTAATCGGCACCGACCCTTCGACTGATCTTGCCGTGCTTAAAATAAACGAAACCAATCTTCCAGCCATTCGGTTTGGCAGTTCGCGAAATGTACAGGTAGGTGAATGGGTAATTGCCGTGGGAAATCCTTTCTCGCTTTCTTCTACTGTTACCGCAGGTATTGTCAGTGCCAAAGGCAGGAGGATAGGCATTCTGGAAGATCGATTCCCCATCGAATCTTTTATCCAGACCGATGCAGCCATCAACCCGGGTAACAGCGGTGGGGCACTGGTAAATAAAGAGGGCGAGCTGGTGGGTATCAACACGGCTATTCTGTCCAGAACAGGAAGTTATACGGGTTATGCCTTTGCCGTGCCGGTAGATATAGCCAGAAAAGTAGTGGACGACATCGTGAAATATGGAGTAGTGCAGCGCGCATTTTTCGGAGGAAATGTTATTGATTACAACTATGAAAATGCGCGTAAATACAACCTGCCCACAGATGTCCCGGATTTTAATGGTGTACTACTGGAAAGCATTGTACGCGATGGCCCGGCCGACAAGGCTGGGCTCAAGCCGGGTGACGTGATTACGCACATCAACCAGGTTGCCGTAAACAGCCGCAGCACCTTTGAAGAAGAGTTAAGTTATCGCTATCCGGGCGATAAGATCACATGTACCTTTCAGCGAAACGGCAAGGTGAACACCACCACCCTCACACTGGTAAACAAGGCAGGCAACACCGAATTGGTGCGCAGAAAAATTTATTCCTCTTCAACATTAGGTGCCCAGCTCGAAGCCACCGACTACGGAGTGCGGGTATTTAAAATCACAGGCGGCTATTTTAAAGAACTGGGCATTCCGGAAAATTATACCATCATTTCCATTAACCGTGTGCGCGTAAAAGATCCGCAGGAAGTCATAGACTTCTTTGAAAAGTACAAGGGCCGTGTGTATCTGTACGGTATGAACAGCAACCGGGACATTATCCCCTATAATTTCATTTTGCGATAACCATTTGAATCTGCCAATCAAACCCTAATAGCTATGAGCCTGATTAACTTTATATGTTATTCACGGGTGCCTTCTCATTAACCTTGCCCGTTACCGATCCGGCAGTAAAATTTCTTCACGCCTTTTTACTTCGCACAGGTTGATCGCCCATCCTTTGTTCGGCAAAACGGGTGTTGCCAAAACAGAGTTGTGAACCTAACGGCCGGCGGCATTCTGGTTGCCCGCACCTATGCTTGCAGTAATTGTTGGTATGGCCACCAATGAAGTAGATGGTGAGCTCTGAAAAAGAGACAGGTTTTCCGTTGTGGCTAATGAAAGTATGGACTATTGAGGAAACAGGTCGCTTCGCACCATGCATTCTATGAAATGGGCGAAAGCCTTGGATAGCGGTTTACAATAAACTTCAGTTCATCCTTAGCTTCAGCTTGCGGCCCAGCTCTTCTACCGAAGATTTGAAATGCGCATCGGTTTTCATCATGTCTTCCACCGACTCGAGTGCATGAATAACGGTACTGTGATCGCGACCGCCAAAGTTCTCGCCAATCAGCGCCAGGGTGAGCTGTGTATAACGCTTGCAGAAGTACATGGCCACCTGCCGGGGTATAACAATTTCCCGTTTCTTGGCTTTGCCTTTCATGGCTTCCACATCCACTTTAAAATATTCGGCCACTGTTTTCTGAATAAAATCCACACTCACATCGGCCTGAATTTCTTTGATAATATTTTTCAATACCTCACGGGCCAGTTCGAGGTCAATGTCCTTTTTCAATAAAGTGGCATGAAATATCAGCGAGTTCAGCACGCCTTCCATATCGCGCAGGTTGGTATCCACACTGTAGGCCAGGTATTCGGCCACTTCGGTAGGAATGCTGATGCCATCCGCCTGCATCTTGCGGTGAATAATGGCCAGTTTGGTTTCGAAGTCAGGCTCCTGCAGGTCGGCCGTAAGCCCCCACTTGAAACGCGACAATAACCTTTCCTGAAATCCCTTCATGTCGCGTGGCGGGCAGTCGCTGGTCATAATAATTTGCTTGCCCGACTGATGGAGCTGGTTAAAAATATGGAAGAACATTTCCTGGGTCTTTTCACGACCCGCCAGAAACTGAACATCATCCAGAATCAGTAAATCAACCTGCAGATAAAAATTCTGAAAATCCTGCAGTTTGTGATTTTGAAGGGCGTTGAGAAACTGTGTGGTAAAGTCATTCTGATCTACATACAACACAATTTTGTCGGGCATATTGGCCTTGATTTCATTGCCGATAGCCTGTACAAGATGTGTTTTACCAACCCCCACGCCTCCGTATAGCATCAACGGATTAAATGATGTAGTGCCCGGCTTTTTGGCCACCGCAAGGCCCGCCGAACGGGCAAGCCGGTTGCAATCGCCCTCCACAAAGTTCTCAAACGTATAATTAGGGTTAAGCCGTGAGTTGATGGCTTGCGGATTCAACGCCTTGAAAGTAAAAGGCGAGTATTCCGATTCCATGCCATTACCATTGGAAGCTGTATGCCGGGAAACCGTTCTGTTTGGGTAATTTACGGTTACCGGTGAGGACATCGGAGAGCCACTGTCAACCACAACGGAATATTCCAGCCTTCCGTTGGGCCCCAGTACTTTGGTTATGGCTTTCCGCAAAACCGGCACGTAATTGTCCTCCAGCCATTCGTAAAAAAATTGCGAAGGTACCTGAACGGTAAGCACATCGTTCTGAATCTGCAGGGGTACTATGGGCTGAAACCAGGTATTGTAATTTTCTTCTCCGACTGATTCGCGAATAATTTGCAGGCAGTCGTTCCATAGTGTTGTGCAATCAGCTACCATGCAGTTCAGGTTAAAGGTTGGTAAACAATTCCCGGAAACGAGAAAGGGAGACAAAGATGCAGAAAAAGGTTTTAAGAAAACAAGGGCGGGCATGCTTGACTTTCTGAAAAAAAAAATCGTAACATTTGGTCAAATCAACCTGACTCTTCTCTAACTGCTCCGCTTAAATTTTATATCATTCCAAATCAGGGCCATGTGCGGGAACTGTGCAGGCATCTGAATCCTGCTTTTGTGTTTTCCACATCATCCACAAGTTTTTCACAATTTTGTTAACACCATGCCAAACACTTTTTTTTCTGCCCATCCGGCAGGTACTGCTCATAATTCCAGTGGTTTTTTCTTCGGAACACATTGCCCTTCCCCCGCACAAATGCACAACTGCCTCAATTTCCCGCTCCGCGTTTATTTTAGTAACTTAGTAACTTGAAATTGACTTAAAAGCGAGTTTCTATGAAAAGATTTTTTCAGGGTAGCCTGGTGATGTTGCTCCTAGGCTGTTCAATTTTTCTATTCGCCCAAAACCAGCAGCCAACTACGGAAAAGAAAAAACCATCCAAGGCCGATAAGCAATCGACCAAAATCATAAAAAAAGCACAAAAATTTCTGGTTAAAGCAGACCAGTACTACGCTTCGGGCAAATACGACAAAGCGCTGAAAACGTTGGCCAAGTACCTTGCGGTAGCAAAAGGAAACCGGGCATTTTTGCCTGCATACTATACCCGCGATGCCCGCTATAATCTTGCACGGGGAGTGCTCACCAACTTTGTAAGCAACCTCGACAACGCGCTGCAGGCCAGCATGGCCGTGTACGGTGAGAATAATCCGGGCTATGCCAACACACTTGCCGAAGTAGCAGAAATTTATAATGAATACGGATATTACCGACTAAGCCGGCAATACGCCTCCAAAGCCCTCGATATTATAAGTCAATCCGAACAACCCGATCCGAACATACAGATAAAATCCATACTCACACTGGCCGAAGCATTAATCGGTCAGGGTTTTGCCAATGAGGCACTGAAACTCCTGCAAAAGCATGAAAGCTTCATCGCTTCTCGGGCCGTGGAAAAAGAAACCGTTGCATCAGAAGGCAAGATACAAACGGTACGAGTTGCGGCAGAGGAATTGCCCAACCGGTTCAATAGCTACGCACGGTTGCATCTGCTCAGGGTGGCTGCGTATGGAAAAAAAGGAGATATAGACAGTGTGGACATCATGCACCGTGTGGGAAGGGCCTGGATTAAAAGCAATGAAAGATACCTCGGAGAAACTTCGCTGATACCTGTGGAGGCGTACTATGTTTATTCCCGCTCATTTGCCGAGCACAACAACGGCATAATACCGGAAGGAATCATTAAAAGAGACAAAATGGCTGACTACAGTGAACAACTCAATGCATTAAAAAAACGAACGGCTCCTTCCGTACCACTGGCTCACGATCTTTATTTAGCTACTATTGACCAACTTTTAATTAAAGAAGGCAATACTGCCCGGCTTGCCAACTTAAGAGCTGAGTACGATCGCATGCTGCACAAATATTTTCCCAGGAACAGCATGTTACACATTAATCTCAAAGCTGTCGAGTTCAATTCAAAACTGGCAAAAGACAGAATACGCAACATCGAAAACGATGCCAATAATGTACTGGGTTCATCTACCCTGCCCCGCTATCACAAAACCAGAGTGCGCACACTTGAATTTCTTTATCATTTCTCCCTTCAGCAAAGCAGGTATACACAGGCCGAATCCTATTTGAACCAAATCGTTGAGCAGAAAAAAGAATTGTACGGAGAAGAATCGCCCGAATACCACCTTGCACGATTATTACTGGCCAACTTCTACGTTGATTTTACCAATAAACTGGATGAGGCCGGTAAAATTTACCAGGAAAGCTACACCGGCATAGTAGCCAAGGAAATTGCCCTGAAACATAAAGACCATCTCGAAATCATTAACCACCTCGCAGCCTATTACGAACTGGCCGATAAATATGCAGAAGCCAGCCGATTACTCACTACAGCCAAAGATATCGCTCAAATGAAATATGATAATGAGGACGTTGTGTATGCCAACGAACTCATTCATTTGGCCAAGTTGCTGATAAAGCTGGGTGATTATGATAAGGCTGAAGCCAACATCAATGAAGCCTTGCCTATTTATGAAATGAAAAAAAATAAAACCGATAATAACCTGCCTTACCAAATCAACGCCATAGAAACGCAGGCCAAACTGCTCGGCATAAAAGGCCTCTTTGATGAAGCCGAAGAAAACCTGACCCGCACAAAAAAAATGATCTTGCGGGCAAAAATTCCATTATCCAATGAGTTATCGACAGCCGAAGAATTATCGTCCCTGTTTATTCAACTGGGAAAATATTCGCAAACCGAAGAACTGCTCAACAAGCTATTGCCCGAATATGAGCGCCTGTACGGAAAGGAATCACTTCGGCTTATCGATCCGCTGGTTAATAAAAGCAGAATTCTGCTGGCCAAGGGCGATTATACCGAAGCCGATAAAATCGGCCAGCGCGCCCACAACATTGCCCTTAAAACCTATGGCGAAAATTCCACCAAAACAGCTGCAACCTACCAGCTCCTGGCCGATATCTACTATCAACTGGGTGATTATGAAAAAGCCGTAGATGGCTATCGCAAAGCCCTGACCAATATGGAGCGCCAGTTTGGTCGTAAGCATGTAAACGTAGCCCGAACACTCTCGCAACTTGCGCTTGCACAGTTTTACGGAGGTGGCGACAAAACAGAAATTGAAAAGAACATGTTTGAAGCACGCGATATTGTGGCCGAGAAACTGGGCAAAGACAACCCGCAATATGCCGAATTACTCAAGAATCTGGCGGTTTTATATATCTCCAAAAAACAATACGATCTGGCCTTTAACTCCCTCACCATTGCCGCCAATATCTGGCAGCAGAAAACCGGCTCAAAAAGAAACATCAACGCAGCCAGCATTTACCTCCTCACTGGCGATGTGTACTATCAGATGAAAAATTTTTCAAAAGCGGAAGAGTTTTACAACAAATCGAAAGATTTGTACGAGCGTTTCTTCAGTGCATCGCATCCTGAGTACGTTAAATTATTGTCGCGCCTGAGCCGGGTGTTTTACATGACAAAAGATTATAAGCGCTCACGGCAGCACATTGAACAGGCACTGAGCAACTACCAGGATTTTATTAAGAAATACTTCCCGGCGCTGAGCGAGCGCGAAAAAGCCAAGTACTGGAACACCATAAAAGGAGATTTTGAGTTTTACAACACACTCGCCCTTGGCCGCATTGAAGAGTTCCGCGACCTTAGCGACCAGGTTTACAACTATCAGCTGCTTACCAAAGCCATCTTACTGAACTCTTCTATTAAAATCCGCGAACGCATTATGAACAGCACCAACGAAGAGCTCAAGCAGCTATTTGCCGAATGGCTTCGTAAAAAAGAACTACTGACACTGTCTCTTTCCATGAGTCCACAACAACTTGCAGAAAATGGGATCGACCCTGCTTCGCTCAATCAGGAAGTGGAGAAACTGGAACGTCATCTCAGTCAGCAGTCGGAGCTTTTTGGCCAAAGTTTTGAAAACAAGAAAATCACCTTCGATGACGTAAAAAAATCTCTCAAGCCAAATGAAGTAGCCATCGAAATGGTACGCTTCAGGTATTTCGATCACAATTTCACCGACTCCATCATCTATGCGGCTATCTACATCAAACCCGACATGAAAAAACCGGCACCAATAATTTTAGGAAATGGAAAAAGTATGGAAGGCCGGTATTTCAGACTTTACCGAAACTCGATTATCAACGAGATAGATGATAACATCTCCTATCACATCTATTGGGAACCCATAATAAAAGAGTTGGGCCAAACTTCCACCATCTACCTCTCGGCCGATGGAATATATAACCAAATCAATTTAGAGGCCTTGCTCATGCCCAACGGCAAATATGTGCTCGACAACTCCAACATAGTTTTGGTGAGCAACACACGCGACCTGTACCTGCGCCGGATAAAATCCATACAACGCGCTGAGAACAAAGCCTACATGTTCGGCAATCCGGCTTTTTACCTCACCGACACACGTTCCTATGCCCCCATCAGCCAGTTGCCCGGCACTGAAAAGGAAATCAGCCAGTTGAAGTTTCTGCTTAGTGAAAAGGGATGGAAAGCCGAAGAATACATCGAACACAGGGCCACTGAAGAGCGAATTAAAGAACTGAACAACCCCAAAGTATTTCATGTAGCTACACACGGCTTTTACAAACCCACCCCAACGCTGAATGCCGAAATCGAACTGGAAGGCAATGAAGCAGCCCTTTCGAGAAACCCGCTGCTGCGATCGGGCCTGTTGCTGACAGGCGCGGGTGACCTGCTCGAAAAAACGGACTACAACTTCAACATGGACAATGGCATTCTGACCGCTTATGAAGCCATGAATCTCAACCTCGACCAAACCGACCTGGTAGTACTCAGCGCCTGCGAAACAGGGCTGGGTGAAGTAGAAGCGGGAGAAGGTGTTTTTGGGCTGCAACGGGCATTTCTGGTTGCCGGAGCAAAAGTGCTTATCATGAGTATGTTTAAAGTGGATGACGAAGCCACCCAGAAACTCATGCTTAAGTTCTACCAGAAGTGGCTGAACACCGGAAAAATGCGCGAAAGTTTCACAGAAGCAAAAAAGGAACTGCGCAACGAATATCCGCAACCCATCTACTGGGGGGCTTTCATCATGATTGGCCTGGAATAATCACCAGCAACCGCAGCTTAAAGAAGCCGGCTTTTGAGCTGGCAGCTTTTGCTTTAAATTGCCCCCATGCGAAGTTTTGCAAGCGACAACTATGCCGGCGTACACCCGGAAATTATGGAGGCTATCGTTCGTGCCAATTCCGAACACGCCCCCTCCTACGGCAATGATGCGGTTACCCGGCGCACCACCGCACTTTTCAAAGACATTTTCGGCGAACCCTGTGAAGTATATTTCGTGTACAACGGCACCGCTGCCAACACGTTAGGACTTGCCGCCCTAACCAAACGGTTCAACGCTATCCTGTGCTCGGAATGGGCTCACATCAATGTAGATGAATCGACCGCTCCGGAACTGTTCACCGGTTGTAAACTGGTAGGCGTACCCGCTGTGCATGGAAAAATTTATCCCGAACAGGTTGAAGAAAAAATCCATCGCATCGGTGACCCGCACCACCCGCAGGTAAAGGTAATTTCTATTTCCCAGCTTACCGAATACGGAACTGTATACACTCCTGATGAGATCCGGGCTTTATCTGCTCTTGCAAAAAAACACAACCTCTACCTGCACATGGACGGTGCACGAATAAGCAATGCGGCCGTTGGTCTCAATTTACCCTTTCGTACATTTACCCGCGATGCGGGCGTAGATATTCTTTCTTTTGGAGGCACCAAAAACGGAATGATGTTTGGTGAAGCCGTGCTGATTTTTAACCCCGAACTTTCCCGCGATTTTGCTTTTATCCGCAAGCAAGGCATGCAGCTTCATTCCAAAATGCGGTTCATCAGCGCTCAGTTCGAGGCCTTGCTCAGCAATGAGCTGTGGAAAAGAAATGCCGCACACGCCAACCGCATGGCCAGCATGCTGGCCAATGAACTGCAGCAAATACCGGGCATAACCATCACCCAGCCCGTTCAGGGTAATGGGGTGTTTGCCATACTACCTCCCCACATCATAAAACCTCTGCAGGACGAAGTGTTTTTTTATGTATGGAATGAAAAACTGAATGAGGTAAGATTAATGTGCTCTTTCGACACGCAAGCGGAAGAAATCAACAGGTTCATAAAAAAGATCCGGCAACTGCTTAGCGCTTGAGAAATTTATAAGTGCCCCTGAAAAGGGTGCGCTCTTCCCGAACACCCAGAAGATAATAGCCGGCCGAAAGGTCTTTTATGCGTATCCGGATTTCGCGTTCACCAACCACCTCAGCTTCAACGTGCATTTCATTGCCGATAATGTTGTAAAGGGTAAGATGAACCAGCCGGGCATCCAGGGGGTCTGTCAACTTCAGATAGACATAATCATCAAGGGCCGGGTTAGGATAAACGGAAACATGCAGGTCGCCACCCGTTTGCCTAAATTCCCTGGCCAGCTGTGCCCACGCTCCGGCACTCAACATAAACAGCCCGATGATGACAACCACACGCATTGCACTATAAAATTACGTAAAAAGCCTGCTAAAGTTCAAATTTCTCCCGGCTTTAGCATTATCTTTTTATGAAGTATTAGATGAAAAAAGTGCGAAAAAGGTTTAAAAACAGCCCTCAAAAGGCACCAACCTGGCGGAAGGCATCCGGAAGTTTTTCGAGTAAGTCGCGGGTTATCAGGCTTTCGCAACCTTTTTCATGAACTGCCACATCACCTGCCAGCCCATGTATCCAGCAACCCAAACGGGCAGCATCGGCAGCAGGGTAACCACGGGCCATCAGGCCGGTCAGTATGCCGGTCAATGCATCACCACTACCCCCCTTGGCCATTCCGGGGTTTCCGGTGTTATTAAACCATAGGGTTCCATCGGGCAGGGCAATGGCAGTGTGAGCTCCTTTCACCATCACCACTGCCTGCGCTCTTGCAGCCATCTCCAACTGGCGATCCAGCCGTTCAAAATCGTTCCGGTAATTACCGGCAAGACGCCTGAATTCTCCCGGGTGCGGGGTAAGAATACTGCCTTTCGGAATGAGATTCATTAAATGACGGTGCGTAGCCAGTATGTTCAGCGCATCGGCATCAATTACCATGGGCACGGAAACTTCGGATAAAAGCGATTCAAAAGCATTCACGGTATGCCCATCTGTGCCCAGCCCGGGACCGATACCGATAACATTAAAGCTGTCCAGCGGCGGAGCCTGTGTAAACACATCATCAGACGGATCAACCGATGCCATGGCCTCAGGCACCGCCGTTTGAATCACCGCATATCCGCTTTTGGGCACATGAACCGTAAGTAACCCGGACCCGCTGCGCAACACTCCCGTTGCTGCCAGTACGGCTGCACCCATTTTTCCGGTGCTTCCGGCTACGAGCAGGGCATGGCCAAACCTGCCTTTGTGATCAAACTTACTGCGGTGCAGCACAAGTTTTTTTATGCCCGCACGCGTAAGCAAAAAATGTCGGCATTCAGCCTGGTTGATAAATTTCTTGCTCAAACCAATATCAACCACATGCCATTTGCCTGTAAACTGAAAATTTTCGGGCAGCAGAAAAGCAAGTTTGGGCAATTGAAAGGTAACGGTATGATGTGCCTGAACAACCTCGCCGGTAGAAGGCCCGTCGGGCAAAAGACCGGAAGGAATGTCAACTGCCACCCGAACAGCGTTTGTCTGGTTCATGATCCGGATTACGGCCGCATACAAACCATCTACAGGCCGCGACAGCCCCGAACCGAAAATGGCATCTATCAGCACATCACAATTGCTAAACAACCCTTCATGCGGCTGGCTGTTGATTTGCACCACGCTGATGTTCGGCGGAAGGCGTTTTCGGTTCATGAGAAAATCCTCCGATTCGCGGGCACCGCCATAAATAATCCATACCGTTACCACGTACCCCAGTTCGCTCAGCATGCGGGCTATGCCCAGCCCATCTCCTCCGTTGTTTCCGGTGCCACACACTACGCCTGTGCGGTGGGTTTCGTCAAAATGCTCGGTGAACCACGAGGTGAAAGCGCGGCAGGCCCGCTCCATCAAATCGATGGAAGCGATGGGTTCGTTGGCAATGGTGTAATTATCCAGTTCCTTGATCTGCGGAGTTGAAAGAATCTTCAACATTATTGAATGGAAACTGCAAATTTATGCAGCAGGAGGCTGTAAACCGTAGAACTCGTAATTCCTGGCGATGTAGCTTTTCCACTTTTCAGGCACCTGACTCTCCTCAAAAATGGCTTCTACCGGACAGGCCGGAACACAGGCATCGCAGTCAATGCAAACCTCCGGATTGATGTACAATTGCTTTCCGGTTTTGTCAAAACCGGGCTCCTTCACTTCCTGCCCGCTTCGGTCCTTATATATCGGTCCGTGAATACAATCCACCGGGCACACATCCACACACGCCGTATCGCAGGTGCTCACACAGGGTTCGCAAATAATGTAAGGCATAACCTTTGGGGTTGAATTATCGAAAGATAACGAAAATCTGTTGGAACATCCACCCTTTTTCAATGGTTTATTGAAACGTAAAACCGTAACTTCACGTTATCAAATCTCTTCTTATATGAGCGTTGTAACCAACGGCAAAAAGGCCGAACAGGAGCTGGAAAAGGTGGTTATCCGGTTTGCGGGCGACTCCGGAGACGGCATGCAGCTTACCGGTTCGCAGTTCAGTTTTACTTCGGCAATTCTGGGAAATGACCTGGCTACCTTTCCTGATTTTCCGGCCGAAATACGGGCTCCGCAAGGCACCTTGGAGGGAGTTTCGGGTTTTCAGGTACAGATCGGGCGCATTGATATTTATACACCGGGCGACAAGGCAGATGTGCTGGTAGCAATGAATCCGGCTGCCTTGAAGTCAAACCTCCAGTTTGTACGCAAGGGCGGCAACATTATCATCGACAGCGATGCCTTTAATGACCGGAATATTGAGAAAGCCGGATTTCCAACCAACCCGCTGGAAGACGGTACCCTGGCTGACTATAACGTAGTACAGGCGCCCATATCCTCGCTTACCAAAACAGCCCTGGAAGGTTTGCAACTGGACAACAAAAGCATCATGCGATCGAAAAACATGTTTGCACTGGGCATGATGTACTGGCTCTTTGATCGCTCGACCAAAGAAACTGAAAAATATATTGACAGCAAGTTCCGCAAAACACCGGCCCTGGCCGAAGGAAACAAACGTGCTCTCCATGCCGGCTACCATTATGCCGAAACCATAGAAGCTCTTCCTTCGCGTTACCGCATTCCGGCAGCAAAAATTGAAAAAGGCGTGTACCGGCATATTTCAGGCAATACGGCAACCGCCTGGGGACTGATGGCTGCAGCAGAAAAAGCGGGCAAAAAACTATTTCTCGGGTCGTACCCCATCACACCGGCTTCTGATATTCTGCACGAGTTGTCGCGTTATAAAAACATGGGCGTCATTACCCTCCAGGCAGAAGATGAAATTGCAGCCGTCTGCTCGGCCATTGGAGCCGGCTATGCAGGTCAGATTGGCGTTACCACCTCGTCCGGACCCGGCATCGCCCTGAAGGGCGAAGCCATTAACCTGGCCGTGATGGCCGAAGTACCCGTTGTCATCATTGACGTACAGCGCGGAGGACCTTCAACCGGTCTACCCACAAAAACCGAACAGGCAGATGTAAACATAGCAGTATTCGGCAGGAACAGCGAAAGTCCGCTGATAGTGATGGCCGCCAGCACCCCAAGCCATTGTTTTTATGCAGCTTACCAGGCCGTTAAGCTGGCTGTTGAACACATGACTCCTGTTATTCTTTTGAGCGATGGTTATCTGGCCAACGGCTCTGAGCCATGGAAATTTCCCAAAATGGCCGACCTCCCGGAAATAAAAATCAATCATCCTACCACACCCCAAAACGGTCGGTTTTATCCTTACCTGCGCAACCCGGAAACACTGGTACGACCGTGGGCCATTCCCGGTACACCCGGACTGGAACACCGTATTGGCGGCCTTGAAAAGCAGGATATTACCGGCAACGTATCATACGACCCGCTGAATCATGAAAAAATGGTTCACCTGCGTGCGGAAAAAATTGCACGTGTAGCGAATTATATTCCTGAACAAACAGTAAACGGTTCGGGTAATGCCCAACTACTGGTGGTTGGCTGGGGTGGTACATACGGAGCACTCTTTACAGCCGTTTCGGAACTGCAAAGCACCGGTGCGGATGTTGATTATGCCCATTTTACCTACCTCAATCCCCTGCCGCGCAACACAGCCGACCTGCTTAAACGATACCGGAAAATACTGGTATGCGAACTGAACCTGGGGCAATTTGCCAACCTGCTCCGCGGCCGCACTGCTCACCCGGGTATCGTCTCATACAACAAGGTTCAGGGGCAGCCCTTCCTGGTGTCTGAACTGAAAGAAGCCATTATGCAACATGTTAAAGAAGGTTAATTATGGAAACCGTAGATACTCCCCCGGCAACAAGAACACTAACCAAAAAAGACTTTGAAAGCGACCAGTTGGTCCGTTGGTGCCCGGGCTGTGGCGATTACGCTATCCTGGCGGCCATGACCAATGCCCTGCCGCAGCTTGGCATACCGCGCGAAAACTTTGTGTTTGTATCCGGCATCGGTTGTGCCGCACGCTTTCCTTACTATGTCAATACCTACGGTTTCCATACCATTCACGGCCGGGGCCCGGCTTTTGCCACCGGCATCAAGCTGGCTAACCCACAACTAAGTGTTTGGGAGATTCAGGGTGATGGCGATGCCCTGGCCATCGGAGGCAATCACTTTATTCATGCGCTGCGCAGAAATATTGACATCAACATCATTCTATTCAACAACGAAATTTATGGCCTGACCAAAGGCCAGTATTCTCCCACTTCGCCCCTCGGACTGATAACCAAATCGACACCTTACGGAACCATCGAAAGGCCCTTCCGCGCCTCCGATCTGGTAATTGGTGCACAGGGAACATTTTACGCACGCACCATTGACACCAACCCGAAACTTATGGCCGAAATTTTCATAGAAGCTGCGCGCCATAAGGGAACCTCGTTGGTAGAAGTTCTGCAGAACTGTGTCATCTTCAACGATGATGCCCACGCAGCGGTAACCGCAAAGGAAAACCGCGATGATTTCCAGCTTCATGTAAAACACGGTGAGCCATTATTATTTGGAAAAGATAAAAGAAAAGGCCTCCGCCTCAACGGTCTGAGACTGGAGGTGGTAACCCTTGGCGAAAACGGCATTACTGAAAAAGATATTCTTGTGCACGATGCGCACAGCGAAGATCCAACGCTTCACCTGATGCTGGCCCGCATGGCACCACCGCACTTTCCCATGGCACTGGGAGTAATCCGTCAGGTACGCACCAAAACGTTTGATGAAGCAGTGGTCATGGAAGCTGAGCAGGTAAGGCAATCGGCACGCTACCATTCCATGGATGAGTTGTTGCGCAGCGGAGAAACCTGGGAAATAAAATAAACAATGAACAGCACGGCTTTGCTCATATTTTTTCTTTGCAGCCTGGTAATGGTGGGAGCAGGTATGTTGGTATCCTACCTTGCAGCGCCCCGATCAAAAAACATTCAGAAAGAAGAACCTTACGAGTGCGGAATCCCCACCCGGGGAACATCCTGGATTCAGTTTCGCGTAGGTTATTACCTGTTTGCCATCATCTTTCTCATTTTTGATGTGGAAACAGTCTTTCTGTTTCCCTGGGCTGTGGCCATGAAGGAAGCAGGACTTGCAGCGTTTATCGAAATATTGATCTTTCTCGGTGTTCTGGGTGTCGGTTTGCTGTATGCCTGGAAAAAGGGAGCATTGAAATGGGAGTGAATCAGAATACCATACCGCCCGAACAGTACGAACAGTTGCTGCGCGACTTTCCGGGACAGGTGATCCGCGGCCCCGGAAGTAACATTGTGGTTACTTCCGTAGAAAATATAGTGAACTGGGCACGTGCCAACTCCCTCTGGCCCCTGGTGTTTGGCACGAGCTGCTGTGCCATTGAGATGATGGCAACAGGTGCCAGCCGCCACGATTGGTCGCGGTTTGGTACTGAGGTGGCACGCGCCACCCCGCGACAGGCCGACCTGATTGTAATTGCAGGAACAATTGTAAACAAAATGGCGCCCGTGTTAAAACGCCTCTATGACCAGATGGCCGATCCGAAATATGTTATTGCCATGGGTGCATGCGCCACATCGGGCGGACCTTTTTACTATAACACCTACTCGGTGGTAAAAGGAGCAGACCACATTATACCGGTAGACGTTTACGTTCCCGGCTGCCCTCCCCGCCCTGAAGCACTGCTGTACGGCATACTCCAACTGCAGCGAAAAATCCGGGGAGAAGTTCAAACAACATCATTTGATCCACAAAAAGATTTTCCGGCCTGATTATGAATGACGAAGCGCTCCGTCAGTTTATATCCGCGCGCATGCCGGAAGCCGATATCCAACAGGGTGTGCAATTTTTGCAGGTATGCGTACCGGCCGATAAAGCACGAAGCCTACTGATCGACCTGCGCCATCACCCGCAATCACCTTTTGATTTTCTTTTCTGCCTTACGGGCGTGGATTATCCGCCCGACCACATGCTGGTCGTCTATCATCTTAAATCCACCGCCACCGGCCTGCAAGTGGTGGTAAAAGCCCGCATACCAACCCGCGAAAATCCTGAAACAGATACGGTATGCGACATCTGGCGCACGGCCGAATTTCACGAACGGGAAGTGTACGACCTGTTTGGCATCGTGTTTCGCAACCATCCTGACCTGCGCAGGTTGTTGCTTACCGATGACTGGGTGGGCTATCCGTTGCGCAAGGATTATTCAGACCCTGTAAATATGATTGAATACTGATGGAAAAGCTGGTTACCGCTCAGCCCGAAACACAGGAATACTTCATCAACATGGGCCCGCAGCACCCTTCCACCCATGGTGTGCTCAGGCTTGTGCTTACCCTCGATGGTGAAATTATCAGAAAAGTTGAGCCGCACATCGGTTATATTCACCGCTCTATTGAAAAAATGTGCGAACGCGACAGCTATCAACAGATTGTTCATCTTACTGATCGGATGGATTATCTGTCGTGCCACATTAACAATGAGGCTGTGTGTCTGGCTGTGGAAATGGCCCTGCAGCTGGAAGTGCCCGAACGGGTAAAAGTAATCCGAACCCTCATAGCCGAGTTGCAACGTCTTTCATCTCATCAGTTGTGGTGGGGAGTGATGGGTATGGACCTGGGCGCCATCACAACTTTCCTCTATGGGTTCCGTGACCGCGAAATGATTACCGACATATTTGAAGAAACCTGCGGTGCACGTCTTACCATGAATTACAATGTTCCGGGTGGACTCATGTTTGATATCCATCCGAACTTCCGGAAACGCACAAAAGAGTTTGTAAAGCATTTCAAAAAGAAACTCCCCGAATACGATGACCTGCTTACCAACAATGTTATCTTTCGCCAGCGTACCGTTGGCATAGGCAAATTATCCCGTGAAGATGCCATCTCTTACGGAGTAACCGGCCCGACAGCACGGGCATCGGGTTTTTCATGCGATGTGCGCAAACACCACCCGTACAGCGCATATCCCAGCGTGCAGTTCAAAGAAATACTGCGCACCGAAGGCGATTGCTTCGCGCGGTATAAGTGCCGCATCGATGAAATGTGGGAGTCGCTTTCCATTATTGAGCAGCTCATTGATAATATTCCTGAAGGACCTCACAAGGTGCCTACCAAGGCTGTCATCAAACTCCCCAAAGGCGAATGGTACCAACGTGTAGAAACGGCACGCGGTGAGTTTGGTGTGTACATCATCAGCGATGGGCAGCGCAGCCCTTATCGCCTCAAGTTCCGATCGCCAGGCTTCAGCAACCTCTCAGCCCTGGATCACATGGCCCGCGGACACAAAATTGCCGACCTTATTGCTATTATGTCAACCATCGATCTGGTAATACCCGACATTGACCGATGAAAGCACTTTATGACTTTTCCATCGTTACTTCTGCCTTGCATAGCTGGCTTATGCAGCGCTTTTCTGAACAAACGGTTCTGATTATCGAAATGGTTATAGCGGGAGTAGCCATCATGATTTTTTTTGGATTGCTGGGGCTGGTGCTGGTGTATGCCGAACGCAAGGTGAGTGCTTTTTTTCAGCAACGGCTGGGGCCCATGCGCGTGGGCAAGTGGGGTACCGCGCAAACCGTAGCCGATGTCATCAAGTTGTTGTTTAAAGAGCCGCTCATCAACAAAGATGCCGACCGCTTTCTGTTCAACCTCGCCCCTTTTGTACTCATGGTGGCGGCTTTCATGGCCATGACGGCCGTACCCTTTGCTCCAGGTTTGCAGGCATTCGACCCCGACATCGGCCTGCTTTTTGTAGCTTCCATCTCATCACTTGGTGTTATAGGAATTCTTTTGGCAGGCTGGTCGTCCAACAACAAATACTCCCTCATCGGGGCCATGCGTGCCGGCGCTCAGATTATCAGCTATGAACTCTCGGTAGCACTGTCGCTGCTTACCATCGTGGTGCTAACCGGCAGTTTGCAACTCAGCACCATCATAGAAAGTCAGCGGGATGGGTGGTGGATTTTTAAAGGCCATATCCCGGCCTGGATAGCCTTTATTATTTTCCTGATTGCAGGAACAGCCGAAACCAACCGCGGGCCCTTCGACCTGGCCGAGGCCGAGTCGGAACTAACAGCCGGCTTTCACACCGAATACTCCGGACTGAAGTTTGCATTTTTCTTTCTGGCCGAGTTTGCCAATATGTTTATTGTCTGCGCCATTGGTGCAACCGTTTTCTTCGGGGGCTGGATGCCTTTGCACATCGGTTCGTGGCACGGCTTCAATGCAATTATGGATTTTATACCGCCTGTATTCTGGTTTTTTGGAAAAGTTTCTGCCCTCATTTTTGTGATGATGTGGTTCCGCTGGACCTTCCCGCGCCTGCGCATTGACCAGCTGCTGCGCCTGGAATGGAAGTACCTTCTTCCGCTGAACCTGATGAACCTCGTTCTAATGGCTTTTCTTGCCCTTATGGGCTGGCATTTCTGAAAATTTATTAAGCTGAAAATCAATCAGATAACAAAAAAATATTAGATGTTTAAACATTTAAATTCAATTTTGCGTTGTAGCATTCGTAAACCAAAGTCATTATGAAAAAACTGTTATTATTTGCCTTATCCGTGCTGGTTCTTACCGGCGTTACCGCACAGACTTCCACCTGGACGATCGATAAGGTCCACTCTAAAATCGGATTTAGCGTATCGCACATGGTGGTGTCGGAAACCGAAGGTGTTTTTAAAGATTACACCGCAACGGTAGTCAGCAAGTCACCCGATTTTAACGGGGCTGAAGTAACTTTTACGGCCAAAGTTGCCTCGATTGACACCGACAACGAAAAGCGTGACAACCACCTTCGTTCGCCCGATTTTTTTGATGCTGAAAAATACCCTGAAATAACCTTTAAGGGAAACCTTGTTAAAGAAGGCAATAAGTATAAACTGAAAGGCGACTTCACAATGAAGGGTGTTACCAAAAAAGTAGAATTTGATGTAGTGTACGGTGGCACCATTGATACCGGCCGTGGTGTAAAAGCCGGTTTTAAAGTGACTGGTGTAATTAACCGCCAGGACTATGGAGTGTCATGGGCCAACAAACTGGCTTCCGGCGAAATGGTGGTAGGCGATCTGGTAACGCTGAACATCAAGGTTGAGTTGGATAAACAGGCCTGATCTCTGATTGCAAAACCAACAAACAGTGGGAGCGGTATGCTCCCACTTTAATTTACAGCCATGCGCATTGAAGAGGAAATCAAACAAAAACAATTCAGCAGCCCACGGCAGAAGGCCATTCTCAACTTATTGTTTACAGCCGGCTGGCTTCAGGGAAAAAACAATCAGTTTTTCAGACAGTTTGGCATAACGGCTGCTCAATTTAATATTCTTCGCATCTTAAAAGGACAATATCCGAAAAGTCTGTCGGTAGGCGAAATCAAAAGCCGTATGCTGGATCGCAATTCCGACATGCCCCGACTTCTGAGTCGCCTCCTTGCCAAAGGGTTAATTGAAAAACAAACCTGTCCGAACGATAAGCGTGCCAGCGATGTGTTTATTTCAGGAACCGGCATCGAATTGTTGCAGCGCATCAACCGTCATCAGGATGTGCTCGACAAAATGCTGAATCTTACCGACCACGAAGCACTGCAACTCAGCGACCTGCTGGACAAGGCCCGCGGTCACTGAATTACCGATCGGAAGCGTTTTTGCTGCTAACCATTTTTATCCATGTCTACTATCCCGTTGGTCAGTTCAACCCAACCCATTTAATCGCGGCCATCTGAACGGCCACTCCCGGCAAAAAGAAACCATTTTACCTGCACTTCAAACAACAAACTGGTCAAACCAGGTAAATTTGATCAGCCCTTAATTTGCCTAAAACCCATGAAGCTACATGATATTTTGCAACAACAACTTAAGAAGGATCCCCATTTCCTGTCAGCGAATGAAACGTTGAAAAAACAGATGCTAATTGACAAAGCACGGAACTGCGACCAGGCTCTGATAACCCTGCTGCTTCAGCACGAAGCACTCAGGGAAAATTTTTTTCTCAGGATCAACGGTACACTGGTTTTTAACCAAAATCGTTTTCTTGATTTTCTGGAACAGAAAAATTATCTCGGTGACAACTGCACAAAATTCAAAAACAAAACCGGAAACATTGCCAGCAGGCTTTCCAAACAAAAAAACGAAGCAGTGCTGATATGGCCTTATAAAAACTGCATCCTTGAAGGCGGGCTGACAAAAGCGGAACAAAAACGAGAAGAAATTTACTTCAGCGAAACTTTGGAGCAGGACGAAATTAACCACCTTTTGGAGCCTAAGGTTTTAACCAACGCCAGGCGCATAGATAAAAAAGGAGAACTTAGCCTTGACTGTTTCCGCAGAGACACTGAAATAAACCGGCAAAGAGGACTCCCACCTGACACCATTACCGATAATCTGATTATCAGGGGTAACAATCTTTTTGCTTTACACAGCCTTAAAAAGGAATTTACCGGAAAAGTAAAACTGATTTACATAGACCCTCCCTACAATACGGGTAATGACGCATTTAATTACCATGACAATTTTAACAGGTCAACATGGCTGACCTTTATGAGGAACCGGCTTGAAATTGCAAAAATTCTTTTGCACTACGAGGGCGCTGTTTTTGCTCAGTGTGATGACCATGAACAAGCCTACCTGAAAGTTTTAATGGATGAAATCTTTGGCAGCGAAAATTACAGAGAAACAATAGTGGTAAAAACCAGTACGCCAAGTGGTGTTAATGCCATCAATGTAAAAAGGGGCGAGAGGCTATTCAAGGTTAAGGAATACCTGTTGTTTTATTCAAAATCACCGGAATTCCGGTTCAATCCCATTTACATAAAGAGCACCTTTAATCCGAATTACCGATATGAAGTAATTAAAAACAAGGATGGATATACAGTAAAAGATCTGAAGCAAAAATTTCAAAACGAAAAAGATCTTGAAAAATACGCTCTGGAGCATTACGAAAACATTTACTCACTGGAAAAGAACAACAAAAAGGCCGGAGAAAAAATAAAGGCCGCAATAGCCCGGTCAAAAAAAATAAAAACCGTAATGGAGCACATCAACACCCGTGGGCAGTTGGTGTTGATATATGAGGGAGGTGTTCTCATTCCGCTTAAAGAAAGAATCGTCAGGGAATCTTCTCAAAACTATTTCGGAACATTAATATCCGATCTGTGGGATGATGAAATATTTCAAACCAACCGAAGCGAAGGAGGCGTTAATTTACCCGGTGGGAAAAAGCCCGAAAAGCTGATAAAAAGAATACTGGAACTCACAACCCGTGAAGGTGATCTGGTACTGGATTATCACCTTGGAAGTGGAACAACCGCAGCTGTTGCACACAAAATGAAAAGACAATATATAGGTATTGAACAGCTTGATTACGGGCAAAACGATAGCGTTGTCAGGTTAAAGAAAGTAATTGAGGGAGAGCAAACAGGTATATCTAAAAGCGTAAACTGGAAAGGAGGAGGTTCATTCGTATATTTTGAACTGAAAAGGTACAACCAAACATTTGTCGGGCAGATTGAGGCAGCGAACAGCACCCAAACACTTCTGCAAATCTGGGATCGGATAAAAACAAAAAGTTTCTTCAGGTATAGCATTGAACTCCAGCGGTTTGAGAAAAAAATAGAAGCATTCAAACGCCTTAAACTGAAAAAACAAAAGGAAATTCTTTGCGATCTTTTGGCTAAAAACCAGCTGTACGTTAATCTGTCTGCCCTGTGCGATCCGGATAGTAGGTGCTCGGACAGCGATATAGCAGCTACCACCCAATTCTATAACCTGTAAAAGAGCAAGACCTGACGGCAAACACAGATTGGGATCTCAACAGGCAGAAGAAACGGTCAGTTAAATTCTACCTCAGCTTTTCCCACACAAATGTCATCAACCCATTGATATAACCGGAACTGAAATCGAAGCGGATACCGGCTGCCCGATATACCTCCGGTATCGTGCGCGTATTGCCCAGTTTCAGGGCGTTGAAATAGCCTTCTAATCCGGCCTGTTTATCCGCGCGGTAATTGCGCCACAGGGCTATAGCACCCAACTGAGCCATGCCATACTCAATGTAGTAAAATGGTACTTCATACAAATGCAGTTGCTTCTGCCACATATAGTCGCGCCCCTCTTCCAATCCGGACCAGTCGGTTACGGAATCGGAAAACGATGAAAAAATTTCTCTCCACGTATGGGCTCTTTCCTCTTCCGTATGCGACGGATGTTCGTAAATCCAATGCTGAAATTTGTCAATTGCAGCAACCCATGGCAATGTTTCGATGATGTCTTCCAGTTGCTCGCGTACCGCGCGCCTGCGTTCTTCTTCATCTTTAAAAAACTCATCCCACGCATCCATGGAAATCAGTTCCATGGTCATTGAAGCCAGCTCTGCAATTTCTGATGGCGTGGATTTAAAGTCGTTCAGTTCCAGATTGCGGGTTAAAAAATTATGCACAGCATGCCCGCCCTCATGCATAAGTGTTACCATATCGCGCAGGGTGGATGTGGCATTCATGAAAATAAAAGGAACACCCAGCTCGGCAAGCGGATAGTTGTACCCTCCGGGTGCTTTTCCTTTGCGCGACTCAAGGTCAAGGTGACCCATGGAGTGCATGGTTTGGAGGCACATACCCAGAAAAGGATGAATGCGGGTAAAGCACCGTATGCCCTTTTCGGTGAGATCAGTTCCGTCTTTAAATGCCCTGAGTGGCGGACGCCCAAGTGCATCAACGGCTTTATCCCACGGCCGCAACCGAGTAAGGTTCATCATTTGCCTGCGCTCTTCCATCAGGCTGGTTAGCAGGGGGACCACATGCTGCTGAACGGCATCATGAAAAGCGAAGCAATCGGCCGGTGTGTAATCAAAACGCCCCAATGCGATGAACATATAGTCGCGGAAATTTTTAAAACCAGCATGTACCGCCACCTGATGACGAAGCCGCACCAGTTTTGTAAAGAGTGCATCCAGTTGCTCCCTATCCTGCAGTCTTCGCAAAGTAATGAGCCGATACACTTCTTCGCGCAGCGCGCGGTCAGGCTCGAGCAACAGCACGGCAGCCTGTTGCAGTGTAAGCTCCTGACCGCGAAAAAGAACGGTCATTGCGCCGGAAATCTGATTGTATTTTTGCTGCTCCAGGCTGATTTCAGTAAACAATGGAATGTTTTCTTCCCGGAACAACTCAATATCCTTGCGCAAATTGCGAATCAGTATGTCATATCCCGGCACGCCCTCCAGTTCATTGATAAAAGGACTTTCTACTGCCTTACGGTTCAGCTTATCATTTACCGGGGCTATTTCGGGTTGAATTTTTTCAACAAAAAAACGGTATGCCCGGCTGTACTCATCGTTATCTGTAAAGCGCGTCATATTTATATAACGCCAGGCCAGATCTTCCGAAATCACTGCTTCCAGTTCGCTGCGGTGCCGAAACCACGCACGCAGTTCGTGCACATCCGCAATCGGCCGGTTCAGTAGGTCATCAAACCACGGCTTCAGCGATGGCCAGTCGGTTATTTTAAAATCTTCGGGCAAGAAAGTGCGTGGCGGACGGCTAATTTTTACGGTGTCGGTCATACTCTCAGAAATTCTTTACATCTTGAAACGGTAAAGTTATAACCCTGAACGACAGTGGTTGCAGAACTTTTACTTTTCTTTTTGCTTACGCTGCTCAGCGAGATACTGGGCACGGTAGGCGGGTTCGGCTCATCTTTATTTTTTGTATCGGTGGCCCAGTTTTTCTTCCCTTTCCAGGCGGTACTGGCGCTTACCGGTTTGTTGCATGTGTTCAGCAACACTGCCAAACTGCTTTTTTTCTGGCGTACCATTGATAAAAAATTACTGCTTTGGCTGGGTGTATCCAGCGCTGTATTTGCTGCTATCGGAGCATTGTTGCTGCGCTGGATAGAACTGGATTACGCTAAACTGGTTCTGAGTTTTTTTCTGATGGGCTTCAGTGTATTTATGTTATTGCGTCCCTCCTTCAATATCGAAGGTACACTGAGAAACGCTGTGGGGGGCGGTGCGCTGGCCGGTTTTCTGGCCGGGTTTATCGGCACTGGCGGAGCGGTGCGCGGACTGGTACTGGCCTCCTTTCAGCTGGAAAAAAACCTGCTCATCGGTACTTCGGCTGCAATTGACTTTTCCGTTGACTTGCTGCGATCCATCATTTATCTGGATGGTCAGTATTTTCCCGATGAACTGCTGCCCGTACTTCCGCTGCTGCTCATTGCTGCATTCGGGGGCAGTTATTTCGGCAAGCTTATTGTTAACCGGATATCGCAGAACACCTTCAGAAAGGTGCTGTTGATACTGGTATTTTTACTGGGTGTATTGATGCTGATTAAAGAATGGCTGACGTTATGCCAAAACTGCTGATCGATATCATCGGCTGGAGCGGTTCGCTAATGGTAATACTGGCCTACGGACTGAACAGCTATCAGCGCATTCAGTCGGATTCCTGGTCCTTCCTGCTGCTGAATTTTATTGGAGGCATCTGTCTGATTATTTACTCTGTTTATTATACTGCATATGCCAACACGTTTATTAACGTGGTATGGGTAATGATTGCCATTCCGGCTATCATTCGTTTGATGAAACGTCAAGGAAAGCGGTAAGACAAATATCCGCATGCCTCCAATGAAGCTGTTTACTGACAACCGATTCTCACAGGCACGATAAAACTAACGGCCCGTATGCACGCCCGTTCTTACTGAGCAGGCCAGTGATTATTGGAAGCCAGGGCATCCCCGCTCATTGGTATTTTTAAGTGTATGGATTTAATCTTCTTTTTTCCGGTGTTGATCCTGTGCTGATAAGTATCTGATGTTCTCCACACAGCCGGACTCACCTCATCGGTTACCGAAGTGCCATCTTCAAACTCGGTAATTACCTGAAAGTACACCGGTCTGCCGCCCAGGTTTTTTACCGTAGCCATGTTGCCCTTTACATTAGAAATGCCGATGTCCATATACCCCCAATCGAAATACCATTTCTTCCAGAACCAGTTCAGGTTCTGGCCGGAAACACGGTTGAAGGTAAACATGAAATCATAGGGTGTAGGGTGTTTGTGTTTCCATGCATCCATGTAGGCATGCAGGCATTTTAAAAACATATCTCGGCCAAGAAGGTGGTACAAAGCCACGTACGACTGTGCACCTATGGTGTATGAATTGATGCCACTGCCTTCGGCTATGTGTGTGGGTGTCATCATGGGCAATACGCGCTGCGAAGCCAGGTAGGGCTGGTCTGCATCACGTGGTTCAAAGAGCTGGTCTATGAAATACTCAGAAAAAGAGGCAAAGCCTTCATCCATCCATGCATATTTTTTTTCGTGGATGCCCATCATGAACGGAAAGTACATGTGGCACATTTCGTGCAACGTAAGGCCGAGCTGTGCCTGAACGTCATCAATTTTTCTGCCGAGGTATTGCGAAAGCAGCGCACCTGAAATTTCCTGATCGTTGGCCATGCCGGGGAATTCCATGCCACCGCCCCGAAGCCCGTTGAAGATGGTAAAGTACCGATAAGGGAACGGATAAACGGGAAACTTGTTATGAAACACCTTAAGCGACTCTTCAATAGCTTTTAGTACAGCGCCAAACTCCGGATGGGCGGGTGGGTAGGCCACGTGAATAAAGTAATCACCGTGCTGGTCGGAGTAGTTCCGGGCTTCCCACAGAAAATGATCACTCAGGGCAAATGCAAAGTCGGGAAAATTCCTGGCGGTAAATTTCCAGGTTTTCTTACCCGATGCAGTTTTTCTGAAATCTCCCTCGCCATAAATGCGCACGGGTGTGGTGCTTTTCCGGGCCTGCTCGATCTTATCACGAATGGAGGACGTGTAAACTTCATCAGGATTTGTCGGGGGTACCGATGCCCATACCACAAAGTTATCCGGAACAGTTATCTCAATATCGTAATCTGAATAGTCATGATAAAATTCGGTGGCAGCATCATACGCAATGCGATCCCAGAAATCAATGTCATCCAGCACTGCCATTTCCGGATACCAGTAGGCAATAAACATGGAAGTGCTGTCAATGGCACCGCTGCGTTCAAATCCTTCGCCCGGAATTTCATAATTCCACTTAACAGACAACTGCATGGTTGATTTCGGGGGCAGAGGCTTCTTCAGGCGAAGGGTGTAATTGGTTCCTCCATAAACAATTTCGTTCGGGTTATCCAAATCAACCGGCTCGCCATTTATTTTCAATTCCTCAATAACCATCCCTTTGTGGTTGGTAAACGATGACTCTCCGCGGCTAAAGAAACCCGATTTTCTTGAAGTGGGTTTATAATAATCGTGGTATGTATGAAAAGTCGGGACGCGAATGGTGTCTTTGTTGTTGTTGTAATAGGTAATGATAGCCTCACCGCGAAGGATTTTGGTGTACGGATCCACTGAGGCACGAATCTTATATTCCGACCGGTTTTGCGTGTAGGTGTCCGATACTGTGCCGTCCCACTTCCGCGTTCCGTTTTCGTACGCCCTGCGGAACTCCAAAGGCATATACAGTTCTTGTGCAAAGCTAAGTACGGCAGCAAACAGCACACCTAAAACAACAATGATTTTCTTCATGAAGAGATGGTTTAATTTTTAAAATCAGGTTGAAGCAACTTTACGCACACGAAGGGAAGAGGTTTCATCATCGAGCACCTCAATGGCATCGCCTTTTTCAATATATTCTCCACGCGTGTAGGCGTCATAGATTTTATCATCAATCATCACCTTTCCGGAAGGCCGTAACACAGTATAAGCAACACCGCGTTTACCTTTCAGCGGTTCAGGTGCAGGTTTTACCACAAAGCCTTCCGAAGTTTCCTGAGTGGTGGTAAGCGCTATCCGTTTAAACACACGCGAATCGGCCAGCCGCACTCCTCCGGCAAAAAGCAGAATAATACCACCTACAATACCGCCCAATGTAGCCGCCACAGCATACATCAGTTCAGCGGCAGGCACAAACTCAAAATCAAAAACATCATTGTTAATCATTATCAGAATAAGCGAACCCACAGTAAGTACAATACCGGCCATGCCGGCCAGGCCAAAGCCAGGCAGCACAAACAGCTCGACCAGAATCAGCGCAACGCCGGCAAACAACGCCAGGATTTCCCAGTTGGCGGCAAGTCCGTTGAGGTAATAGGGAACCAGGTATAAAATAAGTGCAGTAACGGCAGCTGCCAGCGGAAATCCAACGCCCGGGGTCTGCAGCTCGAACCACAGTCCACCTACGATAATCAGGATCAGCAGTCCGCTGATGAAGGGATTGAGAAAGAAGGCAATGATTCGTTCCGTTCCGCTGAGCTCAAATTTTATCAGTTCGTACCCGGTGATGCCGTTTCGTTGCAGGATTTCTTCAATCGAATTCACCTTGGCCTCGCAGAAGCCGTGCTGCATGGCTTCGGCTGTGGAAAAGGTGATTACTTCTCCTTCTTTTTTAATGCCTTCAATCACGATGCGTTCATCCACCATGCCTTCGGCAATGCGCGGGTTGCGACCATTCTCCTCGGCAGTGGAACGCATGATAGAGCGCATATACGACTGGTACTTATCCGGAGCCTTTTCGCCTGTGGCATTGACCACCGTGGCCGCTCCGATGCTGGCTCCGGGCGACATGTAGATGCTGTCGCAGGCAATTGCAATAAGCGCCCCGGCCGAAGCTGCATCGGAATTGATATACACCCAGATGGGCTTTTTAAAATCCATGATCTTATCCACAATTTCCTTCGCATCGGTAAGGATACCGCCATAGGTATCCATTTCAATAATCACCACATCGGCCTGAATACTTTCTGCGTGTTTTAGGGCAAGTTCAACATAGCGATTGGTACGCGGATCTATTTCACTTTTAATTTCCATGAGCATCACCCGCGACTTCTGCGCATAGGCCAGCATGGAAATAAGCATCAGGAAAGAGAAGAAAATTCCTACCCGGCAAACCATGCCTTTTGTGCAAGCGCAGCAAAACCACCGTAAACGCCTCCGCGAAATACAATTGCCGGGTTTACAGGGTGATGACAGGTTGTGCATGAATACAGCGGCTGCTAAATTAAAGTATTCTGCCAAAAGAAACGAGGCGGCCATAAATTTGTTACGGCATAATAGAAGTCCTTTTGCAAACAACGGCAGTTGCGTAACTTCGTGGCAGCCGGAAAGGTTATTTTTTGAATAATATGCCATGCTGAAGGTTTTGATTTTTTGGACTGTTTCGTTTAACCCTTGCATCCCTGCCGATTCCATCGGCACGGAAACAATCAACGGTAAAGTGTTTGTCATTCATAAGGTAGAGGAAAAGGAAACGCTGTACAGCCTGTCGCGCAGGTATGGTACCCCCATCGCACAGATCCTGGAATACAACCCAACGGCCGATGCCGGGCTGGTAGTGGGGCAAATTTTGAAGATACCCTATACACCACGTGCACCGCGAAGGTTGGCAGATGGCGTTATTCATAAAGTGGCCGAAAAAGAAACGCTTTTTTCCATCTCACGCCTGTACCAGGTAAGTGTGGACGAAATCAAACAATGGAATAACCTGGCGGACAACACGCTTTCGATAGGTCAGGAGCTGATTATCCGTAAAACCCCGGCACCGGCCGAAGGAAGGGGCACGCCTCAACCCATGGAGGTGCGCACCGTGCATACAGTTGCGCCCGGAGAAACCCTGTTTTCCATCTCCAGAAAATATGGCGTTGGTGTGGACCAGATAAAAGAATGGAATGGCTTGGCAGGCCAGGATCTGAAGGTAGGTCAGCAGTTGTTTGTATCGCAACCCATGTACCAGCAAAATACCATTCAGCAAGCAGCCAATCAGCCCGATCAAAATAATCCGGTTACGCCGGTGGTTCAGGAAAAAACACAGCCTGTTATCAGCGAAAAAATTTCTGTGAGCACAACCCCTGCAGAAACACTGGGCAGCACAAAAGAAATCAAAGAATCAGGCCTGGCTGAATTGATCGAAGGAACAGAAGGCAACCGGAAATATCTGGCGTTGCACCGCACCGCACCGGTTGGCACCATTCTGAAAGTGCGCAACGAAATGAATAACCGCGAAGTATTTGTGCGCGTGATCGGCAAATTGCCGGACACAGGCCTAAACGATAAACTGATTATCAAAATTTCCAAATCAGTCTACGACCGTTTGGGAGCTATTGATCCGCGTTTCCGAGTACAAGTTACCTTTTATCAATAATCAGGCAGTGGCTGCAATCTTTTCTTCCCATTCCTCCAGCCTCTTGTTAATCATGGCAAACCACAGCGGTGGAACAAGAGCAATGAGTATCATGGTAGGATACCCGTATGGCAGTTGAGGGCTTTCATCATAATGATTCAATACCTGATACCTTTTGATAGCATGAACATGATGATCAGAATGCCGCTGCAACTGAAACAAAAAGAAATTGCTAATGATATGACTGGTATTCCATGAATGCAGCGGATTAACACGTTCATACTTTCCGGGTGCTATTTGTTTGCGCACTATGCCATAGTGTTCTACATAATTAACCAGCTCGAGCAACGTAAAGGCCAGCACACTTTGTGCAAAAAAGAAAACAGGAACCTCCCATACCCACCGCTTGTGCAGCATGCTGAAAATCAGGAATGCGGCTGCACAAAATAACACGGGAATGACCGCATAATGAATCATGCGGTTATGGACACTGAGCACAGGCAACCCCTTTTTGCGCAGTCTTTCATTTTCCAGTTTCCAGGCGTGGTGATATCCGCCGAACACCGACCGAAGCCAGAAGGCATAGAACGATTCATTTTTCCGCGCAGTAGCAGGGTCTTCGGGAGTAGCTACCAGCACATGGTGGCCCTGATTGTGTTCGATGTAGAAATGCATATAGCCGACCGTCATTAGCAGAATTTTGCTGTACAGCCGTTCAGTAAAACTTTTCTTATGGCCCAGTTCGTGTGCCACCGTTATACCGATGCCTCCTGTAACCAGCGCAACACCCAGGGTAAACAAAATCCATTCGTTAACCGACTGCAGCGAGCCAGCGGCTACCACGTAAAAGGCCCAGCAGATAAAAGCCAGCTGAAACCATGTCCATACATACAGCACAAACCGGTAGTAGAAGTCGGATTCAAGCTCTTTGGCTTTGTCGGCACTTATATTGGACGGGTCAGTGCCAAGCCAGGCATCAATAACCGGGATAAGAATAAAGGAGAAAATTGCAGGCAATGCCAGCCACCATCCGCCCAGGTAAAAACCCGCTACAACCAAAGCAGGAATGATGAAGGCTGTAAGAAATCCAGCTTTTCTCAGGGCATACATATCCGAAAGATAACTTTATCCGGGTAGAGTTTCAAGCCTATTCTTCCGCCAACTGAAACAGCGGGCGTCTGTCGCCTGATGCACCCTTATCAATTTCGTGCAACAGATCCTTATACTGATCAAGAAAATGATTATAATGGCTTGCAATAACATCGTAACGGTGACGATACTCAGCTACCTTCCGGTCGCTTTCCTGTATTTCGGCTACCAGTTTCTGCATGACCGGACTGGATGAATAGATAAGGGATGTTTCAGCCAGCGTGATCAATTCCGTTACAACCGAGTTAACCGCGAAGTCGTACTCTTCCACCACATCATAGTTGGCTATGGTTTTAGGCGTAAACCGAATGCGCAGCAGCTGGTCGGTACGAAAAGCCAGCGACTGCAGCAATTGCGGGTCGGCTGCTGACCCGCTTTGATCCAGTTCGTGAATAAGATTTTTCAAGGCCCCAATCCTGCGGTTATCTTCATGCATCATTCTGTTCCACGCATCCATCAGGCTGTCCTTATACTCAAGGTACAGGTGCGTTACCGAGTCCAGGCGGGTAAATTCGGTTTTGGGAGTTTCCTGAGGCCTGCGGCAGCAGAAAAGGATGAGGCCTAAAGCCGGTATCAACACTATTTGTTTTCGGCAAAACATATCAGCCGGCAAAAATATTGTTTCTGTCAAATTGAAAAGATGACGCCCCTCCTTTTAGGATAACGTATGTAGGATTTTAAGGTTTCTTCCATTATTACACCGGCTTAAACTGTTCAAACGCCTCGCGGCAGTCGTAACAATAGTGAATAGACCGGCACAGCGTGGGGCCGAACGGATTTTTGAGTTCGGTGTGGGTGCCCCCGCACCGCGGACACGCCACGTGCGCCAGTACATCCAGGTCTTCAACCAGCACCTTCCCCATAGGTGGCGGGGCGAGACCAAATTGTTTCAACGCCCTTCTTCCCTTCTCGGTGAGCCGGTCAGACGACCACGGCTGGCGGTAATTGACTTCCACCTCAACTTCCTCTGCACCATGTGTCAGCAGCTTCTGTTGTATCTCCTGGCGCATTACATCCAGTGCCGGACATCCCACAAACGTAGGCGTTATCTCTACCTTCACTTTCCTTCCCTGCACTGCTATGTCGGTGATGATGCCCAGATCAACCAGCGAAAGTACCGGTATCTCAGGATCCTTTACTTCATCCAGCCAGGTTAATATGTCCTGCCTTGTAAGCACCATATTGTTTACCATTCTGCACCGGGGTCGGAACGAAACACTTCACTCATCTCGTCCAGCAAGGGCTGCAAGTGTTCACTGTGCCGGCCCACCCTTCCTCCATACACTGGCTGCACATCAGACCATGCCGGCAACCGCAATTGTGTATCGTTCAGGATACGCTCCACTTCATTCATCCACTTCTCTTGTAACAATTTTTCTCCGGCAAAAAGTCCGTTATCAATCAACTCCTGCTCGTAGGGCGATTCTTCAAAGATACCCAGCGCATAGGGCAGGGCTGCTTCCAAAGCCGACTGCATACGCGAAATACTTTCTTCCGTGGCACTGCCCAGCTTCTTCACCCAGGTATTGGCATGCAGCGTATGATAGCGCAACTCGGCCCTAATCTTAACCGATAATTCGGCCAAAGGTTTATAGGATGACTGGGTAAGCATATCAAACCGGATGGCTTCGGCTGTGTCGAACAGAAAGTGGCGCATCAGGCTGAAGTCGTATTCGCCATTGGGCAACTCCACCAGGATGCAGTTGTGAAACTGTTCGGCATTGCGCATAAAAGCCACTGTATCCGGATCCTGCTCACCCAGTTCATGCAGCAGCTGGTACAAAGCCTGGCTCTGCCCTACCTTATCCTGCGCCATGGATGAAAAGGCAATGTCCTCTTCAAGCAACGGCCCCAAGCCGGTCCATTCAGAATTGCGATGGCCGATTATCAGTTTATCATCGGCAAGTTTGTAGAGGAGTTCTTTCAGCGCCAGTTCGTTCATTGTTTTTCGGGTTGAAAGCGATCGAGAAATTCTTTCAGTTTATCACCGGCCTTGTAATCGGATGCATCCCTGAATTTTTTGTCGGGCAGGGTAAGCCATAATTCCTTTTCATCGGGTTGTGTAAACCGCATATCTGTTGTGCGGATAGCCCACACATTATATACAACCTGCGTGGGAGCAAATTGTTTTTTAGCCTCATTCATGGCCTCCAGGGGTGTGCGCGCCATCACGCTGCCGGCATGCACATGCTGCTTGCCGCGCCTGAAAAGATGAAAAATTTCATACGACTGGTAGGCTCCTGCCGGATCGCCAGCCTGTTGCAGGATATCATATACCGAGGTGGTGCCCTCGGTCATGGCCGACACGAACACGTGCCGGGTATCGGCCACAGCCAGCGCCACACATTGAAACCTGCGCGTAAAGGCTTCCTTGGCCAGCACAAAGGCCAGCTCGCGGTCGGGGGCATGAACAATACCTTCGTGTTGAAAAGGCTTTTTATCGCTGGGTTGTACAAATACCTCAAATGTACCGAACTGGTCGAGCGGGGCCTTGGGCTGGGGCTGCCCTTCCAGCCCGACCTGTGGCAGGCGGTTTACACGCGGATCAAGCGATTTCACGGGGTAAATATACATTTACTTCAACCGTTTGAAAACGCATAAAACCAGTTCTGATAAAAGTCATGTGCAGGCAAACCACCATTGTATTTTTGACGTTTTATTTAAGTGATGAAATACCTCGATCTGTTGTGGGCGCTGGATGTACTGTACCGTTTTTATCCGCGGTATCACACACATGATCTTATCTTGCTGGCCGAAGACATCTGGAAATGGGTAAACCAGGAATTACCGGAAGACAGCGCGGCACTGGTGTACCTGAAAGCCTGCTTCAACTCACCGTCCGAAGCGTTGCAATGGGTATGGGATGAGCTTCAGCTGCTGGTAGGGCCTTATGTGCGGATGAATTAAATCTTCCCGGTTCATTTTTTACATCGGAAGTCCGGACATCCTTACTCAGAACTTATTACGGGAGAAATTCTGAAGTTTCCTGCAGAACAGAATGCCGGATGAAAAAGCTTAATGCGAATTACAATAAGCCAGCCTTGTTCATCACCATTCACATTCAAAATACTCAATCGGTAATCCAACAACACCAGGAGAAACCATATCCTTCACAGGAGGTGTAAAGCCTGTTGCTGAAGGTGAGGTGGTTCACGAAAAATACACCATTGTACACTGTAACACCATTGCGCTAAACGGCACACAATACCTGGTTAGGTAAAATCAATCCATCGGATAGCGTGGCATAATGATCTCCAATGGTTCTTTTAAACAATTTAACTGGTTTAGGAGAAAAATATCAATCTGCTTAACAACCTAAGCCCTGTTGTTTCGGCAGCGACAGGCTAAAGAAAAAGCTCAGGCCAGCGGAGTAACGTAAGCCATGTCGGCCCGCTTCAGTGCCTCGCGCACCCAGCGGCCGCGCTCTTCGGCAATTCGGCGCACTTCCAGGCGCTCCTTGTTGCAGGGGCCATGACCGTTGATGACGCGCTTGAACTCTTCCCAGTCGGGCTCGGTGTATTCCCACCTGCCCGTATCCGGATTTTTGCGCAGCTTCGGATCGGGTATGGTGAAGCCCAGCTCCCATATCTTGGGCACATACATGTCGAGGAACTGGTTGCGCATATCATCGTTGGAGGCCATCTTCACTTTCCAGCGCATCAGTATTTCGGTGTGAGCCGATATTTTGTCGGCCGGCCCAAAGAAGTGCATCATCGGTTGCCACCACCTGTTGATGGCATCCTGAAACATCTGACGTTGTTTTTCGGTGCCACTGGCCAGGTATATCACGCAATGGTGCCCGAATTTCAGGTGGAAAGATTCTTCGGCACAAATACGCTCCAGGGCACGGCAATAAGGGCCATAGCTGCCTTTGGCGTTAGCCAGCTGATTTACGATGGCTCCGGCATCTACCAGCCAGGAGATGAAGCAGGAATCGGCCCAGGTAAATGCGGGGTAGTTAAAAATATTTGAGTATTTCGATTTGCCGTTAATCAGGTCGGAGATCATTTCCTCGCGCGACTTGCCAAGTGTTTCGGCAGCACTGTACAGCAACTGGGCATGCCCCACTTCGTCCTGCACCTTGGCCATGAGCGCCAGCTTGCGTTTAAATCCCGGAGCGCGGGTTATCCACGTACCTTCCGGAAGTGCCCCGATAATTTCGCTGTGGGCATGTTGCTCAATCATGCGGATAAGCTGCCGGCGATACAACTGGGGCATCCAGTCGGATGGTTCTATTTTTTCGCCGCGCTCAATGCGCGCCTCAAATTCAGCCAGTTTTTCCGGATCCTCGTGCGCAAGGCTATCGGTTTTGGTACTTTCAAATATCGTTCCGCCTCCGTACATAAATGCAGGGTTTACACAAAAGTAAGTATTAGGCAGCAGGTGCCCAACATGTGGAAAACAAGCGGGGCGGTATTTTAGTTTTTCTTCAGCCCATTGATAAGCATATCGGCCAGCTGGCGGCCCAGTTCTGCCGGTTCAATGGAGTTCTCGGGACTGTACCACAGGGGCATCCAGTTGAGCGATGAGAACAGGGTCATAACCGACAGCTTGGTGTCAATATGGGGTTTGAGTTCGCCTGTGCGGATCCCTTCTTCAATAATTTTCTTAAAGCGGTTGATATAATTGATGCGCAGCAACAGGAAGTCGCGCAAATAGGGCTGACTCAGGTGGCGGTGTTCGTTCATGAATACCGCCGAAGCGGTAAGATCGCGGGCCATTACCTTCACGTGCTCCTCTATGCCGATGCGCAGCTTTTCGCTTGCGGGCACTTTCATTTTCTCTACAGCATCGAGCGAAGCGCGAAACTCGGCAGCCATATCGAAGCACAGCGTACGCAGGATTTCTTCTTTCGACCTGATATGTGAGTACAGGCTGGCTGCTTCAATGCCCAATTTCTGTGCCAGGTCGCGCATGGACGCTGCCGCATAACCCTTTTCCTTGAAGAGTTCGGCGGCCATGCGTATGACCTGTTTCTTGCGCGATATAGGCGTTATCATTTCCACAATATTTCAAAGTTAGTACAAATATGTTTTTCACTAAAAGTTTATGCTTAAATTTCACCAAACAATTTATGAAGTTTCAAAGCAGAGGTCAGTATTTCTACAGTTTGTATACAATACTGTTTGCCTTGGCGCTTGTGCCGCTAACACTTATAGGCTTGTTTCATTACATAAACCTTGAGCCTGTTTTTATAGAAAACCATTTCGGCTGGTTGATCCCTGCATTTTTAGGTGTTGCTGACGTGGTTGTATTTGAATTCTTACACCGGAAGAATTTAAAGGCTACTTTCTCAGTAGCAAGTCTGTCAGATAAGCTGAAAAAGTACTTCGCCCTAACGATTGTACGTTATGCCGGCTTGAGTTTTGCCCTCCATTTGATAATTGCCGGTTACTTTCTTTTGCGTGATGACCGGCTAACGTACCTCTTTATGCTGCTGTTGCTGTACATCGGTTTCCAATGGCCTACCATTTCGCGTGTGTGCGATGAACTAAAACTAAGCCGCGATGAGTGCGCGGCTTTCAGGCAGTGGAAATGAGCTTGCAGACCAGAAGCCGAGAGTAAAGAACTAAAAATCGCCTGCAGGTTCACATGGGTTGCTCAAAAGACCCTTCGTCACGCACTGAACGTGACGAAGGATAACCATTCGGTTTTACAGGGATCCGCGGCCTGCAGCCGGTAAAGCTCTTGATTAAAATATTATCCCAAAACTAAATGCATTGAGTTTTGGATTATTCGGCTTATCTGAAAAGAGGTTGTTCAAATCATAGTTGAAGAAGAAGTCGGCTGATCGAATTCCCAGTTGAAGGCGTACGCCATATCGGAAATTTTCCAGGTAAAAGCTGTCGCGTTCCTTATCTTTTTCCTTGCCGTTGCCCTCGCTGTACACCACCTTAGAATGACTGCCGATGCGGTAGGCCGCATAAGGACCTACGCCTATCCGGAAACGACTTCCTTCTGCATCCCACAAACGCGTTTTACGGCCATCGCCCCCAAAATCAAGCACGGGCACAAATGACGCCTGCAGATAGCTGACTGTTAGTTTGCTTTTCTGGTAATTAATGGCAGGATCCAATCCTTCAGCAAAAATAACTCCGTTTTCATCTTTTGAAATTAACACGTTGTCATTTTGAAATTTAAAATTATACCAGCTTAAGCCCAATCCCCATTCTGTATAAAACTTGTTGCCAAGGCGCAGTCGCTGAACCGAATTAATACCCACATACCATGAACCCCACGGACGCACCTCATAGAGCTCACCGTTAGGGAAGCGACCATCCGCTAACAGGTTATTCATTCCAAAATCAAGATTAAACGAACTGCGCGACCTGTGGTAACTTTTTCCCAGTCTTTTTTCCCTCCATTCCCGATCTGCCTTTTCATCCTCTTCCCAGGTTACTTCATCATAGTGTTCAGCTTCAGCGCTGTCGGCAGAAACGGGCCCGGGAGTAACTCCTTCTACTTTGTTAAGGATATGACGAAACAGCGCCTGAAAATCGTACTGGCGAAGCAACGGCAGGTCGGCCGTGTCGGACAAGGTAAAGATCACTCTGCTTGACCTGGTAAGCTCAACTATCACGGTATCCGTTTTGGATTGAGCAGTCAGTTCTTGTGCGGCCAGTGTAACCAGGCCGATCATCAAAATGTTTTTCATCATGTTTCGATCAATTGTTTTGTTCACTCCAAACTGTTCGCACATTTCGCACGAGCAGTTCATCCTTGCGCCCGCGCAACTGCCCCAATACATCTTCCTCGGAGGCGATGACACTGGCCAGTTCGACAAGCTTCTGAAAACGAGATGACTTTTTATTGTCCGGGGTTGCATCAGCCACAGAAATTTCAGGTTTTATGAACTGCTGGGCTTCGGCAAGGGTAATAACCAGTGTATTCCGCTTCACTACGACCTGTTCGGCAGCAACTGTATTTAGGATTTCTTTTTCAACAATCGCAGGCTGTTGTTGCATCACTTCTTCAACTCTTTCGGCCTGCACGGACTTGTGCTTTGATTTGTTAAAACCCTCTTGCCGAACAGGCTTTACATCCTGATAGGTATTTTCGGTTAATGATTGCTGAGATATGCGATGCTCTGCAGGCATTTTCACCGTCTTTTCGGTTAAAGGTAAAACCGGTTGTTGTGAAGCAAACTTTACGCGATATATTAGCCAGGCAGCTATGATGAGTAAAAGAATGGCTGCTGCAAGGCGCCAATAGATAAACGGTCCCGGGCGTGAGATATTTTTTTCAATGCGCATCCACACCGAAGGCGGGACCGGCATGTGGTGGTGTTGCAACTTTTCGCGAAAAAGCTGGTCAGGTTGTGGATTCATGGCGCATGGTTTTTTCAGTTCTTACTTTTTCATATTCGCACAGCATCTTCTGCAAACACAGGCGGGCCCGGCTCAACTGAGATTTGGAGGTGTTTTCACTGATGCCGAGTTGTTCGGCTATTTCCTTATGTGAATAGCCCTCAATGGCATACAGGTTAAATACCATCCGGTAACCTGCCGGCAGTTCGCCCACCATGCGAAGCAGGTCGTCTGCCTCAAGTTGCTCGGCCAGCTGCTGATAGCCGGGTTCATGGTCAGCCTCTTCCAGGTCGGTTTCCAGGAACATCGAACGGTTTTTGCGCAGAAAAGTAAGCGCTTCATTAACCACCACCCGGCGTATCCAGCCTTCCAGGCTGCCTTCAGCACGGTATTGATGAATGCGTTCAAATATTTTGGTAAAGGCTGTTACCAGCACATCTTCGGCATCGGCCCGGTTTACCACATAGCGGCAGCACACGGCATACATTCGTGAAGAAAAACGTTCATAAAGCAGCTGCTGGGCACGGGCATCGCCCCTCCGGCAACCCTTAATGAGCTCCTCTTCAGAAATGCGGTGAACCGACAATGGCATCGGGTGTTTTGTTTTGAAGATGCAAATTGCAGAGGCACGGTTGCATGTACAACTGCAATTTTTTGCGCTAACGCCACAGACCCATCAGCCAGTGCAGGATCCACATGAAGAGCAAAAAGAGTAAAATAAGTATCATAGCCTGACGTGTTAGATTCATTTAAGCCAGTAAAGGTTGCCTCTACCGATCCCTGATTATTGTCCGGGGGTTACCGCGGTAGCGGATGCGGCTTGCTACGCTTTCATCCATTTCAAGCCGGTCGGTTACATAAACATCGGCTTTCGATGCCCCGAATGCTTTCACACGTGCATCCTGCACGGTGAAGTTATCGGCATAGAGAGCGGATGCCCCGAACAGTTCTGCTTCCAGATAACGACCATCACCGCGGATATCCAGTTTCGAGGCACCCGTCAGCTCCGCCCGAAGGTTGCGCACATTAACATCGGCCCTTAGTTTCACCGCCCCGGCTACTTCTATATCAAGGTTATCTTCGGTAAATCCGGAAATGCGCACCTCACCGGCTCCATTGGCTTCAATGCGCTGCAATTCGGGCATGGTTATACGTATCTTAATTTTTGTTGCTTCTGAAAAATTATTTCTCCAGCTGAAATTTCCTTCATATTCAACAACAAGTTTCCGGCCCTGCTGCTTTACATTGTACCGGTCGCGAAGATCGCTGCTGCCTGCAAACTCAACCACATAGTTATTTCCCTTTGCAACAGTTACATCATAAATGCCGCTTAGTTCAATTTCATCAAAATCTTCAAAACCTGTTTCACGTGTTGTGTCCGGGTCATTCGGATACCAGTCTTCATCCCAGTTTACTTCATCATCAGCCTGTTTGGAGCAGGTGATACACGTCAGCCGGTTGTCATCACCAACCATCCAGGTTTGTCTGTTGCGGCCTTCGCGTGGCACGTAATGCGACAGCAGCCTCCACACATCATCATCGAGCACAAAAGGCTGGTTGTAGGGCACGTATAAAATCATACGCAGGCGCTGGGCGCGGAATACGGCATCTTGCCGGAACTGAATATTGGAATCAAAAGTAAGTACCGAATCCTGCCTATCAACATGATAAACGATGTCTCCGGCATGTTCTTCCGCATCTTGCCGCGATTTGCCGTGCGCCTCGAAGTATTGTACCAGTTTAAAGTCTTTTCCTTCATGCCCGCGGATAGTGAGCGAAGTAACTTCGTAATCATCCAGCCCGGTTTCGCGCATGCGCAGCACGGGTGTTCGGCCGTTGAAATCATAAACCAGCTCTTTCTTGATCTCGCTCTTCTCCCGGAAATTGAGCAATATTTTAGGAATTGAAAATCCAAGCACAGCTGCTGACACCAGCAACAACACAAACAGAGTCCAGCCGGCTATAGCATTAATAATCATACGTCCTGCTACGGCCGATATTCCCAGCAGCACCACAAAAATACCCGGTATAAGGAGAAACAACATGGCCATGAGAACGGTAAAAGAAGGAATGGTGCGCGCCAGTTCCTGTACAGGGAAGCCTACATCCTCCCAGCCCGGTATCCAGCTGATGTGCAGTGTAAACATACCCATCAATATGCTGAACGAAGTGATGATGGCAAGCACCCATGCAAGGCCTGCAAGTGCAAGGAAGATACCTGCAGCAACGCGGATAACTTCTGCCATGGGTTGGAGAATTTTGCCCAGCCCCTGAATTATCCAGCCTATGAGACGGAACGGAAACAGCAAAATCCGTGTTAGCAGGCTTTCCTCTTCATGCCCCCGGGGCGATTTTTTTAAGGTTGATTCAATATTCGACAAGGTAACCGGTTCGCCTTGCATTTGCATGCGATCGGTGATGGTGCGTGCGGGAGGGAGTGCTATCCACAATACGATGTACACAATAAGACCCAATCCACCGAATATGGTAAAGATCACAAATAAAATCCTGAACAACACCACATCGGTGCCGAAGTAGGCGGCCAAACCTGAGGCCACTCCGCCCACCACCTTTTTATCGGGATCGCGGAAAAGCTTTTTATTGATTTCCGGCTCTTCAAGTTCATAAGAGCCGGGCACGGCAATCCACAGAATAATGTAAGCCAGCAGAATGATACCCCAGGCAAAGGTGAGCAATACAAACAACAACCGGATCCAAACGGGGTCTACGTTGAAATAGTAGCCCAGGCCGGCACAAACGCCCCCCAGTATTTTGCGTTTCTGGTCGCGGTACAGGCGCTTGGGTTGCCGGCTCATGGCAAAAGATTGTGACGAAGCCGACTGGCCTTCGTCTTTGGCATAATCGGCTTCTGCTGCCTGAAAATCGTGCACACTGCCCATGGTAACGATGAGGTTCTTCACATCATCCAGGGTGATTACCTGCTTGTTTTCATGGAGTTTGGTGAGAAAGATTTCGGCAATGCGGCTTTCTATGTCGGCAATAATTTCCGTGCTGTCGTCATACGAGGCGAAGTATTTGTGCACCGAGTCAAGATATTTTTTCAATAT
>DAIQOI010000016.1:0-48994 GCA_036787955.1 Cyclobacteriaceae bacterium
GTGGTAAACGGCCAAATACTGGCCAGGCCTGTAGCCGGGCACGGTTCGGGCGACTTTGTGAACCTGAAAAACGTGCAGGGGTTCCTGGAATTGCCGGCGCATGAACAGGTTTTTTCGGCAGGAAAGGCCTTTCCGTTTGTTCCTTTCCGAACGGTAATCTGATACACACTGCACCGTGGAACCACGGCTGCTGATAATCCATTAACTTTGCCCATCTGTTTAGGTGCTTTTATGTTTGAAAATTTAAGTCAGAAACTCGAGAAAGCCTTCCAGACACTGAAAGGCCAGGGGCGGATCACTGAGATCAATGTTGCCTCTACTATCAAGGAAATCCGCAAGGCACTGATTGATGCCGATGTAAATTACAAAGTAGCCAAGGAAGTTACCGATGAGATCAAACAAAAGGCACTTGGACAAAACGTGCTGACTTCCGTTTCGCCCGGTCAGCTGCTCATCAAAATTACCAACGATGAGCTTGCTGCGCTGATGGGCGGAACGAGCGAAGATATCAACCTCAGCGGCAATCCGGCAGTGATCCTGATAGCGGGTTTGCAGGGTTCGGGTAAAACTACCTTTTCGGGTAAACTGGCCAACTACCTGAAGCGGCAGGGGCGTCAGGTGTTGCTGGTGGCATGCGATATTTATCGCCCTGCTGCTGTTGATCAGCTGAAAACACTGGGCCAGCAGGTAGGCGTAGAAGTATATGCTGAGCCTGGCAACAACGACGTGGTGGCCATCGCACGCACAGCGCTGGAACACGCCCGAAAAAACAATTACCGCGTAGTGATTGTAGATACAGCCGGCCGCCTGGCTGTGGACGAGGAAATGATGGATGAAATAGCCCGGCTGAAAGAGGCATTGCGTCCGTCAGAAACCTTGTTTGTAGTGGATGCCATGACCGGCCAGGATGCAGTAAATACCGCCAAAGCATTTAACGACCGGCTCGATTTCAACGGGGTGGTGCTGACCAAACTCGATGGCGATGCACGGGGCGGAGCCGCGTTGTCCATTCGCAGGGTGGTAAATAAGCCCATCAAGTTTATCAGCACCGGTGAAAAGATGGAAGCGCTGGAACGCTTCTACCCCGATCGCATGGCGGGCCGCATACTGGGTATGGGCGATGTGGTTACACTGGTAGAAAAGGCACAACAGGCTTTTGACGAGGAAGAGGCCCGCAGGCTCAATAAAAAAATCAAAAAAAATCAGTTCGACTTCAATGACTTCCTTACCCAGCTCGATCAGATCAAAAAGATGGGCAACGTGAAAGACCTGCTGGGCATGATTCCGGGTATGAACAAGGCATTGAAAAACGTAAATGTGGATGATGAAGCCTTCAGGCCCATTGAGGCAATCATCCGATCCATGACCCCTGCCGAGCGCGAGAACCCCGACATCATAAACGTAAGCCGGAAAAACCGCATCGCCCGCGGCAGTGGTACATCGGTACAACAGGTAAACCAACTGCTGAAGCAGTTTAACGACATGCGCAAAATGATGCGCACCATGAATAAAATGGGTGGGGGCAAACGCGCCCTCTCGGCACTGAATCCTTTCGGAAGGTAAAACCTTTCCATCACGGACAACGTTTTAACCATTAGTTTACAGGTTTTACTATTCCATAACTTTAAATGCCCTGATTATTTCAGGGCATTTTATATTGAGCAACTTAACCCCAGCTATATGCAAATCAGACTATTAACCTTTTCCCTGATTGGCCTGATGGCCGTGGCCTGTGCACAGGACAAATCCAAGCGCCCCAGCCCGCCTGCTGTTGCCAGCGGCACCATAGACGGTGTGAGCATCAAAATTGACTACAGCCAGCCATCGGTGAAAGGCCGTAAGATTATGGGCGGACTGGTGCCCTATGGCGAGGTGTGGCGCACCGGTGCCAACGAAGCCACCACCATTGAGTTTGATAAAAATGTGAAAATCGAAGGAAAACCCCTTCCGGCCGGTAAATACACCTTGTTCACCATACCGGGTGAGCAGGAGTGGAGCATCATCTTCAATAAGAAACTCGGTCAGTGGGGTGCTTATGATTATGAAAAAAACAAAGATCAAAATGCGCTGGTGGTTAAGGTAAAGCCTGCATCCACCTCTTTTACGGAAGTTCTTACGTTCGAGGTGGGCGCCCAGGCCGTTACTTTAAAATGGGAAAATACGGCCGTGTCTTTTGGCGTGGCAAAGAACTGATAACCGATTGGCAGAGATTTTGGAAACGGTATAAACAGCGGTAAAAGCCGCTGTTTTTTTATTAATTTTTTCCGAAAGCTGACTTGTTATTCTCGTTTTTTGTGCATCTTAGAATAACCAAACCGGTATGGAAACCCTGGGCCGCTATGACCGCATTGACCTTCCCGACCTGGGTTTGTATAACCTTCATGCAAAAATTGACACCGGAGCATTTACCAGCAGCCTTCATTGCGCAAGAGCCGAAATAGTAAACGGGCAGCTTGAATTTGTTTTGCTCGATGAAGAACATCCGGAATTTACCGGCATGAAGTTCGTTTTCCGTGAATTCGATGAGCGCGACATCAAAAATTCTTTTGGCGAGGTGGAGCGCAGATTCCTTATCAAAACTTCGGTTATCATCTTTGGGGAGAGAATCGAAACGGAATTTTCACTTAGCGACCGCGGGTCGTTGAAATTTCCCATCCTGCTGGGTAGAAAAATTCTGCGCGGCCGCTATGTAATTGATGTAAAAAAGAAAAATCTTTCCTTTAAGCATAAACTGGCCCAACGCAGAAAAGCCGGAAAAGTAAAATCATCGCATCCAGACTGATTTAGCATTATCCGATATGAACATAGCTATACTATCGCGCGACCCGAAACTGTACTCTACAAAGCGCCTCAAAGAAGCCGGAGAGCAACGTGGCCATCATGTGGAGATTATCGATCACATGAAGTGTGTATTATTTATCGAAAAGAAAAATCCCATGGTGCTGTACAACGGCCGCAAGCTCGATTACTTCGATGCCATCATTCCCCGTATCGGGGCATCGGTAACCTTTTACGGGGCGGCTGTGGTGCGTCAGTTTGAAATGATGAAAGTATTTACAGCCATCGAATCGCAGGCGCTCATCCGCTCACGCGACAAGCTGCGAAGCCTGCAGATTCTTTCGCGCGCCGGCCTGGGGCTGCCCAAGACCATCTTTATGGATTACTCGCGCGACACCGAAGGCATTGTGGAGGCTGTAGGGGGTGCACCCGTGGTTATCAAACTGCTGGAAGGAACCCAGGGACTGGGCGTGGTGCTGGCTGAAAACAAGAAAGCTGCACAATCGGTTATTGAAGCATTTCACGGTATCCATGCCCGCATCATCGTTCAGGAATTTATTAAAGAAGCCAAAGGTGCCGACATCCGCGCCTTTGTGGTAGATGGTGAAGTGGTTGGGGCCATGAGGCGTCAGGCACGTGCCGGTGAGTTTCGATCCAACCTGCATCGCGGAGGCACCGCATCGTTGGTAAAACTAAGCCGTGCAGAGAAAGCCACGGCGGTTGCCGCTGCCAAAAAGCTGGGCCTCGGCATTGCCGGCGTGGATATGCTTCCCTCCAACCGCGGCCCCCTCATCATCGAGGTAAACTCTTCACCCGGCCTGGAGGGTATTGAAGGCGCCACACGGGTAGATATTGCCGGTAAGATCATTGAATACCTCGAACGCAACGCCCTGAAGAAGAAGATCCAGAAGGATAAAATAAATGCCTAACTTGGGCTGCCTGCAAACAAACCTGTATTGTTTATCAGCCAGTTAACCAAACCCAGTAAGCTTTGCGCATAGTTAAGATTGCCGATCAGGAAATACGACCCGGTGAGTTTAAGGAAATAAAAATCAACATCGCGCGTCTTCCTTCGCATACGCAAATAGACACACCGGTTTATGTGTCGCGGGGCACGGAAGATGGACCCGTGCTGGCACTTATGGCCGGCATGCATGGAGATGAAATTAACGGACTGGAAATTGTACGAAGAATACTCGACAGCGATCTTCATCGCCCGAAGCGCGGCACCGTATTATGCATGCCTATTATCAACGTTTACGGGTTTCTGAACTACTCGCGCGATGTACCCGATGGCAAAGATGTGAACCGATCTTTTCCCGGCAGCAAGAGCGGTTCGTTGGCCAGCCGCGTGGCATGGCACGTTACCCATCAGATAATACCTTTTATTGATTATGGCATAGATTTTCACACAGGCGGGGCCATGCGCACCAACTATCCGCAAGTGCGGGCCGTGCTGGCCGATAATAAAAATGCGGAGCTGGCTCAGGCTTTCCATGCACCGTTTACACTCGATGCACCCTTCCGCCCCAGTTCACTGCGTAAGGAAGCTGCCAAAAAGGGGAAAAATATTATTGTGTACGAAGGGGGTGAGTCGTTGCGTTTCGACACACACGCCATTGAAGAGGGGATAGCCGGCACCCTGCGGTTGATGAAACATCTGAACATGATAGACTGGGCACCCGAACCCAGGGAAGAAAACCGCATCATCTGGAGTTCATCGTGGGTACGGGCCAAATATGCAGGGCTGTTTCAAAGTGCCGTGCAATGCGGAAAAATGGTGCACAAAGGCGAATGGCTGGGCACCATTACCGATCCTTTTGGTGAGTTCAAGCACCGCGTGGTATCGCCCCATACGGCCTATGTTATCGGTATGAACAATTGCCCGGTGGTAAATGCAGGCGATGCGCTCTTTCACCTGGGCATGGACAACATGTGTAAGATAGAAGGTAAAAAATAAAAGCCGGTAACCGGATGATAGGGGAAGCCGTTAGCGATAATATTTAATGTAGTACAACCCCGTGCCGGGTATGCCGAAGCTCCAGTACTTGCGGCCATCAGGGGTTACGCCAAAGCGAAAACCCAGAAAGCTGATGTTGGTACCAACACCCTTTTTGGTAACAATGGTACGGAACGGCCCGATTTTTTTGGTTTTACGCCATCGCCAGGACATACATTCCTAATTTAATCCTAACCAATCTGCATCAAGGTGTATCCTGCAACTCTGGCTGCAGCCATGATGTATGATGAAAATCGCACATGCCGGTTCTTGCTACTCACTGAGTGCCTTGAATGCAGGTGGTGTGAATAGTGCGGAAATAAATATACTACTTTTACCAAAATTAATGGCAATTCCTGATTGTTCAGACTATTAACAGTTGCCTTAAATCTTCACAACAATCCGGGGGTTTACTTAGTCCCGGCAGGAATGTTTGGTATCACAAATGCCTACCAATACCACTCCATTACCGTAATGGATATGAACCAGATAACCAGGATTGAGATGATGTTCAGTATAAATCCGGCCTTCACCATATCCTGTATGCGGATATATCCGGTGGAAAATACGATGGCGTTGGGGGGTGTGGCGATGGGCGACATCAGCGCTATGCTGGCACCCAGTGTAACAGGCAGACCGAGCAAAATGGGGTTCACCTGCATAACCTGCGCAATGCCAAATACCACCGGCACAAATACATTGACCAGGGCTACGTTGCTCATGACCTCTGACAAGGAAACGGAAATGACTATGAGTGTGAGCACAAGCCATGCCGAGTAGTTGCTCTGCCCGCCTATCCATTCACCAATAGCCTGTATAATACCACCCGTGCTCAGACCTTCGGCCAGGCACAACCCTCCGCCAAACAGAAATAAAATACCCCAAGCCATTTTTTCAGTGTCTTTCCAGTTAAGTATGAATTCGCCCTTGCGTACATTGACCGGCACGGAAAACATGAGCACGCCTCCCAGCATGGCAATGGTGGTATCGTTGAGGAAATCAGTTTGCAATAGTGTGTTCAGTGGCTGCTGAATCATCCACAGCAGCGCGGTCAAGCCGAAAATAATGAGCACCATTTTTTCGGCCTTGCGCAGGGGGCCCAGCTCCAAGAGTTTTTGCCGGATAAGTTGTTCCGAACCCTCAATGCTGGCCAGGTGGTTGGGAAATAACAATCGCGTAACTACAAAATAATTGGCCAGCACCAGCAGGGCAGCAACGGGAAAGCCTACTATGAACCACTCGGCAAAAGATATTTTTATATGAAACATTTCGTTGAGCAGCCCGGCAAACACCACGTTGGGAGGTGTACCTATAAGGGTGGCCATGCCACCCAGCGATGCTGCGTAGCCAACGGTAAGCATCAGGGCGGTGGCGAAGTTTTTTTCACCCGGCGTTCTGGTGCTACCACCGGGCGAGTCGCTGCGGAGGATGAGGCTGGTTACCGAAGTGGCTATGGGCAGCATCATCATGGCAGTGGCGGTGTTGCTTATCCACATGCTCAGCAGGGCAGTGGCCAGTGAAAATCCCAGGATGATACCATTGCCTGATGTGCCGGTGAACCGTATCAGATTCAGTGCGATGCGTTCGTGCAGGCGGTGCTTCTCCAGCGCAAGGGCAATAATAAACCCCCCCATAAACAGGAAGATAACGGGATTGGCGTAGGGTGCCGTGGCTTGGCTCATTTTCATTACCCCCAGTACCGGAAACCCGATCATGGGCAGAAAGGCTGTTGCCGGTATGGGCACAGCCTCGGTAATCCACCAGATGATCATCCATGTGCCGAGTGCTAGCACGGCAGGAGCTTTTGGCGATATGTAGTCTTCCGGGATGAAAAACCACAGCAGCAAAAAAGCTGCGGGCCCGGCCCACAGCCCGAAGGAAGCAACGCGGTTCATGCAGTAATGATGAGGTTATGGGATGGTAAAGACCTGATGAAGGACATGAAAATTATTCTTCGAGTGCCTTTACACCGGGCAGTGTTTTACCTTCAAAATATTCCAGCAGTGCACCGCCACCGGTTGACACGTAGCTTACCTTATCAGCAAAACCAAGTTGATTGACCGCAGCAGCCGAGTCGCCCCCGCCAATAAGTGAAAAAGCACCTGCCTGTGTGGTGCGCACCACCGCTTCGGCAATGGCGCGGGTACCGCCTGCAAATTTTTCTATTTCGAATACACCCATCGGGCCGTTCCATAAAATGGTTTTCGATTGTTCTATCACGTTGCCGAAAACACGTGCCGCCTGCGGGCCGATATCCAGTCCCATCCACCCGTCGGGTATGGCATGGTTGCTGGCAATATCGGTGTTGGCTGCGGCATCGAATTTATCGGCAATGATGGAATCCATGGGCAGATGAAGGTCCACGCCCTTCGTTTTTGCTTTCTGAATCAGCTCACGCGCCAAATTCAGTTTATCTTCTTCTACCAGCGAGCTGCCTGTTTTGCCGCCCAGTGCCTTAAAAAAAGTGTAGGCCATGCCGCCACCGATGATCAGGTGGTCAACGCGTTGCAGCAGTTGTTCGATGATAAGAATTTTATCCGAAATCTTTGCCCCACCCATGATGGCGGTGAAAGGACGTTCGGCATTTTCCATAACCCTGCGTGCGTTATCCAGCTCTGCAGCCATAACATAGCCGGCACATTTATCGCGGAAAAATCTGGCTACAATGGTGGTTGAGGCATGGGCACGGTGGGCTGTGCCGAAAGCATCGTTTACATAAATATCTCCGTGCTTCGAAAGCTTTTCTGCAAAGTTTTCATCGCCTTTTTCTTCTTCCTTGTAGAAGCGCAGGTTTTCCAGCAGCAGCACTTCGCCCGGCTTGAGCGAAGACGACAGCGAAAAGGCCTCATCGCTGATGCAATCGCTCACAAACTTTACCGGCACTCCCAGCAGTTTTTCAGTGGCACGGAGGGTGTGTTTTAACGAATATCGCTCTTCCGGCCCTCCCTTAGGTCGCCCCAGGTGCGACATCAGCACACAACTGCCGCCATCGTTCAGTATTTTGTTAATGGTAGGAATGGTTGCGCGGATGCGGTTATCATCCGTAACGCAAAAATCTTTGTCGAGGGGTACATTAAAGTCAACGCGTACAAGCGCCCTTCTTCCTGAAAAAGAAAAATTATCAATTGTCTTCATTGCCGGTGGTTAAGTTTAAAAAGTCCGGGTGGTGCAAAGTCAATGCATTATAGCCTGCGAATGCGGATACTGCGGTACCACACTTTGTCGTCATGGTCCTGAATGGCGATGCGGCCTTTGCGTGACTTGCCAAACGCCGGCATATCCTTGAATTTGCTGCCGGCTATCAAAGCATCCCATTCAGGGGTATGCATGGTAAATTTTACCACGTTTATGCCGTTGAGCCAGAACTCTACATTGCCGTTGTTGGATACGATCCGCACCTGGTTCCATTCACCGGCTGGCTTTACCACTTCTTCAGATGCAGCGATCAGGTCATATAGATCGCCTGCGCGGTGTTTTTCGTATTTTGAGTCAGGATGGCAGGCATTGTCGAGCACCTGCATTTCCGGACCGGTGAGGTAGGTATTTTTATATTCCGGGCTTTCTACCACGTTAAACATAATACCGCTGTTGCCACAGGAATCTATTTTCCATTCCAGTTCCAGTTCGAAGTTTTCGAATTCCTCATCCGTTACCAGGTCGCCACGGCCGGACAGGGAAGGGTCCAGGTGCAGTGCCCCATTGTCAATAATCCAGGCCGAGCCATCGGAAGTATGGTTGTAGATGTGCCATCCTTTTTTAGATGTTCCATCAAACAGCATAATCCAGTCGGACGCAGGCTGTTCGGGTTGTGCAGGTTCCTGATTTTTTGATTTGCATGCGGATAAAATCAACGCGATGCACAGGGAAAAGGTTTTTGCTTTCATGCAGCGTGGGTTTAGCCGGGTTACTTAAGTTCAGTAAGGTACAGGTTGCGGAACCATATTTCGTTGCCGTGGTCCTGCAACACAATATGTCCGCGGGTAAAAGTAGCGAATAGCGGAAAATCTTTCCATTTACTTTTTGCAATGCGCTCATTCCAGTCGGGCGAGCCGATTTCATAATGCAACACCTCTTTGCCATTCAACCAGTAGTGAATGGAGTTGCCTCGGGCTATGATTTTGCCGTTGTTCCATTCACCGGCAGGGTAAAGGGTTTTGTTACCAGGTGCGAACAGGTCGAAGCACGAAGCGGTTTTCCTGTTGTCAGGCACATCGCCCGGGTAATGCTCATCGTCCAAAAGCTGATATTCTGGTCCGGTGAAGTGGGGTTCCGGTTCTTCTTCGCTTACGCGGAACAGAATGCCGCTGTTGCCCTGTTGTGAAATTTTCCACTCAAACCACAGCTCAAAATTGTCGAATGTCCGGGTGGTCATCAGGTGGGACCGGTGGTTTTCTTCGGCATCGGAAAAGGGCCTGCAATGCAGCAATCCATCCTGCACTTCCCAGGAGTTGTTGGGCAGGTTGCGGTATATTTTCCAGCCGCTTAGGTCTTTGCCGTTGAAAAGAGCGACAGGTAAGGGGGTGTCTTTACTTTTTTGGTAACAGGCTGAAATAATGAAGAAAACTGCCGGAAAGAGCCGAAACATACGGGTTTTAAGTTGTGGAAAACGATAAAATTTTTGTTCAGGGTTTACATTTTCCGGTAAAAAATGTATAAACGCGGTAAAATTTAATTCAAATCCGTATGAAAAGAATCATGTTATTGGCAGTGTTTACCGGCACAATGCTTTTTCCGGTATGGGGGCAAATTCACATTGGTGCTACCACCGGTCTGAATGCCACGTTTGTACTGGACAAGGGTCTGAAGGAGGATCCGCGTTACAATTCAACCTACACTTATCAGTGGGCTCCGGTAGGCATGAGCTTTGGAATTGATTTTGGCCGGAAAATCGGACTTCAGTTGGAGTCTATTCTTTCCAATCAGGGTCAGTTGTATCAGGTTATCAACGCAGCTGAGGAAATTGCCGGTAAGCGCGATATTTCCCTTCAATATATTAATCTTCCGTTGCTGCTGCAGTTCAAGGGTGGTAGCGGGGGCAGGGCCCGTTCTAATTTTAATTTCGGCCCGCAACTGGGATTGCTTACCAAAGCGCGCGAATTGATTCAGTTTGAGCCGGGAACCTACACCATCCCCAACGATCCAAACTTTGAGTTACCTCCCGGAGCCGTTGACAACGGTGACGGAACCTATACACTTTCAGAAACCTATACCCAGGAGCTGACGAAGGCCAACAATGATTTCCGCAATGCCGAGTTTCAGGTTGCATTTGGCTTTGGTATGGATATCGATCTTTCGAAGCACTTGTATCTGACAACCCAGGTACGCGTCAATTACAGCCTCACCGATATGCGCAATCAGGATGTTATTGATGCCATACGAAGTGGTAATGCTTCCGATATTTTCGGTGCACGTGCCAATATGCTGGTGGGTGTGCAGATGGGCCTGCACTATATGTTCGGTTCGACCAAATCATTTAAGGGCAAGTAAATGAAGTTGAATTTAAGCCATTACCCCGCTACCGGCGGGGTATTTTTTTTTCAGAATATTTTTCCGGGATTGAGGATGTTGTTCGGGTCAAATACTTTTTTTATGCCGCGCATCAGCTCAATGTTCTTTTCCGAAACCGCAAGCGCCATGTAGGGCTTTTTGGCTATACCAATGCCATGTTCGCCCGATAAGGTACCGCCCAGGCTTACGGTTAGCCTGAAAATTTCGCCAATGCCTTCCGGTATCCGGGTTTGCCAGTCGTGATCGCTGATGTTTTCTTTGAGAATGTTCACGTGCAGGTTTCCGTCACCCAGGTGTCCGAAGCAAACCGTATTGAAGCCATAGCGTTTGCCAATGTCCTTGATGCCGCTTACCAGTTTGGGCAGGTTACCGCGCGGCACCACCACATCTTCGCTTTTGGTGAGGGTGTACCAGTTCACGGCAGGTGATATGTTTTTGCGCACCTTCCACAACTCTTCTTTCTGTGCGGCACTGTCGGCAAAAAGTATTTCACCGCAATTGAATTTTTCCACTACCTGCATCACGCGTTCAGCATCGCGCATCAGCACTCCTTCGTCATTGCCGTCAAGTTCGCACAGCAAGTAGGCGTCCATGTTATCGGGAAAAGTGGTAGTTACCGGGCTGTGCAGAACTTTTTCGCAGTAAGCCAGGGTATGCAGGGCTGCTGCGCGCTCAAAAAATTCCATACCCGACGGCTGGATGCCGGCCGTGAAGATGGCTGCGATGGCCCGGCAGGCTTCTTCATTGGTGCTGAAAGGGATAAGCATGAGCACATCCTTTTGCGGATAGCCGCGCAGTTTAAAAACAATTTTGGTGATGATGCCCAACGTACCTTCGCTGCCAATCATCAATTGGGTGAGGTTGTATCCGGTTGAATTCTTTAGCACATTCGCTCCGGTCCATATTATTTCTCCGGTGGGCAGTACTACTTCCAGGTTCAGTACATAATCGCGCGTAACGCCATATTTGACTGCCTTGGGGCCACCGGAGTTTTGTGCCAGGTTACCGCCCAGAAAGCAGGAGCCACGGCTTGCCGGGTCGGGCGGATAAAACAATCCTTTTTCTTTTACCGCCTGCTGAAACACTTCGGTAATCACGCCGGGTTCTACAGTTGCCTGAAGGTTCAGCTCATCGATGTGCAGTATGCGGTTAAACCGTTCCATAGACAGTACCAGTCCGCCATGTGTAGGTAAGGCCGAACCGGCAAGTCCGGTACCTGCTCCCCGCACGGTTACAGGCACCAGGTGCTCATTGCATACCTTCATAATACGGCTTACTTCATCAGCCGAGCCGGGTTTCAGTACTGCGGCAGGTAAAAAGAAGTAGTCCTCGGTTTTGTCGTGGGCATAATCCGCTTTTTCGGCCTCAGCCAGGATGATGTTTGATGCACCAACTATGCTGGTGAGTTGCTCAATAACCGATGGCGGAACAGCAACGGTATGGCCTTGTTTTTGTACTTTTGAAGAGAAATTTTTAGTGATTTCCAATGTTGCTCATTTTTTGCCGTAAAGGTAAGCAACCTTTTCAGATGCTTTTAGCAGGGGCCTTGCTGCTGTTCAGTGCCTGTGCTTCGCACAAAGCGCGTGTACGCCAGGATAAAGTTGAGAAGGTGATCAGCGCTGCGCGCTCTTACATAGGCACGCCTTATAAATACGGGGGTACAACCCGTGCCGGCATGGACTGCTCGGGATTGCTGATAAATGCCTTTCGCGCGATTGATATTGAGCTGCCACGTACTTCGGAAGGGCAGAGTAAAATAGGGAGAGCCGTGAAACTGGAAGAGGTGAGGCCAGGTGACCTGGTATTTTTTGCCACCGGAAAGAGCAGGCGCAAAGTTACTCATGTGGGACTGGTAACCGAAAAACGCTCGCGCGAGAATGTTAAATTTATTCATGCATCCACCTCGTTGGGCGTTGTGGAAACGAACATCTATTCCGATTACTATATTCAGCGGTTTCGATTTGCCAGAAGGGTGATTAATTGAAGGACTTTGGATAATAAATATTCGATCCGTCCAGCCAGGATAAAGGCCTATCTGTGTAAAAAACATGGTTTGCTGAATCAGTCATTTATTCTTTGACTCGTATACAGTTAAAATCTGCCGACTCATGACAATTTTTTCACGAAGAGATTTTTTACGGTTAAGTGCACTTGCTGCTCCGGCTGCACTTATACCGGTGTATGCAGGTGGAACAATACAACCGAAGGTTATTTCCATCTGGCGCAACACCCTGGCCAATGCTGCCGACTTTATTACCTCGCTGGTGCAGCGAGCCGGCAATCGCATTATCATGGCAGGGTAGGGCAGCAACAGTGATAACATACCCCAGGTAATCAGGCAAACGGGCGTTCGCGAAGTTCATTGCTCGGCGCGTAAATGGATCGAGGATGCAACGCTGTTCGGGCAACAGTTTTTTTTTAATGCAACCCTTCCGGGTAAGTCAGGTATTTATCGTGTTAATCAGCATCATCTCAAGGAAATCACCGGTAAGCTTTCCCTGATACCCTGATCGGCCTGTGTTGAGATGCAGGGTAATCAGTCCAACATTCAAATTTTTTAACCCATGATGATGGTTCCCCGGCTACCCTGCAGAATCCCGCAGAAACCTGGAGTCAGTAAGAGACCCTGCCTGCATGAGTCACAGTCGGTCAAACCTGCCTGTATAATAAAGGCAGGGATCCTACGGAAAATACGAAAGTTGCAATGCGGAATGAGAGAGAAGTGGAGCCAGTGGGAGTCGAACCCACGACCTCTACAATGCCATTGTAGCGCTCTAGCCAGCTGAGCTATGACCCCTCATAACAAAGTGTGCAAATATATCTGAAATTAACTTCATCCAAAATTTTCTTGAGTACCCGGGTTGATAATTCTTCTGACGAAAATCAGGTGGTTCTTTAACCGAAATCATATTAGCCCGGAAAGGCCCCTTCTACTTTTAAGCCTGTTTACATGCTTTTTCACCCAAGTTTTGCCACGTATGGAGCTCGAAAAATTTAACTACAACAACAAAATTGTAAAAGCCTTTATCATCGCCACGGTGGTGTTTGGCCTGGTAGGTATGCTGGTGGGTTTAACGGTAGCCCTGCAACTGGTATGGCCGGTTTTCAACTTCGAATTGCCCTATACCACCTTTGGGCGCATCCGGCCGCTGCATACCAATGCGGTAATTTTTGCTTTTGTGGGCAATGCCATGTTTGCCGGGGTGTATTATTCCATGCAGCGTTTACTCAAAACCCGCATGTACAGCGATACACTAAGCTGGATACATTTCTGGGGCTGGCAGCTTATCATACTGGCAGCAGCCATCACCTTGCCGCTGGGTTATACTACCTCCAAGGAATATGCTGAGCTGGAATGGCCCATAGATATCGCCATCACCATCATATGGGTTGTTTTCGGATGGAACATGATTGGCACCATCCTGAACAGGCGCGAGAAGCACATGTATGTGGCCATCTGGTTTTACATAGCCACGTTTGTAACGGTGGCCGTGCTGCATGTGGTCAATTCTTTTGAAATACCGGTATCATTTCTAAAAAGCTATTCGTGGTATGCCGGGGTTCAGGATGCGCTGGTGCAATGGTGGTATGGCCACAATGCCGTAGCATTTTTTCTTACAACACCCTATCTGGGTCTGATGTACTACTTTCTGCCTAAAGCAGCCAACCGCCCCGTTTACTCGTACAGGCTATCCATCATCCACTTCTGGACACTCATCTTTATCTATATATGGGCTGGTCCGCACCATTTGCTGTACTCAACCTTACCCGACTGGGCACAATCGCTTGGTACCGTTTTTTCGGTTATGCTCATAGCACCATCGTGGGGTGGTATGCTAAACGGGCTGATGACGCTGCGCGGAGCCTGGGATCGTGTGCGCGAAGATGTGGTGCTCAAATTCATGGTGGTAGCAGTTACTGCCTACGGCATGGCTACGCTCGAGGGTCCGCTGCTCTCGCTCAAAAATGTTAACGCCATCGCACACTTTACCGACTGGATAGTGGCACACGTTCATGTAGGTGGACTGGGATGGAATGGTTTTCTGATCTTCGGTATGCTCTACTGGCTGGTGCCGCGCATGTGGAATACCAAACTCTATTCCACCAGGCTGGCTAACTTCCATTTCTGGATCGGTACTTTAGGTATCATATTCTATGTTGTGCCCATGTATATCTCGGGTGTTACACAAAGCCTGATGTGGAAAGAATTCAATGCCGAAGGTTTTCTGGTGTACAAAAACTTTCTTGAAACTACGGTGCAGATTCTTCCGCTGCACATGCTGAGGGCACTGGGGGGCACCTTATACCTCATCGGTGCTATTGTGATGACCTATAATCTTATTAAAACAGCTTACGCAGGAAGTTTTGTTGCTGAAGAACCTGCACAGGCTGCACCGCTTCCCAAAGCAGCCTCCTCAGGCGGTGGCTGGCATCATGCACTGGAAAGTAAACCGGTATTGTTTACGGTGCTCACTTTTATAGCTATCCTTATTGGTGGTATCGTTGAAATGGTGCCCACTTTTCTTATTAAATCCAATGTTCCTACCATTTCCAGTGTAAAGCCCTATACCCCGCTGGAGTTACATGGCCGGGATATTTATATACGCGAAGGATGCGTGAGTTGCCATTCCCAACTGGTGAGGCCCTTCCGCTCGGAAGTAGAGCGTTACGACCCGCAGGGTGGCGAATATAGCAAGTCGGGTGAGTACGTGTACGATCATCCGTTTCTGTGGGGTTCCAAACGCACCGGTCCTGACCTGCACCGGTTGGGTGGCAAGTATTCTGATATGTGGCATTACAACCACATGCTTGCTCCGGACGCTGTTTCTTCGGGTTCCATCATGCCGGCCTACCCGTGGCTTTTCGAACAAACCATTGATAAATCGGCTACGGCTGCCAAAATACGGGCCTTGCGCAAGATTGGAGTGCCTTATGAAGAAGGCTATGAAAACAAGGCCAATGAAGACCTCGACCGCCAGGCCAGTCGCATTGCTGAGAATCTCCAGCTGGAAGGAATAGATGTACAACCCGATGCAGAGATCATTGCATTGATAGCGTATTTGCAAAGATTAGGAAAAGACATTAAAGCGGCCAAAACTGCCGAAGCCGAAACCACCACCAACCACTGATGCTATGTACAAAAACGTATTTCAACATATTGAAAATGTTTCAATATGGCCGATCATCTCGCTCATCATTTTCTTTCTGTTTTTCATGATACTGCTATGGTATGTATTTACCGAGAAGCGCAGTTTTATTAGATACATGAAAAATCTTCCATTGGATGAGAACAAGCATGAAACTGATTCTAAATCATAACTCCATGAATAAGAAATTCATCATCATCTCCTCACTGCTGACCCTATCCGGTTTATCGCTGGGCCAGGGCAATGACCCGCTGTCCGATCCGTTATTGCCATTTTACATAGTTACCGGGTTCGTGTTTGTCGTTGCCTTGCTGGTGCTGGGCATTGCAGTTTACCTGTTGCAAATCCTTAACATGCTGATCAGGATGCAGCAGACAAAGCCGGAAACAGCCGGCGTAAAGGAAGTTCAACCAAGCCTGTGGCAACGCTTTTGGGTATGGATAAATGGTTATCGGCCTATTGAAAAAGAGGCTGAGATTATGCTCGATCATAACTATGATGGCATTCGTGAACTGGATAACCACCTGCCACCGTGGTGGAAGTGGTTACTGTATGGCTCTTTCATTTGGGGGGCAATTTATCTTATTGTGTATCATGTAACCGATACTTTTCCGTTGATGGACGAAGAATATCAGCTGGAAGTTGCCAAAGCCGCTGCGCAAAAAGCAAAACTGGCTGCAACACAACCAGCCGAAACCATAGATGAAAATACCCTGGTCTATCAGCCCGATGAACTCATACTGGCCAGTGGGAAGAAAATTTATGCCATTAACTGTGCATCCTGCCACATGCCCGAAGGGCAGGGCAGCATCGGTCCGAATCTTACCGATGACTACTGGATTCATGGCGGAAGCATCAAGGACATTTACCTCACTATTAAAAACGGAGTTCCCGAAAAGGGTATGATATCCTGGGCTCCGGTGTTAACGCCTGCACAAATGCGCGATGTGGCATTCTATGTAAAAAGTCTCAGGGGTACCAACCCACCCAATCCCAAAGCACCGCAGGGTGAGTTGTATAAAGAAGAAGAATATACAGATTCAGGCCAACAAGGCCCTTCAATGTGATGCAGGAGGTTAGATTTTATATTTTTTAAAGGTAAAAAATTGTGAACACCGCCACTGACAATTTTTACCAGTTCGATGAAGAGTTCCGCAACTCCATTGCCACGGTTGATAAAACCGGAAAACGCGTATGGGTGTATCCCAAAAAGCCAGCCGGACGACTGCACACTTACCGGGTGATTGTAGCAGTTATTCTGCTGGTATTATTTTTTGCCGGTCCTTTTATACGTATCAACGGGCACCCCTTTATGCTTGTGAATATTTTCGAGCGCAGGTTCATCTTTTTCGGACAGGTGTTCTGGCCACAGGATTTCATCCTTCTGGCGCTGGCCATGCTCACCTTCTTTGTTTTTATCATCCTGTTCACGGTGGTGTTTGGCCGGATATGGTGTGGATGGGCGTGTCCGCAAACCCTGTTCATGGAAATGGTGTTCCGTAAAATTGAATACTGGATTGAAGGAGATGCCAACCAGCAACGCAAACTGGCACAACAGCCTTGGAGCCGCGAAAAAATTATTAAGAAAGTCAGTAAACAGTTAATCTTCATCGCCATTTCGCTTATCATTTCACATACCGTAATGGCCTATCTTGTCGGGCTGGACGAAATGATTCAAATCGTATCCGGTCCGCCAACCGAACACTTCGCGGGTTTTATCGGATTGATAGCTTTTACAGGGGTGTTTTATTTTGTTTTCTCCTGGTTTCGCGAGCAGGCGTGTATAGCCGTTTGTCCTTACGGCAGGCTGCAGGGTGTTTTGTTGGATAAAAATTCAATTGTGGTGGCCTACGACTGGCTGCGTGGGGAGCCGCGCGGTAAACTGAAAAAGAACCAGCCCGACCCGGAAAAAGGAGATTGTATTGATTGCAAATTATGCGTACATGTTTGTCCTACCGGTATTGACATACGCAACGGTACGCAACTGGAATGTGTGAATTGCACCGCCTGCATTGACGCCTGCGATGATGTGATGATAAAAATCGGTAAGCCACGCGGACTTATCCGCTTTGCCTCGTACAACGCTATCCGCGATGGTGTAAAGAAGTTGTTTACTGCCCGGGTAGCAGGTTATTCGGTGGTACTCACTGCGTTGCTTGGGGTGCTCGTCTATTTGTTGTTCACCCGTTCGGAGGTGGAGACCACCATTCTGAAAATGCCGGGTACCCTTTACCAGCGAACCGATGAAGGTAATATTACCAACCTTTATCAGGTAGAGTTTGTAAACAAAACGTTTGACGATTTAAGCCTGCATCTTCAGGTTGAAGATCCTGCCGATGCCATACTGCGCAAAGTGGGCGGTGAACCGGAAATACATGTTAAGGCCGGTGATATGCTGAAAGAAATGTACCTGATTGAACTGCCATCCGAAAAGGTTACCCAAGCAAAACTGAACATACGGTTGGGAGTGTATAGCGGAGAGCGAAAACTTGAAACCATAAAGGCAAAATTTGTGGGGCCGGTACACTCGCACCACGACCGTGTAAAAGGTGAACGTTAATGATAGAGAATATGAGCTGGCCTAAAGGAATTGTTATATCGTTCATTCTGTTTATCCTGTTCATAGGTAGCATGGTTTATATCATGATGAAACAGGATATAAGTCTTGTGGCTGAGAATTACTACGAACAGGAACTGGTGTATCAGCAGCAGCTCAGCAGAAAAAATAATGCGTTGATGCTGGATAAAAAACCTGTGGTACGGATACGGGAAGGAAAGTATCTTGAAATTGCTTTTCCTTATGAAAGCCGTTTAGAAGGAGGAAAAGTCCAGCTATTCCGGCCTTCCGCCAAAAAGTTTGATGAACAGTTTACATTCACATCGTTAACGGATAACCGCCTCTTGTATGAGGTAAAAAACCACCTGTCAGGCGCATGTCGTATCCGGATCTGGTGGAAGATGAACGATAAGGAATATTTCTGGGAGGAGTTTGCGGTGATTTGATGTATGTTGACGGCAGCGTTCTTACTGGGTTTAACCGGAAGCCTGCACTGTGTGGGTATGTGCGGGGTATTGGCGTTGCAGGCTGGTCGCACCCCAACAGCCATTCTGCTTTACCATACGGGGCGAATAGCTGCCTATGTTGTGCTGGGATTACTTGCCGGGGTAGTGGGCCGCTTTATGGCGCTTGGCGGCTGGCTGGGGTGGTTTTCGATTACCTTGGGCCTGGTAATTATTCTTTTTCTGCTGTTTCAGGGTGCCGGCCGATGGCTTACGCTAAAGTTTAGTACCGGGTTGTATGGTCTGCAAAAAAAACTGATCAGATTATTAAACAAACAAAGCACAGGTACAGCACTTGGCATCGGATTGTTGAATGGCTGGCTGCCCTGCGGTTTGGTTTATTCGGCGGTGGTGCTTGCCCTTGTGCAGCCGGATATCGGGTATAGCATCATGGTGATGATGTTATTTGGGTTGGGTACGGTTCCTGCGCTGATGGCGGTGAGATGGTTTGCCGCACACTTGCTAAAAAAATTACCGGTATCTTTTCACAGGATACAAACCACAATACTGGCACTTACCGGCTTTCTACTGATTTGGAGAGGGGCGTCTATAATTAATCTGTTTTATATCCGCGACACGGTATTATGTTATCCTCTTCCTTAGTAGCGGGCTATATTCCACTTGACAACCTGTTCAAGTTTCCCGGGATGAAGTATTTTGATTTTGCTGCCCTCTATTTCAATAATGCCTTCATCGCGAAAGTCGGATAGCACCCGAATCACAGATTCGGAAGCAGTTCCCACCATTTTGGCCAGGTCATCGCGCGAGAGCGTCAGCTCCCTGCTTTCTTTAATGTGGCTTACTTTAAGCAGCGCTTCGGCAGTTCGTTGCCGGACGGAATTATAAGCCAGGGCCAGGAGCTGGGCTTCTTTTTCGGTAACTTTTTTACACAACATCGAGATAAATGTGCGGGTTAGTTCAGGATGCCCGTGCAACAGGGTAAGAAAATCATGCCGTGGTATGACCACGACCTCACTGTCTTCCAGCGCTACGGCCGATTCGGTGTAGGCTGAATTTTCGAGAATAGGCTCGTAGCCAAAAAAATCACCTGCGGCATACAGATCGGTAATAAACTCTTTTCCATCGGCGTTGGTGCGGAAGGTTTTTACGTTTCCTTTCTGAAGGAAATAGATGGCGTTGGGTTGTTCACCTTCCATAAATAAGGTGGCCTTCTTCTTGAGTTGCCGCACCTTTCGGTCTTTACACAGGTCCTGAAGCTTGAGGGCCTGACGCGCGTCATTGATGAGTTGGTCCAGTCCTTCGGCTGAGGATTCGTATTGTTTTTTGAACAGCGAAATCCGGTTGAGCCGGCTTTCCACTGCGTTGAGCAGGTCGGTATCGTCAAAGGGCTTGGTCAGGTAATCATCCGCACCCAGTGTCATGCCTTTTCGGATATCGGATTTTTCGGTTTTGGCGGTAAGGAATATAAAAGGTATGGAGGCAGTTTCCGGCTTCTTACTGAGTATGTGCAAAACGCCATACCCGTCCAGTTCGGGCATCATGATGTCACATATGATCAGGTCGGGTTTCTCCTTTTGAGCAAGCTCTACACCTGTTTTTCCGTTTTCAGCAGTTATAACCTTATAATTGGCCAGCGACAGGATTTCACTGGTGTTTTCGCGCACTTCCGGATTATCTTCAATGAGCAGAATTTTTTTCATGGTTTTTTCTTTACTGATATGAAAAAGAGAGTGTGAATGTGGTTCCTTCCCCTTCTTCGCTGGTAAAGTTAATTTCACCGCCCAACAATTCCACATACCTTTTTACAATATTCAGTCCCAGGCCTGTGCCCTGTATGTTTCCCGAGTTGCTGGCGCGGAAAAAACGTTCAAATAAATGCTTCTGGTCGGCTTTCGGTATGCCTATTCCTTCATCGCGTATCGATATTTCGTAATGATTGTTCCAGAAGCGCAGGGAAATGTCAATCAATTTACCTTTGTCCGAATACTTGCTTGCGTTCGACAACAGATTAAACAAAATATTACGCATAATGCGTGTATCGGTTACTGCGGTCACTGGCTGGCCTGCGGTGTTCAAGTTTATTTGCTGGGCCTCCTTCAGCTGGGGTCTCATTTCATCCATAACTTCCTGAATGAGTTGTGTTAACAGCACTTCTTCTTTTTGCACCTCAATGCGGCCCTCTTCCAGCTTGCCGAGCGAGAGAAAATCATTCAGAATAGCGGTAAGGTGATTAACCGAGGACTTGATCCGCTGGATGTGTTTATCAATTTTTTCAAGGTCGCCCTTCTCGCGATACTGTGCTATGAGCGAGGCCGAGCTAAGCACGGTGCTTAACGGGGTGCGGAACTCGTGCGATGCAATGCTCACAAATTTACTCTTCAGTTCGTTCAGTTCGCGCTCGCGCTCCAGTGCCCTGCGGGCTTCTTCTTCGGCTTTTTTCCGTACGGCAATCTGCTCCTGCAAAAACTGATTGGCCTTTTCCAGGTCTTCTACAGTTTTATTTAATGCCTGTGTGCGGGCCTGAACTTTTCGTTCGAGCTCGGCAGCATAAACCAGCAGTTGCTCCTCGCTTCGCCTGATGGCCTCTTCAGCTTTTTTACGCTCGGTAATATCAATAACAAAGGCCATTATCAGCATGGTGCCTTTCACGGTATGATGGTTTAAACTTACCTCCACCGGAAATTCCGAACCATCTTTACGCACCGCTACCAAATCGCGGCCTATGCCCATGCGGCGGGGCTTTGGGTTTTTGTGAAAAATTTGACGCTGTTGAGCATGAAGGTGGCGATAACGCTCCGGCAGCAGGTCTTCAAGCGGCATGCCGGCCAGTTCGCCCTTTGCATAGCCAAACATTTTTTCCGATGCCGGATTGGCCAGCTGAATAACTCCGTGGGTGTCAACCAGCAGTATGCCTTCGGCAGCGCTTAGAAAAATTTCTCTGAAGGTATCGTCCGATGAGCGTGTTTCTTTCATGTAATCAGCAGAGGCAATATACGCACAATGGTGCATGATAAAAATCAGAAAGCGACTCTGATGATTGTCACTTTGCCTGCTTTCACCGTTGTTTAAGTTGGTAAAAGTTTTCTATGAATCCGGTACTTTGTGTTATTGATTTGACCCCTGCTTCAGTATCTGTGTTGGGTGTGTCGGCGGGTCTGGCAATGCGGTTACGGGCTCCGCTCACTGTGTTATATCCTTATCGCATCATGCCCGATAAGGAGCCGATTGCCGATTACCGCAAAAGCCTGTTGCAAAAAGCCCAGCATGATTTTATTGAATTGGAACAAAAGCTCCACCTGAATGGCTCGCTTCAGTATGAATTCAGGGCAGAGGTAGGCTTTTTAAGCGATCGTGTGGAAGCATTTCTCAGGCAACATACGGTTTTACTTGTTGCGATGGGCGAGAAAATGGCGCTGGAGCGCAATGAATCAGGATTGAACAATTTACAGGAACTGATGAAACGCATACCCGTTCCGGTGCTGGTAGTGCCGGAACACTATGAAACCGATATATATTTAATGAAAGGTCAGGACTGAATATGAAAATCTTTCTATTTTTAGGAATCTTAACACCAGCCCTATGAAAAAAATCCTTGTCCCCACCGACTTTTCAAAAGTTGCCGGCTATGCGGCCGAAGTTGCTGCCAGTATAGCCCGGAAATCCGGAGCTGAAATAAATCTTTTACACGTAATCGAGGAAGGTTCCCGCGATTCCTTTAGGGTTACGGGAGAAATGAAGCCGGACGATATGGAGGAGCGCCTGTTTATGATGAAACTTATTGAGCGGGCACGCAAGCAAATAGCCAAACTCCAGAATGACCCTGTTTTTAAGGATGTAAATGTTAAAACAGAGTTGCGCGTAGGCTCGCCTTTTCATGGCATGCGGGCCATTATCGAAGAACAAAAGGTCGACCTGGTGGTAATGGGTACCACAGGTACTACGGGTTGGGCCGAGACCATCATAGGTTCCAATACCGAGAAAGTGGTACGGCATGCGCGCTGTCCGGTGCTCACCGTGCAGAAAAAGCCAGCCAGCCTTGACTTTAAAAATATTGTGTACGCCACGGCTATGAATAAAGATGAGGAAGTGTTTTCACGCATCGTTAAGCGCGCACAGGAAATGTACAACTCAACCATTCATCTTGTTCGCATCAACACGCCAGGTAATTTTCAACGCGATACCGTGGTAAAAAAATACATGCAGGATTTTGCCAAACGCCTGCAACTGAAAAACTACACCATCAACGTATTTAACGACATTACGGAAGAAGAAGGTATCATCTATTTTGCCGACAGCATCAATGCCGATATGATTGCCATGGCCACCCATGGCCGCACCGGTTTTGCACATGTACTGGCCGGCAGCATTGCCGAAGATGTAGTGAACCACAGCAAACGGCCGGTGCTGACGTTTGTGGTGAAGCATCGTAAAAAATAATTATACAGAACATAAATTGCAGCGAGCGGCAAAAAACCGTTCGCTTTTTTATTTGCTTATCATGAAAAGAAAAAACGAATGGAAAAAGCGGGAGGGCGTGGTTTATTCTACTGATGAGAATTTTGCATACACCTATAACCAGAAAGAAGAACCTGAAACCCTTCCGCCTGCACAACAAAACCTGAAAGTACAACTCGACAAGAGCGGACGTGCCGGCAAAATCGTAACGCTGGTAACTGGTTTCGTTGGTACCACGGCCGACCTTGAAATGCTGGGTAAAACGCTGAAAAGTAAATGCGGAGTAGGAGGATCGGTAAAGGATGGTGAAATTATTATGCAAGGCGATCAGCGCGAAAAACTGGTTGCTCTTTTAACCAAAGAAGGCTACCGCGTGAAGAAAACAGGCTGACCCCCGGCACACCCGGGTATTTGCCTGGTCGCTGGTTGCCGGTATGCGTCAAATGTTCAAATCCCAACCCACAGTTTCCATCAGGGTCCTCAGAAATTTTTAATGACGGGCAATATTGCTTATTTTGTTGAGCATGGGTACACAGGAACGATTTCAGCATCTCAAGGCGCTGCGCCTCCGCAGGATAAAACTTGAACGTGCCGTAAAAGATACTATTTTCATCACTGCAGGTATTCTTTCGGCCTCCTTCGGGCTAAAGGGTTTTCTGTTGCCGAACAACTTCCTCGATGGCGGGGTAATGGGCATATCCCTGCTTGTGAATCAACTCACCGGCACCGACCTGTCGCTGCTGGTGGTTGTGCTCAACGTGCCGTTCATGATTATCGGCTATACACAGGTTTCGAAAATATTCGCGTTTAAAACTTTGGCGGCTATCCTGGGGCTGGCACTTGCGCTGTACTGGTTTGATTTCCCCATGATTACCAATGATGACCTGCTCATCGCTTTCTTTGGCGGATTTTTTCTTGGTGCAGGTATCGGTTTATCCATACGCGGTGGCAGTGTGCTCGATGGCACCGAGGTGCTGGCTATCTATACCAGCCGTAAGACCACCCTTACGGTAGGCGATATTATTTTGGCACTCAACATTGTAATTTTTTCGGTTGCCGCTTATCTCATCAACATCGAAATAGCGCTGTATGCCATTCTCACGTATCTGGTGGCTTCCAAAACAGTTGATTTTGTGGTTCACGGTATTGAAGAATACACCAGCGTGATGATTGTTTCGGAAAAGAGCGAGGAAATAAAGGATGCCATCATTAACCGTATGGGCAGGGGTGTAACTGTGCTGAAAGGGCAGAGCGGCTTTGGTAAAACCGGTCATAAAGCAAAGGAGATGGATGTGATTTTTTCTGTAATCACACGCCTGGAACTTCAGAAGCTAAAGACTGAAATTTCAAAAATAGATGAGCACGCCTTTGTGGTGGAAAACAGCATCAACGATGTAAAGGGCGGCATGATCAAAAAACGGCCACTGCATGATTAAAAGGTATTCGGGTCATCTTTTTATAAAATCTTTTTTACTTAAATCCCAGTAATTCGGATTGGTGTCTTCGGTAAGCTGATTCCAGTAGTCGGGCGTAACTCTCCGTCCGTCAGGGGTGCGCAGCTCACGGTTGTACACCTTTACCACCGGATTAAATGTTACATCGGGCGTGAGCAACGTGTAGGTTATCTGTTTTCCCTCCTGCGGGGGGTCCTGCTCAAGTCGTGTTTCCACGCGGTTGAATCGCAGCAATTGCTGAAGAAAATCTGCGCGTTGCCGGCTAATGCCCGATTCAATTACCCGATAATTAATACCGTCTATTTCCCTGGTTACATGTTCAAACTTATGCAATCCCATACAACCATCCGTTTATCAGTTCGCGCATGTACTCAAAAATATTTCCTGCAAATCCGATAATCAATATGCCGGCCACGCACACCACCAATGATATTTTCATGGGCAGTGAGCTAACCAGTGCCGGAACAGGCTGGCTGCTTACTTCAATAAACATCGCCTTCACCACAAGCAAATAATAATAAAGAGAGATGACGGCATTCAGCACCGCGATGCCCAGCAGCACGTAATAACCGCGTTCGGCAACCGCTGCAAAAAGGAAAAATTTTCCGAAAAACCCGGCCAGTGGCGGAATGCCCGCCAGTGAAAATAAAGCCAGCAGCATTACCACACTCAGCTTCGGGTTGGTGGAATAAAAGCCGTTGTAATCAGAAAGGTTGATTTTTCCGGTTTGATTTTCAACTACAGTTATCACCCCAAAAGCTGCAAGGTTGGAAAACAGATATATTACCACAAAATAAAGAACGGAAGTTACACCAATCACATCGGCCTGTAATACACCCAGCATGATAAAGCCGGCCTGTGCAATGGATGAAAACGCAAGAAAACGTTTGAGGTTTTGCTGACGCAGTGCGAACAGATTGCCCAGGGTCATGGTAAGTGCAGCCACCACATAAATTACATCGCTCCACCAGCCTGCAGCACTGCGCAATACAGTTAACAGCAACAAAACAAGCACAAAAACCGATGCACCTTTTGAGATAACCGACAAATAGGCCGTGTTGGCCGTAGGGCTGCCTTCATACACATCGGCCGTCCAGAGGTGGAAGGGTACCAGGCTGATTTTGAATGCAATGCCCGATAGCAGGAAAACGATGCCCAATAACGCAAGGGGCGAACTGTGAAACTCGAATTGATGAAAATACAATGAGGTGCCTGTGGCATAGAGCAGCGACAGCCCGAAAAGCAAAACAGCCGATGAGAAAGCTGAAGACAATATAAGCTTGATTCCAGCCTCTGCCGATTTGTGCTGATAATACTCAAAAGCCGATACGGCTGCTATGGGAAGGGTGAGTAGTTCAAGTCCCAGATAAAACATCAGAAAATGCCCGGCCGAAATGAGATAGGAGGCTCCGATAAGGCTCGAAAGTATGAGCAGATAAAATTCTGTAACGCGGTTATGCAGGGCTGGCTTGCGCAGCCATGTTTCACTCTGCAGAAGTACAAGCCACACACCAACCTGCAGGATGTTTTTCATAAAAATCCGCAGGCTGTCGGTAACATACATGCCGCCAAACAACGCGCCCTCCTCTGCGGGTATGAAACCTGCCACAACCAAAATACCCGTAAGCCAGATGGCAATGTTTGGGATCAGATGTTTTTGTTGTTCGTTAAAAGCAATCTCGCAAAACAATATTGCCACTGCGCTGAAAACCAGCAGCCACTCATGGCGCATCAGCAACAGTTCGTGGGGGCTCATAACGATATAAAGGTTTTCATTTCAGATACACATTCAGGTTATCACGGATCAATTCGGCAAGCCACACAGGCACCAGGCCGATAACAAACAATGCGGCAACCAGCACACCTGTGGATAATTTTTCGTGCCATGCTGCCGGCTGGTAAAGCGCTGCATCAGCCGGGCGTAAAGTTCCCATCAGCAGCTGTCCAACCACACGTAATATATAAACGGCTGTAATCACTATGGAAGAAACGGCTACGATGGTAAGCACCCTGTGGAATACATCGCTATTTTTCCACGCCCCGAAGAATATGGTGAGTTCGGCAGCAAAACCGCTTAGTCCGGGTAAACCCAGTGAAGCCAGACCGGCAATCATGTAGCACACGGAAAGGAACGGCATCGCTTTGAGCAGTCCGCCCATTTCGGGCACAAGCCGGGTATGCGTACGGCTGTAAATCATACCGATCAGTGCAAAGAAAAGCGCTGTCATCAGCCCGTGCGACACCATCTGCAATACGGCACCGGTCAGGGCCGTTCCGTTCAGCATCAACAGGGCAAAAAGCACCAGCCCGCAATGGCTCACCGATGAATAGGCATTGATATATTTCAAATCGGTTTGGCCAATAACACCCAGTGCACCATATACAATAGATACACCTGTGAGCAGCAGAAAAATCCACGCCTGGTGGTGTGCCGCATCCGGAAATAAACCGATGGCCACTTTCAGACAGCCGTACCCGCCCAGCTTCATCAGCACACCGGCATGCAGCATGGAAACGGCTGTAGGCGCAGAGCTGTGCCCGTCAGGCGACCAGGTGTGGAGCGGAAACAAGGCGCCAATAACGCCAAATCCTACAAACACAAACGGGAAAAACAGGTGTTGGATGTCGCTGTCAAAATGCTGATTCAGTAACTCAGGAAGCGAGAAAGAATGATGACCACCCACATCCGAATGAAAATAAATACCCAGCAGGCCTATGATGAGTATGGCCGAGCCGCCCATGAGCATCAGGGTAAGCTTCATGGCGCTATACTCTTTCGGGCCGCTGCCCCAGATACCAATGAGCAGGTACATGGGTATAACAGCCAGTTCAAAGAACAGAAACATTACAAACAAATCGAGCGAGATGAAAAAGCCGAAAGTGCCCGTAGCCAGAATGATAAGCGAAGCGAAAAATTCGCGGTAGCGGTACGTTACATCCCAGCTGGCCAGCACACCGGTAAAAATCACAATGGCTGTGAGCACAATCATGGCCACGGCAATTCCATCAACGCCGGTATAGAAGTGAATATGCAGCGATGGAAACCATGACCGGTTATCGGTAAATAAAAATGGTTCGGTATTTCCAACTGCACGCTCGTGGATGTAGGCAAAGAGCAGATAAAACGAGAGCAGCAACTGGATGCTCATGCCCAGCAGGGAAGCCAATCGGGCTTGTGCGGGGGTTCGAGTAAAAATCACCGCAAGGGCTGTTAAGGCAGGAACGATAATGATGGCGTACAACATACTACCTTGTTATGAGCATCAGCATAAAAACAAGTGCTACGGCTCCGGCTATAAACACCCATGCATATTGCTGTACCTGTCCCGATTGTACGGGTTTGATTTTTTCAGCAACACGCTTCGTTAGCCATGCCAGCGTATTCATAAATCCATCTACCACATGGCGGTCAAACCAGGCAACGGGCAAAGCCAGCCTTTGAAAAATGATTTTTTTGGTAATGAAGATGTATAGTTCATCAATGTAAAATTTATTGTATAGCAGCTTATAGAAAGTTTTTGGCTGCAGCCTGCGATCCGATTTCTTCAGATACAGCACACCCGAACAAACAATCCCTACAAGGGCTGCACCAACCGAAATCCAGGGCACAAACTCAATATGTGAGGTTGCTTCACCGACAAATGTACCCTGCATATAATGATCAAACGGAATAAACCCGGCCGCTACAGATGCCAAGGCAAGTATGAACATCGGTATCGTCATTAACAACGGAGCACTGTGCGTGTGCAGGTCCTTTTGCCGATACCAGAATATGGCAAAGTACAACCGGAACATATAAAAAGCAGTAATCGCTGCACCGGTAAGCGCAACAACGAAATGCAAAGAAGAGTAGTGATATACTGTGCTTAAGATTTCATCTTTACTGAAGAAACCAGCAAAGGGCGGAACGCCGGCAATCGCCAGGCAGCCGGTAAGAAAAAGAACATGCGTGAGCGGCAAGGCCCTGCGCAAGCCACCCATTTGGAAAATATCCTGGGTGTGCACTGCATGAATGATGGCACCGGCACCAAGGAAGAGCAGGGCTTTGAAAAAGGCATGCGTAAACAAATGAAACAGTGCCGGGCTGTATCCGCCTGCACCCAGCGCCAGCATCATATAGCCAATCTGCGACATGGTGGAATAGGCCAGTATGCGTTTGATGTCGGTTTGTGTGCAAGCAATAACGGCAGCAAAGAGCAACGAAAAAGCACCCGTAAAAGCAATCAAATCGAGAATCTGAGGTGCAAAGGCAATGTAAAGCGGATAAAGTCGTGCCACCAGAAAAACTCCGGCCACTACCATGGTGGCAGCATGAATGAGTGCCGATACGGGTGTTGGACCTTCCATCGCATCGGGCAGCCAGATGTGCAGCGGAAACATGGCCGACTTGCCCGCACCACCCATAAAAATCAGCGCCATGGCCCAGGTTATGGAAGAAAGGCCGATAAAAGCAGCCTGTTCCATCAAATGGGTTTTTGTGGTTGACAGGCTGTTAAGCTCATCAACCTGAATGGTGCCGGTTAGTCCGGCCAACAACAAGATGCCGATAAGGAAGCCAAAATCGGCAAAACGGGTAACAATAAATGCCTTTTTGGCTGCTGCAACCGCTTCGGGCTTTTGATAGTAAAAGCCGATGAGCAGGTAAGATGATACTCCCACCAGTTCCCAGCACATGTATAGCTGGATGAGATTGGGTGCAGCAACCAATCCCAGCATGGAAAAACTAAACAACGAAAGGAATGCGAAGAAACGCGCATAACCTTTTTCGCCCTTCATGTAATCAACGCTGTAAATGAAAACCAGCAGCGATACGGTGGTTACCACGGTCATCATCATCAGCGTTAGTGCATTGACAGTAGCACCGGTTTCAACCCGGATATGTTCAGAAAGTTGTAGCCAGGTGAAGAAGCGGTGCTGGGATGCAGCCTGCTCTCCATGTTGGAAGTAGCGCCAGCCTTCAGTCCAGGTGATGAGGGTTGCAACACCCATGGCACCAACGGCAATCCAGCCGGCTGTGCGACCGCGCATCCAATGACCCGCCAGGGCGTTCACCGCAAAGGCGGCCAGCGGAAGAGTGAAAATCCATATAACCGGATGCAGATCCATCAGTATTTCATTTCATTTGCTTTTTCCACATCTACCGAGCGGATGTTGCGGTACAGATTAATGAAAATGGCGATGGCCACTGCCGCTTCGGCTGCGGCTACAGCGATAATAAACATGGCGAAAAACAAACCGCTCGTTTGCTGATAAAGATAGCGGTCGGCTATTACCAGATTGATGTTAACGGCATTCAGCATCAACTCAATACCGATAAGCATAGTAACCAGGTTTTTGCGGGTTAAAAAACCATACATGCCGGTGAAGAACATCAGGGCAGCGAAGATAAGCAGGTGGTGTACAGGTATTGCGGTCATGCGGCAGGCGGGTTGCGTTTGGCTATAACGATGGCGCCCGCCAGTGCAGCGAGCAGCACAATGCTGATAACTTCAAAGGGCAGCACATAGCCGCCATCGGCGTAACTGAGCAGCGTTCTGCCGATGTAGTTCATTGAAACTTCGGGGCGTGGACCATCAGTTTGCTGGAAGACGTAGGCGTTGATGGCAAAAGCGGTAAGCAGAAAAGAAGCAATAACCAGAGCCAGCGATGCTACGGTTTTAAGCGGTGAGGGCTTTTCGAGTTTTTCGTTGATATCGGAGGTGAGGAGAATAGAAAAGATGATCAACACCACAATGCCGCCCGCATACACGAGCAGTTGCACAGCAGCCAGGAAGTAGTAGTCAACCATAAAATAAAAAGCGGCAGTACCGGCCAAGGCAAAGAGCAGGTACACGGCTGCGCGCAAAATTCTGCGGGATGTAACAGCCGCTACCGAGGCAGCCAGCACCAGTGCAGCAAAAAAATAGAACAGGTATGTGCCGATGCTGTTCATTTGATGCCGTCCATGATTTTGGAGCCGGGTTTGTTCAGGATTTTGGTGAGTTGGGAACGGTCGAATACCGCGTGTTCAAACGTATTGGCCATTTTAATCGCATCGGTAGGACAGGCCGGAATACACAGGCCGCACATGGTGCACATCTGCAGGTGGTACACAAACTTATCGAGCGCCTTTACCTTGCGGCCGTCAACGTCCACCTTTTTCGATATGATTTCGATGGTTCCGTTGGGGCAGGCCACTTCGCAGGCCGAGCATCCTGTACAGCGGTGCTCGTTGTTTTCGTTGTGGATGAGCACCACTTCACCGCGGAAGCGCTCAAACATTTTCAGTGTAGCGCGGTTTTCAGGGTACTGCTGGGTGATGATTTCTTTGGGATGAACAAAATAATACCCTGTAACCGATAGCCCTTTGATAAGGGACCGCAGGCCAAAAACAATATCCCGGAAGTAGTTTACAATGGCGCGCATGGCTGTGGGGCTTGCGATGTTAAATATACCAAATGCCAAGAAAATCACACCCGTTTATTTTACTAACTTCGCGCTGCCATGCTAAGTGTTACCAAGATATTTCGTTTTGAAGCGGCCCATGTTATTCATGGCTATCCGGGCAAGTGCTCGCGCATCCACGGGCATTCGTACGAGTTGCAGGTTACGGTGGCACTGCGCCATGCGCCTGAGGGCTACCTGCCGGGAACCGGCATGGTAATGGATTTTGGCGATTTGAAACGGATGGTCAACGATAAGGTCATCCGCCAGCTTGATCATAAGTTTATCGTTTCGCAGGCCTGCCTCAACGACCGAAAATACAATGTGGGGCAGGACGAGCTGGTGGTTATGGAGGTAGAGCCTACGGCCGAAAACATACTGGAATGGCTGAGCCGGGAAATCAGGGCCGTGCTTCCGCAGAACATTTCCCTGCAGCATCTGCGCCTTTATGAAACGAAAGATTCGTTTGCAGAGTGGAACAATCAGTAAAAAAGCATGGCAGTTATAAACCACCATGCTTGTTGGTCATTCTTAAAAGGCTGCTGATTAAATCACCATCAAATCCACAAACTCATTCACCGGCATGTTTATCAGTTTGTGGTAGTCCAATGCGGTGTTTAGGATCTGCTGTTGTTGCTTTTCGGGAAACCTTCGGGCCAGATTGATTTTGAATTTTTCGAGCAGCACCGGAATGCCTTCTTCTCTTCTGCGTTTGTGCCCGATGGGATATTCCACCACCACTTCCTTCAGCACGGTGCCGTCATTCAGTTCGACAGTTAAGGCATTTGCGATAGAGCGTTTATCCGGATCGTGGTAGTCTTTGGTAAACTGCGGTTCTTCAACGCAGGTTATTTTTTCACGCAGCACATCAATGCGTGGATCGGCCGCCACATTATCTTCATAGTCCGCTGCAGTGAGTCTTCCGAATATGAGCGGCACGGCCACCATGTACTGGATGCAGTGATCGCGGTCGGCCGGATTGTTCAGTGGTCCTTTCTTATCAATGATGCGTATGGCTGCTTCGTGGGTGCGAATGGTGATTTTTTTGATGTCATCGCTTGATTTTCCGGAGGCCTTCAGTTGCTGGTGAAGGGTCATGGCTGCTTCAACAGCAGTTTGGGCATGGAACTCGGCAGGGAAGGAGATTTTGAACAACACGTTTTCCATTACATACGAGCCGAAATCGCGTTGCAACTTGAAGGTGTTCCCTTTAAACAACACATCATAAAAGCCCCAGGTCTTGGCAGTGAGTACCGAAGGGTAACCCATTTCGCCTGTTTTGGCAATGAGTGCCAGCCGTACTGCGCGTGAGGTGGCATCGCCAGCAGCCCACGACTTGCGGCTACCGGTGTTGGGTGCGTGGCGGTAGGTGCGCAGCGGGTGGCCGTCAACAAACGCATGCGAGATGGCATTGATCAGCTCATCGCGCGTTAAACCAATCATTTTTCCTACTACGGCTGTGGAGGCAAGTTTTACCAGGATAACATGGTCCAGGCCTACTTTATTGAATGAATTTTCCAAAGCCATAACACCCTGCACTTCGTGGGCGCGAATCATGGCGTCCAGCACTTCCTTCATGATGAGGGGCTTTTTGCCATGGGCTATCGCTGTGCGCGACAGCCAGTCGGCTGTGGCCAGTATGCCACCCAGGTTATCCGAAGGGTGTCCCCACTCGGCTGCCAACCAGGTGTCGTTAAAGTCAAGCCAGCGTATCATGGCGCCAATGTTAAAGGCTGCCATTACCGGATCTAACTGAAAATGGGTTCCCGGCACTTTGGCACCGTTTGGCACAATAGTACCCGGAACAACCGGCCCCAGCAACTTGGTACAGGCCGGATACGATAGCGCTTCAAAGCCGCAGCCCAGTGTGTCTAACAGGCAGTAATGGGCCGTTTGCCAAGCCAGATCGCTTTTGATTTCATAGTTTAATACATAGTCAGCAATATCAACAAGGATCTTATCAGGCTGTGGCCTGACATTGGAAATATAGGATGCCATGGTATGAGTAAAGGATTTACGGGTTAACGTTTTTCAATAGGAACAAACTTTAGCTCTTCCGGACCGGTATAGTTGGCACTCGGACGGATAATCTTACCGTCAATGCGCTGTTCGATAACATGTGCACTCCACCCGGTAACACGCGACATTACAAAAATAGGAGTGAACATCGGTGTGGGTATGCCCATGCGGTGATAGGATACAGCCGAAAACCAGTCGAGGTTGGGAAACATTTTTTTCTCATTCCACATCAGCGACTCGATGCGCTCGGCAATATGGTACAGCAGCATGTCACCGGCTTCTTCCGAAAGTTGCCTGGCTACTTTCTTGATTATCTCGTTTCTCGGATCGGAAATGGTGTAAACCGGATGGCCAAAGCCAATGATGATTTCTTTGTTGGCGATGCGCTGACGGATATCCGCTTCGGCTTCATCGGCTGAGCTGTAGCGTGCCTGAATTTCGAAAGCTACTTCGTTGGCACCGCCATGCTTGGGTCCGCGCAAGGCTCCAATGGCACCACTTATGCAGGAGTACATGTCAGAGCCGGTGCCGGCTATTACTCTTCCGGTAAAGGTGGAGGCATTGAATTCGTGTTCGGCATATAAAATAAGCGAGATGTGCATAGCCTTTTCCCACGAAGCCGATGGTTTGGCGCCATGTAGCAAGTGCAAAAAGTGCGCACCGATGCTGTCGTCATCCGTTTCTGTTTCGATAGCGCGGCCGTTGTGCGAAAAGTGGTACCAGTAAGTTAATGCCGAAGGTAGCGATGCAAGCAGCTTATCGGCAATGTGGCGTGCACCGGCCACACTGTGGTCGTCCTTTTCCGGCATAAGGCAGCCCATGGTGGAAACAGCCGTGCGCAGCACATCCATGGGATGTGCAGAGGGGGGCAGTTGTTGCAGCACCGTCTTAACGGCAGCCGGCAATCCGCGCAGCGATTTTAGTTTGTTCTTATAGGCTTTCAGTTGGGCAGAAGTGGGTAAAGCGCCATAGATGAGCAGGTAAGCAACTTCTTCAAACTCGCAATGTTCTGCCAGATCATAAATGTTGTAGCCGCGATAGTGAAGATCCTTACCGCTGCGGCCAACCGTACAAATGGCGGTATTTCCGGCCGCTACGCCCGAAAGGGCAACACTCTTCTTGGGTTTAAACTGGGTGCTTGGTGATTGTTCAGCCATTTTTCTTTTGTTTAAACAGGTTATCTAGTTTTTGTTCATAGGTATAATACCCGATACTCTGATAAAGTTCTTCGCGGGTCTGCATGGTATGAAGCACATTTCGTTGAGTGCCTTCTCTTCGCAGGTGTTGGTACACATTCAGGGCGGCCTTGTTGGCAGCGCGGAAAGCTGATAGCGGATAGAGCGCCATGGCCACTCCGGCTTCTTTCAGCTCGGCCAGGGTAAATAAGGGCGTAAGGCCAAACTCGGTAATGTTGGCCAGTACGGGAAGCCCTGTGGCTCTGGCAAAGGCCGTGTATTGCGCAAGTTCTGTAACTGCCTCGGCAAAAATAAAATCAGCACCGGCTTCTTTGTAGGCAAGTGCTCTTTCGATGGCTTTTTCCAGGCCTTCGCTGGCAAGGGCATCGGTGCGCGCACCTATTACAAAATATTCGTCTGTTCGCGCATCAACGGCTGCTTTTATGCGGTCGGCCATTTCGTCTTTGCTTACCAGTTCTTTGCCCGGCCGGTGGCCGCAGCGCTTGGCGCCCACCTGGTCTTCAATATGCAACGCCGCAGCGCCTGCTTTGATGAGCGACTTGACGGTTCGGGCAATGTTGAAGGCCGAAGGGCCAAAACCCGTATCCACATCAACCAGCAGCGGGGTATCGGTTACGTTGGTTATCCGGTTTACATCGGTAAGCACATCATCCAGCGTGGTGATGCCGAGGTCAGGTATGCCCAGCGAACCGGCTGCCACGCCACCACCCGAGAGGTAAAGCGCGTTGAAGCCGCTCTGCACGGCCAGCAGCGCGTGGTTGGCATTGATGGCCCCTACAATCTGAAGCGGCTTTTCTGTTGCCATTGCTTTCCGGAATTTCAGGCCTGCTGAGCTTATGGCTGGCGATTGCTCCATTTGTTTGCTGCTTAGTGGTTGATGTTGATTATTTGTTCAGACCAGTATTGCCGATTACTGATGGGCAGGTTCAGAACAAATCAGCCCAAAAGTAATAAGATTAACACAATGGAGTAACAAACGTTTTCATTCAAAATTTTTTTATTCTGAAATTAATGAAACAAGTACCTGCTTTTCGAGGTCGGCTGTTAAAACGTAAATGCTTTTTCACGTTGCCACTTGCCGTGAAAAAATCTGTTGCAGGTTGTGCAGCTAAAAATGATAAATTACAGCTGATGGGATTTTTTTCATTGATTTTGCAACCATGCCCTTGCGCGCTCAGCATCCTCAGGTGAGTCAATGCTTAGCGTTTCTCTTTCTGTTTCGATAATATGGACAGAGAATCCATGTTCAAGCCACCGCAACTGCTCCAGCGATTCGGCCTGTTCCAGGAGGCTCACCGGCAGGGATGTGATTTTTTGCAGAACATCCGAACGATAAGCGTACATTCCGATGTGCTTGTAAAAGGGGGTGGACTGCAGCCACTCACTTTCCGGCTTGTTGCGGACATGCGGAATGGGTGAGCGACTGAAGTACAGGGCTTTGCCATGCTGGTTGAAGACCACTTTCACCACGTTGGCATTGAAAATCGTTTCGGTATCGGTAATCTTTTTTGCCAGTGTTGCAATTTCTGTGGTGCCGTCAAGCGCTGCGGCCAGCAGGTCAATCTGTGCCGGTTGTATAAATGGTTCATCGCCCTGCACATTAATTACATACTCATATTTTTTTTGCTGTTGCTGCAGCGCATCGAAACACCGGTCTGTGCCACTGGAATGGTTACCGGTCATTACAACTTTACCGCCAAATGAACGCACATGATTGAAGATCCGATCATCATCGGTAGCCACTACCACATCCTGAATCAGGCTGGCCAATTTGGTTTGCTCATAAACGCGCTGAATCATGGTTTTACCGCCAAGGTCAATGAGCGGTTTTCCAGGAAAACGGGTAGAAGCATAGCGGGCCGGGATAATGGCAAGTATGGAGGGCATCAGCCAATTTCTATGATGACGTCATCGGTGAGCGGGTGACCTACGCAGGTCAGTACATAACCCTGTTCGCGTTCGGCCTGTGAAAGGCCCTCTTCTTCATCCAGCTTTACCTTGCCCGATAAGGCTTTACCGCGGCAGGCGGTACACAGGCCGCTCTGGCAGGAGTAGGGCAGGTCGATGCCCTGATCGAGGGCAGTTTCCAGGATGGTGCGGTTGGGTTCAACCATAATCTGGTATTCCTGGCCATCGTAGCGTATGGTTACCAGTCGTGCTTTATTTTCAACCGGTTCATCTTGTTTTTTATCCTTGTCCAGGATACCCTGCACAAAGCTTTCTTTAAAAATCTTTTCTTTTGGTATGTTGCGCATGGCCAGCAGGGTTTCCACGTTTTTCATCATACCCTCCGGTCCGCACATCAGATAAGTTGTTTTTTCAATACCCCAGTCGGGGATGCGCTCGAATAATTTGGTAAGCATATCGTGGTTGAGCAAGCCGGAATAACCTTGCCAGTTCATGGGGGCGTTGTCGAGCACATGAATTACGTGAAGGCGTCCCTGGTAGTTGGTTTCCCACCTGGCCAGTTCGTCCTTAAAGATGATGCTGTCAATATTTCGGTTGCAATAAATAAGCGAGCAGATGCTTTCGGGCTCCTGCGTGAGAATGCTTTTAATGATAGACATCATAGGGGTGATACCCGAGCCGCCTGCAAACATGATGAGATGACGCTTCCGGTTTTTGTCGTATTCGGTGGTGAACTGCCCCATGGGCTCCATCACCTTGATTACATCACCGGGCTTTACGTGGTCATTCAACCAGTTGCTCACCAGGCCGTTTTCCACGCGCTTAACCGTAACCGCCAGGTCTTCATCCGTAAAAGGAGAGGAGCAGAGCGAATACGCCCTCCTTACTTCCTTGCCGTTCAGGTTGAGGATGAGTGTAAGAAATTGTCCGGACTTATAAGAAATCTTTCCTGAAGCAGGATGTGCAAACACGATGGTGATGGCGTCCTGGGTTTCCCGGATAACATTTTTAACCGTAAGATTGTAATAATGCTGGGTACGCTCGTCTTTCTTTTTAAACAATCCGAAAGCCACAGTTAATTAAATTTTAAACAGCTCAAATCTACAACAATTCAAAACAAAAAAGAGTGATTGGATTACCACCTTTTTCAACATGCCACGAAGTTTCTTTGGCAGAAGCCCGTGGATAACAGGAGTTACAATGTCGGTTCCCTGTACCCTGTAGGTACACAGCATTAACAACAGCGCTTATTTGATTGTTACAGGTTAAACCAATAGGTCAATTTCAAAACCAGGGCTCTGTTTTTGCTGCCAAAAGGAGATGGCAGGTAGTTTTCGGTGTACACGATAAAGAAGTCGGAGGCCGGCTTAAAGCGCCACTGAAGCCGGGTATTTAAGTTGATATTGTCAATAATATTGTTATACTGAACAAAGGTGGTCAGGAACAATTTGTCCGTAAATGTAAAATCCAACCGTGGGCCTATAAGCCACAGTTTTCGCTTGCCAAAGTTGCCGGTCAGGTCAATATCTTCATAGGTAAAACGCACCGACAGGTTGCCATAAGGCTGATAACGATAGTTTATTTCACCGGCTGCATTGAATCGTGTGCCGCTATAAAATCCTCCGTATCCGGCCTGCAGGTTGTAGTTAAACAGTTTCCGGTTATCCGACTGGTATTCGAGCTGGATTTGGTTCCATGTAAATGTATCGCCTATCTGATAGTGTTCTCCTCCGATGGGGTTGAACAAAAATGTGAGATATTGGTAGGTATAGTTGCCGGATAAGGAAATAAAAGAGGTGTTCAGAAAGCGCACGGTATAACCTGCCTGAATATTTTCATCTGTGCGCAGGCCGGAAGGGATCCACCCTGCATTCAACTCAATATAAGGGCCATAGTTGGCCAACACCCTGCTTTTGGGATAAGTGAGATATTCACTTCGTATGAAGCCGCCCACAAAACCAGGATAAACGGTAAGATTAGGAACAAAGCCGGCCTCTGCATTATAGTTTTTACCCAGCAGTTGGGTGGCTCCCATCAGGGCAAGCCTTCGGCCAAAATATCCGAGAAACGCACCGGCAGAATAGGTGTTGTTCCGGCTGAATTCATCAAACGATCGGTGATAATATATATCGCCCCTGATCTGGTTGTTTTTCGAGTTGATGTTAAAGTCAAATCCGGCAACGCGGTTGTACCGGTTAAATTGGTAGGATGTATCGGTTCCGTTGATAATCTCGCGCACAAGTCCGGGCTGATAATACTCGGACGGATTGTACTGATCCAAACCGAGGGACTGCTTGTTCACAACAAAGACGTCAAAGTTGGATCGGGCCAGTATCTGGCGCTGTACAATGGCCACGGTATAATTCTGGTCGGGCAGGCCGAGCGTTGATTTTTTACGCGTGTGCATATTCAGAAATCCTACACGCCAGTCTTTGCCGATTTTTCCGCTTAACCTGGCCCCATAAAGAATAGGAACACGCTGCAGCGTGCCCGTGCTGTCGTAAGCAAGCCCGATGCGCCTGCTGAAGAACGGACGTGAGTCGGGAAACCCGGGTTGTGCAAACAAGTCGCTGTTTTCCAGAAAAAACTGGCGGAGTTCGGGAAACTGGAATTCAAACCGCGTAAGATTAATTACCTGCCTGTCCACCTCCACCTGGGAGAAGTCAGGATTGAAGGTAAGGTCGAGGTTTAAGGATGGAGTAACAGCTACTTTTGCATCGAAGCCTGCAAGCGGATCGGTTTTGGCGGGCGTTTGCGCTACATTATCTTTTGTGAAGGATGAGGCTGCGTAGGGAATCAATGAAATATTGGTGCCGGTTTTGGGCAATTCATCATTCCAGATCAGTTTTCCGCTCCAGGCAAATGAGGCGGGCAGATACTGCACAGGAGTGGCTATCCAGCTGGATACCTGATTTCGTTCCAGATCATTCCGAAGGATATTAAAATTCCACTCTTTGCGGTTGTAGCGAATAGATTTAAACGGTATGGCCAGTTCGGCAACCCATCGGCCCGGCTCCCTGCTTACAGCACTGTACCATTTATTATCCCAGAATGCCGAGAAATCTTCCGGGTTTGCGCCACCGTTGGCCATCAGGCCCTCGCGCTGAACTCCGTAGGGTGTAATGTTAAAATAAAAACCATTGGTGTAGTCGTTGTACGGATCGAAATATATACCCACGTTATCATTGAACCGGAAATCAAAATCGCGGCGCAAGGATTGTACTACCGGATCGCCACCGTCATCGTCACACTCAAAGGCCACATACAGAAACGTGTCGTCAAAAGTTATCCTGAAGTGGGTTTGGTTTACCGGAGGAACAGAATCATAAGGCTTGCTCATAAAAAATCCACCACCTACCTGTGCGTTTTTCCAGCTTTCTTCAGTAAGCAGTCCGTCAATGGTAATTACATCGGTAGCACGCCTGGCATGATACGCTGTGCCGCGCGGATTCTGTGAAAAGACCGGCAAGGTGAAAATTACCAAGAAAGGCAGGGCCAGTTTCAGCATGGCGGCAAAGCTATGGAAATTAATTTGCCCGGGCTTTTCGTTCGTATAAAAGTAAAAGGCATTATTTATTTTTGGCCTTTAATCAGCAAACGTGCAACTCACATCGCTTACTGCCCTGTCGCCCGTCGATGGCCGGTATTTTGAAACGGCCAGAATCCTTGCTCCCTACTTTTCTGAATTCGGGCTGATGCGCTACCGCGTGCGCGTGGAAATTGAATATTTCATCGCCCTGACCTATGCACTCCCCGAATTGGCCGGCTTCCCAAGGCAGGAAGAGGAAAAACTGCGTAGGATTTATAAAGATTTTTCCGATCCCGAAGCACAGAGAATAAAGGAGAAAGAAAAGACCACTAACCACGATGTAAAGGCAGTTGAATATTTTCTCAAGGAAAAATTTGAAGAATACGGCTGGTCAGCATACAAGGAGTTCATACACTTTGGCCTTACTTCACAGGATATCAACAATACAGCCATACCGCTTTCGCTCAAAGAATTTTTAACAGCCCACTATCTTCCCGAACTGGAGAAAATTGTTGCACACCTTACCCAATTGGCAGTTCAGTGGCAGGATGTTCCCATGCTGGCCCGTACACATGGTCAGCCTGCATCGCCTACCCGGGTAGGTAAGGAGCTGTATGTATTTGCTGAAAGGCTGAACCGGCAAAAAGAACTACTCAACAGCATACCGCATTCGGCCAAGTTTGGCGGTGCTACCGGCAACTTTAATGCACACCACGTGGCGTACCCGCAAATCAACTGGAAGCAATTTGCCAATGAGTTTGTACTTCACCTCGGACTGACGCGCAGCGAACCCACCACCCAAATAGAGCATTACGACAACCTTGCTGCACAGTGTGATGCGTTGAAGCGAATCAACACCATTTTGCTAGACTTCTGCCGCGATATGTGGCATTATATCTCACTGGATTACTTTGTTCAACAGGTAAAGCCTGGAGAAGTGGGTTCATCGGCCATGCCGCACAAAGTCAATCCTATTGATTTTGAAAATGCCGAAGGCAACCTGGGGCTGGCCAATGCGCTGTTCGAACACCTGTCGGCCAAACTCCCTGTGTCGCGCCTTCAGCGCGACTTAACCGATAGCACTGTGCTGCGCAACCTTGGCGTGCCACTCGCTCATACCTGGATAGCATTTGCATCTGTTCAGCGCGGACTGAATAAAATTATTCTCAACGAAAAGCGTGTCCGCGAAGATCTGGAAAACAACTGGGTAGTGATTGCTGAGGCCATACAAACCATTTTACGAAAAGAAGGCTATCCGAGCCCTTACGAGGCGTTGAAGGAACTTACCCGGAAAAATGAAAAAATAGGCAAAACTGAGTTTGACAACTTTATCGATAAACTTCCTGTTACCCACGAACTGAAACAAAAACTTAAATCAATCACACCATTTAATTATACCGGCATCTGATTTATGCCGTGCCAATTTGGAAAAATACATTCCCTCAATGGGACGTCTGTTGTCTTTTGTTTTTTGGGCATCAAATATTGAATTGTGAGTTGACCTTCGATCAATTTTTTGTTCTTTGTTTTTTCTGCAATACAAAATTTTTATCTGACCTGCCAGCCGCGCATATTTTTTGAGCCTAAGCGTAAGGTTTTTAAAAAAATATGAAACGACTGACAATTATCTGGCTGTTCTTTTTGCTTGTATTTTCAGCTGAACAGTTGCACGCACAGAATTACACTTCTGTTAACGCAGGCGCATGGACCACCGCATCTAACTGGAACAATACATCTGGCTGGGGACAGGCTACACCGCCTCTCACCTACACCTCAGGAACCATTAACGTGAACCACAACATGACAATATCCAGTGCTGCCACCTTTGGCGGTACCGGGTTTAATGTGGCAACCGGAGCAACCCTAACAGCCAATTCCAACTTTACATTTTCGAATGGTACGTCCAATGTTCATGGATCCATCCAAGTGAATGGAAATTTCAGTGTAACAAACGGCACTACCAATATCTACGGTACGGTTGCTGCGAGCGGCAATTTGCAGATAAGTGGTGGCGCAACGGTAAATGTTTACGGTACGCTTTTTATATCAGGAAATGCCACTTTGAGTGCCAACCTGATTATACATCCTGGCGGGAAGGTGGTGGTAGAAGGCAATGTGACCGTTCAAAATTCCAGTTATTTAACTATAGGCACCAATACAGCACCACCTCCTTATGCCGATATGGTCATTTACCAAAACCTGATTCAACAAAGCAGTGGCGATGTTACCATCAACCGAAACGGCCGCCTGGCTGTATTTGGCAATGTTACCGACAGCGGGGGTGGCGGAACATTTCTTCGTGTAAACAACGGCGGACAGGTTTATATTCACGGAAACATTACCTATAGCGGTGGTGGAAGTTTTATTCAGAACAACAATACCACCAACCCTTACGGCTTGTATGTAAATGGTACGGCCTCATCCAGCGGTGGAGGTGGCTCTGTAACCAGCAATATTGGCAATCAGAATACCATGTTTTCCACTAATCCGGCTTTTGCCAGTTGGGTGGCATCGCAACCCAACAGCCCCCTGCCGGTTACGCTTATCTCTTTTAACCTTCGTAAAACGGAAGAACATGCAGTGGTTGCAGAATGGTCAACTTCATCCGAAAAGGATTTTGATTACTTTGAGCTTGAGCGATCGGCCGAAGGGGTAAATTTTCAGGCCGTAGGCCGCATTCAGGGTGCAGGTTACAATACGCACACGGTTCAATTGTATTCTTTTACTGATAATAATCCATTGATGGGCATCAATTACTACAGACTTAAAGCAGTTGATTTGGACGGCAGCTTCGAATATTTTACTGTACTATCTGTTGCCATTCATGCACCCAGAAAGTTTGCTCTCTATCCTAATCCCTCAAACGGAGAAGCGATTAAGGTACATTTAAATTTTGAGCCGTCAACGGATGATCTCATTATCGTGCGCGATGTGTCAGGTCATATTATCTTCAAGCACAGGGCACTTTTGCTGCACAATGAGCCTTTATTCACCGAACAACTCAAACCAGGTATGTACCTGGTCACGTACCAGTCTGAAGATTTTGTCCGCACCGAGCGGTTGATTGTGAAGTGATAAAGAAGGGTATTCAGACTTTATGGGGTTCGTATCAGTTTGCCGTAACCTTTTCTGAAGGTGGTATCGTGTTCTGCCTGCACGGATACTTCCTGTCCGTTTAAAAATACCCGTAAGCGATACAGATAAAGACCAGCTTCCGGCAAATGACCATTCAGGTTGCTGCCATCCCAGCGCAGTTCATTGGTGCCTATGTTAAGACCGTGGTACTCAAGCTGCTGAATTTTCTGTCCGCGCATGTTCATGATTTCGATAACCACCCTGTCCGGGGGGTCCTGGCCAGTGGCTATCAGGGTAAAAGTTACTTCGTTGCCGAACGGGTTGGGGGAGGGGCCACGCAGTAAAACAGCCGGGGTATAGCGAACCTCAAATGTGATGTTATAAGGTTCAGCGCCACTCGGGTTTCCGCTTGCATCGCGTGCCTCGGCACGAAAGGTATAGATGCCTTCCGGTAAATTTTGCGGAGTAAACAATGCCACAAAGTCACTGGTGTCGGTGGCCGGATACCACGTTACGTCTTCCTGTGCGAAAGAGATTTCGGTGGGGGCGCTCTCACCGGGATAGGTGAGAAACATCCGTATACCTTCCGGTGAAGTCTTTCTGATAAACGGATTTTCATCCCACACACGCAGGCGTATCACCGGATTGGGCGGCACAAAATCACCATTGCGCAGTTTGCGTCCGTTGAACGTTACTTCCAGCAAAGGATTGAATGCATCGCGCTGAACCTGTAAGTATCCAAAAAGTTCGGCTATGTTATTGTCGTAAATCTGTTCGGGCAAAATCTTGGGGTTTACATACACTTTCAGGTCATTGTTTCCTGCCCACCCGATGGTATTTATGTCAACTGAAAAAGCGGTAGTGCTGCCCGGTGAAGGCGCAGCAATGCGTTGGGTGAAAACACCGGTGCGCAACTGATTCGTGTTGCGCAATGCAACTTGCACCGTCAGTGAGTCGGCAAATGTTTTTGCCGAAATGTTCTTAAACCCAAACGTTCCACTGAAAGGCTCTCCTTCGCGCAACTGTACGGGTCCGTCAGGGCCTGCAAAGGTAATGATACCTTCGGCTACGCTTTCATAGGTTACAGCCCAATATACCAGTTGTGGTGGTGTAAGGTTAACCGCATCGGTTGCATGGTAGTTTAGTTTAAGATAGGGGTAGGCATCTGCCTGAATAAATGATAAATCGGTATCTGCTGATACGCTGGTCAGCAACAGCGTTTCCCGCCCCTGCAGGTCAACGCCCAATATTTCAAAGTAAAAAAAGTCGGTAACCGGAATTTCAGTGGTGCGCACTTTCACATACAGGTTATACCACTGCTGTGCCGGTCCTATCAAGGTACTGCTCATTACACCGGCACTGTACCCCCCGCTGATGGTTTCACTAACCAGTAGTTCCTGCTCATTGGCCGGAACTCCTGCCGGCCTGTACATCCGCGCACTGCCCGGCACGGCACCTTTCTTTCCGAAGAAAACAACCGGCTCACCAGCCTGCAGTGAGTTAATTTGTACAGAAGAAATACCAATGCGCTCAAACTGAAGCAGGGCCGCAGCCGGCCATGAACCATAGCCTGCATCGCCTATGGAAAAAACCACCACCGAATCACCATCGGCTACGTTGTCCATGTACTGAAAGATATCATTGCCCAAACCCGTAACAAGTTCCGATGGCCGGAAACTGTTAATTACCTGCGGCCTTCTTCCGCAGGCGCGCCCGTCAAACGGATTGAACTGAACAGCAGTATAGGGGATAGTTGAATTTTTATCAAAAGCAATCAGGTTGATGGTGTTGTTCCGGCAAACGGTAACGAAAGTGGCGGGATTATACTCGCTGCCACCTATTTTCACCGATACCTCCGTGTGCGGGGCAGGATGTAAACTTCCGAATGTGCGGATTTCAACCGGAATAGAGGTGTTCTCAAAGTTGTGTATGCGCAGGGGCTCATCGGGCACCAGCCCGGTAAGGTTGTTTTGCAGCAACTGACCAAACTGAAACTGCCCCCATCCGCCCGGAGAAGCACCCACGTAGGTAAAAGAAGAAACAGCCCACTGGTCGCTCTCTCCCGGCAACGGATTTTTCAACCGGGTGCGCCAGTAATAGGTAACTGAATCATCGGGCAGTAGGTTGAGTGATTTTTCAGCCAACGTGCCGGTTACTTCAAAATGCCTGCGGTAAGTGCTGCTGAAGTTGTAGGCTGTATCTATTTCCAGTTCAAAGGTTCGTGCCGCTGCAAGAATATCACTGGCTGAAAACGTGAGGGTCACATCCGTGGTGTTTACCACGGCATAATTATGCGGAAAAATATTGCGTGTGGCGTTGGAAGGAATCAATACGCTGATCTCCGCAACGTTGTTGTCTTCGTTCATTTCAGTGATAAGGTTATCCGGATCGAGTACAATCCGGAAAATGTTGTTGCCACCGGCTTTGTTTCGCTGCTGCGGAATGAGAAATGTAAGCGTATCGGCATGGTACACCGGTGCATAAAGTGAGTCGTAGGTTTCGGAAGAATTGTCGGCAAAAATCCGCGTTAAGCGTACATGCAGTGGCTGGGGCCATGCCTGCCCGAAATTGTGTACAATAAAATGCAGGGCTATTTCCTCACTGAAGGCAGTAAGCGGCTCACCGTTCGATGCCTCTGCGATAAGTGTGTTGCTGTTTACCTCGTAATCCGGAGCGGATGCACCAAATACTTTTATGGCCGGATCGCCCAGCAACAGCATCTGGCTGACCTGGGTGGTATGAATCTCAGACGGTGTTTTTGACAGCATGTACCTTCTGGCAATCTCTTTCTGGATGTCACCGACACCACGTTTAATAAAGGCAGAGTCACCGTAAGCAACCTGGTAGAACAACTCCGAATAATCGCGCAGGGTAGTGGTATAGCCAAACGAAGTGTGGGCCATAAAACCAAGGGCTCCCTTATCGGCCGCCAACACCCAATCTTCGCCCCAACGCAATGTTGTAGTGAAGAAGTCAGCGGCATTGCAACCGTTAATGAGAAACATGGGATACCTGCCCGTATTGTTGTAACCCAGCAGCGGGTCGCTTACAAAACCTACCTCAAAATCGTTGGTGGTGGGCGAAGAGTGTCCGAAAAAGGTTATCAGGTTTACTCCGGTGTTTACCTGCTCGGCTATGTTAATCAGTTCCCCAACCTGGGTAGTATTCTTAGCCTGCGCCTTGATACTGCCGCCCAGATAAGGACCTTTGGCTATGTCACCGTATTGTTCAAGAATGGTGCGAAACAAAAACGTTTCCAGCGGATTTAATCCGCCACTGAGGTGGATGATTTTCTTTCGCCACAGTGCATCAAAGGGCTTTGCTTCCATCTCCTGAACCTTATCTAAATAGGCAGCTACCTGCGCAGCCGATGTAGCCGATATTCTTCCTGTAGGTACGGCCGGTTCGTATGTAGTTCCGGCCAGGCCAATGGTAAACAACATGTCCGATGCAGGCATGCCGGCTGAGGGCACCAGGTTTTTATGAACGGCAAACTGTGGCGCCCCGGGATTGCGGAAATAATTCCAGGAAGGATCCAGGCCTTTGCCAATGATGAACAGATACCTGGGTACCTGTGTGTCGCACATAAATTTCATGAAGCGGTAAATAGCCAGCGGTGTTGTTTCGCCAAAGCTAAACTGGTCGTATAGCTGCTCAATATTCACAACAAGGGTATCGTAACGGCCTCCTGCTGCCGAAGCCCGGTAGGCGGCATAGGCCTGTACCGGGTCGGCATAGCTGCCGGCTGGCTGGCGCAGCAGCGGGTGGCTGATGATGATGTAATTGTGCTGTGCAGGCTGAATATTGCGGAATGAAACCCGCTTAATCCGGGAAACGCCATGAACCACTGAAAACAACAATAACTTCCGTGGCTGCGAAGTGCCTGAAACAACAGGATGTAAAGGTGATGTCGGAGAGGGCGGTTCATACCAGGTAATGTTGCCGGTATCGGTAACATCCCACAACCGCGACCCGGACGGAACACTGTTAAATTCAATGTAGGATTTTCCTCCTGCCCTGGGGTTAAGGTTGTAAAACTTTTCTGTAAAACCGGAAGCATTAAACGACTGTGGCCAGGTGAGGCGGATGTAATTGGCGCTGAGCCGTGCAGCACCACTCCCTGAGCTCAACGCACGTACACGTACAATCAGCCGGCCGTCTGCACCGATGTCGGTCCAGTTCAGAGGAAGGTTAAACGTTACCGGAGTGTATCCGGTGAAGTCCTGGGTTACCCACAGCCTGAGTCCGGCTGTGCTTGGACCAACATAAATTTCAACACGGTTGAATACTTCTGCCCGTCCTACTACCTGCACTTCAAGCTGGGGGGTACCGTCAGCCGGAACGGTACGATTAATGTTTTCCAGCACATAGTCAACCTGTTCGTTCTGGCGCAGCAGTATGCCCGTCCAGCCCTCGCCAGTGTCGAAAAAGGTTTGCTGGATAAAGTTGTTAGGCGCTGGCCCGTAAGCCTTGCCCGTAGCATACTGGTCATATAAAACATGCAGGATTTCGCCCTGGTGCGATGTTTCGGCAGGCAGGCCGCTTACATTTACCTCCCAGGTTCTGTTAATGCGCTTACCGGGCTGAAGCAGGTTGTAGGTGAGGAAATACCAGGTGGTGTCATTAAACAAATTATAGTAGGTATGGGGTTGTGCGGAAGCTGGCCGGTAAAGTTCTGTATCCGATTCGCCATTGTTTCGCTTACCGTAAAATTCAATGTAATCTTCCGGATTGAATACAGCATCTTCCTGCCCGGCAATAAAAATGGATTGTTCTATGCCACGGTGAAACAACTGAAGCCTGCGCGGATCAACCGCACTTACCGGAAAACCGGCCTGAAGCAGGTCGGTATAAGTGATGCGGTGCACGCCATCGCGTGCCACACCTATTTTATAGTAAAACTGATTAAACTGTATCCATTCGTTGCCGTATTGTGCCGAGACGGTAAAACCACCAAGGCACAAAACCAGTAAAACCTTTAAAAAGCGCATGAATCCGGACATTTCAGCCAACTGATTTGCAATATACAGCACAATGGTCTTTTAATACGGCAAGGACTGTTTTGGTAAAAAAACACGGCACCCAGTACTTTTGGATGTTGTATGTTGCAGTTGCCGGCATTTATTGCGCTTTTGTTCCGTCACGGAACCTTATTTCCGCGGGCACCGCTTTACCGGCAGCTGCGGAAGAGGTACCTGCACGGACTCGATGCCTATCTGCCGAAAGGCGAAACCTTCGGTTTTGATTCCGATCCGCCTTCCAACTGGCTCAGCTTTGTTGCCTGGGTGAAATATTCCGTTTACCGAACGGGTGGCCATCTGGTTCATCCGGACAAAGTTCTTTATTACATCCGAATACCGAAATGCGGAAACACAAGTTTATCGAAAGCGCTGTTGCGTGCCCGTTTTCCTGATCTCCCCGATCTGAATGCAACGCAAATAAACTTTTTAAGTGATGCATGGATTGAGCAACGTATTGATGAGAGAAAACTTAAACAAGCTACGGGCTTCACAGTTGTGCGTCATCCGCTGCAACGCCTGGTGTCTGTGTATCGGGACTTTTTTGAATATCCGCGCGATGATTTTTTCATTTACCACGGTTACCTGTTCAATATTTTGGAGCAGCAGATTTCTTTTGAAGAATTTGTAAAACGCATCAGTAAAATTCCGCTGCCATTGCTCGACCCGCACCTCCGTCCGCAATACTTTTTCCTTAGACCCTATCATCGAAAAAAAATAAAAGTAAAAGTTTTTAAACTGGAAGAAGCTGATGCATTGCACGAATTTCTAAGGGAAAATAATATGACATTGTATCATGAGAACCGGTCGGCCGCAAACTACGATTACCGCGATTATTTCACATCTTCGTTAAAGAGAAGGGCGCTTCGGGTGTACGCTGATGACTGTGAGGTGTTCGGCTACGAACACTAAGACCGGTTAGATTGGATAATGACGAAACGAGAATCGCCTTTTTTGATGAAAATTCACTGTTTTTGCCTCTTTGCATGCATCTGGCACGCTACTGGGTATTACAAGGTACCGGCCTGTCAATGCCGGGTAATCATGAATCTGGAAAACACACAGGTGCAGATGCGCAAGGGGATACTGGAGTTTTGTGTACTGCACATCATAGCACGGGGCGAGGTTTATGCATCCGATCTGATGGATGAATTGACCAATGCCAGGATGATTGTAGTGGAGGGCACGCTGTACCCGTTGCTCACAAGGCTGAAGAATGCCGGGCTGGTGGAATACAAATGGGTGGAGTCGGCTGCCGGCCCCCCACGCAAGTACTACAAACTAACTGATAAGGGGATGAAATTCCTGAACGGCCTTACCCAAACCTGGGAAGAACTGGTGCGTTCTACTGAGCTTATTGTTTCACGTACAAAAAAAACTGCTTAACGAAACATCCTTATGAAAAAGAATATCAGCATCAACATCAGCGGCATTATTTTTCACATTGAAGAAGACGCATACGAG
>DAIQOI010000017.1:0-48613 GCA_036787955.1 Cyclobacteriaceae bacterium
GCGCTCAGGCTTTTGCGTGTTGGGTTAGTCCTGTTCAGCGGCACCAGCGGCAGCCTTAAAGTGCGCATTGGCCGTAACGTTTAGGGTTTGTGCAATTAAATATATAACCACTTTGGCAAAAGTCCAACTTATTCCCCCGAAAATCCTTTCATTGTTTTGAAGGATATATTTTTTATGCAATTCATTTGCCCGGTAAGTCCTCTTTCTCGCCACCAGTTACCTGTGTCGGGCCTAATGTCTCTAACGTACTGCGGATTTTGTCCAGCGACAACCGGCTTACGTGGGTGTAGATTTCAATTGTCTTGGCCGACTCATGCCCCAAAGTACCTGTATAAACCGGGCAAAAATCCAGCCATAGCGGCCACAACAGCCACGCCCCAGCTTTGGTATTGCATGCGTATCAAATTATCCGTTAAGTATAACAGTTGTTCCGGACTTTTCAATATCCGCGTCCAATGCACCGGTCATCTTTCAATGCGCTATCTGCCGCCCTTTCGGATATTTTATTTCGTATGCAAAGTTCAGCCTGCGCATCGCATTGGGCTGAAGCGTAATCTCCCAAACCAGTTTACCCGTGTCCGGGCTGTAACGCGCTCCGCCTCCATCGGTAAGCGTAACTTCTATCTGGCTGTTGCGCGACACCGGCACCTGATCTTCCACCATGATGGTGATGGGCTCGTTGCGCGTATTCCGCAGGGAAATTTCCCAGGCTGCAGTTTCCCTGATGCTGGAACCTATCGCTTTACGCAAGGTAAAATCCTTTTTCTGCTCGCGTTTCACCACCACGCGCGGATCCCGACCTAAGGAAACAGTGAGCGTATCGTTTACCTCTTCCGGGTGGATGGATGTTTTACCCACATAGGTTCCCTCAAAAAACACCTGTGCTTCTCCGGGCAGCAGATTATATTGATTCCATCCGGTAATGCGCGCCAACAGAAAAGCATCGTTATCCATTTTGGGAACTGTGGCATAGCGATAGGCTGCCGGCACTTCATATTTCTGAATATCGACCGTAACCGGCTGCGAGGCAGATGTTACCGTGTAGGGCAAACCAATCTCAAACTCGGTGTTGATTGCGGTCTGAACCACCTGTGTGTAATCGGAAAGAGCCGGTTGTTCGCTTGGCGGTATCTCCATAGCCTGGCTCGCATCTTCCCTCCCCGCTTTGTACAGGGTTGGTGCTGGGCTGCGCACCTGCTGATACAGAAAATCCACATACCATATTGCCAGTTCAGGCTTCATTCCGCCCAACGCAGGATTGGCTGTTGACAACTTCAGTCTTACCTGATTCCAGTCTTCACCGGTACGCTGGTACACATTGGCCTTGTACTGCAATTGAACCGGACTTTTTGTGTCAACAGCCCGGATATCATATACAGGATACCACCCGGCCTGATCGACCACATACGATAATTCCAGTTCGGCCTGCATGGCTGCTTCGGCCAAAAGGCTGATGACTACTTCGCTGGTATTGCGCCTGTACAGATCGTTTTGCTCTTTAAACTGACGGTTCAGTTTATCTATGCGGTCTTTCAGCGTGCTGATCTTCTCGTCCAGCCGCAGGCGGGCCATACCAATATCGGTTAGTCGGGCGCGGAAATAATCGGCCATACCTTTGAGTTCATTGACTGAAAGATTCTGATTCGATCCGCCAATGCGCTGGTTGGCGAGCAACAACTGCTCTTCCTTGTGAAGTACTTCTTTGTGCTGTTGTTCCAATAATAACTGACGGTTGTAGAAAGCAATTGAGTCTTTCATTTTTTTCAGGCTTGCAGGCAGGGAAAATTCATTCAGGAAGCTGTGGCGATGCGAAACTCCAAGCAACATTATCCGGCTTTGTGCACGAACCTGAACGCTTTGTGGATCCAACCCTGCCGGCAATCCTTGTACAACAACCGTATTTTTTCCCGGCTCAACCCGCACCTTCACCTGGCGGTAAATTTGCGCACGGTTCAGAAATACCGTAACGCGATCAATAGATGACTCGGCCGTTTTTTCTGTTTGTGCCGAAACCATCTGGCACACCATGACCAGCAAAACAAGAATTTTATTCATAAACATGTGGTTTTTTCTTCACGATGCAGAAAAGAGAGAATTTCCACAAGGTAAGGCGCATTTTTTCTTCCGGGAAAAAATATTGCAGAGCAGGGCAGTTGGCCCTTTACAATGCCTGCTTTCTCTATCTTTGCCGCCTATGAACCAGCTTGTATTTGGTGTTGATAAGCTCAGGGCGTTTGCTATATCGGTATTTGAACGAATGGGCTGTAAAGCCGAAGATGCCCGGCTTGCAGCTACCGTATTGGTAGAAGCTGATGTACGCGGCATTGATTCGCACGGCCTGGCCCGCCTGTCCGGATATGTGAGGCTGTGGGAAGCTAAACGCATCAACGCAACACCTGCTATTTCCATCATTCATGAAACTCCGTCAACCGCTGTGGTGGATGGCGATAGCGGCCTGGGCCTTGTAGTAGCACCCTACGCCATGAATTTGGCCATAAGAAAGGCACAACAATATGGCACGGGGTGGGTGGCTGTGCGCAATTCCAATCATTTTGGTATTGCAGGCTACCATGCCATGCTGGCCTTGGAGCACGACATGATTGGCTGGGCCATGACCAATGCCAGTCCGTTGGTAGCACCTACTTTTTCTGTTGAACGACTGTTGGGTACCAATCCCCTATCGGTTGCCATTCCTGCCGGAGAGGAGCAGCCTTTTGTACTCGATATGGCTACCACCACTGCCGCAAACGGGAAGTTAGAAATACTGCAGCGCTCGGGTAAGCAGGCCCCCCAGGGGTGGATACAAACCAAAGACGGTAAACCCTCTACCAATCCATTTGAATTAAAGGAAGGTGGCGCACTGCTGCCTTTGGGAAGCGATTACGAACACGGCAGCCACAAAGGGTACGGACTGGGTGCACTGGTCGACATTCTTTCGGCTGTACTGTCGGGTGCCAACTACGGGCCTTGGGTACCGCCGTTCGTGGCATTCCTTCAGCCGCCTTCCGATCCGGTAGGAAAAGGCATCGGTCATTTTGTGGGCGCCATGCGCATCGATGCCTTCCGGCCAGCCGGTGAATTCAAGCAGCACATGGACAACTGGTTAAGACGATTCAGAAACGCCACACCGGCAAAAGGGCATCAACGTGTGTTGGTAGCGGGCGACCTGGAACGAGAAACCGCAAAACACCGGTTGGAAAAAGGCATTCCGCTAAATGACGTTGTGCTGGCCGACCTCAACCAGTTGGCAGCCCGGCTTAACGTCCCGGCCATCCGGTAAAGAAAAAACGGATGGACAAGGGTGAGGCAAACGGACTGGCATTGGTGTACAAAAAATCGTAGGATACCAGCATGTTGAAGTAGCTGTTTCTTCCGGCCGGGCTCGTGTATCCGATACCGCCAAACAACCGTTCATAACTTCCTGACGATTCGATACCTACCCTTTCGCGGATTTTTATAGTTACCAGATTGTACTCAAACTGCACAAAGAAATTAGCAATGTTGTGACGGATAAAAGGAAATACATTGTACACATAATGCTTGATGCCGGCATCCTGGTAGGTGGTGTAGTTGTATTCCAGCCCTGCGCCAGCCGACAAATGGCGGGTAAGCATATAACCCGTCTGGCCTGACGCACCAATGGAAAAAAACCTTCCAGCAAAGGCATCATACCCGAAGTTCAGACCGCTTAAACCAAAACCCAGGTAGGCACGGTCTTTGGGCGACCAACCCGATGACGAATCTATTTCGCGTTGGGCCAGAAGCACCAGCGGTATAAAGAATAGTGCCGTACAAATGACTTTCTTCAGGTTCATTCTTCTTCCACTATTACAAATACATCTTCTTTTTCCTTTTTCATAAGGTAACGTTCGCGGGCAAACTTTTCGAGCGATTCATGGTCGCCAAACAATTCCTCACGGTCTTTCTCCACCTCCCTGATTTTTTCCTGATAATATACCTTTTCGCGTTCCAGTGCACGCAGTCGCGCAGACAACCGGAAACGGCTGATTAAATCATTGGGATCAAGAAAGAGCATCCAGATGAGGAAAGCCAGGCCAGTTACCACATAAAAATTCCGGAACAACCGGGGTATGCGCTTCATCATAAGTTGAAAAAATATTACACAAGGTAAGAAAAAATCATGAAGCCTGAATAAATCGTGGCTTAAATGGATCCGCGGACTTGCAGCCCGCGGGTATCCGGGCCTTAAAAATTTCTACCGGGAAAGCGTGCAGATTCGCCCAGTTCTTCCTCGATGCGGATAAGCTGGTTATACTTGGCCATGCGGTCCGATCGCGAAGCCGAGCCGGTTTTTATCTGCCCCGTATTGAGCGCCACGGCCAGGTCGGCAATGGTGCTGTCTTCGGTCTCCCCCGAACGATGCGACATCACGCTGCGGTAGGCATTGCGCCTGGCCAGGTTCACTGCATCGATGGTTTCGCTGAGTGTACCTATCTGATTCACCTTAATGAGAATAGCATTGGCGATGCCTTCGTCTATACCTTTTTGCAACCGTTTTACATTGGTTACAAATAAATCATCGCCCACCAGCTGTACTTGGTCTCCAATTTTTTCAGTAAGTGCTTTCCACCCGGCCCAGTCGTCTTCGGCCATACCATCTTCCAGCGAAAGGATGGGATATTTTTTTGCCCAGTTGGCCCAGTACTCCACCATTTCGGCAGATTTCAGCTTGCGGCCAGACGACTTTTTGAAATGATACACCTTGGCTTTCGCATCGTAAAATTCCGATGCTGCTGGATCGAGCGCAATGAAAATATCTTCTCCTGGTTTGTAACCGGCTTTTTCAATGGCTTTCAGCACCACTTCAATGGCCTCTTCATTCGACTTTAGGTTAGGCGCAAAGCCCCCTTCATCACCCACATTGGTCGAAAGCCCTTTTTCGTGCAAAACTTTTTTCAACGTATGAAACACCTCTGTGCCCATGCGCAGTGCTTCCGAAAAAGATGCAGCACCTGCCGGCATTACCATAAACTCCTGAAAGTCGATGGCATTATCGGCATGGCTTCCGCCATTTAAAATGTTCATCAATGGAACAGGCAGGGTGTTAGCACTCACGCCTCCGACATAACGGTACAAGGGCATTCCGCATTCCATCGCTGCAGCCTTGGCTATGGCCAGCGAAGTACCCAGAATGGCATTGGCCCCGAGCTTGCCTTTGTTGGATGTGCCATCCAGCTCAATCATGATGGTATCGAGCAGATTTTGCTCAAAGACAGAATAGCCTACTACTTCGGGTGCGATTTTGTTGTTGACATTGTCAACCGCTTTGAGCACGCCCTTTCCCAGGTACTTCTTCTTGTCTCCATCGCGCAGCTCAACTGCTTCGTGTGTTCCGGTAGATGCCCCTGACGGCACCGCAGCACGGCCCCAGGCTCCGCTTTCGGTAAACACTTCTACCTCAACCGTAGGATTGCCACGACTGTCCAGTATCTGCCGGGCGTGTACGCTTTCTATCAGACTCATGATTGATGGTTTATGAATTTAAATGATAAATACTGTTTAAGCCACCGGCTGCACCACACCTTCACGCACCATGTTTACAAATTCATCGAACAGATAACGCGAGTCGTGCGGACCGGGCGATGCTTCCGGATGGTACTGAACGGAAAAAGCTTTCTTGCTTTTTAACCGGATTCCCATGATGGTATGGTCGTTCAGGTGAATATGGGTTACTTCCACATCGGGGTTGTTGTTTACATCTGCCTCGCTTACTGCAAAGCCATGATTCTGTGAGGTCATTTCGCCCAAACCGGTTAACAGGTTCTTTACCGGATGATTGAGCCCCCGATGCCCATGGTGCATTTTATAGGTAGATATTCCACAGGCCAGTGCCAGCAACTGATGCCCCAGGCAAATGCCGAAGAGCGGTTTATCGGCTGCAAGAATTTCCTTTACGGTTTTTATGGCATAATCCATTGCCGCAGGATCGCCAGGGCCGTTGGAAATGAAATAGCCATGTGGTTTCCATTTTTCCATCTCAGCAAAAGAGGTACGGGCCGGAAACACTTTAACATAGCAACCCACTCGGGCCAGGTTGGCCAGGATGCTCTTTTTAATGCCTAAATCAAGTGCTGCAATACGAAGCTCGCTATCCGGGTTGCCAACAAAATAGGGCTCGCTGGTGGTAACCTTTGAGGCCAGTTCCAATCCTTCCATCGATGGTACCTTTTTTATCTCCTCGCGCATTTGTTCGGGTGTAAGTTCGGACGAGATGAGTGCATTCATCGCACCTTTGTTGCGGATGTGGCGTACCAGCATGCGTGTGTCCACATCGCTTATGCCCGTTATCTTGTGTTTTTCAAGGTATTGCTGCAGGCTTTCGGAAGCGGTAAGCCGGCTAAAATCGCGCGAGAACTCGTTCACTACTATGCCGCTGATGGTCGGCCCTTTGGATTCCTGTTCGTTATCCAGCGTGCCGTAGTTACCGATGTGCGCGGCCGTGGTAACTACAATTTGCCCGAAATAGGATGGATCGGTGTAGATTTCCTGATAGCCGGTCATGCCGGTATTGAAACAAATCTCACCGCCCGTGGTGCCGGTGGCGCCTACCAGCGTGCCTTCTACCAACAGGCCATCCTGTAAGAGTAAATATGCTTTTTGGGTCACGGTGTCAATGATTGAACAAAAATAAAACTACGGTTCATTCGATAGCGCTTTTAGCTTAGGATTTTATAAGTACAAACAAAAAAGGGATTGACGCCAGGCCAATCCCTTTTCTTACGAAATCGAATGCATTTATGCATCACCGGTTTTTTCCTGAGGTTTTGTTTCTTCTGCCGGTTTGGTCTCACCGGTAGCTGTTGCTTGCTGTGCCTCAGCTGTTGTTTCGGTTTTTTTTGCTTTGCTGCGGCCTCTGCGCGTTTTTGCTTTTTTGGCGGGTGCTTCCTTGCCGTAGATTTCGTTGAAATCCACCAGTTCAATCAGGCACATCTCTGCGCTGTCGCCCGGGCGCACTTCACCAAGTTTGATGATGCGGGTGTAGCCCCCGGGCCTGTCGGCTACGCGCGATGCCACAGTGCCAAAGAGTTCTTTTACAGACTCTTTATTCTGCAGGTAGGAAAAGACCATCCTGCGCGAATGCATGGTATCGGTTTTGGCGCGGGTAATGAGGGGCTCCACATACTTGCGAAGCGCCTTGGCCTTGGCTACTGTGGTGGTGATGCGCTTATGCAATATGAGCGAAGTGGCCATGTTCGATAGCATCGCCTCGCGATGACCGGCCTTGCGGCCCAGGTGGTTGATTTTCTTTCCGTGTCTCATGACGTCTTACTCTTCATCCAGTTTGTATTTTGACAGGTCCATGCCGAAGGTCAGACCTTTCTCAGCTACCAGTTGCTCGAGTTCGGCCAGCGACTTCTTACCGAAGTTGCGGAACTTCATCATATCGGAGATTTCGAGCTGAACCAAATCGCCCAGTGTTTTCACATCGGCCGCTTTCAGGCAGTTGTAGGCACGCACCGACAAGTCGAGGTCGTGCAACGGGGTTTTGAGCAGCTTGCGCATGTGCAGCATTTCTTCATCCACCTGCTCTACTTCGGCCTCCTTCACGGTTTCTATTTCCATTGACTTGTCTGAGAAGAGTGCAAAGTGTTTGATGAGGATGTGTGCGGCACCTTCGAGTGCCTTTTCCGGATGGATGGAACCATCGGTCTGGATTTCGATAACCAGTTTTTCGTAGTCGGTTTTCTGCTCCACCCGCGTGTTTTCCACGCTGTATTTCACATTTTTAATAGGTGTGAAGATGGCATCGATAGGAATGTAGCCAAACACCTGCTCATTCGGCTTATTTTCTTCGGCAGGGAGGTAGCCGCGTCCTTTTTCAATGGTCAGCTCTATTTCAAAGTGAGCGGTTTCATCGAGGTTGCAGATGACCAGCTCAGGGTTGAGCACTTCAAAAGCTGAAGTGAAGCGCGAGATGTCGCCAGCTTTGAATTGCGTTTGTTTCTTAATGTTAACGGTTACCTTTCCGTCAAAGCTTTCGCCCACTTTTTTCAGGCGAACCTGTTTGAGGTTCAGAATGATTTCGGCCACATCTTCCACTACACCTTCAATGGTTGAGAATTCATGAAGGATTCCGGGAATTTTAATGCCGGTGATGGCGTAACCCTCGAGCGATGACAGCAGGATTCTGCGCAGCGCATTGCCGATGGTTACTCCGTAGCCTTTTTCCAGTGGCTTAAAGGTGAAAATGCCGTGAAAGTCATCGGCTTTCTCCATCACCACTTTTTCGGGCATTTGAAATGCTAATATTGACATAAGCTCTTACAGATTAATCAGGTTATTTCGAATACAATTCCACAATCAACTGTTCGTTGATGTTTTCAGGGATGTCGGCACGGGTAGGCCAGTGAATAAGTTTGCCCTCCATCTCGTTGCCATCCCACTCCAGCCAGGGGTATTTGCGTACGCTTTGCATGGCCAGGCTGTTGGTAATAGCCTCCAGCGACTTCGATTTTTCGCGAACGCCTACCTTATCGCCTGGCTTCAGGGTATAAGAAGGTATATTGACAATTTCACCGTTTACGGTAATGTGTTTGTGCAGAACCAGCTGGCGTGCCGCCCGGCGTGTAGGGGCTATGCCCATGCGGTACACGGTGTTATCCAGGCGTGCCTCCAGCAACTGGAGCAGCACTTCACCGGTAACACCCTTTTTCCGCGAGGCAATATCAAATATGCGTGCAAACTGACGTTCCAGTACGCCATAGATGTATTTGGCTTTTTGTTTTTCGGCTAATTGCACCGCATATTCCGACTGCTTGCGCTTCTTACCACGGCCATGCATGCCGGGTGCAAAGTTCTTTTTCTGCAGCGCTTTGTTTTCGCCCAATATGGGCTCGCCGAAGCGTCTGGAAATGCGTGCTCTTGGACCTGTGTATCGTGCCATGTTTTCTTTAATTTTTTTTTCACATTCATTAAACGCGCCTGCGCTTGGGCGGACGGCAGCCATTGTGCGGCAGCGGAGTTACATCGCGAATGGCTGTAATTTCAATGCCGGCTGTCTGGATGGTGCGGATAGCCGACTCACGACCGGCACCGGGTCCTTTCACAAAGACTTCCACCTTGCGAAGGCCCAGTTCAAAAGCGCGGCTAGCAGCATCCTGAGCAGCCATCTGGGCGGCATAGGGCGTATTTTTCTTCGAACCCTTGAAGCCCATCTTCCCTGCCGATGACCAGGTTATCACCTGACCGGCAGAGTTGGTCATGGAGACAATGATATTGTTGAACGTAGCTTTGATATGTGCCTGGCCGCTGGCCTCCACATTTACCACGCGTTTTTTGCTTTTATCTTTTTTCTTTTCAGCCATAGTCTAATTCTAATGGTCGGTAAATCGGTTGCTATCTGTTAGCCTTTTGTAGCCTTTTTCTTGTTGGCCACGGTTTTGCGTTTTCCTTTACGCGTACGGGCGTTGTTTTTGGTTGTCTGGCCGCGCACAGGCAAGCCTTTGCGATGACGCAAGCCTCGGTAGCAGCCAATGTCCATCAGGCGCTTGATGCTCATCTGAACTTCCGAGCGCAGGGCACCTTCAATGCGGTATTGCTCTGCAATGATGGAACGGATGGCATTTGACTCCTCATCGGTCCAATCCTTTACTTTTTTATTCCAGTCCACTCCGGCCTGGGTTAGGATTTTCTGGGCCGACCGCCGGCCAATGCCATAAATGTAGGTAAGGCTTATTTCGCCTCTTTTGTTATCCGGAATATCAACTCCCTGAATCCTTGCCATGGTTGTTGGGTTATATGGTCAATGTTATCCCTGACGCTGCTTGTAGCGCGGGTTTTTCTTGTTAATCACGTACAGCTTGCCTTTCCGCCTTACAATTTTGCAGTCGGCACTGCGCTTTTTTATGGATGCTCTTACTTTCATGCCTTTGCGTTTTAATTTTTGTACCGGAACACTATTCTTCCTTTCGTCAAATCGTAGGGCGACATTTCCAGGCGTACCTTGTCACCGGGCAACAAGCGGATGTAATTCATCCGCATTTTGCCGGATATGTGCGCCAGCACCTCATGCCCGTTTTCCAGTTGTACCCGGAACATGGCATTGGACAGTGCTTCGGTTATTGTGCCGTCCTGCTCAATTGACTTTTGCTTCGCCATTTATATGTGTATCGTTCTTCAATATATTCATGGGTGGTCAGTACTTCGGTTTCCTTTTCCCGAATAGCCACCATATGTTCAAAGTGTGCTGAGGGCCTTCTGTCGGCTGTGCGTATGGTCCAGCCATCGCGGTCCTGCACTACCCTTCGCGTTCCCATGTTAATCATGGGTTCGATGGCAAACACCATGCCGGGCACCAGTTTCATGCCCTTGCCGCGCTTGCCGTAATTGGGTACTTCCGGCTCTTCGTGCAGATTTTTTCCTACACCGTGCCCCACCAGTTCACGCACCACGCCATACCCAAAACTTTCCACATAGCTCTGTATGGCGTAACTGATGTCGCCCACCCGGTTACCAGCCCGTGCCTGGGCAATGCCGCGAAGCAGCGACTCATAGGTGCGGCTAAGCAGGAGCAACACCTTTTCGTCCACCCCCTCCAACGGATAGGTATAGGCCGAATCACTATGGTAGCCCTTGTAGTACACGCCGCAGTCAATAGAAACCACATCACCTTCGCGCAGTTCGTAATTGCCCGGTATGCCGTGTACCACCACGTCATTTACCGATATACAGAGCGATGCCGGAAAACTACCGTTGTAGTTTTTAAATGAAGGCACCGCCCCATGGTCGCGGATAAATTCTTCCGCAATTCTGTCCAGCTCGATGGTTTTAACACCAGGCCGGATGCGCGAGGCAATCTCACCATGGGTACGCCCCAGTATTTGGGCGCCCTCCCTGATGATGCTGATTTCCTCTTCGGTCTTTAAGTGAACCATTGTGCACTTAAGCCGCAGCAAACTGAGAACGTCCTTTTACGCGCCCGGACTTCATCATGCCTTCGTAGTGACGCATCAAGAGATAGCTTTCGATCTGCTGCAGGGTGTCGAGGATAACCCCAACCATAATCAGCAGTGAAGTACCCCCGTAAAACTGGGCAAAGTTCTGGCCCACGCCGGCACGCACGGCAAAGGCCGGCAGCACGGCAACCACCACAAGGAACAACGCTCCGGGAAGCGTAATTCTGGATAAAACCGTATCTATAAATTCAGCAGTTTGTTTCCCGGGCTTTATGCCGGGAATAAAACCACCACTTCGCTTCAGGTTATCGGCAATGTCATTGGAGTTGATGGTGATAGCTGTATAGAAGAAAGTAAACATGAGAATGAGCGCACCAAACAACAGATTGTATTGCCAGCTGGTGTAGTCAGAAAAAGTTGATCCAATGTAAGCACCAATATCTGTGTCGCGCCAGATGCCTGCCAGAAGGGCCGGTATAAACATGAGCGCCTGGGCAAAGATAATGGGCATGACACCTGCCGAATTGAGTTTCAGGGGTATGAAGTCGCGTTTGCCCCCGTATAGTTTGTTACCAACCACCTGCTTGGCATATTGAATGGGTATTCTGCGCGTTGCCTGGGTTAGCAATATTACCCCCATCACCACGAAGTAAAGAACCAACAGCTCAATAATAAATAACAACGCACCCTGCATGCCGCGGTTATTTACTCCTTCATCAATCAGGGCACCCGGGAATCGTGAAACGATACCAATCATAATGAGCATGGAAATTCCGTTTCCAATGCCCTTATCGGTAATGCGTTCGCCCAGCCACATGCAGAACATGGTTCCGGCAATCAGGATGGTAATGGATGAAAAGTAGAAGAAGAAACCGGGGTTGGTAATGGCTTCAGCCGGAATGGTTCCGCGGATATATCCGTAGGACTGGAAACCTGTAATAAAGATGGTCAGCACACGTGTCATCTGGTTCAGGCGCTTCCGGCCCGATTCGCCTTCTTTCTGAAGTTTCTGAAAATAAGGAACTGCAAAGGTGAGCAGCTGCACAATGATGGATGCCGAAATGTAAGGCATGATACCGAGTGCGAGAATGGAGGCCCGGCTGAAGGAACCTCCGAGGAAGGTATTCAGCAAGTCGAAGATTCCGCCGGTGGCCACATTGGCAGCGAGGATTTCCGGATCAATGCCAGGGAGCACGATAAACGAGCCTAGTCTGAAAATGATCAGGTAGCCCAGCGTGTTCAGGATACGAACGCGCAGGTCTTCAATTAAAAAGATATTCCGTATGGTTGTAAAGAACCGCTTCATCAGGCTATGCGGGTTATGCTTCCTCCGGCTGATTCAATGGCTTTGCGGGCAGTTTCCGAAAATGCATGCGCCTGTACATTCAGGCGTGCTTTCAGTTCGCCCCTGCCCAGAATCTTCACTTTGTCTTTCTTTCCAACGATACCGTTATCTGCAAGTACCTGAGGCGTGATATCGGTAGCTTTTTCAGACAGTGCCTGCAACGTATCCAGGTTTACTGCCTTGAATATTTCCTTGTTGTTGTTTTTAAACCCAAACTTGGGCACGCGCCTTTGCAGCGGCATTTGCCCGCCTTCAAAGCCGATCTTCTTGCGGTACCCCGAGCGCGACTTATCGCCTTTGTGTCCGCGACCGGCTGTAGTTCCTCCCGAGCCTTGTCCGCGGCCCAGTCTTTTATTGGTGCGCACTGATCCTTCTGCCGGTTTGAGTGTGTGTAGTTTCATAATCAAAGCTCGGTTACGGTAATTAAATGGTTCACTTTACGGATCATCCCGGCAATTTGCGGGGTGAGCTCTACTTCTACTGATTTATTAATGCGCCCCAGTCCAAGCGCCTTGATTGTGCGCTTCTGATCCTGCGGGCGTTTAATAATGCTGCGGTACTGGGTAATACGTACTTTGGCCATGGTATTATCCGTTAAAAACTTTCGACAGTGAAACACCGCGTTTAGCGGCTACAGCCACCGGGTCGCGCATGCTGGTAAGTGCCTTGAAGGTTGCCTTCACCACGTTATGCGGGTTGGAGGAGCCTTTGGATTTAGCCAGCACATTGTGAATCCCGGCACTTTCGAGTACGGCACGCATGGCGCCACCGGCAATTACACCTGTACCCGGCGCTGCGGGCTTGAGCAGCACATAACCGCCACCGAACTTGCCAATGGCTTCGTGCGGCACGGTTCCTTTGATGATTGGCACCCGAACCAGGTGCTTTTTGGCATCGTCAATGCCTTTGGTTATGGCATCGGTTACTTCGTTGGCTTTTCCCAAGCCGTAGCCCACCACACCGTTGCCATCGCCTACTACCACAATGGCGGCAAAACTGAACCGGCGGCCACCTTTAACCACTTTGGCCACACGCTGGATGGCAACTACGCGTTCTTTCAGGTCGATTTCGCTGGCTTTTACTGTGCTGATATTGCTAACTGACATACTGTATCTTTTTCCTTTTAAAATTTAAGACCACCTTCACGCGCACCTTCAGCAAATGCTTTGATATTGCCGTGGTAGAGATACCCGTTGCGATCAAACACCACCGTCTCAATGCCGGCAGCTTTGGCCTTTTCGGCAAGTTTTACTCCGGCCTGACGTGAATTGGCAATGTTGAGTTTTGTTTTGTCGCCCAATTCGCGGGTGGACACCGAAACCAGTGTGACGCCTTTTGTATCATCTATCAACTGGGCATATATGCCCGTGTTGCTGCGGAATACCGAGAGGCGCGGACGCTCAGCGGTGCCCGAAATTTTTTTCCGGATGCCTCTTTTTATACGAAGTCTGCGTTCAGTTTTAGTAGCCATATACAACTGGTGTTGGCGGTTTTAAAATTATTTAGCTCCTGCTGCTTTGCCAGCCTTTCTGCGCACATATTCTCCCACAAAGCGAATACCTTTTCCTTTGTAAGGCTCTACTTTGCGCAATGACTTGATTTTGGCCGCTACCTGCCCGATTAACTGCTTATCAATTCCTTCGAGGGTGATGGTAGGGTTGGCCCCTTTTTCCTGGGCAGTCTGCACTTTTATTTCCTGCGGAATAGCCATGAAAATATTGTGCGAGTAGCCCAGGCTCAGCTCCAGTACGTTGCCCTGTGCATTGGCTTTAAAACCAACACCCACCAGTTCGAGCTGGTGCTTATAGCCTTTGGTTACGCCCTCCACCATGTTGGCAATGAGGGCTCTGTATAAACCATGCATGGCCCGGTGTCTTTTCTGGTCAGTAGGGCGCTCTACCAGAATGGTATTTCCTTCCTGACGTACCGTGATGTCCGGGTCGATTTGTTGTTTCAGCTCTCCTTTCGGACCTTTTACCGTTACCAGGCGCTGGTCGGCAGCGTAGCTGAAGGTAACTCCGGCAGGAAGGGTGATAGGTTTTTTTCCAATGCGCGACATGTCAATTACTTGTTAGTACACGTAACACAATACTTCACCGCCCACATTCAGTTTGCGGGCTTCTTTATCGGTAATCACACCTTTTGAGGTGGAAAGGATGGCGATACCCAGCCCGTTCATTACCCGCGGCAAACGCGAAGTATCCACATACTTGCGCAGGCCGGGAGTGGAGATGCGCTCCAGCTTCGTTATGGCCGGCTCCTTGGTCTCAGGGTTATACTTCAGGGCTATTTTTATGATGCCCTGAGGATTGTTGCCCTGTTCGAACTTGTAGTTCAGGATATAACCTTTGTCGAATAACACCTTGGTTATTTCCTTTTTCAGGTTCGAAGCCGGTATTTCCACCACGCGATGGTTGGCTTTTATGGCATTGCGCAACCTGGTCAAATAATCTGAAATAGGATCAGTCATAAGCTATTTCGTTCTTTTCTGCTGTAAATAAAAGCAGCCCGCTAAAAAAACGGGCTGCAAAGATACCTAACAATTTCGGTTATCCAAACTGTTACCTGGTATCGGTGTTCCCGGCTGCTCCGGTTACTTGCCGACCTGGGTACTCAGCAACCTGTCAATAAATTAATAATCGGTCCGGATTACCAGCTGGCCTTGGTAAGTCCGGGTATTTTGCCCTCTGAGGCCATCTGGCGGAAAACATTCCGGCAAACGCCAAATTTCCGCATATAGCCTCTGGGCCTTCCGGTAAGCTTACACCGGTTGCGCAGGCGTACTGGCGAGGCGTTGCGTGGCAGCTTATCAAGTGCCAGGTAATTGCCTTCCTTTTTCAGCTTTTTGCGTTTCTCGGCATAGGTGGCAACCAGTTTCTCGCGCTTGGCCTGGCGGGCTATGATCGAAAGTTTCGACATACTCTGCAGTTTAATTTTTATTTGCAAACGGCATTCCGAAAGCTTTGAGCAACTCGTAGCTTTCTTCATCAGTCTTTGCCGTGGTGACAAAGGTGATGTCCATGCCGCTGATTTTATTTACTTTATCAATGGAAATTTCCGGGAATATAATCTGTTCGCGGATGCCCAGCGTATAGTTACCGCGGCCATCAAACCCTTTCGGGTTTACTCCGCGGAAGTCGCGTACGCGCGGCAGGGCAATGTTCATCAGTCTGTCCATGAATTCGTACATGCGATCACCGCGCAGCGTTACACGTACTCCAATGGGCATGTTTTCGCGCAGCTTAAAGTTGGAAATGGCTTTCTTGGATTTGGTGGGCACGGCCCGCTGACCGGTGATGGCTGTTATTTCTTCAATGGCCTGTTCTATCAGTTTCTTATCGGCCACGGCTGCCCCCACACCTTTGTTGATGCAAATCTTTTCAATTTTCGGAACCTGCATAATCGACTTGTAGCCAAACTTGCTCTGCAGGGCCGGCATGATTTCCTTTTTATATTTTTCTTTTAAACGCGGTGTACTCATGACTTAATAAATTCTCCGGTTTTCTTGGCGTAACGTTGCAGCTTACCTTTTTCGTTCAGTTTTCTTCCTACGCGGGTAGGTTTACCACTTGCCGGATCAATCAGCATCAGGTTGCTGATATGCACCGGTGCTTCCGTGCGCTTTATACCGCCTTCGGGCTTTCCGGCCGAAGGCTTTTCGTGTTTGGTAACGATATTGATTCCTTCCACAATGGCTTTGCGCTGTTCGGGAAATACTTCCAGAACGCGGCCGGTCTTACCTTTGTCATCACCGGCCAGTATTTTTACCGTGTCGCCTTTGCGGATGTGCAGTTTGGGCTGCCTGTTATACTTCCTTTCCATAATTACAATACTTCAGGGGCCAGTGATACAATTTTCATAAACTGCTTTTCGCGCAGCTCACGCGCTACCGGTCCGAATATGCGTGTGCCGCGGGGTTCGTCCTGGGCGTTGAGAAGCACAGCAGCGTTGTCTTCGAAGCGGATGTAGGAGCCATCTTTTCTACGCACTTCCTTGCGGGTGCGCACCACCACCGCCTTGGTTACCGTACCTTTCTTAATCTGGCTGGTGGGCAGCGCAGATTTAACGGTAACTACAATCTTGTCGCCAACAGAAGCGTATCTGCGGCCGCTACCGCCCAGCACGTGCATGCACAATACTTCTTTGGCACCACTGTTATCAGCTACGGTTAAGCGTGTTTCGGTTCGAATCATGGCCTTTGTTATTTAGCGCGTTCAACAATTTCTACCAGGCGCCAGCGCTTCAGCTTGCTGAGCGGGCGTGTTTCCATGATGCGCACGGTATCGCCAATACCGGCTTCATTCTTCTCATCATGAGCCAGAAACTTGGTGGTTTTCTGAACGAACTTACCGTATATGGGGTGTTTCACCCGGCGGTGTACGGCTACGGTAATGGTTTTCTGCATTTTGTTGCTGGTTACCGTACCAATCCGTTCTTTTCTTTTGTTCCTTTCCATGCGCTTTTATTTTTCCAGTTCTTTCTTTCTCAGTTCAGTGCTCAGCCGCGCAATGAGTTTACGGGTTTCGCGTATGCGCATCGGGTTTTCGATGGCCGAAATGCGATGGGCAAACTTTAGTTTGCGCAGGGCTTCTTTTTCGCTGCCTATTTTTTCACGCAGCTCTTCTATGCTCAAGGTTCTTATTTCTGAATTTTTCATGGCTTACTGACCTTCAACGTAATCTCTGCGAACAACAAATTTTGTCTTCAGCGGCAGTTTGCCTTCGGCCAGGCGCAGGGCTTCGCGTGCAGTTGCCAGGCTTACACCCCCTGCTTCGAACAGAATGGTACCCGGTTTTACAACAGCCACCCAGTATTCAGGGGCACCCTTGCCCTTACCCATCCGAACTTCTGCGGGTTTTTTGGTAACGGGCTTATCCGGGAAGATGCGTATCCATACCTGTCCTTCGCGCTTCATGGCACGGGTGAGGGCCACACGCGCCGCTTCAAGCTGGCGGGCAGTTATCCATCCGCCTTCCAGGCATTTCAGGCCGAACGAACCGAATGCGATGGTATGCCCGCGGGTGGCCATACCCTTCACACGGCCTTTCTGCATTTTTCTGTATTTGGTTCGCTTAGGTTGCAGCATGTTTTGTTCAGTTAAGCACTAACAATTTATTAACGTTTTCTGCGCTCTCCGCCCCGTCCTTCACCTCGCTTGCGGCCGGAACGTTCGCCTCCGCGCGCAGATGCGGCAGCCGTGCCACTTACCAACCCTATATTGGGCGAAAGATCGCGCTTGCCGTAAACCTCTCCTTTAAATATCCACACTTTGATACCGATTTTGCCATATACGGTTTGTGCTTCCGAAACAGCATAGTCAATATCGGCACGCAGCGTATGCAACGGCACGCGTCCTTCCTTGTATTGCTCGGTACGCGCCATATCGGCACCCGCCAGCCGTCCTGACACTTTTATTTTAATGCCTTCGGCGCCCACGCGCATGGCTGAAGCGATGGCCTGCTTCATGGCGCGTTTGTAAGAAATACGTGCTTCAATCTGCTGGGCGATTGATTCGCCTACCAGCTTGGCATCGAGTTCCGGACGCTTGATTTCGTAAATGTTTATTTGCACGTCCTTTCCGGTAAGGTGCTTGAGTTCTTCCTTTATTTTATCCACTTCGGTACCGCCTTTACCGATAACCACACCGGGGCGGGCGGTGTGAATGGTTAATGTGATGCGCTTGAGGGTGCGCTCAATGACGGTTTTGGAAATGCCACCTTTCGGAATGCGGGCTTCAATGTATTTGCGGATTTTCTGATCCTCTACCAGTTTGTCGGAAAATGTTTTTCCCCCATACCAGTTGGAATCCCATCCGCGTATGATGCCCAGGCGCAAGCCTACCGGATTTACCTTTTGTCCCATTATGCGTTCGTTTCGTTAACGGTTACTTCTTCTTTTTTCAGGCTGTCAAGCACAAGGGTAACATGGTGTGAGCGTTTGCGCACGCGGTAGGCACGGCCCTGCGGGGCAGGACGCAGGCGCTTGAGTATGCGGCCTCCATCTACCCAGATAGACTTGACATACAGATCGGCTTCTTCCAGTTTGCCATCCGGATTTTTGGCCTGCCAGTTGGCAATAGCTGAAAGAAGCAGCTTTTCAAGTCGGGGTGCCCCCGACTTTGCCTGATACTTCAATATATCGAGCGCGCGCCCCACCCGTTCACCGCGGATGAGATCGGCTACAAGCCGCATTTTACGCGGGGAAGTAGGCACATTGCGCATACTGGCTGTTACCGGACCGGTTTGCGCAGCTTGTTTACGGGCATCGCGCTTTTGGCGCTTCAGCACGGAGCGTTTGGTTTTCTTTTCCGTTTCCATACTTACTTACCTTCTTCTTTCCGATTACCGGAGTGACCGCGGAAGGTGCGCGTGGGGGCAAACTCACCCAGCTTGTGACCTACCATATTTTCGGTTACATACACCGGTATAAACTTGTTACCGTTGTGTACGGCAAAAGTGTGTCCGATAAGTTCGGGCACGATGGTTGACCTGCGCGACCAGGTTTTTATTACCGATTTTTTGCCGGACTTCTCCATGGCTTCCACCTTCTTCAGCAGGCGGAAATCGCAGTACGGTCCTTTTTTAACTGAACGTCCCATGGTTATTTCTTCCTTCTGGATATAATCATTTTGTCAGAGTACTTTTTCGGATGACGCGTTTTCTTTCCTTTTGCATACAATCCTTTGCGTGAGCGCGGATGACCACCCGAAGCACGACCTTCACCACCGCCCATGGGGTGATCGACAGGGTTCATGGACACCCCGCGGTTGCGCGGGCGCCTGCCTCTCCAACGCATACGGCCAGCCTTACCTACGCTCTCATTCATGTGGTCGGCATTCGACACGGCACCAACGGTGGCCATGCAGGTTTCCAGTACGTTGCGCATTTCACCGGAAGGCATTTTCAGTGTTGCCAGTCCGTTTTCACGCGCCATGAGCTGAACAAAGGTGCCTGCGCTGCGGGCAATGGCACCGCCTTTGCCGGGCTTCAGCTCTACATTGTGCACAATGGTACCCAGCGGGATGCTTGACAGCGGCAATGCATTGCCCACTTCAGGTGCCACATCCGGGCCCGACATCACCACCTGACCCACTTTCAAGCCATCCGGTGCAAGGATGTACGACTTATAGCCGTCAGCGTAATACAATAATGCAACACGGGCTGAACGCGTAGGATCGTATTCGATGGATTTAACGGTTGCAGGTATCCCGGTTTTATTTCTTTTAAAATCCACCAGTCGAATCTTCTGCTTGTGGCCACCACCGATGTAGCGCATCGTCATGTGGCCGTCGTTGTTGCGGCCGCCCGTTTTCTTGCGTGTTACGACAAGTGACTTCTCCGGCCGAACAGCCGTTATATCGTCAAACGAAGGCGCCAGCCTGTGACGTGTGCCTGGTGTTACCGGTTTTAATTTCCTCAGCGCCATGACCTAATTCTTAAATTTTAAATGTTGCCGTAAAAATCTATTACTTCACCGCTGGCCAGCGTCACGATAGCCTTTTTGTAGTTGGGCTTACGTCCGTTGAGCACCCCTGTTTTGGTGTAACGGGTTTTTTGCTTGCCCATCACACGCATGGTGCTCACTTTTTCTACCGTAACACCGTACTGTTTTTCAACGGCATTTTTGATTTCGATTTTATTGGCATTGATGTCCACAATAAAACCGTATTTGCCCTTTTCATTCAGGGCAGAAACTTTTTCTGTTACAAGTGGTCGTTTCAGTACGCTCATGATTCTTTATTTAGCAGGCTTTCAACCTTTGGTACGGAACTCTCCACAAAAATCAAAGTATCGGCATTCAGCACATCATAGGTGTTAATCTGATCAGCCGTGGTGATTTTAGTGTTTTTAAGATTACGCCCTGAGAGTACAATGTTTTTGTTGACTTCAGGAAGTACCAGCAATGTCTTTTTATCAGCCAGCGAGAGGGCAGACAGCAGACTGATATAATTTTTGGTTTTGGGTTGTTCGAATGAAAAATCTTCGAGCACTGCAATGGCGTTTTCGCGGGCTTTGTAGGTAAGTGCCGATTTGCGCGCGAGATCTTTAATCTTTTTGTTGACCTTGATATCGTAATCGCGGGGTACTGGCCCAAAGATACGGCCACCACCGCGGAACTGCGGGTTTTTGATGCTGCCGGCACGCGCTCCTCCTGTACCTTTCTGGCGCTTGATTTTGCGCGTTGAGCCTGCAACTTCGTTGCGCTGCTTGGACTTGTGCGTGCCCTGCCGCTGGTTGGCCAGATAGCCTTTTACATCCAGCCAGATGGCGTGGTCGTTCGGCTCTATTCCGAAAATAGCATCGGACAGCGTAACCTTACGCGAAGTCTTTTCACCGGTGGTTTTAACTACTGCTACTTCCATCACTTCTGCAGAATAACGGTTGAATTTTTGGCACCCGGAACTGAACCGCTTACCACAATAAGGTTCTGTTCAGGCATGATTTTCATTACACGAAGGTTGGTGATCTTCACCCGGTCGTTGCCCATGCGGCCAGCCAAACGCTTACCTTTAATGACGCGCGAGGCAAACGAGGCGTTACCCATAGAGCCAGGTGCACGTAGCCTGTTGTGCTGTCCGTGCGTAGCTTCGCCTACACCACTAAAGCCATGGCGCTTTACCACACCCTGAAAACCACGACCTTTGGATATGCCTACCACGTCTACAAAATCGCCTTCGTTAAATACCTGCTCCACCCTGATTTCCTTTCCCACTTCCACAATTCCTTCAAACTCTTTGCGGAAATCGCGGAACTCTACCACATTTCGTTTGGGAGTGGTGCCGGCTTTCCTGAAATGACCGAGCAATGCTTTGGGAGTGTTCTTCTCCTTGCGCTCGCCAAAGGCCAGTTGTACTGCCCGGTAGCCATCAGTTTCAATATTTTTTACCTGTGTTACCACACAGGGACCGGCCTCAATTACTGTACAGGCAACATTTTGCCCGTCAGCATTATAGATGCTGGTCATCCCTATTTTGCGTCCAATTATTCCAGGCATGGGTCAACCTTTTAATGCTTGTTTTTCAGGGTTTTGCGCGTTCTTCGCGCAAAAAAGGACTGCAAAGATAGGATATCGGCCTAAGTTAGCAAACGCACCTTTGTTTTTTTTGGAAAACTGTCCCGGCCAAACCGGGTATTTTTCTATCATTGACCTTTATCTGCTGAAACATGCGTTGGTGGTTCCTTTTCGGTACCGTACTGCTGCTCATACTGGTACATCTGCTTTCCGGCAGCGTATTTATACCCCCCGGTCAAATCATTACCATTCTGACAGGCGGGACTGCCGAAAATCCGGCCTGGCACGACCTGGTACTATTCTACCGGTTGCCCAAAGCACTCACCGCTCTGCTGGCCGGCAGCGCCCTGTCGTTAAGCGGCTTGCTGATGCAGACTTTCTTCCGCAACCCACTGGCCGGACCCGATGTGCTGGGATTGAGTGCAGGGGCCAGCTTGTTTGTTGCACTGCTGGTCATGACCGGAAGTTTTTTCCCTTTCCCCGAAGGTGAGGCATCGGTGTTGGCGGCTGCTTTTGGCGGTTGCGCGCTTGTATTCTTCATCATGACGTTGGTGGCCCATTATCTGAAAGATTCCGCAGCCCTGCTCATCACCGGATTAATGGTTGGTGCACTCGTTTCAGCGCTGGTCAGTGTGTTGCACTTTGTGTCGCGGGCCGAGCTGCAACAATATTTTTTCATGTGGTCCATGGGCAGCCTGGGTCATCTGAACTTCTCCGAGCTAACCTGGCTTACAGCCTGTGTGGCCGGGGGCAGCATGCTGGCCATGGGCCTGACCAAAGCAACCAATGCCTGGCTGTTGGGCGAGAATTATGCGCAAAGCATGGGTATTGCAATAAACCGCACCCGGCTACTCATTATTATATGTACCAGCATCCTGACCGGTGCAGTAACTGCCTTCTGCGGCCCGATAGCTTTTGTGGGTATCGCTGTGCCTCACATAACACGGCTTGTTTTTAAAACTTCCAATCATAAAGTGTTGATCCCGGGTGTATTGCTAACCGGTGCTGCATTGATGCTGATTTGCGACCTTGCCGCCCAGTTGCCCGGCAACGCCCGCATCCTTCCGATAAATGTGGTTACGGCACTCGTTGGAGCACCTGTTGTAATCTGGGTAATCATCCGCTCGAAAAAAACATGGGTATGAATCGGCCGGCAACTCTCATAGAAACACATCAGCTAACAGTGGGGTATGGAGGCTCATCTGCCCATGTATTGTTTGAGCATCTGAATCTTACGCTGAATCGGGGTGAGCTGGTTTGCTTCATGGGGCCCAACGGCATTGGGAAGTCTACATTAATCCGCACTCTGGCTGGCCTTCAGAAGCCGCTGTCGGGCGAAATACTGTATAATAAGGAGCGGCATGTCGAGCTTGAAAAATTTTTATCGGTCGTGCTAACGGATAAACCTTCAGCCGGCTATCTGACTGCCGAAGAGTTGGTGTCCTTCGGGCGATATCCCTATTTGAACTGGCTGGTTGAAACAGGTCCTGCCCACCTACAGGTGATTGAACAGGCCATGGCCGTTACCCATACCCTGGATTTGCGCCATCGCAGGATATCCGAACTTAGTGACGGACAGTTTCAGCTGGTAATGATTGCCCGGGCACTGACCCAGCAAACCCCCTTGATGCTGCTGGACGAACCAACAGCTCACCTCGACCTGAACAACCGCGTAGATATCATGAACCTGCTGAAAAAGATTGCCCGCGAGCTGCACAAAGGTATTCTTATCGCTACACACGAACTGGACCTGGCCCTTCAGACAGCTGACACGGTGTGGCTGGCAGGAAAAAACAAGGAAATAATCACTGGTATACCGGAAGACCTGGTGCTGAGGGGTGTGTTTGACGATATCTTTCGGTTTAAGGGATTTGATCTGAAAACCGGCAAAGTGGTTCATGTACCCTGGCGTAATGAAAGAATAGCACTGGAGGGATCTGGGCCCGAGTTGCTGTGGACAAAAAATGCGCTGGAACGTTGTGGTTATACCATTGTTGCGGAAGCCCCAACTACCATTCGTGTTATCAACAACCAGGGAAACATAAGCTGGGTACTGGATAACAGCCAATTCGATACCCTGGGCGAATTATTAAGTGCCTTCCTAGGCGAATAGCCGCATTTCCGGGCATTGTGTTTTGCCTGCGTACTTATTGCTGCTTGGATGATGGGCTGTTCTTTTCCCTGATAAAATTCAAAGACACCGAGTTTACACAGTAGCGCTTCCCGGTGATGGTGGGGCCGTCATCAAATACGTGTCCTAAATGCGATCCACAGTTGGCGCATAAAATTTCCGTGCGCTCCCAGCCATGCGAGGTATCAATTACATAACGAATTTTACCTCCTTCCATTGCCCGGTCGAAACTTGGCCACCCGCAGTCGGAGTCGAACTTCATATCCGAGGTAAACAGTTCCGCACCGCAGGCTGCACAGGTGTACAATCCTTTTTCGTTGAACTTATAGTACTTTCCGCTGAAGGGTCGCTCCGTTCCTTTTTCGCGCAGCACGTGATATTGCTCGGGAGTCAGTACTTTTTTCCACTCTTCCTCCGTCTTATGCACCTGTTGCTCTGCTACATAGGGCTTTTCTTTTTCAATAATGTAGGATTTCATGTCGCGCATAGTCTGTGCCTGATTTGTACACGATACCAAAATTAGCAAGGCCAGTAAACCGGTAATTTTTTTCATGCTTTTGATACAAATCTATAACAACCCGGCGGGATTTATAGTTTTAAGTTGCGTTATTCGTGCTGAATTAAAGTGCTTGAAGCCGCGGTGCTGCGCATTTCGGAAATATGGATTTATCCCGTGAAGTCGCTCGGGGGCCTGCGTTGCCACGAAGCCATGGCCCTTGAAAAAGGATTTGAACACGACAGGCGGTGGATGCTGGTTGACGCGCAAAACCGGTTCATCACCCAGCGCGAGCATCCCCGACTGGCATTGTTTTCGGTTGAATTATCAGGCGGTAAGCTGATAATCACGCACCGCAAAACCGGATCCTCGGTTCAGTTCGAGGCCTCGCTGCTGAGCAACAAAAAGCTAAAAACCCGCGTGTGGGATGATGTGGTTGAAACACACGAAGTAGATGAAGCCATAAGCCAATGGTTTACACAGGAACTTGGCTTTGTTTGCCGGCTGGTAAAATTTCCGGAAGAAAATCAGCGCCCTGCCGATAAAAAATTTGTACCTGAACTAAAGCACGTAAGTCTGGCAGACGGATTTCCCTACCTCATCATAGGCCAGGCTTCACTGGACGAGCTGAACCGGCGAATGAATAAGCCTGTTACCATGCAGCGATTCCGGCCCAACCTGGTGTTTACAGGAGGCGAGCCTTTTTTGGAAGACACATGGAAAAAATTCAACATCGGAACCGTGCCTTTTGAGGCCGTTAAGCCCTGTGCTCGCTGCGTACTCACCACGGTGAATCCGGTTACTGCAGAAAAAGGACCTGAACCACTCTATACGCTTTCGTTGTTTCGCAAACAGAATAATAAAATTTATTTCGGCATGAACCTGATCGGACTTGCACAGGGTTTGATCCGGGAAGGAGACCAAATAACGTTTAATTCCTAAAAATCATGTGGTTTGTATCTTTGCCCGATGTACGGAGCAAAATACATACAACTGCTGTTTTTGCTGTTGATATCAGGGTATTGTGCCGCACAGAAAACAGTTTACAGACACGATACGTTCTGGTCGAAAACCGAGGTAAATCAGATTTTTGAACAAAAGAAGTGGGGGCTGGGGTTTGATTTCATTTACCGAACAAAAAACGAACTGGGCGAAGGGAGTCGTTTTACCAGTATGCTACGCGAAAGTTACCGGCCATGGATTCATTATCAGTTTAATCCCCTGGCGCGGCTGTCCATCTCGCCCCTTGGCTATATGAGAACGCAGGAGTATATTGGTAAGCCAGAAGATTATAGCCGCCTGCCCTACGAAGAATGGCGCATTACCTTTCAGTTTTTTAACCACATAAAGCAGTGGGAGGGTCGCATCATGCATACATGGCGTTACCGGTATGAATTGCGCTGGCAGGAAAATCCTGTAGCGGAGAATTATCGTTTTCTTAACCGATTCCGGATGCGTTACCGTATTCGTTTGGCTATTAATTCGAATGATTTTTACGCGAACAAAACGATCTATGCCACCGTTTCAAATGAGGTAGGGATTAATTTCGGCAAAAGCGTTACGTACATGTTTAACCAGAATCGGTTCTACGCAGGTTTAGGCTACCGGTTTTTAACCGCTGGCCGTATCGAGTTGCGTTATGTAAACCGCTTTCGTACCCGGGGCAGTACTGGCTTTGAATATGACTTAGACCGGGGTATTATGCTGAGTCTTTACATCGACCAGCTATCTTTGCTGGGAACGAAGGATATTTTAAAAGTTCGGTACTTCGACTGATGAAATCACCCAAACAACTGGCTTACGCTACGTTTGCCACTACACTGGTGGCCCTGGGTGTGCTTCTGTATTATGAGAAAAGTACCTTTACCCGTAAACTTTCAGAAACGGAGAGCAAATTAGAAAAACTCGCGCTCAGAACTGAGGCTGATAATAATTTTATTGCCGGCAACTACGATGAGGCCATGATGTTATACAGCCGGCTGGACTCCCTTACCGGTGACTCGCTGCGCCAAATGCGCAGCAGGCAAATACCTGAAGGCGATAGCGCGGGGATTTCCGGGCAACTCAGGCAGCTCACCGCCAAACTCCGGCAAACCATGGCTTTGCTAGAACAATACCGGCAATCCGGCCCGCAGACCCCGAAAGACACTGCAACAATTCACGCACCACCCCCCCTCACCGACAACCAGGCCCTTGCTGAACTACAGGAAAAACTTGCCGCTGCACAACAGGAGATACACCGCCTGAAAAACAAAGGAGTTATCCGTTTCACCTCCTCTAAAAACGGTAAAGTAACGTACTTTGGCGACCTGGAGAACAACATGGCCAACGGTGAAGGTTTTGGCTACTGGATTACCGGAAGCACCTATGAGGGAACCTGGAAAAATAACAAGCGGCATGGAAAAGGAGTGTTTGTTTGGGCCGATGGTGAAAAATACGAAGGTGATTACCAGGAAGATCAACGGCATGGCTACGGAATCTATACATCAAAGAGTGGTCGTTATGAAGGTTACTGGGCCCACGATATGCGGCATGGTGAAGGCAGGTTGTACGAACCCAATGGAAAACTGAAAGTGCACGGTATCTGGGAAAAAGACAAGCTCATTAAGACCATCAAATAATGGAAAATAAGCTGATTTTTGCTATCCTCCTGTTAGTTGTAGTATTGTTCAACACGCGGTGCACCAAACCCAAGGATGAAAAATTACCCATCTATGGATCCCGTGAAATAGCCGTAGTGGAAGTAAACGGACAAAAAAAAGTAGATACTGTTTACCATACCATCGCCCCTTTCTCATTCATTAATCAGGACAGTCAGGAGGTTACCCACAAAACATTTGAAAATAAAATTTATGTAGCCGATTTCTTCTTTACCTCCTGCCGTACCATCTGTCCGATAATGAAAACCCAGATGCTGCGCGTGTACGATTCCATTCAGAACATGGACGATGTGATGATCCTTTCCCACACCATTGACCCCGTGCACGATAATGTGGCACGCCTGCACGACTTTGCTGAAAGACTGGGTGTAAAAAGTTCAAAATGGCATTTCGTTACAGGTGAGCGCGACTCCATCTACAACCTCGCCCAAACCAGTTATTTTGTTACTGCCATGGAAGACAAAAGCGAGCCGGATGGCTTCATACACAGCGGTGCCTTTTTGCTGATTGACAAACAGCGTAGAATACGCGGCAAATACGATGGCACATCGGAAGAAGACGTTAACCGGCTTATTAGGGATATCAGAATTCTGCGCAAAGAATATGCCCGCCAACCTGGTTAATCGCGCTGCTGTTTTGATTGCCGGGGCTGTTTTGCTGATTCACTGCACTACGGCCGAGCAACGGAAATTCAATCAGTATTACCTGCAAGGACAACAACTCTACACAAAACACTGCAGCAATTGCCACCAAACCGGGGGTACGGGCCTGGGCCGCGTCTATCCGCCACTGGCCGGATCAGATTTCCTTAAAAACAATTTCGAGCAGACCCTGTGCCTGATGCGCCACGGTATATCGGGCGAACTGGTGGTTAATGAAAAGTCTTACAACCAGCCCATGCCGGGTATCCCTGCACTTACCGACCTGGAGATAGCCGAAATAGCCACCTACATTTACAACAGCTGGGGCAATAAGCGCGGACTGGTGGAAGTAAAGGATGCAGCACTCATCCTGAAGCAATGTGAGTAACAGGTTACTATTTTATCTCTACCGTTACCTCACTGCTTTCCGCCCCGTTGTAAAACTTCAGCTTATATTTTCCCTTACCCGCATAAGTAAGCTTCTCTTCACCCGCAGGCTGGCGCCCACCCTTTTTTGGTGATGAGGAGGCCGGTGATGCCTGTACTTTTACATCCCACTCGAATTTTTGAAATCCCGTCTCTCCGGCAGTGCTTAATTTGCGCAACACATTGTTTTTCTCATCCATTATCTCCACGTTGATTTTGTCAGCAGGCTTGCCCACATAGTAAAGCACAGCAAGGCTGGGTTCAATGGCTTCGGCCCAGGGATATGGTTTCTGGCCCCACCGCTCGTTATGCCGGATGCTTTCCGGTGCAAATGCCTGGATGGCTTTGGCAGGATTCCGCAACATCTGCAAGGGTTTCACATCCGCTACGAAAACACTGCGGCCGTGTGTGGCTACAACCAGTTCGTTGTCGCGCGGATGCACCAACATATCGTAAGCCGGCACATGCAGCATGCCGGTGAAAAAGTGCCAGTTGGTGCCCTTGTTAAAACTTACCCACGTGCCGTTGTCCATTCCGGCATAAAGGATATCCGGTACAACCGGATCCTGAATGATCACGTTGGCCACCGATTCGGGCATGTCGCCTTTTACAGAAGTCCACGTTTTGCCATAATCTTTGCTCATGAACAAATACGTTCCGAAGTCATCATCTCGATAGCCATTCAGTGAAACCAGCACCATGCCTTCCTGATGCGGTGAAGGGAAAACGCTGCTCACCCACTTGCCGGCCGGCAGACCTTTAGAAATATCTTCCCAGCTTCCTCCCCCATTGCGGCTTACCCACAGGTTGCCGTCATCGGTTCCGGCATACAGCAAACCAAATTTAACAGGCGATTCGGCCAAAGCCGAGATGGTAGAGAACGGCACATCGCCCTGCGGCCTGTTTTTCGTGAGGTCATCGCTGATGGCCTCCCAGGTTTCACCGCGGTTCAGGCTTCTGAACACTTTTTGTGCTGCCATGTACACAATGTCGGGATTGTGGCGGCTGAGCAGCAGGGGTGTACGCCAGTTCCAGCGGTAGGCGGGCTCGCCAATATCGTTGCGCGGGGTAATGCGTGCGGGTGGCTTGCCCGGCTCATTCCTGAAATAGTTGCCAAACTGAAACCCCCAGTACACACGCTTGCTGTCGCGCGGGTCGGGTACTACATACATGCCATCCCCTCCGCCAATTACCTCCCAGTGCCTGGTAACGTTGGGAACTGAACGCGAAGAGCCTTTAAGCACCCCATTGTCCTGCAAACCGCCATACACATTGTAGGGTGTTTCCATATCTACCTGTACGGTATAGAACTGCCCTGCCGGCATGTTGTTGATGTGTTTCCAATAAGCACCTTCGTCGTAACTTACATAAAGACCGCCATCATTGCCCAGTAACAGGTGTTTGCTATTGTCCGGATTGATCCATAGTGCGTGATGATCCACATGAATGTCCATTTCACCGCGCAGTGTATCGAGCCTATGCCAGGTAACTCCGGCATCGTTTGATTTCAGCATGGGCACACCGTAAATGTACACTTTATCGCAATTAGTCGGGTCCACGCGCATTTCGGCAAAGTAGTATCCGTAGGTAAAGAACACTCCATCCAGATCGTAGCTGTTCATTTTTTTCCAGGTGTTTCCGAAATCATCTGAGCGGTACACTTCTGCACCGATGATTTTGGCATTAAACAGGCTGGCGTTGGCATCGCCCCCCAGGTATTCGTAAATAGCTTTGGGGGTATATTTGTTATCGCGGATTTCCTGTTTTATTTTTTTCGCATCGTATTTTTGCGGAAAGCGGTTTTCGCGCAGAAATTCATCCAGTTTCTTATCATCCAGTTTCAGCAAAGCCTCTTTGGTCATGTCTTTAAAGTCGGCCGGTTTAAGTTTGTCTGTTGCTTCCGCTTTTTGGGTTTGTGGTATTTCACCCTGGTTATCGAGTATAGCATAAACAACTTGTGGTTCTTTCCGGAACACATCCAATCCGATACGGCCTACTTGTTTGCCCTGCGGAAATCCGGCTACGGATTTATACCATGTTTCGCCACCATCATCCGAACGATAAATAGCCGATGCCTGACCTGACTCTTTGAAATTCCATGCCTTGCGGTCTTTTTCCCACGATGAGGCAAGCAGCTGGTTAGGATTTTGTGGATTAACCACCAAGTCAATAATGCCCGTGCTGTCGTTTACAAACAAAGTTTTCTTCCAGGTCTTTCCGCCATCCGTGGTTTTGTACACACCCCGATCGGGGCTGTTTGAATACAGCGGGCCTACTGCAGCCACCCATACCACCTCGTCATTGTGCGGGTGAATAATTATGCGGCCGATATGGTGTGTGCCGGCAAGGCCAAGATGCTGCCACGTTTTTCCGCCATCGGTGGTTTTATAAACGCCTGCCCCTGCATAACTGGAACGGCTGCTGTTTTTTTCACCTGTACCTACATACAATACCGAAGTATTTCTTTGAGAGAGGGCCATATCGCCAATGCCAATCACATCGGCCTTATCAAAAACAGGCTCAAACGTAATACCGTTATTGATGGTTTTGAAGATTCCGCCCGAAGCAAAACCCACGTAATATTCGGATGTATTCTGCTGATTAACCTCAATATCCACAATACGCCCACCCTGAACAGTGGGACCTATGTTGCGAACAGGATAACGGGCAAAAATTGATTTTTCAGCACGCTCAGTGCGGCTTTTAAGAGCAGCCACCCAGGCGGCTGCATCGGTGAGCTGCGCCCAGGCATAAAGCGGCATCACGATGAACAAGCAAATGAATCGCATGGCTTTTTCCGGAATTTTTTCTAAAGATATAGAAATCCTTACCTGATAAATTCCGTTCCGAAGAGGTTGTTATTTTAGTGGCAAAATACCGTGATGATATGTTCAATGACCCGGAACTAAACGGAAAATACCTGGGCACCATTTCCGGTGACTTTGTTAAGGTAGCCGATACCCTGAAAGAAGCATCCTACCAGATTAGGGTGCGCGGCTTCTCAGATTATCCGATTTTTCCGGTATGCAAGGAAGAACAACCTATAGGCCAGCTGCTAATCGGCCGTTCATTTGCCGGCACAACGTGGAATTATTACGCCTCCTATCTCGATGAATTTGTTCAACGCGGACTGATTGATGAGGGAAAACAGGATGCTTTCAAAGCGGCTTACAAAAATGCCGATGAATTTTGTTGCCTGTTCGTTGTAGATAAGGATTTCACCAATTTTATATTTATTCCTTATCCGGAGGACTAATGAAACTGTTATTTACAGTTTTATTTTCTGCCTGGTGTTTACGGGTTGCTGCACAACCGGGTGGTGAGCCAATTGCATTTGAACAGGTAGTTCCCCCCGGCCTTATCGGTTCGGCCGAAATCCATGACCTTGTTCAAGACAAGGAAGGATTATTGTGGGTTGCCGCCAATGGCTTATTTGCCTATGACGGTTATCGTTTCCAGCAATACAGCACCCTGAATGATTCGGTTTCTATCATAAGTCAGCAGATAACCTCGCTGCTTTATGATGCCTGGCACAGGCGGGTTCTTATCGGAACACGCACGCTGGGTGTTCTGGCGTTTGATTATGAATCGAATCGCCTGTACAAACTTCCGTCAGCTGTGGGTACACCCATCATCAACCAACTAGTACAGGATGCAACCGGCACCGTATGGATAGCCTCTTTTAATAGCGGGTTATTTACCCTTCGTCAAGATACTCTTCACCGTGCAGTTGTAACAGGGTATAAAAGTATCCGCACTTCGTTCCTTCTTCCCCACAAAAAGCAATTACTCGTAGGCGACCTGAGAAAAGTATATGTGGTAGAAAATTACCAGGTTACCGACTCTATTATCCTGCAATGGGACGATATAGATTTTTCAACACTTGGAAGGGTTACCGCCTTGTGTGTCACACGCCAGCAAAAACTATACATCGGTACAGAACGACTAGGTGTATTGGTGTATGACTTCCCATCGCGAACATTTGTACATTATTTTAAACCAGAAACAGCGCCCTTCTTCAACCGTATCAATCGTATTCTGGAAGACCGCAACAACAATATCTGGATCCTTACCAAAGCAGGAGGAGTTGTCTTATTTAATCCGGCTTCTGGTAAGCTTACAAAAATTATCCGAAACCCGTGGATACCCTATACACTCAGTAGTGACAACTGCAATGCTATACTGGAAGACCACACTGGCATTATATGGATTGCTGCCTCGGGGGCATTGAACAAGTACGACCCTGCCAAAATTCTTTTCCGGCATATCACCTATGATCCCAACAACCCCAATTCCCTATCTGATAAAATGGTGCGATGCCTTTACGAAGACACTGACGGCACCCTCATTATTGGTACCGATGGCGGATTTCTGAATTTTCTCGATCCCGTGAACGCATCCATCAAACGACTGAAAATAACTGTACCAGGCTATACCCGAAATTTCATGCCAGCCAGCATTCGGGGGTTTGATAAAGATAAGCTGATTGTCGGTACCTCTTCCGGCATTTTGATTTTTAACAAAAGCGACCAGACGTTCAGGTATTATCCCTCCATGCACAAGGAATTAAAAGAGTTGCTGGTAAGGCAAATTGAACAAGATGAACATCATCTGTACATGATTGCCGGAGGCTCATTTTGGATCATGAACATAAAAACCGGCAAGTGGAAGGTTTACAAAACTTTTGGCGATACCTTAGATGAAAATCCAGTTTTCGGAGCCACCGCAATTTATGTTGACCGGTATAAACGTATATGGATTGGTGCTCAGGGGGGTATCTCACTTTTCAACTCCGATTCATCCTTTACCCATTTTGCAGTTGAGAAAGATTCCAGACGTCCAGATGATTCTTATTTAATGATTTTGGCGATGAAAGAAATAGACGGGTACCTCTGGATTAGCACATTTAACTACGGCTTGTGGCGGCTTCGCCTTACCCAAAACGATCAGCATTTACAACAAATCGAGCGAGTTCACATCCCTGAGTTAAATCAGAGCACAGCTTACTGCACGCTTTCAGATAAGGAAGGTATGATCTGGATCACCTCCAATCAGGGTTTGCTGAAATACAACCCTGTAACCGGGCATTTGCTCACCTTTCTGCCGGAACAGGGTGTGCAGGCGCTTGAGTTTAACCGGCTGGCATTCTTGGAAACCAAAAAAGGCGAGTTTGTGATGGGAGGAATTAACGGCATCAACATTTTTCGTCCGGAAGAAATCAAAACCAAGGTTTCATTACCCCGGCCTGTGTTGCTGCATGCTTCCAGTTTCAGGGGAGCAGAAAATCAGTATTACATTAACCTTCGTGATAAAAAAGAGATCACCCTGATGCGCGATCAGAACTTTGTAATTTTTCATTATATCGTTAATGATTTCCATACCCCGCGTCATTATCTTATTGAATACCTGCTTGAAGGATATGACCCCAGATGGATTGAGGCAACATCGTCAGAAATTTCATTTACCAATCTGAAGCCCGGCACCTACACTTTGCGGCTGCGCACGCGGGTTAATAAAAACACCAACGAAAGCACTGCACTACATATTAAAATACCTTTTCCGGTATGGCAGCAAAGGTGGTTTATAATAACAGTTGTGGTAATCACCTTTGGCTTAATTATAAGCGGCTTCCGGATTCAGGCCTCTGTAAACAGACGCAACAAGGAAAAACTCGAACAACTGCTGCGTGAACGCACCGCACAAATTGAAAAATCGCGTGCTGAACTTCAGGCACTGAACGAAAAAAAGGATTTTATCTTCTCCATTCTTTCGCATGACTTACGTTCACCGCTTACCACCCTGGCAGGCTTTCTCTCGCTCCTGGAAGAAAATGTAAAGGCCTTCAATGAACAGCAGCTTGCACAATATGCCAGAAACATCCGCAACTCGGTAAACAGTGCGCTGGATTTAATTGACAATACTTTATACTGGGCCCTTTCGCAAACCGGCAGCATCAAACAGGTACCTGGCGAAATTTCGGTTAACGATATCCTGAAAAAGATTTACAATCTGTATGAACTTACAGCTGCACGTAAACGCATAAATTTAAAACTGGAAATTACCAGTAACATTAAGGCCTATGCTGATGAAAACATGATTTATGTAGCGCTGCGCAATGTGGTTTCAAATGCGATAAAGTTTACACCTGAAGGCAAGTCTGTTATTCTGAGCACAGGTCTCAATCACCAGCGGGCCATGGTTTCGGTGAAGGACGAAGGTACAGGTATGAATTCGGAATATGTACAGCGCGTACTTAACCAGGAACACGTTTCTCTGAAAAAAGGTACCGCCAATGAAAAGGGCACCGGCCTGGGCTTGGTACTATGCCGCAAATTCCTTGAAATGAACAACGGCTCGCTCGAAATTATCAGCGCTGAAAACCAGGGCACCGAATTCCGTATTTATCTGCCCCTGCCGGAAGAAGACCGGAAATGATTCCACCCCTGTGCCTGAAGCGGCACAATATTGTTCTGTTTTGTTATCAGAATCTTTTCATCCGTATTTTCAGTAATGTACCCGATGAAGTGAATATCCGGATGGTTTTTAATTTTTTCAAAATCGGCTGGTGAAATGGTAAAGAGCAGTTCATAATCTTCGCCTCCATTCAGCGCGCAGGTTACCGGATCGAGTTTAAACTCCAGGGCAGCCGTATTGTAGGTTGTGGTGTCCAAAGGAATTTTATCTTCAAATATCCTGACCCCTGTTCCCGACTCACTGCAGATGTGAAATAGTTCCGAAGCCAGTCCGTCACTCACGTCAATCATGGAAGTGGGCAACACTCCGGTTTCGGCAAGTTCATGAACAATATCCGTGCGGGCTATGGGCCGCAGTTGTCTTCCAACTGCGTAGGCATATTTTTCCAGGCCCGGCTGCATTTCCGGGTTGGCCAGGTACACTTCCTTTTCACGCTGCAACACCTGTAAGCCGATGTAGGCCGCCCCGAGGTCACCGGTAACACAAACAATATCTTTTGGCCGGGCACCACTGCGCAGCACAGTTTTATCTTTTGAAGCACGGCCCAGCGCAGTAACCGATACGATAAGTCCGGAACGTGAGGCACAGGTATCACCCCCGGCAAGATCAACACCGTATTGTTCGCAGGCGGCACGTATGCCTTCGTACAGTGCCTCTACTGCTTCAACCGAAAACCGATTACTCAGGCCTATGCTTACCAGCACATGCGTGGGCTGTCCGTTCATGGCTGCGATATCGGAAACATTGACTGACACGGCCTTATGACCCAGGTGCTGCAGGGGCGTAAACGACAAATCGAAATGAATACCTTCCACCAGCATATCGGCAGTCCAGAGCAGGTTATAGCTACCGGCATCAATTACAGCCGCGTCATCGCCTATGCCGGTGCGGGTTTCCGGACGGCTGATGGAAACAGACTTTTTAATCCGCTCTATCAGGCCAAATTCACCGATTTCGCTGATTTCAGTACGTTTTTCTGTCATGATTAAGCTGTTCGTAACCGGCAGTCTGCCGCCTGTTCCTGATGATTGGTCCGGCAAAAGTACGCTTCTCCCGGCAATTACATACAGCCTGCCAGCCACGCCGCATTCATAATCAAACGAAACGCCATGAAAGCGGTGATTTACGCAGTCGTGGCTTTAATCCTGATGGTTGCGTGCAGCACGATACCCAAGCCTTACTACGAAACAAAGGAAGGCAAAAAGAAGCAGAAGTATTACAATGCCATACAGTTCGGGCAGCGCGATGTGCCGCCATTCCCGAACGTCAAAAAGCGCAAGAGCCGGTAGTTCGGGCATCAGCCAAAAACCCCTGCACTGCTATAAGGTGTAAAACGCCAACCGGCAAACCGCACCTTTTCGCTGGTTACAGGAATGGCCCAATGCATGGTTTATCGCATAATTGCTAATTTTACAGCCGGGCCAGAACTTTTGGTGGCTCTGAAAAGTTTTTGACTATGAAACTCAGCCTGCCTATGGAAACCACCAGCGAAATACATGTAGAGTCTGCGCGCATCCAGCAGGAGATTAAGAACCACCTGGGCCTGCGCTCTTCCGATCTGGTGTTTGAGTTTGGGAGCGCTGACGGCAAAGTAAGACTGGATTTAATAACCATTAACCCGCGGCATAACCAGGCATTCCTTTTTCATTCCGTAACCGGAACCGACAAGCTGGATGCCCTGCGCAAAATGCTGGATTATGTACAGAACTACAAGGAGAAGGAAAACAGTTATACCATTCAATGGGTAGCACGTGGCGACCGCGAGCTGCATACCTCCTATTTCCGGGCCAGCAACATTATGGACGCCCTGCAAAAGCTGTACTACGGACGCGACATGAACACCATCACGGTATTTAGCGTGGTATTGAATCCGGTATCCTGATAATTAACCTAAAGCGCTTATGATTTCAGTAACCGATAAAGCCAAAGAAAAGATCGTTGAACTTTACACCAAAGAAGGCAAGGGTAGTGAGCCTTATGTGCGGGTGGCCGTGAAAGGCGGTGGCTGCTCGGGCCTGAGGTACGACTTATCATTTGATGAAGCAGCCCAGCCAGCCGACCATGTATTTGAAGATAAGGGTATCCGCATTCTGGTGGATAAAAAAAGCCTGTTGTATCTGCTGGGCACCACCCTTGATTTTTCGGATGGACTGAACGGAAAAGGTTTTCAGTTCATCAACCCCAACGCCTCGCGCACCTGCGGCTGCGGAGAGAGTTTTGCGGTTTAGTTGGGAATATTAATACCTGACAAATCAATCTGACCGCACTGGTTTAAACACGCTTCCTTGTCCATTCTCATCCATATTCTTAAAAAAAGCTGTCTATTATCTATTATTAACAGCCCTTAGGTAATAATCAGTTATATCTAACCTTATCTAATTACGAACGTCAGACCTAACTTTATTTGAAGTATTAGTTCTTTTAATAAGAAATGGTATTAATGAAAAGATTGTCAGAGACATTACTAGTGATTTCGATGTAATATCCCCATTCAGTATGTACCAAGCAATATTAAAAGCTATGGCTCCTGCTAATAGCATTAATAAGTATTGTACAAGCGACTTCATTATGAAAGAAGATTTTCTTCATGGTTTGATAAATTTATTTTTCCAACCCATCCCCTCAGGAGCTCCCTCACAGGCTGCCCCTTCGGGCGACCGGCCGGTGAGGTGTGCAGGGGCGAAAGTTTTATGTTAATCCAAAATTAAATATTTATTAGTGTCAAAATGAGTTACAATGCCAGCAAAACCGATGACACTTCATTATCCTCTATCCGGATTAAATCAACCAATTTGGATGATTCGAATTTTAATATAATGGGTTTAACTAAACCAAAATCATAAAGCAACCCTTCACCCCGGTCATCAATTAATACATTGACTCCACGATTTTTCACATCATTAAGAATTTGATTCCACTCCTTTTTAAGTACCTTTCCAACAATAATCAATATGGTATTCTGCTTAAATTTTGCCGAATGAACAGCTAAAAAATGTTGATCAATACAGCTCTCACGCGCATTCATGTTGATGACGTAATAAGTAACATTTTCCCCTTCTGATGCTGGTTGTCTATTGAATGTCTCAGCTAAATATCTTTTGAACTCCCTCTCCTCCCGGCTAAATTTTTTTGTTGAGCAACATAACAAAAAACCTATGAAGATGATGATAAAAGTCGGTATCTGCCTTATCAAAAAGTTACTCATTTTCAATAAATTCTTTAACAGGATTACGTCCCTGAATAGGAATAAGGAAATGCGCAACAGCACCATCAAAAATACCTGAAACATAAAACTTTCCATCAAATACCCCCCGTATAATATACTTAGTACTAAGTATTTCATTAAAGGAATAATCCGACCTTTTCATTATAAACATCTTATTTTCGTTATTATCTGTAATTTTAATAAGGTAGCAATTACCTGTGAACGAGTCGACATAAAACTCGTGCACTTCCTTACCGGCATTAACAGGTGGCAGCATAATTTCTTTTGCCTCTCCTGTTTTTGTATTATACTCTATGAGCATGTTTTTCTTACGATTAAAAATAAAAATATCATCACCGTCAGACTGATATTTAGAAAAACCAAGGACCTCCGATCCCTTAAATTGAGTCACATCAGGTTTATTTGGCGTAAGGTTTGTGGTTACTTTTGTAAAACGAGGTACAATCCCTTGTTTTGAAAAATAATAGTGTGATATAACTTTTCCCTGTCTTGATCTTGCCAGAATCCCACTTTTAAACTGAATAAATAAATCGTACTTACCCAGTTGCTTTATCAAATCTTTATAGTTATAATCAGATATCAATTTAAATTGATCATCAGAGATAGTTACCAGTATAGATCTTCTTAATGTAGAAACAGTAATTAGATCTTTATCAATTATTGAAGCATGATTTACATTATCTAAAAAAGATGATGATTCAGTGTAGGAAAGGTGTAAGGTATCAACTAAAAGTTTTTGGCGGTTAAACAAAAACAACTCTTGTACACCTACCAATACAAAATTTTGAGCATTCACATACATGAACCCAAGGTATAAACCCGTATTGGCTGGCTGCGCATAATATAAATCATTTTTTTCCTGTCCATGTATTTGATGGATTATTAAAAGATAAAAAAGCAGGAAACCGTATTTGATTAACTTCATATTTTAAAACGAATCAGATCAAACGAATAGGCCTCTTCAACATTATGCTCATTGAATGGATTTTCTTTACTTATCAGAATTCCATTCCGGGTTACGAAGACATCCAGAAAATTATATTTTTGACTTTCAAACACAGCTTCCCCGATAATTTCACCCGTAGTTCGCATAACTATAACTGAAAATTTAGCCTGCAATTTTTGATTTAGCTTGCCCTCCGCATTTTTATTAGGCTGTCCGTGTTGAAAAACCCGATACACCAGCTGATTAAAAGGGTCGTAATAAATTCCCACATAAGCCTCGTCAGTATGATAAGCCCTAATTTCAATATTTTCATCTATTTCCTGATCCCCTTTAAATCGGGTAATCTGATTGCGGGCAAACATGCTTGGTGCGCAAAAAAAAGTATCTTCCTCCACCCAATGAATTTCCGGTGAAGAGTCAAATTGTATCCAGGTTGCCTGATTTAGTCTGGCAAAATGAGCAAATGGATTATGAGGTTTCGGTTCAATCAAATAACTATCCGGATATCTGCCCATCAATTGTTTCAATTGCCCGTTAACAAGATCGATGCTGGCGAGATTAGGTGTTTTGTAAAGCACAGAATATTCAGCGCTACCGGACAGATTATTTAATATCAATATCCGTGAAATCAGCGTTTTATTATCGCTATCATAGAAAAACGGGAGATTCAAATATTCACTTTTTCCATAAGCAGCAATAATAAATTCACCTGTAAGACTTTCATCTAACATAAGAATGCTATCGGGCAAAGTAAAATCAAAATCCCAGAAATTTAATCTATTGCCTTTTCTATTTATCAAATAAAGCTGATTGATATCGTTTAACAGAAATATAGAATCCAGTGTATGAACGAACATGGCTCTGGGTGAAAGAATTTCATCCGGACCTTCTTGTTGCAATGAAATGGTGAATAAAAATTTTTTTTGTGCCAAACTATAAACATCAATTTTATTTGAAAATGGATCTAACCCCATGATTAATACGCACGTGTCGTCTTCATAAACAACAGGAGTTATATGATTATATTGGGTACCATCCAGAGGTATATCAATCGATTCAACGATTTCAAATTCCAGCAACGCGTGTTTAACCTTACAAGTTTGATTTTTACTGCAACCAGCAGACAAAAAAAGTAATAAAATTAGCTTTAGTATGCCCATTAAGTAAAAATAAGTAAAGGGCAAATCCGGTAAATTGGATTTACCCTTATCTAACTTAGTAATAGGAATTATTATCGAACCGGAATACATTTAGCACAATCATTACCGTTTCTTCCCCAGCAAATCCCCAGGAAAAGCGTTCCTTCATCATAAACCTCTCCCGGTTTGCATGCCATAACCTGATTGTGAAAGATTGGCACAATAGCAAGTCCTACAACCATAAAAAGAGCAAATAATAATTTCTTTGAACGCATAATTTTTTTTAAACTTCCAACCCACCCCCTCCGGAGCCCCTCACCAACTGCCCCTTCGGGCGACCGGCCGGTGAGGTGTGCAGGGGTGAATTGTTGAAACAAACTTAACACCCTGTAAGGAAAAATCCACATCAATCTCGTTCATTTTCTTACATGGTATTTTGCTCAGCCCCGCCTGATAAAAACCGCGTTTTTAGTTCATATGACAAGATTCACACACACACACAGAAAATGTTACAAAACCGGGTAAAATCTTACATCATAGCCCTAAAATTTTAGCCCAACGCAGTATATGCCTGACCAAATGGAAAACCTTTTGTCCTGCAGCATCTCCTGCGGCCGATGCCGCAGAGATCTGGCCTGAAACCCACAGGCAGCCAGCCGCTCCGCGTCAGTAAATTCCCTTCAACCGGTTTGCTTTATCCGGTAACGCCCTGTCGTTGTACCGGTGGTGCTCTCCAGCAGAGCGCCAGTTAGGAGACTATGCAGAGGATTGAACGGATTTGCGTTTCCGATATTTACCGAAATTCATAACTTACGGATTGGTTTAAAAACTCTGAGGTAAATATGATCCTCATCTATATTCCGGTTGGCAGAATTATTTAAACTTATCAGCAGGCCATCTTTTGTAACGGCTGAAAGCGAAGGATTGTACGTTCTTACGGGCAATTGAAATTCGTTAATAAATTTAAATCCAAAGTCAAGAATCATGATAGAGTACTTAAAGTCAGGCTCCCACTGCGGCTTACCCGCTGCATCGCGGTAGTCCATAGGATTTTTGACAATTCGGTAATACAGCCTTCTCCATGGATCATAAAGCAGTTGATCATACCTTCCCTGGGTTACGTAAAAAATCTTTTCTTCTTCCTGTAAATTATCAATAATAACATGGGGGTCTAACGTTTTAAGTTCTTCCGGTAAATGTGTACTCTTTGCCCGAATCACGCGTTTCAACTCTTTGGTATTGATATCATAACAAAACAAATCATGGCTACCGCTAAAATGTACGATGTCATAGAAAGGGGTTAGTGTATGTTTAGGTAATTCTGAATACAGATAAATTTTTCCGGCCACAAACGGAAACTGGCCATAATTGGCCGAAACTTTTCTGTTAATCAGGTCGTATTCAACGAGATACGGATATTGATAACAGGCCGGCAACTCGGGGGCTACGTAGGGAGAAATACTGACTGTAATCTTTCCGCGGCTGTAGGTCACCTCAAAATTTTGGTGGATATACAAATCGTAAAGGAAATTGTTATACTTCAGGGTATCCGAAATTTCCCATTGATTAATAAGATTTGCCCTGGCGTCAATTAAAACGATTCTACGCTTCGGTGAGGTGGTCGTAAGAAATATGGAATCTTCGTTAACAAAACAAATTCCGGTTACACGTTCAATCCCTTCCGGCCCTTCATCCTTAAGGGGAATAATCAATTTCAGGTTTCGCTCATGAATACTGTAAATCTGAAGGCTGTGTGTATTCTGATTATAGATTATTAAACGTGTTTCATCATTTATTGTAACAATTTGCTTAACCCAGTTCACAGGAGTAGTTAAAGAATCTACTTCAATAATTATCGTGTCGGTTGGTGCTAATTCGTAGTAAATGGCAGAGCGGGGGAGCTCTTCAATTGGAACATCATTCGTTTCATTGGGGATGGAAATAGGTTGCTTTCTGCAGGCAAGGAAGCATGCCGGAAAGCAGAAAAAAAGTAACAGAAATTTGAACGGACCAGGCTTAACAGGCAACATCGGATTTAATATAAAAAATTTAAAAGAAAGGCCTACCAGAAATGCGGTGGCCTTCCTTCATAAAGCTTAAATACTATCCAATTCTGCCCCGACTCTCGGAATTATTGTGCTGCCGCTGTATTCCCGCAAAAGACACGTTGGTGGACTTTTCGGGTAATTGAACAGCTGTTTATGTTTACAACCTGTCAAATTTCCCAGCCACTTTCAATACGAGGCTAAGACAACAATCCTCCTACTTCAGAAAATTCCAGCCTAATGAAATCTGGAACACACGGCTTTTTGTTTCATCCCCATTAGCGGCATCGTTAATATCCTGAACACCGATGTTATAGCGGACATCAACCGACAGCCCGAATGGCAAATCCCAGCCGCCACCGAGCGAAATGGACACATCACTGTTCTTGTAATAGTCCTTAACATCGTAGCTGAAATTCTGACCTAACAGGTTTGTACCTTTCATCTCACCATCCAATAAAAGTCCAAACTGTGGGCCAACCTGAATATTCAATCCACTCACTACATAAAATTTCAACATAACCGGAATACTCAGGTATGTGAAATTGGTTCTATAATCGCCAAAAACTGTTTCTTTCAAATCGGTGCTTTGCGTAAAAAGCATTACTTCCGGTTGTATGGCCACTTTCGAAAATTTACCCCGGACAAACACCCCCAAATGATAACCTGTACGGGAATTATAGCTGGCCTCCGGATCGTCAACTTTCAGATTGGTGAGGTTTAAACCGCCTTTTAAACCAAATGCTGCCTGGGCAACAGCATAATTGGCAGAAAAAGCTCCAAGAAAAAGTAAGGCAATGCAGAAAACAATTTGCTGTGGTTTCATAACGGATACTGGTTTAAATTCTTTATTAAATACAATTAACATATTTACAGTAACCGCAAAGATAGTTGATCAATCGCTAAACTGATCTATAGAACGTTAAATTCAGCAATAACCAGGATAAAAAACAAAAGGCCACTCCATGGAGGCGGCCTTTGCTTAAAAATCCATTTAAACTACTTTCTGTTTAAATACAGGGTAAAGCCCACACTTAAACCAAAAGTGCTATTACCGTCACCAATTAGATAGTTGAGTGAAGGCTCGATTGCAATATTGTCCGTAATGAATGCGGCATACCCAACCTCCAAAGGAATGAAGGTTTCAGCATCAGCATTACCAGACTTTACAGATTGAAGACCTGCTCCGGCAAAGATTTTCCCCTGGAAGTAATATCTTCCGAAAAGACCAAAGGATGTTTGATCGGATTCTACATCGCCCAACTTAAATTTTTCGTAACCAAGTATTAGACCAACTGCAAAGTTGTCAATCACAAAGTACCCGCCACCCAAAACAATACTAAAAGATGTTGCATTGTCATCAATGCCATCAACACTTGTTCATGAGAAAACAAAGTTGGATGAAGCACCCACTAAAATTGTACCTTGCTCAATCTGAGCAGACGCAGCAAATACTGTAATTGCTGCAAAAAGAGTCAATAGTGTTTTTTTCATAGGAATTGGGTTTGATTTTTAGCTTAATAAAAATATAAAAAAAGTCTAATTGTCAAATGGTTATGCAATAAATTTATCGGATTCATAAGCGGGGTCGTTGTCATCAATTTTAGATAACCCCAGGTTATAGCGAGCATCGATGGTTAATTCAAAAGAAAGATCCGAGCCATCGCCAATACCCAAACTCAAGTCGGAACCCTTGAAACTGCTTTTAACATTATATCCATTAATTTCAGCCCTGCTTAAAAAGCCAAATTGTAGCCCTACCAGCAGGTTGATACCTGATATGGTATAGGGTTAATAGCCTTGCGCACACATTATATTAGTGAATGATTTACAACAAGTATAAAATAACCAGTGCCCTTTAGTTTACCATCCGAAGCGCAGAGTTCACGAAGCGGGATAATATGCAGAAAAGGAAGATTCGCACACACAGAAAATATTACAAAGCCGCACAAAATCTTATACGGTAGATAAAAAATTTTCTGCCGGACGGCACACCATGGGCGTGATGTGGGAAAATCACTGAACAACAGGGTGCTTTAACCTTCCAAACACCAGAACCGCCTTGCCCGCAATAACTTCAGCGTCAGGGTTTTCAGCGTTGTCCTTAATGGCCAGTAATTCCACAGGTAAAAAACCTACAAAAGAATTTTTCCCGTAAAAACTTACAAAAAACTGCAACTTGATGTCATCAAGTCTTTGAAAAACCTGCGTATCATCAGTCATCGTTGAAAAGGTAATGGTACGGCCGGTGGTGCGGCTGTACAGCGAGGTCAGGTAATCGCCTGCTTTTTCAAAAGTCAGTAATATACATTCCTCATTAACCAGCACCTTAAAGTGACGAAAGGCATAATCCTGTTTACGAAGTTGCATCACGAAGTCATAAGCGTTGTCAAATTCGGCTTCATCATAAAATTTTTCAGGCAGGCCCCACGTTCCGTAATCAATCTGATAAACTGGCTCTATGCCTTCCTTATCAACTGCGTATATAAAGTTGATGGCACTATCCCAAAAAAAAGTTTCTCCCGTGGATTTTGGAAAATGATACGTAGTTAAAAAATTAAAGTACTTCCCCTGCTTTGCCGAAACAGGTATCAGATCTTTTAAAACTTTAGCCTGTTCTATGTTATACATTACCAGTTTACCCTGGTTATATTCCGTGGTTTCATTTCCGGTGTACAACACCGCTAATCTGCTGCCCAGCATGGTAAATGACTGGGCAAAAACGGGAAGGTTAAACTCCTCCTGCCATTTTAAAGAATCATCATACCGATGAATCTTTCTTGCGGCACGATCCAAAATAAATATTTCCCTGCCCGATACGGCAACACTGGTTATTTCACCTAATCTGAAATCAGGTACAACCTGCTGAATAACTTCACATCGCTGATTCAACCGGCTGACAGCAGCCGGTAAAGATGAATGAACAATCCAGCCATCGTAAAAGGGCCACGCATATTTTACCTCTCCTAAATCACGATAACCTGTGGCATTGACTATTTTAAAAGAATCGATCTGAGCTATGCGGCTCAGATGGATTCGCGATTCAAAAACTTCGCTTATAGCTATCGAATCTATTTTTTTATCCAATTTTTCCTGCTTTGCACAAGCAACAAACAAAACCGGAATAATCAATAAAAATCCGTTCATAAGAGATTCTTTATTTTATTGAGTTTACAATGAAAAAATAATAAGTAATTGCCTTTAGTATAATCAAAACGTCATTCCCGCTTTTGAATTTTGTAAATATCATAGATAAGATAATCATCATTTTTGTCATATTTTCGTTCATTGAAAAGAAATAATCCCTCAGGGGTAATAAATGAGGCGCCAATCACATAGGTATCTTTCGGAAGATAAGATTCTCCGACTTTCTTTAAATTTTCATCAAGAAGTATTATTGAAATCTGACCAAAGTCTGACCGGCTCTCCGAACTGTCTTCGGTGGGATTATGAGCAATCCGATAATAAAGATTCCTCCAACGATCATAGAATAATGCCGAATAAAATCCCTGCTTAGCTTCAAGTGCGAATGCCTTAGCGTCATCATCGGTATACGCTTCCGAAACAGGATTCAAATAACCTATTCTTTTCGCTCCGGCAAAGTACTTTTGAAAGGAGCCGTTTCTATGCATTAAATAAATAAAGTGATCGTTCGGAAAATTTGCTATAAAAACTTTCTTTACCTCGTTAAAAAGATGATGCGGGCGTAAGTAATTGTGCTTACCCCAAAAACCTCGGTCATATTCCTTCGATAGATTTACGGAATATCCTACTTCGCTGGTTGTTAAATTAAGCCATAGTAAAGAGAAATCACTTGAACTGGGCTTTTGCTCTGGCGAGGGATATGCACAAAAGTGAATTCGGTTATTTCTGATAAAGGCTGGATATGTTGTTCCTAATAGGGCATAGTATTTTTTATTTAATAAATCATATCGGTTCTTCAGTGTACCCGAACTATCGGCAAGATAAAGTTGTTGCGCAAGCGGAGAAAATAAGTATATGGAATCAAAAGAAACAAAATGAATAGCACGGACACCTGTACCTACTCCATTTTCGCCCTCCTTACGAAACTTAATAGTTGAAATCAATTTACCACTGTGAAGATCATACACACCAATCATATTTGATGCAGCGTGATGGTATAGTAAGAAATTAGGATTCTCCTTTGGATAAACTTGCACGCTGAACGTTCTGGAATTAAATAACGTATCTAATTTAAACCATCGCTCATGTGAAAATGCCAACTGGATAGAGTCCACAACATGATTTTTATCTGAGATAAACAAAGAATTTCTCTCCTGATTTATTGTACTACATGATAAGAGAAAAATTAAACTCAATGTGAACACTTGATTCATAATCCATACTACTAAATGTGAATGAAACTGCCTTACAAAGGCAGTCCCTTGAAGTTGTGATCTCAACTAAATAAATGCATTGAAAATATCGTCTCCATCGCAAGTAAACCCACCCGGAAGACACACATATGCGCCTCCATGATAATCCGGATCCCTTGTACAAAAACCAGTATTAGGCTCCCCTGTCCGATCGAGGCAATAACTATCTCCTTCCAAAGGAGATATAATGAAAATAAGCATTGAAATTGCCACTATAAGTGCATACAAGTGTTTGGATGCGATTAAAGAGATCCTCTTTGAAGATTTCATAGCGTTAAGTGTTAATAAGTTCAATCACCACCCCCTCCGGAGCTCCCTCACCAACTGCCCCTTCGGGCGACCGGCCGGTGAGGTGTGCAGGGGTGAATTGGTATACCGAAGTAACGATCCTTTGTGTTAGCGTGCAAATCAATCTTGCACATTAAAGCACATCGCATCCGGCAACCATTTTCTCTCTGCCCTGTTTGAAAAACCGGATTTTTGAAACATCTGCACACACACACACACGAAAAAATGTTGAAAAACGGTGTAAATCTTACATGATTAAAATAATAATGCGTTGCTACAATCAGCCCACGGCCATACTAAGAAATTATTTCCCATTAACAGATTATATTCGATGGCGCTCATGCCTTTTCAAAGCACAACGTATGTGAGATAAAAAATATTTATCTTGAAAGGTATTGATTAATTTTTAATATGGTTGCGTCAAAAATACGAGGCGTCAACGCCACAGAATCCGTCATCAGACCATCGGTTAAAAAATAAACGACAGGACTATCCAAAACTACTCCCTCCCTAAATGGCGTGTTTTCATAATCTATTTTAACCATCGCTGGTTTCTTTTTAGAAAGCTCAACTGTTTCCCGATCCACCAATCTTGGATGTTCTATCGAATAAATGAATTTTATATCCGGACTTTCGGTTGTTTGGGCAAAATTTTTGATCATTTGCAAACACGAAAAACATCCATTTGCGCTGATAACAAAAAGGACCTTTTTTCCTCGATTTAAGGTGTTCTGATTACCCTCATTGTGGAGATACTTTTCAATAGAATGATAAACTAATCGATCAGCTCTTGCCGGGCGTTGGCAAGCCATGGACAGAAAACCTAACAGAAAGTAAAAAAATAACAAATCAAAAAAACTATATTTAGCCATTGGTCATAATCCGGATAAGATTGGTTTAAAGATTGTATAAGTCAACGTATCTTCATGATACATTCTATTCTTGGAGTTACCGTTTGAAACGAGCAGACCTTCTTTAGTTACAAACATTGATCGAAAATATTTATGTTTGGGTAGTAGCAGTTCTCCGCGCCTCCTGAAGAGTGTATCGGCAATAATAATAGAAATCTGCATATCATCTACACCATTAACTTTTCCGTTCTGATCATATGAATCAGCATCCAAAAGACACATCAAATAATAAAAATAACGGTAGGGGTCATAAACCATCATAAAGTAATGACCTTTTAATGCGTCCCTGTTCTCAACTACGGTACCATCATGCTTTGGCTCAGGATAACTATTTGGCAAATACTTACTTCGCAGGACATAGTAGCTAACGGTATCTTTCTTCAAATCGGATTGTATAATTAACTGACCTGCACCAAAAAAGTTAATGATATTCTGATTATGACCCACACACAACCGGGGCACAGCATGAGACCCGTATAAGGGAAATTCAGAAACCGAGCGTGGCCTGCCGGCTTTACTTTTGATAACCTTTGCTGATTTTAAGTCGTAAAGCAGAAAATTGGCAGAGTCCTTTAGTTTGGTGCTGTTTCCATATGGAAGATATCCTAAAACTATCTTATTACCAACTTCATAAAAATGCTGAACCATATTCACATTCAGTTTTTGCGGATCTTCCGGAAAATTGAAAGATTTCTTCTGATGGCCTGTACTGTCCATTAAAATAATCATTGGTGGACTTAACGTCCAGATAAAAATCGAGTCCATCGATTTAATAAAAGGATATGATACCCGACTTATAGCCAAGGGACCTTCCACGGGAAAAAAGTGCTTTTTGATCCTTTTGGCTGTACCAAGGTTATAGATATCCAGAGAATTTGTGTTCCTGTTATAGAAAGAAAAAAAATGATTCGAATCGCCATCAAAATATACCGGGTAAATGATTGGATTTGGAGTCAGTGAATCAATTGGGATTTTCATCTCCCCAACTATTTGGAGCGTATAGTCATCAAATGTTTCAATAGTAATTTGTGAAAGTTCCTTCCACGTAAGATCAGAGAAGTGCCTTATCCGATTATCGTTGATGCAGCTTCCTAAAATAATAACCATTATTAAAGGCCAGAAAAAAATATTTAACCTTATATTCATATTTTCTGACAATTTGTAGAAAAGGGCCTAAAGAATTCAGGCCCTTTCATCGTTAATCCTTCTTTATTTAATAATTATTACCCCCACCTGCGCTTGTACAACAACCCGAATTATCGTTGCAATCATAAACAGTGCGATCGTAATATCGGGTAGGGCAATGCCCATTTTGACAAAGGCAACCTCCTGGGCAATTATCACAAGGATCGGTACCAAATGAAAAAAATGAAAGCATTACCAGCAAGAACGAAAACAATAAAATTACTTTTTTCATAATTGAAACTGCGTTAAAAACTTCTCAACCCCCTCCGGAGCTCCCTCACCAACTGCCCCTTCGGGCGACCGGCCGGTGAGGTGTGCAAGGGTGAATTGTTGAAACAAACTTAACACCCTGTAACAAAACTCCTGCATCAATCT
>DAIQOI010000018.1:0-41834 GCA_036787955.1 Cyclobacteriaceae bacterium
GATCTACACTGCGTGGGGTGTACAGTACGTTGGCAAAAATAGAAGGTATGCCATTAACGGCGTTGCTTCCAAAGCCGGCATTCAAGGGAGGTGTTTGCATATCCGTCTGTGCATAAGCAAACGAACTGTTGATACTTATTTTATCCGTAACAGCCGAATTAACCCCCAAGCCGAAATTAAATTTCTTCAATGTGTTGCCTGGTGTAAATCCCTCTTCATCGGTATAGGCAAAGGAAGAGCTCAGGCTGGTTTTTTCTGATCCTCCCGAAATTTGTACTGAAGTATTCGAAACCAATCCAGTACGGAAAAATGCTTTGCCAGGGTGATCATACGGGCGATAAGCATATTTTTTGCCGTGATATTCAGGAAACTGGTTACGCAGCGTAGGATCCTGCAACGCATCAATGGGGTGCGTAACTGAGTCGATGCTGTTGAAGTGAGGTCCCCAGTTGCTGAAGAAAAACCCGAAGTTTTGGGCAAATCCTCCGCCATAATTATTCTGATACTTGGGCAGTGAAGCAATGCGGTTTGCCCACACCGATTGCGTAACGGTTACTTCGGCCGGACGCTTTTTAGCTGCTCCGGTTTTAGTGGTGATGAGAATAACCCCATTCCGTCCCTGGTCGCCATACAACACGGTGGCGTTGAGACCTTTCAAAACGCTGATTGACTCAATGTTATTGGGATCAAGATCAAGGAAGCGGCTGCTGCTCACCTGTGAGCCCGAGGTAAAGCTAGTACCGCCAGTATTGGTATTGGTATTGAAAGGAACGCCATCCACCACAAATAGAGGCTGATTTGAACCATTGATGGACGCATAGCCCCGTATAATCAAGTTGGTTCCGGTTCCTGAAACGCCACCGGTCGAGGTTACACTCAGACCTGCTACCTTTCCCTGAAGAATCCGGCCAATATCAGTTTCCGGACGTTGGGCAATCAGCTGGTCTGAAACTGTACTTACGCCATAGCCCAGCGCACGCTTTTCGCGAACAATACCCTGTGCCGTAACTACTACTTCACCCAACTGAGCAATATCGGGAACCATCGTTACATTTATAACGGCCTGATTCCCAATCTGCACTTCCTGGGTTTGAAAACCAATGAAGGAAATAACCAATGTACCTCCCGATGCAGGAACACCGGATAACCGGAAATTTCCATCTGCATCTGTAACTGTACCGATACTGGTTCCTTTTAAAACAACATTGGCTCCCGGTACGGGTGAACCATCATCACTCGTTACTCTTCCATTGATTGTCCGATCCTGTGCATAAACCTGCCAGGCGACAACCAACAGCACCATGAACAGTAATGCTCTCCTCATAAAAGTTGGTTTAGGTTTTTTAAATTTACTAACAGCTTCAAATTAAGGCAATTTTAATAATAAATTCATCTTAAAAATTCATTTTTTCAGAAATTCAAAAAATAAAATTCTGCTGAGCAGCGTAATAGCCAACAATCTTCTCGCCTAACAGGTGGCATTTTCGAGCTCTGAGTTTTTAAAATGAGCAGCAAACAAAAAAGGCTGCCCCGGGGGCAGCCTTTATGGTTTTAACCATTAAATCCTTATTTCAGCTTTCTGCTATCGGCTCAACCGATACATACGAACGGTTCTGCCTGCCGCGCTTAAACACCACCACCCCGTTTGTCAGGGCAAAAAGAGTATGGTCCTTACCCATCCCCACGTTTTTACCGGGGTGATGTTTGGTACCGCGCTGGCGCACTATAATGTTTCCGGCCACCACCTTCTGTCCTCCAAAAACCTTGATACCCAGCCGTTTGCTTTCTGATTCGCGGCCGTTCTTTACCTTACCTTCACCTTTTTTATGTGCCATAATTGAACAAAATTTTAGGGCTTTTAGCCGATTTTCTCGATCTGAACCTTGGTATATTGCTGGCGATGCCCGTTCTTCACGGCATAACCCTTTCTGCGTTTTTTCTTAAAAACAATCACTTTATCCCCTTTCAGATGGTCCAGGATTTTTCCCGTCACGGTAAAACCTTTCACCAGGGGCGTGCCTACTTCTACTTTTTTACCGTCCTGCACCAGCAAAACCCGGTCGAACGTAATGCTGGAACCCACGTCCCCTTCCATTTTAGGGGCATAGATAAACTGGTTTTGCACCACTTTATACTGGGTTCCCCCAATGTCTACGATTGCGTACATAGCTTTTTTAAACAGGACTGCAAAGGTAGGAAAAGAACACCAATCCAAAAAATGACCTTTTCGTGGAGCCCTCTGCCGGCCGGTAAAATTTTTTAAATTTTTTTTCACTTAAGCCCGGAGTGCTCAACCTGTTTACAAGGGCTTAAATTCCAGTTTGTTATTGCCTGATGAACCTGCTATGCCATCCTTCGAAGGCATTTTAACCCCGATTAACGGTATTTGATTTCCCGCCTTCATTTCAAATATTTGTACGCACGCCCCAAGCCGGAACGACACCCGGCAAACCAAGGCTAGAAAGTATTTTTTAAACCGGCGCTTTGGCAAAAGCCAAAGACCGAAAACATATTAACAACTCTAAAAACCCTACAACAATGAGTAATGTGCTACAGGAAGAACCGATTTTAAGGGAAAACAAAGACCGGTTTGTCCTTTTTCCCATTCAGCATCACGATATATGGAAATTCTACAAGCAGGCAGAAGCCAGCTTCTGGACAGCAGAAGAAATTGACCTGAGTCATGATCTCACCGACTGGGAAAACATGACGGATGGTGAACGTCATTTCATTAAACATGTATTGGCCTTCTTTGCCGCCAGCGATGGCATTGTAAATGAAAACCTGGCCGAACACTTCGTGGCCGAAGTACAGTACACCGAAGCCAAATTCTTTTACGGCTTTCAGATTGCCATCGAGAACATTCACTCAGAAACCTACTCATTGTTAATCGATACCTACGTAAAAGATCCGCAGGAGAAAGACCGGCTGTTCCATGCCATAGAAACACTGGATTGTGTGAAGAAAAAAGCCGACTGGGCCCTGCGATGGATTGAAAAAGGCACTTTCCAGGAGCGCCTCATCGCCTTCGCTGCAGTAGAAGGTATTTTCTTCTCCGGTTCGTTCTGTTCCATTTTCTGGCTGAAAAAACGTGGCCTCATGCCGGGCCTGAGTTTCTCCAACGAACTCATTTCGCGCGATGAAGGACTGCACTGCGACTTTGCCTGCCATATCTACACCAAACACGTGGTGAACAAACTGCCTGAGCAAACCGTTATTGACATCATTAAAGAAGCCGTAGAAATTGAAAAAGAATTTGTAACCGATGCCCTTCCGGTTGACTTAATTGGCATGAACGCCAAACTTATGCGGCAATACATTGAATTTGTGGCCGACCGGCTGCTCAATGAGCTCATTGGCAAAAAAGTGTTTGGAGCCACCAATCCGTTCGACTTTATGGATATGATATCGCTACGCGGAAAAACCAACTTCTTCGAGAAGCGCGTGGGCGACTACCAGAAAGCCGGAGTGATGGCCCAGACCGAAAAAAAAGAAACGGTACAAAAATTTTCACTGGACGAAGATTTTTGATACCTTCAACGCACGTTTCCATTTTTTCAACTTAAACAACCCTAAACCTCATGCTCGTCATAAAAAGAGACGGACGCAGAGAGTCCGTTAAATTCGACAAAATCACCGCACGCATTGAAAAACTCTGCTACGGCCTGGACATGAAGTATGTCAACCCGGTAGAGGTTGCCATGAAGGTGATTAACGGATTGTACGATGGCGTAACCACGGTGGAACTGGACAACCTGGCCGCTGAAACAGCCGCCACCATGACCACCCGTCATCCGGATTACGCCAAGCTGGCCGCCAGGCTGGCCATCTCCAACCTGCACAAGGTTACCAGTAAGTCGTTTTACAGCACCATGAAGCGGCTCTACACCTATGTAGATCCGAAAACCGGTCAGAACGCTCCGCTTATATCCAAAGAAACCTGGCGCGTGGTGCAGCAGCACGCCTCTGAACTGGACGAAGCCATAATCTATGACCGCGATTTCGGATACGACTATTTTGGGTTCAAAACGCTTGAGCGCTCTTACCTGATGAAAATTGACGGCAAAGTGGTAGAACGGCCCCAGCACATGCTGATGCGCGTAGCCGTAGGCATACATGGCGATGACATACCAGCCGTAATCGAAACCTACAACCTGATGTCGGAACGATGGTTTACCCATGCAACACCCACTTTGTTCAACGCCGGTACACCCAAGCCTCAGCTTTCATCCTGCTTCCTGCTAACCATGAAGGAAGACAGCATTGACGGTATTTACGACACCCTGAAACAGTGCGCAAAAATTTCACAGTCGGCCGGTGGCATCGGCTTAAGCATCCACAATATCCGGGCAAAAGGTTCCTATATTAAAGGAACGGGCGGCACCTCAAACGGCATTGTGCCCATGCTGCGCAACTTCGACATGACCGCCCGCTATGTTGATCAGGGAGGGGGCAAGCGCAAAGGCAGTTTTGCCATCTACCTCGAACCCTGGCATGCCGACATTTTCGACTTTCTGCAGCTGAAGAAAAACCATGGCAAGGAAGAATTGCGTGCCCGCGATTTGTTCTACGCACTCTGGATACCCGACCTGTTCATGAAGCGCGTAGAAAACAATGAGATGTGGTCGTTGTTCTGTCCGAACGAGGCACCTGGCCTGGCCGATGTGTGGGGCGAAGAGTTCGAGCGACTGTATGAAAAATACGAGAAGGAAGGCAAGTTCCGCAAACAAATAAAAGCACAGGATCTGTGGTTCGAAATCCTCGAATCGCAAATCGAAACCGGAACGCCCTACATGCTGTACAAAGATGCGGCTAACCGGAAATCGAACCAAAAGAACCTCGGCACCATTAAGTCCAGCAACCTGTGCACGGAAATCATTGAGTACACGTCAAAAGACGAAGTGGCCGTTTGTAACCTGGCATCTATAGCGTTGCCCAAATTTGTTACTCCCGAAGGCACCTTCGACCACCAGAAGTTGTACGAAATCACCAAAGTAGTAACGCGCAACCTGAACAAGGTTATCGACATCAATTATTATCCGGTGGAAGAAGCCCGCAGGTCTAACCTGCGTCACCGCCCTATTGGCATTGGCGTGCAGGGCCTGGCTGATACCTTCATCATGCTGCGCATGCCTTTCGATTCGCCCGAGGCGCGCAGGCTCAACGAAGACATCTTCGAAACCATCTACTATGGTGCAATGGAAGCTTCCATGGAACTGGCGAAGAAAGACGGACCCTATGAAACCTTTAAAGGCTCGCCCGTATCCAAAGGCATCTTCCAGTTCGACATGTGGGGCGTAACACCCAAGAGCGGCCGCTGGAACTGGGAGCAACTGAAGCAGGAAGTAAAAAAGCACGGAGTGCGCAATTCACTTCTTGTAGCACCCATGCCCACTGCCTCCACTTCGCAGATACTGGGCAACAACGAGTGCTTCGAACCGTATACCTCCAACATCTATACGCGCAGAACGCTTTCGGGTGAATTCATTGTGGTGAACAAGCACCTGATGAAAGATCTCATTGAACTGGGCTTGTGGAATGAAACCATGCGGCAAAAACTTATTGCCACCAACGGTTCGGTACAGCCCATTCCGGAAATACCGCAGCACATCAAGGATATCTACCGTACCGTTTGGGAAATACCGCAACGCGCCATTATCGACATGGCGGCCGATCGCGGTGCCTACATCTGTCAGTCGCAGAGCCTGAATATCCATCTGAAAGACCCTAACTTCGGCAAGCTCACTTCCATGCATTTTTACGCCTGGAAGAAAGGTTTGAAAACCGGCATGTACTACCTGCGCTCAACCGCTGCAGCCGATGCCATTAAATTCACACTGGATAAATCGGCCCTGCAGAAGCCGGTGAAAGAAGAATCACGGACCGAATCCGAAAATGTATATGAGCGCGTTACCGATTACGAGCAGAAAAAAGCCGACATGAGTTGTTCGCTCGATAACCCGGATGCCTGCGAGGCCTGCGGCAGCTGATGATTTCTTTGAAGGTGCGACAACCCTGACCGCCAACGGTCGGGGTTTTTTATTTAAACACGCTGCAACATCTTTCAAAGTGTTTCATTATCATTAATTTTTCATTTGTCAAACAGTTTACCATGAACCGCAGAACATTCACCAGGCAGGCAGCCATGGCTGCTGCCGCTGTAACCATTCTCCCTTCCTATGCCCTGCACAGCAACAAACCTGTTCGGTTAATCTTTATTGGCGTTGGACTACGCGGGCAGAACCACCTTGAACTGGCGTTGCGCAGAAAAGATGTGGAAGTGATAGCCTTATGCGATATCAACAGCCGCATGCTTGAAATGGCCACGCACATCGTAAAGAAATCCGGTAAGCCCATGCCAAAGATCTTCACGGGTGACGTACATGCCTGGAAAAAAATGGTGGAACTGAAAGATATTGATGGCGTTATCATTTCCACACCGTGGGAATGGCACACCCCCATGATCATCGGATCGCTTGAAGCCGGCATTAAATACGTAGGAACTGAAGTAGTGCTGGGCATTACACTGCAAGACCACTGGGATGTGGTGAAAGCTGCCGAGCGCCATAAAGCACAGGTAATGATGCTGGAAAACGTGTGCTACAGAAGAGATGTGCTTGCTGTTCTGAATATGGTTCGGCAGGGATTGTTCGGTGAACTCATACACCTGCAGGGCGGATACCAGCACGATTTGCGCGAAGTGAAATTCAACAACGGACAACAACCCTACGGTGGCGGTGTGGAATTTGGCGAGAAGGGTTTCTCAGAAGCAGCCTGGCGCACACACCATTCCATACACCGCAATGGCGACCTCTATCCTACACATGGTATCGGCCCGCTGGCACAAATGATTAACATCAACCGCGGCAACCGCTTCATGCTGTTAAATTCATTTGCGTCAAAGGCGCGCGGCCTGCACGAATACATAGTAAAACTTGGCGGTGAAAACCATCCGAATGCCAGAATTCAGTTTAAGCTGGGCGATGTGGTTACCACACAGATACAATGTGCCAATGGCGAAACCATCTTGCTGCAGCACGATACCAACCTGCCGCGCCCGTATTCACTTGGCTTCCGCGTACAGGGTACCAAAGGCATCTGGATGGATGTGAACAAATCCATTTATCTGGAAGACTTAAGCCCGCAGCCCCACCGCTGGGAAGATGCCAAACCTTATCTGGATAAATACGATCATCCGCTGTGGAGGCGCTGGACCCGCGAAACCGAAGGAGCAGGACATGGCGGCATGGATTTCTTTGTGTTGCACGCTTTTGTCGAAGCCATCAAACGCAACGCCCCCACCCCCATGGATGTGTACGATGCTGCTACCTGGAGTGCCATCACCCCGCTGAGCGAACGCAGCATTGAGCTGGGAAACGAAACCGTAGAGTTTCCGGATTTTACCAGCGGGCAGTGGATGTACCGTAAAAACAATTTCGCACTTACCGATGAGTACTGATGTGCATGCTGCGGTACAAGCAGCCAGGGCATTCGGGCTGGTAAATGCAACCCTTGAAGTGATTTCAGAAGGGCTGATTCATCACACCTATAAGGCGGCCTCCGGTAACCTGACACTGGTTTTGCAGCACATCAACACGCAGGTCTTCCCCCACCCGATAAGAATCATCGGCAACTACCTGTACATCTATGAGCATGTAAAATCGAAAAATTTCTTTCTGCCCCGAGCCATACGTGCATCCGGTGGCGGATACCTGTACTTCGATAATGAACGCGTCTGGCGTGCCATGGCTTATGTAAGCAACTCCTATACACCCTCTGCCAATATTAGCCCTGAACTTGCCTTTCGCGCTGCCAGGTGCTTTGCAGAATATACCGCAGCGTTGCGCGATCTGAATCCAGAACTTATACACCCGGCCATACCCGGCTTCCACAATCTTGCCTGGCGTTACCGGCAATTTGAAGAAGCCTGTGACAAAGACATCCTGAAACGTAAAAAAGCAATAACTCATCTCATTGACGGGTTACGGGCACGAAAACATTATGTGGACTTTTTTAATTCACTTCCCGGCAATCCCGATTACCCCGTTCGCATTATGCATTGCGATTGTAAAATCAGCAACATACTGTTCAGCAAAGCTACAGGGCAAGCCATCTGTCCGGTAGACTGGGACACCGCCATGCCCGGTTATTATTTTTCGGATTTAGGTGATTTGATCCGCAGCGCGGCACCTTCGCATAATGAGTCCAGTACCGATTTTTCATCACTGGAAATACGCAAAGAGATATACCATACTTTAACAGAAGGCTATCTTGCTCTTGCAGGTACTTTTCTTACCCAAGCGGAAATTCAGCATCTGCACCATGCCGGCCTACTCATGATCTATATGCAGGCGCTCCGCTTTACAACCGATTACCTGAATGGTGATGCATACTATAAAATAGTATATCCGGAACAGAACTTACACAGGGCCGTTAACCAATTTACCTTACTGAAAAAACTGGAGTCTTTTCTGGCTCAAGAACTGAACTACCGGATTGCAGTTTAAATCCCTACCTTCTCAATGCACTTTCTAATTTTCTGAAAAGTGTATTCCGGATCGTGATCCAGGCCAACACTCATCCGGATAAGTCCGTCGGTCAATCCGATGGCTTTGCGCTCCTCTTCCGGAATTTCAGATGAGGTACTCGCTCCGGGCGAACTGAACAACGTTTTATAAAATCCAAGACTTACAGCCAGGTAACCAATATTCTGGTTTTGCATTTCTTCCATCAGTAAAAACGACCTTTCGCGCGTACCCACATCGATCACCACCATACCCCCAAACCCGTATTCCTTGCGGAAAAGCTTTTTAGCCAGTTCATGTTGCGGATGACTTTTTAAACCGGGATAAATAACACGTATGCCCAGCTCTGACAATCGAGTGGCAATGTGCAGGGCATTAGCGCTGTGTTTCACCATGCGCACCGACAGGCTGTGCAGGTTTTTCAGTACCGATGCCGACCGCAAACTGTCCATTACCGGACCCAGCAACATCAGCATACCATTATTTACGTCCGTGAGCTGATGAATGAAATCATGGGAGCTGCAAATGGCTCCGGCTACCGTATCGCTGGTGCCGTTAATAAACTTGGTGAGGCTATGTATAACCACATCAGCGCCCCACTGCGCAGGACTGATCATCAATGGGGTGAACGTATTATCCACCACGAGCTTTACACGATGACTGCGGCAGATAGAAGAAATTTTTTCCAGATCGGCCAGTTCAAGCAGCGGATTACTCATCACTTCACAATATACCACACGCGTTTTCGAGGTGATGGCGTTTTCTATCAGTTCGGGATGACGAAAGTCAACAAATGTGGTTTTAATACCCCACCGCGGTGCTACATTTTTCAGAAAAGCATAGGTTCCGCCATAAATTACCCGGCTGGCAACAATTTCATCGCCCGCACTGCACATTTGCAGCAGCGTACAGGTAATAGCCCCCATGCCCGATGCGGTTACCAGTGCCGATTCAGTTTTCTCCATGGCTGCCAATGCCTGCGCCAGATAGCGGTTGGTAGGATTCATGTGGCGCGAGTAGAGATAGCAACCCTCGATCTCCTTTTCAAACAGCTCGCTCATTCTGGCGGCCTGCAGAAAAGTGTAGGTAGAGGAGTCTTCGATAGACGGATTTACACCGCCAAACTCACCGAAAAACTGAAGATTCTGTATTTCCTGTGCAGGATGAAAGTTGTGCATGGACGTTTCGTTTAAACCTCCGGCAAATAAACAATTCCCGCCAACATTCGGTGCTGTGAAAAATCATTTTTCGTATAAAAAATGATGCGATAACATACAACCCTTTCGGAGGATGGAAAAAATGCTGAAATAATTACCGCTCGTGCAATCTGCAACCCTGAAAGAGGGTCGCATCCTATTGTGGTCAATTCATCCTTTGCAAAAATTAATCAAGCAATGGCATTGCTGTTCTTTGCAAATCAACATGTAACCGCTTTGGAATGGAGATCGGTGTATCTGATTTCTACACGACACACAGCCGATTCCATGTTGCGGGCCGGCGCATATCGTCAAAACCGAACTCACAATGCCCCCTTCTTTATTTCTTCCACCACATTCGGGTCGAGCAGTGTGGTGGTATCGCCCAGGTTGCTGGTATCGCCTTCGGCCACCTTGCGTAAAATTCTGCGCATAATTTTTCCGGAGCGCGTTTTGGGCAACCCACTCACAAACTGAATCTTGTCGGGCTTGGCAATGGGACCGATGATGCGCGAAACCGTATTGCGTATTTCCTGTCGCAACTGCTCCTGCTCTGAGTGCGAAGGCATGTTGTAGCCCACCACAAAAGCATAAATACCCTGACCTTTAATGTCATGTGGATAGCCTACTACGGCAGCTTCGCATACAGACGCATGCTCGGTAATGGCGCTCTCGATTTCGGCTGTTCCTAAATTGTGCCCGGAAACAATAATAATGTCGTCTACCCTGCCGGTTATGCGGTAAAAGCCTTCGGCATCGCGCCTGCACCCGTCACCGGTGAAGTAATAGCCCGGAAAGGTAGAGAAATACGTTTCCCTGAATCGCTGGTGATTACCATAGATGGTGCGTGCCATGGACGGCCAGGGAAATTTTATCACGAGGCGTCCTTCTGCCGGGCTGGTAATTATCTCCTTTCCTTGTTCATCCATAATCGCAGGCTGCACACCCGGCAACGGCAAACCGGCGTGGGCAGGCTTCAAAGGCAGCACATCACCGATGGGCGAAATCATAAATCCACCCGTTTCGGTTTGCCACCATGTATCTACAACCGGGCATTTGCCCTTGCCAATGTTTTTATGGTACCAGTGCCAGGCTTCTTCGTTGATAGGTTCACCCACTGTACCGAGCACACGCAGCGAGGAAAGGTCGTGCCGTTTTACAAAATCCAGAGACGCCTGTTGCAAGGAACGGATGGCGGTGGGCGCGGTATAGAAAATATTCACTTTATGTCGTTCCACCACCTGCCAGAAGCGGCCCCAGTCGGGCCAGGAAGGTATGCCTTCAAACATCAGGGTAGTGGCTCCTGCTGTAAGGGGGCCGTAAAGTATGTAAGAGTGACCGGTTATCCAGCCTACATCGGCCGTGCACCAGTAAATCTCTCCTTCGCGGTATTGAAAAGCCGTGCGGAAGGTGTAGTTGGTATAGACCATATACCCTCCACAGGTATGCACCATGCCTTTGGGTTTGCCTGTGGAACCCGATGTGTAGAGAATGAAGAGCAAATCTTCCGCATCTGTCTCCTCGGCCACACAGATGTCGCTCACTTTTTTTATTTCCTCATTCCAGTAAAAATCACGGCCCGGTTTCATGGCAGGTTGTGTACCGGTGCGTTCGGCAACAATCACCGTTTTCACATCGGGGCACTTTTCCAGTGCTTCATCTACAATTGCTTTCAGGTTAATGGTTTTATCTCCGCGGTAAGCGCCATCGGCTGTCAGCACAATTTTGCATCCGGCATCGTTGATGCGATCGGTGAGCGAGCCGGCCGAAAAACCTGCAAATACCACACTGTGTACAGCACCAATCCGTGCACAGGCCAGCATGGCATAAGCGGTTTCCGGAATCATGGGCATGTAAATACACACGCGATCGCCCTTTTCTACGCCGTGTGCTTTCAGCATGTTGGCCACCCGGCACACCTGACGGTGCAACTCAGCATAGGTAATATAACGTGCTTCGTGTTTTGGATCATTCGGCTCCCAGATAATGGCAGTCTGATGGGAGCGTGCAGGCAAATGACGGTCCAGGCAGTTTTCGGTAATATTCAACTTTCCGCCCGAAAACCATTTTACCTCGGGCTTTTGAAAATCCCATTCCAGTACTTTATCCCATTTTTTTCGCCACACAAAATCATCAGCTATGCCAGCCCAGAATGATTCGGGCTGTTCAACGCTTCTTTTATACTCGTTTTGATAATCAGCAGGCGACTGAATGATTTTCATATGCAGAATAGAGTAGTAAAAACGAAAATCAGGCAACGCACTGAAAAAAGCAAGGCTTATTTCGGGTTATTTCTTACCTTCGGTGCAGCTATGTATTTTCTCAGTTTATTCTTTGCGCAGATACCGCAGGATATTCCGCACCAGTCAGAACCGGTTGACTTCACCCATTTGCCGAATATCCTTTTTTATATTGGCGTTCCTGTACTGATGGCGATACTTTACTTTTTCTACTTCAGAAAAAGAAATAAAAAATGAGCACCCAGTTTGCACCTAAAATCCTGGCATCGGTTGTATTGCTTGCCGTGCTGCATACCGGCTTTGCACAAACAGCCGATACCCTGCAGAAGATTGATGCATTGTTCTCGCACTACCACAATGCCACGCCAGGTGTGGCAGTACTGGTGGCCCGTGGTAACCGGGTGATTTACGAAAAAGCCTTTGGCCTAGCCAACCTGGAATACAATGTGCCCAATACCACAGCAACAATTTTTGAGTGCGGTTCTGTTTCCAAACAGTTTACAGCTGCTGCCGTTTTGTTGCTGGCCAGAGAAGGTAAACTTGCATTGAATGATGACATCCGGAAATACATTCCTGAACTACCGGTATACGATGCACCCATTACCATACAACACCTTCTTAATCACACAAGTGGGTTGAAAGACTGGGGCGTGATATATGGCATAGGTGGCTGGCCGCGCAGCACACGGGTTTACACACAGGAGCTTAGTTTTGATATTGTTTTCAAACAGCAGTCGCTTAATTTCACACCTGGCTCAGCTTATTCCTACAGCAATTCTAACTACGTATTATTGGTACTGCTTGTTGAAAGGGTTTCGGGGATGTCGCTGGCCGAGTTTACAGAAAGACATTTTTTTAAACCGCTGGGAATGGCCCATACCAAATGGCGCGACAACTTCCGCGAAATTATTCTCCACCGCGCCACGGCCTATACCCGGAATCAGCAAGGCAAATACATTCAGGACATGCCTTTTGAAAATGTACATGGACCAGGTGGCTTATTAACCACCACCCGCGATTTGCTGCGCTGGAACCAGTTGCTGGAAACCCACGAGCTTCTGGGTGATGAATGGAGCTTAATTCGCATACAGCCAGGCAGGCTGAACAACGGTAAGGAAATTGCCTACGCTGCCGGCCTGATGATTGGTCAGGTTAATGGCTTCAGGGAAATAAGCCACAGCGGTGCCACGGCCGGTTACCGGGCCTGGCTGGCATACTATCCGCAGAAAAAGCTATCCATTGTGATGCTGAGCAATGACGGCACCTTCAATCCGACACGCACCGGCCGCGAACTGGCCGAAATTTTTCTTGGCAAAAGTGAAACCCTTACCTTCCAGCCCCCCAATCGCAGGGCATCGCTGACAGAAACCGACCTGAACAAATGGACAGGCACCTGGCGCCACACTACCGAACCGGAATTTTTTACCATCGAACAAAATGCAAACCATTTACGGCTGGGCAACACACTGCTTGTTCCTGTACACCGCGACACCTTGTACAGCAACAATTTTATACTCATTGCATTGTCGGATAAAAATATAAGCCGGCAAACCGCAAATGGCAGGGAGGCATATGTAAAAATGCCTGCACCCGATAAATCACCTGCTTACCTGCAACAGATAGCAGGCTGGTACCGCAGCCATGATGCGGGAGTAACCATTGAAATAAAAGTACAAGGAGATGAACTGTGGGTGCACCGCAAACCAGGCGATGTGTTTCGGCTTATGCCTGTTTACCGCGATGCGTACCGCTGGGAAGGTATGGGCTTGATGGAATTAAGCCGCGATCGAAGAGGCAATATTACCGGCTTTGAACTCAGCCTGCCACGAGCCTGGCGTGTGCCGTTTGTACGTATAAAATAAACAAAAATACAAAGATGAGCCCAAGTGCACTCAATGCAGCTTCACTGTGTTTCTGTTTCGCGGTGGAAGTTTTGCATAGAATACTAGTTAATTATTCTGTTGACAGAAAGTTTCTCAGCAAACTGTATTTGATTTAGCAACGTTTAAGTAAATCCTCATTCATTTCTCTTGTAAAAAATTATTATTTCAATTCTTCTGTTTTTTGCACGACCCTCCTCCGTTTCATTAGGTGCTATCGGTTCGCGCATTCCTCTGCCATCTGTCTGAATACGATCGGGTGAAACTCCTCTGCTCACCAATTCATCCTTCATGGCTTCCGCTCTTCTTAATGATAAAAGATCGTTAAAACGAGATGAACCAACATTGTCGGTATGTCCAATAATTTTCAGATGAAAATTTTTTTGACTTTTCAATACTTCAGCTAACTCTTCAATATCCGGCATAAAACGCTCCTCTAGTACAGCACTATTATACTTAAACTGATAGTCAAGTGTTAAATTTTCTAAAACAAATAACGAATCGGTTAAAGCGTTTTGTTGTATTAAGTTTATCACCGAATCTTGTTTATAAAGCAATTTTTCAGTACGGGTCTGGAACGATGGTCTTTCATGCTTTTGTCGGGTTGAATCGACCCTATTAGCATTTCGTGTATTTGCCTTTGATAAAGCCACGTACTTGCGTTTCTGAGTAGTTCTTTTATTTCTGGCAAAATTTCTCTGTTTTACTTTAAAAGGATTGACCTGGTTTTTCAGTTGAAAACCAAATTCAAATGATCCATGATTTGCAGGGTTTTTTTTAATAATTGGAAAATCATAACTGAAGCCCACGGAAAATTCCATCTTATGCAGCTGTACTCCTGTTACTATCGAGCCACTGGACGAATACTTTGTAATAAAATCCAGTCTCTCTTTTGTTTTTGGTTTTCTGGCATCCAATATATAGCTTGAGGTAAAACCGGATAAAATAGTAGAATTAAGCACATCGCCTGAATATAAAATTTCCGGCATTACCCGCCATACATCATTCTGAAAAATCACTAAGCCAGATGAAAATATCATGGTGGGATGAAGACGCGTTTTGCTGGTTGTAACATCTACATCAGGGCGGTTCACATCAAAAATTGAAAGGCCGCCATATACTTTGGTGTTTCCATATCTATCGGATTTTTGCCAGTGTAAGCCCGCACCTAAAGACATATATCGAATTATCTCCCTGCCAAAATTTTCTCCGTTAAAAACTGTATAATCAAATCCTCTGCCTGGTATAAACTGCATGCCTGTTGATAAACCTTCCGTATTGATCCGAAATGTGTGATAAGATGCACTCATGCCTACCGAAAGCGACTGATATTTCGAAAGATTGGTTCTAACGGCAAAGGATAACGCTATTTCCTGACGGTTAAATAACCTGGTTGTTCCTGAGCGATCGTCCAACAACATGATGCCCAAACCTCCGAAATTCCTGTTATTGCCCTGATAATAAAGCGGGTATTCAGCAGAAAGACCTGAAGTTATAAGATTAAAATCTGCTCCGGTATTTTGATTTCTGTGAAGCGCAGAAATCATTGCCAGATTATTCTGGCCAATGACTGACGGATTTACTTTTTGTAAAATAAAATTATACTGACTAAACTGCAGATGCTGTGAGTGTAAACCAGGTCCGCTAATCAAAAAACTTATTATGAATATCAAAAACAATTTATTCATCGCATAAGTATTACTTTACCATTTGCTTTTCCGTTAAGCAGTAAAGGGGTACCGTCTTTAAACAGGCCTTCAACACGCCAGAAATAAACACCTGCAGGCAGTTCAACTCCCCGGAAAGACCCATCCCAGCCATAATTAGCTGCCTGATTAGGATCTGTGGTTTTATATACCACATTGCCGTTGCGATCATAGATTTCAAAACTAAAGGAACCTGGATCATCAAGACCATAGATCTTCAGAAAGTCGTTGGCTCCATCGCCATTGGGTGTAAACAGCTCGGGCAAATAAGCAGTAAGCTCCACAATCACTTTTATCTGAGCCTGTGCCTGACATCCCAGGCTATCAGTTACTAAAACAGTATAAACTGTCGTCTCACTCGGACGTGCTACGGGATCTGGAATGAAGGGGTTGTCAAGGCCTTTTTCCGGTGACCAAACATAACTTATCCCTCCGGAAGCCATCAGTTGAACGGAGGTTCCGGCCTTAATTGTAAATGACTCGGCATTAACTGAAACCTGCGGTTGGCTTTCATTCAGAACAAACGTATGAACTTCCCTACAACCTGTGAGGGTAAGTGCCGAGGCTTTAATGGTATCGGCAGTAGTAAAATTATAGTTTAAGGTAAATCCTTGTGCAAGAAAACCCTTGATTGAACTATACCATTTACAATCCTGATACCCGGAAGAAGGCAGTTCAAAAAATATCTCTGAGTCTTTACAGGCAAATTTATAATTACGACTTAATACAGTTTCCTTTTCAACTCTTTGAATTACTGTAACATGGGCCAGCAAACATCCGTTATCTCCGCGGGGAATAACATATACAACTGTATCTGCTATTGACTCGGGAACGGTATATGTGAATCCCCTTTGTAAAAATCCATGACTTAATGAAAACCACAATGCATTTTCAGGGGATGCCAGTTCTTTAGTTTCATAAGGGCAGAGTTCCAGATTCTGATAAACTATTTCCGTACAAATTTCCGTGTCACTGGAACAGACAGACGCACCGGCATGATAGGCATTATCCACTGGCTGAATAAGAAATTCAAATGATTCGAGTGGAAAGCTTCGTAATACATAAAAATCAGATGTACCGGCATTGCCGTGAGTAACCGAGTTTCTTTTGAAGCTCCGATCGTCAAAATCAGCCTGAACAACCGCTTCATCATTTGCAATTATCTTAACATCATAGGTAATTGATGCCTCAGGTGTATGATCATCTGCAGATCTTTCCCAAACAAGAAATAAATAATTAAAGATTTTGAAGCCTATTGAATAAGCAGGTCTTTCCGGAATGTTGTTCGGAGTGGAACAGGTATTTCTATACAATATTAATTGAGTGCCGTTATCATTATCACTCACCAAAAAAACAAGATCCAGGTCTCCATCATAATCAATGTCAGAATATTGCTCATCTACTATAAATTTTAATGTGATAGACTGGGCAGAAGAATCAGAAAAATATATAGTATGTGTAAAGGCTGTATCAGATATTGGCCCTGTTAAACCAAAGTCAATTTTTCCATCCGAATTAAAATCGGCTGCTTTAATGCGATGAGCGGGAAATTCAACCTGTCTTAAAAAATTAAAATCAAAATTTTTTGTGTCATTACTTAACCATGCCCCCACAAAAGCATCACCCATTAATTGTCCAGAAACAACCAAATCAAAAGTTCCATCATGATTTAAGTCAGCAGCCGATACATCCATGAAATCATACATTGATTCGAACTGATGCATCGTGAGTTCGAAATCCTTTCCGACCCATGTCATAAGGTACCTGTGCGAACCATCCTTCGCTACACCCCGTATAAAAAAATCTTTAAAGCCATCATGATTAAAATCAAAAAACTCTATGTGAGTAGCGCTTATTTCAAGACTATCCTTGACTTTTATCCATTCGCCATTGTAAAGGGTATAGATGCGTAAATAAGGGGTTCCATCCTCAGTACCGCTTATAAAAAACTCCTTTTTTCCGTCCGAATTAATATCCTCAAGCTTCATATAAGAGCCTCCAGGAATCTGAATTGAACTATTGCTTTCAACCACAGAAAAATCATCTCCAACTAAAAATATTTTTATCATATCACGACCTTCATCGGCACTGCTAATCAAAAGATCTTTGATACCATTGGCATCTGTATCATGTAACGTGTAACTACCTAACCGGATATTTGTATTAAATGTATTTCTAAGCTCAAAACCATTCCCTTTATTATTATACAGTAAAAGATAAGCATATCCCTGCTGATTTTCTGCCACAACCAGCAGATCAAAAAAATCATCCTTGTTGATCTCTAGACAGTGTACATATTTACCTGACAAACTGTCCGGCAAATTTGTTTTCACAAAAAAATCAAATTGCTGCGCCAATAATGACTGTTGCAGCAGTATGATGGTCAGAATTGTTTTAAGAAAATACTTCATGGTTTATTTCTTTCATTCTTGACGATTCGAAAAACTATTGGCACTGAAACAGAACTGTTGATCGGTTGATCATTAAGACGTGCCGGATGCCAGGGTGGCATATTTTCTATAAGTCGTATGGCCTCTGCGCTCAGTCTTTCATCAGGCGACTTGTCAACTTTTATTTTTTCAGGACGCCCGCTTTTATTGATAGTAAAAGTTAAATACACCACCCCTTGTACAGAATCTTCAATCGCAGATTGTGGATAAGTGAGGGATTTGAAAAAATACATGTACAATGAGTCATAGCCATATACAGGCTCGGCAGGGATATATTGCGACCTGATAGGCTTGTCTTTATCAGACGAATCTGTTCGGCCAGGAAATGACTTTTTCTCTTCCGGAGAAGGTAAATTTATTTTTTTTAATGTTTCATTAATCCTGAACGGTTCTGTATTTACAAGTGTATCTTGTCGTTTGTCCAGATCAACTGAAGTTGTATCGGCATTATGCTCATAATGTTTCTGAGACGGTTCAATTACAGGTTGCCGATAATGATTCTGTGATGAATAGTTTAGCCATACAAATATTCCGCTGAGCAACAATAAGCTTACATAGCCTATTATCTTCAGGTTCTTTATTTTATGCAATCTTTTGTACTCCTTCAGTAAGTACCTGAAATTTTGATATGCATAAAGCTCTGAATCTGTCAACTCAGGTTTTCGTTCTAAAATTTTAAGCTTATTCTTCATGCCATTTCTTTATTTGACGCCTCATCTTTTCGATAATCCTGTAAACTTTTACCTTAGCATTGTTTTCTGATATTCCAAGTATTTCTGCCACTTCCTTAAACGGTCTTTCTTCCATATACCTTAGTTCAATTATTTGTAGATCCTCAGGATTTAGCGTATTCAGTATTTTATATAGTATATCTGTTTCATTACTTTCAATCTCATCTGCAAAAACTATTTCACTAAGTTTTTCTGCCTGACGAGGTTCAATAATTACTACTCTTTTCAGTTTGTTTTTTCTGTAAAATTGGTTAACCTCATTAACTGCTATACGAAACAGCCAGGAGCAAAATGGAACTCCGCGGTAACTATACTTGGGTAAATGAACCAACGCTTTTAAAAAAACCTGGGATGTAATATCTGCCGTTAGGTCTTTAAGTCCGGTACGGTGGTAAACAAAAACAAACACCGATTTGTAGTATTTGTTATACAATGGCTCAAACTCAGCAGGGTTTTTTTTTGCCAACTCAATTTGTTCTTCCTCAGTAATAGTTGATGTTGTTTTGTTTTCCGGTACCTGCATATTTTTTCAAGAAGTATAATGCGTGCAGGACCCAAAAGATACACTACAGTGAAAAATTATTTTAAAACTTTATCACATAATATACTCAACCCCCACGGCCAGCAACGCACCTGTTACTGCGACTGCCAGCTTGCGGGCGTTAAAATGATGCTCCGGACTGCTCTCGAAAACTATGGTAGTGGAAATATGCAGGAAGTTACCGCTTACCAGGGCATACAGCCAGGTAAGACCAGATGCGGTAAGCACCTGCTGATCGGCCAGATGCGTAGCCAGCAACAATCCGGCCGGCGCTGCACTTGAGAACACGATAAGGTACGGCATGGCACGGCCTTTATTATGGAGGTGGTGTATCAGCACCGTCATCAGGGCAAAAGCTGCCGGTGCGCGGTGCAGGGCAATACCCAGCAAAATGGCATGGACGTCATAACCAAAGCCCATGGTGGCAGGCTGGGCCAGCATGCCCCCTTCCAGAAAAGCATGAACACATAAGGCCAGAAGCAAAGCCAGCGCAGACACCTGCCGGTGATGGTGCGCATGCAGATCACCTTGTTTATGCATGGCCGGGAGATGACCATGCTCAATACCCGATGTGAGATATTCCAGCAACTGTTGCAGAAAAAAACCTGCCAGCACAAACAGGCCGGTAAGTTCCAGCTCATTGCTGCTGCGGTATAGTTCGGGCAAAATATGAACTACCGTTAAACCAAACAGGTAAGCCCCGGCAAAAACCAGCAACAACCGGTAGTTTCGCAGCCGGCCGGTAGGCACCACAAAGACCAGCATCCCCGACAGCACCGGAACGAAAAACAAAACCAGTAATTTCAGCGCCATGAAAGCTCAGGGATTAATTTTTATGCGATCTGACAAACCCGGTGTAACATATACCTCCATCTCTCCCTTATCATTGGAATACATTAGAATGCCCTGCATATCCTTGTGTTGATCCAGGGTTTTACGGGCTTTGTCGGGGCCCATCACCATCAGGGCCGTTGCCCACCCATCGGCAGAGGTGGCGTCTTTGGTAAACACCGACACACTTAACAGCGGATTATTTACAGGATACCCTGTTTGCGGGTCAATGGTATGTGTGTATTTTCTTCCGTTAATTTCGCGGTAGTTAAAATATCCCCCGGAAGTGGTAAATGATTCATTCTGTAAATACACGTACGCTTTAAAAAGCCGATTGCTGCGCGTAGAGTTTGGATCGAGAATGCCGATCTGCCAGGGTTTGCCCGTCTGCCTGTTTAGGCCACAGGCCATCCCCTCGCCTCCGATTTCCACCAGCATATCGGTAATGCCCTTTTGTTTCAGAAAAGCAGCAATAACATCTGCGCCATACCCCTGACCAATGCCGCCAAAGTCGAGCTGAACGCGTGCATCGGTTTTCCATACACTGTCTTTATTAAATCCTATTTTATCGAACCCCACAAACGCCCGGATCGAATCCACATCCGGTATTTCACCATACAGGGGCTGGGCCGGACCAAAGCCCCAGGCATTCACCAGGGGCATCACGGTAGGATCGAATGCACCTTTCGATGCCTCCACAATGGGCTTGGATCGCTCCAGTATTTCTCTGAAATACGGCAGTTTAAATTTTACCGATCCCGCCGCGTTATTGAACAGCGTAACCTCCGAATCTTTCTGATAGGTGTTGATGCCGGCATTCACAGCGGCAAGCAGCGAATCAATCTGGGGTTTGAAATTGCGTTTTTGTTGGTCGAAATAGGTAATGTGATACGTAGTGCCCATGGTTTTGCCTTCGATCTTCACTGGCACGTTGCGCTGCTGGCGGTACATGTAAACAGCGGTGATGGCAATCAACAAAAACAACGAGTAAAGAATATTGCGGGTACGCAGACTCAGGTTCATAAATAAATAGCACCGCAATTTAGACGAATTCAGCTAAATGCAACATCGTTGCCGGCACTGCCACGTAAATTATCCGTACTTTTGTGCGACCGGAACAACAACATGCGCGAAGATTACCTGAAGGGAAGTGCCGATGCACTGACAACAGCCGACCGCGAAGCCGAAAAGGCGCTGCGCCCGCTGACATTCAGTGACTTTGCCGGGCAGGAAAAAACGGTAGAAAACATCCGCATCTTTGTACAGGCTGCCCTGCAGCGTGGCGAAGCGCTGGACCACGTGCTGCTGCACGGCCCTCCGGGCCTGGGCAAAACAACACTGGCTCACATCATCGCCAACGAGCTGGGTTCTTCAATAAAAATCACTTCCGGCCCGGTACTCGACAAACCTGCCGACCTGGCCGGATTGCTCACCAACCTGGAACCTAATGACGTGTTGTTTATTGACGAAATACACCGGCTCAATCCGGTAGTAGAAGAGTACCTGTATTCGGCCATGGAAGATTACCGCATTGACATCCTGATCGATTCCGGACCGAATGCTCGCAGTATTCAGATTAGCTTAAACCCTTTCACGCTCATTGGCGCCACCACACGGGCTGGTTTGCTTACCTCGCCTCTGCGGGCACGATTCGGTATTAACTCCAGGCTTGAATACTATCATTCCGATTTGCTTACGCGCATCGTAAAGCGGTCGGCAGCCATCTTGCAAACCCCTATTGATGACGATGCGGCCTTTGAAATTGCCCGCAGAAGCCGCGGCACACCCCGCATTGCCAACATGCTGTTGCGCAGAACACGCGACTTTGCCCAGATTAAAGGCAATGGCCTTATTACCCGCGAAATAGCACAGCTTGCGCTCAAGGCCCTGGATGTTGACGAAGACGGCCTGGATGATATGGATAACCGCATTCTGCATACCATCATCGAAAAATTCAAAGGTGGCCCGGTTGGTATATCCACCATTGCCACGGCCGTAGGCGAAGAAGCCGAAACACTGGAAGAAGTGTACGAACCCTTCCTTATTCAGGAAGGCTACATTAAAAGAACTTCGCGCGGGCGCGAAGCCACCGAACGTGCCTATAAACACCTGAAAATGCCTGTGCCACGGGGAAGTGCCCCCGGCCTGTTTGACTGATGAGCAAAAAACTTTCTCCTGCTTCATCTGCCCGGTTGATCAAGCAACTGGCCCGGGAGCTTGGCTTCAGTTATTGCGGCCTGTCGAAAGCCGAATTTCTGGAAGAGGAAGCACCGCGGCTGGAAGAATGGCTCAGGCGGGGATATCATGGAAAGATGAAGTACATGGAAAATCATTTTGACAAACGGCTAGATCCACGCCTGCTGGTACCGGGAGCAAAGTCGGTGGTCAGTCTGATTTATAATTATTATCCACAAAAAGACCTGGCGCAGAACGATAACTTTAAAATCGCCAAATACGCTTATGGCGAGGACTACCATTTTGTGATTAAAGAAAAACTGCACGAGTTGTTGTTTCGGTTGCAGGAAAAAGCCGGCCAGATAAACGGGAGGGTTTTTGTTGATTCCGCACCGGTGATGGAACGCACCTGGGCCAGGCGTGCCGGCATCGGGTGGGTTGGCAAAAATTCCTTGCTGCTCAACCGCTCGATGGGCAGTTTCTTCTTTCTGGCTGAATTGATCATTGACCTTGAGCTGGAATACGATGGCCCGATAAAAGATTATTGCGGTACCTGCACCGCCTGCATGGATGCCTGCCCAACCAATGCCATTCCCCAACCTTATGTTGTGGACGGAAGCAAATGCATCTCCTATTTCACCATCGAACTGAAAGAAGAAATTCCCGAAGACGTAAAAGGAAAATTCGAAAACTGGATATTCGGTTGCGACATTTGTCAGGATGTGTGCCCGTGGAACCGCTTTGCACAGCCGCATCGTGAACCACGCTTTACGCCACATCCTGAACTGGAACACCTGCAACGGCAGGACTGGATTGAACTAACCGAAGAAGTATTTAAGAAAATCTTTCGCAAATCGGCTGTGAAGCGGACTGGTTTTAAGGGCCTGAAACGAAATATTAAATTTGTTCATGCTGGTTAGGCACTTAGTGCATTTCTGAACTCAGCCTCATTTTAAAGGGAGTTGCCAGCTTCAGGAACTTCGGTAACAGTTGTTTCACCGAATGATTGAAGCCACTTCATTGGCCATTTTCTGGTTGTACTCAAAGGCTATTTTCTGATAGTTGATCAGGTCAACAATGGTACCGATGTAGCACAACCCCAGCGTAAAGAAATACAAAACACCCATCCCAATCTGGTTGGTAACAAAACGCTGAATGCCGGCAATACCAAGCAAACCTACAATGGTTACAATCAGAATCATTTGTGGGTCTCTTCGGCGTGTGCGGTACACATTGGCAAAATTGCGGGCTTTCTCATCATCCCAGTCTTTCATCAGGTTTTGAACATACACCATTTCTTCACCGGTAAGTTCGGGCAGGATTTCAATAATTTTCGCCATAAAGATTTTTGTAGTTGAGGGTAAGCTGAATTATCCGATAAAGTAGGACAATTACCGCGAATATTCCTAACGGATGATAGTACCATGCTGCAGTAAAGTCGCCATCAAGAAAACAGGCCATGGATCGCCCCAAACCACAACCCGGGCAAAAATCAATTCCTGCACGTTGAAGCGGACAGACCACAACATGTACACCCCTTCCGGGGTTGTAAATTTTTAAAGCCACCAGAGCGGCCACCCAAACAAAAATTTCGAGTGGAAAACGGCCGGGCACCCTGAAAAACCGTTGCTGCATTTTTGAAATTTTCATACAGCAACAAAACACCGCTTCAATATGTCGCCATGCTCTTTACCAAAGCGCTGGTAGCACCATCGTTTTAATTCCTCGATCTCTTCGCGCAGCAACAACTTCAGCGCCTTGCGCAATTCTTTTTCAAACAACCGTGCATCAAAACTCACTTTGGTAAGAACAGACTTTACATAGTTCAACATGGTGGTATTGGTTTTGAGTCAAAAAAATCCGGCAGAACTAGGGTAAATTTACTGCTGATCATCATTACCGGAAAGAACATTTTTACTTTTGTAACGTAAATTCCGGCACGGAGATTGATTATGAAACATGCTTTTTTTCCGTTGATTTTTGCGCTGCCCCTGGCTTTTGCACAATCACCGCAAATCATACTAGGCCCGGATGAAATTGCCGAAAATCAGTCGTGGACCATTACCATCACCGTTCATAACGAAAGGCTGAAGGAATACGACAATTTTCCGGAAATAGAAGGCTTTCGCAAAAGCGGACAATCTTCCTCCTCGCAAACCAGCATCATCAACGGCCAGGTAAGTTCTTCCTACAGCCTTATAATGACCTACCTGCCCACCCGGCAGGGCATCATCACCGTGCCACCGTTCAGCATGAAAATCAATGGCCAGGTTATAAACTCTCCGGGCAAAAAAGTAAAAGTAGGGCCACCGGCAAATACCCGTTCACACGATCCGTTCAGTGATTTTTTCGACCGCAATGACTACTTTAATCCTTTCAGAAGCCGCGAACCTGTTGAATTTATTGACATAAAAGAAGATGCCTTTCTTGCCCTAACAACCAGTAAGGACCAGGTGTACGTAGGTGAAGGCTTCAATGCCGTGCTTGCCTTCTATGTGGCCGCAGACAATCAGGCGGCCATGGACTGGTACGATATCAACCGGCAATTTACCGAGATTGTAAAAAAGCTGAAGCCCAAAAACTGCTGGGAAGAAAACTTTAACATAGAAAGCATTGAAGGCCGGGCGGTTGAAATCAATAAAAAGCCTTACACCCAGTTTAAAATCTATCAAGCTACTTATTATCCTTTAACGGCCGAGCCGGTTGAATTTCCGGAAGTATCGCTGGAGATGATCAAGTACAAGATTGCAAAAAACCCATCGTTTTTCAGTCCGAACAGGCAGCGCGACTTTAAAACCTTTTTCTCCAAACCAAAAACCGTGCGTGTAAAAGAACTGCCTCCGCATCCGTTGCGCCACCTGGCTGCTGTGGGAAACTACCGGCTGAAGGAGACCCTTAATCCGCAGGAGACGCGCACCGGCCAAAGTATAAAATATGAATTTACCATTTATGGAGAGGGAAACATTGGCGCTATTACCAAACCAATGCTGCGCGCCCAACAGGCATTTGATGTTTTCGACCCGAATGTGCGGCAAAACATCAGGCGCGAAAACAACCGCGTAACAGGAAGCGCTACTTTTAGTTATTACCTTATTCCGAAAGAGCCCGGCACTTATAAGCTGGGAGATTATTTCCAATGGTTCTTCTTCAATCCGGAGAACGGGAAGTACGATACCTTACGCGCATCGGCTGTCATTCATGTAACCGGCGAAAGTATGAAGAACGAGACCATTGAGTCATCGGGCGAAAGCTCCTTCTATGACCGCATTGCCACAGCCGACAATACCCTGCACAGCAAATCGTGGCTTGATGAAAACCTGTGGTTATTTAACCTGCTTGCAGTCCTTCTGTTGGCCGCTTCCGTTTATGGCGCCTGTTGCCGGAAGTAAATCTTATTTTGATGTGTACACGGCAATGCCCAACTTTAGGCAGTGCTTATGAATACCTTTGGACAACTTTTCCGCATCACCACATTTGGCGAATCGCACGGGCCGGCCATCGGTGTGGTAATTGACGGATGCCCGGCAGGCCTTCCGATCGATAACGACTTTATACAGTACGAGCTGAGCCGCAGAAGACCCGGCCAATCGAAATTAACCACGCAGCGCAAAGAAGATGACACCTTTACCATACTGTCAGGAGTTTTTGAAGGAAAAAGCACCGGTGCACCTATTGCCCTGGTTATAGAAAACAAGGACGCACGCAGCAAAGATTATGACCACCTGAAAAACACGTTTCGCCCGTCGCACGCTGATTATACTTATGAAGCGAAATATGGTTTTCGCGACTACCGCGGGGGCGGACGCAGCTCGGCACGTGAAACAGCCGCACGGGTGGCCGCTGGTGCCATTGCAAAACTTTTATTGCGTAACTATGGTATTGATGTGCAGGCCTACGTTGCTCAGGTAGGAAACATTAGCGCTCCCCCCTACACCGAGCTGGACCTGTCAAAAACCGAAGATAATCCGGTCCGCTGCCCCCATGAGGCAACAGCCGAAAAAATGATGGAGCTGATTGAAGCGGTGCGCAAAAGCCGCGACACGATTGGCGGTGTGGTAACAGGGGTTATTCGTTCCGTACCCGCCGGGCTGGGCGAACCGGTATTCGGTAAATTCCATGCCGAACTGGGCAGGGCTATGCTGAGCATCAATGCAGTAAAGGGTTTTGAAATCGGCAGCGGGTTTGGCGGAGTAACCATGCGTGGGTCCGAGCATAACGATGTATTCGTAAACAAGGAAGGTGCTATCCGCACGAAAACAAACTATTCAGGCGGAGTGCAGGGCGGCATTACCAACGGAGAAGATATTTATTTCAGAGTTGCCTTTAAGCCGGTAGCCACCCTCATGCAGGATCAGCCATCGGTTGACAAAGCAGGCAATGAAACCGTGGTCTCAGGGCGCGGCCGCCACGACCCCTGTGTGGTGCCGCGCGCAGTGCCCATCGTAGAGGCCATGGCCGCGTTGGTTACGGCCGATTTTCTTCTGATGAATAAACTTTCCCGCATCTGATATTATATTAGTACCAGAAGGATTGGTTAACTTGCAGAAGACCATAATCCCTGTTGCTTGACAAATTTGCTTCCCATCTGCTCCTCTCGCCTGTTGCTGGTTGCTTGCGTAATATGCTGTTGGGTAAATGAGTCTGTTGCCCAGCATAAAAAACAAGAGGCTGAGAAAAAAATATTGGAGGCGATCCGTTTAATGGATCAGGGGTACGTGGATGAATCCATCGGCTTGATCAACGAGGCTATCGCCCTGGATGCACAACCGGATTACCAGTACGAACTGGGTTACGCCTATTATTTAAAGCAGGATTACAACAGGGTAATCAAGATTATCCAACCTTTGCTTAACAAAAAAGAAACCAGGGATCTGTACTTTCAACTGCTGGGCAACAGCTACGATCTTGGCGGAGACCGCAATAAAGCCATTGCCACCTACAAAAGGGGCTTGAAAAAATTTCCCAACTCGGGCAAATTACACCTGGAGCTTGGCACCATGTATGCGTTGATTGAAGATTATGACAGGGCAGTTTCTTATTATGAAAAAGGTGTTTATGTGGAGCCCGCTTATTCTTCTAACTACTACCGGCTTGCACAGCTATTCCTCAGTTCCAAGGACAAATTCTGGGGCCTGATTTACGGTGAGATTTTTATGAATCTGGAGAGGAATTCCCAACGTACGGAAGAAATGAGCAAGTGGCTCTTCAACACCTATCTGTCGGCCATTCAGTTTCCTTCTGATACCAGCGTTTCGGTAGATATCAGCAATAACATTATTCTCTTTTCAGGAAAGGACTTTAAGGTGCCGTACGGTATTGGCATTTACCTGCCGTTAATAACGCTTTCTGTCCATAACGAAACATCGGTTACACTTGCTTCACTGAACCGCATCAGAACCCGGTTCATTGAAAGTTATTTTATGAATAACCACGATAAAAAGTACCCCAATGTGTTGTTCCATTACAATAAGCAACTTATTGAGCTGGTTTTTTTTGAAGCTTATAATTATTGGATACTGGGCGGTGGCAGCGATTATGAATTTCAGGAATGGGTTAATCGGAATGAAGAAAAATGGAAAGCATTTATTGACTGGTTTAAAGATAATCCCATTGACATTAATCATCAGAACAAATTTCTGAGAACAAATTACTGATGATGCAACGTTTACAGGGAATTTCTGAACAATTAACCGGCATCTGATTAATTATATCGGACCATCTGCGGCTTCTTCACAAATCCTGCTGTGTACTTTACCTGCAGATTCGATGACAAGGAAATTCTGAAGTTACTGATGCCTTCTGTGGTTCGTGGAAAATAAAAGAAGCGCAGGTCAACGGTGCCAAATACAAGGTTTTCGTTTCGGGTGCGAATTCCGGCACCCATACTGAGCCAGGCCGGTTGCCTGAACAAATTTTCATTCTCCGGAGCTATAAGACCGACTCCAGCAAATACCAGAGGAGCTAACCTGAAGCCCAGCAGTGACAGTCGGGTAAACAACAGGGTTTCACTCTGTACACTTATCCTTTTATTTCCCAGCAGACTATCGGCCGGAAAACTGCGCAAACCCAAGTCGCTGCGAAGCGTAAGGGGTAACAAAGTTTGTTGTTTGATTAGCGAAGAATATGAGACGGATAACGATTGCCTGAGTTTGTTGTTTCCCCAATTGATAATTCGGCTAAAAAAAGATGCCTGACCAGATAGTATAACGTCTTCCACCTGCTGATCCCGCATAAAACCGCCCGCAGTCAGTGTTACCGTGGTAAAATCACCGTTTCTTCTGACAGAAGATTTGGTAAACTCCGCTCCAATATACGGGCGGGTAAGGTTGAGTTGTCTGACCCTTCCGGCTACCAGTGTTAATTGTCGTCCGTACGGCAAATCTTCCGTCCGGCCAAAACCGTAGATATAGCGGGTTTTGTAAAAATTCTGTTTAAAAAAAGACACCTCGCCCAGCCAGAAGTTCTGGTTATTGTAAACAGGGTTATTCTGTTCTTCCGGCTGTGCTGGCCTGCTTTTAAAATGCTGATCAAACACACGAATACCTATGAAATGCCTTCCCCGATTTTCCATGCGGTTATGAATACCCAGGTTATACCCTACCCAAAAGTCTGTAAGATTATACTGGTACTTCCTGAAATCGATTTGTTCTTTATCAAAAACATTTACCGACCAGTTTTGACTTATCTCCAGTCCGCCCGCCATACGGGTATAAGGGGAAACAAGGGGGCGGTCCAGCCTTAAATACACAGCATTTTCATTTTCCAGTCCCAGTTGTGCTCCGTTACCAAGTTCGGTGTAGGAGAGTGTTGCCTGAATAAGGCTACCGGCAACGCTGGTTTTACTGTACAGCACCTGATAACCGAATTCAGGGCTGCGGTCGGCATCGTACCGGCCATTTAGCTCAAGGCGCTGTGCAAGGCCGCCTACATTAACACTATATAGGCCAAACTTGTATAAATCGGCCGAGCGGGGAGAAAAATTTCCGCCTATGCTGAACACATCGCGCGTAAAGACAATCAGATCTACTGAATCAGATGTATGTTCCAGCGGAACAACGGAAATGGTAGCGTCCACCATGAAGTCCAGGTCACGGAGGTAGCGTTCGTTGTCGGCAACTTTAAACGGGTCCAGCGGCTTTCCGGCTCTGATAAACAGGTTATCACGAATCATCTGCTCGCGTGTACTGGTATGAAGCCGGTTGCCCAACTGTGCAAGTTTTTTCATTCGGCTTTGACGTGTGGTATCATAAAAGTTTTTTTCAAAACCGATTTGTTCAATTACAATATTTCGGACGATTTTACCCTGCCATGGCAAAAAAACCTTCTCACTACGCTGATTAATGAGCGTATCCCTCCTGTTTCCATTAACTGTTATTCGCTCCTTTACTTTGTCTTCCAGTTTCAATCGGGAGTTCCTGCGGTCGTCCGTGGGTTGTTGTGCCCTAGCCGATAACACCTCCCCCAAAAGCCATAAAAAAAATACGCACGTTATCCGCATGTCAGATTTCAGCTGCATGCAAAATAACGCGCGTAAGTCAACTGGCAATGCTTGTCTTAGCGGGCCGCGGCTTCGTTGAGCAAATGGCCGTAGAACAAAGCGTTGGTAAACAGCTTATTGGTGCCCAGCCAGAAAGCGCGGAAAACCAGGTTGTCGGTAAAGCCGATAACCCGACCCCGGCCGGATGCCGAGAAGCCCGCCATCGAACTGTTTTTTAACCGTGCATAATTGGATTTGGATATATAGCCACTCAGCAACGGGTTGCTGGTGTAAACCACCGGATTTCCGTACGGGTTTTTACTGTTTTCCATGAACAGATTATTGTCTTTAAACACCGGAAGCCGGGTTGCTGTGTATCCATAGAGCAACGGGTTGGTTAAATCAACCTGGGTTTCGAAAATTGCTCCCGGACTCTGCTGTGCCCCCCGGTATTCTTCAATGTCGGCATATGCCCGGGGTTTTTCCGGTTTGTCGCCAGGCTGATCATTTTTCTTCATCTCGAATTTGCCAAGGCCTGCGTTGTTCAGCCAGTTTAATGCCGCGTCAAAACCAATAATTACCCCGCCGTTCTGTACCCAGGCTTTCAGCCTCTCCTTTGTTGACTCGGTTATGGCATTATAGAAGCCATTCGGGAAAATGATGGTGTTGTACCGGTTCATATTCGTTCGGTTCAGTACATCAACCGGCATGGCTGTAACCGGAATGTTCATGCGCACATCGAGCAGATGCCATAATTCGCCTGCGTCATTGGCATTTACCCCATCGCCTACCAGCAGTACTACTTCGGGTTTGCGCAACGGCAGAAAGGTGCTGCTGCCCAGGCTCACTCCTTTATAATCCAACCCGGTATGAAAGGCATATACATCTATTCCGTCTTTTTCTGTTATCTCTCTGATCTGATACTGGATCTGATCTGCTACTTTTCCTTGATCCGAAATTGTTACGAGCAGAGAACCGCGCTCAAAGCGTTTGCCGGAAGGATGGAAGAAAGGTTCGGTAGCAACTTTTACCCGGATGTTGTTTTGCAACAGGCGGTTCAGTGCGCGAGGAACATAGTAACCATAAGGCTCAAACACATAAGCATATTGTGAAACACCACCAATCAGTTTACCCACCGGCATTTTTATTTCCGAAATTTTTGTGCCCAAAGCAGGTACCGTCTTCATCTCTTCGTACTCCACACCAAAGGCAAGTGGTAGCGTCCAGGTAGAGATATCGTAGAACAGGCTGTCCTGAAAGGTGGTTCTTCGCTCAACCATACCTTTGATAAGCCGGTATTGAGGCTGATTAAGCGGGATAATAAAAGCTGATTCTGTATCGAATGATTTGCCCCCGATCAGCACAGCGGATGCCGGTTTGTACACGTCAATCTGATGGCGCACAAAAATTTCAGCCAGGTGATAAGCTCGGGCTTTATCCACCGAACCAAATGCAATCGCTTTAACCGGATCTTTGGCTGCATCGGCTATTGCGCTTTTAAAGAAATCACGTTGGTAATTAAGTAATTCTTCGCGCATGGCATTCACTGCCTGCAGGGTGCTGAGCGCAGTAGTGAACTGGTTGCGAATGGTAAAAGCAAAACTAAGTACACCGTTTATGCTTTCCTGGGCGTGTCCGCGTGAGCTGGCCTGTTCAAATAAAATTCCAATGGCTCCCTGCACATCGGGGAATGTTGATCCTTTGCCATAATAGAAGTCATCATAGCCTTCCTGGGTATAATAAAAGGAGCCAATGTTGTCAAGGGCTTTGGCATGGAACTCACCGATTTTGCGGGTAAGCTCCTGATTTTTTGGCGGGGTGAGTGGGTGCACCCGCGAAGGCACACCGGGTTGAAAGAAAAATGTAGCGTTGGTTCCCATTTCGTGGTGGTCGGTCAATACGTTGGGTTTCCACTTATGAAAAATCACACTTCGGGCCTGTGATTCAGGCTGCTGGGCAACCAGCCAGTCGCGGTTTAAATCAAACCAGTAGTGGTTGGTTCGGCCTCCCGGCCAGGGCTCGTTGTGTTCCATATCAGCCGGATCGGCCGATACCACTTTGCTCTTGCGCGAATTCACCCAGCTGCTGAAGCGATGAAGACCATCCGGATTGAAGCTCGGATCGAAAAGAACCACAACATTATTCAGGTACTCCTCTATTTCCTTACCCTGCGCGGCGGCCAGGTGATAGGCCACCAGCAGGGCGGCGTTACTCCCACTGGCTTCATTTCCGTGTATGCTGAATCCCATATAGAACACAACCGGCATGGATCGTGTATCCAGATTACCACTCTTTGCCGGATCGGTCAATTGTACATGCTGGGACCGGATGGTTTCAAGGTTCTGGTGATTTTTTGGTGAGGTAATGGTGAGTAGCAACAACGGTCGGCCCTCGTGCGTATAGCCGGTTACTTCAAGGGCGATGCGGTCGGAGGCGCGGTCCAGGGCATACATATAATTCACCAGCCGGTCATGGCTGATGTGCCATTCGCCCACTTCATGGCCAATGACCAATTGCGGGGTGGGAATGGCGGGATTATAGGTGACACCCTCGGGCAAGTAGTAACTGAGTACAGGTTGTGCTGCCCCCTCAACCATAAGAAAGCAGCTGAAAATCAATGAAATTAGGCTTCGCATACAATTTCTTTTTAAGCGGCTGAATTTGAAAAAATAACCCAGTATAACACAATCAGATAGGCGTTTTTTATGCGAGTGGTAATTGAGCAGGTGTTAGAATATTGTAAACAACTTGTGGAAAGAATTAAAGAAAGAGTAATCCTGCATAAGAGCTAATCCAATAATTTTGGAAGCTTTAATAACCCAAATCCAAAGTATTATGAGAAAAATTTTACGACTGACAACCCTTCTGCTGGCATCTTACGGAAGTGCATTGGCACAGGGAGTTACTACCGCTTCCATAACCGGAGTGGTCAGGGATGCAAAGGGTGAAGTAATTCCAGGAGCTAATGTAGTTGCTATTCATCAACCTTCCGGAACCCAGTATGGAGTCGCAACGCGTGCAGATGGCTATTTCAACATTCCTGCTATGCGCGTAGGTGGGCCCTACTCTGTTTCCGTCTCATTTGTAGGGTTTAAGGAACAAAAAGAGGAAAATGTGTATCTGCAGTTAGGACAAACGTTAGTGCTCAACTTTGTAATGACGGATGAATCAACCCAATTGGAAGAAGTGGTCATCACTGCTACCAAAGATCCGATTTTGAATTCGGACAAAATGGGAGCATCCAGCAACTTCGGCACCAACGACATTCAGCGGTTACCTTCAATAGGGCGTGATTTCCGTGATATGACACGTCTTACGCCACAGGGCAGTGGTAATTTCTCGTTTGCGGGGCGCAGTAATTTATACAACAACCTGACGATTGATGGCGCTACTGTAAACAATGTATTTGGTTTAGCTCCTCTTCCGGCCGGGCAGGCGAATACCACCCCATTCAGTCTTGATGCCATTCAGGAGCTTACGGTTTCTCTTTCACCATACGATGTGCGCCAGGGGAACTTTACCGGTGCCGGTATCAGTGCAATAACCCGAAGCGGCACTAACGAGCTCAGCGGATCTGTTTATTATTACTTCCGCAATCAAAGTATGGCTGGTAAAAAAGTTGACGGCCAGGAAATACCCATAACGGATTTTAATTTTTCAAACTACGGTGCTCGGCTAGGTGGGCCGATTATCAAAAACAAGGCCTTTTTCTTTGCCAACATAGAATTTGAGAATCGCACAGAGCCTTTTTACACCTTTCCGGTTCGAGCTAACCGCAATGAATCAACTGTTGGGAAAACCCAAGCCACTGATGATAATGACCCTGAGACCGGTCTGGCAGGACTTCGTCAATTCCTGATTGATAATTACAACTATGATCCGGGGGTATATAAAAATTTCACCCGCGAAAACAGCAGCCTGCGTTATGTGGCCCGTGTTGATTATAACATCAATCAGAATCACAAGCTCACTGTCCGCGGCAACGTTACTAACGCCTTTCAGGATCAACCGCCCAGTGGTTCAGGCGGATTTGTAGGAGGCCCTCCGGGTGGTAGGGGTAACAGCAACAACGTATTGTCGTTTTCGTCTTCTTATTATCGAATTAACAACAACCAGTATTCCGGAACTGTTGAATTAAATTCCATGCTGGGTGGCGGCAAATTCCATAACAACCTAGTTATCGGATATAGCGCTTTCCGCGATTTCCGTGAAAATGCAGGTGGAAATCCTACCCCAAGTATCCCGCTGGTTGACATTATCGGACCTAACGGTCAAAATATGACAACATTCGGCCCCGACCCATTTACCAAGAACAACCTGCTTAATCAGGATGTAATTCAGATTAACAACAATTTTACAATTTACAAACGTAATCATGTTATCACGCTAGGTACAGCCAATGAGTATTACAAATTCGACAACCGGTTTACCCCCGTTGTAAATGGTGTTTACCGATACAACAGCCTGGCTGATTTTTATGCTGACGCTAACCCTGCTACAACTGCCACGGCACGTCCGGCTCAATACACTATTCAGTACATAGCCGTTCCGGGCGGTCCGGATGCTATTTCTGCCAAGTGGTCTGCACTTCAGCTGGGCTTCTTTGCACAGGATGAATATACCGGAATCAAGAACGTTAAGATAACTGCAGGCTTACGTGTTGACGTGCCCACGTATCTAACAGAACTTCCGGTTAATAATTACATCAACCGACTGGATTTCAATGGGGAACAGCTTCGGATAGGCGGCTGGCCAGAAGTAAGACCTTTGTGGTCACCACGGGTTGGATTTAACTGGGACATAAAAGGTGATCGTTCCACTCAAGTTCGCGGTGGAACAGGGGTATTAACAGGCCGTGTACCTTTTGTGTGGCTCTCTAACGCGGTAAGCAACAACGGTTTGTTCTTCGGTCAGTTTAACTCATCCACCATACCATTCGACCTGACAGGGGATGGCTTTCCTTACAATTTTTCCCTTACTCCTTATGCTGCCACACCCGAACAGTTTGCCGACTTGAACGCGGGCATACCTGCACTTATTACCAACCCGCTGGATCGCAATTTCGGACGTCCTTCCGTTGTAGCTGGTGTTAACACCCTGGACAAAAACTTCCGCTTCCCGCAGGTATGGAGAAGCAGCATTGCGTTAGATCAAAAACTACCGTTTGGATTTGTGGGAACCGCTGAATTTATAGTAACCAAAGACATCAATGCAGTGTACATCCGCGATGCCAACCTGGCCCCTGCCATTGCAAGACTGAATGGGGATGGCAGACCCTTATTTGGAGCTGTGCCTGACAACCCCACTTTGGATCGCGCAATTATTTCCAACGACAGACGCCTGCAAGGCGATGTGAGCCAGGCGCTGGTGTTATCCAATACCAACAAAGGCTATCAATGGAGTGCTACATTTCAACTCCGGAAACAATTCGCCCGCGGATTTGAAATGACAGCAGCCTATAACTATACCGATGCCCGCGAGGTGAACCCTCAGACAGCCGCCACAGCCGGTAGTGTATTCAACTCACAAGCCCACGTTAACGGACCCAACAATCCGGAATTATCCTATGCCAGTGCATTAACACCCCACCGCATCATTCTTTACGGTTCCTACCGCAAGGAATATGCCCAGCATTTTGCAACAACCATTGGATTTTCATTTGAGGGACGCTCAGGTAACAACTTCTCCTACGTATATCAGGGCGATTTGAACAGCGATGGCATTCAGGGTAATGACCTTATTTACATACCGCGTAATCAATCTGAGATTGTGCTCACCACCAGCAACGCCCTGGACACGCGAACCATTGATGAAATCTGGAACCAACTCGATAACTTCATCAAACAAGATCCATACCTGAGCAAGCGCAGAGGAAAGTACGCAGAACGTAACGGGGCCATATCTCCCTGGGTAAATTATCTAAGCGTTAACCTATTGCAGGACTTTTACATTGAAGTAAATGGAAAGCGACACACGCTTCAGCTTTCGGCAACCATTGAAAACCTGTTGAATATGTTTAACTCCAAATGGGGTTTAATTAAAAACCCTGTCCGTACGCAACTCATACGTTTTCTAGGATATGAATCAGACCATAAAGCTGGCACATTGTCTTCACCTATTGATGCCAATGGTAATCCGTGGAGAGCTACCACCGGTAAGCCAGTATTCGCCTTCGACACAAATGCTGATGGGACGCCTCTGAATAACTCATTCATTCCTCTTCAAACCGTAGGCGGAAGATGGCAAATGCAATTAGGTATTCGTTATCTCTTTTAATCACCTTAAAAAAATGACCAAATCAACTATGATAACCAAGACTATTTTAAAATACAGCTGGGTAACAGGCTTGTTACTAATGAACATATGGAGCTGCCATGACCCAGAGTACCCCACTCCGGTTCCCAATCCTTTGCCCTCAGGACACACCGCTAACTTTCTGTTTGTAAATGTTGCCCCTGATGCACCCTCACTCGATATGTTTATTAACAATGTTAAGACAGGCAACAGTCTTACATTCGGACAAGCGCACACCGGATACACTGCGGTTCCCATCACCACCAGTGGTTCCGGACGCTTTACCTCCAACACCAACATCCGTTCAAAGGCAAGTACAGGCAGCATTGGTGGTGTTCTGGGATCCAATGATGCTATTTTGAGGGAACGTAGTACTAATAATAACAATGTAGCTGTAGTTGCTGATGCACGCTACACCTTATTTGCACTGGATTCCATTACCAGGCCGGCGCCTGAACGCAAGTTGAATACATCGAACTTTGGCGATACAACCTTTTTCAATCCGTTAACTGGAAGTTATATTTCGGTTGTTGAAAAGGCAGCCTTACCCCCTGCACAGCGGGCAAAATTGGTTCCTATAGGAACTGTACCGCTGGGTTCTACCGACCCAGGCGGCGTTCGGTTCTATTTTGTTCGGGACAACTATCCGACTTTTCCGAATCCGAATTCTACCCAGTCCGCCATCAGATTGGTTCAGGCTTCGCCACGTAACGTAAACGAAGGCTTGTATGTACGGTTAAACCCGGTTACTCCTGGACCTCCTGTGATTGCGCTGGGTAACAACGTTCCCTACGTTTTAAGCATGGCTACTCCTACAGGTGACTCTAATTTTAATCCTTCGGTAGGTTCAAGGTTAGTAACCTCAACCGCAGTAAACTTTTCCCTGTTTAATACAAATATTGCAGGCGTACCAATAGATTATAACGTGCAGATAGCAACTGATGCAACTTTTACCAACATCATCTTCACCAGCGATCCGGTACAGTTTGCTGTGAACAAAGTTTATACGGTTGTAGTTCGAGGGGTTCAGGGTGGTGCTGAAAACCGGGCGCTGGGAGTAACCATTGTTCAACATAATTAATGCAGATTACCATGAAAAAATTTTTATATTTCACCAAACTCATAATGCTCACTGTTGGTGGTTTGTTGTTGCCTGGATGTGCAGATTTTGATCAACCTGAGCCGCTAAGTGGCAACACACTGCTTAATGTGGCAGCTCAGCATCCTGATCTGAATATATTGTTTGCAGCCTGGCGTAAGGCTGGCATGGCTACATCATTTAATAATCTTAACTCCGGGCAGTTTACCATTTTTGCCCCGCACGATAGTGCCTTTGTTGTGTTTTTCCGTGCCCAGTTGAACCAGCCTTCATGGGATGAAATTGATGTGATTAACTATATTAATAATACCATGTCAACTACATCAACGGTCTCAATAGGTGCTCTAATCACAAGGTTGAACTATCACACATTCAGCTCCAAACTGATGACCTCACAGATTACCGGTGGACAGGTGTTCACTACCCTACAAGGAGGCCGGCTGTCCATTTCCAAAACAGGCAGCGTGGTAGTACTTAATGCCAACAACGCTGGGACCGCCCCAGGTAACGGTGCCAAAGTACGCACCACAAACATAGAAGCAGCCAATGGGGTTATTCATACCATCAATAAGGTACTGAACCCCATTGTAATAACATCAGTTGCGTCGTTTATTGGCTTAGGAGTAAGCTACGCCACCAATCCGCCAACTGTTGTTGGCGGAACAACTTCTGACACCAATGACAATAATTTTCATTTGCTGGCTGCGGCTCTACGGAAAACAGAACTTATCCTTACTCTTCTTCCCAACCAATCACCTCTTCCGGACTACACTGTTTTCGGCCCTACTGATGGAGCAGTTCGCTCACTTATTAATTCCATTGATAATACCGTTACCAACGAAGCACAAGCGCTAACTTTCATTAATAACCTCGATGGTCCTGCACTGGACCAGTTCACCAACATACTTAAATACCACATTATACCAGGGCGCGTATTGTCAACCGACCTCTCCAATGGACAACAGCCAAATACCCTGTTAACCGGAAAAAGATTTACGGTGAATATTTCGGGAAGCACGATAACGCTTACTGATCTTAATACACCTTCTCCCGATGCTTTAGTAACCACTCCTAACATATTAACTAATGCAGGTGTATTTCACACTATAAATCAGGTTCTATTACCCGAATAGAAGGATTTGAATTCTGGCTTGTGAAGGCCCATGTAACAATGGGCCTTTTTTTTTACAACCATTTTGCTTATATTCAAAAGTGCTATTACGCAGAATTATACTTTATTTTTTTCTTTTGTTGTTTCCGGGTAGTTGCAATCAGGTCAGCTCAGCCTTACAGGGTCCGGAAATCTATCCTGATTTACCCGAAATAAAACAAAGGGGTTATCTGACTGCCCTGGTTGACAACAATTCCTACAGTTACTTCATCTACAAAGGCCGGCCCATGGGCTTTGAGTATGAACTGCTACAAAACCTGGCGCGCTATCTTGAGGTAGAGCTTCGTTTAAAAATCGGATCAGGTATTGAACAGGGTATCGAACAATTAAATAATGGCCAAACCGACATCCTTGCCTACCCGCTTACTGTTACCCTGGACCGAACGCGGCTTGTTAAATTCATCCATCCCTTGTTCGAGTCCCATCAGGTACTGGTACAGCGCAAACCTGACAACTGGATGCAATTAACCGCTGATGAAATAAACCGTATGCTTATCCGCAAACCGGCCGATTTAATCGGTAAAAAAGTGTATGTGATGCATAACTCCAGTTTTGCACAGCGACTCCTTCATCTTTCAGAAGAAATTGGCGGTGAAATTATAATCCACGAAGACAGCGCCACGGCCACGAGCGAATCGCTTATCCGTGCGGTAGCAGAAGAAAGAATTGATTATACTGTAACCGATGATTACCTGGCACAGGTAAATGCCGCTATTTATCCCAATCTCGATATTGAAACCGTGCTAAGCCTTCCGCAGCAGATCGCCTGGGCAGTACGACATACGTCTCCCGAACTGCTGAGAGCCATCAACGAATGGCTGGCCAAAATCAAAAAAGAGCCCACTTTCATGGTAATTTACAACCGCTACTTTAAAAGCCCCCGCAACCTGCAACTTCGGGTTAAAAGCGATTACTCCTCGCTGGGTGGTAATAAAATCTCTCCGTATGATAACCTGATAAAAGAAGGAGCAGCTCAGCTTAACTGGGACTGGCGGTTGCTGGCAGCCGTTATTTATCAGGAGTCAAAATTTAATCCACAGATCGAATCCTGGGCAGGTGCGGTGGGACTTATGCAGCTTATGCCCGAAACAGCCGAAAGATTCGGTGCTTCCAATCCGCTGGAACCGGCTCAAAACATCCGGGCTGGTGTAAAATTTCTGAAACACCTGGATACTTACTGGGCCAGGGAAAATGTACGAGAAGAAGACCGGATAAAATTTGTGCTTGCCTCTTACAATGCCGGACTTTCGCATATTATCGATGCCCGGAAACTTACTGCCAAATACGGAGGAGATGTATCTTCCTGGGATGCGGTGGAGTGGTACCTGCTGAAAAAATCCGATCCCAAATACTACAAAGATCCGGTGGTGATGGCCGGCTATTGCCTATGCGAGGAACCGGTAAACTACGTAAAGGAAATCCTCAAGTTGTTTGAAGAATACCGTTTGCACATCAGCGCCTAACGAAACTTGGGACCATCAATAGGCGTGCGGGCAAATTCCTTGAAATTAAATTTATCGAGCAAAGAGTGCAGAAATGATGAATCTGTATTTTCGCAACTAATACTCAGGAAGAATCTGTCGTTGATGCCCATAAAAATCTGGCAAATATTTTTTTCCTGCTGCAGGTCTTCGCTATACTGAAGCCGGGTTGATTCGTCCGAACCGGCCAACTGAGTGATAGACGCATACGCTGCCGGCTGACGCATATTTTTCATTGCCTGGCTATACATAATGAGCGCATTGTTATAATCAAACAAAAGGATTTTTATTTTCTGTTTTCCCCGAGCAAAATTTTTTTCGGCCAAAGAATAGGAAAGCGTACCTATCTTAACCATTCTGGCACGGGGATCACCTGCCGGCCGAAAATTTTCCACCTGATCAGGAATAAGTTGTAGCAGCTCCTCTGGGGCAAGCACCGGCCGATCCTGCGCATAGAGCATATAAAGTTGCAAGAAGGCAAAAATCCGGACAATCCGAAGCACGAAGGTATTTGGGTTTTACCAAATATAATCAAGTGTCGTATCTTAGTGAAAATAGGCCGGACGGTAATTTAAAATTTACTGAGAATGGAATCGTAGTCCAATGTTGGCCACACTTTTTCAATATTGGGAGTGCGCATCACTTCATCCATTATAATTTTTTGTTTTTTCCCGGTTTCCAGCGCATATGAGTAGCGCAAATCATCGCGGAAGGTAACCATGGTGTACAAGGGTATCCACTTGTCCGGATACGCTTCATGCAGGTGTGCTTCTATTTTTTTCCGCAACAGAAATTCGGCATCAGCTACCAGATCACGCATTTCAACAAAATTATCAAGCGCCAGCTGTGCTATCGCATCGGCATCGGGTTTGCGCAGTTGTTCAAATTCCGGCAGCACATGCTTCCAGTTATCATCGTATTTGTTTAACAGCTCATTTAAAATCCGAACATCTTCAAAGCCGGCATTCATCCCCTGACCAAAAAACGGCACGATGGCATGCGCAGCATCCCCTATCAGCATGGTGCGGTTACGGTGCCAGGGATAACATTTCACCGTAACCAACGATCCGGTGGGATTGTCGCGGAAATCTTCGGTAAGCGATGGCATGAGCGGCACCGCATCCGGAAAATATTGTTGAAAAAAAATCTGCACTGCTTCGGGTGTCTTTAATTGTTCAAAAGACACCGGCCCTTCGAATGGGAGAAAGAGCGTACAGGTAAACGATTTATCCGGATTGGGCAGCGCGATGAGCATAAAACTTTCACGCGGCCAGATGTGCAAGGCATTGGGCTCAAGCTGAAAGTCACCGCTGTCGGAGGCAGGAATGCGCAGTTCTTTATAACCATGCTCAATATAGCTTTGGCTATACTCAAACCGGTCGGTAAGCTGCAGAGCCAGGCGCACGGCCGAATAGGCACCATCGGCACCAATAATTACATCAAAAGACTTGTGTTTAACGGCTTCATGGTGCTGCAACGTGAGTTCCGTTTTAGCGAAGTCAACATGGAGGCAGCGGTGTTCGAAGAAAATTTCGGCTCCTGCTTTTTCAGCTTCGTTCATTAACACCATGTTCAGCCCGGCTCGGGATACGGAATTGATGTACTGGCCTTCTTTGCCATATGGCTGAAAAGTGATTTCTTTATCATGAACCATCCGGCCGTGCATGGGTATGGCATTCTGTTTCAGCACTTCAGCAAGCCCTACCTCATGCAAGGCGCGGATGCCGCGATTACTGAGGGCCAGGTTGATGGACCGCCCCCCCTCAATGGAATGTTGCCGCATGTCCAACCTTCGCTCAAAAACCGTGACTTTATAGCCACGGCGTATTAAGTAAATGGCAAGCAATGAACCTACCAGTCCGGCACCCACAATGGCAATATGTCTGGTTTCCTTCATGCGTTGGAAGATAAGATTTTCATGATCATTCATAAACTGATAAAAATCAGTCAGGCAAGCAGACTGCGGAAGATTTGGGCAAAGCGATAGACTTCTTCGAAAGTGTTGTAGAGCGGCACGGGCGCGAGCCGGATTACATC
>DAIQOI010000019.1:0-39441 GCA_036787955.1 Cyclobacteriaceae bacterium
TCGCTAACCTGCCTTTTGAAGCACCGGTCGATAAGAGAAGTGTGTATTTCCGCAGCGGTAATGATATTGTAAATCCCAAGTGGGCGGCCAGATACTACAAAAACACCAGTTTGGTCAAGCGTTTCTTTAATTCAACTTCGGTAGCCTATGATTTTACCGAAAACCTGTCGTTCATTTACCGGATAGGTCTTGATACCTACACTGAAACCCAGGAACGGATGTACAATAAAGGAGGCGGTGGCGGGGTGTCGGCTTCAGTGAATAACGGTATTTACCGTACGGTAAATATTGGCAACACAATCTGGAACCAGGATTTTATCCTCTCCTTTACCAAACGTTTATCGAATGATTTCAATCTGGTAAGCAAAGCCGGCTTTAATTCGCGCAATGATTATTTTACCTCAGTGGGTATTGAAAGTGAACAGCAATTAAACTTTGGGCTGTTCCGGCATGACAACTTTTTAGTAAGCAGGCCGGTACAAAACCGCACCGAGGAGCAACAACGAATGGGAATATATGCAGATGTAAGCCTTGATTACCGAAACTTTCTCTTCCTGAATCTTTCGGGTCGAAACGACTGGACGTCAACGGTTGAGAAAGATAACAGAAGGATTTTCTATCCGGGTGTAAGCGTATCCTTCCTGCCTACCACGGCCTTTTCAGGATTGCAATCCTCTGTGATGAATGAATTAAAGCTTCGTGCAGCATTTGGTGAATCAGCCGGTTTCCCCAACCCATACAGCACAAGAAACGTACTTTTCCAGAATCCTCGCGGATTTGTTGATTTTGGTGGCACACCCCGCTCGGTACAGTCGGTGGATAACTTCCTGGGCAATCCCAATCTGCGGCCCGAACGCTATCGCGAACTGGAACTTGGAATGGAAGGCCGTTTTTTCCAAAACCGCTTGTCGGCTGATATATCTGTTTACGAGCGATCTACCATTGATTTGATAACCGTATCACCGATTGATCCGTCTACCGGATTTGATATTAGTACTTTTAACGTGGGCAAAGTAAGAACCCGGGGCTTCGAAGTCACACTGAACGGTACAATCATGAAGAGTGGTAACTTTATCTGGGATGCCACCCTGAATGTTGCCCGCTACAACCCGATTGTACAGGATTTGGGTAGCTCTCTATCGGAGTTGGTTATAGATGGCTTTACCAGCCTGGGTAATTTTGCCATTCCGGGAAGACCCTTCAATGCAATTAAAGGCATTGGTATTCAGCGCGATCCGAATGGCAATAAGATTGTAGCCCCAAGCGGTGACACTTATTTAACAACCTCAGAAATCGTAGAGCTGGGCAACCCTAATCCCGATTTTACCTCATCGCTGATAAATAATTTAAGCTTTAAAGGGCTTACCCTTTCGTTCCTGTTGGAATACCGGCACGGGGGGGATATTTACAGTGTAACCGCTGCCACCATGTTGGCCAGAGGTCTGACCAAAGACACGGACTTTGACCGGTCACAATCCCTTATTCTTCCGGGTGTTATTCAAACCGGCACGGATGGAGACGGCAACCCAATATATTCCGAGAATACCACGCAGATTGACGCGGCTCAGTATTTCTTCGGCAATTACTTCTTTTCGGATGAAGCTTTCATCTTTGACGGCACAACCATTCGGCTAAGGGAAGTTTCATTATCCTACCAGCTTCCTAAAGGAATCATGCAGGTTACGCCGTTTAAAAGCGCCAGCATCACATTTAGTGGTTCTAACCTTTGGTTCCGGGCTGTAAACTTTCCGAAATACGTAAACTTTGATACGGATGTACTTAGCCTTGGTGTAGGTAATGGCTTGGGATTTGATTTCCTTACTGGCCCGAGCGCCAGGAGATTTGGTGCCACGTTACGTTTAACCTTTTAATTGACCGAATCATGAAGAAGCTGAAAATATCTTTTCTTGCACTGATGCTCGTGGCTGTATCGGCCTGCGAACTGGATTTGCTGGATAACCCCAATCGGGTTACTCCGGATAAAATCAACCCCGATTTTCTGTTAAACAACATACAGATTCGTTTTGCTTCGCTATTCAATGAGGTAAGCCGGTTTGGCATGCAGGTCACCCGCATGCGCCATTCCTTTGGCAACACCTACGAAACGGCATTCCTGCCCACTGATTTTGATTTTACCTGGCGCACTTCGTATGCCGATATACTTATTGACATCAAAACACTTATTCCGTTGGCTGAAAGCCGGTCACTCTATACTCACATAGGTATTGCTAAAGTGATACAGGCTTATGTGCTGATGACCCTGGTGGATTATTTTGGAGATGTGCCCCTCAGCGAAGCATTGGACCCCAACAATTTTAATCCAAATGTTGATAACGGGGCCGATGTGTATGCCGAAGCGCTTGTCATCCTGGATGAAGCTATTGCGGCATTCAATGAGACACCGTTGGCTACTCCGGTGAATTTCTTTGGAATCACTTCCAGGGCCGATTGGATCAGGGTTGCAAATTCCCTTAAACTGAAACTTCTGCTGAACCGCAGGCTTGTGGATCCAACAGGTTCAACTGCGGGTATTAATGCACTGGTTTCATCCGGGCAGTTTATTTCATCGTTTGGTCAGAATTTTGCTTTTCGATACAGCCGGGAAAATGCCAACCCCGACAGCCGTCATCCGGAGTTTGTGGGTAATTATGAAACCGGTGCGGGTACCTATCAGCAGAATTACTACATGTGGCACCTGACGGAAGCCAAAAAAGGTAACGGGTATTTTCCCGGAACAAAGGGTGACGCCTCGGATGGTCCTGATCCGCGGGCGCGTTATTATTTCTTCCGCCAGGTTAATTCCAACCCAACAGATCCGAATGAATTGGATTGTGTTGATGTACCAGCCCCTCCGGCTCACTATCCGCCCGGAATGCCCTACTGCTTGCCCGGTAACAGAGGCTATTGGGGGCGTGATCACCTGAATAACCAAGGTATTCCTCCGGATAACTTTAAGCGTACCGCACCTGGTGTTTATCCGGCCGGTGGCCGCTTTGATGCCAATAATCCGGTACCCCTTAATAACCGGCAATATGGCAATCAGGGTGCAGGTATAGAGCCGATTATGATGCGTTCGTTTGTTGATTTTATGTTGGCAGAAGCTTCCCTTCTCCTAGGAACCACAGGTGATCCGCGTGCACTCTTAGAATCCGGCATCCGCAAATCAATGGCCGATGTGCGTGCCTATGCTGTAGCCGGACTCGAAGGGGCTGCTATACAAGCTTTTATGAATGATGCCACTTTCAATACGGCTGTCAACAACTATGTATCTGGAGTGTTGGCTGAATATGATGACACCAACAACAATACCGAAAGGATGCGTATCATAGCCCGCGAATACTGGCTTGCACTCTTTGGTAACGGAGTTGAATCGTACAACCTGTACCGAAGAACCGGTCAACCCGATGGTATGCAGCCCGGCCTGAATAATCCGTTTGGTACTTTTCCGCGCACTTTCATTTATCCGGCCAGCTTCATTAACCGGAATAATAACCCGAATGTGAACCAGAAGCCCAACAACAGTGTAAGGACATTCTGGGATACAAACCCGGTTACCGGTTGGATTGATTAATTAATAAAAACGTTAAGCTATGATGACCATGGAAAGAATGAAAAAAATATGGATCGGAGCAGGGGTACTTGTTTTTGCACTTACAATTTCGTGCAAAGATTTCGAGCCTGCTATTCCGTATGAAAATTTAAAGTTTGGTGCTTATATGCGCACCATATCCATCCAGGCTCCGGGAACTTACAATTTGTTCGACCTGGCCAACTCAACCTTTACAATTACCGTAGAGTATGTAGATCCTGCCAAGGGCGCACTACTGGACTCATACGATATTTACGGACTAAAACGCGGTGCTTCCGGAGCCACGGATGAGTTTTTTATCAAGTCCATTCCCCGAACGGCCTTCAGCCCGGATCCCGAAAGCGGCTATCTGCGGACAACTTTTTCCATCAGCTATAACGAGGCCAAAGCTGCGATAGGATTCGATGATTCGGATGTGGAAGGCGGTGACACTTTTGAATACCGTGCCGTATTGAAATTAACCGATGGTAGGGAGTATAGTTTTAATAACTCCGGAGTTGCCATTACCGGCGGGGCCTTTTACCGCTCGCCCTTCCTTTATCGTGTAAATGTGGTTTGTCCGATTATATACAATATTGCGGGCACCTGGAGCACTGTTGCATCGGGCGATTATGGTGATGGTTCAGGAGGTTCAGCCGCTACTTATACAAACCTGAATGCCACCGTTACCATCACCCAGGTAGAAGAAGGTGTTTATCTGATTGACGACATGTCATTTGGATTATATCCTCAGGGCTATGGCGATATTAAAGTCCCGGGCCGTGTACGTGACGTGTGCAATGAACTGGTTGATTTAGGCGATACCGACCATTATGGTGACCCTTTTACCATAACCGGTGTGATTATTAATGCCAATTCATTTACACTCACTTGGCGTAATACTTGGGGTGATACCGGTACCGTTACTGCAACCCGCATGTAAAGATTGCTTACTAGAAAAAAGGGGCTGAAAGGCCCCTTTTTTATGCATCTGCAAAAAGACTACGATTCGGATAGCATTTTAAGAAGTGTGGTCAACCTGCTCTTCAGGTTTCTTCGGTCAATAATAAAATCCAGAAAGCCGTGTTCCAGCAAGAACTCAGCGCTCTGAAAACCTTTGGGTAAATCCTTACCTATGGTTTCGCGGATTACACGGGGGCCCGCAAAGCCAATGAGCGCCCCCGGCTCGGCAATGTTAAAATCACCCAGCATCGCAAAAGAAGCGGTAACACCTCCTGTGGTGGGGTCGGTCATCAGCGAGATGTAGGGAATGCCGGCTTTATCAAGCTGAAGTATTTTGGCCGAGGTCTTGGCCATCTGCATCAATGAAAGGCCGGCTTCCATCATGCGCGCTCCGCCTGATCGGGAAATCATTAAAAATGGCTTACGGTGTTGAAGCGCATGATCCATGGCACGCGCAATTTTTTCGCCCACTACCGACCCCATCGAGCCGCCAATGAAGCTGAAATCCATGCATCCTATTACGATATCGATGCCGTTCATTTTGCCATAGGCAGTGCGGACAGCATCTTTGAGCTCGGTCTTTTCCTGTGCTTCTTTAATGCGCTTCGGATAGGGCTTTGTATCTACAAAATGCAGCGGGTCGGCCGACTCCATGTTGGGATCCAGCTCGGTAAACTCGTTGTTGTCAAACAGCAACTCAAAATATTCGCGCGAGCCAATGCGCACATGGTAGTCTTCTTCCGGCACTACATAGGCGTTGTTTTTCAGTTCGCGGGTGTGAATAATTTTTCCCCCGGGCGATTTGAACCACAATCCATCGGGCACTTCGCGCTTGGACTCGGTAGGGGTAAGAATTCCTTTGTCTGTCCGGGTGAACCAGGCCATAGTTTTTAAGCTATTGTAACTTCTTTGTTGAGGTAAACATCCTGAATAGCATGAAGGATTTCAACGCCTTCTTGCATGGGGCGCTGAAAAGCTTTCCGGCCGGAAATCAGCCCCATACCACCTGCGCGTTTGTTGATCACGGCCGTGCGTACGGCATCAGCCAGATCGCTTGTGCCTTTCGATTCGCCACCCGAATTAATCAGGCCTGCGCGACCCATGTAGCAGTTGGCTACCTGGTAGCGGCACAGATCAATGGGGTGGTCGCTGGTAAGATGTGTATAGATGCGCTCGTCCAACTTGCCATAGCTGCTTCCGCCGGTGTTCAGTGCTTTATATCCGCCGTTGTTTTCAGGAAGTTTCTGTTTTATAATATCTGCCTGAATGGTTACGCCCAGGTGATTGGCCTGACCGGTAAGGTCGGCCGACACATGGTAATCTTTTCCGTCTTTTTTAAAGGCATTATTCCGTATATAACACCATAAGATGGTAGCCATACCAAGCTCGTGAGCACGCTCGAATGCTGCAGCCACCTCCTGAATCTGACGGGTTGACTGGTCGGATCCGAAATATATGGTTGCGCCAACGGCTACTGCGCCCAGATTCCAGGCTTCATCAACCGAGCCGAACATAATCTGATCGTATTTATTCGGATAGGTGAGTAGCTCGTTGTGGTTGATTTTTACAATAAAGGGAATTTTATGAGCATACTTTCTGGACATCAGTGCCAGTACGCCAAAGGTGGTGGCCACGCCATTGCACCCGCCTTCCAGGGCCAGCTTAATGATGTTTTCCGGGTCGAAGTACATGGGATTTTTTGCAAACGAGGCCCCTGCGCTGTGTTCTATACCCTGATCGATAGGTAAAATAGACAGGTAGCCGGTGCCGCTCAGCCTGCCGGTGTTGAACAGCCAATGGAGGCTGCGCAGGGTTTGCGGGTTGCGGTTGGATTGGGCAAAAATACGGTCAACGAAATCAGGACCGGGCACATGAATCTGGTGGGCAGGAATGGTTTTGCATTGATGATTGAGCAGGTTATCGGCCTCCGTGCCCAGGAGTTCTTCAATGTTGGTTTTTGCCATATTTTATTTTTTGGTAGGGTGACAAAGTTATCAATTATTCTATACGCCGGGTAAAGACATTTCAAACCTGGGAAATAAACAAAAAAGCCACCCGAAAGTGGCTTTTTACAAAATTTGAACGGTTTAAACCTGTTCTTTGATGCGTGCCGACTTGCCCTGACGGCCTTTCATGTAATACAGGCGGGCCCTGCGAACCTTGCCGCGCTTAACCAATTCAATTTTTTCAATGCTGGGCGACACAATGGGGAAAATCCTTTCCACACCAATGCCATCGGATACTTTGCGCACGGTAAACGTCTCGCCATTGGTGCCTTTACCCCTGCGCTGAATTACCACCCCCTGGAACTGCTGAATACGTTCCTTGTTACCTTCTTTGATTTTTACATGCACATTTATGGTGTCACCTGCCTTAAAGTCCGGAAACTTCTGGCGGGCGGTGGCTGCTTCCTGTTCTACGAGTTTAATCAAATCGGCCATACAAGCTGGTTTTTGTAAAGGACTGCAAATGTAGGGAAAGTATCGGGATTTGGGAAATGCCCCGGCCAACTACTGTTATCACAGGTGTGCCTATTTCAGCAGGTCGGGTCTGCGCTTTCTGGTTCTCTCCACGGCCTGGTCGTGTCGCCAGGCCTCAATTCGGGCATGGTCGCCCGAAAGCAATACTTCGGGTACTTTCCAGCCTTTGTATTCGGCCGGGCGGGTATAGACCGGGGGTGCAACCAGCCCGTCCTGGAAGGAGTCGGTCAAGGCAGACGTTTCGTCATTCAACACGCCGGGCAGCAGCCGGATAACCGCATCAGCTACCACGGCAGCGGCCAATTCGCCACCCGATAGCACGTAATTGCCAATGCTGATTTCACGGGTAATAAGGTGTTCGCGCACCCGCTCATCCACTCCCTTATAATGACCGCAAAGGATAATAAGATTTTGCTTCAGACTAAGCTCGTTGGCCATTGATTGGTTGAACAGCTCACCATCCGGACTCATGTACAGGATTTCATCGTAGTTGCGTTTTGATTTTAAATCGGAAATACACCGGTCAATGGGTTCAATCATCAATACCATGCCGGCACCTCCCCCGAAAACGTAATCATCTACTGACTTGCGTTTATCGGTGGCATAATCGCGCAGGTCAATAATTTCAACGGTTACCAGTTTTTTATCCTGTGCGCGTTTCAGGATGGAGTCCTGAAATGGACTTTCGAGCAGGCGGGGAAGGCAGGTGATGATGGAGAGGTGCATTGCTTTGTATGGTCAAATATCCAAAAACCCTTCCGGCAGTTCAATACGGATGGTTTTTGCCGGGCGGTTGATGCCGGTAATAAACGGACCATTTACCGGTATCATTTTTTCTTTTCCCTGAAACAAAAAAATCAGATGCCGGCTGGTACCTGTGCGCTCAACACGGATAACGGTTCCCAACAATCCGGCCGTCTTTTCAACAATTTTAAAACCGGTTATTTCATCGTCATAAAACTCAAGACCAGTACGCCGGGGGCGTTCGGATTTAGGCAAATACAGGTAACGCTTTTGCAGGAATGCCGCCTCTTCGCGGGTTCCTACATCCTTGAATTTTACAAAAGCCTGTGAACCTTTTATGGAGATGTGTTCAATGCGATGAGGGACATGCTGACCATTGAATTCTATGTAAATACCCTGCAAACGCTCCCAGTTTACCGGAACATCAGCTTCGAGGAAGACAGTTACCTCGCCTTTCAGGCCGTGTGGCCTGAGAATTTTACCTGCCAGAAAGAAATCGGAAGACTTCATAATGCGGTAAATAAAAATGCCAGCTGGATTGGGCTGGCACAAAGTTGAACAATAAGAATCAGGCGATTAACCCTCCTGCTGAGGTGCACTTTCTTCAGCTGCAGCAGGCTCGTTGGATTCGGTAGCAACCTCAGCTTTTTTACGAATAGCTTCGGCACGGGCCTCGCGTATCTTTCGTTCAGCCTCTCTGCGGGCTTCGGCCTGCGCTTTTCTGGTGTCGGCTACACGTTCGCGCTTCGCCTGAATTTTTGCTTCCTTGGCTTTTTTCCATTCGGCCAGCCTGCGGTCGGCTTCTTCCTGTGTGAGCGCACCTTTTATAACTCCCACCTGAAGGTGCTTGCGCAGCAGGATGCCACGATAAGACAACATAGCCCGAACGGTATCTGAGGGCTGGGCGCCCTTCATCAGCCATTCAAAGGCTTTTTCCTCATCCAGTTCAATGGTGGCCGGAACCGTGAGCGGATTGTAGGTTCCGATCTTTTCGATAAAGCGACCATCACGTGGTGCACGGGCATCGGCTACTACAACATCGAACCGAGCCAGCTTTCTGCGGCCCCTGCGGGCCAGTCTGATACGTACCATAATTCAGTTGTTTTGTGGAACTCGTCCAATAAGGGCTGCAAATATACGGTTTTTGTGCCATCAGCCAATTCAATTGGCTGTCAATTTGATTTATGTAAATATTTGCTTAAGCGATTATTCAATTTTTTAAATCTGAACGTGTTCAATACATTTGGTAGCTTATCGGTTCACAATCATGGATGCTTACTCCTATATTTCCAATGCTGAGGTCGGCTATTTAGACCAACTGTACCAAAATTACAAGAAGAACCCCGACTCGGTTGATGTTACCTGGCGAAAGTTTTTTGAAGGATACGAGTTTTCGTTGCAACGTTATGGCGAAAACGGCGGGGCGGCTGTTGCCGATGCACAGTCGATTAAGGAAACGCAGGTTCGCAACCTCATTTTTGCATACCGTTCATTCGGGCATTTGCTGTCGAAGACCAACCCGGTGCGGCCGCGCAGAAACCACAACGTCCATCTCGACCTGAAGTTTTTTGGCTTATCCGAAGCAGATCTCGACCAGGAATTTGATGTTGCCACGGAAATTGGCATGAAGCGGTCCACGCTCCGGCAAATTGTGGACAAACTCAATAAAGTTTACCTCGGCCCGATTGGTTTTGAATACAATTACATCCGCAATGACGAGGTGCGGCAATGGTTTTTCAATAAATGCGAAACAGAATATTACAACTACAACCCTACATTGGAAGAACGCAAGCGCATTCTGGCAAAGCTGAACGAAGCGGTTGTATTCGAAAATTTTCTGCACACCAAATTTTTAGGACAAAAGCGTTTTTCGCTCGAGGGCGGTGAGAACACCATTCCGGCCATGCAGGCCATTATCAACAAAGCGGCTGAACTTGGCGTTCAGGAAGTGGTTATTGGCATGGCGCATCGCGGCCGGCTCAATGTGCTGGCCAACATTCTCGGAAAAACGTACGAACAGATTTTTAATGAGTTTGAAGGCAACATCGATCCCAACGCCACGATGGGCGATGGCGATGTGAAATACCACCTGGGGTATGCCAGCCGCATCGAAACCCCATCGGGAAATAAGATTTATGTGAAACTTACTCCCAATCCTTCTCACCTTGAAGCCGTTGATCCGCTGGTTGTAGGATATACCCGCGGTCAGATTGATGACGAGTTTGGCGGTGATCTGAAAAAGGTGATGGCCATTTTAATTCATGGCGATGCGGCCATTGCCGGGCAAGGCATTGTGTACGAAGTGGTGCAGATGTCGGGCTTGCCGGGCTACACTACAGGAGGTACCATTCATTTTGTAATCAACAACCAGGTTGGCTTTACTACCGACTATGACGATGCACGCACATCTATTTACTGCACCGATGTAGCAAAAATCATTGATGCGCCTGTGTTGCACATCAACGGCGATGATGCCGAAGCGATAACGTTTGCCGCCAACCTGGCCGTAGAGTATCGCCAGAAATTCGGCAAAGACATTTTTATTGACATGTTGTGTTACCGCAGGCATGGTCATAATGAAAGCGATGAGCCGAAGTTTACACAACCCAAGTTGTATAACCTTATTGCCAAGCACCCCAACCCGCGCGAAGTGTATGTTAAAAAACTGAGCGAGAGCGGTGTAGATGCCGCTGCACTTGCCGAAGAGATGGATGCCAGTTTCCGGAAACTGCTGCAGGACCGGCTGAATGAAGTGAAGCAAAAGGCCCTCCCTTACAAATTTCAGGAAAGTGAAGAAGAGTGGGCTACGATGCGCAAGGCGGTGGCCGAAGATTTCGACCGGTCGCCTGATACTTCCATAAAACCTGAGGTCATCGAAAAAGTGGGCAAGGCCCTCATTACCATTCCGGAGGGCTTTAAGCCTATTAAACAGATTGAAAAGTTGCTCAAAGACCGCAAAGAGGCCTTTTTTGAGAGTAAACAACTGGGCTGGGCCGAGGCCGAACAACTGGCTTTCGGATCGTTGCTGCTCGAGAAGTACATCGTGCGCATGTCGGGTCAGGATGTAAAGCGCGGCACGTTTTCTCACCGGCATGCCTACTTCTGGGATGCCAATACGAATGAGTCGTACTGTCCGCTCAACAACATAGAACCCGGGCAAGCACCCCTGCATATGTACAATAGCCTGTTGTCTGAATTTGGAGTGATGGGCTTTGAATACGGCTATGCCATGTCCACACCGCATGCATTGGTAATATGGGAGGCACAGTTTGGTGATTTTGTAAACGGTGCGCAGGTTATCATTGATCAGTTCATCAGCAGTGCCGAATCAAAGTGGCAGCGGCAGAACGGACTGGTTTTATTGCTGCCCCATGGATATGAGGGCCAGGGACCTGAGCACTCCAGTGCCAGGCCGGAACGCTTTCTGCAACTGGCTGCCGAGCTAAATATGGTGGTGGCCAATTTAACCACGGCTGCCAACTACTTTCACCTGCTCAGGCGGCAGGTGAAGTGGCCTTTCCGCAAGCCCTGTGTTGTATTTTCCCCAAAATCGCTGTTGCGTCATCCGGGTGTGGTATCGCCCTTAAAGGAATTTACCAATGGTCGCTTTACTGAGGTCTTCGATGACCCGAATGCCTCGGCAAAAGAGGTGAAACGCCTGGTGCTTTGCACAGGTAAAGTGTTTTTCGATTTGCAGGAGTACCAGCAAAAGAAGAAAATTAAGGATACTGCGCTTGTCCGCATTGAGCAATTGTATCCTTTTCCGAAAAAACAACTGGAAGCTGTTTTGAAAAAATACAGAAATGCCCAACTCATCTGGGTACAGGAAGAACCCTACAACATGGGCTACTGGGCCTACATGCAGCGATTTATGCCCGATGCCGAATGGAAAGTTGTGGCCCGCAAATCGAGCGCCTCGCCCGCCACGGGTTACTACAAACTGCATAAAATTGAGCAGGATAAAATCATCACCCAGGCTTTTGAAATCTGATTATCAATTATAAAAACATCACCGTCAATCCAATAAATCATGGCAGTACAGGTACATGTGCCCCAGGTGGGCGAATCAATCACCGAAGTAACTATCGCCAACTGGCTGAAACAAGATGGCGAAACTGTGGCAATGGATGAAGTGATTGCCGAACTGGAATCTGATAAAGCTACTTTCGAGCTCACGGCTCCGGCAGCCGGCATCCTTCGCATAAAAAAACAACAGGGAGAAGCAGTGCCCATAGGCGAGTTGATTTGTGAGATTGAAGAAAGTGGTGCATCTGCCAAATCCGATAAGTCCGAAGCAAAGAAATCAGCTTCTGAAACGAAAACCGCTCCAACACAAAAGGCCGCACCAAAGGCCACCGGTCAGGTGAAGGAGATGAGAGTGCCTGCCGTTGGCGAATCCATTACTGAAGTTACGCTCTCCAGCTGGTTGAAAAAAGATGGTGATTTTGTAAAACTGGATGAAGTGATTGCCGAGGTAGAATCGGATAAAGCTACTTTTGAATTGCCGGCCGAAGCATCGGGTATTTTGCGCATTGTAGCAAAAGAAAAAGAAACGCTTCCGATTGGCGGATTGATTTGCCGGATAGAAGTGATGGAAGGTGAGCCGGCCGCAACAGAAAAAGCCGATGCACCGATACCATCAGTCAAGCCTGCCGAAGCTGGCAAGTCGTATGCAGCCGGTCATCCTTCGCCTGCTGCTGCCAAAATACTAAGTGAAAAAGGTGTTGATACGAAAGATGTTAAAGGCTCCGGTCCGGGCGGTCGCATTACCAAAGAAGACGCTGTAAAGGCACAACCTGCTGCTAGGGCGGAGGAAAAGAAGGCAACAGCACCGGCACCATCAGTTGCCTTTTCGCGCAATGAACGAAGGGAAAAAATGACTTCTCTGCGCAAAACCATTGCCCGCAGACTGGTATCGGTGAAAAATGAAACAGCCATGCTCACCACCTTTAATGAGGTGGATATGAAGCCAATTATGGATTTGCGTGCCAGGTACAAGGATAAATTCAAAGAGAAATATGGGGTAGGGCTGGGCTTTATGTCATTCTTCACCAAAGCCGTATGTCAGGCGCTGAAAGAGTGGCCGGCTGTTAACGCGCGCATTGATGGCGATGAGATTGTGTACCACGATTACTGCGACATATCCATAGCAGTATCCACGCCACGTGGTCTGGTGGTGCCGGTGGTGCGCAATGCCGAGTCACTTACTTTCGATCAGATTGAAGCCGAAATTGCGCGGCTGGCTGCACGCGGGCGCGATGGCAAATTGTCTATTGAAGAAATGACGGGCGGAACGTTTTCCATCACCAATGGCGGGGTATTTGGATCCATGCTTTCAACCCCTATCATCAATCCCCCGCAGTCGGCCATTCTGGGCATGCACAACATTGTGGAGCGACCGGTAGTAAAAGACGGACAAATTGTGGTGCGGCCCATCATGTACGTTGCCTTGTCGTACGACCACCGGATTATTGACGGAAGAGAGTCGGTGAGCTTTTTGTACCGTGTAAAAGAAATGCTCGAAGATCCGGGCAGGCTGATTCTGGGGGTTTAGGTTGAATCGCTAATTTAATTTGACAACACATGGATTATCAGGTAACTATCATAGGTTCAGGACCAGGGGGCTATGTGGCAGCCATACGCTGCGCCCAGCTCGGCTTTAAAACCGCAATCATTGAAAAATACAACACGCTGGGTGGCACCTGCCTGAACGTAGGCTGTATTCCGTCAAAAGCCCTGCTTGACTCATCCGAGCACTATTATAATGCCACACATGCCTTTGCCGAGCACGGTATTGAAATTGGTAAAGCAAAGGTGAATTTTGAGCAGATGATTAAGCGAAAGGCCGGTGTGGTAAAGGCCAACGTAGAGGGCATCGCCTTTCTGATGAAGAAAAATAAAATTGATGTACACACAGGTGTAGGTTCATTTGTGGATAAAAACACCATCAAAGTCACATCGTCAGACGGTAAATCGAAAACCATTACTTCCGAAAAAATCATCATTGCCACCGGCTCCAAACCTGCACCGCTTCCCTTTGCACCTTTCGATAAAAAAAGAATTATTTCCAGTACGGAGGCACTCGAGCTTAAGGAAATACCTAAGCACCTTGTCGTGATAGGTGGCGGTGTTATTGGTATGGAATTGGGTTCAGTTTATGCCCGCATCGGATCAAAAGTAACGGTAGTAGAATTTCTTGACAGCATTATCCCTACCATGGACAGTACCATGGGCAAAGAGTTGCTGAAAGCTACCAAAAAACTAGGCATAGAATTTTACCTCGGCCACAAGGTTACCATGCTGGAAAACAAAGGCAAAGAAGTGGTGCTGCAGGCCGAAGATAAAAACGGTAAGAAGCTGGAGCTGAAAGGCGACTACTGCCTGGTGAGCATCGGGCGCAGGCCTTATACCGATGGACTTGGACTTGAAAATATTGGCATTCAGACAGAAAAAGGACAGATTCCTGTGGACGATCAGCTGCGCACAAAAGTAGATAATATTTACGCCATTGGCGATGTGGTGCGCGGACCTATGCTGGCGCATAAAGCCGAAGAAGAAGGCATTATGGTAGCCGAACAATTGGCCGGACAAAAGCCCCATATCAACTACCTGCTTATTCCCAACGTGGTATATACCTGGCCCGAGGTGGCCGGTGTGGGTTATACCGAAGAGCAACTGAAACAATCCGGAAGGGCTTACAAGGTAGGCTCGTTTCCTTACAAAGCGCTCGGACGTGCCCGCGCCTCTATGGATTTGGATGGCGTGGTTAAGGTGCTGGCCGATAAAACCACAGATGAAATACTGGGTGTACATATTATTGGTGCACGCGCTGCCGATATGATTGCCGCTGCGGTAGTGGCTATGGAGTACCGCGCCTCTGCCGAAGATATTGCACGCATGTCGCATGCGCATCCTACTTATATGGAGGCATTCCGCGAGGCGTGTCTGGCTGCCACGGCCAACCGCGCCATCCATATGTAAGCGCAGCATGAACGGTATCCGGTATACCTTTTTACAATGAGCTACCGGATCGCCTGAGGCTTTGATTTGTCCACGACCGCATCAGCAGACTTAAAATCAGAGGAATGAGTGCATAGTGCATTTGCTGCGGAAGCCACACCCAGAAAACCAGCAACAACAACAGAATAACTACCATCACCTTGAAGTAGTTAGTGATCCACTTCCATGGCTTTTTTAATGTAAAAACAATGATAATATGGAAGGGAAATGCCCACAACAAATTAAAATTCCAGGCAGCCGCCCAATGATCGGTGGCGATCCATAACAATAACAGAATGAGTCCGATAATGCCTGTGATACCGAATAAAAGACGGTCATACAGGTAGCTTATTTTTTTTCTGCGCAAGTCATAAACTGTGAGCATCAGTGTAACTGCGGCAAGCAAAGTAAAAACGTTGAATGGTGTAAACCATTCGGCAGAAAATTCTTCGGGCACGGATGCATATACAATGTTTTTTTCTTTTACCAGCGGGCGACCGTTAAGCAAGGCGTAATCCAATCCGGCTTCCACGTAATCGGGTAGAAACATGTATTCAAAAGGGGTGGCTGTTTTGTCCATGGGCAGGCCCAGGCACAAATCAATGCCCAGGTCGCCCCAGGGCTGGTGTTTCAGATACAAATCTGTAAGCTGACGAAAAGAGTAACGCGTGGTGATATGCGGATATGTAAACTGCAGCGAATCGCCAAATAATTGTTTCAGTATGGCAGGAATTTTTGTGGCACAGTTATCATAAAAATAATCGTAACGGTAGGATCGGTTTTCCGGCAGGGCGTTCCATTGCAGGAAATCGAACAGACGTTGCTTTTGAGCCTGGGTCAGGTCTAAAACCTGCTCGTGCACGTAACGGTTAAAGTACCGGTAGAAATATTCGAATTGCCGGTAATCCTGGACGGCCAGTTTGTAGTAATTGTGTCCCCGGGCAAAGTTGAGATAAAAGTTAGGCTGATTGAAATCAAATACTCCATAATTAAAGGCATAGTCAATGCCCAGTTCCGGATCATGCACACGGAAGGCGCTGTGGCCGAATGCCGAGTACAACTCGTTTTGCCCCGGCCCGCAGGTTATCACGGAAATAAATGCACCGGCCGAAAGCCGCTGAGCCCTTGTAATACCGGGTAAAAGCAACAGTACATAAATGAAAACAAAACGCGCAATCATAAAGCCCGAATATAAGCAGAACCGCATAACCTGTTGTTAAGCCGGTTTAAATTTTTGGACTTTGATTTTTACCTTGCTGCCCGATGGGCATTGCTCTGAACGATATCCGCAACGGGATGCAGAAAATAACGGCCTTGCGCATGGCCAATGCGCTGCAGGTGCTTGCAAGTTATTACCGCTCACGGCTAACCGGTAAACCCGAAATAAAGGGTTTGCCCATTGCGCTTGCTGTTGAACCCACCACATCCTGTAACCTGCGATGCCCGGAATGCCCCAGCGGACTGCGATCGTTTACACGTCCTACCGGCATGCTCAGTGTTGCTCTTTTTAACTCGGTGATAGATCAACTGGCCGACCGCCTCATCTATCTTACCTTTTACTTTCAGGGTGAACCTTATCTGCACCCTGCATTTTTACCCATGGTGCGCTACGCGGCCGATAAGGGTATTTATACAGCCACATCCACCAATGCGCATTATCTTACCGATGAACGCGCACGCCTTACTGTTGAATCGGGCCTTGATAGGTTAATCATTTCCATTGACGGAACCTCACAGCAAACGTATCAGTCGTACCGGGTTGGGGGAAGCCTGGAAAAAGTGCTGGATGGGACCCAAAACATTATTCGGTGGAAAAAAAAATTAAAGAGCAACAAGCCACATGTGGTATTTCAATTTCTTGTGGTACGACCTAATGAACACCAGATTCCTGAGGTATACCAACTTGCTCAACAGCTGGGTGTTAACGAGGTGAAACTCAAGACAGCACAGATCTATGACTATCAGAATGGCTCGGATTTAATTCCCGTTCAAGACAAATACAGCCGTTACCGCAAAATGCCGGATGGTTCTTATAGGATAAAAAACAGCCTGGATAATCACTGTTGGCGGATGTGGCACAGTTGCGTTATAACCTGGGACGGCAAGGTGGTTCCGTGTTGTTTTGATAAGGATGCCCACCACATACTAGGCGATGTAAGCAGGGAGTCGTTTAAAGAAGTATGGAACAGCGCTGCTTATTATGAATTCCGGAAGCGATTAATCCAGTCGCGCAAGCTCATAGAAATATGTGCAAACTGTACAGAAGGCACAAAAGTATGGGCCTGATTAGGACGCGATGGTTTCTTTTTTTCTGATTTCCTGCTCGATTTTTTTAAAGTCCACTGCACCGCATTTACCGCAACCTGTAGCGCAGTTTTTTGTTGTAAAAGCGCGGTATGCCAGGCGGCCCAGGTATAAAAGTGCGCCACCAAAAAGAAACGCGATGATGAGTTGCTGAATCATTGCGGTAAAATTACGTATAATCCCCGAGCCAGTTGCATTACAGACCGGAAAACCAGACGGGCTTAATTACTTCGACCATTTCTCTGTGGATATCGCCTGCGGCAATGAGTTCACCGCCATGCAAAAAATTATTTTCACCCTTAAAATCACTTACTTTTCCTCCTGCTTCCTGCACAATAAGGGCGCCAGCGGCTACATCCCATGGGTTGAGGTTATACTCGAAGAAGCCTTCAAATCTTCCACATGCCACATAGGCCAGATCTACCGAGGCGCTGCCCAATCGCCGGATACCATGGGTTTTTTCCAGAAAGATCTTAATAAGGTGCAGGTAGGCGTCTTTTTTATCAGAATGGTAATAAGGAAAGCCTGTGGCCAGCAGGCTCTCGTTCAGGGCTTTGACGGATGAAACGCGGATGCGCCGGTTATTGCAGTGCGCACCGTGTCCAAACGAAGCGTGAAAACATTCATCGCGGGTAATCTCATATACTACGCCCAGCTTCAGCGACTCGCCTTCGGCAAGACCTACACTAATGGCATAAGGCGGGGCACCATGCATAAAATTGGTCGTTCCGTCCAGTGGATCGATTATCCAGGTAAGGCCACTGGACGACCGGCAGTGCGTACCTTCTTCAGCCAGAAAGCCGCTGCCGGGAACGAGTTTATCCAGGTCATTCACCAGCCGCAGCTCTGCTTCCTTGTCAACATAGGATACGAGGTTGTTAAATCCTTGCTTGAACTCGATGTCATTGCGGCTAAATTTTGCTGCCTCTTCACGTACAAAAGCACCGGTTTTACGGGTTATGTCAATTACTTTTTTTTCGAGGGCAGACCAGTTCATGCGCAACAGATTTTGCAGGGTGGCTATGTTATAACGTTAATGGTTCACTAAAAGTTAATCACATCCGGCTACAACCAGCACAATTTCACCTTTCACACCCGTTTGCCGAAAAGATTCTGCCAAATCAGCGAGTGTGCCGTTTCGTGTTTCTTCAAAATGTTTGGTCAGCTCGCGCGATATGGAAGCGGGACGGTCAGCGCCAAAGTGCTCGGCCAGTTGTTCGAGTGTTTTCACAAGCCGGTGAGGCGATTCATAGAAAATGAGGGTACGTTTCTCGGTTGATAATTCTTTAATGCGCGAAAGCCTTCCTTTTTTGTGGGGAAGAAATCCTTCAAAGGCAAAGCGATCCGATGGTAAACCTGATTTAATAAGGGCTGGCAGAAAGGCGGTTGGTCCGGGAAGACAATCCACGGCAATTTGGGCCTGCAGGGCTGCGCGGATAATAAGAAAGCCGGGATCGGATATGCCGGGTGTGCCGGCATCACTAATCAGCGCCATGCGTTCGCCTTTTTTAAGGCGGTCAATGAGCGGTTGAATTTTTTTGTGTTCGTTGAAGGCATGAAAACTTTCCACTGGTTTTTCAATGCCGTAATGTTGCAGCAGTGTGCGCGAGGTGCGCGTGTCTTCTGCCAGAATTACCTCAACGGATTTAAGCACTTCCAGCGCACGCAGGGTAATATCGGCCAGGTTGCCGATGGGCGTGGGCACGATATATAGTGAGGCGGAGAATTTCATTTTTCACCTGCAAGCCGATCGATGATGGCGGCCAGTTTGCGGTCTTTTTCTGTAACTACATTGCCTGCATCGTGCGTGCTGAGTTCAATATGAACGGTGTTCCAGGTGTTGGTCCAGGTAGGATGATGGTTCATTTTTTCGGCTTCCAGCGCAACCCGGGTCATAAAGCCAAATGCTTCATTGAAATCGGTAAACCGGAAAGATTTTACCAGGCGGTTGTTCTCTTCGTTCCACATAGTCCAGGATTTGTACTAAAGTACAATAAAGCAAATTACAGGGCAATTAATCCGGGAATGGAAGCAGCTTTTCTGTATAACGCAATGACGGCATCGGCCGAGGTTATGCGCAGGGTTACGGTTATGCTTACATAGTTGCCTTTGCCTGACTGCCGGCAGTACATACTTTCACCCGGGAACAGGTCTTCCAGCTCTCTTTTCCTTTCGGCCGGAGCTATGAATTTAAACATGTACATAGCCGGCCAGGTATATTCCTGATTCAGTTTTTCTCGGAAGGAAGCGTATGGATCGCTTTCCATCTTTGATTAATAGAATTTGTATCGCTTGTCTTCGATGCCGGCTGCGTCTTTGATAGCTTCTGCAATGTTGAAGCTGTTGGTGCGGCCGGCACCTTGTTCAAGCTGGGTTTTGTATAAACTGTAGTCGCCAATGGCCGGTGCAATGGTTTTGGCAATCATTTCCAGAACAACCACACCGTTTTCACCTTTAACAGGTGCGGATCGTTGTTCATTTTCAAGGGCAAAGGCCCGGCCAATTACCACGGGCTCAAAGCCTACAAACGGCAGGCTGTTGGAATTAAGCTTCAGGCTATTTGAGGTATAAACGTTGGCATCTTTGCCATAGGCTTTTGCCATTTCGTCCAGTGAGCCGGAAAGCGAGCGCAGTTTTTCCTCAATAACTTTTCCTTTCTTTTCCTTTAATACTTCCGGTCTGATCGCATCCTTTACCAGGTCAAAAGGTTTGTAGCCTTTCTCAATCTCGCCGGTCATCACGGCCACCACATACTGGTCGGTCAGGTCGAATACCTCGGAAACCTTTCCTTCCGAAGCCTCGCGGAAAAGCCAGGTAACGATGCTGCGGGCTTCGCCCAGTGTACCTACTCTTCGGTCGGCCACGCCCAATCCTTTTGCTTCCTGTACCTGCAGTCCTTCTTTAGCTGCGCGTTCTTCGAAAGCTTTCACACCCGAAAGGTCGGATGCAAACAGTTCAGCCTTTCGCAGGGTTTCGTTGATGGTTGCATCACCAGGGGTGATCTCACGTTCAATAATGGCCAGTTTGTAATAGGTGTTGTCTTTGGGTTCGGTAACGTTGATGATGTGGTAGCCGAATTCTGTTTCCACCACATCGTTCAGTACGCCTGCTTTCGTAGCCGAGAATACAGCATTTTCAAAAGGTTTAACCATGGCACCCTTGCCGAACCAGCCCAGATCACCTCCCTGCACGGCAGTGCCGTCAGTACCGTGTTCGCGGGCCATGGTGGCAAAGTCGGCACCCCCTTTAATATCGTTCAGTATTTTTCGTGCCTTTTCGCGGGCTGCCTTTTTCGAGGCATCGGAGGGGTCGTCCCAACGAATAAGTATATGGCTGGCACGGGCCTGATAGGTGGTGTCCTTGCCGATTTTTGATACTTTGACCACCATAAACGAGGAACCCTCGATGAAGGGACCGATAATGTTGCCTTCTGTCAAATCAGCTGGGTTTAAGTAAGATGGCAGGTTGGCTTTTGTATAACGACCGTAGGCATTCCGGTTATCCGAATTTAAGGTGGCATAGACCGAGTCGTTTTCTGCGGTCTTCAGTTCGGCAGCCATGCGTGTAATTTCATCTTTTACTTCCAGTGTGTCGGTTGAAGAGGGCACCACGGGGAATGATACGTACTTCAGGTCGCGGGTGTGTTCGGCACGGTATTTTTCTTTGTTCTTGTTGTAGTAGCTGCGCAGTTCGGAGTCGCTCACTGCAACTGCGGTGTCGCTTACAGAAAAGTAGGGTACATACAGGTATCGCACCTCGGCTACGTCATTCTGCATGTGGTATTCCAATTCGGCCTGGGCGGTTGTTATGTAAGAGCTTTTAATCAACAGGTTTTCGTATTTGATTCGTTCACGGGCAGGGCGCAGTTCGCGTTCAAATATTTCCCAGCGCACGCGTGGTTCGGAGCCTACTGGCATGGCTTTGATCTGGTTAATATAATTACCCAGGGCAGCGCGATCGAATTCACCGGTCTGCTGGTTGATGAACGATTGACGGATGGCTTCATCTATGTTTTTGCCCGTTATCATATCCACCACCTCGTCATCGGTTACCCTGAGGCCAATTTTTTCATATTGCGGCTGGATGGCGTATTTCAGAATGAGCATTTCCCAGGCCTGTTGGCGCAGGGTGATCATTTCGCGTTCGCCAGGCTGGCGATTAAAGTTGAGGATGTAGTTGGCTTCCCGTTCTTTTACGGCCTGCTGGAATTCTTCCAGTGATACGGTGTGCCCGGCAATTTCACCCACGTCGTTGCGGTTGAACAACATGGAGTTGCTGCTAAATAAATCGCCAAGAATGAAGAGGCCGATGGCCACAAACACGAAAACTGCCACCCAGGCTCCCATTTTTTCGCGCAACCTGCCGATGAATGCCATAATTTGAATTTTTTTAAAGAGCGCAAATTTAAGGCACTTTTTCCAATGGCAAAACCGGTCGCCACTTCGTAGGGTTATTAAATGGGTTGATTTTCAGAAGATTATGATAATCCGTGGATTATTTCCAGGCGCACCGTGTCAATGCGGTTGTCCAGCATCGATTGAATGGTAAAGCGGTAGGGTGGTGCGTTGATGGTATCGCCCGGCTTTGGCAGGTCTTCCGCGTAATTCAGAATCAGGCCGCCCAGTGTTTCGTACTCACCAACGGGCAGGGTCCAGCCGTAGGTTTCATTCAGGTAGTCAATTTCCAGGCGGGCGCTCAACAGCCAGGTGTTGTCGTTGATTTGTTGTTCGGTCAGATCGTCCTGGTCGTGTTCATCTTCAATTTCTCCGAATATTTCTTCAATTATGTCTTCCATGCTTACCAGCCCGGCAGTGCCGCCAAACTCATCCACCACCACGGCTAAACTTTTGCGCTGATTAATCATCTGAATCATCACATCGATAGCAAGGGTTGTTTCCGGTGCCGTGATGATGGGCGTGAGGATGTCTTCTATTCGTTGGGGCTTTTTAAACAAGGCTGCTGAGTGGCAGTATCCTATTACTTCGTCTATGGAATCTTTGTAAATAAGAATTTTGGAGTGCCCGCTTTCTACAAAAGCTTTGTGAAGGGCCTGCAGACCATCGTTCAGGTCAACGGCCGTTATTTCTGTCCGGGGTATCATGCAGTTGCGCACTTGTACGGTTTTAAACTCCAGGGCTTTGGTGAATATTTTTTTATCGAGTTCGATGTGCTCATCTTCGTGTTTGATGCCCTGCATGTTTTTGAGATAGTGTCTTAAATCGGTAAGGCCATACACCGGCCTGTCTTCCGAAAATTCAGCGCGCATAATGTAGCGAATAAAAAATCTGGTCAATCCCGTCACCACAATTACCAAAGGCGATAGCAGATAGTACACAAGTGCAAAAGGTACGGCCAGTACAACGAGCATGGTGTTCGGGCTGATAAGAAAAAGGCTTTTGGGAAGAAATTCTGCGGTTATCAGAACCACCAGTGTTGATAATAAAGTTTGGGTAACGAGAATGACCGGTTCGTTGTTAAATGGGGCGGGTATAATTTGGTGAAGGAATGGTTCAATGAGTTGCGCCATGAAAATGCCATAGATAACAAGTGCGATGGTATTGCCTATGAGGGTTGTGCCGATAAACAGATAAGGTTTGCGAATAAACCGGCTAATAGCAAGCCCTGTAATGGATTTTTGATGGCTTATCACTTCCAGCTGCAGTTTACTGGAAGTGAGGTAGGCGATTTCTATTCCTGAAAAGAAGAAGGAAAAAATCAGTGAAACAATGATATAGGGTATAAGGGAGGGGTCCATCACTTCTTTTTGCGGTAACTGTACCACAGAAACAACACCGATGAAAGCATGAACAGCCCATACGCATTGCCAATGCCACGCACAATTAGTTGGTGAATGCCGATAATCAGGAAGGCAGCAGCGAGCGAAAGCAACACCACATCTGCAAGTTTCATGCGGTGCAAAGATAGTTATTTTGCAGGCTCATCGGTTAGAACAAATTCACCGTGTGGGCGCAGAATGGTATAATCCGACATATCCTGCCTGGCGCGCAGGCCCTCACCGTACAATACTTCGTTTTGCATGCGGATGCTCACAAATCGCTCGGTGAAGATTTCTTCTTTGGATGGTTTCCAGAATAATTCTTCGGTGTTCAGTTGTTCATTTTTTTCGAGATTGGTTACTTCAACTTTTCCACGTGCCCGCCATTGGTCGTCTGCCTTGAAATAACGTGCCTGGTTGGCACGCAGCGTAGAGGTAAGCTGTCCGAACTCATTGAAAAATTCCAGATAAATTCCTTCCGGGAATTCGCGGTCGCCATTTTGAAATTCAAGGACTTTTTTAGCTTTTAATTTTACTTTAACAATGAAGTTTTCGCTGTAAAACAACTCTACATCCGATGCTTCGCGAATGGGCCCGTCATAAATTACAGGTGGGCCTGTTTCAGGCGGGGAACAGGCATATAAGAACCATGCAGTGAACAGCAGTAAGCGCATTTTAAAAGAAAAAGGCCATAGCAAATCTATGGCCTTTGTTTGACATAATCTTTATTTTTTAGTCGCGGGTGCGGATGGTAGTTATTTCGTTAATCCAGCAACCTACGCGAATGGTTTGTCCGGCCTGATAATTCACCAGGAATATTTCTTCTTTGGAAGGAAATTGTTCTTTGGCCATGGCCATTTTCTTCGATTCACCGGCACGTGCATACATATCGTAAGCAGCCAGGTACACCAACCGGTCATCGGCAAAGTTTTGCTCCTTTTTGCAGTCGTTGAAGCTCTGGTAGTACAGATCACCTATTTTTTCATACGCTTCTTTTTTAGATGGGTCTGCGGTGAGAGCCTGGCGGTACAATTCCCGGGCTGCGGGCTTGGAACCCGTTTTAGCTTCGATGGCGCCCATGTATATTAAAATATCGGCCTTATCAGAGTTGGTTGGTGCGAGTTCAAGGGCTTCTTTAAAGAGCTCATTGGCCTTGGTATAGTTTTCCAAAACCAGATAGCGGATTCCCAGGTTTTTTGCCAGCCCATAATCCTTTTCCACTTTGTGTATGGCTTCGGCAGCTTCCAGCCACAGCGGATCATCGGTGCACTTATCCTGCAACATGAAGGCAAAAATCTTCTTGGCTGTGCCAATGTCAGACGGGTTCTGTTTGAACTTAGGACCTAATTTATCCCGCACAAAATCACAATTAACCGTTACCATGCTAATTAGAATTTTATCCACTTCCTCACGCATGGTTCGGTAACGGTTTACCTGATCCTGATTTCCTTTGCTGGAGGCCAGCTTGATTTTTGCGTCAATTATACCCAATACTTTATCATACCGGTTCATTACATCATCGTCTGTCAGGTTTTTCAGTTTCAGTTTGTTGATTTTGATGACTTGCATGTAGGGTATGATGGTACCATCTATAATGTTGTTTCCATTTAAATCGAAAGCTTTATCCATCAATTCCAGCACAAATATTTCTTTACCGTTTTCGTTGGCGTAATACTTGGCTGCCATCAGCGCCTTGCGGTTAGTTACCGGCCCCTCTTCACCGCAATTGGCAATGCGAAGGTCATGCAACAGCAGGAGTGAGTCAATGTATATCTTCTTCCTGGCGGGGTCGGTTTCGGACGAAGCTATTTTATCGAAAATATCGGCACCGTTAATATAAATGCTGGTGTTGAGCTTTGGATTGTTGCGGAGCAGCCAGTTGAGCGGAGGCAGGGCCTGTTTGTACTGCTTGTTATTCATGGCGTCCTGGTACAGCGTTACCTTTTCCTGCTCCTGAGCTTTTTTCTCGCCCTCGCTCCACGCCCATTCCTTGCACTGGCCGAAAACGCTGAAAACAGCTGCGTAAAAAGTGGCAAGCATCAAACCTTTTTTCATGGTACAAATCATTTTTTAGTCAAACTTTCTGCGAATAAACCACTGGTCATTGAACGTTAAACCGAAATACAGGCGAAAGTAACGCTCATCCAGGCTGGTTTTCGACCGGCTGCCCCGTTGCCCGGCGGTCAGGGCCAGGTCAATACTGGAGCGACCGGCTGGTATGGAAAGCCCAAAATTAATGCCAAAATCCTTTATCTGATTACCATTCACCATAAAAGGGCTGTTTTCAAATCGAAAACCTGCCCTATAGGTAATTCTGTCCAATAATTTTTGCGACAGATAGTCGGGTGTGAGCTCGCCCCCCAGGGCCATATGCCAGGATTTAGTCAGCAGTCCTTCGTCATCCTCATTCAGGCTGCTGAATCTTTGCCAATTCTGCCAACCGGCCTCAAGAGCTGCCCCCCATTTTGAAGCTTTGCTGACGGCAAAACCAACCTGCAAGGCACCGGGTATTACTATGTCTCCTTTTACAAAGCTAAGTGTATCGCGTGTTATCGGATCATTCGAAGAATTTCTGCGCTCATAGCGGGTGATTTTATCCGCTTTTACGGTTGTTTGATGTGCATAGGTTAATCCTGCACTCAATACGTAATCTTTTCTTCTGCCCAGCGAGTCTTTACTGAAGTGTAAACCTCCGGTAAAGCGGTATCCTTTACCGTACGTTTGTTCTTCTACCGCAATCAGAAACGGAACCGGAGAGTTCACATTGATGAGGGTGTTGGCGTAGTCACTGGTTATGGCACCAAAAAGGTGTGCTGCCTGCACTCCAACTGACCAGTTATCGTGCAGCCTTATGCCATTGCTCCAGTAAATCTGATTAAAACCACCTAACCCGCTTTCGCGAACGGCTATGGTGTCGATAATGTTGTCGTTAATATCAAACAGAGATTCGTAGTACAGAAATTTATAGTTTACCCGTGTGAAAGGAAGAATGCCCACCGATGTGGTCCATTTTCGCGGTTCTACCGGAAAGGCAGCAACCAGATAGCTTAGGTTGCCACCACTACTGGTGGTGGAGGCGGTATCTGAGCGGACCGTAATATTTTCGGCAGATAGACCTGCCGCGAACACACTGTAATAATTATAAACCAGCAGGGCAGGATTCTGGTTATTCAAAAACCAGTATTGGGGCTGGGCAATACCGGTTCCTCCGGCACCCTGGTTATGGATTAGAGAAAGCGTAAATGGCTGCCCGATGCCGATGGTGGAAAAGGGAGTGCGGGCCGTTTGGCCAGATGCTTTTATGGCAATGATTATGCTCAGAGCAACCGGTAAAAATCGCAGCATGTTTGGCATTCAGAAAGACAGCGATTGGTTTGGATTAAATTTGATTGTCATCGGCCTCTTAAAGGACGCAAATATGCAGGCTTTCGGCTGGTTTTCAAAAGTCTTTTTCCTAACGCTTGCCGTTGATGCATAGTATGAACACGGGTAAAAGTTATAGTTTTGGGCAAGATGATAAAACATAACCAGGCCCGGTATCATATTATTGGCGTGATGTCCGGCACCTCATGCGATGGGGTGGATTTGGCTTACTGCAGTTTTAAAAAGTCGGCAAAAGGCTGGGGGTTTGAAATAAGGAGGGCAGTTACCATACCTTACGATTCGGCCTGGTTTTCGCTGCTGCAACAGGCGCATACCTTATCAGCCCCCGATCTGCTTCATTTGCATAGCGCTTACGGAACTTACCTGGGAAAGCTGGTAAGGAAATTCTGCAAACGATATAACCTTGCTCCACCCGATGCGGTGGCATCGCACGGTCACACGGTCTTTCATCAGCCCGATCGTCATTTTACCTTTCAGTTGGGAAATGGATATGCCCTGCATCAGGCCTGCGGCTTTCCCGTGATTTGGGATTTTCGCTCACTGGATGTAGCCCTGGGAGGGGAAGGGGCACCGCTCGTGCCGGTGGGCGATGCACTGTTATTTGCCGATTATGATGTATGTCTCAACCTGGGAGGTATTGCAAATCTGTCTTATGATGCAAAAGGAAAACGAAAGGCGTTTGATGTGTGTCTGGTCAACATGGCATTGAACTATCTGGCCGGGCAGGCAGGCAAAGCTTACGATAAAAACGGAGAGCTGGCATCACAGGGAAACGTAAACATGCGCTTGTTCAGGAAATTGCTAAACGTTTATAAAAAACTGCATAAAAACAGACCATCATTGTCGCGTGAGTGGTTTGAAACGCAGGTCAAACCGCTGCTGGACTCAGCAGATATGCCGGTGTACGACAAACTTGCCACCTGTGTTGAGTTGGCAGCTGTAGAAATTGTAGAGGCGCTTCCGGCCGGTCGTAAACTTACGGTTTTGTGCACCGGTGGCGGTGCGTTCAATGCCTTTTTAATGTATCGCTTGTTGGAGCATGGCCGTGATCGCGTTCAGTTTATTGTGCCCGAAGAAGAGATAGTCAGCTACAAAGAGGCGCTTGTTTTTGCTTTTCTGGGCGTGTTGCGTTTGCGCGGGGAAATGAATGCTTTGAGCAGTGTAACAGGCGCCACCCGTGATTCGTGTGGTGGTGTGGTTATTGGTGTTTAATAATTTTTCGGATAGAAAATTTCTGAACTTCATGAAAGAACTTCTTCAACAGTTTGAGAACAAACGTCCGGAGATAGTTTTTGAATGGTACGATGATAAAACCGGTGCCGAAGGATGGGTGGTAATTAATTCACTGCGGGGCGGTGCGGCCGGTGGCGGAACGCGCATGCGTGCTGGTCTGGACCGGCGCGAGGTGGAATCGCTCGCCAAAACCATGGAAGTAAAATTTACCGTATCCGGACCGCCCATTGGTGGGGCAAAATCGGGCATTAACTTCGATCCCAATGATCCGCGCAAAGCAGAAGTGCTCAGGCGGTGGTATGCGGCAGTAGCCCCCCTGTTGAAGTATTACTATGGTACCGGAGGCGACTTGAATGTGGATGAAATCCATGAAGTAATTCCGATTACCGAAGAGGTGGGCCTGTGGCATCCTCAGGAGGGCGTTTTTACCGGTCATTATAAGCCCACTGAACCACAAAAGGTGAACCGCATTGGACAACTGCGGAGGGGTGTAATAAAAATAGTAGAAGATGAACGCTACACTCCCGAATTGAAAAAGAAGTATACCATTGCCGACTTGTGCACGGGATTTGGCGTGGCCGAGTCAGTGAAGCATTATTATGAATTGTGGGGTGGAGATCTTCGTGGCAAACGGGCGTTTATCCAGGGGTGGGGCAATGTGGGTGCTGCAGCAGGTTATTATCTGAGTAAGATGGGGGTAAAAATAGTGGGAATACTGGGGCGTGAAGGTGGATTAGTCAGCCGCGATGGCCTTTCGGAAGAAAACGTGCGCCAGCTGATGATTAACCGCGAAAGAAACCGGCTTGTATCCGAAAACCTGATGCCATTTGAGCAGGCCAATAGTCAGATATGGGATGAAGCTTTTGAAATTTTTATTCCTGCTGCGGCTTCCCGGCTGGTAACCAGGCCACAGGTGGAACGCATGCTGCGATCGGGTCTGGAGGTAATTTCCTGTGGTGCCAACGTGCCCTTTGCCGATCCGGAAATCTTCTTCGGACCAACCGGCCTTTATGCCGATGAGCACTGTTCAGTCATTCCCGATTTTATTGCTAACTGTGGTATGGCCAGGGTATTTGCCTATTTCATGGAACGCGAAGTGAGTATGGAAGACGAAGCCATTTTTGGCGACATTTCCCAAACCATCCGCAAGGCGCTTGAAAGAACACATCAGCGGAACCCCTCGCGCGTACGGATAGCCCAAACTTCGTTTGAGATAGCACTCAGACAACTGGTTTAGCCGTGCTGGCCAATGTTGGTTAATGATGAACGGCCAGGTAAGGCTGAATAATCAAATACACTATTGCACCCGCAAAGTATCCCAGTAAGGCGAGTAACGAGGCACGTTTCATGTACCAGATAAAATCAATTTTTTCCATGCCCATTACCGCTACACCTGCGGCAGAGCCGATGATCAGCACACTGCCACCTGTTCCGGCACAGTAAGCCAGGTATTCCCAGATAAGGTGATCCTGCGGAAAGAGGTTCATATCATACATGCCCATGCTGGCGGCTACCAGCGGCACGTTGTCAACAATAGATGAAAGAATACCGATGAGCGTAATGATGATGCGCTGATCGCCCACGGTGTGATCGAGCCATTCGGCAAAGTTGTGGAGGGTACCCATGGTTTCCAGTGAACCTACTGCCAGCAGAATGCCAAGGAAAAACAATACGCTGGGCACATCAATACGGGTCAGTGCACCGGCGGCCGTGTAGGGCCGTTTTTCCGCTTCATCCATGTCGGGGTTGATAAGTTCGGAAACCACCCACAGCACACCCAGGGCGAGTAACATGCCTAAGTAAGGGGGCAGGTGGGTAAGGGTTTTGAAAATCGGTACTGAAATGAGTCCGCCTACACCCAGAAAAAAGATGAGTTTGGAACCCGGAATAGGTTTATCTGAATGGGCAGGGTGGCCATGTGCGGTTGTTGATGCAGGGTTATTATCGCCCGGGTTTCCGAGATCGCCCTTTAAGGTGAACTGGAGGTAAATAAGCGGAATGAGCATGCAGATGATGCTGGGCAGCAGCAATGTGATGATAATATTGCCTGCTGAAATCTGCCCGCCAATCCACAACATGGTGGTTGTTACATCGCCAATAGGCGACCATGCACCACCTGCATTGGCGGCAATCACAACCATGGCTGCAAAGAACAAACGCATCTCTTTATTGGGAACGAGCTTGCGCAGCAGCGACACCATGACAATGGAAGTGGTGAGGTTATCCAGAATAGCCGACAAAAAGAAGGTAACCCAGCAAATAATCCACATCAAGGTTTTTGGGTTTCTGGTTTTGATGCGATCGGTAACGATGCGGAAGCCCTGGTAGGCATCTACCAGTTCAACGATGGTCATGGCACCCATCAGAAAAAACAAAATAGCACCAATCTGAGCGAGGTGATGGGCCAGTTGTTCGCTGATAAATTCAATTTGTGCATGCTCATAAACAGCATACAACGTCCAGCATATCACACCGGTAAGCAGTGCAGTGGCGGTTTTGTTAACTTTTAAAGGATGCTCCAGTGCAATACCGATATAGCCGATAATAAAGAGGGTTACAATGAGGACTTCCATAAATCAGGTTGGTTCCGGCTGAAATATGAAAAAATTATGGTGCATGCAAAAGCAAAAAAATGCCGATGACTGTAAAGGCTTTGTTAAGTAAGGCCGAACAGTTGTTCATTGAGTGCCACAAGTGCCTGTTTTTTGAAGGAAGAGGGAACCAGCAACGAAATATTGTTGGCGCTTCCCCCGGCCGAAACCATGCGTACAGGAACATCATGAAGGGCCTTGAATACCTTTTCGAGTATTCCTTTTTGTCCGCCTATGCGATGACCTACTATGCATACAATGGTCTGGTCGCTGTCCACTTCTATGCTGCCAAATTTTTCCAATTCTCCAGTTATTTCTTTCAGATGGCGGGTATTATCGATTGTTAACGAAACGGCCACTTCTGAGGTGGAGATCATGTCAATGGGTGTTCTGTAGCGTTCAAATACTTCAAATACCTTCCGCAGAAAGCCGTAGGCCATCAGCATGCGCGAGGATTTGATATTGATGGCTGTGATGCCGTCTTTGGCAGCCACGGCTTTGCATACACCCGAAGTGCCTTTGTTGCTGATGAGCGTGCCGGGAGCTTTTTCATCCATGGTGTTTTTTAGCCGCACGGGTATGTTGTACTTCTGTGCGGGCACGATGGTAGAGGGATGCAGAATCTTGGCACCGAAATAGGCAAGCTCCGAGGCCTCGTCAAAAGTTAGTTCGGATATGGGTATGGTTTTGTTTACAACGCGGGGATCGTTGTTGTGCATGCCATCGATGTCGGTCCATATTTGTATTTCTTCGGCCTGCAAGGCAGCGCCTATCAGTGAGGCGGTATAATCGCTGCCACCGCGCTTCAGGTTGTCGATTTCATTGCGGTAATTGCGGCAGATGTAGCCCTGTGTAATGATGATATCGACATGCTGGAGCGAAGCAACGAGCGGTCTGAGGCGTTGGGCAATCTTTTCAAGCTCAGGCTCTTCGTTTTCGTCAATTGACATGAAGTGCAGGGCTGGTAAAAGACGGGCATTGATTTTTTGTTCCTGCAGGTATTGATAGAACAATTCAGTTGAAATCAGTTCGCCCTGGGCCAGCAGCTCGCGGTAACTCTTGTCATCAAATTGACCGGCAGCCAGCAATCTGATGAAGATAAAAAAACGACTTACAATTTCCTGGCCAATGGCCTGAAAATTATCCGACTGGTACAAATCTTTTATAAATTCTTTGTAATGCTGTTCAAGTTCTGTGATCTCAGACTCTGCTGTCTCGGGTCGCCCGCCCAACAGGTGCTCGCCTATCGACACCAGGGCATTGGTGGTTCCAGATAAGGCTGATAACACCACGATTTTCTGTCCGGGCGTGTTGCTTATCAGCCCGGCAATTTTTTTCATGCGCTCCGGCCTGCCTACCGAAGTGCCGCCAAATTTCATTACCAACATGTTCGTGTGCTTAAACGGGTTGCAAAATAGCCAGCGCCTAATTTTTCTGCCATAATTGCAAAATAAAAAACCTCATCCCGCGCAGGCTGCACAGGATGAGGTCTCAGGGCGGATACTATCAGGTTTTATTTCTTGTCGTTTACTTCTTCATATTCTACATCCGACACGTTGTTATCGGAAGTGCTTCCGGTAGTGTTGCCGGTTCCTGCCGATGCTTGCTGCTGGGTAGCCTGATACATTTCCTGTGAGGCAGCCTGCCAGGCAGCATTCAGTGCGGTAATGGCGGTATCAATGGCCATCACATCCTGGTTCTTGTGTGCTTCTTTCAGTTTTTCCAGGGCGCTGTTGATGGCGCTGCGGTTGCCTTCCGACAGCTTGTCGCCATATTCCTTCAGTTGTTTTTCAGTTTGGAATATCAGCGAGTCGGCCTGGTTAATTTTCTCGGCACGTTCGCGTGCTTTGCGATCTTCTTCGGCATGGGCCTGCGCTTCCTGTTTCATGCGTTGTATTTCGGCTTCAGTTAGGCCGCTGGAAGCTTCGATTCGTATTTTCTGCTCCTTGCCCGTGCCTTTGTCTTTGGCCGACACGTGCAGAATACCGTTGGCATCAATGTCGAATGTTACTTCAATCTGCGGTATGCCGCGTGGTGCAGGGGGTATGCCATCGAGGTGGAAGCGACCAATGGTACGGTTGTCTTTGGCCATCGGGCGTTCGCCCTGCAACACATGGATTTCAACCGAAGGCTGGTTGTCGGCTGCGGTAGAGAATATTTCCGACTTACGGGTAGGTATGGTGGTATTAGCCTCAATGAGTTTGGTAAACACACCGCCCAGTGTTTCGATACCGAGCGACAGTGGGGTTACATCCAGCAGCAGTACGTCTTTTACTTCACCGGTAAGCACACCGCCCTGGATGGCTGCACCCACAGCCACCACTTCATCGGGGTTCACGCCCTTGGATGGCTTCTTGCCAAAGAATTTCTCAACAACTTCCTGTATGCGCGGCACGCGGGTCGATCCACCCACCAGTATCACTTCGTCAATATCGTTTACGGTTATGCCGGCATCGGCAACGGCCTTGCGGCACGGTTCGAGTGTGCGCTGCACGAGGTCGTCAATTAATTGTTCGAATTTGGATCGCGAAAGTTTTTTCACCAGGTGTTGCGGCACGCCATCTATGGAGGTGATGTAGGGCAGGTTGATCTCGGTTTCCTGCGAGCTCGACAATTCGATTTTTGCTTTTTCGGCAGCCTCCTTCAGGCGTTGCAGGGCCATGGGGTCTTTGCGCAGGTCAACGTTGTGCTCGGCTTTGAATTCATCAGCCAGCCAGTTGATGATGCGCATGTCAAAGTCGTCACCACCGAGGTGTACATCACCGTTGGTGGATTTTACTTCGAACACCCCATCGCCCAGTTCGAGGATGGAAATATCGAAAGTACCACCGCCCAGGTCGTACACGGCAATTTTCATGTCTTTATTTTTCTTGTCCAGTCCGTATGCCAGGGCAGCGGCTGTGGGTTCGTTAATGATGCGCTTTACATCCAGCCCTGCAATTTGTCCGGCTTCCTTGGTGGCCTGGCGTTCTGCATCATTGAAATAGGCCGGCACTGTGATGACGGCTTCGGTTACCGGATGGCCGAGGTAATCTTCGGCTGTGGTTTTCATTTTTTGAAGAATCATGGCCGAGATTTCCTGCGGAGTGTAGAGCCGGTCGCCTATGCGTACCCGCACGGTGTCGTTGGGGCCTTGTTCCACCTGATACGACACCATTTTCATCTCTTCCTTTACATCCGAGTATTTTTTCCCCATGAACCGCTTGATGGACATGATGGTGTTCTTGGGGTTGGTAATGGCTTGTCGTTTGGCAGGGTCGCCAACCTTTCGTTCGCCTTTGCCTCCATCCATGAAGGCCACTACCGAAGGCGTGGTTCTGCGCCCTTCGCTGTTAGGTATTACCACCGGCTCGTTGCCCTCCATTACGGCAACGCACGAGTTGGTTGTTCCCAGGTCAATTCCAATAATTTTTCCCATGGCTGTATGTGTTAAAGTTCAATATGGCTGTTTTAATGCAAAAATTTATTATCAATGCATGTGCCAGCGGGGTTTTTGGAAGATAAAATGTGCCACAATGGCAGTTGTGCCTCTGCAGCACATTCCGGGGGTATCCATACCTGCCTGAATTGCACATTCATTTTAAAAGTTTATCTAAACAGGCCATGCCGGGGGGAAATGACATGCCCTAACTGATTGGGGCCTTGCAACCAACGCTATTGGTGTGTGTAAATTTGATAGTTTCGCGCCTTGTTTTACGAGGAAATTGCAAGTGCATGACGGACCTGACCCAGGAAATTGCCAAACGCAGAACTTTTGGCATCATCAGCCACCCCGATGCCGGAAAAACCACACTCACCGAAAAGCTGCTGCTGTTTGGCGGAGCCATTCAAAAAGCAGGTGCGGTTAAATCGGCTAAAATTAAAGACCATGCCCGCAGCGACTGGATGGAAATAGAAAAACAACGCGGCATTTCGGTGGCTACTTCGGTCATGGGCTTTACGTATAAAGACATTAAAATCAACCTGCTCGACACGCCCGGCCACCAGGATTTTGCCGAAGATACTTACCGCACCCTCACTGCTGTTGACAGCGTGATTATGGTGATTGATTGCGTGAAGGGCGTGGAGATGCAAACCGAAAAGCTGATGGAGGTGTGCCGCATGCGCAGCACGCCCGTAATTTGTTTCATCAACAAACTGGACCGCGAAGGACGCGACCCGTTTGAGCTGCTGGATGAAATCGAGGATAAACTCAACATTCAAGTCCGGCCGCTCACCTGGCCCATCAGCATGGGCAAAACCTTTAAGGGTGTGTACAGCCTGTACGACAAAAACCTGCATTTGTTTACGCCCAGCCGCACCACGGTAGAGGAAGGCATTGAAATTAAAGACATTCGGAGCAGTGAACTTGATCGGCTGACGGGCGAAAGTTATGCCGCACAACTGCGTCATGATGTGGAACTGATTGAAGGTGTTTATCCGCCTTTTGATGTGCAGGAGTATCTGGCAGGAAAAGTGGCCCCTGTTTTCTTTGGCAGTGCGGTAAATAATTTCGGGGTGCGCGAACTGCTCGATACGTTCATCCGCATAGCGCCACCACCCATACACCGCAACACCACGGTGCGTGTGGTTGAGCCGGATGAGCCGAAGTTTACCGGCTTTGTGTTCAAGATTCACGCCAATATGGATCCGAAGCACCGCAACCGCATAGCGTTTGTGCGCGTGTGTTCGGGTCGTTTTGAGCGCGGCAGCAATTATTACCACGTGCGGCAGGGCAAGAGCCTGCGTTTTTCCAATGCCACGGCATTTATGGCACAGGACCGCGAGACGATTGATGAGGCCTGGCCCGGTGATATAGTGGGTATCTATGACACCGGCAACCTGAAAATTGGCGATACCCTTACAGAAGGTGAGAAACTGATGTTTACCGGTATTCCGAGTTTTTCGCCAGAAATATTCAAAGAGGTGGAAAACCTGGATGCCATGAGATCCAAGCAGCTGGAAAAGGGGCTGCAGCAACTGATGGAAGAGGGGGTAGCACAGCTTTTTACCTATGAGCTGGGCTCAAAAAAAGTGGTGGGTACAGTGGGGGCGTTGCAGTTTGAGGTGATTCAGTTTCGGTTGCTGCATGAGTATGGTGCCACGGTGCGGTTTGTGCCGCAAAATATTTACAAAGCCTGCTGGATAAGCTGCGATGATCCGAAAAAGCTAAAAGCTTTTATAGATTCTAAGCAACGTCACATCGCACGCGATAAAGACGGCAAACTGGTGTTTATGGCCGAGTCGAAGGCGTGGCTGCAGATGGTACAGGAAAATTTTCCGGAGATACAGTTTCATTTTACTTCGGAGTTTTGAAAAAGATTTGTTGAAGATTGTTGATAACAAGGTGGTATGCTTTGTTGGGACACTGCCTAATTAAGTGTGTAAATGCCGGGTAACGACTAAGCAACTGCGTAAAGGTTTTATATTTTGCATCTCCCTTCGAAGATAGTTAAAAATTGGTTTAGGATGATAGGCCAGTTTCTCACCGGCAGGGTCCATTTTTTGGTGATCTCCCGTAAAGCCAGGTACACCGCTTTCACCACCGCTTGGTCGTCCGGGAAAGAAAGCTTGTTGCTCGTATACTTGCGGATTTTTCCGTTGAGATTTTCGATAATGTTCGTAGTATAAATCAGCGTGCGGATTTCGATCGGGTAATCGAAGAAGTGCGTGAGGTTATCCCAATGCGTTTTCCACGATTTGATGGCATGCGGATATTTTTTGCCCCAGGTCATCTCAAGTTGGTCCAGGGCTTGAGCAGCCAGCTCCTTGTTGGGCGCTCCGTAAACCTTTCTCAAATCAGCTACAAATTGCTTCTTGTCTTTCCAGACAACATAGCGAAGCGCATTTCGGATTTGATGCACTACGCAGATCTGGGTTACCGATTGGGTAAACACGCTGGTGATCGCATCGGTGAAGCCTTTTAGGTTATCTGTGCTGGTGATGAGAATATCTTCAACCCCACGACTTTTTAAATCCGTAAGTACACTTATCCAGAATGAGGTACTTTCGCTTTCACCCAGCCACATGCCCAATACTTTCTTAAATCCCTGAGCATTAAGGCCTACGGCCAGGTAAATGGTTTTGTTGATCGCCTTCCCATTCTGCCGGACTTTGAACACGATTCCATCCATCCACACCACAAAGTACACCGATGAAAGAGGCCTGCTTTGCCACTCCGTTACCAACGTGTGTACCCGCGAGGTAACGTTGGAAATCGTGGCATCCGAAACATTCACACCATAGATTTCCCGGATTTGCGTTTCAATGTCGCGCACACTCATACCGCGGGCATACAAGGAGATGATGATTTCTTCGATGCCTTCTACGAAGCGGCTGCGCTTGGGAACCAGCACAGGCTCAAATGTGCTGTTCCGATCCCGAGGTACTTCTATCTGTAGTTCGCCTCGCTTGGTCTTAATGGTCTTCCGAGTTTTGCCATTTCGTGAGTTTCCGGAGTTGATCCCTTCTGGTGAATGTTTGGCATAGCCCAAATGACCATCGAGTTCACCTTCCAGCATTTGCTCCATGCCTTTGGTGAAAAGTTCATCGATAAACCTGTTGAGGTCTTTCGAATTCTTAAATTGCTTGAGAAACTCAGGGGTGAGCATCTCGTTGAGTAGTGGATGTTGTTGTTGATTTTCCATGGTAACTGTGTTTAAAGTTAAGTCTTTAAATGTAACCGATTCGGCTGAAAAAGTGGCTTTCCACACACCATTTCACCAAGGCCGAATCGGGCCTTTACACAGTTACTTAGTCGTTACCTCTTCCTAATTCACCCATACTTTATAGCATACACTTAATCTGTTAGCAAAGTCCGACCAGCTTATGTCCTTAATACTGTTATTGCCCGGCCAAGGGTCAACAAGCAAAACACTATGCGGCTTGTAAGATATGTCACCATTGTCTTTTATAATTGTTTCATAAAACATTCCTATCAAAACGTAAGCATGACCAATACTTGTTCCATGTTGTCTTAAACCAACAATTAATGGCTTTTTTGTTGCCAAAAAAGTTGTTATTTCTTTAGTATCTGTTGAATAGAAGTTGCTGCTTACTAAAACCTTGTTACCATAGACATCAACTTCCCATCCATTAAGTGCTTTAAACATAATACTAGGGTCGGCTGGTTCATCCACTAACTTACCTAGAGTTCTTTTAACAACAAGTTCTTGTAATACTGGAATTGAATGATAATTTAATACCATTTGAATACACGCAGCCCAGCACCAATTCATGCTATGCTGTTTACCAAATGATGCAATACTAGAAAATTCACTTTCAGGTATGCCTACATAGATATATTTGTCTTTAATTTCACCTAACTTTTGGGCATATGTTACTTGTGCAATTAAAACCAAAAGTAAGACACTTGCAATTTTTAATATACTGTACTTTTTTTTCATTATTCGTTGAAGTCTTCCGCCAATTTTTTAGCTAATTCATCAAACGAAGTGTCAAAGTTTTTATTAACAATTGCAACTTCAACCGTTGGTTTCGAATTTTCATCATCTTCATCTTGCTCGTATATAATGTAAACAAGCAGGTCGCTATTTTTCAAAATATACATCCCCTTAAAATCTGTGTTTTTAACATCTAACTCTTTGACTTCTGTAACTTTCATTTTTTTTATTGCATGTACTTTAATTGCTTCTGCTAATGCTTTTCCTTTCCCTTTCCCTGATGATTGTAATTTGAAATCTAATATCGTATAGCTTAAAGGTGAGGATGTTTGAATTTTTTTGTCCATTTTGACAAATTCTTTGTCATTATAATAAAATCCGTAGTAGTAATTGTATTTTTGAACCGTTTTATAAATTGGTGTTTCAGTATAGGTTTTTTCGTAAAATCCTAAGTTTAACGAACCTATTTCAACCACATCACTCAAAGAAATTTTAGGGTTCTTTATTTTTAAGTTATAGGGTTCTAAGTCGGAAATATCAACATTAGGATAATCATCTATGATTTTACCCAATGTGGTTTTATTGTCATAACCAAAATGCTGAGTGCTGCTACATTTTTCAAGAATCATTTCAGCAATTCCATCATTATCTACATAATCAGTTTTAACACCATAATTTGAACCAATATCGTGAAGTTTAACATCATCAAATTGAGGATTTACGATATATAAACCCTTTTTATCAATAATTCCGTATTTATTCGATGATTTTACAAAAGCAATTTTCCCAAAGAAACCAACAACAACTTCTTCAAACTGCGGGTTTATTTCATACTTCCCTTCTTTATTGATAAATCCCCATTTCCCATCTGAGTGCTGAACGGCTGCAAGATTGTTTGCCGAAAATCTCCGTGCTTCTTTAAATTGAGGGTTAATTATGTATTTCCCCTTTTTGTCTATATAGCCATAACTCCCACCTTGTGAAACCAAGGATACACCGTTAATAAACTCGTATGGATTTCCAAAGACACCTTCAAATTGTGGATTTATTTGATATTTCCCATCTTTATCTATACAGCCCCATTGCTTACCGTCAATGCTTGTAAATGCAAGGCCATCTCTAAAACTTCCAGGCTCACAAAACCATTTATCTTTGTCTTCAATGAATTGAAAGTTGATTTTCACTGCTCCTGTTTTATCAATATACCCCCAAAAAACTTCGTCTTTTTTTTCATCCTTCTTTGCAACAGCCGCTAAACCTTCTTTGAAATCTTTTGCGTTTTCATAAATAGGATTTACAATAATTTTTCCTGTTTTATCAATAAAACCATACTTTCCTTTTATTTTAACCCTTGCAAGACCTTCTTTGAAACCAAAGCAATATTCAGCCTTATCAACAGTGAATAAAATTTTATTGTTTTTGTCAATGAATTGCGGCTTGCCGTTTTCCATAACTACACATGCCAAGCCTTCAGAGAAACTGTCCGCATATTTGTAGATGGGATTAATAACATACTTACCATCTTCGCCTATGAAGCCATATTTTCCATCAGCAGACTTAACTAAGGCAAGACTTTCTGAAAAATTATATGCGTCTTCAAATTGAGGGTTAATTACATATTGCCCTTTGTCATCAACATAGCCCCATTTTTCTCCAGCTTTAATAGGGAAGAGCTTAATGTTGTCTGTGTCAGTTGTGCATGAGTTGAATGTCAATAAAACAAATGAGGTTAGACCAAAAAGTAAGTTTTTCATTTTGGTTGTTTTTTCTGTTGTCATAGATATGTGTGTCATATATAATTCCAATTTTTATTGTTATTGTGTCGTTTTACGATTGCCGCCAACGTTGGGTGCATATTGCGTGGCGTTTGTGCCATGCACAATGTCCATCGTTGCCGAGCGAAGATAGGGAAGAATGCCGAAATATTCAAGCATCTTCCCGCCATGCAATATGCGCAGTGTTATTGTAAGCTCCCCCGAAAATAGGACAGTTTTGAATTAGACAAAAGGTCTAACTT
>DAIQOI010000020.1:0-18690 GCA_036787955.1 Cyclobacteriaceae bacterium
GGTATAATACTTGAAAGGCGTTAGGGGTTGTAATCCTCTTTCAAATGGAGGGTGTTAACACCAAACAAACGAAAAATCTACCTCTGCAAAAGTTGTAATCCTCTTTCAAATGGAGGGTGTTAACACCTGTCAGATGCTTAATCTATTGATTTTCAGCCGCTAATTTAAAAAAACGAGCGCAAAAAAATGGCCTTTCATTTTTTGTTTGCTTTAAGTTAGGTTTATTTTTTGCCAGTATGTCAAAGAACGTCTTTATTTTATGTACCAGTCGTTTACCACGTGTAGTTGCTGCCGTGCGCGTGTTACGGCTGTGTACCACCACTGGTAAAAGCCCGGCCGCGGTATGCCCTGTATTTTGTTGTCGGTGTACAAATACACTTCCTGCCACTCTCCGCCCTGGCTTTTGTGGCAGGTTATGGCGTAGCCATACACGGCCCGCAGGGCGTTCAGGTAGGGATCTTTCATCATGGCCTCTTTAAAGGCGGGGTCTTTTTGCCGCAAACCCTGTTTTTTCATGCGCTGGTTAAAGTCTATCAGCAGGTTGCGGTGCTGCAGCGCGCTGATGTTGGTAAAGCCACTGTGCAGCACATCTTCTATGAGCAGAAAATTGTGCGATGATTTGGTTGTTAACGATTCTACCCTTACATCTATGAATGTAAGGTTGCTGCGGTATTCCCTGTGGCCGATGGCTTTTACAATCACCTGGTCGCCATTCATCAGGCCTGTAGGGTAATTATTCTGGGTAATCATCAGCAGGTCGCCCGCTGTAAGCTGCCGGTTGCTGCCATACAGGGCCTGCCTGATAACCTGGTTGATTTCACAGCAATGGCGGTTGGTTTGGCATATCAGCGTATAATCGTAATAGTTGCCGGTGCGTATTTTTAAAATGTAATCGTTGATGAGGCTGATGTGGGTAGTGCAGAATGAAATGTTGTTGAACCCGCGCAGATACAGGTAGCCGTATTTTTGGGGCAGGTAATATTTGTACTGCCGCCGTATTTTTTTCGATGCTTCGATGATGCCGCTGGTTCCCTGCTGCCGCACGATGTCGGTTAATTCATGCTGTGTTACCTCAACACCGTATTGATGCGTGAGGTAGCTGGCATTGAGGGCAGGGGAAAATTCCTGGTTTACAGGGGGCAACTGGCACTCATCGCCTATGAATATCAGGCGGGAATTTTTCTTAAAGTTCAGTAGGTCGCTTAGCAGGTTGCCGGTACCAAAGCGGGCAAAGGATGCGGCATCGGGCCTGTCGGATATCATCGAGGCTTCGTCCACGATATACACGGTATCTTCTGCCGTATCGGGCGCGGTACGCAGGGCAAATTCCAGCCTGAGCTGGGTGGGGGTGTGTTGTCCTTTTTCCAGCAGGCGGCTCATTTTATCCAGGTCTTCGTTCAGATCTTTAAACACGTAGAGGTAGCTGTGAATGGTGGTGGCTTGACCGCCGGTTTTTTCGGTAAGTATTTTGGCTGCCCTGCCGGTAGAGGCCAGCAACTGATGTTCGATGTTCTGCTCTTCGAGCCAGCGGATAAGGCCGGCCATGAGGGTGGTTTTGCCTGTGCCGGCTTGGCCTTTAAGTATAAATACGCGGGCATTGTGGTGCAGTATAAAATCCTGAAGCCGGGCAAATACCTGCGTCTGATGGGGTGTGAGTGGGAAATGGAAGTAGGGCTGGACACCTTGCATGACGAATTGTTCAATCGGGTTTCAGAATTTTCTATTCTTTCAAACTGAACATAATTTTTTGGTTAAAGTTTTGGAAATAGTTGTTTTCCGGTACTTGTATCCCTTCTTCCCTAAGTACATTCCGCAGATCTTTCAAAAAGTGGTCAAAATCACCGCACAATTGTTCAATGTCTTGTTTGGTTACACCCTGAAAGCCATGGCCCAGGTAGCTTTTGTTGCGTATGCTGTTGATGATACTTCCCTCGGTAAAGGGTTCTCCTATTTCGTTTTTGTTAACTTTTTCAAAGAAAGAGCATATTTTTTCATAAGGATTCTGCGACATAGACTTAAAAAAGTAGTAGTAAAAATTTTTACCTGAGCGGAGCGGTACGTTTGGAAAATTTTTGAAACGCAGTTCACCATGCGCTTGCTCAAAAAGTTCCTTGAAATAATGAGCCAGGAAACTTTGTTTTGATTCATCAATTTTGAGCAGTTTTTCAAACTTTTCTTTTTTGCATATGCCCTCTGAATCGTGCCATGTAACTTTACCGGTGTCAGAAACAAGATTTTTATTATTCAAAAACCTGTAGAATAACAGGTACCAGACGGATTCTTCGATTCTGAACAGCCGGCCGATGGCTTCGGCATACCGGCCCTGAATGAAGCAGATGCGGGCGTTATCAATCAACAGGTCAATGGCCTGAGCGGCACGCTTTTCATAATTTCCTGTGTCAGTAATTCCTTTAGATAGATTGTACAGCTCCAGCGCTTCGGTACAGTAATTTTTCACCTTGTCGTTTACGGGCAGGTTGCGGATGCCTTCGTAGTCGTACACCTGGAGCATTTTTTCAACTATTTCCTGGAGCACCATTTTTTCCTGTTCCAAAAATGACTCGCATTCTATATTTCCGGTGCGGGCGTTAATGGTTAAATACCGAAAACCTTTAAACATACCTGCAAAATAGGTTGCCGCGCGCATGTCGGGAGTACCGCCCGATACGCTCAGCAATATCTCCTCGGTATTTAGTTTGCCGAATACCGATGTAAAATGTTTTACCAATGACCGGAAATCGGTGGGGGAGCATTTAAAAAAGCAGCACGAACACTGATAATTTTTTTCGGAAAAGTATTTTTCGGCAATTTTTGCTACGTAATAGCAATCCTTAACGTCGGGCGGTTGTTGTGCCGAAGTTGAAAAGATAAGGCGGGTTTCTTTAGGTGTTGCACCTACATGTTCGAGTGTTTTCTGAATCATCGGGAAGGAAAAGTAATCCTGATATTGACTATAGTTTTTCAGTAACTCGTTGGTGATATCATAAAATGATTTTTCCTTGTTGTTGGTTTGAATGCAATATTCTTCGCTGTCGTTGTTGCGGGTAAACCACTGGGTGTGTTCTACCAAAATCTTACCATCTTTTTTTAGTTGAAGATCGCGGTTTCCGAGGGTAAAAAGGATGGTTCTATTCATAAGCTTTGTTTAATTGTTATTTTTAAAAATCCTAGCGGCATTCCGGCTTTTGTAAACCGGCGTGTTTTTGGCAAGGGCAAATTTGCGGGGGTGTGCTGTTTACGGCGCACATGGTTTTTTAACAAGATGTAGTCGCTCTCTTTCATTAGCTCTCTCTGCCAGTCCCCGGTCATAAATAAAAACCCGGAGTGCTTGCCCAGCCGTATTACACACTCTTCGGGGCCACATTGTTTTGTCTGGGCTAAAAGCGTTTCAATTTGCTCTGCATATTGTTCCAAATTTGAATCGTTTTGTTGCTTAATAAAATTCAACTCGCGCTGAAGTAAGTGCGTGGTATGGTTATTAACAATTTGCAGAAGTTCCTTCTTTCGCAGTAAATCAACACCCTTTCCGACTGTCTCGGTCTGTTCCTTTTGAATTTTCTGGCTTTTTGCGGTTGTTAACAGCGTGTCGTCGGCAAAGTCTATACGCGAACGGGCTTCCTGGTTTTCGGGTATGCATTCGGTCCATTGTGATAACCTGTTATCTTCTGCCCAGCCAGTTCTTTTCAGGTTTACGGCTTTTACCATTATTGATTGTGTGGAAGTAAAGTGAATGTCGCCAACGCGAAGGAATCGAAAAATATCCTTATTACTCGTTTCCTGTTTGAAATTTGAAACTTCAGATCTTTCAGGAGTTGCCATGAGTGCGATCATCAGCTCATCGTCTATGAATTTAGATGGATTTAACTTTTCCAGAAACGAAGGGTTTTGTCTTAGCATGTAAGTAAACAAAGCCGTTCGGATACTTCCCTTGATAGAGGAACCCGGTATGTAGGGTCGGCCCATACCATCGGTAAGCTGTTCATATAACTCGTTATGCAAGCCAGGATTATCCCTTGCTTTTATAAGCCGCCTGGCCAGTTTATTTGGTTGCAGTGAGCTTTCGTGTTTATTGATAAGTGTTAAGAGATCCTTTTTATTTTCAATAGTTTCCATCCACTTACCGAGATTATCCCGACCCAATATGGCCAGCACCTTTTCTTCATCTATTAGTGCAATGGGTCCATTTTTGATATTGGAGAAATGCACATAATCAATATGTTTTTGCAGGGTGCGGCCACTGCCAACATGCACGGGAGTAAGCGTGGTAATAAGGGCGTTAAACATGGCTTGTGATGTTAATAGGAATAAATAAGGCCTGGCCATCGCGATAAACCTTATGTGGTAATCCGTCAGGGGTTACATCGGCCAATTTTCCGATAAGGTTATTGCCAGCAGGAAAAACAGACCCTTCCTGAAACATGTAAATGGATTTTTTACGCCAGCTCATGTACTGCTCATCTTCCACACTGGAGAGATAACCACCGCGTTTAATGAGCTGATAAGAAGCCGCCCGGAGCATGGATTCGCTGAGTTCTTCACGGAGCGGGCAGTACAACGACAGACATACCATGGCATTTCCGTTTTGCGGCAGGTGCAATGTTAGTTTCTCTTCCGGAAACTCGGGCAAAAAATGACCGTTGCCAACGTTGCGGTAACTGCCCACACCACTGTCGCCCAGCAGCCGGAAAGCTGGTTTCAGTATGGTATTAAAAAATTCATCGTCGGTACGAACAAGCACATAGAGGCCGGCATTGGGTTCGAAGTGCATCTGCATGGTGAAGAAGGGCTCGGAATCGGCTGTGTAATTCACCTTTACGCGCTGTTGTTCTTCAAAACGGTACACATTACGCCCGCGGAGAGAACGCCGCGATAACAATTTTCCGCTGGCTGAAAAGTTTTCATCTTCTACATTAACTATCCGGCCATTGCATTCAGATTCGAAAATGGATCTTTCAAGCCACATGAGTTTCTTTTTCTTTTTAGCTGTTTTATAGGAGTCGGAAGTATTATTAATTGTAAGGTTTAGCCGGATAAAGGGTTTGGGCAGGAAAAAGTCTTGGTCGTAAAACGGAAAAGCCGAAGACAATGTAAAACGGCTGAAGAATGATTCATTTATCTGATGGTTGCCGAAAAGATGCAGGGCACAGGCAAAGAGGGCGTTTTTGATGGTATCGGAATGCAGGGTTTCGTCAATAAAAGTGTAATCGGCTGAGCCTTTGCTTAGGAGCAACGGAGCGATGAATTTCAGTTTTACAATCCTGAATTCCATAAGAGTTCTTAATCTTTTAGTTCGGCAGGCACGGGAACGAGGTCATATAACTCTTGTTGTGCCTGGTTTTTGTAAAATGCTGTGGTTCGTTGATACATTTCCGAAATGGTGATTTTAACCTGGCCGTAACCACGCGAACCACTGCTACCCAGATAATCGTCCTGTAGGAGTCTGAGGGCATCAAAGGTTGTTTGCACAAGTTCTTTTTCGTTTTCCCTGTCAAATATGTTGATGATAAGGTTCAGCGAAAATTTGGCACCCGCTGGCACGCGTTCCATGGTGCGAGGATTTGCGGCCGAAGTTATACGGTCTATAACCACTTCGGTTTTTACTTCGGCATAGGGTACTTCGGTATTTTGAAAAACTTCTTCAGGGGTATGCAGGTTGCAGTCGCGCACAATAATGCGCGAAGGTTGCTGCCTTTCATCGCCAGTCGAGTTGCCAAAAAGGCGACAAGCCAGGCTCCCGGCTTCTTCGGAAGGGCCGTGTTTCACTGAACCCATATTGCGGTTGCCAATAGTGCCTTCGCGAAGCTCGATGAGGCTGCGCATCTTTCCTTTGAGCGAACTGCCCGGTATGTAGGGCTTATTGTCAATGGGGTTGCGAATAATGATGTTGTCTAAACCACCAATAGACATGGCCGAAGAACTGCCTCCAATGCGCAGGCCGGTAAGCAGGCGGATGGAGCCATGGATGAAGATTTTTTTGATGAGTTTTTGATCTATCATGGTTTTAGTGATTAAGGTTGTTGAAATTATTTACCGCCATGAGCCTTGTGGTAGGCCAGGATAGCTTCCAAAAACTGAACGAAGTTTTTGAACCGCTGTTCAAATTTTTTGTCGTCATTTTCTTCATGAACAACAACATGGTATGCTTCGATCATTACTTTTTTAAAATTCTCTGCTGCCTCTGAGCTTGCTCGTTTTGCTGCATAAGCCAGTTTGGGCGCAAGCAGCAGGAATCTGGTTTTTTCCTTCGAAATGCCCTTCATCTCAATACGTCTCACTTCACCAAAGAAGTTGCGAATCTGATTAGTGGTTAAATTCTTAGCGAGGCTTTTGCCAAATTCTTCTGCAAAAGAAATCGCAGATTTGTCGAGCTTTTCTGCTATCCAGCTTTTATTGAATTTGGATACCCAATCAGTACGGTTGGTTTCTTGTGACTGGTTTCTTGGCCTGTTATGCCTGGCCGATTCAAATTTATGCCGAGGGGGTGTCATGGTACATTGATTTTTGGGTTCGTATTTTAATTTCCGCCCAGCGGGCAGCAAGGTTCAGTAAATCCAAAGCATGGTAGTTGCTTGTTATTTCTTTTGTTTTATAAGTATTGCAAATCACATCATGCTGAGTCTCGGACAGAAAGTTCTTAACATCATCATCTTTCAGTCGCCTGGATAGGCGGGTAAAGTCATAGGCCAGTATCCAACGCCAGCTTTCGTTCAGTTGTTTATTTTCCTGGTGTTTACGCATTTGGTAGTAAGTTTGAATTTTATGCAAAAAGCCAGATGGTAGTTTTTTATCCTGTACGTAGCCGGCAAGTTTTTTCTGCCATTTTTTTACTATTTTGTATTCATAATCCCAGTTTAGCGGTAAACCAAGCAGGCAGATGGCATTTTTTTCCTGCTGTACGTAAGCGGTGTGAATGCGATGGTTTTTGGATTTCTCTTCGGCTTCACCGGCCATTTCGGCTGCTTTCAGTATAGGAAATTTAGGGGGTACAATTATCAATCCAGCAGAAAGGGTAAGATTGGGATTACCACATACCCATTTGCGAAAGGCTTTTCGCAATTTTTCGGCAAATTGAAGTGTTACATCCCATCGTCCTACGATAAACAAATCGTCTCCACCGGAATAAACGATGTAAGTCCATCGCCTGAAATCCTCCTTTTTATTCCATAAAGTATTGATGTAACCTTTGAAGAAAAAGTCGAGCGAACGGCTTAATGAAGTGTAACGAGAAAAAGTTCTGCGGCTTTCGGCAAACCCATTGGTAAAGGCATATCCAAGGTTATCTACGTCCATGCGCAATACGCCCAAGCGCCTGAACTCATTTTTTTCTTCTCCCGCCAGGGTATCGAAATACACTGGCTCATGGTTGTTGTCGGTTGGAAAATTGTTTCCGCCATAAAAGGTAAATCCCGAGATAAAATTGTGTGATGCATAACCACCCGGCCGGTCCAATTCTGTGGTGTTGAGACGAAGCAAAGTAACATGGTCGGGATAGTACTGATTTTCATGGCCGGCAAAATACCAATGAATGTTGAGGTCCAATGGATTTATGTAATACAGGTAATTATCTGCATTGCGATTTGCAAGTTCTGTTTTGCTTTTGATCAATGCTGTGGATTGACGAAGGTACTTTCCAAGGTTTATCTGATCCAAAGTGCTCTGGCGAATAACCCCTCCTCCTTTTACGTAATGAGGCTTTTCACTGGGGCTGATTTCTTCATTGGTAATTAAATCCTTTTCGGCCCTGGCACCCGATTCGGCTACTTCAAAAAAATAAGTGTAATGAGAAGGAATCTGGTCGGCATAACGTGAGCGCTTTTTATGGTTCAGTTTTTCGATAAGTTCTTTCCAGCGCTCACCAATTTTATTAGGGCTGCCCATTATATCATCCTCACTAAGACCTACTGTGTCTATTGCCAGGTAAAGAGAAGTTTTATGCTCATCGAAAATCTTGTTTGAAATATCACGGTCTATAGCGGTCAGTTTTTTTCTGTTTTCTTCTGTGTTAGCAGCCAACAGATAAAATCCGCCACCAGAGGCATATACAATGTTTGCCTGGTACAGACCCAGTGAGTCTGTAATGAGGCTGATTACGCTGTCTACCAGTAATTGAAGATAAAATGACCTGCCCTTCAGGTTCTTGGCAGCCTGCTGGCTAATAATCTGATAAATGTATTGCTGAATGCCTGATATGTCACCGCCTATAAGTAATACAACCTCTTCGTCATTCTTCAGTTTAAAGGCACTTAGGTTATTCTTTTGTTTCAAGTAATCATAGATGCAAATGGAAAAGGCTGCTACGGTTTTGGCATGATCATAAAGTGATACATCGGGCAGGTGAATTGTACTGGAAGGTATGGTAACTGTGTATTTGTGTAAAAGATGGTATAGCGTTTCAATGAAATTTCTATTGTTATTGACTTTAATTTTTCTGAACTCACTAACAAAGCTGCTCCACAATGTGGTGTAATCCGGATCAATTTTTTCATCCTTCGGAAAGATTTGTGGACTCAATTCCAGAGATCTTACCGGTAAGTAATATTGGTAGGAGTATTTATCGGCTTCTTCGCAGAGCACGCTTTCCAAAATGGATCGCATCTGCGTCTTTTTAAAATTATGAAATTGGTTTTCATTCTCGCTGTCTTGAGTGCCCCAATTCTTTGTTCGATCTGCACCCGATGACCAATGGTCAGCCTTTTGTAAAATCCTTTCCAGTATGTTATTCGGGTCGGGGTTATGGTGGGCTGCAGCCAAACGCTCAAGTCCCCTCATATTCAAACTTTTTTCCAGTTCGTTTTCGCGGATAAACTGGGCTGTCCATAATACATGTTTGTGAGAGTAATCATTATCCCTTCCAGCAGGGCAATATGAACTTGCCATATTCTGACACTCTCGGCTGAGGAACTGAAAAGAGCCGTTTTCATTGCGCTCGTCAGCACGCTGATAAAACTTGCCTATATCGTGCAGCAAGGAGGCCAGACACAGCTTGTCGCGGTCATCTTCCATATTACATGCAGGTTTTTTTGATTATTTATCCGCTTCATCGTATTTGTGCAATTGCCGCAGCACACCAAAACCAATACTGGGGGCCTTGCCGAGACCAATGCCGTCAGGAAGCGATACATTGGTGGTAAAAGTGAGATCAAAACCCATCATACCTATATCTTTTAAAATAGCTGGTCGTATGCGGTGAATGTCGTTAATAATTAAGTGAATTGGTTTTTGTACGTCCCATCCTATGGCTGAAGCAAATGAGATGATATGGGCTGTGAGTGTTTTTTCGAGCATGTTTACACGGTCGCGTAAAGAAGGTGTTTGTAAGAATTTTTTATGATTTTTCTGGTTCAGTGCTATCCAGTTCTCAATCCGGTAAGTGAAGCTTCTGTTCCAAACCTGAACGGGGAAGGTATACAGCCTGATGGCCTTAATCTTCCAAGGAATGCTCTTTCTCCCTACCTTGATTGTTACCTGCTTTAATTCAGCCAATGGCAAAATTTCATCAGCACCTTCCTGCAGAGCCATCAATGCCGGATAATTGTTTATCAGTTTAAATTGAATAAGTGGATAGCGGTACAACAAAAACCTGTCGGACAAATGGTGGTGAAAAAGTACCTGATTTTTATGTACAATAGATGCCACTGCAGCTCTGAATCGGGGTATTTCTTGGATGTCGAGCTGGGCGTTTAAGGTAAGCCGGGCAATTCTGATCTTTTTCATGTTAGCAGAACTGAGGGCCGGTTAGCCAAATCTAAAAAATCAACATAAAACATTCAAATTGTTTCAACCTACCCCATAGGTTATTTTTAAGTTCGTGTTGTTTTACGTTATTCTAATTTCACCTTGCGCTGTATGTATTTGTACACTATTCCCATCCGCCCCTTCTTAGCCGGCTTAAACAATTGTACTGATAACACGCCTTGAAGTGCTGGTGGGGTAAGTAACTAACCTTAAGCTGATAGCCGGGCGCTGCCGCATCCTGGCCTCTGCATCGGATGCTTCCGTAAAAGATCTTTCACCTTTCCCGCAGGGCAGGGGTGATCAATTCAGTAAGGTATAACCCAATACCCGAATGGATGATATGGATCTATCTTAAAGTGGTCTTATTGAAAGTGAGTATAGGCACCCGTATATGATAAGCCAGCTTGCGCGTTATACCTTTGCCAAACAGTTTTTCGAAGAAATCCAGTTTGTGGGTAAAAGTAGTTAGCAGTTGTGCCTTTTGCTTCTTTACAAAACTATCTACTGCATTTGCCACTTTTTCACCTTTCACCACATGGAAGGTGATCTTTTTATATTGGGCGATATCCTGAAGGGTTTTGGAAAATATTTTCGGGTCGGGCAACGCTTTGGTTTTCTGTTTTACTACGTGCAGTACTTCTACGCGCGCGCCAATCAGTTGCGCAAACATGGCCACCGTTTTGATTTCGTCTTCCGTGTGTTTCAGGTCGGTGGCATAAACCATTTTGGCAATTCTGCTGTATTTTGATTCCGCAGGCACAGCCAGCACCGGAAGGGTGGCGGTGTTCATCATGGCTGCTGCATGGCTGCCCAGCAGCGCTTTCTTTAGCCCGCTGGCACCGGTTGTGCCCATCACAATGAGATCGGCATCAATTTCTTCGGCAACGTGATTGACAATAATGGTGAAATCATATCCTTGTCGGATGTGGAAAGATACGGGAGGTTTCTTGCCGCGGATGGTTGTATTGATTTCTGCCATGAGTGCATCGCCATCTTCTTGTGCCATGCGGATCATCTCCTCTTCCAGTTTTTTCCATTTCATCAGTGTTTCGCCCGAAGGGTTAGCCTGAACTACGTGCAGGATTTGTACTTCACCGCCCAGCTTTCGGGCAAGGTTTATGGCAAACAATACGGCAGTTTTTGATGCTTTTGAAAAATCGGTGGGGACGAGCAGTGTCATAACATCGGGGGTTAAGGATTTCTTAACAAAGCTCCTTAAACCTCCGGTTTTGAATTTTGACCACCGTCAGATTGTGCATTGATTTTCATCAGGCCGGGGTTCTTTTCCATAACCGGTATTCCCAAAAAGCACTGAAAGCAAAGACCACTATCACCAGCCATCCACATATGCGCGTAATGTTGTTGCCGATGGTCCAGGCACGCGGGCGAAAGACGAATTCAATGCGATGCGTGCCGGGTGGCACTTCCATGGCGCGCAATACGTAATTAACCCTTACTATGGTTGCAGCCTGTCCGTTGAGGTAGGCTTCCCATCCTTCCGGATAGAAGATTTCGGAAAAGACGGCCAGCGAAGGCACACCGGTGGTGGCGTTGTACACCATGCGGTTAGGCTTGCGCAAAGTAAGCCGGATGGTAGCTGTGCTATCGTATGCAAAGGCTGCCACCGAAAATTTCGACTTATCTATTATGGCTGTCCGTTTTGTATCAGCCGAGCAGGTTGCGGCCAGCTCTTCGTTGGGCGAGTTGACGGTAACCAATTCGCGTACGAACCACGCTGGACCGTTGGCTTCGGGATTGTACAATACATTACTGCGGTTATTGCCGTAGAAAATGTATTTTGTGTTCAACATGTTCAGCACATGGAGACTTTTAAAATCCGGTTGGCCCTGCTGGGCTGTGCTCACGAGTTTGTCAATATCGCGGGTGATGCACGAGTCGTATAAATCCTGGTAGCGCTTCAGCTTGGCGCCGTGATATCCGCCTATGGAATTGTGGTAATAGGAGGTGAGCGCATCGTTCATGGTGCCGCTCAGATTCAGTACGCGGTAGTAGGTGGTGTCGGCCAGCACCTGCCGGTCGGCAGCGCTCATTTCTACAGGTTGTTTACGTTTGCTGACGTAGTTGTTTTTGGTGAGATATCTTTTGTTAACCGAAATCAAATCGGCAGCAGTGAGAAAAGCCAGTGCGCCAAAGAGCAACCACGTATTTTTTCTTGTTGTATCAAAAAAGAAAAGCGCGAAGGCAAGCGAAATAAATATAAGCGAGCGGAAAGCATCGCTGCGCAACAAGGCGCGCCTGTCTGACTGGAGTGCCTGAGCAAACCAGGCCGGCAGGTTGTTTTCGCCTTCCCGCAGAGAGGAAAACATACCGGCACCGATAATCAGCAACAGGCATACTCCGGCTGTCACGCCAAAGGCGGTAATCAGTTTTTTCTTCAGTTCCGGTGTAAGCCCTGCCTGCAAAATTTTTTCTGCAGCCAGCATACCAAGCAGCGGCATGGAGAAGATGGGTATGATGAGCGCAAAGGTTACTGACCTGAATTTGTTGTAACCCGGCAGGTAGTCGAACAGAAAGTAGTTGAATGCGGCAAAGTTGCTGCCCCAGCTCATAATAATGGCAAGTGCAGAAACGGGTGCAAGCCACCACACATAACGCTTATCGGCTATCCACAGGCCTGCCATAAACAGAAATACCATGATGGCGCCCGCATAATACGGGGCCGACAATGGCTGGCTGCCCCAGTAGGATGGTTGGAACATCTGCTGGGGGTTGTAAGGAATGCCTTGTTCCTGCAGGGCTGTGCGTACATGGCTTTTTTCGTCAGCAAAAAGATTCTGCATACTGGCACCGCCCAATATATTGGGAATGAGCAGTGTGAGCGGTTCGATGATGCCGTTGCTGTACTCAAAGGCATAGGCTTTTGACAGCCCTTCCGAAGGTATGTCGGTTGATGCTGGCTTAATCAGTTCCGACTTTCCGCGGATGCTGTATTCAGAATAGGTGTTGATTGCCCACAGCGGTCCGAAGAAACTGCCTGCTGCGAGCAATGCAGCCGGAATGAGCAGGGCAGTCGTTTTGAAAAATCCGGTCAACTGTTTATTTCTTACAGCGTCAATAAGCTCCACCATGCCGTAGGCCAGTACCACCAGCAATAAGTAATAAGTTATCTGGAGGTGGTTTTCGCGCAGGTGAAGTGCAAGTCCGAGGGTGGTTAATGCAAAGCCCAGCCAGCGCACTTGCCGAAACGAAAGATGAATACCTGCTATTACCATGGGCATAAAGGCAATGGCCCCGATGCGCGCATTGTGGCCGGCAACCATGCCGATAATGATGTAAGAGGATAACCCGAATCCGATGGCACCGGCTATGGCCAGCCATGGCCTGACGCGAAATGCCAGCAACATGATGTAGTATCCGAGAAAACACAGATAAACATTATGTACAGGCGAAGGCAGGTTGAGTGAAAGTATGCGCTTGGTCCAAACCAGCGCTTCATAGCTCCACTGTACGCTGATGAGGTAGGCCGGCATACCGCTGAACATGGATGGGCTCCACAAACCCTCCTCGCCGGTTTGCTCACGAAAATCGCGAAGTGCCTTTGCTGCACCGGCCGACTGCAGGATGTCGTGCTGCTCGATGGTTTTGTTTTCAAAAAAAACAGGGTGAAACATCACTGCTGTAACCACAAGGAATACAGCAATGGCCGTGAGATGAGGGAGCACGTGCTGGTAAAATGAAATCTTTTTCATGCGATGGATAGGCCGCAAAATAGCAGATAAATCTGTAAACCGAGGTGGTTTTTAGCCACCAATAGTGGCCATGGATTCATGTACAGGCATATTCCTGCGTTTTTCTTCCGCCTCAAAGCCATTGGCCGGACGCCGGGTGAAGCATTTCAGCAGTTCGGCTATAATTTCATTATTGGTTTTTCCGATCCGAATCAGGTCGCGCACGTTCAGCACGCCGTTATCGTACAGGCAGGTTTTGAGCATGCCCTGGGCTGTGATGCGGATTCGGTTGCAACTGCCGCAGAAAGTACGGCTGTATGCCGCAATAATGCCAATGGTGCCGGCAAAGCCGGGAATGTGATAGGTGGCTGAAGTAGCGCCCGGCTCTTGCGGAAGTTTTTTCAGGTGCGGATAAGCCTGCCGGATGTGTTCGAGAATTTTTTTATGATTCCAGTTCAGTGTTATGTAATGGGGACCTGAACCGTTAAAGGGCATTTCCTCAATAAAACGAACGCTGACGGGTTGGTTTCGGGCTAATTCAATCAGTGGGTAAATATCTTCTTCATTTTTTCCTTCCATTACCACAGCGTTGATCTTCACCGGTATTTGGTGGTACAGCAGTAACTCCAAAGTCTGCAGCACTTTTTTCAGCTCATTCCGATGTGTGATCTCTGCAAACCGTTTTTCATTCAGCGTATCCAGGCTCAGGTTTACCGAGGCAATGCCCAGTTGTTTAAGTGCAGGCACGAAAGGGGCTGTGAGCACCCCGTTGGTGGTGATGTGTATTTCTTCCACACCGGGTATGCCGGCTAATTTGCGAAGCAACTGCATCAAATCGGTTCGTACAAATGGCTCACCACCTGTGATGCGTATCTTGCGGATTCCCAACTGCACCAGCAATTGCACCGTGCGCAGGATTTCTTCAAACGTAAGCAACTCACTTTTGGGCAGCCAGTTTATTCCTTTAGGTGGCATGCAGTAAAAGCACCGAAGGTTACACCGGTCGGTTACCGACAGGCGCAGGTAGGTGAGGGGGCGGTTATGATTATCGTACAAGGTCATGCCTTAGATCATCGTATAAAGGTAGGTTTAAATCGGTATTCTTGCCAGCCAAGAAATTCCGGTGGGAATAATTAAAATGAGAAATAACTTTACAGCCATGAAGTGCAAGGTAAAAGCCTTTGGTATTACCCGTGAGATCATCCGTACACGCGAGTTGGAAGTAATGCTGCCGGCCGGAGCTACGGTGGCTGAACTCAAAAACCACCTTTTTACGGGTTATCCGCCACTCTCATCGCTTACTTCGCTGTATATTGCTGTTAATGCCGAGTATGCGCCCGATGACCGCATGCTTGCCGATGGGGACGAAATAGCGCTGATTCCGCCCGTTAGCGGGGGTTGAAAGTTTTATAGGTTTTTGCTTGTGTTTTGCCGGTGGGTTTTATACTTTCAGCCATCCTTCTTTTGTTTCACCAAATCTGTTCGGCCATGATAAAAATTACGGAAAAACCCATCGACATTCAGAAAGTAATTGACGCAACTACCAGCCTTGGTGCCGGGGCTATTCAGGTATTCATTGGCACCGTGCGCAATACGGCACATGGCAAAAATGTGGTATGGCTGGAGTACGAGGCTTATGAGGCGATGGCGGTGGCTGAAATCCGTAAAATCATGGCCGAAGCTTCGCAACGATGGCCTTTATTGGGTTCGGCTGTGTGCCATCGGGTAGGCACCCTGAAGCCCGGCGAAGTATCGGTGGCTATTGCGGTTTCGGCTCCTCATCGCAAAGAAGCCTTTGAGGCCTGCGAGTTTATGGTAAGCCGGTTAAAAGAAAGGGTGCCCATCTGGAAAAAAGAAATTTTTGAAGATGGGGAAGAATGGATTTCCGCTCATCCTTCAACCTCCAGCAGCTATAATTGATGCAGGGCCATTACAGCCAGTGTAACCAGAACTATTGAAACAATTAAAGTGCCGATGGTAATGAGCAACAAATCACGGCCGATGGGATTGATGTGTTGTGTACGACTGGTGGATTTCATAAGCCAACTGTTTTTATAATTATTACAATACTAAGATAAGCGAAGTTCCGCTTCGCCTGAACAGGATGTAAGAATTTTCCTTTTATTTTAATCAGCATTTTTATTCTGTGCTGACAATTAAAAAGTTAGACCATTGGCTTTAAGTTTCGGGTAAATGTGGTAGCGTATTTTGTTATGAATTAAGCATTTATATTTTGATCTGACTGCCTCATGCAACGGATAATGTTTGTAAACAGTTGATTTACTATGATGAAAGGCAAGGACATTGAATGGGCCGCACGTAAGAATCAGACTTTTTGTTGCACTTTTTTCAGGTATTCATCACGCTCTTCAGGTGTGTTGATATTTACAATAGCCTGCGGATAAGGTGCGTTCAGCAGGTTGACACCACAACCCTCCATGAATGTGCGCACGCTGCGCCCGCCTCTGTGGTAATACTCAAGCAGGAGGGAAAAAACACCCGGCTCCCACACACCCAGTAGGGGTTCGGGGTGTTGTCCTTCACTGTTCCTGAAGCAGGTAACTTTGTGCCGGGATGAACGATTGGCTAATAAAAATTCAACCGTGGGTTCATTCAGTGCGGGCATATCCACAGGCGCTGTAACCCAGGTACCGTCAGGATGTGCAGCAAGTGCCGTAAGAATACCAGCAATCGGTCCTTCCGAAGCAAACTGGTCGGGGAGAATCGGAAAAGCGGTGTGCTTGCCTGCCGGGTTGCGCACCGAAATAAAAACCTCATCGCAGAATTTTTGAAGCATGACCGCCACATGCTCGTATTGCGGCAACTGGCGATAAACCATTTCAGATTTATCTTCACCCATTCGCTTGCTTAAGCCACCGGCCAATACCAGTCCGTAAATCTTACTCTCCTTCATGAAACTCTTTACCGCAATGTGGGCAAACGTGTTTCTTCGAGCCGGGCTTGTGCAGCAATTCGAAAAATCCGGACGATAAGATACCGGTGGGCAACGCCAGGATGGCTACCCCGGCCAGTGCGAACAGTCCGCCCAAAAATTTGCCAAGGGGTGTAATGGGCACCACATCGCCATAGCCAATGGTGGTAAGCGTGGCCATGCCCCACCACATCGCCTCGGGTATGGATCCGAATTTATCGGGTTGGGCTTCGTGCTCGGCATAATACATGAAAAAGGAAATGATAATTAACACAAAGACCACGAACACAAAGCTAAGCACCAGTTGTTCGCGGCGCTCGTGCAGTACTTTTTTAAAAATAACCATGGCCTGCATATAGCGTGTTATTTTGAACATGCGGAACAGGGCCATAAGCCGGAGTATCCGCAGGAACCGCAGGTCAATGGGCAGAAAGGTGAGATAAAAGGGTAAGAAAGCCATCAGGTCAATTAAGGCCATGCCGCTGCGCATAAACTTCAGGCGCCCTTTTACCGGATGCCGGTATTTTGGATTTTCAACGCATGTATACACGCGTGCTATGTACTCGACTGAAAAAAATACTACGGAGAATAACTCAAAACCATAAAAAAAATCGTGGTATTCCTGATAGACGGCGGGAACCGATTGCAAAATGATAGCAACAATGTTCAGCAGAATGATGGTGATGAGGATGAATTCGAAAATCTGTTCCGGAACCCCCCCTTTTTCGGTGGGCTCCAGGGTTAGGTACAGGCGTTTTCGCAAGGTTCGGGTCATGGTATTCGTTTAAAATCCTGTTTGCCTCCGGTTTTTTCCATTAGTTTGATTTCGCGAATAATGATGTTGTGTGATAAGGCTTTGCACATGTCGTAAACGGTAAGTGCAGCAACTGCTGCTGCTGCAAGGGCTTCCATTTCTACACCTGTTTTGGCCGTTACCGATACGTTGGCATCTATAATAACCGTGTTGCCCCGGGTGGAAATATCAATAACACATTTGCTCACAGGCAGCGGATGCGCCAGCGGTATCAGTGTTGCAGTGTTTTTTGCGGCCATGGTCCCGGCAATAATGGCGGTCTGAAATACCGGTCCTTTGGCAGTTTGTATTTCGTTGTTGTTCAGCAGCCGTGCTACTTCATCCGGCAGCAACATTTCGGCTCGCGCCCATGCTGTACGGTGGGTTTCTTTCTTTTGGCTTACGTCCACCATCCGGGGGTACCCGCTTTCGTCCAGGTGTGATAATTTTATATCTTTCATTCCGCTCGCAACATCAAAATTAAGTAAATCAGAATGGTTAGCGTAAGGGAAGCGGAGGAAATTATAAACAGGGTGCCGGCCCCTGTTTGTACGGAAAATGTTCCGATCCGCGAAGCCGTGGGATGTATATTGGCCGAAGGTGTAAAAGCCGATCGCGATCTGCCACCTTTTGATCGAGTGGCGATGGATGGGTATGCCATCTATTCACAGGCATTTACCCGTGGAAAATCATTCCGTATAGCTGGCGTTCAACCGGCTGGCTGCGAAGCATTGCTTCTTCCTTCGCCTGATGACTGCATTGAAGTAATGACGGGCGCGCTGCTGCCCAGCGGCACCGATGCAGTAATAAAGTATGAAGATGGCCAGGTAGTACATGGCTTTTTTACTCCTTTTGCCGATGTGAAGGTCTCACCGTTTATGAACATCCACCGCAAAGGCACGGATGCCCGTAAGGATGAAGAGCTTCTTGCACCCGGAATAATCATTTCACCGGCCGAAGTAGCCGTGCTGGCCGCTGTGGGTAAACCATCTGTTCAGGTTTACAGGTTTCCGAAAACCGTGTTGGTATCTACAGGCGATGAACTGGTGGCTGTGGAGGCGCAACCGCAGCCACACCAGATCAGGCGCTCGAACCTCGTTGCCCTGCAGGCTGCCATGAAGGCCATGTATTGGAACGCCGAGGCCGTGCACATAAAAGACAATTACGATGAGGTGCGCTCGTCTCTTGCGCAACTTCTCCGTGATTTCGAAATACTAATCATATCCGGAGGTGTGTCGAAAGGCAAATTCGATTACCTGCCACGGGCGCTGGAGGAAAATGGTGTGAGCAAGCTGTTTCATCAGGTGGCCCAGAAACCCGGTAAGCCTTTCTGGTTTGGCATGCGCAACGACGGACGAGTAGTATTTGCCCTGCCTGGTAATCCGGTTTCAACGTACCTGTGTTTTTACCGTTACGTCAGGCCGTGGATACTCCGGCACTTTTCTGTTCAATTGTCGTTTCCCCGGGCTGTGCTGGCCGAAGAAGTTACCTTTATTCCCCCGCTCACATACTTTCTTCAGGTGCAGATCGAGGTGGTAAAC
>DAIQOI010000021.1:0-16487 GCA_036787955.1 Cyclobacteriaceae bacterium
AGTTACTGCGCCTCTTTCATTGATGAGTGGTGGTGGTGCTGTCTTAAGCCGTGGATCTAATGCCGCTAAGGGGGTAGTTCAAGCAGAGAAAGCCAGCGGGTCATATTTATTACAGTTCCAGAGCGGCAAATTTTATGCAGGAAAGGGCTTGCAGCCTCGAATGATGCAATCAATAAATCGTATTGAAACTACCTATGGCGACAAGCTTTTAAATAGTCAATTTTTCCCTGCATCAAGTACGAGAGAAGCTCTTATTAACGAGCATAATTTAATGATGCAGTTTGGCGGACCTAAAAGTTTTAACCCTCTATCACCGACTTATAACAAAATATTTTCACCCGGTAGAAAGTTAAGAGGTTTTAGATATGGTAAAAGAAACTAAAGAAGGATTAAAAATTCTTACAGGCGTAAATGGGCAAGAATCCCTTTTTATCAACTCTGATAGACTTTCAGACTGCATTAATTATTTACGAAGTAATGATTTGCGTTTTATAACAATTAATAGTTTGCAAGGCTACAAGGCAAAAGACATTGCTTTTTTGATTGAGCTTAAAGACTTTTTAGAAGGGTTATCTATTTTAGAAACACATTATGATTTTGGAGTAGTAAACGAATTACACAAGCTAAAATACCTTGGTATTCCTGATAATGGGAAGGATGTAATTGATTTAAAAAACTTTCCTGATATTGAAATGTGTGGTGTTGCATTCTCTGAAAGGTTGCAAGGTTTAGAATCGTGTAGTAATTTGAAAAGTCTTACTGTTAGTAATTACAAGTCTAAAACTAAAGATTTATCCGCCTTGCCATCGCTTAATAATTTAGAGCATTTAAGTTTGATAAAAACAGATATTACCACTCTGCATGGCATTGAGCGTTATAGCAATCTAAAGAAACTTGAAATATTTAGTGCTTCAAAATTGGAAGCTATAGTAGCATTGCAAGCGTTATCAAACAGCCTTGAAGAAATACAAGTGGAGCAGTGCAGGAAAATAAATGATTATGAAGCTTTAGGGAAAGTGAAATCCCTCAAAAAAATAATACTGTCTGAATCGGGAGAAATTAAAAGTCTTGCCTTTGTAAAGGAGTTGCCCCGACTTGAATTTATAAGCTTTTGGGGAACGAATGTTTTAGACGGGAATATTAAATACTGTGAGGGAATAAATTACGTTGGCTTTGACAATAAAAAGCACTACACTCACAAATCAGAACAGTTTAAGAAATAACACAAAAGCCCGGCCAGTCCGGGCTTTTTTATTGAATAGCTTTAAGCTTGACATTATTAATCATGGCATCGAGAGCGTAGAGAATACATTGTTTGTCCTGTTCAGGAAACTTTGCAATATCATTGAGCCGCTTTATCATAGAAGGATCTTTTAAAAGATCCCTGTCCTCTGTTTCCCCCAACAGATAACCTACGGTAGTATCGAGTACATCCGCCAGTTTTTTAACCACGTCAATAGTGGGTTTTACTTCATCCGGTAAGTGGCTGGGAATTTAGTACAGGTTAAAATTAGAGTTTTTACCTTTAACCAACCTAAAATCCGTATGAAAAAGACAAGATTTACCGTAACCCTACGGAGCGGTGCGGGTTATCGGTAAGTAAGGCAAATACACTTATTCGCTTAAAAGGCAACCCCTTTTTGGTAACAGGTGTTTAGTCATTATATGGAAAAGATTACCCGTTCAGCCCGTAAAGCATCCGGTAAGCCTTCGAATGAAAATATAAAGAAGGCCTACATCAGTTACCTGCTCACCCATGGCAAACAGCCGCCATCGGTATTCAAGTTCCTTCTTCGCAGAAGAGTCTCCCGCTTCGGGGACTCTGCGCTTCGGATGGTAAACTTAAGGGAACCAGTGACTATATTTGTTGTAAATAAATCGGTAAGTATATATTTAGAAAGTAATAATAATCAATGTGTGCGCAAAGCTATACCAGGGCATAATTAAAACGATAGAGTACAATGCCTTTAGATTTCAAATATTACCCCTACTCGCTTTACTGATTCTTTCCTGCGAAAATGAAAAAGAGCTGGCTACAAAAATTACGCAGGTAGTACCCATGCAGAGCCTGTCCGTCCGGATGATGGCGTCAGCCCGGAGGCAGGCAGGGAGAACTGTTGCCTGGCAAGGTGGAGTTTAGCGAGTGGTTAGTCTTTCCTCAAAAAAGCTGCATATAACAACGGCACAAAATAAAGCGCAGTAAAGGTGGCAGCAATCAGTCCGCCAATGGTAGTGATGGCCACTGGCCGTTGCAGGTCAGCGCCCAGCCCGCTGCTGAATATCAATGGGGTAACAGCCAGTACGTTGGTACAGGTGTTCATGACAATCGCTTTCAGGCGGTCTTGCCCGGCCTGTTTGATGGCCTGCTCCAGGGGCAGGTGTTCGCGCAGCCGGTTGATGCGGTCAATTTTAAGGATGGCATCGTTGTCTAAAATACCCAGTACCACTACCAGCCCGATGCCCGACATGATGTTCAGCGTGCCACCGGTAAGCCACAGCAGCAATAAACTACCGGCAAAACCCAGCGGCAGGCTAAGCATAACCAGCACCGGCTGCCGGAAGGATTCAAATTCAGCGGTAAGTATAAAGTACACCAGTACCAACGACACAATCAAAATAAAAGTAAGCTGTTTTAAATTCTGCCGATCTTCAAACCACTTGCCGGTATAATCGGCAATAAGCCCCACAGAGGCAGTCAGGTTGTTAAAAAAAGACCGTATTTGGTCAGGACTTTCGGCCGGCATTTCGACCGACTGATATACACCGGATGCATCGGCTGTGATGGCTTTGGGTTGTAACTGGTATTGAACGCTGATAAAATCTGCGAGCGGATAAAGAACACCACTTTCCGATCGCACCAGTGTTTCATTTAAAAGGTTGGTAAAATCATCAGCTTTTCCGGCCAGTACTATTTTTGTCAGCTGTCCGTAATCGGTCAGATTGGTGATGTCGTAACTGCTCAGTTTCATCCGGAGCACCTCGGTAAGTCTTTCAATAGAAACATCGTATTGCTTCATCTTCAGGATGTTGGGTGTAAGAACTATTCCTGTTTCGGTTTCAAAGCCTTTTCCGGGCTGGATGTTCCATTCGGGAGGGATCCTGGCAAACAATAGATTTTTTACAGAATCAGGAATAAGTTGTGAAGCCTGTGGCATCCGCAGGCGTACTTCAAATTCGGGCTGACGGCTGATGAAGAGTTGTTCAAAGGCGTTGGGGGCATCGGCAACCGACACAGTGGCCTGCGGGTAGCGTGTGTGCAAAGTCTGGAGTATCTCTTGCAGTCCTTCTGCTCTCGATGACCTGTTGGTGTATTTTAAATAAAGCAATGCCTGCCGGGCGGTATAGACTTCTTTATCATTAATAAACTGCCGCCCACCTGCTTCCGCTTCACTTTGCTCGGGCTTGATGGATAAACCGCTCATCAGCATTTGCAAACGGTCGCGGTTTTGTCGGGCATCAACAGGTTCGTTCCAGTCAATTTCAATCAGGGCTTCTGTGCGTTCAATTTCCGGGAAACCGGACTTTGGCAGGATTAGTAATAAAATAACGGTAACCGGAATAAGCAGAAACATCAGCAGCAGAGCGTACTTTCTTCGCTGCCATATCCACACAAAGCTGCGTGTGTACCACGAGCGCATGGCCAGAAAGAAACGGCTGTCCTGTTGTACAGGAAGGCTTTCGTTGCTGTACAATTGTTTATAGGCAATTGGTACCAGAATAAACGTGCAGGCCAGCGATACCGATAGAATAGCAAAGACAGACAGCGCCTGGTCGTAAAACAGGGCTCCTGTTATTCCGCTCATAAAGATAAGCGGAATAAAAACGGCCAGGTTGGTCATGGCCGAACTGACAAGCGGTACCATTACTTCGGTGGTCCCCTTTACGCAGGCATCGGTAAGGTGCATGCCATGTTTACGGTTCAGGCTTATCTGGTCGACCACCACAATGGAATTGTCCACCAGCATACCCAGCCCGAGCGCCAGGCCGCTGAGTGAGATGATGTTCAATGAGATATTGAGCAGGTAGAGAACCGAAAAGGAGAGCAGCAGGGAGGCAGGCAGCACCAGTCCCATAATTACCGGCTCGCGCCAGTTGCCCATGAAAGCAAAGAGCACCACAAAAGCAAAGAATCCGCCCCACAGCAAGGCCTGAGTGAGGTTATCAATGCTGAGGGTAAGCAACTCAGACTGATCCTGGGTGATGAAAAACTGAAGGTGCGGGTAGTCTTGTTGAAACTGGCGGATGACTTCATAAATTGTCGGCATCAGTTCAGTCATGCGTGCCTGTGCCTGCTTGTGCACGGCCATCACGATGCTTTCCTTGCCGTTAAACAGATGATAGCCCGGAGGTTCGGCCGGTGTTCGCGTAATATCGGCCAGCGTGCCCAGGGGCACGGTAAGAGTTGTGTCGGGTAGCTTCACCGGCAACCGGGCAAGTTGTTCGGTGTTGTGCAATGGCGAATGAATGCGCAGAAAGTAGCGGTAATTGCCATCGCGCACCGACAATGAAACCGGCTGCAGGTTGGCTTGCCTTACAGACTGGGTGATGGCTTCCTCTGTAAGTCTCAGTGCGTGCAGCATGTTGTAACGCGGATGAATTTGAATAACCTGCTGCTGCAGGCCGTTCAGGTCAACCATACCCACGCCTTCGAGTTGTTCGAGCCGCTTTTTCAGCACAAATACGGCCAGTTCGGAAACGGCAGGCATTTGATCGGGTGATTGCGGAACCAGCTGAATACGTACCACGGGAATATCGGAAAGGCCTGCACGCATCACCAGCGGGCGCTCCAGGTTACGCGGCAGTTGGGGAATGAGCCGGTCAATTTTTTCATTTACTTCGATGTAGGCCAGCTGCATGTTGGTGCCGTGTTCGAAGCGAAGCTGCACAAGACCGGTTTCGGCAAAGGCTGTGCTTTCGGCCTGGCGCAGCCCGTTAACCGACAACATCGTTTCTCGGATGGGTTTCAGGATGTTTTGTTCGATTTCCTGTGGGGGGCTGTTGGGATAGCGCACCGAAACCGTAATGAGGGGTACATCCTGTTCGGGCAGCAGTGATACCGGCAGGCGCAGAAAGGCCAGTACACTGAGGCCGGCCAGCGTGATGAGCGTTACTGAAACGGCAACCGGGCGGTTGAGCAGGTAGTGTAGCATGTTTGAAAGATAAAAAATAAATTAAACTTAACGTTAGCAAAAAACCCTGTTATAAAAATTCTTTTAAAACTTAACAAAGATGGGGGGGTATTATATATTTGAAACAATAAAAAATCATTTTGTATATGAAAGCAAAAGTTAAAATTCTTTTTATTGGCCTAAGCTTATTTATGACAGTGTTTTCCGCGATAAAATTAATGGCAGACGAATCAGAACTAAAAGGGGCGTTGGTTAAAGAAAATGGCGAACTGGTATTTAAGTGTCCGCACGAACGTCAAAATTATTCCTGTAGTTGCGGATGCAATAATGTTGAATGAATTCAATTTAATTGAACTATGTCCAAAATGAGAATTACAAAAATATTTATCGCTCTTTTTGCAATGGCAATTACCACAGTAGCTATAGCAAGATTACAGGCATTTAGTGATGAAACACGGGGTGCTTTTATTAAAGATTCCGATGGAAAATTTAAATTCTTGTGTCCTCACGAAAAGGCGCTGATTAAATGTGTTTGTGAATGTGGGGCAAATGAATGAGATTAAATAGCAAAGACACTGCATCAGCATAGTGATACCATCTCTTAATTATGAGTCCAACACAAAATTTGAAGTGCATTTTGGTATTGATTTTCTTTGCTTTTATAGCCTGTAAATCCACAGAAAAGGAAAAAGACAAGAAAGAATATTTCCCTGTAATTGATTTATGGGAACTGGTGTTGACGGATACGGTTATTGTGGATTATCCGTATGATATTTTATTAATCGATCATTCGGTAAATCGTAAAGCGTTTTTAGGGTATGATTTTCAGAATAGGAAAATTATTGAGATAAGCGAAACCGGTCAGGTTTTAAACTTTTTCGATGGCCTTGAAGATGAGGGTCCCAATGGGTATGGAAAGGAAATGTGGGCACTTACCTACCTTCAGGATAGCTGTATGGTAGTTTTAGGTACCACCGGTTTTTATTTCTATGATTTCAAAGGCCGATTAATTAGAAAGTTGAGGCATCCTTTTCGTGGGGGCATGTGGTATAACGCCCGAAAGAAAATTCATCCGGTCACAATTGATAATGTTCCACATGTGTTGGCTATATTAGATGACAATACTGATTTACCCCCTGTTTCTAAAGACTATTTTAAAGAAGCTTATTCATTCACGATTGTAAACCTGGTTTCCGAAAAGTATTATTACATAGGTCCTTTAAGCGAAACCAAAAGATACGGAAAGAACTACAACTACGTTAACCTGGAACGATTGCTGGATGTTAATCCGGTAAGTCAACACGCATTGGTGACCTACGAATTGGAACCAGTGGTTTATGTTTTTGACATTAAAACAAAGCAAAAAATTAACAGTGTACCTTTAAATCCTGATTTTTTTAAGGAGCCGATAGGTTTTCCCTATGGTAAAACGCCAACCATTTCGGAAACAATTACGGCTATGGCTAAAAATAGTGTGAATTATAAAATTTTCTCGATGAATGACTTAATATTAGTTGAATATCATTCCGGAGTCGATGCAGAAAATGTTACACTGGAAGAATATAATTCAAATTTAATAACTGAAAACAAAAAATACCTGCTGATAGCTGATACCAGCGGGAATAATTATAAAGACTTGGAGATCCCGGCATTTTGTCGTACACTTAATATTATAATCCATACTGGTGCCATGTGGTTTTCCGCTGAGGAAAGATTAATGAATACAGAACCAGATAAGAGGACATTTTTTGTTTATAATCTAGGGCAAAAAAATAAATGATAAGGTTGATTCTGAGGAACGACCTTTTGTCCTGCGCAGGTAAAAGTCAAATTAGCTGTTTCTTTTTAAGTAGGGGGAAAAATTCTACAAACTAAATATCAGCGAGGTAAAACCTCACAGAGGAGCTCCGAATCAAATAGCTGGAGAAAAATTATAAGAATTTACAGCTCCTGATTTAAAGATTTTCTCCTGTTTTGTAACATTTTTCATGTGTGTGTGTGTGTAGATCCTGTCAAACAAACAAAAAATGCAGATAGTTAACTTCGGTTAATTCACTAATACCATGTAATAAAAATGATGAGATTGATTTGTAAAATTCATAACAGGTTATTTATTTCATTAGAACATTTATTCCTGCGCGCCTCACCGGTCAGTCATCTGAGAGGATAACTGGTGAGGCGGCAGGCGTTATCAGTATCTTTTTGATAAGACCAAGGACCAAGTGATGGTCTTTGAACGCACCGAAGACGACACGTTCCTTCACTCCGGTAAATTGCCGCTGAATATCAGGACATCTTACCGGGAATATCTGGTTACGGTTATGGAAGCAAAGACCTTCCGGCAAAAGCTGGACTCGTTACGGGCAGATGAATCAAAATACCGGCAATCAGCTAAAGCCTATCCGGTTTTGGCGACAATGCTAAATGAACCGGATTATGCTGATAATCCGGTGTTGCTTTTTATTAAGCCCGATATGCGACAGAAATAAAGGTCTATCAGGGTTTGTTGATCAGCAGCGATTTTCCTTCTGCAAAGTCATACAGCGTGAGTCTGCGCAGGTCGTAGTAGGCGGCCCAGTAGCTGCGCAGGGCCTGTACATAGCTGCGCACGGCCGAATCTTTTTCGTTCAGGGCCTGGGTCAGTTCGGTAAGCGTGAGTTTATCCTGCCGGTAGCGGTCTTGTGCGGCCAGGAATCGCTCCTGTGCCACGGAGGCTGCCTTGTGTGACAGCCGGACCTGATAATGCAGAACCGACAGCTGATTAACCAGTGTGATAATTTCCTGTTCAAATTTTATTTCGTCCAGTTCAATAAGGTATTCAGTAAGTTGTTGTCCGGCCAGGGCGGTCTGTACCTGAGCGCGGTTGCGTCCCCAGTCCACCACTGGTATAGCAAAACCTATGTTGATGCGTTGCTGGCTCAGCGGGTTGGCATACACCTGATTAAACAGGTTATCACTTCCTGTAATACCGAAAGAAGCCGTTAGCGTAATCTGGTTGCGTTGGGCGCGGGCCTGGGCTACATCGCGTTGGGCCTCCAGGCGCCTGCGCTCAAAGGCTATAAAGTCGGCACGGTTTTGCCGGGCCAGCAAAAGCGCCTGTTCGGTGTTTACGTTCAGGTTGGGCAACTGTTCGGGCAGGCTCAGGGCAAATGCGGTGGTGTCGGTCAGGCCTATAAAGAGACGGAGCTGGACGCGCGCATTTTCCAGCCCGATACGCGAGGTGGCTTCTTCCTGCTGTGCTTTGATAAACTGTAATTCGGACTGCAATAACTGATCTTTATTTACAGTACCCAGATCAAACCTTCGCCGGGCAATGCGGTAGGTGGTATCGGTAGCTGCCAGGTTGAAGCGAGCCAAGTCGGCATTGATTTGAAAGTCCAGCACGTTGAAATAATAATCAATGAGCTGACGGGCCACGTATTCAGTTTCTTGTACGTACTCCCGTTTCGACTCTTCATAACGCAGCGGTTCGGTGAGGCGGTCCCAGCGCAGGCGGTTAAAGCCAAACAAGGGCTGCTGGTAGCTGATATTGGCAGCTGTGCCGCTCCACTGGCTGAAGTCGTACAGGTAATCCTGAAACCAGTTGAGGTTGGAGTTAAAGGATATTTTACCGCCTGTCCAGTAAAGGGGTTGTTCCAGGCTCAGGTTAACAAACGGATTGGTGCGCCTGCGCTCCTGATAGATGAGCGAGCCATCATCGAGCAGGTTCTGGATGTAGTCCTGGTTAAAATCGGGCAGGCTGCCGCTGAGCTGTATCTGCGGGTTGTAGTTGGATCGGAAAGAGCGGTATTGCCAGTAGCGGTTTTCCTTCCGGGTTTCGGCAATGCGCGAGGCAGCCGACTGGCTGCGGGCGATGCGGATGATTTCATCGAGCGTATAGAGCCTGGATTGTGGGTAAACAGAACCGGTTGTGCAGGTAAAGACACTAAACAGAATGACTTGTATGAGTTTTTTCATGGCCTTTGGTTTTGGTATGATATGGCGATAATCATGGTAAGCCGGTAGAAAAATATTAAAATACCGGAAGTTTTTGAAGCATGGAAGACCGCTGCAACAGGCTTTATACCCCACACGCAAGGGTAAAGCATTTGTAAAATAAATGCCTTGCAAAAGATTAAAATTTTTTCAGTTTTGATGTAAGATTTTTCCCGGTTTTGTAACATTTTCTGTGTGTGTGTGTGAATCTTCCCAAATAGGCTAAAAACGCATTTTTTAGTAGGCGTTGCTGAGCATAATACCATGTAAGAAAATGAATGACATTGATGTGGATTTTTCCTTACAGGATGTTAAGTTTGTTTCAACAATTCACCCTTGCACACCTCACCGGCCGGTCGCCCGAAGGGGCAGTTGGTGAGGGGGCTCCGGAGGGGGTGGTTGGATTTTCCATAAACTTATTTATTATGAAAACCTACAATTTATCAAGCCGAAATCTATTTGTAATGCTTACAGGGGTTGTATTAACCTGCTTGCTTTCTTTTCAACCTTCCAAGGCAGAACCCATTCAAGGATACAAGAAAATTTTTATGCGACAACATTGTAAATTAAATCCAGAGTATGTTTGTTCTTTGGAGCCTCCGATAATTATTATTAAAGTTTAAAATTTTCTCTTAGGTAAAGCCCAGTCCCTGGGTTTTACCTTGTCATCTTGAGGTTATGATGCATTGTAAGTATAAAATTCCATATAGATGGGTTGTATTAACCGTGTTACTTTGGTTATCCTGGATGCTATTATGCTTCTGTACGCAGAAAAGCGATTTAAAAAGTTATACAATTAAACCTCTGACAACCCCGCCACTTTCCCAAATCATAAAGGCATGGGAAGTAAAGTTTGTTAAGTTGCCTGATTCGGTACAACTGGGTCCGATTTCCACATTAAAAATTACAGGGCCCTACGCCATAGTATCCTCTCAATACAATTCGAATAATTTGATATGTGTACATAACTTCGATTACAAGTATGAATTGAAGTCTATAGGTGCCGGTCCTGGTGAATATATTTCGTTGTATTCCTACTACTGTGATACTTTGCATAACGAGTTAGTTGTTTATGATCGGAACCAAATGAAATTAATAACCTATGACTTGCAAACTGGAAAGTACAGAGGTGAGAAACGGACAGAATACTACATATCAAATATGGAATTGACCCCGCATGGATTATTAATTGCTACGGATGTTTCAGGGCATGAGAATCGCGGTATTTATTTGATAAATAAACACGGAACAAAAAAATTATTAGAATGGAAGCAACCAATAATAGCTGACGCTGTTTTCAATACAAATTTTTCATTTGCTGACAAACTTTATTTTTCTGAACCATTTTATGAAAAATGTTACCGGCTTGAGGATAACAAGCTCATACCATGGATACGATTTGATTTTGGGGAGCGTTCATCCACTAAATTACTTGAGAAAAAACTGGATGTTTTGAAGTTGGAGCAGCTTCTCGCAACAGGCAACTATTCATTTTGTATTCATCTTTTAAACCCTATGGAAAATGAGGTGAGTTTTTTTTATTATGCTGCTATAGATTCTGTTCATTTGGGTTATTTAGATATGCGTAAAGATTATTCTTACGTGTTGGCAAATGTGAGCCAGGATTTGGAAAATGATTTAATACCATTGCCTCATGCGGTTTATCAGGGTTTCTATGTTTTTTGTGGTTTTTGTGATGAGGTGAAGCAATTAGAGGCTACAGGATTTTGGTCCGACCTGATAACTTCGTGTAAAAATTTCAGCGAATCAAATGTTATTTTCTTTTTGTTTTACCGTATTGGTTTTGATTTTTAAACTTGATCATGAATAAGTTAGCTGCCATAATGTTTTTATTGTCATTAGTGGTTATTTTGGTTATTTGTAGTAAGGCATATAGTCAAAACACAACTCAATGTTTGGTTAGGGGAAGGGTAATTGATGGTGTGAATAATACAGGAATACCTTTTGTTTCCATAGTCAGTTTGACAGACAAAACTGTTGGTACCGTAACGGATGAAGAGGGTTATTTTGAACTTTCATTAAAGAAAAATTGTGCCGACTCCATCTTTTTTAGCCGATTAGGCTTTTATGACACTGTAATTTTTTTTTCAAACCCGGAAGGATTTTATAAGTTAGTTCTCAAGGAAAGAATTATTGAGTTAGAAGAAGTTGTTATAAATGCATCACGGTTGAGGTCCCGTGTTCTTGGTCATGATTTTGCGCAAATGTTGAAAAGAAAGCAAACATTTAAAGCTCAAGTAATGCAATCAAATCAACCGGGCTCTTCTATGGGAAATTTTTACAAGATTAAAAATTATAAAGGATATGTCGACTCGGTTGTTTTTTATATTCATCCTGACTTTATTTCTTCAAGGTTTTTGTTAAATGTTTATTGTTTTAATGGTGTATTGAAAGACTATAAATTGACGAAAATGCAATCGTGGAAAAGCTTGCTCAAAGAGCCTGTAATCGTTGAGACCAGGGATCGCTTTGCTGCAGTAAGGCTTCAGGATTGTTTTTTTTCTGATTGTGATTATCTTGTCTTTTCATTCATGCCTTTATCAATAAAACAAATACCTGAAGGGTACCGTTACGGCTTGATTGCCTATAAGTCTAAAGGCAGATCCAACAAATTTTTTTTTGTTTTTGGGGAAAAATTTGCTGTGATTCCCGCCTCTGAGCGCCTTATTACCATGTATGCGACAATATTCGTTGAAGAATAATAAAGACTAAGTATCCGATATCAGCCTTAAGTCTCTGCAGGGTAACCCTCCGACCAAATACATCTTTTCGTGCGCAGATTTCCGCCCTGGTTTTGGATAAAAAACTGTGGAAACAACCACCGGCAAAACCACACAGCAAGTAATGTTTTCGCTCATTGAGATTTGGAAGAGCAGCGGCAAAACGCAACGTGAGTTCTGCAAAGAGAAAGGCTTCCCCGCTTTATGCATTTCCGGGCACATGCAAAATCCATAACATCAATCCATTTGAGTGGTTGCGCACAACACTCGATAAAATACCAACCTATCCAATCAACAAAATCGCAGAACTGTTGCCTGACAAGGTGTAGTTTACCGGATGGTTACATAACTGTTAATTTTTAACGTTCTTGCCTTTAAATAACCACATGGGTAAAATCAACACAACCAGCAGCAGTGAAAACAGCAATCCGCCAATGGTTCCGGCAGCCAGCGCATACCAAAAAACCTCGTGTTGCCCGCCCAATAAAAATGGTGTTAGTCCCAGGCAGGTAGAAAGTACAGTCAGCGCAATGGGTCTCAGTTTGCCGGTTACGGCCTTCAGCACAGCGCGGTTGTAATTGCCGGTTTTTAAATTGTTCAAATCGTTTATCACAAAGATGGCCGAGTTTACCGCCAGTCCGCCCACCAGGAAGAAGGCAGCGTAACCCCCCTGGTCGAAGTATAGTTCGCCCCAGGCAAAGGTGAGAAACAGGCCGATGAAAGAAAACGGAATGATACCCATAATGATGAAAGACTGTTTCAGATTTTCAAACAGCACGGAACAGATTATAAACACCCCGGTAAACAGTACGAGCAGCAAGCCATACTGACGTTTTACCTTATCCCAGGTCCATGACCAGCCGATTTTTCTGGCCGAATAACCTACCGGCATTTCCTGTTCCATTTCTTTCAGTTTTTCATCCAGAAATTCATTACCGAATTTGTGGCTGCCATAGTACTCGAACCCTACAATACGGATATATTGACGATCTTTTTTGTGAATGGCACTGGCGGTTTTTTCCTTGCGGAGCTCGGTAAGCTGTGCGGGGGCTACTCTTTTTCCGTTTGAGTCCCAGGCTGGCAAGGGATTTTTCAACAGGGCATTTATGTCAGGTACCGGTTCGGAAGCCGGGATGAGGTAAGCCGGGATGAGGCGGTTATCAAGTGCAACATGGAAATCCGGAACAGGTCGTTCGGCAGTCTTCGTTAGCGCATTGAATATTTCTTTGTGGCCGAGGTGGTGTTGTTGCAGCCATTCGTGGTTTAATGTAAGCAGTATCTGATCGACCGGTTTTTCATTCCAGTTGAGCCGTTCGTTGGTGTTTACCTGTTGTATGCGTTTGTGCTCCAAAAGTTTGCGGGCCAGTATTTCGGCCTGTCGTTCCAGTTCACGGTAATTGTATCCCATCATTTCCACGCGAAATGAAGGGAGATTATCCCACGAGGCATTGCTGAAGCCCTGCCCCACGCCAAAGATGCTCCACTGCACTCCTCCCCAGTCGAGTGAGCGGGCAATGAGCCTGGCTTTAAGCTGGTAGGGAATGGCTGAGCGTTCGGCTGCCGGTGTGAAGGATATGGTGATGGAAGCATGCTGGCCGGAATAGATCTGGGTTACGAAATTTTCAATGCCTTGCACATCGGCAAGGAAACTTTCCGTAGCCTGCATGATGCGATCCATGTCCTGCAGGGTGTGTCCCTGTGGCAGTTCGGCATATACGTACAGCCGGGTGCGCTCCGGTTCGCGGTAGCCGCTGCGTTCGTACACATTGCGGATAAACAGGCGCAAGGCTCCACCGGTGAAACGATCAACATGCGGGCGAACATTTTCCTGGTACCAGTTGCTGCCAATGGTTTGGTTGTACCAGTCCTGACCCGGCCACGATGCAGGCAACAGAAACAGTGGCAACCCAAATGTCAGAATCAACAATATCCACACCAGTGTGCGGTAGCGCCTTAACAGAGCAATAAGACTGCCGTAGAAATACAGTGCCTTTACGCGGTATCTGAGCTGGCCAAACGTAATTCTTTTTCTGCGTGTGCCGGTAAGCTTAAAATAGTTAAAAACGGCAGGTGTGTAGAACAAAGCCGTAAGCACCGAGCTGGCCAGCGCCATGCAAACGATGATGGAAAATTCAGTTAAGTTGGCTCGTTCATTTTCCGGCAGAAACAGAATTACCAGCAATGCAGCCAGTGTAGTAAGTGTTGCGCCCAATACCGCCAGCCCTACTTTACGGTCGAACCTGCGGTAAAGGTGGTCCATCACCACAATGGCATTGTCCAGTAACAAGCCGAACGAAACCGTTAAACCGGCTATGGTATAGAGGTGAATGGATAGGTGAAGCAGGTAGGCCAGGATTGCTGTGATACCCAGACTGATGACTATACCTGAAAAGAGAATAAGCAGATAGATCCGGCTCCGGTAGCTGAGCAGGATAAAGGCGATGAGCATAACAATGGATAACCCTGATCGCACAAGGTTTTTACGTATTTCGCGCGCCAGGAATTCCGTGTCGTCAATGTCCAGCTGTACTTCAAAGCCCTGTGGCAGTTGTGTACCGAGTTGTTTTAACTTTTCTTTCAGCCGGGTGGCCAGGGTAAGCCGGTTTACATGTTCATCGGCATAGATGCTCAGGCTTACCGAATTGCGGCCGTTGATGCGGAAAAGCTGACGTGGCGGGTCTTCTTCCAGGTAAACCGATGCAAACTTTTTCAGCGATGTTATGGTGCCGGTTGGCAAGCGAATTGGGGTATCTTCCAGGTCAGTAACCGAGTGCAGGTTGTTGCTGAGCTGAACGGTAAGCTTTTCTTTGGCGGCTGTGTAGACTGAACCCGGAAAAACGGTACCAAACTCAGTTGCGATGATTTGTTGCAAATGATGAGCCGCTATGCCATACTGCTGCAGAACATCGGGTTTAAAAGCAATAATCAGGCGGATGCGCTCGGCACCGCTAACAGTAACCTCATTTACGCCTTGCAGTTGCCTGAGCGCTACGGCCAGTTTTTCTTCGGCAATCTGCCGGATCTGGTAGGGTGCAAGACGCGCATTAATGCGGTAAACCAATAACGGATTTTTTTGGGTTGCCGAATGTGTGCGCTGCTCAACGGCAGGGAATGAAACCCGTTCATTAAGTTTGGGATAAACCTGGCGGATAATCGATGTTACTTCAAATTTTTTAAGCGCCATGTCGGCATGACGGTCGAAAACAAGTTCGATGGTACTGGTTCCGTAGCCGGAGACAGAGTAAACAGACTTAAGCTGACTGATGCCGGAGAAAGCATTTTCCAGCGGGGCGGTAACTTCCTGTTCAACCGTTTCGGGCGGGGCCTGAGCCAGGGAGGCAGTTACTGTGAGAGAAGCCGGCCGCACATCGGGCTGGAGGTCCACAGGCAAGCGGGGCACCAGCAGCCAGCCAATGCCTGCAGCAATTGTAAAAAGTAGGATGATTTTAAACGAGCTCAGCTGCACGGAATAAATTTACAAAAGGGTAGTGAAACAGGGTTGTTGTGGGAAATGAGAAAAATTTTTTCGATACCTGATGTAAGATTTTACCCTGTTTTGTAACATTTTTCGTGTGTGTGTGTGTAGATCCGCTCAAACTACCAAAAAACGCAGATTTCCATCCGGCAACAGGGTACAAATACAATGTAAGAAAATCAGTGAGATTGATTTGTAAAATTTATAACAGGTTATTTACTTGGTCATAACATTCACTCCTGCACGCCTCACCAGTGAGTCACCCGAGAGGGTAACTGGTTAAGTGCTCCGGAGGGGGTGGGTGGATATTAATTAACTTATAAAAATTATGAGGACAAATTTAAAAAGGATTTTGGTTGTTGTTTATTTAATGGTTGTATTAAGTGCTTATGCAGCTGGTGGAGAAGGAGCAAAAAGTTGCTCACGTGAAGTCAAGATAATGGGAATAGGATGGAGTGTAAGTGTTGAGTGTGAGGAAGGTTACTATGCAAAGTGTGGTTTATTTAACGCGAAATGTATTAAAAACGAAACTGAGCAAGCAAAAGAGTAGTTAATTCGATATGATTATTTAAATTGGTGTTGTCTTTTATGTGTTATAAAAGTATTAGACAACACCAGTTTTATTTAATAGAAAACGTCAATGCTCATTTATTGTTTTAATATACTACTTCTGAGTATCGCATTCCTTTCTTCTTGCAGGAGTAAGACAGAAGAGACTATTATTTATAATGAAAATGATAAATCTTACTACCTGGATAATTTTTTCTCTGACTGGAAATTTATAGAACTTAATTCATCATTAAGCGCTATTGACGATATTTTAATTTGGAAAGATAAAATTCTTATAGTAGACAGGGCTTTTCAAAAATTAGTCTTATATAATTTTGATGGAGTCTTGATGAAGAGTATCGAGGGAGATATTTTGAATAATGGTAATACTATTCAGCCTGTTTGCATGACTACATCAAAAAATGATGATTTAATTTTTTATGATGCTTCTAATCAGGGATTTTTTTACTTTGATCCAAATATCAATTTTATAAAATTTTTGAAATCAGAATATTATTGCTATAAGATTTACAAAGGTCATAATCAATATGTAATATTTAAAAATCAAAATATTCAACCTAAAGAGAATGAAAAGTATTACTACAATATTTTACTTAC
>DAIQOI010000022.1:0-12911 GCA_036787955.1 Cyclobacteriaceae bacterium
GTTAGACCTTTTGTCTAATTCAAAACTGTCCTATTTTCGGGGGAGCTTACAATTCCATTCCTACCATTCCACCTACAAAGGCGTTGACGATTACCAGGATTGTAAACTGCTTCCAATTTTCTTTAAGTCCGAGTTTTATGTTTTCCGTCATTCGTTTTCTCGCAAATCTCTGTTTTTTTATCCTTTCAGTTTGTTACAAATGTTACATTTGTAAAGAGCTGATGTGTTGTTTTACGCTTGCGCCTAATATGTTGCAGTTATCCAAAGGCTGTGAATTCAAAGTGCCTCACTGTCAATCAGATTCGAATCAATATTATGTCTTCGTTGTTTCAACTGATATGTTGCCGGTCATGTCTGTTAGCGTTGAAAAAGCCGCTCTTTTTGGTGGTTTTTAATTTCAGGACCAACCAGGGCAACAAGATCATATCGATCCACCTTTTGGGCGAAAAGGGTTGTAGTTGTCAATTGCATAATAACTATTGGCAACAGTTTTTATACACATTTTTTTGATTGTCCATTTGAGAAATTTCATTTTTTAATTGGGTTGAAATAAGAAAAGGTGCCAATTGCTGTATTGATAGAGTTTTTTACCACTACATCTTCAAAACCTGCCCGTAAAATAAAATCGGGCATCAACCCTTTTACATTATCATTGGTAGTTTTGAAACCGTCTAATAACTGAACTAAACCAAAAGTTAATCGCATCAATTTGTTTTGTGCTTTACCCCAATCGGCAATGATGAGTTTTCCGTTAGATTTCATAACGCGATGCAACTCTTTAAGGCAATTTAGTTTCGTTTCAGCATCTAATTGATGAAAGACCAAACAACTGTAAACTTTGTCAAAACTGCTATCGGGAAAGGGCAAAACACTACCATTGTATAAATGCAATGGAATTGCAATTTTATTTTTTGCTAATTTACGCTCGGCAATGGCTTTTACTTTAGGGTCAATGTCCAAACCTTCTAACTTTATGTTTGGATTTGCCTTGTGTACCAAAAGCAAATTTTGTCCAGTACCAAATCCAAATTCTAAAATCTGTTCATTCTTTTGTGGATTGATTTCTTCAACCAATAGTCTTCTAAATTTCTTCTCAGGCATAGTGATTTTAATTGCCAAATCGTAGTAGGCTGTTAAAAAGTCATAGCCTAATGCAGGAATATATTTTTTCTGTTCCATTTAATTTTTTCGTTTTAATACTGGTGTGACCAAATAGGCTACACCAGTTTTAGTTATTCAATTGTTTCAACAGTTTTACCACAAGTAAGCATTTTAGATCCGTAGTATGGGTTCTTTATTGCATTTTCCTTACTCAACCAATAGGCGCCTTTGCCATTGTTTGCCATGGGGCAATGCTGGTAATAAGCAGGTGTATCTTGCTTGGAAACTTTAATAAGTTGATACATATTTTCAGATAAAGTATTGAAACGAACTCTTTGACGCCCTACATCTTTGGTTTCTTCAATGCGTCTGGCATCAATTTTCAAGTTTTTCATTACTTTCACCCAAATATTTTGTTCTGCATTTGAAAGTTTGTTCATCTGCACACCATTAAGTGCATGAAGCAGTTCGTTTGCTTTGGCAGAAGCTAAATTGCCGTCAGACCGTACCAAAGCGTCTTTTAGTGCGAAGTAATTTTCAAAAACTGAATGGAGTTGCCTTGCTTCTTGCCTTGTTTTCGTTGGCTTGTCTGTTGCTCTATCATGATGTTGATCAGAATGGTCGGCTATCCTTTCTGATTTTACCGTTTCCGGTTCTTTCTTACTATCATATTGATAACCGGGAGGCTTGTGGTCATAGCTGAGGACTTCTTTTAGCAACCAATCCCCGTTTTCCAGTAACCACACATGTATGAACTTAGCCGTGCTGGTGTGTACATCCTCTTTATTTGGTTCCCTAATGTAAAAGTTGTGAATGCCACTTTGAATAGCGCCGTACAATATGCCGTTGTTGTACAGGGGAAAAACCTGCAAACTGCTTTCTTCCAACTTTCTGATTGGCTTTTGGTTGGGGTTTGAGCAAATATTCTTTTTTGTGTTTTCAAGAAAATCATTTCTGTTTTGAATGCCTGCCTGGTCGTGAAAGAATATCAAATCTTTGTGGATGACTTTGGTTAAATAGTCCATGTCGCAAAGGTTAAAACTTCGCTCAAAGAAGATACTGTCCTGTTTTTTCAATAATTGGAACAGCTCAGAATTTCGGGTTATTTGTCCATTTACCAAATTTCCTGAACAAACCATCAGAAGTGCAAGTAGTCGTTTTATCATTTGTTGTATTTGAATTCAAAATTTTTACAATGGTTTCGGGTTTTGCATTCGGGCAGTCCGAATAGCCATTGTGATCGGTACACAAAGCCGTCAATATACTACAAAAGCCGATGGGAGGTAATAACTGCCTGCCTGCAGGCAGGTGTTCAATTAACCACCTTGCCTGGCTTCCAATAATTTCTTTGATTTGAAAGTTCCACCAAAGCAGCATGATCACTCCTGGATGTAAAACTAACAACCTGAACATTGATATTTGAATTTCCGTGCATTAATTTTCCACTATTTCTATTGAAATCATCGTATTTGTCTATACCGGCACTAAATTAACTGTACCGGTGTATAATTTGGCCAAAGACGGGAAGCACTGCGAATTAGACTTTTCCGGAAAATACCCAATCATTCGTAGCATGCCAATTACTTCAACGTTATCTTGTAAAAGATACTTACGTGTATGCGACTGGCCATCTGTTCAGGACCAAAGAATGAAGGCTCTTCTAAGACAGCAAGCAGTCAACTCAATGGTATAAACAATTAATGGCTTATGTTGCTTTGATAGTCTGGCCATTTTTAACAGATCAGCATCTGCACTCGGGTCATTATAATTACTGACTATTGCTTTATGAATCTTTTTGTTTGCTGTGAATTTGTCATGCGAATAAAGTATAGTCCACTTGATAATTCTGAAATATCAATTACAATTGATGAATGATTTATGTCAACGGTTTTAACTAAAACTCCCATTGTATTATAAATTTGCAGTATTGACTTGCTTTTTTGTTGTGATGGAAGTGCTATTGTTAATTTGTCGGAAGTTGGATTTGGATAAATATCAAAGTTGGTTGAAACGAAATTATTTTCTGTTGAGCTAATTATTCCTGGGATATAGATCTTAAACAAGCATACGGCATTTGGTTGCAATGAAAATGTATATTGCCCGGAAGTGATTGAAATAGTTGAATAATTAATGTTTTGATTTGAAAGTATTGCAGAAATAGCCGAGGATTGTGTATAGCCAGCCCTTAATAAGGAGTCATAACGATATTGCATATTATTTTGTACTGAGTCAACGATGAATACTTGTGCGGAATAATTTCCTGTATACCCAATAATATTTAACTTAAACAACCTGGATGTGGTTTCAAGAGAATCATAATGCCGGTATATTCCAATGGAATTATTAATCGCTATTTGCATAGCATTTGAATTTGGAATAATAACTAATCCTCTGTAAATTGAATCAAGATATGATATATCTTGTTGAGAAATATTGATATATCCTTCACTATCTAATTGATTTGCGTTCAATTGACCTTGATACAGCGTAGTATTGAGAGCTTCAATAAAGGGTGGAGGACAATAGTTAGCGATAAGAACGAATAAGGTATCGTTAGTAACGGATGATACACCATCATAGGGAACAGCGGAAGTCATTTTGCAAGTTGTCCCATTTAACTTTTCTGAAAGCAAAATACTGTTATATGCGGGCTTATGAATGGCACCGTAGGTCAGTAGGCCATAGTCATTATGAAATTCTGAGGTGCCTGGATTGAAATCTTGCCAGGCAGCAATAGAGTTATTATCGATGGTTGTTTTTGCCATTTCAATTTGAGCTTTTATCATGTAAGATGTGGCAAGCGGTTTGTCTCGAACAGCTGAGGGTGCGTTCCATTCACTAATAACAATTTCTGGTTCTGGAATTGAAAGTGAATTACATTTTTGTTGGATGTAATTACATGCATTAGAAAAACTTTGGTGATTAAGGTTAAAAAGATGGAAGGAAATAAAATTTGGAATTTTATTCCAAAGTACAGCTGAATCTAATAGCTGTCCGATTAACGATGAATCACCCAGTTGGTTGGAAATATATCCATAAGGCGGTTGCCAATAAATATTGTTCCCCCAGAAATTAACAGAAGGACCTCCGATAATGGCGGTACTGCTTGCCGATTTAATTCCGTCATACGTTCGTTTATATAATTCAAAATACTCAGCCATTGTTCCTGTCCAGGAACCCATATCGGGCTCGTTCCATATTTCGAACACTGCGTTTGAAATTCTAAACTGATTGATTATTTTAGAAGCTATACTATCCACGGCAATTTGCCACAAATCCCAGTTTGCAGGAGGCTTTGTGTTAAAAACGTAATATCCCGATATAGCTGCCGGAGAACCATCCATAGAACTGCTAAGCCATAGTGGCATCTTTTCGAAGATGAAAATAAGCTTACTGCATTTTGTTGACAAAGTAACTAGATCAGCCTTATATGTTGAAAGCAATGAAAGGCATTCCGATAGATTAGTAGAATTATTCATAGCACTTTCTATAGCATTTGTCCGTATCACATTTTGATAGATACCATTATTCATAAAATCATTGTAGGCTGGAACTGTTTTAGGATGGAAAAAACAGCCGGGCGTAAAGTTAATGTTCAGAGGTGCGATCAAAGAGTCGGGATAAATATTTAAAATAGTTTGTCCGTTGACTAAGTTATGTTCAATTAACCCTAGTATAGCAATGATCTTTAAAAGTTTATTCATATGAGTTAGGTTTTATATCAAAGTATGTGTTATAGACTGTGTTTCTTTTCAGTTCGATTATTAAAATGTCCGCTACCCGCTTTATAGTTCTGCGTTTTGCCTGTTGCCATACTTTTTTTATCATGTTAAGTAGATTTTCAATCATGGTTTTTTCTAAAAGTCTACGAAGTACTTTTCATTTGTGCAAAAATTATTAAAAAATGATTGTATTCCAACTTTATGTCTGCTCGTTAGGTTCACTTAATGGACAGTCTACCTCGAACTTTTACAGATTGTCGTGTTGAGCGATCCTCTATCATAGCCTGTGACATCTGGGTTTGTTTAGACACTGCCTAATTAAGTGACAGCGTTACTGTTTTTAAATCTCTCTGCTTTGTGTCGGAATAAGTCGTTTTAAGAAAAATGGGTCGTGGTACACAAAGGTAGTAACAGTCGGAATTTTTACGACATGATTCCCTGCTATATTAACATGATTTATGCCGTTTGACCTATATAACATTGTAAACTAACATTGTAAACCGTATGTTCTTGTCCTGGAGCATTCAGGTCATTGTTCTGTTGTGTTTACTGCCCGAACAAGGGGTTAAGTGTAAGAAGAACTGATTATTACAAAGAAGTCGCTTCAATATTTGCTTCATGGTTGTTTATTTTGTCAAGGCGAATTTTATTGGAGATTTGTCGCTGATGCGTTTAATTGCTTTTCTGGCTTCCAGGTCAAGTTTCACCCATTCCATGTGCCATTCAATTGAGCCATCAAATTTTACTTTATCTTTTTTAAAGCTATTGGTAATTGATTGAAGTAATTCTGTATGGCTGGAGGCCCCATTATTTTTTAAATGTAACAGCAGGTATTTTTTTAGTGTGTCATACTTGTCTTTGTCCATGCTGACCGCTCTTTTACCGGCAGGGTGTTTTAATTGTATTTTCTGATCCATTGTCTATGGGTTTATATGGTCTGTTGAGTGGTTGTTAAGTGGTTTTACCATTGGTGGTAACGGTTGGTAATTACACCCAGGTGAGGATTTTTAGCGCTTCACTTTCATAGAAAAACGAAGCCTCCGCTTCCGTGTAGGTGCTGTTAGTGACTGCCCTTCTTGTTTTCCACATTAGTTGTTTAGGTTTAGTTTCATCATGATGTCAGTTTGCTCATCATTGCCTAATTTAAAAATGTGTCTGTCAAACTCTACAAAACCGTTTTTCTTGTAAAAATTTATTGCTCTCTGATTTTTTTCCCATACACCCAACCAAACATAGTCTACGTTTTTCTGTCTTGCTATTTCGATTGCTTTGTTGTAAAGTATTTGTCCAACGTGTTTACCGTGAAACTTCTTTAAAACGTATATACGTTCAATTTCAAGTGCCTTGTCATCTTTTAATTCTGTTTGAGATGGTCCAAAGTTTAGTTTTAGATAGCCAATTACTTTATTGTCAAGCATTGCAAAATAAAATTCACTGATTTTGTCGTAAAATTCAGCCGTCAGTTTTTTAATGGAAAATGCTTCGTCTAAATATTTTGTCATATTTTCATCGGTGTTGTCTGCTGAAAATGTTTCATAAAAAGTCTGTCTGCCAATTTGTTGTAATTGGTCCATGTCGTTAATCGTTACTTTTTTTATGTATATTTCTTTCATTTCTATTCTTGTGGTGTCGTTTTTAAGATTCTCACTAATGGTTTCGGGCTTTGCGTTCGGGCGGATTTCGGATCACAAAACTGTCTGACAGCACTGAGTTTGAGGTGGTCTAGGAAATCCGGACACAAAATTAAGTCTAAATTTGTGTTCTTCTATGGAAAAGAAAAGCAGAAAGCGTCAACTGAAGAATGACGCTCAGTTCAAGCAGGAAGCCCTACGATAAGTCGAGAATGGGCAAAGCGTGGCCTCTGTGGCCCAAGCTCTTGGAGTGAGTGAAGCGTTACTTTATCGGTGGCGCCAACGTTCCAGGAACAGTAATTCGGGTCAATCTGGTGAGATTGAAGCGCTTCGCAAGCAAATCAAACAGCTTGAGACGGAGCGGGATATTTTAAAAAAAGCCTTGACCATTTTCGGCCGCCACAATTAACGGAGATGTACGAATTTGTATCCACTCAAGAAGTCAATTACCCGGTGAAAACAATCTGCAAAGCCTTAGACATAAGCCGCAGTTCATATTATGAATACAGGCATGGTAAAACCTATCATATTGATTTGGAGGCAATGTAATCCGTCCAAGAATGTTTGGGCTTTATCGCAGGCGCTGCGGAAGCCGGAGGATCAGTAAGGCACTGCGATACCACGGTATTAAAATAGATCGGTTTAAGGTCCGAAGGTTAATACTATTGACAATTAAAAACGAACAGGGAGGAACCACCCTCCCCGTTCAACTCATCTATTACTCAAAACAAAACTATATGTTATATCATTTCATGTTTTGTGTGCGCTAAGTTGGCTGACTATTAATCATCAGCTCCGTCTGCCCTGGCCCTTTCAATGGTATAGCGTGCCACAGCGATCCCTTGTGTAAGGCCCGCCTCGGCATCAAACCGGTAGTGTATCCCACCATAAATTCTCGACTCGGCTGCCTCCCTCGCCCAATCGCGTACGGCTTTAGCTTCTGCCGGGAAGATATAGGCCAGCACCTCTGCTGCTGCGGCAGAGAAGGTGCTGTGCCCCGAGGTGTAGCTCGGGAAGTTTGGTGTAGCCAGAATGGTTTTAAAACCTTTGATGGTTTGAATGGGACGTGGATAGTGGTAGTAGTATTTTGCATCCCAACACGAAATTCCTGCATCCATCAGCGCCATGTTCAGGTAGGCAAACGTGCGCGCGGAACGCAACGGGTTCATTTTATACTTTATAATAAATTCTTTGGCGCGCCTGTTCCAGTGGCCAGGGGGTGTGTAGGTGTTTAAACCATCCGACCACCAGTTGGCAATTTTGCGTTGTTCTTCTGTCAGGTTTTTGGCCAGGTTGCGCAACTCCTCAACGTCCCGCTCAAAAGCAGGAGAGCCTGGCGCGGGCGGAGGCACCGGGCGAACAGCTTCTACGTTGGGCACATTCCACATCATTACCTTGCCGAACAGAGGCGTTAAACCAACCGGGCGTTTTGGCACCTCCTGGTTTTCCCAATACCAGCCAAAGCGATCGATGGCGGCTTGCTTGATGGAATCTGACACAGAACGTGGAGTTTGGGCTGCACTCATTTTATCGGTAGAGGCCCGTGCCAGCGCGGCCGTTTTAACAGCCGTGCCAATGGCCTTACCCGCTTCAATATCGCTGATGGTGTTCGATCCAGACCACAACAGGCTGTTCAGGTGCTCTTCGGCCCTTTCATCGAGGTACGCGTGTTCCAGCGGAAACATAGCTTTCAGTACATCGCGCGAGGCTATGGCAATCACGGCTCCGTCGCTGGGGTAAGAGGGCAAATTGTTCCGCTGGTAAGCATAGGCAATCTCACTGTCCGTTACGTAGGGGGCAGGCCTATTGTATTGATATTTGTAATGCCAGGCAACAATCAACCCATCGAACTGGGCCACACTGAGGTAAGCCAGCATGCGGCTGGTGTAGGGCGGGTGCGCAAAGGGAAAAGGTGGTGGGCCTTGTGGATTGGCGGGTGAGGGCAACGTATAGGTGCCGTCTGGGTTGGGGGGCGGTATGAGGTTATACTTCGCGGCAAGCTCCAGGGCTATTTCATTCCAACGAATCAACGGGTTATTGGTCCAGTAATCCACCGCCTTGCGTTGGCTGGCATTCAGGTTTCGGGTGGCCGATTTGAGTGCGGCCAACTCGGCCTGATACTCGCTGGAATTTACGGCAGCCGGAGGCGCAACGGGTATGTCGGTGGCACTGGAAAAGAGAATGGGTTGCCAGCTTCCTCCATCCTCATCTAAACCTGAAAACTCATAAGCCGAATACTTCAAGTAGGTAGGTAGTTCATTTTCGCAACTGGTAACAGCAGCGATGACCAATGCCAGACTCCAACCAAGTAAAACTGTTTTTTTCATACGTTCATTTATTTTCATAAATTGATATATATCCATGTGTTGTAATCTTCTCTGAGTGCATGCGAGGGATAGCTCTTCCTCATCAGGTATTAAAAAGTGAATTGATAGGTAATGCCTCCACCTATATTGGTGAATTTACCCATGTTCCGTCCGTCTACCACCTGGCTATATGAAGCCATGAGGGTAAATCGCTTCAACGGTTCAATGTCTTTGAAATAATACTGTGCAAAGAAGCCAACCTGGCTTACTTCCATTCTGTTGGTGGGTTGCGGCATGTTCCACCTGCGTATATCATCGCCACTCAGGCAGTTCAGCACGGTGTACATTGCCTCCATGCGCAGGTTGTTCTTTAGTAGTAGGCTACCAAGGGCGGCCTGGTAATTTACCGCGCTGGGCACATCCATAAAGGTGGTGTAATAACTTCCGTTGGCGTAGTAATAGGAGCGCTCTACTTCCGTTTGCCCACGCCACACATAAGCGGCTGAAGCGCGAGCATAGATCATCTTTTTGTATTCATACAGACCAATAACACGACCCGTTAGTTCTTGCGTGCCCAATCCCAAGCTGTAGGGCATATAATCAGAGAGGTAGTTGGTCATGGGTGTGCCAAATTGCGCTACGGCCAGGGCCGAAAAGCTGTGTTTGTCTGTCTCTTTTTTAATGATCTGGTATTTCACGCCCAGGTTCACATCCTGAAATCCCTGTACACCGGCCAACTGCCCTCCATCCGACAGGGTTTTTACATAGGCAAACGTCACCATTGCGTTTAGTTTGCTGTTTATACCATAGACAATCATGGGCATGTAGGTGTGCCGTGTAAACGTGCCTATGTTGGCATTGCTGATCAGGGTGGTGCCTTCCCAGTACTGATCCCAGTTGCCCTGATCATACATAAAGGCAAAGCAGATTTCGTTTTTCTTCATCATCAACGCATCGGTTGATGTTTGGGCGTGCAGCGCCCACGAAAAGCTGAGTGCAGCAGTTAAAATAAGTAAATTTCTCTTCATGTGGTTTGGTTTTAACTTTTCCATCAAGCCAGTTCGGCATGTCAGTACCTTTGTTTCCGCTGAGTTGCTGAAAACGGATACTATAAAAATCGGTTGAACTAAAGTGTGAACTAAACAATTACAATAACTACAGTTACCTAAACGGCACTGTATTGTCTTGCAGAGGTAACGCTACAAGCGCAAAGCGACCTGTTGTACAAAACAGAACAGGGGGGCTGTCACGATCAGGCTCTTTCGGGCGGGTGTATAATAGAGGCTAAAAAAGAGGAGGTGAAATGCGATGTGCTGTGGCACGAATGGATGCCGATTTCCCAACCAGCGCTCGCAGCCGAAATAGCCACAACTGTGGATAGGTAATCTTTTGCGAAATCGAATGATATCTTGATGGCGCCCTCCGCATGGGCGGGCTTGTCGGTAAATGTTTTTACGTAATCAGAGAGTGCCTCGCTGATGCGCTGGCTTTTTTCATCTTTAATCACCACGATGTACAGCGTGTCGCGGTAAAATTTCTGCTTCACCAGCCGATAGGTTTCTCCGTTATATTGGAAGGAGCCTTCCACGCGTTCGAAGCCCCGGCTGTCGGTGCCATAAGGCAAGATGAAAGGTATTTTGTACGTTACGGTTTCAAACTCTTCGTAGTCATCGCTATCGAGGCGTTCATTCAGGGCTCTGCCATTTTGCCACTGCAAGCCTATAAAAATGCCGTAGTACCCCATCACGTTGAGCAGGAACAGAAAAAGCAGAAACAGGGCAATGAGCCGTCTCATTTAATTATATACATAGTTACGAAAATTTTGTTAAGAAATAAAAACTGGCCTGGCAAAGGTGAAAGCTCCCCTAAAATTTGTCACGATTAAAAACAGAGAATAATCGTTAAACTTAAGGCACTATGAAAAAGACAAAATTCACTGAGAACCAGATTGTAGGCATTCTTAAAGAACAGGAAGCCGGCAAATAAATGATTGACATTTGCCGGGAGCACGGTATTCAGCCAGGCCACTTTTTATCAGTGGAAAAGCAAGTATTCCGGCATGGATGTTCACCAACTCAAACGAGTTAAAGAATTGGAAGCCGAGTTATTCCGATATAAGCAGATTGTGGCTGAGCAGGCTTATCAGATTACCATACCTAAAGATGTAGTTGCAAAAAAGTTGTAGGGCCTGCCGATAAGCGGGAACTGGTGGCGTACGTACAACAGCAATACAACACCAGCCTTCGGCAGGCCTGCCAACTGATGGGTACTTATCCGTCTGTAATCCGCTATAAACCCAGGCCGAGGAACGACGAACCCTTGCGGCAGCAACTCCGGCAGTTGGCCGAACTGCTACCCGCAAAAAGCCACATCGGAGTTTCCCACATTCCAACAAGATAGCAACAATAGTTGAAAATCTATACTTTTGAGTGTGACTAACTAAGGGGAGCTTTCAGTTGCAGTAGCTATTTATACAAAGGTCCAGTGTATGGTGTATTTGAAATTATAATTGTCGGTTTAAAAGTCTTAACAATGTGAATGGTTCGACTGCCATTATTTGGAACTATGTCGAAAGTGACTCTTACCCATATTGTCTTCAGGTTTTGCACTCCGTCAACCGTCCTAAACCAGATGATGTTATCAGCATCATAGAGTTTTCGATTACCAAACTCAATTAAATCTGCTGGGCCACCAACCTCTAAAGATCTTGCCTCATTTGCGTCACCCAGAATTATTGCTTTCTTAATATTTCTAATTGTTGCAATAGAGCTTAGGGTTGGATTAAATATCAAGTTAAAAGAGTTGGGATTTAATGTGTAAACAGTCCAAGTATAAGGTGAAACATACTTCTTTTGTTGAACAACAGATGGCTTAGCTGAAATGTAAAATAAACCAAGAGGGTCGTTGTAATAAGGGGTAAATTCCACAGTCTGACTTTGGTCTGACCCTGGTATTGCCAAGTCAATTGAGGCTCCAAGAAAATTTGAACTTATTGTGCCTTTAAGACTTATTGTACCACTTAAATTGATATTTGTATATTTTTCTGAGTCAACAATAATTCCACTGAATATACCATTGATAACGCTTTGTACACCGCTTGCTTTTCCGCTCTTTAAACCACTGGTGATTGCAGAAATTAGAGCTTGTCCAATTTTATTAGTTGTTACTGAAGATGCATCATTGCTCCCTTTATATATAATTGACCCATTGCCATATTTTGTAGAGGAGAAGTTAAAATTTGGTGACACGGTTAAATTAAATCCTGATGTTCCGACCGATCCATCCATAGTATCACTTAAATCTACACTACCATTAACTTTCAATTCTGATATTTGGGCACCCTTTATTTCCCATCTGAGGTGCTGGGTCAAATAATTTTGTGATGCAATGGTGTTGTCATAGGCTAATTCGTATTCTGAAGCATACCATGTACCGGGTCCAATCAAAAAGGGGTCTTGATTAGAGGCGGTTGTTGGCTTTACATTGAAATCAACAATTTCTTGATTGTGAAAATTAAGAATTGGTGAGGATGCAGAATTTGTACCTAATACTGTTAAGCTATTTGCAATGTAAGTTGAAGAGACAAATGATATAGTCGAAGGGACATAATAATACATTCTAATGACTCCTCTAAATTTGTTATATAAAATAAAGAACCAATGAGGCTCAATATTAGTTGTATTGAATGTGCTATAGACAAGGCTCCATCCATCAAATGCTCTATAGTCAAAAAAAATATTGCTATTAATTTTTGTGCTTGCCCCTGAAGCCCAGGGGACGTATATACGCTCATATCCAGGAGGTGTTGGCATGAAATCAATATTTTCCCAATCAAGATAGTTTGTAGGAACACTGCCATTTGGTAAATTATTTTTTGCAAAGATTTCATTTTTCTCTTGTTTTGAATTGATAGTTTTAGATGAGGCTATCTCTTCATGTGAACAACTCATAAATAACAGAAAAATTAATAAGCTAAATAATTTTGAAATCTTGTTTGTCATGATGTTTTTTTAAAGGAATAGTTTTGGTTTTTGGTTTTAAATTGTTTTTATATATAAAATCTTTTCTTAATAAGTCTGTCTGAGCAATTACCGCCAACGTTGGGTGCATATTGCGTGGCGTTTGTGAAAAGCGCAATATTCACCGCTGCA
>DAIQOI010000023.1:0-3664 GCA_036787955.1 Cyclobacteriaceae bacterium
AAAAATTTTTCAATAGCCAAGCGCAGTATATGCCTGTTCAAAAGGAAAACTTTTTGTCCTGCAGCATCTCCTGCGGCCGATGCCGCAGAGATCTGGCCTGAAACCCACAGGCAGCCAGCTGCTCCGCGTCAGTAAATTCCCTTCAACCGGTTTGCTTTACTTTATCCTGTAACACCCTGTCGCTGTACTGATGGTACTCCCCCGCAGAAGACCCGCTGGGAGACGATGCGGGGAATTGAGCAGCTACCTACATTTACAACCTGTAAAATTTTCAGCAACTTTCACCCCCTGCAATGCCTCCTCACAGGCTGCCATGCGCCTGCACGATGCAAGGGTTGATTGTTATAACAACGTAATAACCCTTTGTGTTCGTGAACAAATCAATCTTGCACAGTAAAGCACACCCCATCCGGCAACCATTTTCTCTCTGCCCTGTTTGAAAAACCGGATTTTTGAAACTTCTGCACACACACGAAAAAATTGGAAATTCTCCTCCGGCCATGTTTGCTTCTGCCCTTACCACCGGGCTAACAGATATCCGGCAGAAGCGTTTTCCAGTTTAATCAAACGTAGCAATACATTTCAGTTCAATAGCTATGGGTGTGGGCAGTGCATTTACTTCTACCGTGGTGCGGCAGGGCTGGTGGTCTTTAAAGTATTCGGCATAGATTTTATTGAATTTATGAAAGTCAGCTTTCATGTTGGTGAGAAATACGGTTATATCCACCAGATTCTCCCATTTTGTTCCGCTGGCCTCAAGAATGAGGCGTACGTTTTCAAATACTGAGCGGCACTGCTCTTCAATGTCATAAGCCACGATATTGCCCCGGGCATCGAGGGTAACTCCCGGTATCTCCCGGCTTCCGCGTTTACGCGGCCCCACTCCTGACAAAAACAACAAATTGCCAACCCTTCGGGCATGCGGATAGGCCCCCACGGGTTCAGGTGCTTCTGGTGAATAAATAAGGTTCTCCATATAATAACCTGTTAGTTCATAAACCAAACACCAAACTGCCCCAGTAACTTTGCCAGTCGGCTCCTTCCTCACGGGCCGGTACCATCTTCACACAGCTCACCATCCACATGCCAGTACTGGCCAACCGGGTGGTTATAGTTCCGTCTTTTCCGGTGTACAGGTTCTGCACCAAGGTACGGCCGTCTTTGCGGTTCCAAACCTTTACCAATGCATACTGAAGCGGATTGCCTTCAAACAAAACTTTAAATCTTATTTCATCCGTAAGTTTCAGGGTATATGGATTTTGCATCGGGATGATTTCCAACGGCAAACCGGCAATCTTTTCATAAACAGCAGTGGCCTTGTTACCTACCTGCACCAACAGCTTGGCGTTGCGCTGGTAGTATTCGCGTGCAGGATTACCGGATGTACCGGCTTGCTTACGGTAGCGGATTATGTCTTCCAGGCCGTCTTCTTTCAGGTATGCATTGAATTCCTCAGCCTGCAATTCAATAAAGGCGTTGTTGCTTTGCAGCACAAGCAGGTGCGTGCCTTCCTGAACAAGCGGCAGTTCAACGTGGTTGTCCCGTCCCTCCGTCATTACTTTTTCAATCAGCCCCTGCACCGATGAACCCGTGTGGTGATCAAAGCGTATGAGCCGGTGCTTTTTCAAGTCCCACTTTTCACCAATAAACTGTTCGCCCACCATCAGATTCAGCTTCATTATTTCTCCGGGCAGGTAACGGAACTTATCCGGCTGCATCCAGAACTCGTGGGCAGACGCAAGAAAAAAGGCAGTGACCAGAAAAAACAACAATGAGCGGTTCATTTGTACGATGTTATCCAGTTTTTAACATTCCAGTCGGCATCATCACTACCTGCTGTTCATCAAATCTTCAATTTCCTCGGCCTCTATGGGTATGTTGCGCATCAGGTCGTGCAGGCCGTTTTTGGTTACCACTACATTGTTTTCGAGGCGTACGCCAAGACCTTCTTCCTTTATATAAATACCCGGCTCCACGGTCCACACCATGCCTTCTTTAATTTTATCGAACATATTACCTGTATCGTGCACATCCAATCCCAGGTGGTGACCGGTGCCGTGCATAAAATATTTCATGCAGGCAGGCTTATCGGGGTGCTGGTTTTTGATGTCGGTTTTGTCGAGCAGTTTTAGTTTCAGCAACTCACTTTCCATAACCTTCTGCACCTCCCTGTGGTATTTAAAATATTCCGTGCCCGGCCGCAGCATGTTAAATGCTTCGCGTTGCACACGCAGCACGGCATTGTACACATCGCGCTGGCGCCTGGTAAACTTGCCACTTACCGGAATGGTGCGGGTAAGGTCGGCATTGTAGTTGGCATATTCAGCGCCCACATCCAGCAGCAATACATCGCCTGCCTTACAGGTGGCGCTGTTTTCGATATAATGCAGCACGCACGAGTTGGCACCGGAAGCAATGATGGGCTCATAGGCAAAGCCGCGCGAACCGTGCCGCAAAAATTCGTGTGCCAGCTCAGCTTCAATTTCATATTCCTTTACCCCGGGTTTAACAAACTGCAGCACCCGTCTGAATCCCTTTGCGGTAATGTCGCAGGCTTTCTGCAACAGATCAATTTCATATTTCGATTTGATGGCGCGCAGGCGAGCCATGATCGGGGCAAGGCGCTCGTATTTGTGCAACGGGTATTTATCCTTGCACCACCGTATGAAGCGTGCATCGCGGCTCTCTACCACCACATCGGCCCGGTAGTGTTCGTTGGTGTTCAGATACACATGTTCCACACCGCCCATCACCATCATGGTGTGAAACAACCTGTTGAACTCCGACAGCCATAGTACTGTTTCGATACCCGTTAGTTCGCGTGCCTCTTCCCGGGTAAGTTTATGCCCTTCCCAGGTGGCAATCGTATCGTTGGTTTCGCGGAGAAACAATACTTCGCGGTATTTTTTATCCGGATAATCAGGACACAGCACCAGTATGGTCTCTTCCTGATCGACCCCGGTAAGGTAAAACAGGTCGCTGTTCTGGCGGAAACGCAGGGTACCATCGGCATTGGTGGGCAGGATGTCATTGGCATTTACTACAACCACCGAACCCGGTTTTAACGATTTAACCAATCGCCTGCGGTTGTCAATAAAAAGTTGTTTGTTGATTTTTTCGTAGCGCATAAACAAATCCTTCTTCAAAAATGCAAAAAGTTTGCGTACCGGTTGGTAAAAGGTTGACTGGCCGTGTAATATGATGTTGAGTTCAGGCCTCCGATGGCTGGTTCGTATCAATAAAATTGAACAGGATAAAAGTTACCAACAGGCAGGAAAAGACGCCCTCGGGCACCACAAGAAAGGATGCCATGAACAGGACATGAAGCGCATAACAAGGGTACTTTCTTCTATCCTCCCCCCTTATGCCCCCGATATCCTCAGCAAAAACCAACAAACGCACCCGGAAAGTAAAAAATTACCACGTGTACATTACATCTCTCCCAAATTGGGAATTTTGTATAAAAACATGACCAAACCTGAAAATTTCAAGCATTAAACCATCACTTGAACAAACAACCTATTTATTTTTTAAAGAAATTTTTTAAATAACCCTGGTTTTGTTACAAAAGTAAATTTTACCCGGAAAACACCTTATTTGTTTGAAAACAAATCATAGCTTCGTTTCATTAAAATCCAACTCCCATGAAAACAAGGTTATTACC